>JADJTW010000015.1 GCA_016710965.1 Flavobacteriales bacterium
CGTGCGGCTGCTCGATACGGCGTTGCACGTACCGTTGCCGGTGGTGGTGAGCGTAAGCGTCAAGGTGCCCGCTGCGAGTTCCGCAGGCGTGGGCGTGTAGGTGGCGTTTAGGGTGGTGTTGTTCGGTGTGAAGCTGCCCGCACCGCCGCTCCAGATGCCGCCAGTGGCCACGGTCACTGCACCATTCAAGGCCACCGTGGGATTGTTCACGCAGAGCGACACGTTCGCGCCGGCGTTCGCTGTGGGCGATGTCGTGAAGCTCAAGGTGACGTTGCTGCTCACCGCATTGCACAAGCCGTTGCCGGTGGTCGTGAGGGTCAGCGTCACGCTGCCGTTCGCAATCTCCGCCGCCGTGGGCGTGTAGGTCGCGTTCATGTTGGTGTTGCTCGGGAAGAAGCTGCCCGCGCCGCCGCTCCAAGCCGCGCCCGTGGCCACGGTGAAGCCCCCGCTCAGGGTCGCCACCGGGTTGTTGGAGCAGAGCGTTTGCGCCGGACCCGCGTTCGCCGTCGGTGCCTGGCTGATCGCCCATGTCACATTGCTGCTCACCGGGTTGCACAGGCCATTGCCGGTGGAAGTGAGCGTCAAGGTCACGGTACCCGCAGCGCGTTCAGCTGCGCTGGGTGTGTACACCGCATTCAACGTGGTGTTGTTCGGGTTGTAGGTGCCCGCGCCGCCGCTCCAGGTGCCGCCCGTTGCACCTGTGACAGAACCGTTCAAGGTGATCGCGCTGTTGTTCGCGCACACCGTTCCACCGGTGCCTGCGCTCACGACAGGAGCTGGCGTGAAGGTGATCACGCGGTCGCTCATTGCAGGGTTGCAGGTGCCGTTGCCCGTGGTGGTAAGCGTGAGCGTGAGCGTGCCGTTGGCGAGTTCCGCAACGGTCGGCGTGTAGGTCGCGTTCAGCGTGGTGTTGTTCGGGCTGAAGGTGCCCAGGCCACCGCTCCACACGCCGCCGGTGGCGAGCGTAACACTGCCGTTCAAGGCCACGCTGGCATTGTTGGCGCAGAGCGTGAGCGGAGCACCGGCGTTGGCCGTCGGCGCTGGCGTGAAGCTGATCGTCATCTGGTCCGACACCGGCACGCAGGTGCCATTACCGGTGGTGGTGAGCGTCAACGCCACGCTGCCGCTGGCGATCTCCGCAGCGGTGGGCGTGTACACGGCGTTCACGCTGGTGGCTCCAGGCGAGAAGGTGCCCGCACCGCCGCTCCAGATCGCACCGGTGGCGACGGTGTAGCTGCCGTTCAGTGTCGTGTTAGCGTTGTTGCCGCAACGGGTCTGGTCGGCCCCCGCGTTCACCGTCGGGGCTGGCGTGATCGTGTAGGTCACGTTCGCGCTCACCGGCGAGCAGTTGCCGTTGCCCACGGTGGTGAGCGTGAGCGTTAGCGTGCCTGCGGCGCGTTCCGCAGCGCTCGGAGCATAGGTGGCGTTGAGCGTGCTGTTGTTCGGCGAGTATGTCCCCGTGCCGCCGCTCCAGATGCCGCCGGTCGCCACGGTCACGCTGCCGTTCAGCGTGATATCCGCGTTGTTCGCGCACACCGTTCCGTTCGGACCGGCGCTTACGGTTGGCGCAGCGGTGAACGTGATGACCCGGCTCGCTGAGACCGCGTTGCAATTACCGTTGCCGGTGCTCGTCAGCGTCAAGGTCAAGGTGCCTGCGGCGATCTCGGCAGCGGTTGGCGTGTAGGTCGCGTTCAGCGCTGTGTTATTCGGGTTGAAGCTGCCCAAGCCGCCGCTCCACACACCGCCTGTTGCACCGGTCACGCTACCGTTCAAGGCGATGGCCGCGTTGTTCGCACAGAAGGAAGCCGGGGCACCAGCGTTCACCACCGGTGCTGCGGTGAAGTTCAGCGTGACGTTGCTGCTTACGGCGTTGCACGTTCCGTTGCCGGTGGTGGTGAGCGTGAGCGTCACGTTGCCGTTCGCGATCTCTGCCGCCGTGGGCGTGTAGGTCGCGTTCATGTTGGTGGTGCTCGGGCTGAAGCTGCCGTTGCCGCCGCTCCACACACCGCCGGTCGCCACCGTGTAGCTGCCGTTCAATGTGGCCACCGGGTTGTTGGCACAGAGGGTCTGTGCGGCTCCCGCGTTCGCTGTAGGCGCTGGGGTGATGGCATACGTGACGTTGCTGCTCACCGCGTTGCAGGTTCCGTTGCCGGTGCTGGTGAGGATGAGCGTCACGCTTCCCGCAGCGCGTTCCGCAGCGGTGGGCGTGTAGGTGGCATTGAGCGTGGTGTTGTTCGGCGAATAGGTGCCTGCGCCACCGCTCCAGGTGCCGCCGGTCGCGCCGGTCACGGAACCCGCGAGCGTGATCACGCTGTTGTTCGCGCACACCGTTCCGTTCGGACCGGCATTCACCACAGGCGCTGGCGTGAAGGTGATCACGCGGTTGCTGCTCACCGGGCTGCATGTGCCGTTGCCGGTGCTGGTGAGCGTCAGTGTCAGCGTGCCTGCGGCGATCTCGCTGGCCGTGGGCGTGTAGGTCGCGTTCAGCGTGGTGTTGTCCGGCGAGAAGGTGCCCAAGCCACCGCTCCATGCGCCACCGGTCGCACTGGTCACGCTACCGTTCAAGGAGACCTGCGCATTGTTCGCGCACACCGAGACGGGCGCGCCCGCATTCACCACCGGTGCTGGCGTGAAGCTGATCACCATGTCATCGCTCACGGCCGTGCATCCGGCGTTGCCCGTGGTGGTGAGCGTGAGCGTGACATTGCCGTTCGCGATCTCCGCCGCCGTGGGCGTGTAGATCGCGTTCATGTTCGTGGTGCTCGGGTCGAAGGTGCCCGCGCCGCCGCTCCACACGCCGCCCGTGGCCACGGTGAAGCTGCCGTTCAAGGTCACGGCGGCGTTGTTCGCGCAAACCACGCGGTCGATGCCGGCATTCACGGTGGGCGCCGGGGTGATGGTGTAGGTCACTTGCGCGCTCTCGGCGTTGCAGGTGCCGTTGCCCACGGTCGTCAGCGTGAGCGTCACCGTGCCCGCATTACGTTCCGCAAGGCTCGGCGTGTACACCGCGTTCAGGGTGGTGTTGTTCGGACTGTATGTGCCCGTGCCACCGCTCCACACGGCACCCGTCGCGCCGGTGAACGAGCCCGCCAGGGTGATAGCGCTGTTGTTGGCGCACACCGTTCCAGTGGGACCCGCATTCACCGTGGGCGCAGGGGTGAAGATGATCACGCGGTCGCTCGAAACCGGGAGGCAATTACCGTTGCCCGTGCTGGTGAGCGTAAGGGTCAATGTCCCTGCGGCGATCTCGGCAGCGGAAGGCGTGTAGGTGGCGTTGAGGGTGGTGTTGTTCGGCGTGAAGGTGCCCGCACCACCGCTCCAGGCGCCGCCTGCCGCGTTGGTCACGCTGCCGTTCAATGCCACTTGCGCGTTGTTAGCGCACACCGAGACCGGCGCACCCGCATTCACCACCGGAGCTGGTGTGAAGCTGATGGTGACGTTGCTGCTCACCGCATTGCAATTGCCATTGCCCGTGGTGGTGAGCGTGAGGGTCACGCTACCGCTGGCAATCTCCGCAGCCGTTGGCGTGTACTGTGCCGACATGTTGGTGGTGCTGGGGTCGAAGGTTCCCAAGCCGCCGCTCCAGATTCCGCCCGTGGCCACGGTGAACGAGCCATTCAGCTGCGTCAAAGCGTTGTTCGCGCAGCGCGATTGTGCAGCGCCCGCATTCACGGTGGGCGCCGGCGTGAAAGTCACAAGCATGCTGTCGGCGACGGCTTGGCACACGCCATTGCCTGTCGAGGTCAGTTTGATCCACACCTGGCCTGCGAGCAGGTCCGCAGCGGTCGGCGTGTAACTAGCGTTCAGGTTGCTGTTGCTGGGCAGGAAGGCCCCACCGCCACCGGTCCATACACCGCCCACCGCGTTCAATACGCTACCTGCAAGTTGCACGGTGGTGTTGTTGCGGCACACCGACTGATCCGGCCCTGCGTTGGGGATCGGTAACGGCGAGAAGGTCACCACCATCTGATCGCTCTCCGGCGTACAGTTTCCCGTGGAGGTCAAGGTGAGGGTGACGCTCCCCAATGCGAGGTCCCCGACGCTCGGGGCGTAAGTGGCATTCAAGGCGGTTGCGTCCGGGGCGAAGGTTCCGCTGCCGTTCGTGGTCCAGATGCCCGTGGTGCTTCCACCGGAGACCGTGCCGGAGAGGGACACCAGCTCGTTCGCGCAGAGCGTTTGGTCCGGTCCGGCATTCACATCGATACGTCCGGAGAATTCGGAAAAGAAGCCGTAGCGGCAACCAGAAGTGGCTCCGCCGTTGATGATCGCCAGAGAGAACACGTCCGAGGTGTTGCTTACGATGAAGGCCTGGTTAACCGGGACTTGGGCGGTGGTGTACTGGATGCGTGCTGCCATCCACTCGCCACCCGTACCCGGCACCGCTTGGAACGCGGAGCCCGGGATGGCGGCCGTTGCAGGCGTGACCACGAAATTGTTCTGGGATCCGTTGCGGACCAGGAGGTTCAGGTAGAAGGCCTCACTGGTGGAGCGGGTGAAGCTGAGCTGTGTGCTGCCTGCGCAGTTCAACGGAGGAAGGATCGCCATGCCCTGCTCGCAACCGAAGCCGGTGACGTGGATCGCATACAGCGGCTTGCTCCCCCGCACATGGGTGGAGTTCACCGGGCCGGTGAGGTAGTCCATATCGTGCCGATAGTACTGGCCTGCGAAAAGGGTGGCCACCGGCGTGGCATTGCCATCGATGAAGACCTGCGTGTTGTTCTGCACCGCCATCACGAAGAGCGACTCATCGCCGGTCGCGTTCAGTGCGCCCTTCACGGCCACGTAGTCCGTGCCCAGGATGTTCACCGGCACGATCTGGTCGAGCATCAGGTCATAGCAACCGCCCGAGGGGTTATGGTTCGAGTCGTCCTTGATGGAGATCGCGACAGGTTTGTTCGAAAGCACGACCGCACCCGAGGGGTGCGTCAAAGGATCGGTGTGCGTAGCCGGTGTCGTATTCGCGCAGGAATAGGTCTGGCCCATGTTCAGGGTGACCGTGAATGGCACGAGTGCCACGTGGCCATCCACAGCCACCGGGGAGTAGATCATCACCGTAGTGGCATTCTCTGTGGCCACGATGTCGAACGATGCGAACGCGAGGTCGGCATTGTTCGGCGAGAAGCTGTGGTTGGCGAAAGGCGTGTGCTTGTGCAGCGGGATGTAGAACTCGGTGCCCAGGCCATTGGCGCCCTTGAGCGCCATGATGTCCGGGTTGTTGGAGTTGCTGGGCTCGTAGTAGCAGGTGATGTCAGCCGTGGACACGATCCGCAAGCCGGTGTTCCGCACGGAGTTGGTCGGGCGGGTCTCCAACTGGGCCTTCAAGGCCGTCATGTTGTATCGCACGGCCGCATTGGCCGGCACGTTCAACACGATGGGCGAGCCGCCATTGAACGCTGCGTTGGCCGGTTGGGAGATGGTGACCGTGGCCGCCGCGTTCCCCGTGGTAACGTTCAGGTAGATGGGCTCATCACCTGGCGTATTGTGGTAATACGTGATGTCCGGAGGAGCCATCCAGAACTCGGTCCCCGTCTGTGCATGGAGCAGCCCGGTCAGGACCAGTCCAAGCACCAAGAGCAGTGCCTGTTTCATTCGGTAAGGTCAGCCCATGAGTGGTGGGCCGGGCGCTTCTACGAGGGCGGCCTGATAGGGTTCTGCGGTGCCCTTGGGCACCCCGTACTTTGGCGCTGCTCTTGCCGCAGGCGCGCCGATGTCCCGATCCTTCCTCCTCTTTCTGTCCGCCGCTTTGTGCGGGGCTGGCGCGATACTGGTCGCCGAGCCTGCTGCCGAAGCATTGCTCGATACCGAGTCCGCAAGGCTACAAGGACGCATACTGGAGGCGCAGGCCGAATTGGAGGCCTTCACGGGCGAGAACGCGCGGGAACTGGCCTCGTTGGGTGGCCGGGAATGGATGCGAGAGCATGCCGAGGCCCTTTCAGAGACGCACCGCGAGCGCGGCCTTTCCATCGTTGCCTTCTCGAAGGACAGTCTCATCGCGTGGTCGGGCAACGCGCTCTTCACCACTGACCGAACCCGCGCATTGATCGGAAGCCAGGCGCGCTTGTCCGAGCACGTACTGCTCCATTGCAGCGTGGGTGTTGGTGCGCTCGTTGTGCATGGCGTTCGCGAGATCTGGTCGGTGCCAGCCGTGCGCAATCGGTATCTACGTCCGCGCTTCCATTCCTCCTTGGGCGCTCCTGATGGTTTGCTTGGCGAATCCGATGGCCATGCCGATCATGTCATCCATGATGCTGAAGGCAGGGCGCTCGTGCGATTGGCCTGGAGCGAAGGCGCGATCGAGATGGGTCCGTGGCTCATGTGGCGAGCGGTGCTCCTTGCGTTGGCGGTCATTCTGGTCATGGCCTCCATCTGGGCCGCTTGCATGGGCCTTGTCAGGCGAGGCCATGCAGTACTGGGCGCGGCGGCATTCATCGCAGCCGCCGTGCTGCTGCGATGGCTCACGCTTTCGGGAGAAACCATCGCGCCGCTGGACCGCTGGCCCTTGTTCGACCCGGCCATCTACGGCGCCTCGGCCATTTTCCCATCATTGGGAGATCTTCTCATCAACGCGGTGTTGCTGCTGGTCATGGCCGCTTTCCTGCATGGTGCAACGGCCCGATGGCGGCCCTCCGCCTCTTCCCTGGCGTGGTCCGCTTCCATCGCCTTCGTGCTGGGCTTCGGCGCTTGGATCACGAACATCTGTATCGGGCTGGTGGACGACAGCAGCATCGAATTGGACCTGTACCACGTGCAGGGCATAGGTGTCTTCGGCGCCCTTGCGCTGCTGGCGATGGCCGTGCTCTTCGGCACTTGGGGCCTGTTCGCCTCCGCAGCGCTTGCTCTCCTGGAAAAGCCCCATCGTTCATGGCGCTGGGCTGCGCCGGTCCTGATCGTGCTGACGGGCTCCATTCTCATCCATCACCGCGCCGGTGTGGTGGACACGCTGCTCTTCCTGTGGCCGGTGCCCGGCATGGTCCTTCTATGGTCGCGTCGCCGGAAGC
Organism: Flavobacteriales bacterium; assembly: GCA_016710965.1. Classification (GTDB taxonomy): domain Bacteria; phylum Bacteroidota; class Bacteroidia; order Flavobacteriales_F; family PHOS-HE28; genus PHOS-HE28. The sequence continues at coordinate 6,999 of JADJTW010000015.1, forward strand.
CACTCGGTTTCCTGCATGCCGCCTTCCTCGTGGGCCTTCTCGCAGGCACCAGCGCGCACATCCTTACCAAGTACATGCGCAATCGTGAGCAGCGCGAACGCGTGGTGCTCGCCGAGAAGTTGGCTGTGCGCGAGGACCCTGTGGTGGAGCGCCTGTTCCAGGAAAAGGCCCCGGCATTGCGTCATGATGCCGTGGTGTACGCGTTGCTCACCGGCTCACGTGCGTGCCCGCCGAGCACGGTCGATTCGCTCATTCGCGCCCCGTACTTCAGCGGGTACTGGGACCGCTACGATGTACGGCTCTATGGCTTCGGCCCCGCTGGCGACCTGCGTTGCGCAACCAGCCTCGACGCGCCCAGGAGCTTCCGCAGCGATACCTCCGCAATCCCCAGCGGCGTAAGCGAAATGCCAGGCCTCTTCATCGATGAGGTCTCCGGGGCTGAGCTTTTCTACCATGCGCGGATCGCCATCATGCCCACGGATAGCAGTCCGCCGACGCAGCTCATCGTGGAGGCACAGCCGCGATCGCTCGCGCATGGGATCGGCTTCCCCGAGTTGCTGCTTGCCGGTGATGATGCCATAGCACGCAAAGCCCAGCGGTATGCTCGTGCCCGCTACGTGGATGGCCTGCTCGTGGAACGCAGCGCGCACGCCTTCCAGCCCCAGCATTGGCGCAGCCCGCTGGAGCCATCTGGCGAGCGTTGGTACACGGCTGGCGGGTTCGAGTTCCTTGCGAAAGCCGTCGGTGACCGCACGGTGATGGTGCTTGGCCTTCCACAGCACGACATCATCGATCGTGCCACCACCTTCAGCTATCTCTTCACCTTGTTCGGATTGCTGGCGCTCCTTGCTACCGCCGGGCATTTCGTGGCAAACCGCAAGCTGCCATCCTTGGGCATCGGGTCGAAAGTGCGGGCCGCCCTCGTCCTGTTCGCCATACTTGGATTGGTGTTCTTCGGTATTGGATCGCAACACCTCCTCACGCGGCAGTTCGAGCAACGCGCCGAGACGGCCAGCCTTGAGAAGGCCCGTTCCGTGCAGAGCGAGCTGCAGCGCCGGATTGGCGACGAGCACATCGCCAACGACGTGCATGCCACCTATCTGGAGCACATATGCGAGCAGCTCGGAACCACCTTCTTCACGGACATCACCGTGTACGCGCCGGATGGCCGATTACTCGCTTCATCGCGCCCGCAGATGTTCACCAGCGGCCTCTTGGGCCAGCGCATGGACCCGGTGGCATTCGCACGCCTTGCCATCGAAGGCGCGCAAGCCTTCGTGCATGATGAGCGCATCGGATCCGCAGCCTTCAGTACGGCATATGCGCCTTTGCTGGACAGCCGTGGCGAGACACTTGCTCATATCGCACTGCCGCGCTTCGCCGACCAGTTGCAGCAGGAAGAAGAGCGCGCCGAACTCCTCGTAGCAGTCGTCAATCTCTTCGTGTTGCTCTTCGCGCTCAGCGTGCTACTTGCGGTGTTCATCAGCAACTGGACGACCCGGCCCCTGGATGTGCTCAAGCGCGCGCTCGCCGGCGTGGCCTTGCGCGGCGCCAACGAACCCATTCGCTACCGTGGCAGGGATGAGGTGGGCGAGCTCGTTGCCGTGTACAACCGCAAGGTGGAAGAACTGCGAGAGAGCGCAGAGCGGCTTGCGCGTAGCGAACGTGAGAGCGCCTGGAGGGAGATGGCGCGGCAGGTGGCCCACGAGATCAAGAACCCGCTCACGCCCATGAAGCTCGGCATACAGCTGTTCCAACGGTCGTGGGATCCCGCCGCACCCGATGCGAAAGCGAAGCTGGAGCGATTCAGTACCAGCATGGTGCAGCAGATCGACGCGCTCAATGGCGTAGCTACCGCATTCTCGCAATTCGCACAGATGCCGAGCGCCTCGCCTGCTGATCTTGACCTGAGCGAGGTGGTACGGGCGGCGGTCGATGTCTTCCACGCGACGCCGGGCATCACCATCGCCCATCGCGAGAGCGGGCCCTTGCGTGTTCGCGCCGATCGCGAGCACATGCTGCGCACCATCAACAACCTGCTGAAGAACGCGGTGCAGGCGATACCTGAGGGCCGCGAGGGCAGGATCGAGGTCCTTGCTCGCAGCGATGCATCGTACGCAGTCGTGGAGGTGCGCGACAATGGCACGGGCATTCTGGAAGAGTCGCGTGAGCGGATATTCGCGCCCAGCTTCACCACCAAGAGCAGCGGCATGGGCCTGGGCCTGGCCATGGTGAAACGCATGGTGGAGCAGGCGGGTGGTACCGTGCGCTTCGAGACGACTCCCGGCGAGGGAACATCTTTCTTCGTCACGCTGCCATTGATCGCGGAGAACTGAACAGGAGGAACCAAGGCGCATGCAGACACAGACGGCGCGCGGAAATCCTCGTGGGCGATCCTGCGTTCTCTGCGCTTCTGCGTGAAAAACTCCTCCCACACCCGTCTCTGCGAGCCGCTCAACCGCCGATACATTTGACCGATGTCCTACACGAACCTTTTGGTGACCGATGCCGACGGTATCCGTACCATCACCATCAACCGGCCCGATCAGCTCAACGCGCTCAACCGTGCGACCATCGCCGAACTGGACCAAGCGCTTACGGAAACCGATGCCGACAAGAGCATCCGCGTTCTCATTATAACCGGTAGTGGAATGAAGGCTTTCGTTGCGGGTGCGGACATCAAGGAGTTCGCCCACTTCAGTGTTCCTGAAGGCAAAGCGCTGAGCGCCGATGGCCAGAAGAAACTCTTCGATCATGTGGAAACCATGAGCAAGCCGGTGATCGCAGCCGTGAACGGCTTTGCGCTAGGCGGTGGCTTGGAACTGGCGATGAGCTGCCACGTTCGCCTAGCGAGCGACAACGCCAGGATGGGCTTGCCGGAAGTCTCACTTGGTGTGATCCCCGGCTACGGCGGTACGCAACGTTTGGCGCGCCTCGTTGCCAAGGGCAAGGCGATGGAGATGATCCTATCCGCCGGAATGATCGACGCGAACGATGCACTGCAATGGGGACTGGTGAACCGCGTTGTACCGCAGGACCAATTGCTCTCCACCGCAGTCGAGCTTGCCACACGCATCATGAAGAACTCCCCCACCGCCCTCGCCGCCGCCATCCGCGCGGTGAACGCCGGCTACGAGCCGGGCGTGAACGGCATGCAACGCGAGATCGAGGAGTTCGGCAAGTGCTTCGGCACGGCGGACTTCAAGGAGGGCACGAGCGCGTTCATGGAAAAGCGGAAGGCAGAGTTCCGCGGGGAGTAATCCACAGATGCCACAGATGACGCAGATGGATTACCGAGCGAACGCCTTTCTGGGCGTTCTATCTGTGTCATCTGCGCCATCTGTGGATGATTTGCTTTGAGCGCCCTCCGCAAACTCGCCGGTCAAACAGCCATCTACGGGCTGAGCAGCATCGTTGCGCGCTTCCTCAATTTCCTGCTCACGCCACTGTACACGAGCAAAGCGGTCTTCGCGCCCGATGACTACGGCGTGATCACCTACTTCCTCGGCTGGGCCGCTTTCCTCAACATCGTCCTCAGCTTCGGCATGGAGACGACCTTCTTCCGCTACGCCACGAGGAAGGATATCGATCAGCCTCGCGCGTACGGCACGGCCTTCCACATCGTCGCCTTCATCTCGCTTGTGTTCACGGCCATGGTCGCGCTCTTCGCAACACCCATTGCCAACGGAATGGGCTACGGCGCGTTCGCGAGTTCCGTGCTGATGCTCGGCATCACCCTTGGCCTCGATGCCATCACCGCCATCCCCATGGCGCGCTTGCGGCAGGAGAACCGCGCATGGCGCTTCGTGTTCATCAACGCGATGAACGTGGGCGTGAACATCGTCCTCAGCCTCTTCTTCCTCGCCTACTGCATGCCCAAGTACAATGCGGGCGAAAGCAACGCGCTGATCGATGCGGTGTACGATCCAACGTTCGGCGTGGGCTACGTCTTCCTCGCTTATCTCGTCGCAAGCATCGTGAAGGCACTTCTACTGCTTCCTCAGTGGCCATCGATCTCGCTGCGTGATCCCGCCTTGGTGAGGCCGATGCTTGTCTTCGCCGCGCCGCTGGTGCTAGCCGGTCTCGCTGGCATGGTGAACGAGATGGGCAGTCGTGTGCTGTTGAAGTACTTGCTCCCCGCCGAGACCGCCGATGCGCAGCTCGGTGTCTTCGGCGCATGCTACAAATTGGCGGTGCTCATCACGCTCTTCATCCAGGCCTTCCGTTTCGCGGCGGAGCCCTTCTTCTTCAGCCGCGCGCACGATCCCAAGGGCAAGGAAACTTTTGCGCGCATCAACAACCTCTTCGTGGCGTTCTGCATGAGCGCCTTCCTGGTGGTGATGCTCTTCCTCGATGTCTTCAAATGGTTCATCCCGAACCCCGCGTATTGGGAGGGGCTGCGCATCGTGCCCATCATCATGCTGGCGAACGTCTTCCTCGGCATTTACTACAACCAGAGCGTATGGTACAAGGTCACCGATCGCACGCGCGTGGCTGGGACCATTGCGCTTGTTGGCGCTGCGCTCACGCTCTTTGGCAACCTGGCGCTGGTGCCCTGGCTCGGCTACATGGGCAGCGCGTGGGCCACGCTCATCTGCTATGCCGTCATGGCCGCGATCAGCTACGTCTGGGGGCAGAAGCACTGGCCGGTGCCGTACAACGTGGGGCGAGTGCTGATTTACATGGCTGGGGCGGTCTTCATCTGGTGGGGGATCGAACAGCTTCCGATCGCCGGGGTATTGAGCTATGCTGTCCGCGCCCTTGGACTATTGGTGTTTGTCGGGCTTATGTGGAAGACCGAGGGAGCCGTCATCAAAACGGCTTCGAGCCACGCGCGCTCATGAAGAAAGTCGTTGCTGTACTTGGACTGATCGCTGCATTGCCGCTCTCTCTGTTCGCTGTTCGCGGCCTCGCAATCGGCTTTGTCTCCCTCTTGAAGCGTGGTGCATACGAGATCTAGTACGAAGTCTTCACTCTGGTCATAGCACTGCTCGCCGGTGCTTTCGTCTTTTATCTCATTCGTTGGTGTGTGCGGGCCTTACGCACCTGATGTCGAAGTTTGACCCCATGAATGAGGTTTCAGCTCCGATCCGAGCGGTGTCCGTCCGCATCGTGAATAAAGGCAAGCACCCCCTTCCCTCCTACGCCACCGAGCATAGCGCAGGCATGGACCTCCGCGCCAACCTCGACGCGCCGATCGTCCTTGCTCCCGGCCAGCGCGCATTGATACCGACCGGTCTCTTCTTGGAACTTCCCGAAGGCACCGAGGCCCAAGTGCGTCCCCGCAGCGGGTTGGCTTTCAAGCATGGAGTCACGGTCCTCAATGCGCCGGGCACCATCGACGCCGATTACCGAGGCGAGGTCGGAGTGTTGCTTATCAACCAGGGCCAGGAACCTTTTGAGGTGAAGGACGGGGAGCGCGTTGCCCAATTGGTGGTGGCGCGCTACGTCCGGGTCGGCTTCGTGGAAGTTGCTGACTTGAACACGTCAGAACGCGGTGCTGGAGGCTTCGGGCACACTGGAACAAATTGAAGACCTTCGTGCCCGATCCATTCCCCACGGAGGCACAGAGGGCACAGAGCAGAAAAGTCCATGGGATTTCTCTGTGTCTCCGTGCCTCTGTGGTGAAAAAGAACTGAGATGAAGATCATCGTCCCCATGGCGGGAATGGGCAAGCGGATGCGACCGCACACCCACACCACCGCCAAGCCCTTGCTGCCCATCGCGGGCAAGCCCATCGTACAACGCCTCGTAGAGGACCTGGCCGCCGTGGCCGGCGAGCCCGTGGAAGAGGTGGCCTACGTCGTCCACCCCAGCTTCGGGGTGAAGGTGGAGAATGAACTGGTCGCCATCGCCAAGAGCATTGGTGCGAAAGGAACGATCCACTACCAGGAGGTGGCCCTGGGCACCGCGCACGCCATCCTCTGCGCGGAGAAGGCGCTTAGCGGCCGCATCATCGTGGCCTTCGCCGACACGCTCTTCCGCGCCCAACTGAAGCTCGACAAGGATTGCGACGGCGTGATCTGGGTGAACAAGGTGGAGGATCCGCGGGCCTTCGGCGTGGTGAAGCTCGATGACGATGGCGTCATCACCGAGTTCGTGGAGAAGCCGCAGCAGTTCGTGAGCGACCTCGCCATCATCGGCATCTACTACTTCGGCGACGGCGAGCATCTGCGCAAGGAAATGCAGTGGCTCATCGACAACGACGTGAAGGACAAGGGCGAGTACCAGCTCACCAACGCCATGGAGAACATGAAGCAGAAGGGCGCTCGCTTCAAGGCCGGTAGTGTGGACGTGTGGATGGATTGCGGCAACAAGAACGCGATGGTGGACACGAACACGAAAGTGCTCGGCTACCTGAAGGGCGATGCCTCCCTGTCGGGCGCGAGCCTGCAGAGCACCAACAGCCAGGTGGTGCAGCCCTGCTACGTCGGCAGCAACGTGGAGCTGATCAATTGTGTAGTCGGACCGAACGTTTCCCTAGGCGATGGTGTACGGGTGGTGAGCAGCGTGATAAGCGATTCGATCATCGGGGCGAAAAGCGAAGTGCTCGGAGCTGTGGTACGCAACAGCATGGTGGGCGAGCGTGCCATCGTTCGCGGCCATCCCTTCGAACTGAGCATCGGCGACGACAGCACCGTAGGCTGAGCACTTGTGAACATGCGCGCCACCCTTCTGATCCTGCCCTTCCTGCTCGCCGCTTGCGGCGGTGCGAAGCACGCCGCGGACACCCCTCCCATGGACCACGAGGGCGGCCGAGCCATGGCCGCCGCGCCGGACAAGCGCGCGGAGGTGATGCGGCTATTCATGGAAGCCACTCAGGCTCGCCTGGGCGGGAATATCCCCAAGGCCATCCTGCTTTATCACCAGTGCCTCAAGGCCGATCCGCAGAACGCGGCGTCCATGTTCGAGCTGGCCAAGCTCTACCACCAATCGCAGCGCTTCGAGCAAGCTGTTGGCCTGGCGAAACAAGCCGTGGCGACGGATGGTGAGAACATCTGGTACCGATTCCTCCTGGCCGACCTCTACCGGCAGAACAACCAGATGGACAATGCCGTGGGCGTGTATCGCGGCATCGTGCAGCAGTGGCCCGATCGCTACGAAGTATACCTGGACATGGCCGCGGCCCAAGCCTACGGCGGCAAGGTGAGCGACGCCCTGAAGACTTACGCCGAAACAGAGAAGCGATTCGGGCTTGGCGAGGAGCTCATCGGGCATGAGTTCGGCGTACTGATGGAGCACAGTCTCTATGAGGATGCGGAGAAGCTGGTGCTGCGAGCCATCGCCGCTCACCCCAGCGATCCGCACTATGTGGGCATGCTCGCCGATCTGTACGATCAACAGGGCATGGACGAGAAGGCGCTTGCGAAATACCAGGAGGCGCTCGCGCTAGACCCCGGCAACAGCATGCTGCGCATCGCGCTGGCCGAGCATTACTACGGCGCGGGCCGCTCCGACGATGCCTACCGCGAGCTGGGCGAAGCCTTCATGGACCCCGAGCTCGACATCGACAGCAAGATGCAGGTGCTCATCAGCTTCTTCGAGATGACCGAGCGCGAGGGAGAGAAGCCGGGCGATCGCGCGGACTTGATCCAGCGCTCGTACACCCTCATCGGCACCCTGGAACGCGCGCACCCCGAGAGCGGCAAGCCGCACACCATCCACGGCGACTTCCTGCTGCGCGATGGCAAGGTCGCTGAAGCGCGCGATGAGTTCCGAAAGGCGTTGGCACTGGAGAAGGACCGCTACCCCATACACATGCAAGTGCTGCAGCTCGACCTGCAACTGGGCGACCACGCGACGTTGGCGATGGACGCCGACAACACCATCGATCTCTTCCCGACCGCGCCCGAGCCCTATCTCTACAAGGGTATCGGCCTCTCGCAAACAGGACGCTTCGCCGAGGCGGAAGAAGCCTTGATCACCGGTCGCGACCTCGTGGTGGACAACCCCGCGCTCACCGCGCAATTCTGGAGCAGCCTGGGCGAGAGCTACAACGACGCAAAGGAGTACGCGAAGAGCGACCAAGCCTATGACCGCTCGCTTGCACTGGTGCCCGATGACCCCAACACACTGAACAACTACGCCTATTACCTGAGCTTGCGCGGAGAGAACCTTGACAAGGCCGAGCGCATGAGCAAGCGGTCCAACGAGTTGGCGCCGGGCCAGCCGAGCTACCAGGACACCTATGCCTGGGTGCTCTTCCGATCGAAGAAATACGCCGATGCGCGCGTATGGATGGAGAAGGCCATTGCGGGATCGCCCGAGCCCAATGGCGAACTGCTGGAGCACTACGGTGATATCCTCTTCGAATTGGGCAAGACTGCCGACGCGCTGGAGCAATGGAAGAAGGCGAAGGCGCGCGGAGGCACGAGCGAGACCATCGATCGCAAGATCAACGAAGGCCGTCGCGTGGAATGAACCCATCGAACGCAGCACTGACACTCGTGGTGCTCGCATCCGTCGCGTGCAAGAGCGGCAGGCCCCTCGTCCTCATCGATCGCGAACTGCCAGCCCGTTCGGGAGATCGGATCCTGGAACGGATGCTTGCGGCCGACACGCTTCATCCGCATTACTACTCCGCGAAAGCGGGCGTCGACATCACCGTCGGCGAGGAACACAAGAGCTTCAAGGCGCAGGTGCGAAGCGTACGTGATAGCGCCGCCTGGATCAGCGTGGTGCCCGCACTAGGGATCGAGGTCGCGCGCATACTGCTGACACCGGACAGCTTGAAGATGCTGGACAAGCTGCACGACCAGTACTTCCTCGGCGACACCGCCGCCGCCAAGCGCAGGTTCGGCCTGCAACCCAGCTTGTCGCTCTTGCAGGAAGCGTTGCTCGGCAAGGCCATCGGCCTGGACCCCGGCGAGAAGTACCGCAGCGATCGCGAGGACGGCCAGTATGTCCTCACCAGCAAGGAGCGTCGCCGATTCGTCCGCGCGGCCCAGGACATCAGCCCCGGCGATACGCTGGCGCGCGACCGTGACATGGGCGAACGGCGCCTGGAGCGCACGCTGCGCCGCGCCGAGGAACGGGAGGCCGTGGTGTTCCGGTATTGGGTGGAGCCCGATGGCTTCAGGGTGTCGCGCGTGCAGATCGCAGACCTTGTACACGACCAGACGGCCGAGGTGCGTTATGAAGAACGCGGGGGTGCAGAAGTCGGATACCTGCCCTCGCGGATCAGCATCACCCTCACCGACTCCGCACGCATTGCCATCGGCACCTTGGACCTCTCGCGCATCGACATCGAAGGCCCCTTGCAGATGAATTTCAAGATCCCTGAGAGCTATGAGCCGATGCCTTAGCCCCTTGATCCGCTTCATGGTCTTCCTGGCGTTGCTGCTCTTCGCGGCACCATCGAGCGGCCAGTCGCGCAAGGACTTGGAGAAGAAGCGCGAGGCGTTGGACAAGCAGATCCGCACCACCACCGCGCTCATCGACCAGGCCCGCAAGGAACAGCGCGTCACTCAGGAACAACTGCACCTGCTCGAGAGCCAGATCCAAGCGCGGGCAGCGCTCATCCGCACCATGGACGGAGAGCTCCGCCGCGTAGATGAGCGCATCGCCGAGGACGAGGGCCTCATCGCATCCTTGCGCAGCGACCTCGAGGGCCTACGCGCCGACTATGCGCGCATGGTGCAGTTCGCCTATAAGAACCGCAGCACCTATGACCGGCTCAGCTACCTGTTCGCTTCCAACAGCTTCCAGCAAGCGTACCAGCGCAGTCGCTACCTGGGCCAGATCGCCGAGCGGCGCAAACGCCAGGTATCGCTCATCGTCGAGACCCAAGCCACCATCGATGCGCGCGTGGTCGCGTTGAAAGAGCAGCGGGATGAGAAGAACCGCTTATTGGGCGAGCAGATGAACGAGAAGCGAAAGCTCGACGGCGACCGCAGTGGCCAGCAAAGCGCACTGAACACCCTCAAGCGAGAAGAGGGCCGACTGCGAGAAACACAGCGCAAACAGGAGAATCAACGCCATGATCTGGACAAGGCCATCCGCCGCGCCATCGAGGCCGAACTGAAGCCTAAGCCGCGCGCCGGCGCCGATCCCGCCAAGCCCGGCAAGATGGAGCTGACCCTTACTCCTGAGGCCCGGGAGCTGAACGCCGACTTCGAGAAGAACAAGGGGAAACTGCCGTGGCCGGTGGAAAAGGGAGTGATCACGGGGCGTTTCGGCAAGCAGGCGCACCCCGTGCTGGCGGGCATTGTCATCGATAATAACGGCATCGACATCACCACGGAGAAGGGCGCGAACGTGCGCGCGTTGTTCCGTGGCGAGGTGAGCAGTGTTATCGTGCTCCCCGGGGCGGGCAAAGCGGTGATCGTAAGCCACGGCGCATACCGAACGGTATACAGCAATCTGGCCTCGGTGAGCGTGAGCAAGGGCCAGAAGCTGGAGACCAAGCAGACCTTAGGAACCGTGCTTGCGGGCGAAGAGGGCTCGGTGGCGCACATCGAAGTGTGGAAGATCACGGCCGATGGTCTCGTGAACGTGGATCCGGCCGGGTGGATATACAGTAGGCGCCAAGCGTCGGCCTCTCCCGCCCTACCTTAGCCGCCGGAACAAAGCCCTACCCCATGAGCATCCTTCCGTTGTCCATCCTGCTCGGTGTAGTCGGTCCCTGGCAGATCGTCCTCGTTGTGGTGGTCCTGCTCCTGCTGTTCGGCGGCAAGAAGATCCCCGAGCTCATGAAGGGCTTGGGCCAGGGCATGAAGGAGTTCAAGAACGCCAAGGACGGCACCCCCGAAGAGAAGAAGGAGGAGGGCAAGTAATACTCGCCGCAAGAGCAACGGCCGGATCGGCCCTGCCTCGGCGCACGTTGATCCCATCGTGAGCACCAGCCAGACGACCTTGAGCGAAGCACGGCAGTCGCTCGCGCATGGCGGTAGCGTTGTGGCCGCCGCCGAAGCGGCTATCGCAGCGGCCGAAGCGAACAAAGACCTCAATGCGTTCCTTGAAGTATTCCGGGTGAGCGCACTGGAACAGGCCGCACGCGTTGATGCCAAGCGGGCCATCGGCGATGCGGGGCCCTTGTCCGGCCTTCTCGTCAGCATCAAGGACAACATCTGCTACAAGGGCCATCGGGTCGGTGCCGGTTCGCGCATCCTCGAAGGCTTCACTTCGCTGTACAGCGCAACCGTGGTGGAGCGCTTGCTCGCCGCCGATGCCGTGATCATCGGCCGTACGAACTGCGACGAGTTCGCCATGGGCAGCAGCAACGAGAACAGCGCCTACGGCAACGTGCTGAATCCGGTGGACAAGCGCATGGTGCCCGGCGGAAGCAGTGGTGGCGCCGCAGCAAGCGTGGCGGCCGGCATCGTTCACGCAGCGCTGGGTTCCGATACCGGCGGCTCCATCCGCCAGCCGGCATCATTCACGGGCACCATCGGCTTCAAGCCCACGTATGGCCGCGTGAGCAGGCATGGCCTCATCGCCTTCGCCAGCAGCTTCGACCAGATCGGTCCTTTCGCGCACTGCGTGGATGACATCGCCGCGATCTACACGGCCGTGGCCGGTCACGATCCCATGGACAGCACCACGAGCCGCAAGCCAGTGGAGCCCGTCACCCTCGCGCATCCCGGCAAGTTGCGTATCGGCTATTTCCGCGAAGGCCTGGAGCGCGCCGGCATGGATCCGGAAGTGGTAGGGCACGTGCAGGCGCAGATCGATCGTTTGAAGCGTGATGGTCACGTGGTGCAGCCTATCGATGTTCCATTCCTCGATCACCAAGTCCCCACCTACTACATCCTCGCCACAGCGGAAGCAAGCAGCAACCTCGCACGGTTCGACGGCATCCACTTCGGACACCGCAGCAAGGCCGCGAAGGGCGTGGAAGAAACCTACCGCATGAGCCGCACCGAGGGCTTCGGTCCAGAAGTGAAGCGCCGCATCCTGTTGGGCACCTTCGTGCTCAGCGCCGGGTACTATGATGCTTACTACGGCCAGGCACAACGCGTGCGCCGCATCATTCGCAACAAGACGTTGGAGGCATTCGAGAAGTACGATATCGTGGTCGGGCCAACCTGCCCCACCACGGCTTTCGCGCACGGCGCCATCACCGGATCCGGTGGCGATGTACCTACAGGACATCTTCACGGTGCAGGCGAACCTCGCGGGCACGCCTGCGATCAGCCTGCCCACGGGCACGCACAGCAACAAGCTGCCCTTCGGCATGCAGCTCATGGCCAAGCCCTTCGATGAGGCGCGCTTGCTGGCTGCGGCGAAGCATCTGTTCTAGCGGGTTCCACATCGCGCTGTGAACGACGAGGCCGTATACCACGGGCCATCTTCCTGCGTATTACGGGTACCTTCGGCACTCATGCGTAGCGTACTGCTCCTCTCCCTCCTGGCTACTTGCGCCACCGATCTGCTGGCCCAGACCGAAAGCATGGTGGTTCGCCTGAGCCCCGACGACCCCGTAATGGCGCGCCTGGATGACCTGGCCGCACTGCCTTGGATCCAACGCTCGGCCTTCACCACCGACACCGCCGCCCACAACGTGCATGGCTTCGCGGCGGAGCAAGTGCCCGCGTGGAGCGAGCGCGATGTGCAGCATCGGCTGGCCGTGCTCGACGAACGCACGCCCTTCAACCTCATCTACAACAAGCCGGTCCAGGCCTACATCGACCTGTACGCGGTGCGCAAGCGCGAAATGACCAGTCGCATGCTGGGCCTGGCCGAACTCTACTTCCCGCTCTTCGAGGAGCACCTGGACCGCTACGGCATCCCGTTGGAGATGAAATACCTGGCCGTGGTGGAAAGTGCGCTCAACCCAGCCGCGCGCTCGCGTGCTGGCGCCGTCGGCTTATGGCAATTCATGCTACCCACAGGCAAGCTCTATGGCCTGAAGGCTGACAGCTATGTGGATGAGCGCCACGACGTGTACAAAAGCACCGATGCCGCGTGCCGCTACCTCAAGTACCTGCACCACCTGTACGGCAATTGGGAGCTGGCCCTGGCCGCATACAACTGCGGGCCCGGCAATGTGAACAAGGCCATTCGGCGCAGCGGCGGGGTGAAGGATTATTGGAAGATCTACGACCACCTGCCGCGAGAGACCCGTGGCTATGTGCCTGCGTTCATCGCGGTGAACTACATCTTCAGCCACCACGCCGACTATAACCTCTACCCCATTGCGCCCGCATACTGTGCCTACGAGGTGGATACGGTGCAAGTGTGCTATCCGCTGGACCTTGCCGCAGTAGCGGTGCTCACCGGCGGCACCGTGCAAGAGCTGCGCGAACTGAACCCCACCTTCAAGCTGGGAATCGTGCCCGATGTGGACCAGCCCGTGAGCATCTACCTGCCCAAGGATGCTGCCGGGGTGTTCGTGAGCAATGAAGAAACCATGCGCTACAGCTATCAGGCCGCAGGCGCAGCAGCAACCCCTGCGCAAGCCGCAACACCCATCGCCACGGAGGTCGCGGAACAAAAGCACACCGTACGCTCTGGCGAATCCCTTGGCAGTATCGCTCACAAGTACGGCACCTCAGTGAGCGAATTGAAACGGCTCAATGGCATGCGCAACGACATGATTCACCCGGGCCAGAAATTGGTTGTGAAGCGCACGAATGCGCCAGCATCCGAGCGCACAGCAACGGCTGAGCCCCGTTCGGACAACGGGGCGCTGTACCACGTAGTGCAGCCGGGAGATACGCTCTGGAGCATCGCGCAACGGTATCAAGGGGTGAGCGTCGAGGACCTTCGCCGCCTGAATGCCGCTGTGGAACGCGAAGGACTCAAGCCCGGCAGCCGCCTCACGGTGCGTGTGCCGAACGGATGATGGCGCGATTCCTTCCATTCCTCTTCCTCATCGTCGTTCTCGTTGGCTGCAAGGGCGATCGAGACCGCCTCCCCGGCAGTGCCGGCGGGCAGGATGAGGTGCTGGTAGTGATGCCCAAGGGCCATTGGGAGAGCGAGCCGGGCGCGGCAGTGCGCGCGCTTCTGCAACAACCGCTCGCCGGGCTGCCTCAGCATGAAGCCATGTTCCGTGTGGCACAATGCAAGCCGGAAGATTTCGCTTCGCTGCTGCAATTGCACCATACCGTGCTGTTCGCCGACCTTGACGCGAACAGGTCCGAGGTGCGCTCCTTGAAAGAAGTGCATGCGCTGGGCCAGCTTATCGTGCGCGTGGAAGCACCGGACCCTGTCTCGTGGATCGCACTTCTGCGAGAGCGCGGCGAGGGGATCATCACGATCTTCGAGGCGCATCATCGTGAGCGCACAGGTGCGCAGGTGAAGCGCGAAGTCGACGAGCGGGTCGTGAGCGCCGTGCAGCAACGCTTGGGCGTTACGCTTGATATCCCTGGCGGCTATCGTGTGATGACGCTGGAAGATGATTTCGCCTGGCTGCAGCGCGACCGCGTAATGGCCGGATCCGGCATGGAGCATAACGTGATCGAAGGCTTGCTCATTCACCGGCATCCGTACACCAGTGATACCATCTGGAGCGTGCCGTCGCTCGTGGCGCTGCGCGATACCGTGACCCGGAGCAGGGTTCCCGGGCCGGACCCGGGATCATACATGGTCGTGCAGAAGGATTTCGAAGGCATCGATCTGATGCCCCGCGGGCGCGCCACGGAGCTCGGCGGCCGCTACGCCTATCTCATGCGCGGCCTCTTCGGCATGGAAGGCGCGAAAATGGGCGGGCCTTTCGTGAGCCTCTCAACGCTCGACGCGAAAGACGATCGCATCATCACCGTGGAAGGATTCGTGTACGCGCCGCAGTTCGACAAGCGGCCTTACGTGCGCGAATTGGAAGCGATCATCTTCTCCTTGCGCAAGGGCGCGAAGGAGAATCCTTGACGCTCAAGCAATCCCATCGCTTGCGCTTTCGTTTATCCACAGCGCGGCGCGTTGTGTTGAAAAGTGGAAGCGCCGACGCGCACCGCATCGATCTACTTTTCCGCTGCCATCATCGCCATGGATTTCGCCCGCATCCGACAATACGCGCACCAGCACTGCCGCTTCAAGCTCCGCGGGGGCAAGGAGATCTTCGGTGTTGTGTGGGAGGTGGAGACCAGCGAAAGCGTCGGCGGAGCCGGCAGCAAGCGCTTGTTCTTCGCCAGTGTTCGCGACTATGAGCAATTGCAGCGCAGCGGCACGCCCGTGCATGTGATCCCCATGCAGCCCGAGGAGATCGTTGCGGTGGAAAGCCTGGCGAGCTAATTCCTCACCATCCCCGCCTGCTCCAGGAAGAACGCGTAGATCAACGCCACCTCTTTCAGCATCTCGAACCGCCCCGAAGCGCCTCCGTGCCCCGCTTCCATGTTGGTGAACAGCAGGATGGGCGCATCGGCCTTCTGATGCTCGCGCAGGCGCTGGACCCATTTGGCGGGTTCCCAATACTGCACCTGGCTATCGTGCAATCCTGTTGTCACGAGCAATGCCGGGTATTCCGCATCCTTCACATTGTCGTAGGGTGAATAGGCCAGCATGCGGTCGTATGCCTCCTTCTCCTTCGGGTCTCCCCATTCATCGAACTCGCCGGTGGTGAGCGGAATGCTTTCATCGAGCATGGTGGTCACCACATCCACGAAGGGCACTTCGGCGCAAGCCGCCTTCCAACGATCGGGGCGCATATTGATCACTGCGCCCACGAGCAGGCCACCAGCGCTTCCGCCGAGGCAGAAGATGCGTCCCGGGTCGGCGTACTTCATCTTCTCCAAGTGGTCAGCGCAATCGATGAAGTCCGTGAAGGTGTTCATCTTGTGCTCCATCTTCCCGTCCTCGTACCATCCGCGGCCCAGCTCTTCCCCGCCGCGTATGTGCGCAATGGCGTAGACGAAGCCGCGGTCGAGCAAGCTTAGTCGTGCGCTGCTGAACGTGGGGTCGATGCTGTTGCCGTAGCTGCCATAGCCGTAGAGCAGGAGAGGTGCGCTTCCATCCAGTTTGGTGCCCTTCCGGTACACGATGCTCACCGGCACTCGAGCACCGTCGCGGGCGGGGGCCCAGATGCGTTCGCTCGAATAATCCTCCCGCTTGAAGGCGCCCACCACTTCCTGTTGCTTCAGCAGGATGTCCGTCGTGCTGTTCAGGTCATGCTCATAAACGCTTCCCGGCGTAGTGAGCGAGGTGTACCCGTAGCGCATCCTGTCGGTATCCCACTCAGGGTTGGTGCCGCTGTATGCCACGTAGGCCGGGTCGTTGAATTGTATCTGGTGCTCTTTGCCGGTGCTCAGCTTCCGCACTCGTATATGCGTGAGCCCATCGCGCCGCTCGGTGATCACCAAGTGGTCGCGAAAAGTGTCCACGTCCTCCAGGAGCACATCATCGCGGTGCGCGATCACCTCCTTCCACGCGCGCTTGTCAGCGGTCTTTCCTTCGGCGCACTCCATCAGGCGGAAGTTCTGCGCATTCCAGTTGGTCATGATGTACCACTTGCCGGGATTTCCATCGGCTGGCGGCACGTGCATGACACTGTGCTCGTGCTCTTCCTCGCGCGGCAGGAACACTTTGAATGCGCCCATGGGCTGCTCCACGGGCAGGAAGCGGTGTTCGGTGCTCAATGTGCTCTCGCAGGCGATCATCACGAATCGTTCGCTGCGCGACCGGTACACATCGCAGCTGTACGCGGCGTCGGTCTCCTCGAACACTAAAGCATCCTGCGCGGGGTCGGTGCCGAGCACATGGCGGTATATGCGATAGCTGCGGAGCGTGCTGTCCTTGCGCGGGTAGAAGACGGTGCGATCATCGGCCCATGCGCATCCGCCGCCAGTGTTGATGATGATGTCCGGCAGGTCCTTGCCTGTCACGAGATCGCGGAAGCGGATCTCATACTGCCTGCGGCTCACAAAGTCCACGCTGTACGCCACGATGCCATTGTTGGGGCTGACTTCGAAGTCCCCGAGGTCGAAATAGCTGTGCCCTTCGGCGAGCGAGTTCTCATTGAGCATCTCGGTCCATCCCGGATCGCTGTCTGCAGGCATTGCGGCGCTCGCAGCCCGGGCCCGCACATGCACGGCGTACTCCTTGCCTTCATCGAACCGCTGCTGGTACCAGAAGCCGTTCTCGCGATAGGGCACGCTCAGGTCGGTCTCCTTGATCCGGGCCTTCATCTCTGCAAAGAGGTTTTCGCGCAGCTGCTTGATGGGGCCGAGCACGGCTTCGGTGTATGCGTTCTCGGCATTCAAGTGCTCGACCACTTCCCGAGTGTGTGCGTCCAGAGGGCTGGCGTTGCGTTGATCCTCGGTGAGCCGCATCCAGTAGTACTCGTCGTTGCGCGTGTGGCCGTGAGCAGAAATGGTGTGCGGGCGTTTCGTGGCGACGGGTGGCGCGAGGAGGTCGGTGTCGTTCATGGGCTGTGGTGCGTTCGAGCAGGCCGGCAGTAGAAGCAGCGGCGTGAGTAAGGACAAGGTGCGGATCATGCACGAAGCGAATGCAGGCCGAAAGTAACCGGGTCGCGCATGCGCTTCACGCAAGCGTGGCATGCAGCACCGCCGGCGATCTCAATTCCCCTAGCCCGTCCACGTGCAGCCTGAAATAGAGCAGGACGTGGTCCAGGAGCTCGCGACGAAATGAGAAGGCAATGGGAACGTGGTGCAGGTCGTCAAGGCCGATGCGGAGCAACTGAGCGAAGGCGAGGCTGAGCGGCGGCCGCATCAAATGGTCATGTGGCCCGGCACCAGGAAGGAATCGGCCGTCCTGCATATCGAAATGGTCGTTGCCTTCTTCCGGCTCTTCGGGGAAGAAACCGAAATGCCCCGATAGCTGCAGCATGAACACCGATGGGAACCACCGGAGGTCCTCGGCGCTATCGATGGTCTCCAGGGCTTCGAGCACATAGGCGTTTAGCGCGGGGTCTGCCGCCTCGGTGCGCAGCACGCGGTAGAGCACCTCTTGAACGAAGAGCGCCACGGCCGACCGCACGGGGTCTGTATGCAGCCGCAGGTAAGGCTGCGCAACGCGCAGTTCGCGTACGTGGTGCATGTCATGATCGGGCCGTTCGTCCACCACGATCTGCAAGCGATTGAGCGCTTGCAATGCGGCCGCGCTATTCCCCTTCTTGCTGCCGATGCGAACCATGTATGACCGAACTCCGGCATGGCTGGTCCAAGCCTTCAGCACCACGGCGCGATCACCGTGAGCGACGGTCTTCAGAACGACAGCATCGGTGGTGAGGAGCATCGGGCGCTAAGGTCGGGCCACGGCTCCGGTGGATGGAGGCTGGGCTGGGGACTACCGCACCAGCATCACCTTGGTGTTGCACTTGTAAGCCCCCGTGAGGTCCGTTGCGAAGATCAAATACACGCCGGTGGCCGCCCTGTTGCCGCTCATGTCATTGCCGTTCCAAATGGCCTGCCCGCCCAACGAGGTGGTGCGGTACACGAGGTTGCCGCTCACATCGGTGATCTTCACCTCGCTGTCGCGCACCAGGCCCGTAACGGCGATCGGCCCGGTATAGCTCTCTCGCACAGGGTTGGGGAAGACTTTGGCGCAAGTGGCTTCGTCGCCGCCGTCGATGGCTTCGCCGCGGAAGCCGATGATGCCGCGGTCGGTTCCGAAGAAGACCTCGCCGCTCTTGCCATCGATGGCGATGGATGTGATGTTGTTGCTGGGCAAAGGGCTGTTCTCCTGCGTGAAGTGGTGGATCTGCTCGCGGCCATCGGCGCTCACCAAGAACGCCCCACTGGTTTGTGTGCCTATCCATTTGCGGTTGGCCCCGTCCACCACGATGGCGCTCACTGATTCGGTCTCGAGGAGGATCTGCACATTGCCATCCTGCTCGATGAGGATCTGCTGGGCATCCCAGTCAGTGTCTCCGCTGAAGATGGATGCGGGCGTGTAGAAGACCGCCACGCCCTTGGTGGTGCCCACCCAGATCTGCCCCTCCTCGTCCTCGGCCACGCAGAATACATCGGGCGCCGGCAATCCTCCGGAGCCTGCGTTGTTGTTGATCAGCTTCCACTGGTCGTCGCCAGTGTCCGTGATGGTGCCTCCATCGTTGAAGAGCAGCAAGGCGTTGCCACGAGGGCGGACGATCCACTTGTAGCCATTGCTGGCCGCAAGGATCTCCGCGATCAGGAGGTTGCCATTGAGCAACGAGCCAGGAGTGAAATTGTACCAGCTTCCGGCCGCTGTGCGCACCGATACCGGAGAGGTTGCCCATGCGTTGGTGACCCACAGATTGCCTTCCGCATCGAAATCCAACCCCGCGATATTCACTTTGCCTGTGTTGTCTGCTGTTGTGATGCCGAGCGAACTGTTGTTCTGCGTGTAGTTGGCCACGGTGGCACCATTGCGGAATTCGATGAGGCCATCGTCCCAGGTGCCTACGAATGCGTGCGCGGGGTCGTTGGGGTCCACCGCAGGGATCATCACATCATTGACAGCGCCCCCGAAAGAATTGCCCGTGTTGAAGAGCGCATCGTTGGCTTTGCTGATCGTGCGCCATTCTTCGTTCGAGAAGAAGTGTACTCCGTCCTTCAGGAATTTATTCGTCCAGTTACCCTCCACTCCACCAGTGGCCACCACCACCGTGCCTCCGCTCGCATCCATGCGATAACAACTCGCATTCAGTGGGCCGTTCGGGCGTACAGTGTTGCCCACGTTGCCGTAGAAGGCCTTCGCCAAGCCCCAGGCGCGGTCGGCCACCCAGAGATAAGCTCCGGTGAGCGCTCGCTTCGCCTTTGCCGGTTGGCAATCGTGCCCGTCATAGCCGTTCGTGAACGAGACCTCCTCCATGGCCAGGTTGAAGGTGTGGATATCCCATTCATGCGCAACCACGAGCAGTGTCCCGTCCTCACTGACCGAAAGGCCGAAGTTGGGTCGCCCGAAGGTGCCTGAGAAACGCTGCCACGTATTGTCGGGCTGAAGCACCAGAAGCGTGTCGTTGTTGTCCGAGGTCTTCCTGAAGTTGATCACGGGCTTGCCGCCGAAGGTCTCGGCTAGTGTGAATGGGCCATTTGACATCGCGGTTCCCATATCCGTGCGTTTTCGCCAGTTCGTGAAGGCGCTGAGGTTGGGCGAGGTTCGGGATGCGGTGAAGAGGCCCGTTGAAGTGGCAGCATAGATGGAGTCTGCGCTGAAGGTGATGCCGTTCACCTGCACTTGCTGGCCGTTGGGGCCGATGAACCAGGTCTCCTTCACTTCGCGTCGCTCAAGGTCCACCACCACAATACCGAACCCGCATGCCAGGTAGGCCAACGTGCCCTCGCAATGCGCGCCGTAGATCGCCTTGTTGCCCAGGATGGCGCTGCGTTCGATATCTCCAAGGTTGAAGCTCGTGGTGCCCCGCAGAAGATCCAGGTTACCATTGCCATAATAGATCAGGAGGGTCTGTAGCGGCTCGTTCCATTTCAGGCCGCGGATATCCACATCGCTAAGGGCGTTGGTCTTGTTGATCCGCACCATTTCGCCACTGAGGGGGTCGTAGGAGAATAGCCCCGTGCTGGTGGCGCAATAGACCAGCCCTCCCCCTTCGGCCACATCCACCATGCGCAGGTAGGGCAGGTGGTCGCGCCATTGGCCAATGGCCTGCTGGGCCGTGGTTCGCGTCGCACATGCAAGAAGCACAACGAACAGGAACGAGCGAAGCATCAAGGGCATGGTTTCAAGTTGGACATTGCGGTGAACGTAAATACCAGCCGATCGGTATGGACAAGGTAGGCCATCAACGGAAAAGCCCCCACCACGATGAGGGCTTTTCTTGGAGGTCACGAGCGGAGTCGAACCGCTGTAGCAGCTTTTGCAGAGCTGTGCCTAGCCACTCGGCCACGTGACCCTGAGGGCGGCGGCGAAGATAGGGGCTTGGAAAGGTTGGGGAATTGGCCCCCGGTCAACCTTCGATCCGGTATTCAACCTGCTGAACGTCCCCGTTGACCGGTGGGCGCTCCTTGGTGACGCCGACCTCGAACCGGAACGCTCCCGGCCATTCCCTTTTCAGGGCATCCAGGATCCTCCGCGCCACATGCTCGACAAGCTTGCTTCGGCAGGACATCTCTTCCGTAACGATGGCTGTCATACGGCCGTAGTCGATCGTATCCTTCAACTCATCCGTAAGTTCTGCTGTTGCGAAATCGCCGTTCACCTTGATATCCACTCGGTACTGCCCACCAATGCGCGCTTCTTCGGGGAGGCACCCATGGTATGCGTACACACGAATGCCATTCACAGCGATCACGCCCATGATCCGCAGAGTTCGATGCCCGCTTTCAAGCGGGCGACAACCTCCTCCCTGCCAAGCAGTGCGCTCACGTCGAACATGCCCGGCCCTTGCATACGACCCGCAACGAACAGCCGATAGATCGGCATCACTTGGCCCACCTTCAACGCTTTGTCAGCGAGCATTTGGTTGAATGCGGTTTCAAGCGAGGGGGCGTCGAAGGGAGCGAGGGAAGAGAGAGAGGAGGCATAGGCGTTGATGGCAGATGCTCCTTCGGGTTTCCATCGCTTCTTGAGCTCTTCCAGCGCCGCGCTGTTATTCGTCAGCGGCGATCCCGTGGTGAAAAGGTAGATGCCTTCGAGCATGTCCTCCACGAAAGTGGCCCGCTCCTTAAGAAGGGCCGCGGCTGCTGTCGCGCGTTCGATGCTGCTCTCGATCCCCATGGCGTTCAACCGCGCTTGAAGCTGTGCCCCGAGCTCGGCATCGGGTCGTTTGCGCAAGTACTGCTGGTTGAACCACTTGGTCTTCTCGGGATCGAACTTGGCACCACCTTTATGCACCCGCTCCAGATCGAAGAGCTCTGTGAGTTCGGCAATGCTCATGATCTCCTGGTCGGTGCCGGGATTCCAGCCCAGCAGTGCGAGCATGTTGATGAATGCCTCGGGGTAGTAGCCCCTCTCGCGGTATCCGCTGCTTTTCTCCTTGCTCACGGGGTCCACCCAGTCCAACGAGAATACCGGAAACCCCAGCCTGTCCCCATCGCGCTTGCTGAGCTTGCCGTTGCCATCGGGCTTCAGGATAAGAGGAAGATGCGCGAACGCGGGCCGGTCCCAACCGAAGGCCTCGTAGATGAGCACATGCAATGGCGCGCTCGGCAACCATTCCTCGCCACGGATCACGTGCGTGATGCGCATGAGATGGTCATCGACGATGTTCGCCAGATGATAGGTGGGCATGCCATCGCTCTTGAACAGCACCTTGTCATCGATGTTGGCGCTATGCACCACCACCCACCCGCGTATGATATCCTCGAAGCGGACTTCGGCTTGTCGAGGCACCTTCAGTCGGACCACGTATGGCTCGCGGCGAGCGAGCCGTTCCTGCACCTCGTCCGCGCTCAAGGTGAGCGAGTTCTTCATGTGCTCGCGGGTGACTGCGTTGTAAGCGGGCGCAGCAACCCCTGCGGCGTGCAGCCTTGCCCGCATGGCTTCCAGCTCCTCCGGCGTGTCGAAGGCGTAGTACGCCTTGTCCTTCGCGATGAGCTCGTCGGCGTATTGCTTGTAAAGGTGCTTTCGATCGCTTTGGCGATAAGGTCCGTCGGGGCCCCCGACCCACGGACTTTCATCGGGGACAAGTCCGCACCACTCCAGGCTCTCCTTGATGTACTCCTCGGCACCAGGAACGTAGCGGCCCTGGTCAGTGTCCTCGATACGCAGCAGGAATTGTCCGCCATGCTTGCGAGCAAAGAGGAAGTTGTACAGGGCGGTGCGCACACCGCCCATGTGCAAGGGGCCGGTTGGGCTGGGGGCGAAACGGACACGGACGTTCATGCGGAAGCTGTGGCCCCGTGCAGCATTGCGCCGGAGGGCTGTGAAGATATCCCGGAGCTCAAACCTGCACGCCCTTCAGCAACAGGCGTTGCCAGGCGGTGTGCTTTCGCAGGTAGGCCTTGATCACCGGGTGCGTGGGGATGAGCTTGAGGCGATTGGCCTCGACCCATGTAAGGGTCTTTTCCATGAACACATCGGCCACGCCCAGGTCCTGCACGGGTCGGGGCACATCCAGCGTGCCCAAGAAAATGCGATCCCCATCGCGGTCATACTCCAGCCGGGCTCGGTACTCGCCCACGCGAAGAACGAATTGGCGCGAGTCCGGCTCATCGATGATGTTGAGCGCAGTAAGATCGATAGGGGCGGTGCTGTCCTTGCGTGCCATGGTAAGGGAAGGCAAAAGTAACAGGCAATGCGCCCGCACGCATGCATGAAGGGCCCTATTAGACGCGAAATAGACGCGATGCCCGGCGGGGCCCAGTTGCTACATTCGGCACATGCTCCGATACCTTCTTCCCTCGTTAGCCACGGGTATAGCGCTCCAAGTTGGCGCCCAATGCGGGCCCTGCGCAGTAAGTGATACCTGCACCGTTGACCCTCCGTTCCCCACGGTATGCCCCGCAGTTACCCCTCCCGGAACGGTGGGTGTTCCTTTCAGCATCGATGTGACCTTCTGGATCCCGCCCAGCTTCGCGGAGCCAACCACCCAACTCAATGTCATCCTGGACCAGGTCGTCTTGAACTCGATCGAGAATGTTCCTCTTGGCCTCACCTACGAAGCGAGCAGTCCTTCCTTGGTGTACTACCCGCAACAGGATCCATTCGGGTGCGTGCGGGTGTGCGGCACCCCCATGGAGGCCGGTTCCGACACCATTCGGATACACGCCTCGGTACACGGCACGGTGGGCGGTATCGAGACCAATCAGACCTACGACCTCAATCTGCCCATCACCATTTATCCTGCGAGCCAAGACACCGTGCCCGACTTCACGATGACGGACACGACGGGATGCGAGCCGATAACGGTCTCGTTCGATGCGCTGATGAGCGCTGCCGGGCTTTCGGCCTCGTACGCTTGGGATTTCGGCAACGGGATCACCAGCTCTCTGGCGACCCCTCCCGATCAGACCTATGCCGCAGGCGATTTCGCGGTGACCTTGACGACAACGTTCTCCGGGGTGTTCCTCACGCAATTCTCCATCACCGCCGTAAGCAACGCGTGGTGCGGCGACCTCGATGAGCCGAACCTGCCATTCGTGGGTTGTGTGGGCCAGCCCGATCTGTACTTCTCCGTGCTCGACGCGCAATTGGGCCTGTCCCGCTCGCCGGTCGTGAACAACGTGCAGAGCACTACGTGGAGCAATCTGTCGATCCCGCTGGGCTTCCCTCCCTTCACCTTGAACATCTATGATGAAGACGGGCTGAGCGACGACGACCTTCTTGGAACATTGTCGTTCGATGCTACAACAGGGGCTTTCCCATTCAGCAATAGTGGCACAACCGGCTCGCGGCTGGTGCAAACACAGGTTGTTCAGGCATTCAGCTATTCGGACACGTTGGTCGTTCACCCTCTGCCCAACACCACCCTCTCGCAAGGCCCCGAGTTTCTATGCGCTGCCGATCAAGGACTGCCAAGCTATGCCTGGACCCTGGACGGCAGTCCTGTCCCGGACGAAACCGGCCCGTGCGTTCCCTTGGCCAATGGCCTCTGGTCCGTAACAGGGATTTCTGCAGAGGGGTGCAGCACCACCTCTTCCATGCTTGTTAGCGGTGTTGGGCTGCGCGAGTTCGACGATACGCGTGAGGCGCTTGTCTATCCAGTTCCTACGGATGGTGCCCTAGTGCTGCGCATGCGGGGCTGGGGTGACGCGGTTGTCAGCCTCCTATTGCTCGATGCGCCCGGCAGGATGATCCGCTCCGAACGATTCCGATCCATGGATAACGAGGTTATTCGCCCGATCGATCTCAGCCGCCTCGACGCAGGAACGTATACGATGCTTCTGCGGAGCGGTGAACGGTCGCTCTCCCGTACAGTCGTGATCGCGCCGCATTGATCAAGAGCACGGGCACGCGCGTTTCCGCCCACCCCTTTCGACCATCATGCATGCTCCGCGGGTAACGGTGCTCACGACCCTGTACAACAAGGGGCCGTTCATCGAGGAGGCTGTTCAGAGCATCCTGAACAGCACCTTCGGCGACTTCGAGCTGTTGGTCGTGGATGACGCCAGCACGGACGACGGGCCGGAGCGTGTCCGTCGCATCGGCGACCCCAGGGTGCGGTTGCTCATGAGCGCAGAGAATACCGGTCGCGCTGCGGCCGCCAACAGGGGCTACGACGCTGCTCGCGGAGAGTACGTGGCGGTCCTCGATGCCGACGATCTGGCACACCCGGAGCGCCTCGGAAAACAGGTGGCCTTCATGGACACGAACCCTGAGATCGGCGTGTGCGGCAGCTACGCGCAAACCTTCGGCTCGCGAGACCACATTGCCCGATGGCCCGTGACCGACGAGGAGGCGCGGGGACTGCTGCTCTTCCAGGATCCGCTGCTGTATGGCTCAGCCATGATCCGCCGGTCGGTGCTCGAGCAGCACCGCATTCGGTGCCTCGCGCACTGGCGCACCCCGGGAATGGACTATCTCTTCCTCCTGGCCATAGCGAAACATGCCCGCACGGCCACCATTCCCGAGCCTTTGATGAGCTACCGCTTGGGCGAGCAGAACTTCCGGCACGGGCACGATCCCGTAGAGGTCCGTTCGAGGATATACCGGGAGGCCTTTCGCTTTTTCGGCATCGATGCGAACGAGGAAGAGCTGGAAATGCAGTTGCTCTTCCACCAACTGTATCGCGACCTGCCGGATGCCAAGAAACTGCGTGCGCTCTTCCGATGGTCCGAAAAGCTCATAGCGCTTAACAGGAGAAGGCGGCTATTCACAGTCGGTGTCTTCGAGAGACGAGTGATCCAAGACCGCGATCGATGGTTCTACCTGTTGGCCGACAGACGAATGGGCGCAGCGCTGACCCATCTTCGGCTGGCTGGCGGCTGGCCCGTAGACCGCCTCGCCTACTTGTTGAAGGTGAGGTTGCGGAGGTTGATAGGGCAGTGAGGCCCGGGCAATGGGGCTTCCTCCTACCTTGCCCTCCATCGTTCCACCATCGCGCATGACACGAGCCTTCCCCTTCGCCATCGTGCTACTACTTTCCTTCGGCACGACCGTTGAGTTGCGCGCGCAGTGCTTCGGTTGCACGCCCGACCAAGGCTGCACGGTGGACCCTCCATTCCCAACGCTTTGTCCAGCCACACCACCCGATGCGACAGTGGGCGTTTACTATGAAGCCGATTTTACTTTCTGGATGCCCGCGACATTCACCGACCCCGGGTCTGGATTCGCTGTGGACCTTCTTCAGTTGACGATCACCGGCGTTTCGGGACTGCCTTTCGGGCTGGCATTCACGCCCAGTGAACCGAGCGGCGTCTACGACCCGCAGGACAATGAGTTCGGCTGCGCACGTGTTTGCGGAACGCCCTTGGGCGCAGGCAGCTTCACGGTAACTATCAGTGTTCTCGCCCATGTGAGCGCGAGCGGATTCGAGCTCGATGTGCCTCAGGATTTCAATACGGTGATCACAGTCCTTCCGGGGTCGGGCGGGAACACCAGCTTCAGCTATGAGCCAACGAGCGGTTGCGGCAGCGTCACGTCCAGCTTTTCTGCCTTGATCGATGCCAGCCCCTCCCCGATGAGCTATGCATGGGATTTCGGAAATGGCAATACGAGCGGCGGTGCGCAGCCTCCTGTGCAGACCTATAGCTCACCAGGCACGTACGTTATTACACTGGAAACAACCATTGGCGGCTACGTGCTTAATACGGTGAATTTGACGGGCGTGAACG
This sequence comes from Flavobacteriales bacterium, assembly GCA_016710965.1. Classification (GTDB taxonomy): domain Bacteria; phylum Bacteroidota; class Bacteroidia; order Flavobacteriales_F; family PHOS-HE28; genus PHOS-HE28. The sequence goes on from JADJTW010000015.1 coordinate 33,545, forward strand.
GCAATTGGTGCGGCGATGTAGAGGAGCCCGATCTGCCGATCGTGGGTTGCACGGGCTCTCCAGACCCCTACTTCGTGCTCACCAACGGTACGGGCGGCACCTATACCTCGAGCACCGTGGACAACTCCAGTACTGGCACATGGAGCGGATTGGGGGTCCTCTTGGACACCCCCCCTTATTCAATCACCTTCTATGACGAGGATGCGGTGAGCCAGAACGATCAGTTGGGCACCTATAACATACCGGCGAACGGCGAGGGCATATACTTCATCAATGTCGCCGGAGGAACCACTGGCAGCCTGATCATCGAGAACGTGCCGCAACAAATCTTCACGGATAGCGACACCGTGACCGTGTTCGCGATGCCGGATGTGGTGCTTGGCGCAAGCGGCCCTGATAATGAACTCTGTGTTGAGGACGTGACGCTGGCGAGTTACACCTGGCTGCTTGATGGCGCGGTTGTGCCTGACGCCAACAGCGCTTGTTTTATGCCCACCGGCCCGGGCCTTTGGCAGGTGGTAGGCACCAATGGCTTCGGTTGCAGCGATACGAGCAACACCATCGCGATCTGCCCGGCCTTCGAGATCGTGCACAATGGCAATGTGCTTTTCGTGCCCAGCGGCTACATCGCCTACCAGTGGACGCTGAATGGGGCGCCCATCGCGGGCAATGACGCGTTCGTCTTTCTGCAGGGCGATGGCACGTATGGCGTCACGGTCGACGCCGGAAATGGATGCATCATTACCGATGAATATGTGCATGACACCTCCAGCCTGAATGAGATGGCCGACGACAGCGCGCGTCTAGCCGTGTTCCCGGTGCCGAACAGCGGTGCTTTCACTATAGTGGCGGAGGGATTGCAGGAATCGACGGCGCAGATCTTCGTTCTTGATGTGTCAGGAAGAGTGGTGCTTGAGGTGCGCGCCTCCGTTTCCGGCGGGCGGGTGCTCCAGGACGTTGCTCTTTCTGTGCCTGCCGGCGCCTATCTGGTCCGCGTGGTCGATGGCCAGCGCGTGCTCGTGGGGCGCACCATCGTCCGGTAGGCGCGTCGAACCTGCCGCCACGCCGTGTGTACGGCTGTCCGTGCAGCCTGGCGGGCTGCCGTAGTTTTGTTCCGCAACAACCTCCCTGTGGCGCCGTTCGCCATTCAACAACCATGCGCAGCGAATACGAGCACCTGATCGACAAGCTCGACGCGTTCACCCGCAAGTTCTACAAGGACCGGCTGATCCGTGGTGTATTGTACAGCGTCGGCCTTGTCGTGGGGGTCTTCCTGATGGCCGCGCTGCTGGAGCATCTTGGCCATTTCGGGACCAGCGTTCGAACGGCGCTCTTCTGGAGCGCCCTGGCATGCATGAGCCTTATCATCGGTCGATTCGTGGTTGTTCCGCTGGTGAAGTTGTTGCGCATGGGTTCCATTATCTCCCACGAAGAAGCTGCACGGATCGTGGGCACCCACTTCGTGGAGGTGCGGGACAAGCTTTTGAACACACTGCAACTGAAGGGGCTGGCCGCAACCCAAGACGGACAAAGGGCCTTGATCGAGGCGGCCATCGCCCAACGTAGCCGGGAGCTCGGGCCCATCCCGTTCATCAACGCCATCGACCTTCGCAGGAATACGCGCTATCTGAAGTTCGCCCTGCCTCCGCTCGCCATCCTGCTGGCCATCCTGGTTGCGGCACCCAGCCTGATCACCGGTCCGGCCGAACGGCTCATCTCGCACGGTCATGAGTTCATCCAAGAGGCCCCTTTCCGCTTCGTGATAATCGGCGACTCATTGCTCGTTCCCGAGGAGCAGGATTTCGAGCTTCTCGTGGAGCTTCAGGGCGATGCTATCCCGCAACAAGTGGATATCGAGATGGATGGCCGACGCGTTCCGCTTGTGAAGTCCGGCGCCTTCCGCTTCGCGCACCGCTTCCGCAACGTGCGCGACAACATCGAGTTCGTCTTTACCGCCGATGGCTATCGATCGAAGGAATATGTGCTGCGCACCGTCCCCTACCCCATGGTCCTGGACATGCAGATGCTGCTGGAATACCCGGAGTACTTGGGCCTGCCTGCCGAAACGCGTCCGCAATCCGGCGACCTTACCGTTCCGGCAGGAACAAGGATCACGTGGGATGTCGTGGCGCGCAGCGCTGATCGAATGCGAATGGAATTCGACGATACAACGTTCGCGGCAGGAGCGGGTGACGCAGGCGGCGGGCGGTCCGGGTTCAGGTTCCAGCGACGCCTGCTTCAGAGCCGCACCTACCAATTCATCCCGACCAACGGCACCCACGAAGCAGTGGAGTCGATGCGGTATCGCGCAGAGGTCATTCCCGACCTCTATCCGACCATCGCAGTGGAAACGCGCAGCGACAGCACCGCCCCGAAACGCATGTTCTACAGTGGCGAGATCGGCGATGATCACGGATTCCGAAGGCTGCTCTTCCACTACCGATTCGTAGAGGGGGGCGACAGCGTACCGACTGAACTGCGAAGCGGCAGCAGGGAGATTCCCATCGACTCACGCAACGTTCGCCAGCAATTCTTCCACAGTTGGGACCTGTACGGCTTTCCGATCGTGCCGGGCGACAGGATAGAGCACTGGTTCGAGGTGTGGGACAATGATGGAGTGACGGGCAGCAAGAGCGCCAGAAGTACGCCTCTGACCTTCGTAGCGCCCACACTCAAGGAGCTTGCGGAGAAACAAGAAGCGGCAGGCGAATCCATCAAGAGCGAGCTACGTGAGAGCATCCGCGAGGCACAAGACCTTCAAAAGGCATTGGACAAGCTGCGACGCGAATTGATGGAGAAGAAAGAAATGGGCTGGCAGGATAAGCAGCAACTGGAGAATCTCATGCAGCGCCAGAGTCAGTTGGAAGAACGCATCAAGCGGAACAACGAACAATTGAGGCAGAGCCAGCAGGAAATGCGGGAGTTCAGCCCGATGGACGAGCGTCTGCTGGAGAAACAAGAACAAGTGCAGGAGCTCTTCGAGAATGTCTTGAGCGAGGAGATGAAAGAGCTCTACCGACAGATGCAGGAGATGATGGAGCAGGTGGACAAGGAACAATTGCAGGAGCAGCTTCGCGAGATGAAGCTTGGGCAGGAGGATATCGAAAAGGAACTGGACCGGGCTCTTGAGATGTTCAAGCGCATGGAGGTAGAGAAGAAGGCAGAGGATATTGCAGATCAGTTGGAGAGGTTGGCGAAGCAACAGGAAGAACTGAGCGAACGCACCAAGGAGGGAAAGGAGCCTGGTTCGGTCTTGGAGAAGCAGCAGGAGGAGCTGAACAAGGAATTCGAGCAACTGCGGGAACAGATGAAAGAACTCGAGGAGAAGAACCAGTCACTGGAACAGCCAATGGGTCTTCCCGACACGGAACAACAGGAACAAGAGATCCAGCAGGAGCAACAGAAGAGCAGCGAACAACTGAAACGTGACCAGAACCAGAAAGCCGGGGCCTCGCAAAAGAGCGCGGCCGAAAAGATGGAACAGCTTGCCTTCCAGATGAAGAGCGCCATGGAGGGCAGTGCGCAAGAGCAGCAAGAAGAGGATATGGACGCTTTGCGGCAGCTGCTCGAGAACATCGTACAGCTCAGCTTCGACGAAGAATCCCTCTTGGACAACGTTGGTTCAACGAGCGTCAAAGACCCTCGCTGGGTCGAGCATGGCCGCTCGCAACGGAAGCTGCGCGACGATGCCCGCGTGATCGAGGACTCCTTGTTCGCCCTTAGCAAACGCGTGCCACAGCTCGAAAGCATCGTCAACCGCGAGATGAACGCCGTGAATGACAACATGGATGAGGCCACGCGCATCATGGGCGAAGCCCGGGCGAATGAGCGCCTGAAACCCTCTGCTGTCGACAAGCAGCAGCACGCCATGACCTCCTTGAACAACTTAGCCCTGCTGCTGGACGAGGCGCTTCAGCAAATGATGCAGCAGATGAATGCCCAGAGCAAGCCCGGCAGTGGTAGTTGCACCAAGCCGGGCGGGCAGGGCACTGGGCAAGGCCGCAAGCCGAGCATGGCCAAGATGCGCGCACAACAGGAAGCGCTTCAGAAGCAGTTGGAGGAGATGCGCAAGGCACAACAGGACGGCAAGAACAAAGGACCGAAGCCGGGCCAGCAAAATCCCGGCAGCATGGGCTTGCCTGGAATGAGCCAGCAAATGGCGCAAATGGCCGCGCAACAGGCCGCTATCCGTAAGGAGATGCAGCGTCTTGCGCAGGAACTCAACAAGGACGGCAGTGGCGCTGGCAACGGCTTGAACAAGCTGGCCGAGGAAATGGAGCAGCAGGAACGTGATATCGTCAATAAGCGCGTCTCCCCTGAAACCCTGCGCCGCCAACAGGAGATAATGACCCGGCTGCTTGAGCACGAAAAGGCAGAGCGCGAAAGGGAACTTGACCAGCAACGCATGAGCAACGAGGGGCGACAAAGGCCCGCAGCGGACCCAGTGAGGTACTTTGACCAGCAACGACGCAAGGCCCGTGAGGCGGAGTTGTTGCGCACCGTACCCCTTGGGCTCAAGCCGTACTATCGCGATCGCGTGAACACGTATTTCGGTACTTTTGGCCGACCTTGATCCCATGGCCGCGATCACCGAAGAAATGGCGTTCACTGAGCGAATCGAATTCCCCGCGAAAGCCGAGAACATTTCGCTCGCGGAGAAGCTGATCGATGACGCTTGCGGAAGGCACAACGTACATGAGAGCCGCTACGGTAACATCCTCATTGCGCTAACCGAGGCGGTGAACAATGCCATCCATCATGGCAATGGGCTGGACCCCTCGAAAACCGTGACTCTCGGCTACGAGGTTCGGCCCGATCGAATCGTGTTCGTGGTGAAGGACCAGGGTGCGGGCTTCGATTACGAGCACCTCCCCGACCCGACCGATCCGCAGAATCTCGAAAAACCCCACGGCAGAGGCGTGTTCCTCATGCGCGCGTTGGCCGACAGCGTGTCCTTCGAGGATCACGGCTCAACCGTCTCTCTCTCCTTCGATCGAGCTCCCACCAAGGAGTAAGGATGTCCTTTATTGCATTCCGTTCTATCGGCGTGCCATGCGCCTTCCGGAATCGGCGGGGCTTGCGTCGCTGGCTCATTGCTACAGCAAAAGCACACCGACGAGAAGTCGAAAGCCTTGCATTCGTGCTCATGTCGGACAATGCCCTTCTCGAGTATAACAGAAGATACTTGAAGCACGATTACTTTACTGATGTCATCACCTTTTCCTATTCAAGCGATGGCGCTCTTTGTGGCGATGTTCTCATGAGCTATGATCGGATAAAGGCGAACGCTGTTTCTTTCGACACCAGCGTTCAAGATGAACTTCGTCGCGTCATGGTGCATGGCTTATTGCATCTCCTCGGACAAACAGACAATCGTGCCTCCGAGAAACTGGCGATGCGAGCAAATGAGGACCGGAGCCTGCAGGAATATGCTCGCTTGGGACGAAATCCGGTCAAGCTCAAATCAACCACCCCACATCCCCGATAGGCGTTTTCCGCTCTGGCTATTCCGATTCAATATTGACTGTGCTCTCTAGTCGGAGACCAGAATATCGCGTGACGATTACACCGTCGCACTATTGCTAGCAACGATGTTGGGGGGCGTAGGTGTTCCTAGCCCTCTTCCTCGCTTTCAACCACAAGGACCTGAAGGGGTGGCCTACTACTGCTTCGCTGGAACAAGTTCCATTGCAGCGGTACACACCGTGCGAGCCTTTGCCTTAACGTCTGGCCAGGATTCTTCATTGGCCGTGTTCACCGTGGATAGCAGGCCTTCAATCTGAAATAGTGCGGTCTTCAGTTCTGCTTGGCGGGAGGCCTGACTTGCGGTCGGGCCATACGGCATGGCGGCCAGCTCCTTGTTCAAGAGGTTCATCTGCTGGTATACAGCGGCATAGGTCTCCTTAAGCTCTCCGCTCACAGTTCGAACCTCGTCTTGGAGAGAACTGCCGGAAGAGCTTGCAGGTACGTGGGCCGGTGATTGTGCATTCGTATGAATGGCCGCAACTGCGACGGATAGCACTGCGGTTAGTATTGCTCTTTTCATTTTAGTCGTTTTCGCGGGTTAAAGTTCAGCGAACCATTGATCAGTTCCAAGCCCAGTGCCCATTTCCGGACGGTTGTAAACCCTATTGGGTTGCCCAAGGGCGGACAGGAGCATGTGGGCGAGCGCTTCGACTTTGCGCCTCATGGGTATTCAACGAGATTGTGCCGCGCTCTTGCAAAGTAGCTTCGCCCCATAAAACAATACGGGTGCTCTCTTCCTATGATATTGTTGTGGTCGGGGCTGGCCACGCCGGAAACGAAGCCGCTGCCGCAGCTGCCAACTTGGGCAGCCGGGTTCTCCTCATCACCATGAATATGGGGGTTATCGGCCAGATGAGCTGCAACCCTGCCATGGGGGGGGTGGCCAAGGGGCAGATCGTGAGGGAGATCGACGCACTGGGTGGCTATAGTGGTGTCGTTAGCGATAGGAGTATGCTGCAGTTCCGTATGCTCAACCTCAGCAAGGGCCCCGCCATGTGGAGCCCACGCACTCAGAACGACCGCGCGCGATTTGCTGAAGAATGGCGGCTGATGTTGGAGCGCACGCCGAATGTCCACTTCTGGCAGGATAGCGTTGTGGAAGTCCTGTCAGAGAATCACCAAGTCGTGGGCGTTCGAACTGGCCTTGGAATGCGCGTACAGTGTCGCGCCGTGGTGCTCACTAGTGGCACCTTCATGAATGGCATTATGCATATCGGCGAGCGTCAAATAGGCGGTGGACGGGCTGGCGAAAAATCCAGTCACGGCATCACCGAGCAGCTCGTCGGCCTAGGTTTCGTGGCTGGGCGAATGAAGACCGGTACCCCTCCGCGCGTGGACGGTCGCAGCCTGAATTATGGCCTGATGGAGGAGCAGCCTGGCGACGAGAATCCCGGGAGATTCTCTTTCCTACCCGCTCTCTCTAGCGCACACTCTGGCGCACCTTCCGTGGAGGTGACGAGCCAGCCAAATCGCGCCTCTGCATATAGCCGCGAGAGAGAGGGAGGGCAACGAAAACAGCTTAGCTGCTGGATCACCTACACCAACGCGGAAGTACACGATACCCTGCGCACGGGCTTCGCCCGCTCGCCCATGTTCAATGGCCGCATCCGCGGTCTGGGCCCGCGCTATTGCCCAAGCATCGAAGACAAGATTGACCGCTTCGCCGAAAAGGAGCGCCATCAGATCTTCGTAGAGCCCGAGGGCTGGGACACAATCGAGACCTACATTAACGGTTTCAGCACCAGCTTGCCAGCGGAGGTGCAACTGGCAGCCCTGCGGAAAATCCCGGGCTTCGCCGAGGCCCGCATGTTCCGTCCGGGCTACGCAGTGGAGTACGACTACTTCCCCCCTACCCAGCTGAAACATTCGCTGGAGACCAAGCTCATGGGCGGACTCTATTTCGCCGGTCAAATCAACGGTACCACTGGCTACGAGGAGGCCGCCTGCCAGGGGCTGATGGCAGGCATCAATGCGCACCTGAAGCTCCATGAGAAGGAGCCTTTCGTGCTTCGCCGCGACGAGGCCTACATCGGTGTGCTAATCGACGACCTGATAACCAAAGGCACAGAAGAACCCTACCGAATGTTTACCAGCCGGGCCGAATTCCGCCTGCTATTGCGCCAAGACAATGCGGACCTCCGCCTCACTCCTCGCAGTCACGCCATGGGCCTTGCTAGCGCCGAGCGCCTGCGCCGGGTAGAGCTTAAACAACGCCTGGCGATGGAGCTTGTTGCCACCATGCAGGCGGAGGGGGTGGTTCCCGAGATTGCGAATGCCGTCCTTGTTCCACGTGGAACAAGTGCCGTGAAGCAAAAGGTGAAACTCTATGACTTGCTGCTCCGTCCGCAGATGGGATATGCGGATGTGGAGAGCCTCTCCCCTATCTTACAATCCAAGCGCTCTATCATTCCGGTAGAGCCGGGGCCGCAACAAGGCGTTTTTGACGCTACTCTCTGGAACGAGGTCATCGAGCAAGTTGAGATTGGTGTGAAGTACGAGGGCTACTTGGAAAAAGAGCGCGAGATGGCCGAGAAGCTCGCCCGCCTGGAGGGGGTGTCCTTGGACTTGGGCATGGATTACGCGCAGATCACTTCACTCTCCATCGAGGCCCGCCAGAAATTGGACAAGGTGAAGCCCGCCACGCTCGGCCAGGCCAGCCGCATTAGCGGGGTCTCGCCCTCGGACCTGAGCGTGTTGCTGGTTTATCTCGGGCGGTAGAGAGCGGGCGGGCTGCGGTCTTCCTTCCTGGCGCCGATACCGCGCTCACGAAGCAAAGCATTCCTCTTCTTTGCAGGCGTCCCGTGGCCCTTTGTTCCACGTGGAACTTTTGCCTTGGAGACATTGTCCGCCTGCCCTGTTTGTGCCGGCCCGAGCTTGCTGCCCATGCTCGAGGTCATCGACCATTCCGTGAGTCAGGAGCGCTTCCATCTCGTGGATTGCTCGGCCTGCGGCTTCCGATTCACGAACCCTCGGCCCGCCTCCAACGAGCTCGGACGGTATTACCAAAGCGCCGATTACATCAGCCACACGAATGCTGCGCACAGCCTACGCGACCGCGTGTACCAACGCGTGCGTAGGTTTGCACTCGCGCAGAAATGCCGGCTCGTTAGTCGATATGAGCCTTACGGGCACGTGCTGGATGTTGGCTGCGGCACTGGAGAGTTCCTGGCTTTTCTAAAGAGCTGCGGATACCTCGCACATGGTGTGGAGCCCAACTTAAAAGCGCGTGAAATGGCAATCGCTACGCACGCCTTGAAGATTGTCCCGGACCTCGATGCAGTGCGTCGTGCGGAGGGCTTCCGGGTAATCACCCTCTGGCACGTCCTCGAGCACTTGCCCGGGCTGCACGTCACCCTGAAGAAGCTCTTCTCCTTGCTCGCTGACGGAGGCCTGCTCATCATCGCCGTGCCGGACCGCTCTTCCTGGGACGCCAGCCACTACGGGGCGGATTGGGCAGCCTGGGATGTTCCCCGCCACGTCTCGCATTTCCGCCAACAGGATATTAAGCGGCTACTGCATGAACACGGCTTCGAGTTGGACAGCATCAAGCGAATGTGGTTCGACGCACCCTATGTGGCGATGCTCAGCGAAGGGATTCGGGGTAAGGGACAGAGGACTGCCTTGGTCATAGGCGGTCTGGTGGGGATGTGGTCGAACCTAGTGGCTTTAATCTCTGGACGCCCGGCATCGAGCTCGCTTTACATCGCTCGGAAGGGCAAAGCCTGAATACGGTCCCATTTCCGGGAAATGCGGTCATATTCCACTTAGGCCGGGGCGCCCCTCCACCGAGCGGGCGTTCGCCTTTCACAGTCTGAATGGTACGGCCGACCGGTGACCAGCTCCATTCGTTTCATTTTCAGATACTTCTGTCAATGTCGGTTGTTGAAATCCCCGCGCAGATGGGACAGATGATCATATGTGGCCCCAATGGCGGCCCCGGCTCATTAGCACCATTTCGACATCATTTTATTCCTCCGTGCCATCTGCGGACCGCCATTCACCAGATAACGCTAAGCCGAGCGTGCTCCAAGGAGCGTTCTACCTTGGTGGCCCGAAAAACAAGCGCATTCCAAAGCACATGAGCACGACCATCGCCCCACTGAAGAACAAGATCGCAGACGTGTTAATCAGATTGTGCGTGGGCGCCATGAACAGCGGTGTTTCCACGGGAGCGAAGACACTGAGGGGGGAGGGTAACGTGCTGGAAAGCAACAGTCCCGTGGATGCAGCGCTCATCGGTTCGGTGCGCGGCGCAAGTCGTGCGGAGTACGATGCGGTAATCGCTACGGCACAACGCGGCTTCGAAGAGTGGCGCACCTGGCCCGCACCCAAGCGTGGCGAGGTGGTGCGACAGTTCGGTGAAGAATTGCGCATCCACAAAGCAGAGCTTGGCAAGCTCGTGAGCTACGAAATGGGCAAGAGCTACCAAGAAGGGCTGGGCGAGGTGCAGGAGATGATCGACATCTGCGATTTCGCCGTCGGGCTCGCGCGCCAGTTGCATGGACTCACTATGCACAGCGAACGTCCCGACCATCGCATGTACGAGCAATGGCACCCGCTCGGCGTGATCGGCATCATAAGCGCGTTCAACTTTCCGGTTGCGGTGTGGAGCTGGAATGCCACGCTCGCCTGGGTGAGCGGCAATAGCTGCGTCTGGAAGCCCAGCGAAAAGACGCCGCTCTGCAGTATCGCCTGCCAGCGCATCGCTGCCGAAGTGTTCAAGCGCAACCACGTGCCCGAGGGTGTAAGCTGCATCATCAATGGCGGACGAGAGGTAGGGGAGTGGATGAGCCACGACGAGCGCGTTCCGTTGGTCAGCGCGACCGGCAGCACACGTATGGGGAAGGCCGTGGGTGCGGCGGTAGGCCAACGCCTCGGGCGCTCATTGCTTGAGCTCGGTGGCAACAATGCGATAATCATCAGCGACAAGGCCGACTTGGACATGTCGCTCATCGGTTGCGTCTTTGGCGCGGTGGGCACGGCCGGCCAGCGTTGCACCAGTACGCGCCGGTTAATCATACACGAAAAGGTCTACGATGCCTTCACTCAGAAACTGAAGAGGGCCTACGGTCAGCTGCTCATCGGCGATCCGCTCGACGAGAAGAACCACATGGGGCCGCTCATCGACACACAAGCCGTTGCCTTGTACCAGAGCGCTTTGAAGGCTGCGGTGGAGCAGGGGGGGGGGGTGCTGGTGGAGGGTGGGGCACTAAGAGGCGATGGCTACGCAAGCGGTTGCTACGTGAAGCCTGCCGTCGTGGAAGCCCGACCCGACATGCCCATCGTGCAGGAGGAGACCTTTGCACCCATCCTCTATGTGATGCGCTATAGCGGTGATGTGAACGCCGCCATCGCCATCCAAAACAATGTGAAGCAAGGCTTGAGCAGCGCTATCATGACGCTCGACCTGCGCGAAGCCGAGCGCTTCCTTGGCGCAGCAGGAAGCGATTGCGGCATCGCCAATGTGAACATCGGAACCAGCGGCGCGGAGATCGGCGGTGCCTTCGGCGGTGAAAAGGAAACCGGCGGTGGTCGCGAAAGCGGCAGCGATGCTTGGAAGGCCTATATGCGCCGTCAGACGAATACGATCAATTACGGCGCGAGCCTCCCGCTAGCGCAGGGCATCCGGTTCGACCTCTAAGCCTCCTGGCGGAGGCGTACTACAACGTCCGAGGGGTGGTCTTGGCCAAAAACGCCCGTCTATCTTCGCCGCCATTCCAGCATGCGCCAGCTCGCCGTTTATTCCTTGGTCGGAAGCCTACTAGTGTCTTGTGGAGACTCTGTCTCTCGTGTGGCTGAGCCGCGTCCCGGTCCGTGGCGCGTGGAGTTGGACCTGAATGGGTCCCCTCTGCCGTTCACATTCGACTTCTCTCGAACATCAGACTCATCCTGGGAGATGCATGTGCATAATGCCTCAGAAGACATCCGGGCCAGAGACATCGTTCTTCGTTCTGATTCTGTGATCATACGCATGTCCTTGTTCGATTCGGAATTCAAAGGCGTGTTGAGGGGCGATAGTGTCATTGAGGGGGGCTGGCACAATTACCTCAAGGGACCGGATTACACGATTCCATTCCGCGCACATGCCGGCGACGCCCCTCGTTTCGTGCAGCACGCTCCAGCATCCGCGTCGGTTGATGGTTCGTGGAAGACGGTGTTCAGCGATGGTACGCCCGACGCTTACAACGCGATCGGCCTCTTCCGTCAAGACGGCGCTGGGGCGGTGACGGGTACGTTCATGACGGAAACCGGCGACTACCGCTTTCTCTCGGGCAGCCTCAGCGGCGATTCTTTGCTTCTGTCATGCTTTGACGGTTCGCACGCATTTCTCTTCCAGGCGGTGTTGCGAAACGATACGCTGCTCGGCACCTTCACCAGCGGCGTACACTGGCAAGAGCCATGGAAAGCGGTGCGTGACGAATCGTATCGCCTTCGGGACCCGGACTCCTTGACGGCCTTGCGCGAGGGGTATGACATGGTGGACTTCCGCTTCATGGATACTGATGGCAGAATGGTATCCCGCTCCGACGTCGCGTATCAAGGAAAGCCAATGATGGTCCAGGTGATGGGCAGTTGGTGCCCGAACTGCGTTGATGAAGCCCGCCTGCTCCGAGATGTACACGACCAATACCACCAGCGAGGATTGGAGGTGGTTGCCATCGCATTCGAGAAACAAGAGGACCCCGAAATGGCCATGGTCGCGCTACGACGATTCAAGGCCGCGCTGGATATTCCCTATCCCATCCTTTATGGCGGCACGGCCTCCAAGGAAGAGGCTGGGCGCAAGCTTCCCTTCCTTGACCACCTGATGAGCTATCCAACTTGCATCTTCATTGATCGCAAGGGGGTTGTTCGACGTATTCGGACAGGATTCTATGGCCCGGGAACGGGCGAGCATTACGAGCACTACAAGCAGAACCTCGAATCCTTCATCGAGAAACTGCTCGCAGAGGGCGCCTAGGGCCAACGGCCCAACCCTACTTGATCGGCCTGTCCACCACTAGCCTTTCTTCCCGATTGGCAATGTTCCAGGCTGTATGGAAGACCAAGCGGGCCCTCTGCTGAAGAAGGTCGAATTGGATCTTCTCCACATCATCACCGGGCTGATGATAGTCCTCATGCACGCCACTGAAATAGAAGATGCTCGGTACTCCCTTTCGCGCGAAATTATAATGGTCGCTTCGGTAGTAGAACCGATTGGGGTCGTTCTCGTCGTTGAACGTATAGTCCAGCATCAAGCCAACCTGCTTGTTCGCGTCTTCATTCGCGGCATGCAGCTGGGTGCTCAGGCGATCACTTCCGATGATGTACACATACGGGGCGCTTGTTGAGTGTGCGCTGTCGACCCGTCCGATCATGTCGATGTTCAAGTCCGCCACGGTTTGCGCCAGCGGAAAAACCGGATTCTCGCTATAGTGCCGCGAGCCGAGGAGCCCCTTCTCCTCTCCGCTAACGGGCATCACTAGGATGCTTCGGCGCGGCCCATGGCCCGTCGCCTTGGCCTGTGCGAAGGCCTCGGCAATCTCCAACAAGGCCACCGTGCCGCTGCCGTCGTCGTCAGCGCCGTTATACACCACGCCATTCTCGACGCCGATGTGATCATAGTGCGCCGTAAGCACTACGACCTCTTCCTTCTTGTCCGAGCCTTCTATGTAGGCAAGCACATTCTCCGCCAATACACGCTCCTCGGAAGTCTGGACGACCAGTCCAAGATCGCAGGCCCATCGCTTGCCCGCCCTCCTGCTCCGGATTCGAGCCACCGAAGTGCGCTTCAGGCCCTCATTCAGTACGCGGTCCTCCACCATGACCAGCTGTGCCCCCCTTGATCCGACCCGCAGCCCCTGCGTCTCTGATGCCAGGCGCATTCGGGTTCCTCCGGCATGCACCATCTCCCTCCACGATGTGAGATCGGGCATGGTCACCCAGATCGTGCGCGGCTCTTGCTTGCGCACAGCTTCTATTCGCGTCCGCAACAAAAGCATGGCCGGTTCTCCTTCGCCAAGGGCGGCGCCGTCCACGACAACATCCTGACCGTGGACGACCTTGTCCTTCAGCGTGGCCTTCGCCTCGCCCAGAAACACTACCTCGTTCACACGAAGGCTCTCCTTGAGCTCCTCGTTGAAGTAGATTATGCCGTCGAACAATCGATGCTCGCTTCTCGTCGTGTTCACGGCCATCTCTCCCGCCTTCTCTGCAATCAGTTCATATTGCTGGAAGTAGCCGTCCAGTATTTCCCGGTCCTCACTCTCGGGCACGCCGGGAATTCCCATGCGTATGAACTCTTGCCTGAGGTACTGTGCCGCCATCTTCTGGCCCTCCTTCCCGGTATCGCGCCCCTGATAGGCATCACTTGCGAGCACGAGCAAGTGCGACCGAAGCTCCTCCTGTGTGATGCCCCAGGCAAAATGCGCCGCGAGCGTGTCGGCCTGGGCCAACAGGATAGGAAAGGGTATAGTGAGAAGGGTAACTAGGAGAATCGGCCTTGGTCCCATCGGCTCAGCAAACTTGGTCTATCTTCTTCACCCTTCGCTCGTGACGCCCTCCCTCGAAGCGGGCTGTCAAGAAAGCGTCCACGATATCGAGGCCGTCTTGTGAACTGATGAACCGTGCCGGGAGTGATACCACGTTCGCGTTGTTGTGTTCCCGGGCGAGAGCGGCAACGGCGGGTGTCCATGCCAGCGCTGCCCTTATCCCCTGGTGCTTGTTGGCCGTGATGTTCACCCCATTTCCGCTGCCGCATACCAGAACTCCAAGTGCTTCAGCATCGCCAGAAACGCTCTTGGCAACATCATGGGCGAAGTCGGGATAGTCCACGCTTTGCTCTGAAAAGGCACCCTTGTCCACCACCTCCAGGTCCCCTGCGGACAAGTGGGCCTTGATGCTCTCTTTGAGGTTATAGCCAGCGTGGTCACAGCCGATGATCACCCGTTTCAGCATGTGCCAAAGATACCCGCGCGCCAATGGTATTTTCATCCACGATCGGATCGTTGAACAAGCCGAATGATCGTTGATAAGAGCTGATTCTTTCGTGGCCATCAACATCCTCTGGGGCTATTGATGTCAGATTGTCTCCTTAGGGGATATTTCTCCATTATTCTTCACGTCGATCCAACCGTCTTCTGGCCGAAAGCGGGCCACGTTCTGCTCACAAGTCCTGCTCAATTGGATAATTCACGATCGTTCATACGTCGGGATTTACTGATGCCTGGCTTGGATTTGGTGCATATGCCGACACGCACTGGTTGTTAGTTCATGGTGGACTAACTTTGATAACTCCTATTTGCAAGCTTTTTCTCCTAGCACCATCAACCATATGAACAGCACATACTATTACTATATCAATATCTAATAAGAATATCTGATGAAGAGAGGGGTGAATTGCCTGGTTTCGTTGTTTCTGATTTGTTCTGCACAGGCGCAATCGGAGGATGGATACAAGCAGTACTTTCATGCCAATGGCAATCTCAGCAGCGAAGGATATCTGGTGAACGGAAAGCCCGAAGGTTGGTGGAAGACGTATTTCGAAGATGGCACGATCCGTTCAGAAGGGGGCCGCAAGCAATTCATGCTGGATAGTTTGTGGCGGTTCTATTCCTCTGATGGCCGCTTGCAGACGGAAATATGGTATCGCGATGACAAGAAGGAAGGTCCTTCGCGGCGATTCGATTCCACGGGAGTGGTGTTGAGCATGGAAACATATGTCGCTGACCTGCGCGAGGGAATGTCGTATTACTTCCATCCGAATGGAGTGCGCTATCGTGATATACCCTTCAAGGCCGGCAAGGAAGAAGGACGAGGCACTGAGTATGCAGAAGATGGTCGCGTAGTCGCGTTGCTCACCTACGGCGCAGGCATGCTGCGTAAGCGCGAGGAGATCAACCGGATCGATGCCATGGGCATGAGGCAGGGCCCTTGGAAGGAGTTCCATCCGAATGGCAAGGTGCGGTGGGAGGTGAACTTCGTTGATGACCGTCGACAAGGGATCTACAAGGAGTATGATGCGCAGGGTAACCTGAAAGAGCTGATCAAATATGATGGAGGCGTTGTTGATGAACGGGCGCAGGAGACACTTACCGTAGAGATCAAGCGAACGTTCCATCCGAACGGCAGGGTTGCTTCCATAGGCAGTTACTCGCGCGGTGGCAGGCGCGAAGGCTTGTTCAAGGAGTTCAACCTGGACGGTACGATCGCCTCCGCCAAGATCTACCAAGGCGACCAGCTCATCAGCACGGGCATGGTAAACGAGCTGGGTGTGATGGAAGGGGCGTGGGCGGAGTACTATGTCACCGGTGAGAAGCGCGCAGAAGGGGCGTACAAGGAGGGAAAGAAGGAGGGCGAATGGTCTTTCTATCACCGTAGCGGCAAGGTGGAACAGAGGGGCAAGTATCAGAACGGACTTGCGCAAGGCACTTGGCAGTGGTTCTACGAATCAGGCGCACTTCACCGTGAAGAGCTGTACCGCAAGGGCAAGGAGGACGGCGCCTCGATCGAGATGGATGAGCAGGGCAAGACCATCACGAAGGGCGAGTACATCGATGGACTGAAAGAGGGCAAGTGGCTCTACGATGTCGGCGACCATCGCGAAGAAGGCGCATACAAGGGAGGCCTCAAGGATGGCGCCTGGGTATGCACCTATGAAAACGGAAGGAAGTACTCCACGGGATCCTTCGTGGATGGTGAGCTGACCGGCAAGCACAAGTGGTATTGGCCGAATGGGCAAACCAAGCTCGAAGGCCGGTACGCGGCAGGCCTGGAACAGGGAGACTTCACGCATTTTGACCCCGATGGCAACATCGTGCTTGTCATCAAGTACCGCGATGGTGCTGAAATCCGAGTGGATGGAACTCGCATTCCACCTCCATATGAAGCCGGAGCCGACCAGCCATAGCGCGCCCCCAAGGTTTTAAGTTCGACCCATGCAAGTGGACGCAGGTGCCGAGCTGGCGAAGGCATACTTGGAGCTCAAGCGCCAGTATGATGACTTGGTAAGCCGCAACCTGGCCGGTGTTTTCCGGACGACTATCGACGGTCGCTTCCTGGAATGCAACGATGCCATGGCCATGATTCTCGGCTTCGCCAACCGGAAGGAGCTGTTGGGCCACAGCGCCCATGAACTCTATCATTCACCGGAAGAACGCGACCACTTCATCCGAAACCTCTCGAAGGAGAAGAGGCTGATCAATTTCGAAGTGCGCCTTAAACACAACAGCGGCCGGGAGGTGTATGTATTGGAGAATGTCTTCCTCGATGAGGGAGCCGGTCGGGTGGCCACCGTTCAGGGCACGCTCATAGACATCACTTCCATCAGGCATGCGCAAGCAGAGCAACAAGCGCTGATGGCCAGCTACAAGAGCTTGGTAGAGCGGATACGCGACGGGCTGATATTGGTCGCGGATGGACGCGTGCGATATGCGAACCCGGCGGCCGAGCAAATGCTTGGCGGCCCTGTGCTAGGGCGCGAGCTTGTCCCTCTTTTCCATCCCGATGACCATGGGGCGGTCAAGAGCGCCATCGCGCTCGTTGGACCAACGGACGCCGCGGTACGGGCCCGCCCGTTTCTACAGCCGGAACGAGAACTGCTCTTCAGTTGCGGTCCTTCCATGCACGACGGTGTCGCCGCTGTGCAAGTCACGCTCCAGGACCACACTGCGCAGCAGCACTTGATCCGTGAGCGGGTTCGCTTGCAGATGGCCGAAGAGGTGAACCAGGTACTGCGCGAGGAGATCGCAGAGCACCGTCGCACGCAGGAGGCGCTCAGGCGTTCGCGTCGCTTCGCGCGCAACCTCATCGACAGTTCGCTCGACATGATCATGGCCGCTGATTCGGAAGGCCTCATCACCGAATACAATCCAGCAGCAACCCTTCGGTTCGGATTCGAAGCCGAAGAGGTCATCGGCACCGACACCCGGAAGCTGTATGCCGACCCAACGGAATACGCACGCGTGCAGGTCGAACTGGAAACCCATGGCGTGTACACGGGCGAAGTGCGCAATGTGGACAAGTTCGGCAACGAGTTCACTTCCTTCCTGGCCGCATCGCGGCTCTTCGACGAGAGCGGAACGCCGATCGGAGCGATGGGCGTCTCCCGCGACATCACGCGCATGAAGCGTGACCAAGAGGCATTGCGCGCGAGCGAGGAGCGATACCGCGACCTCTTCGAGAATGCCACGGACCTTATACAAAGCGTGGATACCGAGGGCCGTTTCGAGTACGTGAACGACGCTTGGCGGCGGACCCTGGGCTATACAGCGGAAGAGGTCGCCGAGCTTTCCATTTCAGATGTCGTGCATCCCAAGGAGGCCGCGGCGTGCAAGGCCTATTTCTCACAGGTGCTGGAAGGGAAGGACCCGGGTCCCATCCGAACCCTGTTCCGTGCCAAGGACGGCCGCGCGATCGCTGTAGAGGGCGCTGCGAACCTGCGCCGCAGCGAGGGCAAGCCCGCCGCAACGCGCAGCATCCTGAGGGACATCTCGCTTGTGGTCGATACGCGAAAACGGATCGAAGAGCACGAGGCCAAGCTGCGCGCCCTCTTCGAGAGCAGCGAACACATGTTCTGGACCGTGGATCCCGAAGTACGGCTTACCTCATACAACAAGGGCTACTCCGACATGATCGAACGCCTGCACGGAGTGCGGCCGGAGATCAGCACCGACCCCACGCGTCCAAAGCAACGTTTCGCCAGCGGTGACTACCACGACTTCTGGACCCGGAAGTATGCGGAAGCATTCTCAGGCAAGCCGATCCGATTCGAAACGGACCTGCTCGACAAGAACGGACATCGTGTTTGCAATGAGGTCTTCCTCAGCCCCGTCCTGAATGCTGATGGCCGAGTAACCGAGGTATTCGGCGTGGGGCACGAGATCACCGAGCAGAAGGAGGCCGAGGATACAGTGCGCGCGCAAGCGGCACGCCTCAAGGCCATCTTCGAGAGCTCGGCCAACATGATGATCTGGACGCTCGACAAAGAGATGCGGATCACCTCCTGCAACGAGCACTTTCTTTCCTCCATCGAAAGCGTGCATGGTATCGCCTTCAAGGTCGGGGATCACTTTGCCGACCGCATGGCGGCGCGAGTGGCACCTGAGCGCGCCAAAGAACTGCTTCTGCATTACGCGAATGCGCTGCGGGGAAGGCCGCAGCAATTCGAGGTCGAGCTCATCGACCTGCATGGACAGCCCGCGTGGGTGGAGAACTTCCTCAACCCGATCATCGTCAACGGCCGCGTGCAGGAGATCTCCTGCCTGGCATACGGCATCACCGACCGCGTGCGCTCGCAACGCGAGTTGGAACAGAGCCTGTCGGAGAAGGAGGTCCTGCTCAAAGAGGTGCATCATCGGGTGAAGAACAACCTGCAAGTGATCAGCAGCATTATGAACCTGCAAAGCGGCAAGGTCGACGACGATCCGCGGCTGAAGGAAATCCTGCACCACAGCCGCGACCGCATCCGCAGCATGTCGCTCATCCACGAGAGCCTCTACCAGACCAAGCAATTCAGCCTCATCGACATGAACAGCTACATCGATGGGCTGGCGCGGAACCTTGTCATGAGCTACAGCCTCAGTGGGCGCATTGAATTGGAGCTCGACATTCCGCAAGAGCGCGTGTACCTCGTGCTGGACCAAGCGATCCCGTGCGGGCTCATCCTCAATGAACTCATCAGCAACGCGCTCAAGCATGCCTACCCCGATGATGGCGGAGGTAAAGTGCGAGTTGGCTTGGCAGCCTCGGAGGGCGAGGTCCGCATACGGGTTGCCGACGACGGCGTTGGCATGGATGCGGCTGCGGAAGCGCGTCGTGAGAACAGCCTGGGACTGGAGCTTGTGAGCATGCTCACGGGCCAACTGGATGGCCGCATTGATCGCGGCGGCCCACCAGGGGTGACCTATTTGCTTACTTTTGAACGTCTTAAGAACAACATCGGACATGGCGCAGACGAACGTCCTCGTGGTGGAGGATGAAAGCATTGTGAGCAAGGACATCCAGCACAGCTTGAAGAAGCTGGGCTACAACGTGGTCGGCGCAGCAAGCACCGGTGAGCAGGCCGTGGCCCTGGCCACCGAGCACATGCCCGACATCATCCTGATGGACATCATGCTCAAGGGCGAGATGAACGGGATCGAGGCGGCGGACAGCATTCGGCGAACCACGAACATTCCGGTGATCTTCCTTACCGCTTACGCAGACGAGAATACGCTGGCGAAGGCGAAGGTGACCCAGCCCTACGGATACATCATCAAGCCGTTCAAGGAGATCGACATCCACACCTCGATCGAAATGGCGCTGTACAAGCACAAGAAGGAGACCGAAGTGCTGAAGGAGCGCGACTTGTTGTACGCGCTCGTCGAGAGCAAGGAGAGCGGCAAGGACATCCTTTTCGTGAAGAGCAACAGCCGCCTGGTGAAGCTCAAGACCAGCGACATCTACTTCATTGAAGCGCTCAAGGACTACGTGGTCATCAATACCCTGAATACGCGATACACGGTGCATAGCACCATGAAGGACATCGAAGCCAAGCTGCCCGAGGCCGAGTTCATCCGCGTTCACCGCAGTTTCATCGTGCGCGTGGACAAGATCACGGCGATTGAACAGCCCAACCTGATCCTGGAGAACGACAAGAAGGTGATCCCTATCGGGGGAAGCTACAAGGACGACCTGGCCAAGCGCCTTAATCTGGTTTAGCGCACACGAACGACAACCAAGCCCGGTCGATCAGCGTCGACCGGGCTTCTTCTTGCCCGCGTGCTTGCGCACGAACTTTCCCGACGTGGTCACCGGTGCGCGGTCCTCGAAGAGCGCGAAATCCACGGTGCGCCGGTCCATGTCCACGGCCTTAACGGTGACCATCAGTTCATCGCCCAGGCGGAACCTCCGGCCTGTGCGCTGGCCCACTACGCAGTAGTGGTCCTGGTCGAAACGATACAGGTCCCCAGGCAGCTCACGAAGGCCGATCATGCCCTCGCACCTGTTCTCCCGCAGCTCCACGTACACCCCCCAGTTCGTCAACCCGCTGATGATGCCCTCAAAGCTTTGCCCGATGCGCGCCAGCAAGTACTCGGCCTGTTTATAGCGGATGCTTGCGCGCTCGGCATCGGCCGCCTGCTTTTCCATGCGCGAGCTGTGCTTGCAGCTCAGGTCCAACGCGTCGGCATCAAGGTGTGCGCCACCGGCCAGGTAATGCGCCAGCGCGCGATGCACCAATAGATCGGGATAGCGCCGGATAGGGGAGGTGAAGTGCGTATAGTGCTCGAACGCCAACCCATAGTGCCCGATGTTCTCCGTGCTGTAAATGGCCTTCGCCATGCTGCGAATAGCAACCTGCTTTATCACATTCTCTTCTTCTTTCCCCTTCACATCGTGCAGCAACCGGTTGATGGCATGGGGCAGGTCCTCGCCCTTCGCCATCGCCAGGGAATGGCCGAAGCTCTTGGCTAGAGCGCGCAACTGCTCCACCTTTTCCGGGTCGGGCAGGTCGTGGACACGATACACGAACGGCGGCACCCCGCCCTTCTTCTGTTTCCCCACCCAAGCAGCCACGCGCTTGTTCGCGAGCAGCATGAACTCTTCGATCAGCCAGTTCGCCGGGCCCATCACCTTCTCGTACACACCGATCGGCGCACCCTTCTCGTCCAGCCTGAACTTCACTTCGTTGCCCCCGATCTCCAGCGCCCCGTTGGCGATGCGCTCTCTGCGCAGCACCTGTGCGAGACGATGCAGCGTGAGCACTTCGTTCTTGAAGTCTCCCTCGCCGCCATCTATGATCGCTTGCGCTTCGGCATATGCGAATCGTCGTTGCGAACGCATTGCTGTGCGGCCGAACCACTCATTCACGACATGCGCCTTTTCATCCAGCTCGAAAATGGCGCTGAAGCTGAGCTTGTCGGTATGCGGATTGAGCGAACACAGATCGTTGCTCAGCTTCTCGGGCAGCATAGGCACCACGCGGTCCACGAGATAGACGCTGGTTGCGCGGTTCGCCGCCTCCATGTCTATGATACTGCGCGGCCGAACATAGTGGCTCACGTCGGCAATGTGAACGCCCACCTCCCAGTTGCCGTTGCCCAGCTTGCGCACGCTCAGCGCATCGTCCAGGTCCTTGGCGTCATCGGGGTCGATGGTGATGGTGGGAATGCTGCGCACATCGCGGCGCTTGGCGATCTCGGCATCTGTCACGCCATTCGCGATCTCCTCGGAAGCCTTCACCACGCCCTCCGGAAACTCGAGCGGAAGGCCGAATTCCGCGAGTATCGCGTGCATCTCAACATGGTGCTCGCCAGCCCTGCCTAGAATGCGCACCACCTTGCCGCGAGGCAGGTCCCTGTCATTCTTCCATTCGCCAAGCTCAATAATGGCCTTGTCTCCTTCTCGTCCATTCAGGCTCTCATGCGGTGGAATGAAGAAGGGCTTTTGTATGCGCTGGTCGTCGGCCACCAGCACCAGGCGTCCTTGGTGCTTCTGGATAGTGCCCACGAATTCCTTGCGTCGACGCTGGAGCACCTCGAGCACCTTGCCCTCGGCTCGCGAACCGCGACCCCCCATCACCTTTATCTGTACACGGTCGCCATGCAGAGCCATGCCCACATTGCGCATGTGAACGAACACATCCTCCGCCCCCCCCTCAACGCGCACGTATCCGGCACCGCTGGCAATGATGCTGATGACGCCCTCCACGGCGTCGCGACCGCCCTGGGCCGTGTACCGGCCTTTCTTGCCGCTTTGGATACGTCCTTCGTCCAGCAAGCTGTCGATGGCATCGAAGAGCATGTACCTATGGCTCTTGTCCTTGAAGCCCAACTGCAATGCCAGTTGCTGGCTGGTGATACCGGCGTGCCCGGCCTGCCTCACGGCGGCCAGCACTTCCTGGGCGAGCTGGCCGGGAGAGGGGTGAGACCTGGGCATGGGGGCGAAGGGGCGGGAATCCCCCGAATAGGCGCGCCAAGATAGCCGTGACCTCTTGCGCGGGACTATCAACAGGCGTTGATAACCCCGGGGGGATCTCTACATTTGCGGCCCGTTTCCGAGCCCTGTCATCCATGTTGGAAAGCGCCAAGATCTTCAGCGGTACCGCCACCCGGTACTTGGCCGAGCAGATTGCCGCAGTGAGCGGTGAACGCTTGGGCGAGGTAACGGTGAGCCGTTTCAGCGATGGCGAGTTCCAGCCCAGCTTTGAGGAGACGGTGTGCGGCGACCTGGTCTTCATCGTCCAGAGCACCTTCCCTCCGAGCGACAATCTGTTCGAGCTGCTTATGATGGTGGATGCCGCCAAGCGCGCCAGCGCCAAGCGCATCGTGGCCGTGATGCCCTACTTCGGCTTCGCCCGCCAGGACCGCAAAGACAAGCCTCGTGTAAGCATAGGTGCCAAGCTGGTGGCCAACATGCTCACCGCTGCGGGCGTGGATCGTGTGATGACCATGGACCTGCATGCCGATCAGATCCAGGGATTCTTCGAAGTGCCAGTGGATCACCTTTTCGCCAGCAGCATCTTCCTCCCTCACATCAAAGAGCTTGGGCTGGAGGACTTGGTGATGGCCGCGCCCGATACTGGCGGCACCAAGCGCGCCAACGCTTACAGCAAGCACCTGGGTTGCGACATGGCCATCTGCTACAAGCAGCGCAAAGTGGCCAACCAGATCGAGCGCATGACGGTGATCGGTGACGTGAAGGGCAAGAACGTGGTACTGGTGGACGATATGATCGATACCGCCGGCACGCTCACCAAGGCCGCCGACATGATGACCGACCTGGGCGCATTGAGCGTGCGCGCGGTTTGCACCCACGCTGTGCTCAGTGGCGATGCCTGCGAGCGCATCGAACGCAGCACGCTCACCGAGCTCATTGTCACCGACACCATCCCGCTCGGGCCGCAGAAGCAGGCCCAGACCAGCAAGATCAAAGTGCTTTCCGTTTCGCAACTGTTCGCCGACGTCATTCGCCGCGTGCGCAGCCACGAGAGCATCAGCAGCCATTTCATCATCGCCTAACACCCGTTCACATGAACACCATAGCGCTCAGCGGCACGGTCCGCGACCACATCGGAACCAAGAATGCCACCCAATTGCGCCGGGCCAAGCGCGTTCCTTGCGTCCTCTACGGCGGAAGCAGCACAGTGCACTTCAGCGTGGAAGAGGCCGCCCTTCGCAAGGTGGTCTTCACGCCAGAGGTCAGCAGCATCGAATTGGACATCAACGGCAACAAGACCCTGGCCCTGGTGCATCAGAAGCAGTTCCATCCTGTGAGCGATATGGTCATCCATGTCGATTTCATGGAGATCAAGACCGACCGCGAAACCCGCGCGCTGCTTTCCCTCCGCCTCAAGGGCCAAGCCCCCGGCGTGCGCGAGGGCGGCAAGCTGAACCAGACCATGCGTAAACTGTTGGTGAAGGGGCTCCCCGCTCACATCCCCGCGCACATCGATGTGGATGTGAGCGAGCTGAAGCTCAACCAGAGCTTCCACGTGAGCGACCTGAAGCTCGACGGCCTCACCATCCTTGAGCGCCCTACGGACGTGATCGCCACTGTGAAGGTGCCGAAGAAGGTGGAGGAAGTGGCAGCAACCACCGCAGCGGCAGCCGTTCCAGGCGCACCCGCCGTTGCTGGGGCGACACCTGCCGCAGGCGATGCCGCCAAGCCCGGCGCGGACGCCAAGCCCGCCGCAGACGCCAAGCCCGCTGCGAAGAAATAGGGCTTCTTTTCACAGACCCCATGAACGGGCCCCCGACTTGGTCGGGGGCTCGTTTCTTTTGCATCGCTCATGAAATTCCTCATCGTAGGCCTTGGCAATCCCGGTGCGGAGTACGCAGATACGCGGCACAACGTCGGCTTCCAAGTGCTGGACCATCTCGCATCCTCCGCTGGAGTAAGATTCGGACCGGAGCGCTTTGGCGATCGCACGGAGTTTCGCCACAAGGGCAGATCATTCATCCTCATCAAGCCCAGCACTTTCATGAACCTGAGCGGCAAGGCTGTTCGCTACTGGATGGAGCAAGAAGGAATCCCTGCGGAACGCGTGCTGGTGATTGCCGATGACATCGCCATTCCTTTCGGCGCGATCCGCATCCGGTCGAAAGGGGGAGCAGGCGGGCACAATGGGCTATCGAGCATCATCGAACTTATTGGAACGGAGGATTTCCCGCGCTTGCGATTCGGTATCGGAAGCGATTTCGCGCGGGGACGCCAGAGCGATTACGTGTTGGGCGCGTGGAGCGAAGAGGAGCGCAAGACATTGGCTGAACGCATCGAACTGGCAGCGAAGGCGGTGCTCCAGTTCGGTCTGTTGGGCGTGGCGAGCGCCATGAACAACTTCAACAAGCGGTGAGGCGACGCCTCTCGTGGCGCGTTACTTTTGACACAACAGACCCACCATCATGCTTTCCAAGAAGATCGAAGCCGCATTGAACGGCCAGGTGGCCATTGAGGCGATGAGCAGCCAGGCATACCTCGCGATGGCCTCGTGGGCCGAGAACCAGGGCCTTAGCGGAACAGCCGCCTTCCTCTACCGGCACAGCGACGAGGAACGACTGCACATGCTCAAGCTCGTGAAGTTCATCAACGAGCGGGGCGGCCGTGCAGTGATTTCCGCCCTGAAGCAACCAGGCACGAACTACAGCAATATCACGGATATCTTCAAGACCCTCTTCGAGCACGAGACGAAGGTGACCAACGAGATCAATAAGGTTGTGGACCTCTGCTTGAAGGAGAAGGACTATACCACGCACAACTTCATGCAGTGGTATGTAGGTGAGCAGATCGAAGAAGAAGCGCTAGCGCGCACATTGATCGACAAGCTGAACCTGATCGGAAACGACAAGGGCGGCCTCTATCTTTTCGATCGAGACCTCGAAGGGATGAGCAGCGCGCCCGCCGACCAGAAGAAAGGCGCGTAGTTCACCACGGCCAATCACCACCGATACGGAGCGGCTGTTCGAGGCCCGCATCGATCAAGCGAGCACGCAGGGATTCCTCGGTGAAGTGCGGAGGAAGCGCTTGGCTCGAAGCCAGGCGATAGACGAGCTGGCCAACGAAGCGGACGTTATCCACCATCGCCTGAGGGTCGACCAGATGGATATCGTCACAACTGCTGTGGTAGCAGCCGTAAACGTGCTTGCCCAGGTCGCTCAGCGGATAGATCACCGGAACGCCGCGCAAGAGGAAGGGCTGGTGGTCGCTGTGGAGCCAGACCTCTTCGCTCATGGTGCCTGCGAATGCCGCACTGTCGACAAGGGCTATCTCCTTTGAGATTCGTGCGACCAAGTCGCCCCAGCCTTGCGGCCCGGCGATGCCGAAGCCTTGCGGGTGGCCGCTCATGTCCAGGTTGATCATGCACTTGACATGTGCGAGCTCGCCGCTCCTTGCATACTCATCCACCAGCGCACGCGAACCGAGCAAGCCCTGTTCTTCCCCCATGAAGAGGACGAATCGCACTGTACGTTCAGGCCGCACCTCCATCGCGGACATCGCCCGTGCGAGGTCGAGTATGGAGAATGAGCCGAGCCCATTGTCCGTGGCGCCGGTGGCCAGGTCCCAGCAATCCAAGTGGCCTCCGATCAGGATCACTTCCTCGGGTACGCGAGCACCAGGGATCTCGGCAATGATGTTGTTCGCGCTTACCCTGCGGCTTTGGTTACCCATGGCCAGTCGGGCGGTCAACTGTTCGCCTCTCACCAGGCGCTCGCGCAGCGCCTTCCCGTCCTCCGTGGCAATGGACGCGGCCGGTACCGGTATCAATGCCCCATCGATCGATGCCGTGCCGGTAAGCAGGATGTGCCCTTCGACATGATTGACGAATAAGAGCAGCGCAGCGCCACGACCCATGGCAAGAGCCGCCTTCTCGCTACGGTGCAGGTTCCGCGCGCCCTCTGGAGCGCCGATGAGGCCTAGGTTGACGAGCAGGGCCGCCCCTTTTGCGCGATCGCCCACAGAATCGAGGTCGGCAGGCAATCCGTTGCCTGCATCCACGATAGGCGCCTCGACCAATGCCTCAAGTGGCGTGTTCGCGAGCGCAACAGCCTGTACATGCCAAGCGCCGGTGGGGTCATTGACCGTTAGCTGTATGGTTCCTCGCGACCAAGCCTGCGCGGCGAAGGGAAAACGAGAAACAACGGGCAGCGCGCTCGCGCGGAAAAGGCTATCGGCAAGGTCTTCGGCCCGGGCGCCTTGCGCGCTGCCCGTGAGGCGGTGTCCGATATGTTCCGAGCTCCAGCGCAACCATTGGTAGCCCATGGCCTCCTGCTGCACCGCGCGGTCGAAACCGAATGCGTCGAACGCTTGTGCAGTAGCGTCAACAGGATCGTGTTGACAGATGAGCAGCGCCACTGCGGTTCGCAGCCAGAGCAGGCCGATACTTTGCCTTGTGGTGAAGAGGTTCGGCATGGGATCGGCGAAGAGCGCCGCCAAATCTATAGGCACAGTGCTGTCCCTTGGCAGGATCCAACGCGTACTTCTGGTCTTGCCGCTGCTCTTGTGCGTCGCCGCAACGCCACAGCGCGATGCGGAAAAGGATACTACGGCCATCTTGCAGGCGAACTACCTGTATAACATCGCGAAGCTGGTGGAATGGAAGGACCCCACCATGCGCAGCGGCAACTTCATCATCGGCGTTATCGGCGGAGCGAACCTATACCAGGAGCTCATCAAGCAGTACAGTACACGCACCATCGGCAAGCAGCCGATCGAGGTGCGCAAGCTGCCGCGCTCTGCGGAGGTGGAGCGGTGCCACTTGCTCTTCGTAGGCAAGAGCGATCTCGCGCTGTTGCCGGAGATCTACAAGCGCATGAAGGACCAGCCCACCATGGTGATCACCGAGTATGCCGGCGCTCTTGAAGACGGCTCCGTGGTGAACTTCGTGAAGGTTGACAACCTGCTGAAGTACGAGCTGAGCATGGCCAATGCCAAGAGGCACGGCCTGGTGGTGGGGCTTACATTGAAGAACCTTGCGCACCGCGTGGAAGAATGAAGCGCCGCTTGCTCATAGCCCTCTTGACGCTGCTGGCGGGACCGCTGGTACGAGCTCAGGACCCCCTCGTGGAGGCGTTGCGGCGCTACCAGGCAGGCGAATTGGGACAAGCACGCGCCCTCATCGACGAAGCCGTTACCATGCCCGCGCACAAGGAGAACCCCGAAGCATGGCTCTTGCGGGGCTTCGTGTACAAGGACCTCTTCAAGGTCGCAGCAACGGCGGCTGAAGGAGACCGATCACGCGACGAGGCCCTTGGGAGCCTGTTCACATGCCTCCGCTTGGACAAGGACTCCACCTACGCCGAAAATGCCACTCAGGCCTACGACTACCTGGCGCGTTCCTGCTTCAACGAAGCAGCGAAAGCCCTCAACGACGGTGATGAGGTGCGAGCAACGGCGCTCTTCGCCAAATACAAAGCCGCCGTACTGCTGCGCGACCCCGACGCAGACCTGCGCATAAGGGAAGCAGAATTCTCCAATGCATTGGGCACGGTCTATACGAAACGCTTCAACCAGGACCGCACGCAATTGCAGTGGTTCGAGGAGGCCGTGGACGCCTATAAGGCCGTGCTGGCGATCGATGCCGAGAACTATGGTGCGCACTACAACCTCGCCACGCTATACTACAACCTGGGCGTGCATCGCATACGGGCGATCAAGGCCGACGACGACATCCCGAGCATCCAGCAGATCCAGGAAGCAGCACGCGAGTACTTCAACCTGGCATTGCCGTACATGCTCAAAGCGCACGACATGAACCCCACCCGGCGAGAGACCCTGCTCGGGCTCGAGGGCATCTATTACAGCCTGCAGGATGAGGGGAACTCCGAGAAGTTCCGTCAACTGTTCGAATTGCTGCCGCCCGGCGAAGACCGTTGATCCCATGGCCATGCGCATGACCATCGGAAGGAAGATCGGGATGGGCTTCGGCCTGTTCATCTTCTTCGCGTTGCTGGTGGTGGTGCTCACCAACCGCACGCTTGAACGCAGTCGAAGCATCAATGAGGAGATCAACCAGGTGTACTCGCCCTCGGTGGATGCGCTTGTGCGCCTGCGCAATCTCTCGGTGAGCTCGCACATGCTCATCAAGCATTGGGCGCTACTGGAAAGCCGCGCCGATGCGCCGGAAAAGACAGAGCTGGTGGAGATCACCACCCAGGAGCTGCCGCGCCTGCTGGATCGGCTGGACACGCTCATGGCCTATTGGGACCACGATGAAGTGGCGCTCATGAACCGCGTCACGGCCGAGCTAGATGCGCTCTTCGAGTTGCATGATCAGATCAAAACGATGCTGCCATCACTGGAGAGCTATCGCGACCCCTTCGTGCATATGGTGAGGAACGACCTGGCCGAAGAAGGCGGGCCATTGGACCAGCAGACCAACAAGGTGCTTTCGGAGTTGGATCATTTGCTCGGGCTGCAAGAGACCCGCCGTCGAGAATTGGGCGGCGGCATGATCCGGAGCTTCGACTCGCTGAAGTTCTTCGTGCTCTACATGGGCATCGCACTGGTTGTCATAGGGCTCGTCGTGGCGTTCGTCATCGTGCGCGACATCGTCGCTCCTGTGCAGCGCCTGCGCCATGTGCTCCTCAGTCTTGGGCGCGGCGTGTTCCCACGCACCAAGGTGCGCACAACCAATGATGAGATAGGCGACATGAGCAAGGCGCTGACCTCGTTGGTCGAGGGCCTGCGCCGAACGACGGACTTCTCGCACTCGGTGGCGGCGGGGGATTTCGAGGCGGAGTATCAGCCGCTGAGCGAGGAGGATGTGCTTGGCCACGCGTTGTTGAAGATGCGCGACGAACTGGGCCAGCGCGAGCGCGTGCTCGAGATGAAGGTGGTGGAGAGGACGGAGGAGGTGGTGCGACAGAAGGAGGAAGTAGAACGGCAAAGCCGCAAGGTGGTGGAGCTGTACAAGAACGTGACCGACAGCATCCGTTATGCGAAACGACTGCAAGAGTCCATACTGCCGCCGGAGCGTCGGATCAAGGAACTTCTGCCGGAGACCTTCGTGTACTACCGCCCCAAGGATATCGTAAGCGGCGACTTCTATTGGTTCGAACGGATCGATGACAAGGTGGTCTTCGCCGCCGTTGATTGCACAGGGCACGGCGTGCCGGGCGCCTTCATGAGCCTGATCGGCCACAACGGATTGAACCAGGCCGCGAAGGAGCGCAACCGCTCACGGCCCAGCGAGGTGCTTGCCGACCTGAACCGCATCGCCTACGAAGCGCTTCACAAGGACCGGGAGCAATACTTGGTGCGCGACGGCATGGACATGGCGCTCTGCAGCTATGACCCCGCACGCGGGGTCCTCGAGTACGCTGGAGCGAACTGCCCGCTCTATATCGTGCGCGATGGGCAGGTCTTGCCCTTCTCGCCCGATAAGAACGCCATCGGCAGTCTTGAACTCACCGGGCACACCTTCACCGACCATCGCATACGCTTGCAGAGCGGAGACATGGTATACATCTTCTCCGATGGCTATGCCGACCAATTCGGAGGGCCCAAGGGAAAGAAGTTCCTGTATCGGCGATTCCGTGAATTGCTCGTGGAGATCAGCCCGCAACCCGCCGACCGTCAGCGCAACCTGCTCAACGATGCATTCAATGCATGGCGCGGCGCCCACGAGCAAGTGGACGACATCCTTGTGATCGGCATGCGCGCCTGAGCGCTACTGGAAGGTCCAGCCGCCGCCCATCGCAGTCTCGCGGGGGTTCATGCACATGACGGGGATCTGAGCCTCGTTGGTGATCACTTCCTGCTCGTAGGGAACCCCCAGCACACCAAAGATGTTGCCCTGTGATAGGTTCATGATCGCGATCAAGTCGGCGTCCACCGCCACGGCGTGCTTGACCACCGCCTCCACGAAATCGCCGCTGTCCTGATCGGCGATGGTGCATCATGCGCGATGCCCCGCTCATCGAGGTATTGATTGGCGAACTTGATGTGGTTCACCAACTGCTTGTGCAGGAACTCGTCCTCTTCCTTCGGAGTGATCAGGTGGACCCGGCTCTGGAAGGTCTTGGCCATATCGGCAACCACCGTCAATTTCTGGCGTGTCTCCTTGTGAAGGTCCAGGGGCACCACGATGGAATCGTATCCGCCCTCTTTGATCGGGCGTTCCTGAACGATGATGAACGGGACATTCGAACTGGTGATCACACGAAGCGCTCGGCTACCAGTGAGGAATTGCATGCCACGCATTCCGTGAGTGCCCATCACGATGAGGGCCGCGTCGATTTCGGCTGCAGCATCGCCGATGTCATCGAAGATGGAGCCCACGCGAACAAGCTTGTGAACCGGCACGCTTGCATCGAGCTTTTGGGCCCGAGCCACTTCCAGTTCAAGTTTTCGGCGCGTGTCCTCCACGTCATTCTGCGAGGGAACCACATGGAGCAGGTACACTTCGCCCTTGGTGTGGGCGGCCAGCTTCATAGCGTGTCCGATCGCATTGTCGGCCACACGGGTGAAGTCCGTAGGGACCAGGATCTTGTTCGTCTTTCCGCTCATTGTCAGGTCGATTGCTGGTGCGTATTCCGTTTTGCAGGGCGGCTAAAGTAGCGACGAAAGCAGCATCGGCCTATCGGCAGAAGGCGTAAGACAAACGGCGGCAAACACCTATGAACGCCTGCAAACGACCATCGTACGATTCGGACTATCGGGATATACCTGCTTTGCTCCCGAAAGCCGGGAATGCCGGCAGCAACAAGAACCAATCAAAACCGATCACGATGAGGAACACAGTGCAATTGATGGGACACCTGGGCAACGAACCCGAACTGAAGAAGCTGGAAAGCGGCCAGCATCTGCTGAAGCTGAACCTGGCCACGAACGAACGATTCCGCACCGCAGATGGCGAATGGCAGACCGATACGCAATGGCACCCGGTGGTGGTCTGGGGCAAGCAGGCCGAACGAATGGCTGCCATGGTACACAAAGGCAGCGGGCTGCTGGTGGAGGGCCGCCTCGTGCATCGCCGCTATGAGACGAAGGAAGGAGAGAAGCGCACCAGCACCGAAGTGGTACTCACCGAATTCTTCCTGCTCGCGGCGAAAGAGGCCGCCGTTGAGGCTACTGCTTAATGAGCCGGAGCACCGTAGTGCGAAGTGGCGATTCGATACGCATGGTGTAATGGCCGGCCGCCAACTGCGATACGTCGACGATGACCCTGTCATATGCGGCGGCCGAATAGCGAACCCCTACCCTTCGGCCAAGCGCATCGTGCAAGGTAATGGCCGCATGGTCCAGCCCCACCCCGGTGATGGTGACTTCATCGGTGAACGGGTTGGGCCCTGCGGCATAGCTGACGGCTCCATATTCGTGAACGCTGACAGCTTGCGGCACCACCGTACGGCAAACAGTGCTCACGCACGTATCCGCCAGAAGAGGGCCCCACGCGCGTAGGGTGCCGCACAACTGGAACTCCCCCGGCCAGGTGTATTGGTGAACGGCCATGTTGCCGAATGCGGTCGCCCCATCGCCGAAGTCCCAATCGATGCTGCTGTACATGCCCGATGTTCGTGAGGTGTCGATGACACCGACAAGATTGCCCGACTCTAAATACAAGTAGCCCTGTTCGACGAGCTCCGCGCATTCCACGTTCCCAGGCCCTAGGTAGAGCCATTGGCACAAGGTGGTCGTGCAGTAATACGGAGGCCCGGAGATGACCGTGAGGCATACCTCGAATGGGCCCGAGCCAGCGAATGTGTTGGTCGGGGCTACACCCGCGGTGGAGGCGCCGTCGCCGAAGGACCATAAGGCCTGTTGTATGATGCCGTCGAAAGAGGAAAGGTCCTGGAAGGTGATCGTCTGGCCATCGATCGCCGCGATCTCGAAATCGGCCACCAGCGTGGTGCAGATCACATTGGAGACCGGCGCGATCATATCGCAGACCGTGGTGCTGCAGGGTTGCTGCGCTTGCAGGTCGTACGCATTCACGGTGAGGCAGACCGGATAGGGGTCGGCCCACGGGGCTGTTAGTTGCAGTTGGTTGCCGTACGCCTGCTGGAAGCTGCTGCTGTAGTAGTAGCTCCACACCATGTCGCTTGGAACGGTCTGCCCAGGCACGACCACCGGGTCGAAGACGCATGCGTAGTCATTAAGCAAGGTGGTTTGGAACCCGACATGCATCGAACTGTCGCAGGTCTGCATGAGACCGCCACCGCGCTCGTTCGACTGGTCGCGGAAGAGCTGCGCGCCCGCCGACGCGCCCCGACCCGCCAGGAGGGCGAACGCCGTGATGCGCAACAGGAGGGAGATCGGATGCCGAGCGCTCATAGCGTGTGTAGAAGTTGGAAGCGAATGCCGATTCGTTCGGGCGTCGCAGAAAGCGCACGGCGGGGTCCATCGCCCAACGCGTGTTGGTATTGCGGTGTGGCCAGCAAGGTTGTGCGTTCTCCGAGCATGAAACCGACATCGACCCCCGCCATGCCAAGGATGCAGGCTGGATAGCGCGCGGCCAATTCGCTGGTCCCAAGGCTGCGCGAGCGGATGGAGCCATCGCCTTCATCTTGCACCAAGGACGCCCCAGACCGAACATGCGTGAATTCACCCACGAGTCCCGTGCGCGCGCCGAACACCCAACGGCGAACAGTGCTCTGCCAGTACACTTCGATCGGAACGCGCACGGAGGTACGCAGGTCCCGGCCTTCGGCAGAGATCGGTTCGGTGAATCGCGTGGTCAGCGTGTCATAGCTCATACTGTATACAATGGTGTTGAGTGTGACCATGTTGGCGACAACGGACTCCTCTTCATGCACCACGACCTCCTCATGCCTGAATACCTGCTCGTTGCGCTCAGCTTCCACACCTGCGGCAACTCCAACGCCCGACCGCCACTGGCGACCGGCCATCAGGCCCATCGAAACGGTTGCCCGGCCATGCTCGGCACCGTTCATCGCCTCCACAAGCCTCGTGGAGGTGCCGTTCCAGTGGTGCGCGGTGCTGTATGCTGAAGCATGTATCGCCAGCCAGGAATTGCCGCGCGACAATGAGGATAACGACCCGACCAGGGCCATCGCTGGAGCCCCGGTCAGCCGGCTTGAAGTCGGAGCCGTTTGAAGCAGAGGCATTCGGATCGCATAGTCTGTACCGTCCTGAAGGCGGCCGAAATGATCGACGATTGTGCTGGGTTGCAACCCTTCAGGAATGATGGGAATCGTACCGCTTTCCGAGACCGGTTCAACCATTTGCACCAAGCCATCACGCAAGGCGTCACTCGTTTCCGTTGGGATCTGCCCGCGATCAGAATGCACGTCGTTCGCTTCACCGGTTGGTTCGGATGGTGCTATCGGACTAGACCCATGGAGGTTCTCCCGCTCGTACCCGTCTTGTGCAACCGTTGCCTCGGGCCGGACCGCTTCGGCCAACGGAACGGCGGGGAACCCCGCTTCAGTAATGGACGGTGCTCCGTTACCAGATTCAGTCGAAGCCACCCTTGGCCTTTGGTCGACCGGGTCCATCATCACGTGCATGCCGCCCGCGCCGACCAATAGGACAAGGACAGCGAGGGCGCTTCGCTTGCGCCACGCCACACGCCTCTTGCGCGAGCGCACGGCCCCCAGCACCGACCCGCGCACATGCGACGGAGGTGTTCTTACGGAGCCTCGCAAGGCCTCCCGGAAGAGGTCGTCAACGGGGTGCTGCTCCTGCATAGACCGGCTTGTTCTTCGAGTTGATCTTCACCTGCAATAATCGCCTGGCTTTGGCCAGCTGGCTTCGCGAAGTGCTCTCTCCGCATCCGAGCAGGTCGGCGATTTCCGCATGGTCGTACCCCTCGATCGCGAACAGGTTGAATACCATACGGTAACCTTCGGGTAGGGATGCAACCATGCCCAGCAGCTCGCGCTCGCCCATTCGCCCGATGGCGTCCGGTTCAACAGGCTCTTCAGGGAGCCGCTCCAAGCCGAATCGCTCCTGCTGGAAGGACTTGCGACGGTAGTGGTTGATGGCGGTGTGAACCATGACCCGCCGCACCCAGCCCTCCAGCGAGCCCTCCATACGGAAGTCCTTGAGCCGCTCGAATACCCGGATGAACGCGTCTTGCATGATGTCTTCGGCTTCCATCTCGTGCCGAGCGTAGCGCAAGCACACCGCATACATGCGGCGCGCATAGCGGTCATAGAGCATTTCCTGACAACGGCGTTCGCCGTCCAGACAGCCCTTGACCAGCTCGCGTTCGGTCAGTTCACGCAACCAGAAGCCACTTCACGCCCAAGACAACGCATTCCTATGGTATGCTGCCCAGGGCCCATGGATGATTACAAGATAGAGTTCGTGGCCTTGTGGTTGGCCGAGAGGACGGATTCATTGAAGGAGCGGCCGACAAATGACAGCAAACGGCTGTAATCGCCTGCAAACGGAGATTGACCGGATCGGCTTCTCGGCCCGCTGAACGTTTGCATCCGAGTTCGGCATTAGCACCGGGCCCACATCGAAAAGTCAAACCCTTAAAACCCGTTCCCATGAATACGCTGAAGAACAAAGTACACCTGGTAGGCAATCTCGGTTTCGATCCCGAAGTGCGCGAGATCGCCAAAGGGCGCAAAGTGGCCCGCCTCTCAGTGGCTACCAACGATAGCTACCGCAACGCCAGCGGTGAGCGCGTCACGGACACGCAATGGCATACGGTAGTGGCTTGGGGGCAGACGGCCGAGATGGTGGAGCGCCTCTTGCGTAAAGGATCGCCCGTGATGCTGGAAGGGCGCCTGGTGCATCGCAGCTACGAAGCCAAGGATGGCAGCAAGCGCTACATCACAGAGGTGGTGATGAACAACTTCCAACTGCTGCCCGGCAAGCGCGAAGAAGCGGCCGCGGCTTAACCGCAACGCACTTCATGAACGAAGGGGCGGTCTACGGGCCGCCCCTTCGTCGTTTGCAATAGCCCCAACTACCCAGCACCTCACATGCTGGACGCGTTGCTTCGTGGGCTCGTCGGTGCTGGTACGTGCTCGTGTATCTCATCATCGTACTACGTCACCTGTCTCGACAGGCAGTTCGTCGCGAGCACCTGTTCAGCATGTAGCTCCGCGATAGCGCCATCCGATTCCAGCACCACCCACCACGCCGCCTCTTCGAGCACGATTGAATACGCGCGAAAGGGGCACGTGGTGCAACCCCTGCTGGCGCGAGGCCTGCTCGCCGCCAGCGGGGCTTATCGCGAAGGGACGGCCGAGGAGACAACCGGGCGCTCGGGAAAGCCCGGTTACCGCTTCATCCACGATGCGGCCGATGATTCAATCGATGGCCACACGGCGCCATAGGCTACCGGAGGCGGTGCGCAGTTCCACCGAATAGACGGCTGGCGCAAGACCGCCTGCATCTACTGTCTCCCTCGAAGCGACCGCTCGTCGTGCCCATACAAGTCGACCTTCAGGTGAGAAGATCCGCAGTTCTGTTCCGATCGTAAGCCCTTCGATCGTGAAGGCGTCGTGCGTCGGCATCGGATAGATGCGTACCCCATCGCTGAATACTTCGTCCATGCCCACCCCGAATGGATAGACCAGTTCGCAATGCTCTGCCCAACAGGTGTCCTGCGTGTTGTTGTTCCAGTACCACGCCGCCAGGCAGACATTGAATGGACCAGGGGGCTCGTAGATGTGGGTGATGACGGGTCCGGAACCATCAGCACCGTCCCCGAAGAACCAGAGGAAGCCAACGACCGGCACACTGGAGGTGGCCTCGAACACGACTGCATTGCCTTGCACCCCGTAACCGAAATCGATCTCGAATGGCTCACAACCGCCCGGCGGCTCCACTTCTATCGTCACGCAGGTGGAATCGATGCAATTCTCCCAGTACGCCGTCAGGCAAACCGTATAAGTCCCTGGGGCCGCGTAGCTGTGATCGGCGTTCGCTCCGGATTCGCTCGTCCCATCGCCGAAGCTCCATACGTACTGGATGTTCGTGGAAGGAGTGGTGCAGTTCTCGAAGATGAACGAGTTGTTGTCCACCTCCACCACAGCAAAGCAAGCGTTGAGGCTGTTACAAGGACCAACACCCGAGACTTCGACCTCAGCACAGAAGTCGGAGGCGCAGGTGATGATGCCAGCCGAGGTCTCGTACATGCTCACGACCACCAGGCACACCTGGTAAACGCCAGCCGCCGTGTAGGTGTGGAAGGGCTGCGCATCGGTGCTGGTGCCGCCATCACCGAAAGTCCAGGCCCAGGTGGTCTGGAAGCCGGTGCCGGTAGTGCCGTTGCTGAATTGCACGCCGCTGATACCGCCGTTCCATGTGAAGCCGGCATTGAGCTCGTCGCAGATGTTGCCACCACCACCGATGACCACCTCGTTGCAGTATTCGTCCACGCAGGTGATCAACTGGCCGTTCACTTCATAGAAGGAGGTCACCGTAACGCACACCTGGTAGGTGCCAGGGGTGGAGTAGTTGTGGAACGGATTGGGCCCGCTGCCCGAGCTGCCATCGCCGAAGTTCCAGGCCCACGTGGTCTGCACTCCGGCACCCACGGTAACACTGGTGAACTGCGTTCCATTGGGAGTGGTGCTCGAGGTGAATTCTACCAGGAGGTCATCGCAGGTGTTGCCATTACCCTCGATCACCACCGTCTGGCAAGTGGTCTCAGAACAAGTGTCTTGCGTACTGGGGACCCATGCCCATACCGTCAGGCACAATTCGTACGTGCCGGGAGCCATGTAGCTGTGCGTGCCCTGGGGTCCGTTGTCGGAGTATGTGCCATCGCCGAAGCTCCACAGCCAATGGGGGCCGAGGCCTGAGCTGGCAGAATAGAAAATGCTACCGGGGTTTCCGCCGTTGTTGCCGGCCCAGAAGCTCGCGTCCAGTCCATCGCAGGGGTCGTTAACACCCTCGATCACAACGGGAGCACAAAGGGTGTCCGCGCACGTGAGCAGAATGCCCGACCCGGTGTTGTAAACGCTGATCGCATAAAGGCAAACCTCATACGTGCCCGGTGCCGCGTAGGTGTGGAAGGGCTGGGCATCGTTGCTGGAGGCGCCATCGCCGAAGGTCCAATACCATGTTGTGGATTGGCCTGTTCCTATGGTGCCGTTGCTGAACTGCGTTCCGTTCGGCGTGGTCGTGTAGCTGAAGCCGGCCTCGAGTTCATCGCACGGGTCGTTCGGACCCTGAACGATGATGGTCTCGCAAAAATCATCCAGGCAACCGTTCCAATATGCCGTAACGCACACGGTGTAAGTGCCGGGCTGGTCATAGGTATGTGTGGGGGAAGTACCAGATCCACTGCCGCCATCGCCGAATGTCCACAGGTATTGAGTGTTGGTGCCGGGTTGAGTGCAGTTCAGGAAGGACACGATGTTCGCCGTAGTCTGCTGGGCTTCGAAGCAGGCCACCAGATCAGCGCAGGGGTCGCCGCCGCCTACTTGGACCGTTGCGCAGGCGGTGTCCACGCACGTGGTGGGACTGCCACCGCCGTTGAAATAGATGCTGACGGCATACAGGCATACCTCATACGTCCCCGCTGCCGTGTAGGTGTGTGAGGGGTTGGGCTCATTGGCGATGTTGCCATCGCCGAAGGTCCATTGGTAAGTGGTCTGCGTTCCAGCGCCGGTGGTGGCATTGGCGAACTGGACGGAGTTGCCAGAAGCGGTGTAGTTGAAGCCTGCGCTCAGCTCATCGCAGATTGGCTGTGCCTGAAGGCCGAAGAAGCACAGGAAGACGGTGATCGCGGAAAGAAGTCTCATGGGATGGGATGTAGGGCGACCGGAGACGCGGCCCTTTGCCGATTCGACGCCTAGAGCGCTTTGCCGAACCACGCCA
>JADJTW010000016.1 GCA_016710965.1 Flavobacteriales bacterium
AGGCTTCGAAATGCCGCCGACTTATGTAGCGTTCGACATTGGTCATGAAGCTGCGCAGGTATGCTACGGTCTTCTTCTTGGTCCCAAGCAGGTCGCCATAGGTGTATTCGCGTCCACATTCCGCGAATGATGTATCACCATGCGCGAGTGCGTTACGTTTCCGTTTAACTAGATCGAGCGCACCGCCGCCATCCGCAGCCCTATGCACGGACTTGGAGAAGCCCAGACGCTGAGCATGCTCTGCGATCAGCACTTGATTCACGTTCCCAGAGACCGACTTATCGTCGGCGAAGGAAATGGCGATAAGGTCCTCTCCGATTTCCATCATGACCCGATAGATGTCGTCCGCTGACCTGTCCTTGAAGTTCTTGTAGTTCAACTTGACCCAAACCCGTCTCACCTTCGATTGCATCCTTGTACTTCGTGTTTGACCGCGTCACCTCGTCGTACAAGTATGTAAGGGTCAGTCGAACTGTGCTCTCCATGAGGTTATACAGCAACAAGAATGAATTGGCCTTCAGCACCCTGACAAGATCCTCATCTAAAGGAATGAGCCGTTGCCGTCCAGCACTGTCGGCCGCGGTCAGCTTGTGATTCGCTCACTGATTGATCAAGGAGTTTGAAGAACGCTTCAATCTCCTCAACCTTCTTGTTGAAGTCGTTCTTGACAGAGACCATCGCCGAAGCTATCGGGTGCCAAGAAGTTTGTCGCGCACATACTCGATGCGCTCTTTAATCGCCGAGGCGCGTTCTGGCCACCGCTGGTGATGATGCTACCAAACTCTTGGCTCCCTATCCACTTCACGTCCTTGACCTTCAAATCGGGCTTTTGCTTTAGGGCAAGATGAACGCCGACAGCGAGGGAGTCGAACCGCACCCTAGGTGTCTTCTGTGAGGTCGGTGACTTCTTGAAGCCGTAAGGGAATGTCTTATCGACGAACTTCAACATGGCTTCAAAGTCCGCCTTCATGGCCGCCTTGTTCATCTTCTTGTTCTTCTCCCCGAGTAAAGTCGTTCAGGAACTCGTCAACGCCAGACTTAACTTGCGTGTATCGTTCGGAGTATGCGAAGAACCGAGTAATGAGTTCCTGAGCTTCACTCCCCCCTCTTCTGCAACTTCTCGGTGAACACCGTGTTCTTTATGAACAGCGGATTCTTCGAGCATTCATTGTAGACAAGTCGATGAACTTCCGCCGAAGATGCCCTTGCGCTTCTCCATGTCCTTGAGACGATAAGCTACCTGTGTTGATGCGTTCAAACATCATGAAGCGAACATCATCATCGCTCTTGTCCGTGAGAACGATCATTCGAATCGTTGCGTTCTTGAACTTGCGCTGCCTCGAAGCTGAGAGTTTGGAGTACTTGAAACCGTTCAGGCTTGTCCAGGACTTCCAAATGACCCAAGGTGAGCTTGTCATCCATGAATCCAACTAGCGTCCGCAAACGCTGCGAGCCGTCAACAATCTCTAGTCGGCCATCACCGGTGTCAGCAGCGAAGATGTACGGAATGGGAAGGCCCAGAAGAATCGACTCGACAAACTTGGCCTGTCGGGTTGCTCCCAAACAAACATGCGCTGATAGGACGGAAGGAAAATCTCGTTCGTGTCATCCTCTTCAACCTTTGTGTTTCTGGTACAGCAACTCCAAGGTGAACTCCTTGATGTC
Source organism: Flavobacteriales bacterium (assembly GCA_016710965.1). Classification (GTDB taxonomy): domain Bacteria; phylum Bacteroidota; class Bacteroidia; order Flavobacteriales_F; family PHOS-HE28; genus PHOS-HE28. Next base: position 1,666 of record JADJTW010000016.1, read on the forward strand.
GAAGTCAACAATCTTCTGCTTCTCTACAATTTGCTCTGCGGGGCCAAGTAGGGGGGTCGGTTCGCCTTGGCCGCGGGGGTAGGGGAGTTGTTGGTCGGTGAATATGGAATGGTAGCACACCTGCGGTGCTGGGTTGCGTGACGGATTGAAGCGGAAAGCCCGCAAGCGAGGAGGAACGACGAGTGCGGACTTGCAGCGGAAAGCCGGACCCCGAGGCTTTGCGAGGGGGCACGCCCAAACTCAATTCAAATTCAAGTACGCGCTCAACCCGTGCAAGCCGCCTTCGCGGCCGTAGCCGCTTTCCTTGTAGCCGCCGAAGGGTGAGGTGGGATCGAACTTGTTGTAGGTGTTGGCCCAGATGACGCCCGCGCGCAATTTGCTGGTGAGGTTGAAGATCTTGGAGCCCTTGTCCGTCCACACGCCGGCGCTGAGGCCGTAGGGCGTGTTGTTGGCTTTCTGGATCACCTCGTCCACGGTGCGGAAGGTCTGCACGGCGAGCACGGGGCCGAAGATCTCCTCCTGCGCGATGCGCGCGCTCTGCGCCACGTTGAGGAAGAGCGTGGGGCGGCACCAGAAGCCTTTGCTGGGCAGCTCGCACGCGGGCTGGTACATCTCCGCGCCATCGGCCACGCCCACCTTGAGGTATTTGTTGATGGTGCCGAGCTGCTCCTTGCTGTTGATGGCGCCGATGTCGGTGTTCTTGTCGAGCGGATCGCCCACGACGAGCGAGCGCATGCGGTGCTTGAGCTTGCGGATCACTTCGTCGTGCACGCCTTCCTCCACGAAGAGGCGGCTGCCGGCGCAGCACACGTGGCCCTGGTTGAAGTAGATGCCGTTGATGATGCCTTCGACGGCCTGGTCGATGGTGGCGTCGGCGAAGATGATGTTGGCCGCCTTGCCGCCGAGTTCGAGCGTGGCCTTCTTGCCGGTGCCCGCGATGCTCTTCTGGATGAGCTTGCCCACGCCGGTGCTGCCGGTGAAGGCGATCTTGTCGATGCCCGGATGGTTGACGAGCGCCGCGCCCGTGGCACCCGCACCGGTGATGATGTTGACGACGCCATCGGGCAGTTCGGCTTCCTGGATGAGCTCGGCGAGCAGCAGCGAGGTGAGCGGTGTGGTCTCGGCGGGCTTCAGCACCACGGTGTTGCCGCAGGCCAGCGCGGGCGCGATCTTCCACGCGGCCATGAGCAGCGGGAAGTTCCACGGGATGATCTGCCCGGCGACGCCCAATGCGCTGGGCGACTTACCCGGGAAAGGCGTAGCCGAGCTTGTCGGCCCAACCGGCGTAGTAGAAGAAGTGCGCGGCGGCGAGCGGCACGTCCACGTCGCGACTTTCACGGATGGCCTTGCCGCCGTCCATGCTTTCGACCACGGCGAACTGGCGGGCTTTCTCCTGCAGCAGGCGCGCGATGCGGTAGATGTACTTGGCGCGTTCGGCGGCGGGCATCCTGCTCCACACGTTGTCGTAGGCCTTGCGCGCGGCTTTCACGGCGGCGTCCACATCGGCTGCGTTGGCCTCGGCGATGCGCGCGATCTTCTGCTCGTTGGCGGGGTTGATGGTGTCGAAGTAGTTGCCGCTCTTGGGCTTCACCCACTTGCCGCCGATGAAGAGGTCGTACTCGCTCTTCAGGGTGAAGTGGTCCTTGGATTCGGGGGCGGGGGCGAGGGGCCAGGAGATGGTCTTCTTTGCCATGGTGAGCGAAGGTAGGCGAGGCCGCCAACCTATTCCTTCACCAACCGCCGTGTCACGATTCGGCCGCGACCATCCGTCACCCGCAACACATGGAGGCCGGAGGCAAGTAGCGTGATCGCGACCTGTTCCACGCCGGGCTTCGAGCGGTGCACGACCCGGCCGACGGCATCGGTGATGCTCAATTCTTCAATGGCCCATGGTGCATGGATGTTCACCATGCCTGAAGAAGGATTGGGGTGGATCACGAGGTGTTCATCGGGGCCCGGCGAGCTGGCCGTCGGGAAGTCGCAGCCGTCGATCGCAGAGACCACCACGGACTGGAATTGGGAATAGGTGGTGTCGATAAAGATGAAGGGGTAAGAGCGGTAGGCCGGAACGAAGGGCGTTGGCGTAACGACGAGCGTGGTGTCGATGGTACTGACCGGCACGCTGTGGCATGCGGTGAGCAGTGTGGTGTCGAAGCGGGTGAAAAGGATCGAATCGCGTCGGTTGATCCTACAGGCGGCGATGTCCCCGCCATCCGCATTGGCCAGTTGGAAGATCCCATCGAAACTGTTCGCGAACGGACGGTCGAAGCCCCCCGTAGCCAGGAGTTCACCGTCGGCGGTGAGCCGGTCGAAATAGGGCACGTAGCGGCCGAGCACTGTGTCCATGAATGAGCGCGGCACGACCAATGTTCCGTCCAGCTGTTCCAGTGGTGCACCGGAGTGGTGCTCTGCAGGGAATGAATGGAGGTATCCCTTGGCGAACACGACGTTGCCAGCCGTGTCGATCCGCTCCATATAGCTCTTGAAGTAGGTACAATAGGGAAAGTTGTTGCCGTAAGTGCCGTACAGGACAAGATCGCCGTTCCCCAGCCGGGCCAGCCCGCCTGTACCGCTGAAGCTGCTAACGGGATATTGGTACGACCACTGAACCTGTAGTGCGGTATCGAGCTTGATGACATTGGGCACCCGGTTGCAGGTACCCGAGGCCGAATACGCCAGCGCATTCACGGCGAGGTAAAGCGCCCCATCATCGCCGGCCACCGGTTTCGAGAGATAGAGGTTCTTGCGGTACGAGGCGAACACAGTATCGGCCAGCACCTGCTGTGCCACCAGGTCGCCGGTGGTATTGAACCGGAAGATGACGGCTGCATACGTATCGTAGAACGACAACGACGGGTCGATCTCAGCGGCCTTCACATTGTACACCGCATAAGCATGGCCGTCATGCTCGGCCAGGTCCACGAGGAACTGTGTCGGCAATGGGTTCCCGAGCTTTCGCGCCCACAGGATGTTGAAGGCGGCATCGGTCTTGATCAGGGCCTCGCCCATCATCAGGTAGCCGCCGTCAGAACAGCGCACCATGCGCACGATGCGCTCATCGAGCCGCAGTGCGTCCACTGGCACTCCCTGGCCGTCCGTGATGATCATCGTGCTGCCGAACGCACCTTGGTCCGGCTGCATGGTGCTCAGGATATAACCGCCACCCGTGTGCTCGAGGAAATGCCAGAGCATTGTGCTGTCCAGTGTGGGGAGGCTGATCACACGCAGGGGTTGCTGCGCGCAGGCATCAGTGAGACCGATAACAATGAGCACTATAGCGAACGCCCGCATGATGAGCGCTAGACGCGCCCCTGATCGGAAGCTGCCTGCGCAATGCGGACGTGGTCCTTGGATTCGGGGGCGGGGGCGAGGGGCCAGGAGATCGTCTTCATTGCCATGGGTCGAAGATAGACGGCATGGCGTAGCGCGAAAAGAGGCGTTACTGCTTCATGAACCGCGCGGCCCGGCGACCTGATGCGTTGGTCATCAGAAACGAGTAGCTGCCCGCTGGCAAAGCGGAAACATCGATGCTCCCGCTTGTCCATACGGCGCGGTCCAGAACCACACGACCCGTAGCATCGAGGACGAGCACCTGCTCCCCTTTCAAACTACCACCGGCAACGAAGAGTTCATCGGTGCAGGGGTTGGGGTACACGCCTATCCGTCCAGAAGCGGGTTCCACAACGGCCGTGCTCAGATCGTTGAAACTGTCGTGGATCTTGGCGATGAACAGGTTCGGGTCCAGGCAACAGGACACGTAGTTCCAATTGAGCCAGGGGGTGGAACCCCACGTGGTCCCCGTAAGGAAGAAGGTGCTGTCGTTGGCGAGCGCCAGGCCGGAACCGACATCATCGGAGCCACCGCCCATGCGTTCAGCGTAAGTGATCAGGCCGTTCGCATCGTAGCGCGCAATGAAGCAATGACTGCTCTGGCTGACAATGTCGACCTGAATGCCATCGAAGTCCGCGAATGCGATGTTGCCGCCCAGCAGTCCGGTGATCACCGTGTTGCCCTGCGCATCGGCAATGATGTCGAAAGCCTCGTCGTTGCGGATGCTCCCTCCGCGCTTCAACCATTGCGGTGTGCCATCGGTGTCGTACATCACTAAGAACACCTCATCATCGAAGTCCGAGTTCCCAATGAAACTGTTCGGACCAAAGCTCACCAGCAAGCCGCTCGCGTTACCGGTGATGTAGCTGTTCTCCGCCGCATCGATCGCCAGCCCACGCGGATACGAGCCATAAGCGGTGCTGTTACCGCCGCCCTGTCTGAGCCATTGGCAGGTGAGCGCATCATCGAGTTTCAACGTGTAGACGCTGAAGGTTGGAGCACTTGCACCGAAACCGTTCAGCGAGATGTTGTCGAAGAAAGCACCACTTACATAGATGTTCCCGGATCCCGGCGCGACCTCCACTGCGGTCGCCTCCTGGTGTACCGCGCTGACGTCGTTCAACTGGACGAGATCCGTAAGCGTGCCATCCGGCAGGTAGCGCGCAAGTATTCCGCCATCGAAGGTCAGCGCCTGGCCGTCGAAGTCGTTGGTGCCATCGACGGTGCCGACCAGGACGATGCGGCCTTGATCGTCGATGTCCAGATCATTGAAGCCCGCGCCAAGCCCGGGGCCGCCGCCATGATGCATCCACTGGATGTTCCCGTTCAGATCATACTTCGCCACAAAGGCGTGGCGGCTGTTCCCCGCGTAGGTGAAGGAGATGCCCTCGAAGGCAACGGTGGGGTTGGCGATCTGCGTCCGCAACGATCCGCAGACGTACACGGCGTTGTCGAACGTCGAGACCTTCACAGCCGCCTCCTGGATATCCACGAAGCCCGGTCCGCCGAAGGTGTGGACCCATTGAACCGTGCCGGCGGAGTTGTACTTGGCCAGGCAGCCATCCTCGGCGGCAGCAACGGCAAGTCCGGAGAACTGGCTGTCGATGGCCAGGTGACCGAGCACGTACACGTTGCCATCCGTGTCGGTGTCCACAGCATCGCCGCGCTCGTTGGCGGAGAAAGGTGTGGAACCGGCGTCGCGCATCCATTGGATGGACTGCGCATGGACCGTTGTGATGATCAGGGACATCGAAATCGTTAGCAGGAAGGATCTCATGGTGTCGGTCAAATGGGAAGTGGTCGATGGGAACGAAGGTGCTCCTCTCACGACGCGTCACCGACATCCAAGCTGACCAAGCAGGACAGAAAGGCCCCAGAGCGGGCGGTCAGGGCTAAGAAGGTCCTCATGAAACTGACTGCTTGTCGACTCTTGCGCTATTCCCTGCTCGCCAGCAACACCAACTGCCCGCGATGGTAGGCCAGGTGGCTCGTCCGGCTCAGTACCACATTCAACCGGTTTCGGTGCGGCTCTTTCGCGAAGTCCTCTTCGGAAACGCTGGCGTGCCGCGTGAACCACTCAGTAGCGGGAAGTCGCTTCATATGATCGAGCAAGGTGTCGTTCACTTCCTTCCATTGTGCACGGAGTTGTGCTATGGAAGGCAGCTCGGCCACCACCCTATCGGCTTCGTCGTGGAACGGCTTGTCGAGTTCCGGATGCAGTGCATCCTGGAAGCGTAGCAAGGGCATCATGCGGTCATGCACGGCGGTGAGATGGCCGAGGAGATAGATACCGCGGTTCCGGCCAGGCGCGACTTCGTTCATCAACTGCTCGTCGGTGAGCTTATCCAGCAGGGCGTTGGTGGCCTTGACCTCACCGCTCCATGCGTCGATCGCCATCTTCACGAAAAGTCCTTGTTGGTCGTTCATTGCTGCTCGTTCGTTCCTCGTACGCTGATCAAGGCGAAAGTAGTTCGCCCCAACACCGCAACAGAGGATCAGTTCTTGACGAAGCGCAGTTTCACGGAGGCTGGGCCATCTCCCACTTGCAGGGCATAGGTTCCAGCCGAAAGCGTGGAGACATCCAAGGTCCCGGCGAAGGATCCTGTGAGCACGATCCTTCCGACCGCATCGGTAATGCTCGCTTGTCGCGGCGTTCCATCTCCACCGCTGATGAAGAGCAGCTCTTCGCATGGGTTCGGATACACGAACCGTTCTTCATTCGGCACATCACGCCACACCGCAACAACCTCGGACCATTTCTCCGTGCCGTCAAGGTCGGTTTGGCGAAGGCGGTAATAGGAAAGCCCGCCAAGCGGTGACCCGTCAATGAACAAATAATCATGGGTGACCTGCGAATTCCCAGCGCCATCCATGTCGCCGATGTCGATGAACACGGATCCATCCGCACTGCGCTCCACACTGAAATGGTCATTGTTGAGTTCGGAGCCGGTAGCCCATGAGCACCGTACCACATCGCTTTCCGGCACTGCATTGAAATAGAGCAACTCCACCGGCAGGGGCAACCCCATCGTGGTGATGTACAATTCGCCGTCATGGACCACCACGGCGGAATACCACGACGTGCCTCCGCTTGATGCGATGCGTGGTTCCGTTCCGCTTGGTGCGGGATAGATCGGCGTCCAGCTGGTCGCTCCGGGGTTATCGAGCAGATCGCAATTCTCGCTGGGGCCATCGTACAGGGCCACACCGGCATCCGCGATCGCTGCCACCACGGGATCGGTGCCTGCATAGGTGCCGAACTCATTTCCGCTGAAGAAGAGCCGGACGGATGCCGAAGTGCTGATCGGGTTGGTGGTCGAGAGATGCCAGTTGCGGTCCATATAGAACTGACCGAAGAGGCTTGCGCGCAGAGCGGCGTTGTTCACGTATACATCGAGGTCCACCGTTCCGAGGTTCTGCCCATTGTCGTTGAAGCGCGCCACCACCTTGTGGTCCTTGTAGATCCATTGATCGGTGCCGGATCCCGTGCTCGTGATCGGATCCGCAGCGGCGCAGGTGTTGAACGCTTCATTCCAGAGCATCGGCTGGAATTCATCCGCGCCGATGTCCGGCGTGCCCGGGTTCCTGGCCTCGCCATCGACGTCGGCGGTGATGAAGGCGATCGGCGTTCCGGCCGCGTCGAGTTCCATCGCGTAAGCGTGCAGGTCGTTCGTGGTATCGAAGAAGAGCGGATCCGCAACCACCGAGGACGCGAACTTCCCGGATGCGGCCTGCAAGGATGCCAGCGTGTTCTGCGCACCTCCCCAGAAAGCCAGCGCACCGGCTGTCGCACGCTTCAGCGCACAATGGCTCGCGAACGTGATGTTCGTGGACGTTGTCTGGCGATACACGGTGTAGTTGCCGCTCCGGATGGCGTTGTTGCGGAACGAAGCGACACTGTTGGTACCGAACGAGAAGTGGACCCCGTACACCGTTGCACTGATGCTGTTGTGGTCGAGCCAGAGGCCGCTGGTTCCCTGAACGACCACGCCGGACCCGGCCGAGCTACGAAGCGTATTGTTGTACACATGCGGCGCATAGAAGCTAGTGCCGAAGCTGGAAAGGGACAGGGCATCGCCCACGGTGGTGATCCGGTTGCCATGCACGGCACCTCCCTCGAGGCCTGACAGGCTGAGGCCGTTGGCGATCGTCGCCGTCTGCGTGATCACATTGTTGCGGACAGTGTACGCTGGATGACCGTGACTTAAGCGCGCGCCCGCGTATTGCTGGCCCGTGATCACGTTATCCTCGATCAGCACTTTGTCCACAAGGCTGAACGTGTTCCAGTTCACAGCATAGCGCCCGCCGACCAGTCGGCAATGATCGATGCGCACGCTGTCGATAAAGGAATTCGTCGTGGGGCCGATGAGATCCGTATCGATCGGTGACGCCGTATTGCTCCCCATGACACGGCAGTGCGTGATCCGCGTGAACTGGCTTCCCGCCGCATTCGCCGGACCCGCGTAGTCGATGACGCGCCCGTATTCATCGGAACCGTTGCGCCGTAGCGTGATCCGGTCGAGGATGATCCGATCCACTCCGTTCAGCTGCACCGTGAAATTGTTCGTTGCCGAGGTGGACGTCGGCCACGTGAGCACCACCGCCGCGCTGTCGAGCGCCTGGCTGCGGAAGGTGATCGTGTTCGTTGCCGATGTGCCGCTGATATCCGGGATCGTGATCTGCTCTGTATACGTGCCACTGGCCACGTTGAAGACAACCGGACCGTTCAAGCCGAGCGTGGTGAGGGCATTGACCGCTTGGGTGAAGCTGATGTAGTTGCCGCCGCCGCCGGGGTCGATGGTGTAGCTGCCGTTCAGTTGGGCTTGCACGGCGATCGGCGCTGTACAGCACAAGGCGGAACAGAGCACAAGGCGTGGGAGTGGCAGCATGGCGGATCGGAGATCGAGGGCAAATTCCCCCACTAGCACCCCTGCGGTCCAGCACGGCTGGGTGAACGAACGATCGGGATGGGTGAACGCTTCCGATCAGGTCGCGAAGCCCCGGCCTTCAGATCAACCGAAGGCGCTGCAGCACCGCGCCCCGGTAGCTCCTTCCGATAGGCAGCCATCGCTCACCCACATGCAGGCCGTTGTCGCTGATAGCCTTCACGCGCACCAGATTCACGGCGAAGGAGCGATGGATCCGCTCGAAATGCGGATCGTCCAGTTCTTCAACCACCGCCTTCATCATGCGCGCAACCAGATACGTGCGTCCTTCCGTGTGGACCTTGGTGCTGTTGTCGTCCGCTTCGATGTAGAGGATGTCGCTCAAGGGCAGCCGCACCCATTGGTGCCCATCCCGAACGAAGACGGCATCCACCGGTACATCCTTTCTTGGCCCGATAGCGATTGGGACCGACCCGTCCATCAAGGTACGGACAGCTTGTGCAACAAGCCCTGGCCCTTCTTGATCAGTTCTCCCCCGCTGGAACCTTGCTGGCTGGGGTTCGCCTTGCCACCATCCGTGCTGACGCCTCCACCCGTCAGGCCGGGACCCGAACCCGTGCAGAGCATGCCCGGTTCGTAGCTCTTGATGCGCGCGATGTCGTCAGCGCTCGTGAGCATCCATACTTCAAGTGATGTGAACTTGTACGTCTCCCCCACTTTCTGTCCGTTCTTCCATCCGCCACCGGCCTTGGTCACCGCCATGCGCACATGCGCATCCTGTGTGGCATTCCAGAGTTCGATACCGTTCTCCTGTTGGTGCTTCACCTGAGGATCGGAACAATACTGTTCGGCATAGGTGCTCTTCCCTTTGAAGGCCGCGTTCACCGCCTTGTTGATCAGCTCGGCCCCTTGCGGCGTCAGACGCGTGGTGCTTCCCTCCACGAAGTAGACCGGAGCGAGCATGCGCATCAGGTAAGCCTCGAATTGTTCCGGCGTGCTTTCGCGCAGCAACTTGTGCGTGTACAGGAAGACGTCCACGTCACGCGAAAACTCCGGGATGGTGACATCCCCCAACGCGGCGAGGTCTGAAGCAGCGCTGCGCTCGGCATCAATGCTGCCCAGTGTAGGTAAGGCTCGAAGATCTTCTGCGGTGTAGGTCTTAACGGCGCCGTCCACGCTGGACTGTTCCTGTGTGATCATGTTCGACTTCCAAGGCCCGGTCACTTCATCGCGATAGAAACGCGTCTCCACGATCTTGGTCTGCGTAATTACCGTGGTGTTGCTCGTGATGAAGTCGGCCTCATACTGCAAGTTCATGCTGAAGGACTTCGGCTCGTGCCATTCGGTCTTCGGCTCATCGGCCACGCGCAAGCCACGGATCTCGCCAACGATCCGGTTGCAGTTGTACTCACCGAGGAAATCCTTCAAGTGGCCGCGCACATGCGCAGCGATCTCCTCATTGTTCGGCGTGGGGATGCCCTCGTAGCTGTTGGAATTCGTCTTCCATTCGCGATAGGTAACGGGCACGCCAGTGTGGTAGCGGGCGAATCCGTACACCACCACTTTCGCGTTCGGGAATTCGGGGATGTCGGCTGGCAGCCAGATCGTGGCCCACCGCTCCCAGAACCATTGGGAGTGCGTGCTGCTCCACACCTTCTTGGTGGCGCTCTTGCTCAGTTCCACCTTCAGTTGCTTGGGGCTGGCGATGTCCTTGAGGATCTGTGCGTCGCTGGGTTGGGCAAAGGCGGCGAGGGTCGAGAGACCGAATGCGGCGATGAGAAGTGTGATCCGGTAGCGCATGGCAGTTGGTGTTGGGCACACGAACTTGGACAGGGCATGCACGAAATGGCGTAACGATCGGGTGAACGTCCGAATACGAAGGGTGAACTGCGCTACAAGGTCCGGACCCGCGCCATCAGCGCCTCCCTGTGGGTCTTGCCCACTGGGATGTTCTGCGCACCGATGCGCACATACCCTTCTTCCATCGCGGATATCTGTCGCAGGTCCACCACATAGCTGCGGTGTACGCGCAGGTGATGCGGGCTCCGCAACTTCTCCTCCACTGCGGCCAGCGTACTGGTGATCACGTACTTCCGGGTTGGTGTGAATAGCGTAACGTAGTTGTCATCCGCCTGTGCGTAGTGGATGTCCTTCAAAGGCACCTTCACCAATTTGCCTTTGTCGCGGATGAAGATGCTGTCGGCTATCACGAACCCGGTCTGCTGTTCCTCCGTCGGCGATGCGGTGGCCTCCACCTGCGATGCGAAGCGGGCCAATGCGATCTCGATCTGCACGCGCAACTTGAACTCATCGAAGGGTTTGATGATGAAACCCGATGGCCGGACGGCTTTGACCCGTTCCACCGTGGACTTGTCCGCGTGGCTCGTGACGAAGATGAAGGGCGTCGGCAGCTTGGCGTTGATCTTCACCGCCAGTTGGACCCCATCCGCACCTTCACCGAGGTTGATGTCCAACAAGACCAGGTCGGGTTTGTGCGCCATCAATTCAGCCATCGCATCCAATGCGTTGTCGCAGCGTGCGCACACCTCGTAGCCCAGATCACCGAGGTGCGCGGCAAGGTCCTCCGCGATCAGCGGTTCATCTTCAACGATAAGGATGCGGACCTGCGACATGGCTCAGCGCGCAAGTTTGAAATTCCGGACGATCAATGTCACAATAGTTCCATCCTCCTTCCGAATGCTCCACTCTGCCCGCAATTTCGTCGCGAACGACTTCACCATGCCCAGTCCGAATCCGGTGCTCTCCACACTGCGCGTCGCATCGGCGTCGTAGCCCACGCCATCGTCGCGTACTTCTACTTGCAATGATCCATCGGCTTCACGCAGCATGATCCGCAGTTCACCATTCCGCTCATCCGGCCACGCGTACTTCAACGCGTTGGTGATCAGCTCGTTCAGGATCAGCCCAAGAGGAACCGCTGTATCCACATCCAAACTGAGTTCCATCACTTCACTTACGAACTGCACGCGATCGGTCATGTCATAGCTCGCGATCAAGCTCGTCGTGAGCTTCTCCACATAGTCCCTCATCTGTACTCCGGTCAGATCGCCTTCGCGGTAGAGGTCCTGATGGATGAGCGCCATGCTCTTCACGCGCAAGCGACCATCCTGTACGGCTTCGCGCGCTTTCTCATCCGTGATGCTCCGGCTCTGCAGGCTCAGCAAGCTGCTTACGGTCTGCAGGTTGTTCTTCACCCGGTGATGGATCTCGCGCAACAGCAATTCCTTCTCCCCCAACGCTTGCTCCACGATCTGCTTCTGCTCCATGAGCTTACGGTTGCTCCTGATCCGTCCAACTATGAAGAGCCCCGCACCGACCAGAAGGACAAAGAGGCCTCCCATCACGATGAAGGAGGTCCGCCGCTCTTGCTCTCGCTTCTCCAGCTGTAGGGATTGCAATTCGATCTGCTTCTCCTTCTCTTGCGTATCGTAGCGCGCTTCCAATTCCTGGATGGTCCGACGTGTCTCGCTGCTGGTGATCGAATCCTGGAGCGTATTGGCCAGTTCGAGCTGCTCGAACGCCTCGCGGTCCGCGCCAGTGGCATGCAGCGCACGTGCCATGGCCTTGTGCAGATCGGCCAGCAGTTCCAGCCGGTCCGATCCCTCCAACACCTTCTCCGCAATGCGGAAATGCACCAACGCTCCCTGCGGATCGTTCAAACGGCGCAGGACGCGGCCAAGGAGCAATTGAGCTTGCGCGTAGGTCAACTGGTCCTCCGGACTGTCGGCCAGGTCGATCAATGCGCTCTCCAACAGTTCCCTCGCTTCCTGGAGCTCGCCCCTGTTCACGTGGAGCTCCGCCATGGCCATGCGCGTGGAACCTATCTCGAAGCCGTCATGGAGGTCGTGGTAGATCGCGATCGCGCTATCGAAATGCGCCAAGGCGAGCGGCACGCTGTCGAGGTGGCCGTAGGCGACACCCATGTTGTTCAAGGTGTTCGCTATGCCGCGCGTGTCGCTGAGTTTGCGCTTCACCGCGATCGAACGACGATAGATGGCCAGGGCATCCGCATACCGTCCGCTTTTCCGGTGGATGATCGCAAGGTTGTTGAGTGCTTGTGAGCTGCTCTTCAGCAGGTCGTGCTTGTCGGAATAGTCGAGCGCCTTGATGTACTGCTCCAAGGCCTTGTCGTTGAATCCTTGGAAGTAGTAGGCCGCGCCGCGCGCGTTCAGCGTATTGCCGACGTACTCGATGTTGCCCTGCTTGCGGAACATGACCTCTGCACTGTCCAACAGTCGAAGTGTCCGGTTCAGTTCGCCGTTCACATCACAGGCGATCGCCAGATTATAGGTACACAAGGCTTCCAACCGACCATTCCCTTTGCTCCGAGCCAGATCAATGCATTGCTGGTAATAGGATTTGGCCTCCTCCAGATCGGAATAGCTCATGGTGATCTGGTAGCCGATCTCGCGCAGCAGCTCCATGCGCGTGGAGTCATGCGTGGTCGAGGGCAGAAGGGCTTTCAGGCTGTCGATCTGCGCAACGGCGCTTGAGCAGGAGGTAAGGACCAGTATGAAGGACCAGGAGCGCACGCCGCAAGATGGCGAATGCGTGCGGTCCTACTGCTTCACGAACCGCGCCGACCCGGAACCCGATGTGTTGGACGTCCGCACCACGTAGCTGCCCGCAGGCAACGCGGAGACATCAATGCTTGTTCCTGCGGATGATGCAGCATCGATGACCACACGGCCGGTGGCGTCAAGGATCAGAACATGCTCTCCTGCCGGAACGCTGCCGCCGATGAATAGTCGATCGGTGCATGGATTCGGGTAAACCGCCAGTTCGGCGCTGGGTGCATCGCGCCAAACGGCCACCACATCGGACCAGCTCTCCGCGCCATCCAGATCGGTTTGGCGCAAGCGATAGTAGGAAAGGCCGCCCAACGGTTGCTTGTCGGCGAACGCATAGTCATGTGTCATCTGCGAGGCGCCCGCTCCACCCACCTCACCGATGTCGATGAACGAAAGGCCATCGGCGCTGCGCTCCACGGTGAAGTAGTCGTTGTTCAATTCCGTGGCAGTGGACCACGAACACAATACCTCCTCATCCATCGGTTGCGCATCGAACCAGAGCAGTTCCACTGGTAGTGGTGTGGAACTCTGCACCAACGCCCACACGATGACGTAGTTGTTCGTTAGCGATGTTGTCACCGTGTTCGTCAGCGTATTCACCGTGCCGTTCGGCGGCTGCGACCACACGCTACCGTTGAAGCGCTGCGCCTGTAGAAGCCCTTCGCCGATGGTATTCGTACCCGAGTTCCACTCGCTGTCGCGATACGTGAAGGTCAGTATTGCGGTCGGAGGGGTGGCGTAGTCATCGGCCTGCATGGGCCAAAAGCGATCGACCACGTTGGGTGCGTTCTCCATTCCCCCCATATCGGTGAGCGTGGGAAGTCCGGTCGGCAAGGGTCGGTTGTTCGGTGAAGCGAAGGGATCGGTGGGATACGTTGCGCACGTGATCGATCCGCTTCCACCGGAACCGGGCACAACGGTGTTCAGTGTTACCGGCAGGTAGTGCCCGGTGATGTCGTTGCCGAAGGGGAAGACGTAATTGCCCGGTGCGCTCGCGCCGATGAACCACTGCACTTCACCATAGCCCGCCACCGGGTCCGTCTCGCTTATGATGTAGCCGGCCGTACGCGTGATCGCAATGGGCGCAGGGTTCAGGACCGAAAGCTTCTGTGTGTTGAGGAAGAGTTGCACTGACCCCAAGGCGAGCACACCGTTCTGCACCGGATAACCCCCCGTGCTGATGTCCTGCATGAGCGTGACCGGTCCGCCGAGCAGCGACACATTGTTGAACAGCGTGACCGAACTCCCACCGATGGATTGTGATCCACCGTTCAGCAGCACCGTCCCTTGCGACGAACCAAAGAGGTCGTTGCCGCTGTTGTTGGTGAAGTCACCGCTGAGATCGATGGTGCCATTGTTGGCGATGGTGGCTCCGGCCGCATTCAGCACATCACCCTTCACGGTGACCTGCGCTCCGGACAGGACCGTGATGGCCGCGCCATTGTTCGTGAGCAACTGCGCTTGTGCGCCGACCACGAACGCGAACGACCCGATCAGGACCACGTGCTTCATTGCTCGTAGGTGATCAGGATCTTGAACGGCTTGCTGAGGATGTTCGCGGAGTTTCCTGCGATGTTGTACACCCCGACGACGGTACCCGTCAGGATGTATTTGTACTCAAGTCCAGGACTGTATGTGAACGAGTGAGGTATCCAATTGACACCCGCGGTGGATTCAACAAGAACCTCCACGCTAAGGATCTTCGAAGCTGTAAGTCCATGTGCTACGCTGACAAAGCTCCCCTGTGCGGCAGCGGTGGTCCCGGTCAGTTTCAGCATCTTCACCTTGGGCGCATTGCTGCCCAGCATCGTGTAGCCGTTCACCTCCAGTTCCGCCTGCGGCGCGGTGGTACCGATGCCCACGTCCACAGCATCCGCCCCCGTACCACCCAGCACGAGGCTATTGTTCGCTGTCACCTGCGCGTTGTATCCGATCGCGGTGGCCTTGGTCAGTCCGGCAGTACCACCGGCGCTGACACCGAGGTAGGTGTTCTGGGTGCCGCTGGTATTCGCACTACCGGCATTGTTACCGACGAATACGTTGTTCGCGCCGCTGTTGGTGTTCATTCCTGCCTGCCACCCGAGCATCGTGTTCGAACTGCCGCCGGCGTTCAACCTGCCGGCACTGCGTCCGAGGAAAGTGTTCTGCGATCCAGTGTTGTTGGTCAACCCGGCCGCTGTTCCAACGAAGGTGTTGTCCGTGCCGCTCGTGTTCGCTGCACCGGTTGCCGCGCCGATGAACGTGTTCTTTGAAGCGTTGTTGGCCGCGCCGGAACCCTGGCCGATGAAGGTGTTGTCGACCCCTGTCAGGTTCTGCCAACCGGAGAATGAGCCTATGAAGGTGTTGTTGTTCGTTTGGGTGTTCCGACCGGCCAAATAACCCAACAACGTGTTGTCGTTGCCGATCTGGTTGAACTGGCCTGCATAGGTGCCAACGATCACGTTCTGGTTCCCGTTCTGGTTCGACAGGCCCGAACCCGTCCCGACGAAGGTGTTGTAGTTGCCCGTGGTGGTGTTGAAGCCCGCTCCGCTTCCGAGCATCGTATTCCACATGCCGGTGGTGGCGGAGTATCCCGCATAGGAGCCCACGAACGTGGAAGCCCCACCGCTTGCGCCCGCATAGCCTGCGGCCATGCCAATGGCCGTGTTGCCTTGTGTTGTGGTCGACAAAGCACCTGCCGTATAGCCCACGTACACGTTGGAGTAGCCCGAAGTGATCCCTTCGCCCGCCTTGGCGCCCACCAACGTGTTCCAACGACCGTCCACGATGCCGCGTCCGGAGTTGTCTCCGACCATGGTGTTGTCATGGCCCGTATTCATCGCAGCCCCGGCCGAATCACCCACCGCCACGTTGCGCACACCGCTCGTGAGCGCCGACCCGGCGCGCAACCCAAGTGACACGTTCTCCTTCTCATGGTCGATCCGGCCAGCGGGCGTGTTGTTCACCCTGAAGCTGAACGGTACGTTGTCCGTGGTTCCCACGAAGTGCGCGGCGACCGAAGTGCCCGCATTGCCCGTGGTGCCCCAGCCCGCACCACCCGAAGAGATCGGCAACCACACCGTGCCATCGAAGTAGTAGAAGCTGTTCAACGTGGTATCGAAGACCAACAGGCCGGTGGCGGGCGCTGCGATGGCCGTACGTTGTGCCGTGTTCATCCGCGGCATCAGCAGTCCCTTGTTCGAGCTGGTCAGGTCAAGCAGCGCGCTCGCATGCGGCGTTGGATTATTGATCCCCACATTGCCCTGTCCGAACAGGACGATGCTCGAGATGCAATAGCCGACCAGTAGGAACGACCGTTGGATGATGCGGCTCATGTGTGCCTTTGGTTTCAGCAAGTTGAACGCCCGCACGCGCCTTGTGTCCACTCTTGATTAGCGGACGGCAACTTGATCCCCGAACGGTGCACCACCAAAAAGTGCCCCTCAACATCGCGGAATGTCCAAGCGGTAATTCGTTGTCCGAACGGCGTGGACGGGCTCACCGTGCATGGTACTTTGGCGGCATGCGCGCGTGGCTTCTCGCATTGCTTATGCTTCATGCGGTTCGCAGCCTTGCGCAGGACGCAAGCCTGATCCCCGGCATGACCGCACGCTTGGCGATCGCAGTGACGGATAGCGACCGTATCGACCTGCTCAACGAGCTCTGCTTTCACAACGCCGACAAGGACCCTTCCGCAGGCGTTGCCTATGGAGAACAAGCGTTGGCACTCGCGCTGCGCACGGGCAATGCGAAGGGCGTCGCCGACGCGCACAACCGCATGGGCTATTGCCACGTTCGGCTGAGCGAATTCCGCACTGCGGATAGCTTGTGCCTGCTGGCCGTGAAGGAGTATGGAGCGTTCGGGGATAGGTGCGGCCTCGCCTTGTCCTTGATGAACTACGGCCTGAGCAAGGAAATGCGCCAAGACCACGCAGGTGCCCTGGAGCAATTCCAGCGCGCGCTCGACGAAGGCGAGGCCTGCCCATTGAAGAACCAGCGATCCGCCCTGCTCTACACCATCGGCGGACCCTATGAGCGTCTCGGCCGTTACGAGGATGCACTACGCACCTATCGCCTCTCCTTCGCCATCGACAGCGCGGCGCACGACAGCGCGCGGCTTGCGAAGAACCATATCGCGATCGCCAACATGCTCGCCGCGCTCAAGCGTATCGACGAGGCCATGGGGCATTACCAGCGTTCCATTCAATGCTCGCAAGCCATCGGCGATACGTTGATGACCGGCTATGTCTGGTACAACTGTGCGGAGATCGAACAGGGCCGGGGCGACCAAGCACATGCACTCGACTACGGCGAGCGGGCCGTGGCCGTGTTCGAACAACTGCATCGAAGCGCCGAGCTGTTGCACACCGAGATCCTCCTGGGTCGCCTCTATACCGGAGCTGGTCGCAACGCAGATGCCATGAGGACGCTCACGCACGCGCTACGGCTCGCTCATGATCTTGGCATCATGGAGGAACGCTTGCAGGTCCTGCATGCACTCGCGGATCTGCACAAGGCACAAGGCGACC
Organism: Flavobacteriales bacterium; assembly: GCA_016710965.1. GTDB lineage: Bacteria > Bacteroidota > Bacteroidia > Flavobacteriales_F > PHOS-HE28 > PHOS-HE28. The sequence continues at coordinate 18,982 of JADJTW010000016.1, forward strand.
CGCAGCTGGCGCTGCAGACCTTCGAAGCCTATCTCGCATTGAAGGATTCGATCGCTGCGGATGCCCAACAGTCCCGCCTCGCGGAACTCACGGAGAAATACGAATCCGAGAAGAAGGACAAGGAGCTCGTGGAAGCGCGGGCAACCAAGCTGGCACTTGAAAGCGATGCCGAACGCCAACGCACACTGAAACTCGTGTATCTCATCAGCGCGGTGGCATTGGCGCTCCTGCTCACCGTGTCCATCAGTCGTTATCGCCTGAAACGCCGTACCGCCGAAGAACTCTCTCGCACCAATGCCGAAGTGGTGAAGCAGAAAGAACGCGCGGAGGAAAGTGAACGCGCCAAGGACCGCTTCCTCGCCAACGTGAGCCACGAGATCCGCACGCCGCTGAACGCCATCATGGGCTTTACCGGATTGCTCCTGCACGAGCACCGCGATGAGCGCACCGCGCGTTTCCTCACCAATATCCGCGAAGCAGGTGACAACCTGCTGGTGGTGATCAACGACGTGCTCGACCTCAGCCGCATCGAAGCAGGTCGCTTGCAACTGGTGAAGGAGACCTTCGACCTGCACCGCGTAGTGAAGCTCTGCACTGAGATCCTCCACCATCGCGCCGAGGAACAGGGCAATGAACTCAGTTCCTTTATCGATCCGGATGTACCGCCTTGGGCCAGCGGCGACAGCGCGCGCGTGCTGCAGATCCTATTGAACCTCGCCGGCAACGCGCTCAAGTTCACAAGCAATGGCGAAGTGCGCATCGAAGTGGCCCGCCGCAGCGGTCAGATACAATTGGCGGTGATCGATTCCGGGTTGGGGATCCCCCAGGACAAGCTCGCGACCATTTTCGATCGATTCACGCAGGTGGAGGTCACGGACCAGCGGCGGTATGGCGGAACGGGCCTCGGCTTGGCGATCGTAAAGGAACTTGTGGACCTCCATGGCGGCACGATCACGGTGGAGAGCATGATCGGTCGCGGAACGACATTCACGGTACTACTCCCACTCGAACCTGCGGAAGCACCAGCGCGGACCAACACGCGCACCGAAGAGCTTAGCAGTGCATCGCTGAGCGGTCACACCATACTCGTCGCGGAAGACAATGAGATGAACGCACTGGTGACCACCGAGACGATGCGGCGCTACTACCCCAACGCCACCGTGGTCGTCGTTCGCAACGGGAAGGAGTCTCTTGCGCGTATCGAAGCAGACCTCGATCACGACATCGCCCTCGTGCTCATGGATGTGCAGATGCCCGTGATGGATGGCATGGCCGCCACGCGACACATCCGCGCGATGGATGGCCCGGTCGCGCATCTACCGATCATCGCGCTCACTGCAAGTGTGCTGCCCAATGATCTGAGCAAATGCCTCGATGCAGGTATGGACGCGTGCGTGAGCAAACCCTTCAAGGCCGATGAGCTGGTGCGTGCCATCGGAACACTCACAGGCGACCATGGCGCTCCCGCAGGCGTTGGTTACGACCTGCATGATCCACACGTCGCGCTTTTCCATTGGCTGGTGCCACCGCGCCTGAAGGCATTGCGTGTTGCGTTGGAGGAAGGTCGCAGCGAAGAATTGTTGCATACTGTGCATGCGCTGCGACCGCAACTGGTGGAACGTGATGCGGTCCGATTCGCTCCTTTGTGCGATCGCATCCTGGACGATAGGAACGCTTCAGACCTGAACACGGTCGCCGACGAGCTCATTTCCGCTATCGAAGCAGCCCTGGCATGAGCAATTCTATCGGTACCGTACGAGCTGTCATCGTGGACGATGATGCGTTCTCCCGCGCTTCCATCCTGAAGCAGCTTGGGCGTTATGAGGATGCCGTGCACGTGTTGGCCGAATGCGCCAGCGGCGCGGAAGGCATGGAGGCCATCACCACGCACAAGCCCGACCTGGTCTTCCTCGACATCCAGATGAAGGACATGAACGGCTTCGCGATGCTCGACGCCCTGCCCCAGCGCGACTTCGGTGTGATCTTCACCACGAGCCATGATGCGTACGCGATTCGCGCCATCCGTTACAGCGCGCTGGACTACCTGCTGAAACCGATCAAGCCATCCGAGTTCGATGCAGCGCTCGGCCACTACATCGCAAACCGCGCGGTGCTACCCGCGCGATTGGAACGCCTGGTGAGTGAAAGCAAGGAGCGCGAGGCACCACGCACGCTGGTGATCCCCATGCGGGATGGCGACCGTCACCTACGGGTTGCTGATATCATACGCTGCGAAGCAGATCGCAACTACACGCTCTTCCACCTCAAGCGCGGCGAGCGCGTGATGAGCAGCAAGCCACTCGCCACCTATGAGGAGTTCCTTGCTGAGAACGATTTCCTGCGTGTGCATCGTTCACACATCGTCAACGTGGCGCACATCCGCTCGGTGAACGCCATGGACGAGATCGTGCTGAGCGACGAGAGCAAGGTGGAGGTGAGCCGAAGACGGAGGGGAGAGATCATGAACGCGCTGAAGACGCGCTAGACATCAATCGAGCGAGAAGTAATCCGCGCTCTGGTAGTGCCCGTCGGCCTCCTTCTGCAATTGCATCAGGATGTCGTTCGCCAAGCTGCTCGCGCCGAAGCGGAACCAATGATTGCTTAGCCATTCCTCGCCAAGCTCCTCCTTCACCATCATCAAGTAGTGCAGGGCCTGCTTGCTGGTCCGGATGCCTCCGGCGGGCTTCATGGCGCTCATCTGCCTGGTCTTGAGGTAATGATCGCGGATGGCGTGGAGCATCACGAGCGTCACTTCCATCGTCGCGGCGGGATTGATCTTCCCTGTACTGGTCTTGATGAAGTCGGCGCCTGCGGCGATGGCGACATCGCTCGCCAGGCGCACCTTGTCATAGGTACCGAGCTCGCCTGTTTCCAGGATCACTTTCAGGCGCGCATCACCGCAGGCTTCCTTGATCGCCGCGATCTCATCGAACACGAAGTTGTAGTCGCCACTATGGAAATGCCCGCGACTGATCACCATGTCTATCTCGTCGGCGCCCTGGTTCACCGCGAACTTGGTGTCGGCGATCTTCACGGAAGCCGGTGCCTGACCGCTTGGGAAGGCCGTTGATACCGAGGCCACCTTCACGCCACTGTCGCCTAGTGCCTTCTTGGCCACTTTCACCATGGTAGGGTACACGCAAATGGCGGCGACCGTCGGAAGGCCGGGCAGCGAGTCGTGCAAGTGCATCCCTTTATAGCAGAGCTGCTTCACCTTGCTGGGCGTGTCGGCCCCCTCCAAGGTGGTGAGGTCGATCATGCTCAGGGCGAGCTTCATGCCCTGCACCTTCGTCTCCTTCTTGATGCTGCGGGTCTTGATCCGCGCCACGCGTTCCTCGATGCCGACCTGGTCGATGGTGGGTATGGAGCGCGGGTCGGGCATGCGCACCTGGGCCGAAATGCTCTTGGCGGACATGCGGCCAAGATAGACCGGGTGGCTACCTTCGGCGCCCTGAAAAATGGCCTCTACGAACAACCTCCACCCTGTACAAGACCGCCTGCTCGCGCGAAGCGACAAAGAGGTGCTCCTAGGCCAGCACGGCTGCGTGGTCTGGATGACCGGCCTGAGCGGCAGCGGCAAGAGCACCATCGCCATCGCCCTGGAACGCAAGCTGCACGACCGCGGCCGCTTCTGCGTGGTGCTCGACGGCGACAATGTGCGCACCGGCATCAACAGCAACCTCGGTTTCTCCGATGCCGATCGCACGGAGAACATCCGCCGGATCGCCGAAGTCGCCAAGCTCTTCGTGCAGCAAGGCGTGATCGTCATCTGCTGTTTCGTGAGTCCCACCATCGCCATCCGCGAACAGGCCAGGGCCATCATCGGCGCGGCCGATTTCATCGAGGTCTTCATCGATACCCCGTTGGAGGTGTGCGAGCAACGCGATGTGAAGGGACTATACGCCAAGGCACGCGCCGGCGAAGTGCCGGACTTCACAGGCATCAGCGCACCGTTCGAGGCACCTATTTCACCCCATGTGCGGATCCACACGGCCGGTCGGCCGGAAGAGGAGTGCGCGTTGGAATTGTTCCACTACATCATGCCACGCGCGGCGCGCAACTGAACCATGCATTCGTACCGACTTACGCATCTGAAGGAACTTGAGAGCGAGAGCATGCACATCCTGCGCGAAGTGGCCGCGCAGTTCGAGAACCCTGCGCTGCTCTTCAGCGGCGGCAAGGACAGCATCGTGTGCTTCCACCTGGCACGCAAAGCCTTCTTCCCGGCGAAGGTGCCCTTCCCCCTCGTGCATGTGGATACCGGCCACAACTTCGAGGAGACGATGATCTTCCGCGACAACCTCGTGAAGGAGCATGGTGCCAAGCTGATCGTGGGCAGTGTGCAGGAAAGCATCGATCAAGGCAAAGTGCAGGAGGAGACCGGCTATTACGCCAGTCGCAACAAGCTCCAAACGGTGACACTGCTCGACACCATCGAGAAGCACAAGATCGATTGCGCCATTGGTGGCGGTCGTCGCGATGAAGAGAAGGCCCGCGCGAAGGAGCGCGTGTTCAGCCACCGCGACGAGTTCGGCCAGTGGGACCCGAAAATGCAGCGCCCGGAACTGTGGAACCTCTACAACGGCAAGAAGCGTCCGGGCGAGCACTTCCGCGCCTTCCCCATCAGCAACTGGACCGAGATGGACGTGTGGCAGTACATCCTGCTGGAGAACATTCCCATCCCAAGCATCTACTTCAGCCATGTGCGCGAAGTGTTCGATCGCGACGGCGTGATCTATGCGAACTCGTCCTTCATGCGCTTGAAGCCGGAGGAGAAGCCGCGCCAGATGCGCGTGCGCTTCCGCACCATCGGTGACATGAGCTGCACCGGCGCTGTGGATTCACCGGCGAGCACCTTGGAGGAGATCATCGATGAGGTGGCTTCCTCACGCGTGACCGAACGCGGTTCACGAATGGACGACAAGCGGAGTGAAGCGGCGATGGAGGATCGTAAGAAGGAAGGCTATTTCTGATCAGATGATCAGACAATCAGAAGATCAGACAATCGGGATCCAGGACCTCTTGGCTTCTGTCCCACCGACCAAGCGATTGGCCTTCTGCGAGCGCCTGGCGTTTGACCTTACAATCGTAAATCGAGATATCTGGTCGAACGATAGTCTTTCCGATGTTGAGAAACTCAATGCGCTGAAGGAGTCCAACGAATTGCTTCATCGCTTGTGGGGTATCATTTGGAAGATCCGACGTGGCGAAGGCGAAGCATTCAGCCAGTTGCAGGACAATTGCTTGTTCTACATCCAACAGGCACCTGAACTAGGTCGTCCGCTGCACGGCATGTTGAAGCTTACGCTCAAGCATATTCTCGAAGCGAACTGAAGCGAACTCATGAAAGACAACTCAACCCACGGCTACCTCGACATGGACCTTCTGCGGTTCACCACTGCAGGAAGTGTCGATGACGGCAAGAGCACGTTGATCGGTCGCTTGCTTTATGACAGCAAGGCAATCTTCGACGATCAGATGGAGGCGATGGAGAAAGCCAGCTCCAAGCGTGGCGATGGGGCCGTGGACCTCTCCCTGCTCACCGATGGCCTCCGCGCCGAGCGCGAGCAAGGCATCACCATCGACGTGGCCTACCGCTACTTCGCCACGCCGAAGCGGAAGTTCATCATCGCCGATACGCCGGGGCATATCCAGTACACGCGCAACATGGTCACCGGCGCGAGCACGGCCAACCTAGCAATCATCCTCGTGGACGCGCGCAAGGGCATCCTGGAGCAGACCTGCCGCCACTCGTTCATCGCATCGCTGCTAGGCATCCCGCACGTGGTGTTCTGCATCAACAAGATTGATCTTGTGGATTACGAGGAGGCCACCTTCACACGCATCCAGAAGGAACTCGAGGACTTCAGCAGCAAGCTCGAGGTGCGCGACATCCGCTACATCCCCATCAGTGCATTGAAAGGCGACATGGTAGTGGACCGCGGCGACCGCATGCCGTGGTACCAAGGCCCCACGCTGATGTACCTGCTGGAGAACGTCCACATCGCGGGCGACCTCAACCACATCGACCGTCGTTTCCCAGTGCAGTACGTGGTGCGACCCATGACGGACGAACACCATGATTTCCGCGGCTTCGCGGGGCGCGTGCAAGGCGGCGTCTTCCGCAAGGGCGACGCCGTGCAGGTGTTGCCCAGCGGGTTCCAGAGCACCATCAAGAGCATCAATCTCGGCGAACGCGAGGTGGAGGAAGCCTTCGCGCCGCAAAGCGTGGTGATGACCCTTGCCGACGAGATCGACATCAGCCGGGGCGATATGATCGTGAGCCCGAACAACGCGCCGGAGACTTCTCAGGACATCGATGTGATGCTTTGCTGGTTCAACGAGCGGCCGCTGCAACCCGGTGGCAAGTACGCCATCAAGCATACCAGCCGCGATGCGCGATGCATGGTGAAGGAGATCAAGTACAAGATGGACATCAGCACCCTGCATAAGGCTGAGGGCGACCCGACGATCCGCATGAACGACATCGGCCGTGTGCATCTGCGCACCACCGTGCCGCTGCACTTCGACAAATACCAGCGCAACCGCTACACCGGCAGCATCATCCTCATCGATGAGAGCACGAACGAGACGGTAGCCGCCGGCATGATCGTGTGACCCAACAAGCCGCCACGAACAGGAAAGGCCCCGGATCATCCAGGGCCTTTCGCTTGTTGTCGAAAAGCGGTTAGCGCAACGTGAACTTCACGGGCAGCGTGAACTGCACGCGCACGGGCTTGCCGCGCTGCTTGCCGGGCGTCCAGGTGGGCATGGCCTTCACCACGCGGATGGCCTCCTCGTCGCAGCCACCTCCGATGCCGCGGAGCACCTTCACGTCCTTGATCTTGCCATCCTTGTCCACTTCGAAACTGAGGTAGACCGTTCCGCTGATACCGGCGTCCGTGGCCATCTGCGGGTACTTCACGCTCTTGCCCAGGTATTTGCGCATCTCGGCTTCGCCGCCCGGGAAGGTGGGCATCTGCTCCACGATGGTGAAGATCTGCTCCTCTTCCACTTCCTCCTCCCGCTGCTGCGTTTGTTGCACTTCGGTCTCGGTGTTCACCTCGGTGTCGAGGACTTCCGTCTCTTCCACTTCCTCCTCATCATCGACGATCTCGAGCACCGTGGTGGGTGCGGGCGGCGGCGGCGGCGGCGGGGGTGGTGTTGCGCTGGGCGGGATCACTTCTTCCTCGAGCAGATCCAATTGCAACTGGCCCAGGTCTCCCACCTTGTCCTCGAAGGCCGTCCATTCGAAGGCCACAAGGGTGATGGCCAGAGCGGTGAGCAGGCCGATGTAGGTGAAGCTGGTCTTGCGGAGCTCGAGGTCCGCTTCGGGATTCTTCTTCGGTATCATGCTGCCTTGTTTGGGATGCCGTACCCGCAACCGGGCCAGCGGTTCAAAACTACGTATCGGCAGCTTCTCGGGCTTGCCGCTGCTCCGATCCCTTCCACCGCAGCCAGCTCCACGCCACTACAGCCCCGGCTGTATTCGCCAACAGGTCGTTCAGGTCCCCACGGCGGCCTAGTGCGGGCAGCGTCTGCAGGAGCTCCAACAGGCCGCCATAGGATACCGCGACCACAAGCGAGGCCAAGAGCGCGTTGCGGTTTGACAGCCCCCCATTGACAAGGCCCCGAGCGAGCAGCAGCAAGAGCACGGCGAAGAGCGCCAAGTGAACGAGCTTGTCGACGTTGAAGAGGTCGGCCCACTGCCATGAGGGCAGCGCCTTGCCGGGCATAAGGCAAAGCACCAAGATGAGCAAGGCCCACAATAGAGCCCAGCGCAGGTTGCGGATCATTCAGGGCTAGGCTCCTACCAGCGCCTTGTACTGGTCGGCGCTCAGCAGGTCGTTCACCTGGCCCGGATCGGCCAGCTTCACGCGCACCAACCAACCTTTGCCGTAGGGGTCGCCGTTCACGCTGGCCGGGTCGTCGGCCAGGCCAGGATTCAGTTCCACCACCGTACCGCTCATGGGCATGAATAGGTCGCTCACGGTCTTCACCGCTTCCACGGTACCGAACACGGCCTCGCGGTCGAGGGTCTGGCCTTGCGAGCCGATGTCGATGAAGACGATGTCGCCCAGTTCGCCTTGGGCGAAATCGGTGATGCCCACAACGGCGTGGTCGCCTTCAACGCGGATCCATTCGTGGTCCTTGGTGTACTTGAGGTCGGCAGGGATGTTCATCTGTCAGTGTCGTATCGGCCGATCATAGCCGGCCGCGTTGTTGCGTGGGCGAATGTAGAAGGATGCTCCATGCGCTGTTCATGACCATCGGCAGCCTATTGCGCCAGCGTGAACCGCAAGCTGATGCCCAAGTTGGTGTTGGCACTGGGGAAGCTGGTGGAGATGACCGGTGTGTTCACCACGCGCTCGTAGAAGGCGCGCACGTTCAGGCGCTGGTTCAGCACGTAATCCGCGCTGGTCTTGATGGAAAGCACGTTCTGGCCGGCGGTCACCTGGTTCTGGCGCTCCTCCATTTTCCGGATCACGGTGAAGTTGTCGCGCAGGCTCAAGTCCACGCGCAGGTTCAGGTCGCTCTCGGGCTTCTTGGATCCCACGTTGAATGGCAGCTTCACGTTCTTGAACCGGTATCCGGTACCGATCACGTATTCCTTGCCACGCACTTCGGTCACCTGGTAGTTGGTGAGGCTCAGGCTCAGGTTGCGGTCGCGGTTGTACTCCACTTTGGCCAGCAGGCCGCTCTTCAGGGTGGCGTCGAAGCTCATGAGCGGGCGCATGGCCTCTTGCACGGTGATCACGCTGATCTGCCTGACGGGGATGAAATTGCCGGCCGCATCCACTTGGTTGCCGCCAGGCACATAGAGCAGGTTCGTCTGGAAGTTGGCGATGTTGAAATTGCTGCGGTAGCTGTTCTTCACGGTGAACGTGCGGAAGACCTTGCTGAAGAAGGGCAGCTTGATGAGGCCGTCGTAGGTGATATCCCAGTTGGGCGCTGGCGTCTGCTTGAAGGGATTCAGCTCCACCTTGCTCGCGTTGCGGCCGGTGTAGGCGGCAAGGAAAGCGGGGATGACCACATCCTGGTTCGTGGGGCCGAAGCCGGAGTAGAAGCCTGAATCGGGATCGAAGACGGCGTTGGTATTGGTCTCGGCCAGTCGCGCGCTGATGATGGGCCGGTTGGCCAGCACTTGCTGGAAGACGGTATTCACGAAGTTGTCGTCGTCCTGCGCGAAGGCGGTGCGCCAGGTGAGGATGCTCACGCTGAAGTTGCCGAATTCGTTGGGGCTGTCGTTCACATACTGGCCCTGGTCGCTGTTCCAGCGGAAGAAGCTGCGACGGTTCTCGCTCAGGGTGCGGTTGGCGGTGAGCTCCACGCGCATGCCTCGGAAGGGCTCAAGAGAAAGGCGCGCGTTGATCGTCTCGGTGCGGGTATTCGTGTAGTTGTTGAAGATGGACGGCGTTTGCACCAGCCAGCCGTTGGTGGCGGCCGAGCGGGCGAAGTCGCGGACGATGTTGCCGCTGAGGTCGTGGTTCTGCTCACCGAATACGAAGCCGAAGCCCGGAGCCTGGAAATCGTCCATGCCCAGGATGTTGGTCTTGCGGTCGTAGCCGGGCAGCAGCATGCCGCTGGTCTGGCTGTATGTGATGGTGCCCGTTCGGATCGTCATCAATAGGCGGGCGAAGCCCTCGAGCGGATCGATCTTCAGCTTCTCCTTGGGCGTATCCGCCGGCTTGGCCGGAGCACCGCCGCGGGCAGGGGTGGTGTTCGGCTTGTTGTTGCGGCCCTTGCCCTTGTCGTTGATCTTCTTCAGCCACTTGCTCTTGTTGTACAGGCTCACGAAGTTGAGCTGGCCGTTCACTGAGATGTTCTGCGAGTTCTGGATGGTGTGGCCCAGCGTATCCTGCGTGAAGGGGGCGCGGTCCCATTGGTAGCCTGCCGTGTAAGCCGTGTTGGCCGTCATCCAATCGGTGAGCGGGAACTTGTCCAGGGGCAGCGTGTAGGTGATGCCCATGGTGTGGTCGTAGCGGGTCACCTCGCCGAAATTCCGGACGCTTGCGATCACGCTATCCTTCCAGAGCTGGTACTCGTCCTCATAGCGCGGGCTCACTCGGCCGGGGGTCTCACCGATCACCGCCAGGTTGTTGGCATTGAAATCCACCTTGAGGCTCTTGGTGATCTCGTAGCGGAATCCGTACTGGCTTTGCCAGTTGAAGTTCTTGTTGTAGGTGGGGCGCGGCGGCAGCGACTCGATGTTCGGGTTGGGACGCACCAAGCGCTCCAGGTACATGCGATCCACGCTGGTGCGCAGGCTGATCTGCTTGAAGCCCACATTCACGTTGAAGTCCTTGATCAGCTTCAACCATTTGGTCTTGCCTACGAAGCCGATGCCCGCGAATGGTTCTATGGGTCGCGGCTTGGGATTGTGCAGGTAAGCGATGGAGCCGCGATACGTGCGCGTATTCTCGAACGCCGTGTTCACATCGAAGTACTCCTGATCGGAATAGGCATAGGAGAGGCTCAAGTTCTCCACGTCCCACGGATGCTCCTGGCCGGCTCCTTGCCCACGGTCCTTGCGCACATTGGTGAAGTTGAGGCTTCGCCTTCGCGTATAGGTGCGCGATTCCTTCAGGCGTTGCCGTCGCTCATCGCGTGTAAGCGACCGCGTGGCGTCGTCCCATTGGATATCGGGGTTGAGCGGATCGAACTGCGGATTGCTGATCTGCTCGTTGTAGCCCACGTACATGGGAATGCGCACGTTGCTGGCCTCGGGCAGGAACTTGCCCATCTCCAGGTTCAGGCCCATGTCCACGCCGTACTTCGTTTCGCGCTGGCGTTCGCTCACGCGCTTGTCGATGCTGCCCCAGAACGGCGTGCTGTAGTTGGCGGCCAGGCTGATGCTGCCGAGATCGGCCAGTTGCGCGTTCACGCGGGCAATGGCGGCCCAGCCTCCGCTCTGGTCGAAATCGGTGAGGCGCAATTCGTTCACCCATACTTCCAGGCAGTGCGGCGCGCCATTGTCCAGGGCCCAGGGATTCGCTTCCTCGCCATCCTGCTTCGGGTTGCGGATGCCGATCATGATCGATCGCATCTGGCTGAGGTTGGGGCTGCCCTTCACGAAGATGCGACGGTCGCCATCGGTACCGGCGAACCGCAGATTGCGCGCATAGCCGGCCTGGTCGCGCGCGATCTTCAGGTCGTTGAGCTTGGCGAACTCGACCACGAGGTCGTTGGCTTCGGGCCACACGTTGTACGGGTCGTTGTTGAAGAAGACCGAAGGCAGCACGGGCACCTCGTACTCGTAGTAGTTGGCGTCGAGGTCGTTGCCCAGGCGGATGAAGACCGTGGCATCGCCTTTCGCGATCGGGTGGGCCTGATCGCTGCTCTCGGCATGGATGAACATGCGCAGCTTCTTGTAGCTGCGTATGTCGAAGCTCACGTTGCGGAAAGCGCCGCGTGCATCGCCATCGCGCAGGTTGCACACCTTCAACTGCAACGATTGCTCGTTGAGGTTGCGCAGGTTGGCGCTGGCCACATCGATCTCCTTGTTGATCCCCGGCGGCAGCACGTAGTTGATGGGATAGCGATTGCCGTTCTCCTCGATGTTCACCGCCGCCACGCTGAAGGAGGTGGGGTCCGGGTCGCCGCCGGGCACCTCGCCGGGCGATTCGAGGCTCTGGGTGTATTTGCGCCATTCGCCCCGCACGAACTCCAGTCGCGCGAAGCGCATGGTCACCTCCTGCTGCCAGCCATGCAGGTACAGGCGCATGAAGCGGATGCTGCGATAGTCCTGTATGCCGTTGACCACTTCGCTCGGCTGGCGCACGGGCACCTTGAACTGGTACCAGTAGACCTACTTGGTGCCCTCGGGCGTGGAGGCCTCCGCAAGGATGCGGTCGGTGATGAAGTTCTGCCCCACCACCATGTCCTGCGGACGGAGCGGAATCTTGTAGTGGAAGTAGCTCTCGCTCTCGGCGAGGTTCTGGTCCAGGTTGATATCCTCGGTGGTGGGTATGGTCGTCTGCTGGGTGGGATACTCCTCGGGCGAATCCTCGTCGGTGATGCTGTTGCCCTCCGGCGCATTGAAGCGCTTGTATCGCTTGAGGATGTCCAGTTGCTGGCTGTCGTAGTCGTCGCCGCGGAAGAAATGGTAGTCGTCGTTGCTGGGGTCGTTCTGCACGGCGCTGCGCGCTGCGGGGCTAAGGTCGTTGAGGTAGCTGCCGAAGAAATCCACCTCGTTGCGGTCGGGGATATCGCCCGGGGTGCTCGCCAGGCCATCGAGGCCCACGTCCTGGTACAGGTTGGAATTGCTCTCGAGCAGCGCGAAGGCGTTCACCACGTTCTGCGTGGTGGGCACCACGCCCCAAGCGGTGGTGGCGGTAGTGGCGGCTGCGTCGTTGGCGTCCTTGGGCAGGCCGTTCTCGAAGCTCTTTCGCCCATCGCGCAAGACATCCTCGCTGATGTTGCCCAGGTCGATATAGAGGTAGCCGCCGGTGGTGTTCTGGCTGTCCTCGTTGCTCGCGCCGAAGGTCCCCTCCTGGAAAGGATCCATCACCCAGAACTGGATGCTCTCGATGTTGCTGCTCTCGAAATCGGTGGTGGTGATCCGCCGGGTGATGCCTGCCCAATTGTTCTCCGGCGCGTTGCTCAGTGTGCCGTCGTTGTTCAGGTCCAGGGTGTAGTTGTACGGGCCGCGTTCGCGCGGGTAGTAGCTGATGTCGAGCACCGGTATGTTGTTCGGTGTGCCGCTGGGCAACTGGCGGAAGGGGAATACTTCGCGCTCAAGCACTTCGCGCATGCGGTTGTCGCTTCGCATCGCCGTGTTGTTGGCGATATGGTTCGGGGTGAGCGAGTTATTGCGGAAGAAGAGCGGGTCGATCACGTACCAGCTGATCTGCGCGCGGCGGAAGCCAGTCTCCAATGCCCCCACCAGGTTCCCTTCGGGGAATAGGCTGATGTTCTGCGGCGTGCTGGCATGGAACCAAAGGCTCTGCGTGCGCAGGTCGATGGTGCTCACGCTGCCCTCGAAGTCGTCGATATAGCTGGTGCCGGCGTTGCCGATCGCGCGGCTGTGGCCGGGAATCAGGTAGGCGCCTTCGATGCTGGTGTTAATGGTGCTCTCCTGCTTGGTGGCGTAGAATGGCAGCTTGTCGACCATGTTGGTCAGCCATTGCGAGCCCGTTTGCCAGTTGGCATCCAGGCCGAGCATCGTATTGGCGATGGGCTCGTCGCCCACGTTCACCTTCTGCGTCAAGGGGCGTTCGTACAGGTTCATGATGGTACCGCCGATGACCAGGTCTCGGTTCACCTTGTAGTCGAAGCGCGCGCCCGCCAAGGTCTTGGTCTGTATGCTGAAGAGCGAGTTGCTCTCCAGTGCGATGTTCACCGGCGTGCCGCTCTCCAGGATCCCTTGGTTGAGGATGCGCACGCGGCCCAGGTTGTAGTCCACGGTGTAGTCCTGGTTCTCCACCAGCCGCACTCCACCGGCCGTTACCACCACCGAGCCCTGCGGGATGTTCACGGCATTGAGCGAGATCACATCGCTGCTGGCGCTGCGGTAGCTGCCCTTCAGGCGGAAGCGATTGAGCTCGGGCATGTTCTGCGCCGCGATCTTGGTGCTGTCGTAAAGCTGCTGGTACACGATCGTCTTGCGGATGTTCGGCGGCTGGATCGGGTTGTTCGGATCAGGCCCGATCAATTGCTTGTCCAGATAGCTGCCGAAGGGTTCGAGCACCGTGAAGTAAATGCGGCCGGTCTGGGATTGTATGGTGCCACCCATGGTGGCCGCCCCATCGATGAAGTCGAACCAGCCATCGGGGTTGGGCGCATGGTTGGGGTCGAGCCGGTCCAGGCCCACGGTCTGTATCAAGGGTATCTGGTCCAGCGGCGCGCGTGGGATGTAGTTGATGTCGACGCCCGTCGTAGGGTTGTTGTAGATCACATCGAGCCTGAAGTTCTCCTGGTTCACCTGGAAGGCGCCCAGTGAGTACACGTTCTTCATCATCAGGTCCCACAGCGGAATGCGCGGGTTGGTGATGGTGGCCTTCAACAAACGGAGCACGAGCGCGTTCGGCGGCGAGATGCCGTCGGTGCTGAATTCGCCCACTTGATAGGTCTGCCCATTGAGGGTGTACTGGTAGGCCACAGCAAGCACCTCGTCGTTGTTCAACTGCTGATTGAGGCTGATGAAGCCCAGGCGCGGATTGAACGTGAACTCACTGGAGGTGAGCAGTCGCGCGCTTTCGAGCTTCTCGAAGTGGCGCGCGGCCTGCAGACCGAGCGCTTGCAAGGCTCCGCTCGCGTTGACGAAACTGCGGATGCCGGAATTGCCGCTCACCGTGCCGTAGAGGCTGTTGGCAGCGTTGTTCGCTTCGATGCCAGCGCCGTCGGTCACCAGGCCGGGCGGCAGATCACCGCTGAAGTGCCCGGCATCGATGGCGGCCTGGCTGCCGTCCTCACCCAGGTCGGTGAAGGCCACGATGTTCCGGTTCTGCTGGAAGTCCTGCCGTGTGTTGGTCACCCACACTTCCACCCGCGTGATCTGCACCCCGCTGTTCACGGTGGGGATTGTGCGCATGGCGTTCTCGTACTGCTGCCGGAAGTAGTAACTGAGGAAATAGTGCTTGTTGGCTTCGTACTCGTCGGCCTTGATGTCGTAGTTGGTCGTCTGCGCACCGCCCTGCGTCTGCACATTGCGCCGTTGGCCTTTCTCCTGGCTGAAGATGGCCGTGGCGGTGAGGCGCCCGAACTTCAATTCGGTCTTCAGGCCGAAGAGGCTCTGGCTTCCTTGAATGAGCGTGCCCCGCAGGGGCAGGCTCACGTTGCCCGCTTCGATCTTCTGGATGATCTCGTCCTCGTAACCGGTGTAGTCCAGCTTCACCTGGTTCTCGAAATCGAAGGTCGCCTGCGTGTTGTAGTTGGTGTTGATCTTCAGTTTCTCACCGATGGACCCTACAAGGTTGAGCTGGATGCGCTGATCGAAATTGAAGGTGGTGATCTTGCGCTGATTGACCGGTATGCGCGGGTTCTCGGTCTTGCTGATATTGAGGCCGAAGATGACCTCGGCCGAGCCGCGCGGCTTGATGTCGATGGTATTGCCCCCGAAGATCCTGTCGAAGGCCTTGCCGCGGATCTTGATCTGCGGCACGAAGCTCTTCTGCGAGGTGGCGCTCTCCTGCTCGGTGCGCTCCAGCCAATAGGTCTGCATGGATTTCTCCATGTCGTAGTTCAAGTACTCCTCCAGGCTCATGCTCATGGGTGGACGGTAGTCGAAAGACCCGCCCACGGTGCTTTGCATGATATACTGCCCGGTGACAGGGTCGTAGATCACATCGTTCTCGATGTTCTCCGGGTCTTGCAAGTTGATGGGGCCGTTGCTCTGGCCGCCAGGTGCCAAGGGATCGGTGATGGGCCACACCAGATCGGTCTCGGGCGTATCGGCCTGTAGTATGAGCGCCGAGTAGAAGAATGCCTTGGCCGCAGCGTGGTCACTTGCGCCGATGGTGCATGCGGCAATGATCATCGCCCTGATGACCCATGCTCCGAACCTGCGATCGCTCAACACCGACATCCGAATGGGCACTAGAGGTTCTTCAGCGTGAGTTTGATGAGCTCTTCGACAGGCTTGTCCATCCCTTGCTCGTTCATGATAGAGTGCAGCGCTCGTTCGGCCTTCAAGCGGTCCACCCCCAATGAAACCAAGGCCGATAACGCCTCGGCCCGGGGGGTATTGCCCGCAGCGCTCTGGCTGCTGTGCCCCGTGCCGATTACGCCCGGCACCAGCTTGCCCTGCAATTCGCCGATGATGCGTTGCGCCAGCTTCGGACCGATGCCTTTGATGCCACGCAGCATGGCCTCATCGCCACCGATGATGGCAGCATACACGTCCTGCGCCGAGCGTGCGCCCAGAATGGCCATGCCGATGGTGGCGCTTACGCCCTGCACTTCGATCAAGCGGCGGAAGAGCTGCCGTTGGTTGGCGTCGAGGAAACCGAAGAGCCGGTGATCGCTCGAGCCGGAACGGACGTCGACGGTGACACTGTAATGGATGTGCAGATGGCAACGCCCCTTGGCGGGAAGCTCGCCAATGACGGAAGCAGGTACCTGCACGAGGTAGCCTACACCATGACAGTCAAGGACCACATGGTCCGCGCCTTTCTCCAATAGCTCACCGTTCAGGCTGTCGATCATCCTGTCCCTTCGTTCGGGCGAATTGTTGTTAGAAGGGGGGTAGAAGTGCTGCTATGGGCGAGCGGTTTGGCGGAAGGGGGTCCCGCAGGAAGGGCCCGAAAGTAAACGGAATAGGCCAACCCACCGGCCCTGTCGGGCAAGCCTACATTGGCAACGATGGCGAGGAAGCGGATCGTCGTGTTCACCGGCGCTGGAATAAGCGCCGAAAGCGGGCTGCGCACCTTCCGGGACAGCGACGGGCTTTGGGAGGAATACCGTATTGAGGATGTGGCCACCCCGGCAGCATGGCACCGAGACCCGGCCAAGGTGCTCCACTTCTATGATCGGCGGCGAGAGCAAGTACTGGCTGCGGTCCCTAATGCTGCGCATTCCGCGATCGCCGCTCTTGAGGAACGCTTCACCGTGGATGTCGTAACGCAGAATATCGACGACCTGCACGAGCGGGCCGGAAGCTCAAGCGTGATGCACCTGCATGGCGAGATCCTCAAGGCGCGCAGCACTGCCGACCCCACGCTCATCACACGGATCAACGGGCCATCACTCCGATCGGGCGACCGGTGCCCGCTGGGATCCCAACTGCGACCGCACATCGTATGGTTCGGCGAAGAGGTGCCACTGATCCCGGATGCAGCGGCGTTGATCGCGCAAGCCGATAGGTTGTTGATCGTGGGCACCTCCCTGCAAGTGTACCCGGCAGCCGGACTCGTCCACTATGCTCAGAGGCACTGCGATGTGGTCCTCGTGGACCCGAACCAGGTGGATGGATTGCGGCCGGGGGTGCGCCACATCAAGCGAACGGCCAGCGAAGGAGTACCCTTGCTGGCCGCCGAATGGATGAACGACAGGCCTTAGCGGGCCACCACGACCCTGCGCGTAGCCAATGTGCGGCCATCGCGTTCAAGGTTCACGAAATAAACCCCCGATGTAAGGTCACTCGTACCCAGCAGCACGCGGCCTTCGCGACCTGCGATGCGCATGGTGCGTATGCGCTCGCCCAGCACGGAGTACAAAGCCAATTGTCCAGCCGCACCATTGTTGTCCAGCGTGAAGGCCATATTGATGTCCTGGCCCAATGCCGGTATGGGCCATACGTTCAGCGCAACGGGAACTGCGTCCGTTTCTTCGATGCCCACTTGCCCGCAGAACTGGATATCGACCCAGGCGGAATCAGATGCGTTCGGGGTCAGCAAATCATACCACACAAAGCGGAATAGCGTAGCACCGGATTGGCCTTGTGGCTGGTAGTAAGCGTGGAAGTTGTCGATCTCTACGCCAGGGGTCATATCCACGGGGTCATTTGAAACCCACGTAGGGAATGAGCCCGAGTTGGCAGGTAGGAAGCACACCCCCCAGCAGTAGAAGTTCTTGGTACCGGATACCGGCCAGAGCTCGTGACGACGCACATTGATGGTGCGAGCGACCGAGCCGTTGAGCGAAGTGAGAAGGCTCACGGTATCCGTAGTCCATTGGCAATCTCCCACGATCGTGCTGCCATGCACGGCATTTCCAGCCTCATCTTCCAAATGCACCACCGGCAGGAGCTGGGCCATGGTGGCCGTGGAATACAATCCGGAAATGAGGACTACAGAGGAGAGGTATCGCATGAGCGGTTCAGGTATGCGGCCAAAAGTAACCGCTGAGGTCGGGCGGTATATCGTCGTGTGGACCAGCCGCCGAGGATCGGGGCACGTTAGGGTTCCAACCCACCTGCGGATCGACCCTTGGATCTTGAGCCCATCCGACTAAGTTCGCTTCCCGTTGGCACCTACCCCAGCGAACCCTGCCGCGAACTTCGTCGGAAACGAAATCAACCAACCATCGATCGCATGAAACGTTCCTTACTCTTCTCAGCCCTCGGCTTCGCCGCTCTCGCGGCAACGGCCCAGATGCCGGACAATAGCATCTGCCCGAATTTCACCGGTACCGATCTGCAAGGCAACAGCCACAACCTGTACAATTACCTCGACCAAGGCTATACAGTAGTGGTTGATGTGAGCGCCACATGGTGCGGACCTTGCTGGAACTACCACAACGGTGGTGCCTTGGAAACGCTGTACGCCCAGCATGGCATGGGCAGCGCCGACCCGAAGGTGATCATCCTGTTCATTGAGGGTGATGGCAACACCACGCTCGCCGACCTGAATGGCACGGGAAGCAACACCCAAGGCAACTGGGTTGCGGGTACTCCCTATCCCATCATCGACAATGCGAGCATCGCCAACACGTTGAACATCGGTTACTTCCCGACCCTCTACAAGATCTGCCCGAACCGCGTAATCACCGAGGTAGGCCAAGTATCCGCTGCCGCATGGTGGACCTCCTGCCAGACCTGCCCGGTTGCCGACACCCCGACGGACGCTATGGTACTTCCCAACCTAAGCAACCCCGCTACCTGTGTTGGCAACGCAGTTGACCTGAAAGTGCGCCTGCAGAATGTTGGGACGAGCCCGCTCACCGCAGCCACGATCCAGGCCAAACAAGGTGCAACCGTGCTGGGCTCCACAGATTGGACCGGCTCGCTGACCACCTACGGCTGGCAAGAAGTGAACGTGACCTCGATCACCCCAACCGCCACGATGAACGTCACCTACCTAATCACGACGGCGGATGATGATGCCAGCAACAACTCGGCAACCGGCACTGTCACCGCAGCGAATACGGTGGCTCCCGGCATCAATGTGACCTTGGAACTCCGCACCGATGGTTACGGAAGCGAGATCACATGGAAGCTCTTCAACCCGGATGGAACGGTGTTCGATCAAGATCCTGCGGGCAACTACGGCAACAACACCACCTACACCGAGAACTGGACCCTGCAAGACCAGAGCTGCTACCGCTTCGAGATTTACGACAGCTACGGTGATGGGATCCTCACGCCGGGCTACTATAAGCTGAAAGTCGGAACCAACGTCTTCAAGCAAGGCGGCGGTACCAGCGGCTACGATGTGGAGGAAATCTCGCCGTTCACCACGGATTTGCTCTCGGGTATCGAAGTGGTCGATCTCACCAGCAGCTTCAACGTGTACCCGAACCCCACGAACGATGGCATGATCAAGCTGGAGTTCGGCCGCAGCACCAAGGCCACGGTCGATGTGTTCAATGTGCTCGGTGAGCGCGTGTTGACCGAGACCTTCAATACCACAGGCGTTCGCGACATGGACCTGCGCGCTCTCACCAACGGCGTGTACTACTTGAACGTCCTCGCCGACGGCAAGACCGCCACCCGCAAAGTGACCGTGAACAAATAAGCACGATCATCAGCTGAAGTCTTTCGAGAGGTCAGCGATCCGGCGCAATTTTCGCCTGCGGTCGCTGACCTTTCGTTTGACACCGACCCCAACTATGAGAACCTTCGTTTCCCTCCTTCTCTTGTGCTCCCCATTCCTGCTTCTCCAGGCTCAATCCCGCATGCCCAGTGTGCAGGTGCAGACCTTGGACAACAAGAAGGTCGATACCCGCACCTTCAGCAATGATGGCAAACCCATCATCGTGAACTTCTGGGCGACATGGTGCGCGCCGTGCAAGAAGGAGTTGAGCGCCATTGCCGAGGTGTATGATGCCTGGCAGGCCAAGACCGGAGTGAAGCTCATCGCCATCTCCATCGACGATGCGCGCAGCATGAACCGTGTTTCGCCATACGTGGCTGGCCAGGATTGGGACTACGAGGTCTACCTCGACCCCAACGGCGACCTGAAACGCGCCTTGAACGTGAACAACGTGCCGCACACCTTTCTTCTCAACGGTAGCGGGGAGATCGTGTGGCAGCACAACAATTACGAGCCCGGCGACGAGAACGAACTGTACAAGAAAGTGCAGGAACTCGCTGGCAAGAAGTGACCTGATCGCATGCGCTTGATGATAGGCAGGTTGACCCTGCCCTTGCTTACTGCCCTCATGGCGCCGACTATGCTGAACGCCCAGGATGGCGGCCAGTTGCACGGCAACTTCAGCACCGACGCACAGTATTACAACGAGGACGAGGATATCGGTGCGGTGGTGCCAGCGCAACGGCTTGCGGCCAATGCGTGGATGAACCTCATCTACACCAACCAGGATTTCGAGATGGGCGGGCGATTCGAGAGCTACGAGCCCCGCCTGGCCGGCTATCCCGCTGGACAGCCCTACCTCGGCTCAGGCATCGGCTACCGGTACGCGAAGTACCGCATGAGCGATCTGGAGGTAACCGTCGGGAACTACTTCGAGCAGTTCGGACAGGGCATGATCTTCCGCAGCTACGAGGAGCGCTACCTCGGCGTGGACAATGCCATGGACGGCTTCCGGGTGAAGTACAAGCCCTATCGAGGCGTCTACCTCAAAGGGGTCATGGGCCGCCAACGTTTCGGCTTTGACAACGGGCTGGTGAAGGGCGCAGGTGTCGTCCGCGGATTCGATGCAGAATTGAACTTGAGCGAGCTGCTAGACAGTGCGTGGACCTGTGCGGGGAGCTTGACCCTCGGCGGCAGTTTCGTGAGCAAGTACCAGGAGGATCGCGATCCGCTGCTGGAACTGCCGGAGAACGTGGGGGCTTGGGCATTCCGGGCCAACTACAGCACGGCGAAATGGAACCTCTACACAGAGTACGCATACAAGATCAACGACCCCAACGGCAAGAACGGATTCATCTACAAGCCCGGCCAGGCGCTTTTGGTGAATGCCACGTATTCGGTAAAGGGACTCGGTGCCAGCATCGGGGCGCACAGCTTCGACAACATGTTCTACCAGAGCGACCGAGCGCCGCCCACCCCCCTCGACCTGAACATCAACTTCCTCCCGCCTCTGACGAAACAGCATACGTACAACCTGCCCGCCACACTGTACCCGTACGCCACGCAACCCAACGGCGAGGTAAGCGCACAGGGCGAAGTGTTCTACAAATGGAAGAAGGGAAAGATGCTGGGCGGCAAGTACGGAACCAAGCTAGCCGTGAACTTCTCAACGGCTTATGCGCTGGATACGACCAAGCTCGGCATCGCGGATGATACCACCAGCCGCCTTGGCTATCGGACCAATTTCCTCACGCCAGGCAAGCGCCACTATTTCCAGGACTTCAACATCGAGCTGCGCAAGAAGGTGGCCGAAGATTGGGAATTCGCGCTCACCTGGCTGAACCTAGTCTACGACATCGACATCATCCAAGGCAAATCTGGCAAGAGCACCGTGTATGCCGACATCTTCGTTATCGAAGGCCTGCACAATTTCAACGACCGCAACTCGGTACGCTTCGAACTGCAACACCTGAGCACGCATCAGAACCAGGGCAACTGGGCCACCGGACTCGCTGAGTTCACCTTCAGTCCGCACTGGTTCGTGGCGGCGATGGACCAGTACAACTACATCACCACAGCACCGGCTGAAGAGGCAGAGCCAGAGCGCATCCACTACCCGATCGGCTCCTTCGGGTACATCCGAGGCGGTAACCGCTTCCAAGTGAACTATGGGCGCCAGCGCGCCGGCATCTTTTGCGTCGGCGGCGTTTGCCGGCAAGTGCCTGCTGCCAACGGTCTTACTTTGTCCATCACCAGCACGTTTTAGCCATGCGCCTTCCCCTCCTTCTCCTTCTGGGCGCCTTCTCTCTCGCGGGATGCGATTATGTGGACGACCCCACTCCACCCTCTGCAGGAGGCGGCAACAATGGGGGCACGACGGTGAAACGACGGGCGCTCCTGGAAGAATTCACAGGCCACAGATGCACCACCTGCCCGGCGGCGCATCTCGTAGCGGCGGGGCTGGCTGCAGCATATCAGGAGGATCTCATCATCGTGGGCGTTCATGCCACCGACTTCTTCGCTGCACCCCTGGACCCGCCGGCCGCGAATGGTTCCTACTCAACAGATTTCCGCACGGTTGCCGGTGAAGCCTATGTGAGCACGTTCAATGTCAGCTTCATCCCTACCGGGCTGGTGAACCGAACCCCGTTCAATTCGAGCACCACCATCAGCAGCGGCAACTGGAGCAGTGCCATCGCCGATATCGTGGCGCAGGATGCCGCTTGCGAGGTTTGGATCGATACCATAGAGCACGATGCCACCGCGAACACGGTTTCTACTGTCGTGAAAGTGGCTGTGCTTCAAGCCATCACCGGCCAGCACAACCTCACCGTGTACCTGACCGAGGACCATGTGGTCGATTGGCAGCTGAATTCCCTGGCCTCACCCCCCGATGTCGAATTCTACGACCACCGCCATGTGCTTCGCACGAATCTGAATGGCACATGGGGCGAAGTGGTGATTCCCGCATCCGCTGCCGTGGGCGATACCCTGACAATCAGTCTGAACGATATCGCGATCAACCCTGGATGGAACGCCGCGAACTGCGAGCTCGTGGCCTATGTCTACAATAGCTCCACGAACGAGGTGCTCCAAGCGGCCGAGCGCCGGTTCCAGCCCTGAGCCACCCGGTCATCACTGGCGGATACGGATCCGTTCCGGCATCCGTTAGCTTTCACCAAGGAACCGCCCGCCTGTGGAAAACCGGCCGTCCAGCAGGCCAGCATTTCCGAATGTGTTCGTACTATCTTCAGCCTCGCTTAACCCGAATCGTGATGATGGACCAGGGAAGGAAGATGATGGAGTTCAGCAAGCAAGTGCTCCAGAAGGTCAGCTTCGACCGGTTGTTATTCAAGAAAGAGCTCACCAAGGCTGTGCGTTGGATGGGCCAGAGCGATCAGCTCGTCCTCAAGGCATGGTGCCTCGCCACCTTCGGTCACCTGTACAAGGATGTGATCGTCGAAGTGTTCAAGAACACCATGCGGGGCTAGGTTGAGCAGTGCTCGCTGGTCAGTGGCGGGTCGGGCGCTTGATCCACCAGCGTTCACTCATCGGGCTTCGCTCTCAGGAATTCGACGTTCCTCTTCAACCCGCTGAACTTGGTGCGCTTCACGGCGCTGCCTTCGAACAGCGTGTCGAATGCCACCTCTGTCATTCCCCGCCATTCATCGCTGGTGAGGGCCATGAGCAAAGGCTTCGGCTCGAATTCCTGTTCTTGGTGCGGCGTGCTGAATCGGTTCCACGGGCACACCTGCTGGCACACGTCGCAACCGAATGCCCATCCGCCCATCTTTCCCGAGAACTCCGATGGGATCGCGTCCCGCAACTCGATGGTGAGGTAGCTGATGCACCGGCTGCCATCAACTCCGTAGGGTGTGATCGCATCTGTTGGGCACGCATCGATGCAACGGCGGCAGGTGCCACAGTGATCGGTCGCCGGAGGGTCCGGGGCGAGCTCGAGGTCAGTGATGATCTCGCAGAGGAAGAACCATGAGCCCGTGCCCTCGCGGATGACGTTGGTATGCTTGCCCACCCAACCGATCCCGCTTCGCTGCGCCCATGCCTTCTCCATCACAGGTCCGCTATCAACGAATGCGCGCATGGCCACATCGCCGAAGCGGTCTGTGATGAATGATATCAATGGTTTCAATCTCTTCCGTAGTACTTTGTGATAATCCCGACCGTAAGCGTAGGTGCTCAATTTGGGCGCTGCCGCATCGTCTTGCTTGGGCTCCGTGAAATAATTATAGGCGAGGCTGATCACGCTTCTGGCGCCGGGCACGAGCTTCCGCGGGTCGAGGCGCAGATCGAAATGATCCGCCATGTAAGCCATGCTACCGTGGCGTCCGTGAGCGAGCCACTGCTCCAATCGAGGGGCTTCTTGCTCGAGGAAACCCGCCTGTGCCACACCGCACGCGAGGAAGCCGAGGCGATGCGCCTCAGCCTTGATCAAGGCGGCTCTTTCCAGCGCAATGGGCATGCGGGGAAGGTAGTCTCCACGCATGAGCCACCGCCTAAAAGCAAGGAGCCCCGGACTGTCCGGGGCTCGCGAGTCGTGCTCGGATCAGGCTCCTACCCTCATTCCGCCACGACGCGTAGATCATGCTTCACCTTCATGGTGCCAGTGCCACGGACGAAAGACAGAGAGCCTACTGGTCCTTCGTACTTCCGACCAGGGCGCTTCTCGACAGCTTCCATGACCACATCGAATTTCACCTTCTTGTTGGCGCGCTGGGCCTTACTCGTGTTCATGCTGTTGCGTGTGTCGATCTCAACCTCCTTGGTAAGGTGGCCGGGCTTGAAGAAGGAGAGCATTGCCCTGCAGCCAACTGGTACGCTGATCACGAATCGGCCTGATCCCTCTACTTCGGCGTAGAGACAGCGGTCCTCATCGACCGTCACCACGAGCACGAGATCATCAACGGAATTGTCATCGACATGCAGCCAGCCTGTGAAGATCACCTCCTCTGGTGCTGTCGGCGTGGCCAGCATGGGAGCGGCGATGAGGGAGAGCCCTGCGATGGCCAGAATAGCTGCTAGCGCGACGGCCTCTAGTGTAGGGATGTTGCGGGTCTTCATGGCCAGGTGGTGTTGATGTGCGGAACAAAAGTGGCCGTGCTATCATGCGGCCACAATACCCACATCTAGGGAATCTGGGGCTAGGCCCAACGGCGATCGAGCGCGTACTTGACCAAGCCTGCCGTGCTCCGCACGTTCAGCTTGGTCATGAGATTCTTGCGGTGGCTCTTCACCGTATCCTCGCTGATGAAGAGCGCCGCAGCTATCTCGCCATTGGTGCGTTCCTGCGCCACCATGCGGATGATCTCGCGCTCGCGCGAGGTGAGGCCGACGTACTCCCCGTCGGGGTCCTTCTCGGTATAGCTGTAGCCTTGTTCCACGCTGTGCTGCGCAGTCGCGCTCAAGTAGCGTCCTCCAGCCAGGGTTACCCGCACTGCTCGCAGGAACTCTTCTCGCGTGCTCTCCTTGACCAAATATCCATGCGCGCCTTCAATGAGCATGCTGTTCACGTACTCGATGTCGGAAAGCGCCGAGAACGCCAGCACCTTCTGGCCGGGGAAATCGCGGTGAACGGCCCGCATCGTATCGATGCCATCCATCTTCGGCAGCGACACCTCCAGGAGCACAAGGTCCGCAGCTCGTCTGCGCAGCAGCTCGACCAATTCGACACCGCTTCGGACATGGTAGGCCACTTCCAGGTCCTTTTCTTCGCGAAGCCAGGAGCGAACACCCTCTGCGATGAGTTCCAACGGGTCGGCGATGATGAGTCGTTGCTTCATTGCGCAGGAGGCAATCGGCAGGTACCAGCACCAAACTAGCCGATCCGCCAGGACGTGATGACCGTAACGCGCACAATCACCACATGTGGGTAGTTCACAGGGCAATGAATCATTCGAAGAGCCCTCCGGATCTGGCCGCAGGCGTTCTGCCCAAGTGCTTGTAGGCGCGCTCGGTGGCTTGTCTGCCACGCGGGGTGCGCTGCAGGTAGCCTTCCATGATCAGGAAGGGCTCGTAGACCTCTTCGATCGTACCGGCCTCCTCGCCCACTGCTGTGGCTACCGTATTGAGGCCGACGGGTCCGCCGTTGAATTTGTCGATGATCGCCCCGAGGATCCGGTTGTCCATCTCATCCAATCCATGGGCATCCACATTGAGGGCTTTCAGCGCATGCTGAGCGATGGCAAGGTCGATGGTGCCATCTCCTTGGATCTGCGCGAAATCGCGCACGCGGCGCAAAAGTGCGTTCGCGATCCGTGGAGTACCCCGGCTCCGGCGGGCGATCTCCTTCGCAGCATCTTCAACTATGGGGACGTGGAGCAGTCCGGCGCTTCGATGGATGATCCCCTTCAGCGTAAGGGCATCATAATAATCCAGCCGGCTATTGATGCCGAATCGAGCTCGAAGTGGTGCTGTGAGCAAGCCGCTGCGTGTGGTGGCGCCCACCAAGGTGAAAGGATTCAGTGCGATCTGCACCGTGCGCGCGTTCGGACCTGCATCGATCACCAGGTCGATGCGGTAATCCTCCATGGCACTGTA
Source organism: Flavobacteriales bacterium (assembly GCA_016710965.1). Classification (GTDB taxonomy): domain Bacteria; phylum Bacteroidota; class Bacteroidia; order Flavobacteriales_F; family PHOS-HE28; genus PHOS-HE28. The sequence goes on from JADJTW010000016.1 coordinate 44,949, forward strand.
GAGGTACTCCTCTATGACGGGGGTAAGCCGGTGGATCTCGTCGATGAAGAGCACATCATGCGGCTCAAGGTTGGTAAGCAGCCCTGCGAGGTCGGCTGGCTTGTCCAGCACAGGCCCGCTGGTGATGCGGATGCCGACACCCATTTCCTGGGCTATGATGTTCGCCAACGTGGTCTTGCCCAGGCCAGGAGGGCCATGCAGCAGCACATGATCGAGTGCTTCACTGCGGCCCCTGGCCGCCTGCACGAACACCTTCAAGTTGTCCGTAACAGCCTTCTGCCCGGCGAATTCCTCGAATCGGCGGGGACGAAGCACCTGCTCCATCTCCTTGTCAGAGGTGGAACGCTGCTCCTTGCGCACGTCGAAGTCGTCGGCCATTGAGTTTCATCCCGCCGTTGCAGGATGGGCGAAGGTAGCGGGGGCCATCACTCCGCCCCCGTCCTGGACCCACGCACGATATCCACGAAAAAGATGCGCAAGCCGATGATGTAGATGGGTGCAGTCAGCGTCTCTCCCAAGTCGTTCCGCGTGTGCAGCACCAAGCGATAGCCCCAGCCGGCGGCAAGGCCGGCGTACTTGAAGAACCGATACTGGACCACCATGGCAGGCTCGTACAGGAAGAGCCCGCTGCGGGCGTAGCGCTGTCTGCGGCCGTCGGCGTCCTTGTATACCACCGATCCTCCCCCAATGCCGATCTGCACCGGTATCCGCACCTCCCAGGGACCGCGTTGATAGAAGGCGTATTCGGCATACGGAGCCAGATACCCCAACCTCAAGTGCGCGATGGTCGGTGTGCCGTCCACGATGATCTCCTGCTCGACCGGTGTGAACAGGAACTGATAGCCCAGGCCATACTGGAAGCGGCCCGCGTGCTGAACACCCGCCTTCACGCCCATGAACCGCACACTGCTATTGCTTACGAAGGAGCCGCGCATATCCAACTTCACCAAGGGTCGGGGTGGCTCCTGAAGGAACAAGCCGATGCTGTCCAGCAACTGGGCTTGCCCGATCTGGGGCAGCAGGAGAAGGAGGAACAAGCAACGCATAGGCGCCGAAATGAGAATGTCCGCGACCAAAGGTGCGGACATTCCAACCGAGCTTGCCTTTGCCCGTCGCAGGCCTAGTGTTCCTCCTCGTCGGGGTCCAGCGGCGTGATCTGGCTTACCCAATCCTCGGGCTTGCCAGGCTTGCTGTAGTCATAAGGCCAACGATGCACCACGGGAATAGGACCGGGCCAGTTGCCATGCAGATGTTCCACAGGCGTGGTCCACTCGAGCGTATTGCTCCTCCACGGGTTCTGCACAGCCTTCGGGCCCCGGAACACACTGTAGAAGAAATTGTAGGTGAAGACGACCTGGGCCAGGGCACCAGTGATGGCGAAGAAGGTGACCAGGACGTTCAGGTCCACGACCCCATCGAACATGGTGAACTCCGTGTAGCTGTAGTAGCGGCGTGGGGCACCGGCCAGGCCGATGAAGTGCATGGGGAAGAACACGCCGAAGGCGCAGACGAAAGTGACCCAGAAGTGCGCGTAGCCCAGCTTGGTGTTCATCATCTTGCCATACATCTTCGGGAACCAGTGGTAGATGCCGGCAAACATGCCGAAGATGGCGCTCATGCCCATCACGATATGGAAATGCGCCACAACGAAGTACGTGTCATGCACGTGGATATCGAGCGCGCTATCGGCCAAGATGATGCCGGTGAGCCCCCCGGCAATGAAGGTGGCCACCAAGCCGATACTGAAGAGCATGGCCGGTGTGAAGACGATGTTGCCGCGCCATAGCGTGGTGATGTAGTTGAACACCTTCACCGCGGACGGAATGGCGATGAGCAACGTAGTGAAGACGAACACGCTGCCGAGGAAGGGGTTCATTCCGGTCACGAACATGTGGTGGCCCCAGACGATGAAGCTCAGGAAGCCGATCGCGAGGATGGACCCGATCATCGCCCGATAGCCGAAGATGGGCTTGCGTGCATTGGTGGAAATGATCTCCGAAGTGATGCCCAGCGCGGGAAGCAGAACGATGTACACCTCCGGGTGACCTAGGAACCAGAACAAGTGCTGGAAGAGGATCGGGCTTCCTCCGGTATTCTCCAAGGCCTCGCCCGCGATATGGATATCGCTGAGATAGAAACTGGTGCCTACAGTGCGATCGAGCAGAAGCAGCAGCGCGGCGCTGAGCAGAACGGGGAAGCTGAGGATGCCAAGGACCGCAGTGAGGAAAATAGCCCAGATCGTCAGCGGCAGGCGGGTCATCTTCATGCCCTTGGTGCGCAGGTTCAGGATGGTGACCACATAGTTGAGGCCGCCCATGAGCGAACTGGCGATGAAGAGCGTCATGCTCACCAGCCACAGCGTCATGCCTGTGCCAGAGCCGGGCATGGCCTGGGGCAATGCGCTGAGCGGCGGGTAGATCGTCCATCCCGCGCTGGCTGGCCCCCCTTCAACGAAGAGCGAGCACACCATGATCACGCTGCTCATGAAGAAGAACCAGTAGCTGAGCATATTGATGAAGCCGCTCGCCATATCCCTGGCCCCAACCTGCAGGGGAATAAGCAGGTTGGCGAATGTTCCGCTCAACCCTCCGGTAAGCACGAAGAACACCATGATGGTGCCGTGGATGGTGACCAGCGCCAGGTACATGTTGCTGTCCAGCACTCCGCCGGGAGCCCATTTGTCGCCGAGGAAGAAGTTCGAGAACGCGAAGCCCTCATTCGGCCATGCCAGTTGCAGGCGGAAGATGAGGGACATGATCACGGCGATCCACGCCATGATGATGGCCGTGACCAGGAATTGCTTCCCGATCATCTTGTGGTCCTGCGAGAAGACATACTTCGATACGAAGCTCTCCTCGTGATGGTGGTGCTGGTGACCAGCTCCGTGATCGGCGTGCGCTGTGTGAGCGTGTGCACCCATGGTCTTCGGTTCTTTTCGGATCAATGGCCAGCGGTCGCGGCTTGGGCCATGCTCGTGCTATCCACAATGTTGACGGCGCTATCGGGCAAAGCCGCTTCCGGGGCTGGCGAGGCTGCGGGAACCTCGAAAGGCTTCTTGTTCGCCTCCTTGGCCCAGGCCACGAACTCGTTGCCGGTAACGACCGTGAGCGGCAGCTGCATGTTGTAGTGGCTGGCGCCGCAGATCTTGTTGCAAAGCAGGATGAAATTGAAGTTGGGGTCCTTCATCACATGCGTCCGCATGCTATCGCTGGTAATGCTCGGCGTCACTTTGATCACCGTGGTCATACCGGGAACGGCGTTCATTTGAACGCGCAAGTGCGGAAGGAATGCGCTGTGGATGATGTCCTGCGAGCGGATCTGCAGGTTCACTTCCTCATGCACGGGCAGCATGAATTCCTTGGTCACCACGTCATCGGCACCATGGGCATACGCGCTGGCATCGCCATTGGCCTTCATGTCCTGGTCCATGACGTTGCGCAGGTTCACCAGCCGGGCACGCATGCGGCCCAAGTAGCCCAAACGCTCCTCCAGCTCCAGCACCTTGCTGGCGGGCTGTACGGTGTGGTGCAGCAGGCTGTCGGTAGCGTGCTCTTCCAATTTCAGTTCGGCTAGGCGCGCCTCCAACGCCTGCGGGGTGACGATCCCAAGCGGATTGTTGCCGTTGATGAGGCGGTAGTCAGTCGCGCCCAGCACGCCGTCAGCACCAGGATAGCGCACGGTCCAATCGAATTGGCGGGCGTACAGTTCGATCCGCATGGCATCCGGCGATGCGAGCGTAGTGATCCTGTTCCAGCTATTGAGGCCGTAGATGATGATCACGGCCAGGACGATGGCCGGTGCTATGGTCCAGGCCAATTCCAAGCGGTTGTCATGCGGCTGCCAGTGCGCGCGGCGGTCCTTGCTGAAGACGTACTTGCCAGCGAAGTAGAACAACAAGGCGTTCGTGATCACGAAGACCACGATGAGGATCGCCCAATTGAAATTCATCAACCAGTCCGTTTCCACGCCCTGCGTGCTGGCGGCCAAGGGCAGCATCTTGTCCTTGTAGGCCAGCACAAGCCATAGGAAGAAGCCGAAGTAGGCGAAGGGGAAGAGCCACATGAGCGTGGCGTTCATGCGGTTATCGGCCGGCGAGATGTCTTCCTCGCGTTTGCCCCGGAGCTTGGAGGTGAGCTCGTACACGCGGGCCAACTGGGCCACCGCCAGGATGCCCAGTACCACGACGATCAGGATCAACAGCTTGGTCATTGTCCGCTCAGTGCTTCAGTCCGCCGTTGGGTGGATGGTGGGTGTTCGTTGCAAGGATCAGATCTGGTGGTGTACGCTCTCCTCCAGATAGGGATGGTTCACAGGGGTCAACGGAGCCTTGCTAAGGGCGTTGAACACAGTGGTGATGAAGACGCCGAGGAAGCATGTGAATAGGCCGAGGTCCAGCAGGCCGATCCCGTGGAAATCATGGCCAGCAGCGCCGGGCATGACGATCATGTTCACATCGAACCAGTGGCCCAGGAAGATCACAGCGCCCACACCGATGAGGAAGCGCGGGTTGCGCTTGGCATCGCGGCTCATGAGCAGCGCCATGGGCACGGCGAAATTGATGAAGAAGGTGACCCACATGAGGGTAGAGTGTTCGTTGATCCGCTGCTGGAAGTAGGTGACCTCCTCGGGGATGTTGCTGTACCAGATCAGCATGAACTGGCTGAAGTAGAGATAGCTCCAAAGGAAGCTGACGGCGAACACCCACTTGCCCATGTCATGGATGTGGCTGTTGTTCACCTGGGGCAGGTAGCCCTTGCGCTTCAGGTAAAGCACCATCACCACTCCGGTGATCATCGCGCTCACCCACATACCGGAGAAAACGTACCACCCGAAGAGCGTGCTGAACCAGTGCGCATCGATGCTCATGAGCCAATCCCAAGCAAGGATGCTGCTGAGCACCGCGAAGAACACGAGGAAGAGCGCGCCGCGCTTGTAGGTAAGGATGTGGGTCCTCACCAGGCTCTCGCCGGTGAGCCCGTCCATCTGCAGGCTCTTCTTCCGGAACCAGCGGGCGAACACCATGAATACGCCCAGATAAACGAGCGTGCGCACCCAGAAGAAAGGCTGGTTGAGGAACGCAGACTTGCCAGCGATCAACTCGTCGTAGTAATCCGCGTTGGTCTCGTCGAAGAGCCGCGCATCCATCCAATGGTAGATGTGGTGCAGGCCCATGCTTCCTGCAGCGAGCACCAGGACGATGACTACTGCGCCAACGGGGATGTAAGACATGATGCCCTCGTAGACGCGCTTGACCAGTACGCTCCATGCGGTCTCGGTGGCGTTCTGAAGGGCATAGAAGAAGAGACCGCCCAACCCGATCCCGAGGAAGAAGAAACCGTTCACGAGCAACGCGGCCCAGCTGCGCTGGTGATGATCACTGTGGTCGCTGATCACGCCGTACAAGGCCGCCATCGCCCCTACGGCGATGAGCGCCATGCTCAGTGTGCGGGCTCGTTTGCTGATGGTGAAGTTCATCGCTGCTGTTCCGTTGTCGATCGTGTTCAGTTCGCGGCGGGTGCGGTCACGGTCGCTGCTTCGCGCGACATTTTCCCTCCGTTCTGCAGGTATTGCACGTAGCGTGTCACCAGCCATCGCTCCTCCTTGCTCAACTGCGATGCGTGCGAGCCCATCGCCACGTTCTTGCCCCAATGCAGCGAGTGGAAGATCTTGCCCTCCGGCAAGTCCTTCAGCGCGGCCGTGTAGCTGGGCGGAGGCGGGTAGTTGCCGTTCTTCACCACACCGCCATCTCCCAAGCCCTTTTCGCCATGGCAGTGCTGGCAGAACTTGGTGTAGATCACCTTTCCCTTCTCCACGTTCGCCTCCGTCATAGGCACTTCCACCGGCGCTTTCAGCTCGGCACCAGCACGCTCATAGCCCTCGGTCGTATTGGGGTACGGGTAAGGCATGTTGAACTGCGCCTTCGAAGCATCCATGCTGAAGGGCACCGTGCCAGCCACCGGCTTGCGGGCACTGGGCCGATCGCGCTGCTCGCGCGCCAGTTCTTCGCTTCGCGTGTAGGGGTCCTGACCGTAATCCACGTAAGCCTCCACAGCCGGGCTGCGATACATGTCGGGCATGTACTCCACGCCGGGGCTGTTGGGGTCCCCGCCGCAGGATGCCATCAGCAGTGCGCCCGTCAGCGCGATGCCCAAGGTGAGGTGTCGGTTGCGCGTGCTCATGTTCAGTACTGGCGTTCGTTGATCTCGAACACGGCCGTGGTGCGCAGCAGTCCGGTGATCTCCTCGGCACTGTGGCCGTGGTTGTCGCCAGTGCGCACTTCGATGATGAACTTGTCGTCCGTGCTGCGCGGGTCGGGGTTGCGCGCGGGCATGCCGGGCAGCGTCTTGTTGCGGATAAGGTAGGTGAGCGCCATACCGTGCGCCGCGCATAGCACGGTGAACTCGAAGGTGACGGGGATGAAGGCGGGCACGTTCTGGTAGTAATGCCAGTTGGGTTTTCCGCCGATGTCCATGGGCCAGTCGAAGACGTTGAAATACCAGATGCCGAGCGTGGCCAGGCAGGTTCCGGTGATCCCGTACATGAAGGCTGCGATGCCCAGTCGCGTGCGCTTCACGCCGATGATGGGATCGATGCCGTGGATGGGGAAGGGCGAGAAGGTGTCCTTCACCTTGATGCCATTGGAAACGAGCTTGCGCGCGCCGTCCTTCAGCTGCTCGGGATCCTCGTAAACGGCGTAGATGACCTTGTTCGCCATGGCTCAGTGGTGGTGATGGGCGGCCGCCTCGTTCTTATAGCTCTCGCCGCTGGTCTTCAGGATGGACTTCACCTCGTTCAGCGCCAGCACGGGGAAGTAGCGGGCGAAGAGCAAGTACAGGGTGAAGAAGATGCCGATGGTGCCCAGGAACACGCCCACATCCACCCATGTCGGGTGGAACATGGTCCAGCTGCTGGGCAGGTAGTCGCGGTGCAGGCTGGTGACGATGATCACGAACCGCTCGAACCACATGCCGATGTTCACGACGATGCTCATGAAGAAGGTGAAACCAAGGTGACGACGGAGCTTGCGGAACCAGAAGACCTGCGGGCTGATCACGTTGCAGGTCATCATCGCCCAGTACGCCCACCAGTATGGACCGGTCGCGCGGTTGATGAAGGCGTAGCTCTCGTATTCCACCCCGCTGTACCAGCTGATGAAGAGCTCGGTGATGTAGGCCACGCCCACGATGGAACCCGTGACGATGATCACGATGTTCATGTACTCCACGTGCTTCTTGGTGATGTACGCTTCCAGGTGCATCACCTTGCGCATCACCAGCAGCAGGGTCTGCACCATGGCGAAACCACTGAACACGGCTCCGGCTACGAAGTAGGGCGGGAAGATGGTGGTGTGCCAGCCCGGGACGATGGAAGTGGCGAAGTCCATGCTCACCACGCTGTGTACCGAGAACACCAGCGGTGTGGCGATGCCTGCGAGCACGAGGCTCACTTCCTCGAATCGGGTCCATGCCTTGGCATTGCCGGTCCAGCCGAAGCTGAGGATGCTATAGGCCTTCTTCCACGCGGGCTTGGTGAGGCGATCGCGTATGGTGGCGAAGTCGGGGATCAAGCCGATGTACCAGAACACGAGAGACACGCTGAAGTAGGTGCTGATCGCGAACACGTCCCACAGCAGCGGGCTATTGAAGTTCACCCACAGGCTGCCGAACTGGTTCGGTAGCGGGAATACCCAATAGGCCATCCAGATCCGGCCCATGTGAATGCCCGGGAAGGTGGCCGCCATGATCACCGCGAAGATGGTCATGGCCTCGGCGCTGCGATTGATGGCCATGCGCCAACGCTGTCGGAACAGGAGCAGTACAGCGCTGATGAGCGTGCCGGCATGGCCGATGCCCACCCACCACACGAAGTTGGTGATGTCCCAGGCCCAGTCCACGGTCTTGTTCAAGCCCCACACGCCGATGCCCTTGCTGATCAGGTAGAGGATGCAGCCGGTGCCATAGGCGGCGATAAGGCCCGCGATGGTAGTGAGGATATACCAGCCACGCGGAGCCTTGTTCTCGATCGGACCTACGATATCGTTGGTGATATCGTGGTAGGTCTTATGACCGAGGATGAGCGGTTCGCGGATCGCGGCTTCTGCGTGCATGGGTCCTGGTCGTTTTCCTTAAGCGTGCGCGTGCGCCTCTTCGTCGGTGTTGCGCACTTTCACGAGGTAGTTCACATTGGGCTTCACGCCGATCTCCTCGAGCATGTGATAACTGCGGTCGCCCTCGGCCAAGCCGCGCACCCTGCTCTTCTTGTCGTTGAGGTCGCCGAAGACGATGGCTCCCGTGCCGCAAGCTGCGCTGCACGCCGTCTCGATCTCGCCATCGTTCACCGGGCGGCCCGCCTTCTTAGCTGCCAGCTTGCCTGCTTGGATCTGCTGCACGCACATGCTGCACTTCTCGATCACCCCGCGACTGCGCACGGTCACATCAGGGTTCAGCACCATGCGGCCCAAGTCGTCCCACGCCGGGTTCACCTCGGAGAACTGCTCGCTCGTGTAGTTGAACCAGTTGAAGCGGCGCACCTTGTAGGGGCAGTTGTTGGAGCAATAGCGCGTGCCGATGCAGCGGTTGTAGGCCATCTGGTTGAGGCCTTCGTTGCTGTGCGTTGTGGCGGCCACCGGGCACACCGTTTCGCACGGCGCGTGGTTGCAGTGCTGGCACATCACCGGCATGAAGAAGACCGAGGGACTTTCCTGCGGCACTTCCATGGCGGTGAACATGGGGATCTTGCGCACACCCTCTTCGTGGGCGCGGTCCTTCGTCATATCAGAGCTGAAGTAGCGATCGATCCGGAGCCAGTGCATCTCGCGGCTGCGGCGCACTTCGTCCTTGCCCACCACGGGTATGTTGTTCTCGCTGTTGCAGGCGGTGATGCAAGCGCCGCATCCGATGCAGCTGTTCAGGTCGATGCTCAGCCCCCAGCGATGGCCCACTCCCTCCACGGCGAATTCCTCCCAGAGGTCGAACTCGGCCACCGGCTTGCGGTCGTGCGCATTGATGACGCCATCTCCGTTCACATCCTCATGCACAGGCAGCGCGTGCTGGTGGTTCCAGTGGCTTTTACTGCCGGGCTCCCGATAGTGGGCAAGCGAAGTCTCCTTCACGATGCTCTCGCGGTCCATGTGCGTGAGCTGCGTTTGCGTGATCGCGATCGGGTAGGTGGCGCCGGTAAGCGTTACAGATGCATTCAAAGCATCGTAGGCCACTGTGCCGTTGCGCAAAGCCGTGAAGGGGTAGGCGTTGCGGCCCACGGGCTTCAGTTCACCGTTGTGGTCGGTAATGCAGGCGGCCTTGCCCACATTCTCGCCATTGGCGCCCCGGCCGTAGCCGAGCGCAATGGCTATGGTGCCTGCACGCTGGCCGGGGGCGGGCACTGCGGGGAGTTCCACTTCCGTGGAACCCACGGTGACCTTGACCACATGCGCAGGGCTCTCCTGGCCGAGGTAGAGGTCCTTGAAGTCGGTGCTGCCCAACAACGCGAGAAGGTCCGCAGGCGCCATGCACACGTAGTTGTCCCACGTGATCTTGGTGAGCGGGTCGGGCATCTCCTGCAACCAAGGGTTGTTGGCGTGCTGCCCGTCGCCAATGGCTTCGGAAGTGTATAGTTCCAATTCGAAAGCCCCGGCACCGCCGGCCGCTTGCTTGGCCGCCGCACCCGCAGCACCGATGGCTTCGGGAGATAGAAGCGATGACGGTTGTGCTGCCGGTGCTGCCATATCAGGGGCGTACACGCCATCATGCACAGCTTGATACCAGGTGTCATCGAAAAGCGAGGTGGAACCATGGCTGGCCATGTTTGCCCGCCAGGTCGCCTTGATGAATTCGTGATAACTGCCTTCGCCGCCGCTCCACTTTACCAGATTGCTCTGCCAGCTGCGGGTATTGTACAGCCGCTGGATGGCAGGTTGAGCTAGCGCGTAGTGCCCTGCTTTGGGCATGTAGTCGTTCCAGCTCTCCAGGAAATGGTTGTCGGGCAGCATCCACTGGCAGCGGCTTGCTGTTTCATCGGCGTAGCGACTGAAGCTCACCGTGAGGCCGACCTTATCCAGGCCCGTGTTGAAATCCGCAGCATTCGCAATGCTGTAGGAAGGGTTCACGCCAGCGATCAGAACGGCTCCTATAGCCCCGGCGTTCATATCCTTCACCAGCGACACTACGGCCTTGTCGTCGCCCTGCCACAGGCGGCTCGGGCGTGCCAGGTCGATGGTGCTGCCGTAGTTGCCCAGCATGGTGTTGATGCTGTTCACCAGTACTTGGACGCCTTCGTCATTGCTTCCGCATAGCACCACGGTGCGACCGGCCGTCTTGCTCAGCAGGGCTTGGGCCGCATGCGCAATGGCCTCGTTCTCCAGCCCGCCGCCAACGGGCGTTCCCCCTCTCTTGCCAGCAATGGCATCGTGCAATGCGACCACCGCCAGCGGCAGTTCGCTCAGTTTCAGCGGCACCCGCACGTCAGCGTTGGCGCCCGTCATGCTCATGCGCGCCTCGAACTGGAAGTGCTTGTTCATATCGCCGTCCGGGTTGCGGCGCTCTGCGTATTGCCAGGTGCTCTCGGAAGTGCTTCCCCAGCTGCTGAGGAAATCGGCACCGATGCTAACGACCACATCGGCCTTGGTGAGATCGTAGCTCGGGAAGGCACGCATGCCGAAGCTCTTCGCGTTGGCATTCGCAACACCGGCATAGCTCACCGTGTCATACTGCACGTGCTCAAGCAAGCTGCCCTCGCCTCTCGAATACTTCTTCTGTAGCGCAGCGATGGCTGCCGTGGTGCTGGGACTGATAATGGTGTTGGTGAGCAGGACCATGCGCTTATCCGCAGCCGCGGCAGCGTTCAGCGCTTCGCCGATGGCCTTGTCGGCGGCAGCCCAATCAACGTTCGCCCATCCTTCGCCTTCCTTGTGCTTGGGGTTCTTCAGGCGCTCGCTGTCGTAGAGCGAGAGCACGGAACTGTTGATGCGGGCATTGATGCTGCCTTTGTTGAGACCGGGGTTGCGGTTGAGGCCGAACTTCGGATTGCCTTTGATGTGGATGGGGCGGCCTTCACGGGTCTTCACCAGTATGCTGGCGAAATCCTGTCCGTCGTAATAGGTGCTGGCGTACCAGTTGGCCACACCGGGAGTGATCTCCTCGGGCTTGGTCACGTACGGTATGCTCTTGACCACGGGTGTTTCGCACGCCGCGAGCGTGGCAGCGCCGATCCCGAAGCCGAGGAACTTGAGGAAATCACGGCGACCGGTGCTGGCGCCCATGAAGTTCTTGTCGCCCAAGACCTGGTCGATGGCCAGGTCTCCGTTAGCAATAGGCAGGCTCTGCGGGAACTCGTTCTCGCGGGCCATCATCGCGGCGGGATCCTGATTCAGGTCCGCTGCGTCCATCCAGTATCGCTTCGTGCTCGACATTGTCCGCGCTTGTTCTTAGTGGTGGCACTTGGCGCATTCCCAGCCGCCCAACTCCCTCACCGTGATCTTGCCATCCTCCAGGTACTGCTGCAATTCGCGATGGCCCAGTTTCTCGTCGTCGTTCAGGCGGGCCATCACTTCATCATAGTAGCCGTTGCCGGCCATCTTCACCTCTCTTTGGTTGTGGCATGTGATGCACCAGCCCATGGTGAGCGGCGCCCACTGCTCTGCAACATCCATCTCGGAGTCAATGGGACCATGGCACTCCTGGCATTCCAGTTTGCCGATCGCCACGTGGGTGGCATGGCTGAAGGCCACGTGATCGGGGAGGTTATGCACCTTCACCCAACGGATCGGCGTTTCCTTGCCGCTGAACTCCTTGCCATCCCAGCCGGCAGCCGCGTAGATCTTGGCGATCTCGGCCTTGCCCGTCTTGCGGCCGGTATCAACCGCCTTATGGCAGTTCATGCACACGTTGGCGCTGGGGATGCCTGCGTGCTTGCTCTTCTCAGCGCTGCTGTGGCAGTACTGGCAATTGATGCCCAAGTTGCCCTTGTCCGCTTTGCCCGCGTGCAGGGTGTGGTTGAAGAGGATGGGCTGCTCGGGCTTGTAGTGCGGCACTTCATCGCCACCGTACACGCCGATGACCCATGCCGCATCCCACAAACGGAGAATGACCCAAACCGTGAGGAAGAGGCCAACGAAGCTCATGAACACCTTGTGTTCCCACGCCCACTTGCGGAAGCGCTGGATGCGCGGCATGTCCGCAATAGGCTCCAAACCCTCGGCCTCGCGAACGCTGTTCTCCAAGCCGCGCTTCACACCTGCGAGCGACAGGCCAACCACCAGGAAGAGCAGGGCCAGCACCAGCAGCCAGATCCAACTGCTCTCATTGTTGCTCGCCGTTTCCACAGGCGTTCCAGCGACGGGACCAGTGGGTGCCGGTGGGGCGTAATTGTCGGCGTAGTAGAGGATGGCGTCGATCTCCTCGTTCGAGACCGAGAGCGGGGCGGTCATCAACGCGCCCTTCCATGCGTCATAGATCTTCTGGGCGTAGGCATTGCCTGTCTTGCGGTAAGCCGCGTTGTTCTTCACCCACGCGTAGATGTCGCCCTGCCCCTCCCAACGGGCGCGAGCACCCTTGAGCGCAGGGCCTGTCATGTCAGCATCGGGCTTGTGGCAACTGCCGCAATGCATCTTGAAGAGCTTCTCCCCGGTGGCGTACTGGGCGGCGTCCTGGGCGGAGGCCACCGAGGAGAAGAGGAAAAGGCAGAAGGCGAGCGAAACCTGGACGAAATCGTGTGAACGTTCTGAAATCCTTGCTAGAAGCGGCATTCCGAGCGATTTAGGAGAGGAAAGGGTCCGTTCGTCCGGCCGCAAAAATATACGGGGAACCGTACGGCGGATGGTGCATCATGATGCTTGCCATGGGGATGTCACTATTTAGAGCAGTTCTAAACAGTGCATCCCCGGCAGTCGTTCGATCAGCAGGGCATTGCCGTTGGGCACCGGCATACTTTTGGGCCTTCATCGACCATGCGTTTCCTCCTGATCTTCCTTGCGCTCGCCCTCGCGACAAGTCGATCGCACGCTCAAGGCGAGAATGTCTTCCGGCCTTATGTTCCCAGTGTTCCCGCAGCCGCGGCCGATACGCCGGGCACAGTGTCTCCAGGCGATGTGGTCATCCACGCCGATCCCAAAGTGGAAGAGCTCATGCGCAAGTACAGCTCCCACAAGCATTCTATCCGGGGCTACCGCGTGCAGATCTTCTTGGGCGACCACAAGCACGCTGAGGAGGCCAAGCGTGCGTTCCTTCAAAAGAATCCTGATCTGCCGATCTACCAGAGCTGGTTCGCACCCAACTTCAGGCTGCGCGTCGGCGACCTGCGTACACGTCTGGAAGCGGAGCGTTTGCTGCGGGACCTGCGCGTGGCCTATCCCGGCAGCTATATCGTTCCCGACGAGATCGAGATGCCGGCGCTCGCAGAGTAGCCCGAGCGCAACCGGTCCGCTGGATCAATCCGCCAGCGTCCGCTTCACCTCCTCCATCACGAAGGCCTCGATGTGATCGCCGACCTTGATGTCGTTGAAGTTCTTGATGCTGAGGCCGCACTCGTAGCCGTGGGTCACCTCTTTCACCTCGTCCTTGAAACGCTTGAGCGTGTCCAGGTCGCCGGTGTACACCACGATGCCATCGCGGATCAGGCGCACTTTGTTCTTGCGGTCGATCTTGCCGTCGAGCACGTAGGCCCCAGCAACGGTGCCCACCTTGCTGATCTTGAAGGTCTCGCGCACCTCGGCCGTACCCACCACCTTCTCCACTTCCTTGGGCGCCAGCATGCCTTCCATGGCCTGCTTGATCTCTTCGATGGCGTTGTAGATGATGGAGTATAGACGGATGTCGATCTCCTCGGTCTCGGCCAGCTTGCGCGCACCGGGCGTAGGGCGCACCTGGAAGCCGACGATGATGGCGTTGGACGCGGTGGCCAGCAATACATCGCTCTCTGCGATGGGGCCAACGGCCTTGTGGATCACATTCACCTTGATGCTCTCGGTGCTGAGCTTGAGCAACGAATCGGTGAGTGCTTCCACCGATCCGTCCACATCGCCTTTGACGATGAGGTTGAGCTCCTTGAAGTCGCCGATGGCCAGGCGGCGGCCGATCTCGTCGAGGGTAATGTGCTTGTGCGTACGGATGCCCTGCTCCCGCTGCAGCTGCTGGCGGCGCGTGGCGATGGCGCGTGCCTCGCGGTCGTCTTCGAAGATCTGGAAGGTGTCGCCGGCGTTCGGTGCGCCATCGAGGCCGAGGATGGAGACGGGCGTTGACGGAGGAGCCTCCTGCACCTGTTGTCCGCGCTCGTTGAACATGTTGCGCACCCTTCCGCTGAACTGGCCTGCAAGGATGATGTCGCCCTTGCGCAGCGTTCCTGCATCGACAAGCAACGTGGTAACATAACCGCGGCCTTGTTCCAAGGTGCTTTCGATGACCACTCCATGGGCGCGCTTGCCGGGGTCGGCCTTCAGGTCCAGCATATCGGCCTCTAGCAGCACCTTCTCCAGTAGCTGATCGATACCGGTGCCCTTCTTCGCGCTGATCTCCTGGGTCTGGAACTTGCCTCCCCACTCCTCCACGAGGATGTTCATCTGGCTGAGCTGTTCGCGGATCTTCTCGGCGTTGGCTCCCTGCTTGTCGATCTTGTTGAAGGCAAAGACCATGGGAACACCGGCCGCCTGCGCGTGGTTGATGGCCTCGCGCGTCTGCGGCATCACGCTATCATCAGCAGCGACGACGATGATGGCGATATCGGTGACCTGTGCACCACGGGCACGCATGGCGGTGAACGCCTCGTGGCCGGGAGTATCCAGGAAGGTGATCTTCTTGCCGCTCTCCAATTGCACGCCGTACGCGCCGATGTGCTGGGTGATGCCGCCCGCTTCGCCAGCGATGACATTGGCCTTGCGGATGTAATCGAGCAAGGAGGTCTTCCCGTGATCGACGTGGCCCATGACGGTGACGATGGGGGCGGGGGGTGATGCGCTCGGCATCGTCCTCCTCCGTGTTGATGTTCTCCTGCACATCGGCGCCGACGAACTCCACCTTGAAGCCGTACTCCTCGGCGATTACGGCGAGCGTCTCGGCATCGAGTCGCTGGTTGATGCTCACCATCATGCCGAGTGCGAAGCACGCCTTGATGATGTCGGTTACCGGCACGCTCATCATGCTCGCCAGTTCGCTGGCGGTGACGAACTCGGTGACCTTGAGGGTCTGGCCGGCGAGTTCGCGCGCGGCCTGTTCCTCCTCGAAGCGCTGGAAGCGTGCATCACGCTTCTCCCGACGCATTTTCGCGCCCTTGCTCTTGCCTCCGGTGAGGCGGGCGAGCGTTTCGCTCACCTTCTTCTTCACGGCGTTCTCGTCCAGCTCCCCTGGGCGACCCGTGGGTGAAGTGCGCTGCTCCGCTTGTACAGTGCGTTCCACATTCACCGGACCGGGCTTCACGATGCGCTTGCGTTTGCCGCGCTCGCTATTATCGGGGCGCTCCGTCGGTTTGCGCTCCTTCTCCACGGGCAGCTCGATCTTGCCCATCTGCTTCACGCCGGCAAGCTTCTGCACGTTCACGCGGATGGTCTCCGGTTCCGGGGCCGCTTCAGGCACAACGGGTGCTACGGGCGCAATGGGCGCTGCAGGCTCAACGGCGGTCTCCGCCTTCACGCTCTTCTTCGCAGTCTTCTTCGGAGCCTCCAGGTCCACCTTGCCCACGGTCTTGGGGCCGATGGGCTTTTCCACCTTGGCCTTGATGGTCTCGGGCACCACGGCCGCCGGGCGTGCGGGCTCGGCAATGGGCTGCACGTTGTGGATGAGCACTTCGGGCTCTTCCTTCACGGGCTTCGGCTCGGGCTTCACGGGCGTGCTGGTGAGCGAGATGGTCTCGCGCTCCTGACGCTGTTGCACCACTTGCTGGCTCTTCTCCTTGATCTCCTTGTCCGTGCCGAACTGCCCAAGGAGCAGCGCATAGAGCGCCCCATCGATCTTGCTGTTGGGGTTGCTCTCCACCTGGTGCCCTTTCGACGCCAGGAAGTCCACCACGGTGTGCAGCGCAAGGTTGAACTCCTTGGCCACCTTGCTCAGTCGTATGCTCTTCTCCGTCGCTTCGCTCATCGTGGGTTCATTGGGGGCCGATCACGCGGATCGTGTCATCCTTCGAGCTCGGCTTTTAGGATGCGCAGCACTTCGTTGATCGTCTCTTCCTCCAGGTCGGTACGCTTCACCAGGTCTTCGGCAGGAATGTCCAGCACGCTGCGCGCGGTGTCGCAGCCGATGGCCTTCAGCTCGTCGATGATCCACTGGTCGATCTCGTCGGCGAAATCGTCCAGGCTCACATCATCGCTCACTTCGTCGGTGTCGCGGTACACGTCGATGTCGAAGCCCGTGAGCTTGCCGGCGAGCTTGATGTTGTGGCCGCCCTTGCCGATGGCGAGCGCCACCTGATCGGGCTTCATGTACACCTCGGCGCGCTTGCGCTCATGGTCCAGCTTGATGTCGCCGATCTTGGCCGGGCTGAGCGCGCGCTGGATGAGCAGTTGCTCGTTGGCCGTGTAGTTGATCACGTCGATGTTCTCGTTGCGCAGCTCACGCACGATGCCGTGGATGCGGCTGCCCTTCATGCCTACGCATGCGCCCACCGGATCAATGCGGTCGTCGTAGCTCTCCACGGCCACCTTGGCACGCTCACCGGGCTCGCGCACGATGCGCTTGATGGTGATGAGGCCGTCGGCCACTTCGGGCACTTCCTGTTCGAAGAGCTTGGCGAGGAACTCCGGCGCCGTGCGGCTGAGGATCACCACGGGGGTGTTGTTGCGCATCTCCACCTTCCACACCACGGCGCGCACGGTATCCCCTTTCTTGAAGAAGTCGGTCTTGATCTGCTGGTCCTTGGGCATGATGAGCTCGTTGCCTTCGTCGTCCAGGATCAGCGTCTCGCGCTTCCAGATCTGGTACACCTCGCCGGTCATGATCTCGCCCACCTTCTCCTTGTACTTGTTGTACAGGTGGTCTTTCTCCAGTTCCATGATGCGGCCCTGGAGGTTCTGCTTGAGCGAAAGGATGTTGCGGCGGCCGAAGTCCTCGATCTTCAGCTCCTGGCTCACCTCCTCGCCCACTTCGAAGTCGGGCTCGATCTTCTTCGCCTCGGCCAGCTCGATCTCCAGGTTGTCGTCCTCGCTCATACCATCCTCCACGATGATGCGGTTGAGCCAGATCTCCAAATCGCCCTTATCGGGGTTGATGATGATGTCCACCTTGGCTTCTTCGCCGAAGCGCTTCTTCACCACGCCGCGGAAGACGTCCTCCATGATGCCCATCATGGTTACGCGGTCGATGTTCTTGATGTCCTTGAATTCGCCGAAGGACTCGATGAGGTTCACAGTGGCCATTGCCGGTCAGTTGAACGTGATGGTTGATTGGGTGGACTTGATCTCGGCGAGGGGGATCACGGTGATCTCCTCGTCCAGTTTGGGTAGGCGGCCTTTCACCTTGCTGGGGTGCTGTATGCGAAGGCCCAATGTGATGTTGTCATAGCTGGCCAGGCGGCCATTGAGGCTGCGGCCATCGGCGAGCAGCACATCCACCAGGCGGCCGATGTGTTTCTGGTACTGGCGCTGCACTTTGAAGGGGCGGCCCATGCCGGGGCTGCTGAATTGCATTTCGTAGTCGTCGCCCTCGGGGCCCATGTCCTCGCGCACAGCGCGGTTCAGGGTGGCCAGTTCGCTCAGGTTGATCGCGCGGTCGTTATCCACCTCCACCACCAGCTTGTTGCCGGGGCGCAGTTCAACGGCCACCAGGAAGTGCGTGGTGCCTTCCAAGTGCCGTTCAACCAGTTGTTTCACGTTCTCCACGGTGATCATAACAGCCTTGTCCCTCAACAGCTAAGAACAAAAAAGAGGGGCGGTCCCCTCTTCCTCTTCCGCCATTGTCGCTGGCAAATGTAGGGTTTCGGTGCGAACGGATGAACCGGTGCGGCGGCGATCTTACATTCACCGCATGTGGTCCGGTTTGATGCAACGCGCGGCTTTTGTTCAAGTCCTTGCCTTAGCTCTTTCACTACCCCGGGAGGCCCGTTCTCAATTGGTCTTGAAGCCCACTGGGGCCATCGAGCTTCCATCTGGTCTGTGGGCCGACACCGTGCTGGTCGCATTCGATACGCAGGAACCTGTTGGCACTTTGCGCCGCTTGGACGGTATGGGCGAAGAGCATGCGATCCATGCCGTCTTCGATGCTCCGGCCGCGATAGCGCTGAAAGGACTGTTGGGACCGGGTCTCAAGGAATGGAATAGCCCTGGTGTTCAAGTGCTGAAGGTGAATCGCCTTCGCGTGGACGAATTGGACAACCAGGCGGTCTGCATGTTGCACGCCGAGGTTTTGGTGAGGTCAGGCGATGCGTATTCCAGACGCTTCGAATCGAGCGTGCTGGTTTCCGGCGATCGCTGTGGGAAGCGACCCGATTGTCACCAGGAGAACATCTTCCGTGCGATACGGGAATTCCTCAAGGACTACGGCGCTGCCATACGGGCTTCGGAGTTGACCCCGATCGATGTCCCACCTGCGGAGCTAACAACTGCGTTCGCGATCGATACACTCAATACCCCGGCACTCAGCAATGCACCGCCGCGCAGGGGCTTGTATCGAACTTACATGCAGTTCCGATCGAACCGGCCTGACACCCTGTTTGATTTCGACATCAAGGAGGCCATGACCTCACCGGGCGATAACGGGACCATCCGCTTGAAGCGCATGCCGGGCAGTGCTGTCGAGCAATACTGGGGACTATGCGACGGGGCTCAGGCATACGTACGCGTTGGAAGGTCTTTCGTCCGGCTGTACAGGGAAGGTCCGGTATTCACAGCCAGCGTGCCGCAGCCCCTAACGTACGATCCGACAACGGCCATGCTCGGCGGTTTGTTCTTCGGAATGATCGGCGGCGGCATTGCTGGTGGGCTGGCGACGACGCCGAACCCGCCGATCCTATGCGAGGTGAACATGCTTTGTGGCGACCTCGTTCCCAGGAACCGACGCACGGCCAAGAGTGATTATGCTGTGAATATCTTCCACGTGTCGCCCTTCGCGAAAAGCGAGTCGGCGGTTACCGTAGCTTGCGAGAACGTGCTGCCGGTAGCGCTCACCAAGCGACAATGGACCAGCTTCCAACTACCGCCGCGATCGGTCGGTCACAACGTGCGGATCACCGGCCCGATCAACGCTGGAGAAATCTCCATCACTACGAATTCCGATAAGCTGCACGTATACCTCATTGATGTGAAAAAGGACGGCAACGTCAGTGTGAATGATCTGAATGAACAGATGAGGAATGCGCTCATGGACAATCTGAAGACCGAGGACAAGCGACCATTGTGGGCCTTGCCCCGTTCGTTCTATCTCCCTCCCGGCACTCCCCCACCTCTCGGATTCTGCCCCGGCGGCGGCGGCTCCTTCTTCACCCTTCCATCCTCGTACTCGATGGTCTTCTGCACGCGGCCGTCGCTGCCATAGAAGGTCATGGTACCGTGCAACCGCCCTTCCTTGTAGTTCATGCGCTGGATCACGCGGCCGCGCTGGTCGTACACCACGCATTCGCCGTGCGGCTCGCCGTTGAGCAGGGTCTGTTCGCGCATCTTCACGCCGGCGTCGTCATAATAGGTCCATGCGCCGGTGGGCATGCCGTTGGCGTAGGTGCCTTCGCTGATCGGTAAGGCGTTCACGCTGTACACGATCCAGCGGCCGCTCTTCTTCCCTTCGGCGTAGCTGCCTTCCTCCTTCACGCGCCCGCCCACTTGTTTGCCGGGCACTTCCTCGAAGAAGAGCTTCCATGTGCCGTTCTTGAGGTCGTTCGCGTACCAACCTTCGAAGTCCCGGTTGCCATCAGGGAACCAGCCTTTCCATAGGCCATCCATCTTCCCCTGCGTAAAGGTGCCGCTGGTCTTCAGTATCCCGCTTTCGAACCAGCTCTGCCAGGGACCATCGGCCAGGCCGTTGACATAGGGGCCTTCCTGGAGCCTTCGTCCCCCTTCGTACCAGGTGGACCAAACGCCGGTCTTCACGCCTGCCGCGAAAGCGCCCCTCTTCCAGAACTGTCCACCTTCATAGAAGTAGACCCACTCGCCTTCCTCCTTATCGGCCATGAACGTGCCGGTGCTGCTCAGCTCGCCATTGGGATACCAGAATTTCCACACGCCCTCGCGCAGGTCCTTCTTGAATGGGCCTGACATCTCCTCTTTGCCGGTTGCGCTGTACCAAGTCCACACGCTGTCCTTCAAGTCTTCGGCGTGGAAGCCGGTGACATCCATACTGCCATTGGCGCGGTACACCGTGTAAAGTCCATGCAGTTTGCCGATGTGGTAGGTGGCCAGTTTCTCCGGCTTGCCATTGCTCGCGAACCACTTCCATTCGCCATGCCGCACGCCGCCGCTGCTGGTGCCCTGCACCTTCACGTTGCCCGCCGGCCAGTATTCGAACTGCTCGCCGCTGGGCACACCCATCTTGTAATTGCCCACTGCGCTGAGCGCACCGCTCGGGTAATAGGTGCGCACCGTGCCGTTGCCATTGACCAGGGTCTGTGTGCCGTCTCGATCCCATGCTTCCATGCTCAACGCGATGCCCTGGTCCCAGCGCTCCTTCAGCAATGGGCGGCCATCGGGGTAGTAGTAGTCCCACGCGCCGTCCTTCACGGCGTTCACGTAGGTGCCGCGCTCCATCACCTGGCCATCGGCGTAATAGCTGATGATGGTGCTGTCCTGCACGCCGCGTTTCATCCAGCCATCGTGTTGCACTTGACCGCTGGCGTAGTACAAGCGCACATGCCCATCGCGCTCTCCGCTCTTGAATTCGGCCTGCTCGATGAGGCGCCCCTGCCGGTCATAGAACTTCCACTCCCCCCACTCACGCCCGTTCACCATCAGGCCCTCGCTCTTCTTGATGGCCTTGCTCGCGTCCCAGAAATCCACATAAGGCTCTGCGCCTTGGGCGAAAGACGAAGCCGTGAGGAGGAACGCGAAGAGGAGGAGCGGGATACGACGCATGTGCTATCCCGCCAAGCGGGGACGGGATCCAAAAGTAGGCGCGTGTGCAAGCCCCTCTCCTGGAAGAACGAGGAAGCATCAACGATGGTGCGCTGAGAACCTGCGAGGGGTCATTCTCCGGTGATCACCGTAGCGGATCACGGCAATGACCCGATGCCGACTATGACGGGGACGGGGGACGTTTGCCACGTCATCCCGGTCCCCGAACCGGGACAGCCTCACAACCGTGAACGTGTCCTTCATGAAGCGATCACAGCACGCGCCAGAGCGCCTGCTCCTGCTGGCCCTGCTATGCCTGCTTGCCCTATTGGGCGTAGCGCAGGAGCATGTGCAGCGTGATCAGGACGAGGCCGAGCGTATCGCGATCACGGGGAACCAGGCGATCACCAGTTGCCTGGAACTGATGCCCGATGGGCACACGCTGCTCGTAGGCACCACGCAGGACCATCCGGTGTATGTGATGGACACACGTGATTGGACCGTGCTGCGCACCATCGACGTGGACGGCTATTACGCCGGGCCGGAAGTGAAGGCCAGCGCCGGGGGAACGTACCTGATGCTGCGTCAGCGCTTCTACATCGACTGGCGGGTGAACAAGGACCGCCTGGTGCGGCACGAGGTGGTAGATTTTGCCACGGGCAGAACGGTGCTGACCATAACCGAGGCGCACGATGCGCAGATCTCGCCCGATGAGCGCTTCATTTATTCGTTGGAGGGCGAGCAGGTCACCGTGCGCTCGCTTCCGGATGGAAAGGACATCCGCAGGATCAACGTGCCTCTCACCCGCGCTGCGCTCGCGATCAGTCCTGACGGGAACATGATCGCCGTGAGCCACCGCCCCACGCAGCCGCAATTGGAGACCGTGCCCAGCATGCGCAACGACAAGAGCGGGCTGAAACCGGCATTGAAGTTCCGCGAGATGGTGAGCGTGTTCGATGTGGCAACGGGAAGGCTCCTGGGCACCATCCCCGAGGTGTACGATGTGATCTACGACATGACCTTCACGGCAACGGGCGATCGCTTGCTGATCTACGCCATACCGCACGAGAAACTGAACCCAGGGGCGGCCGGCGTGGTGCTCGCCGGTCGCAAGGGGATCGTGAACATGGTGGAAATGCCCGCGATGACCCCCATTCGCACAGCTTTCCTCAGCCTGATGAACGAACCGCAGGTGGAGCCGAACCTGCAAGGCGACCGCATCGCGCTGGCCAGCGTTGATGGCACGATCAACGGCCGCAAGGTGTATGTGTACAACATGGCCACAGGCGAATTCACGCTGGACCTGGACATGAACACGCGATGGCGCACCGATGTGAAAGAAAAGGAGTACCACGACGGTGGTGTTCCCTACCATTTCCTCGCCGATGGGCGCACGCTGGCAATCGGCTCCGGCGCGTATCTCCGACTGATCAGGACTCCATGAGCACGTGCAACGCCATACTGCTCCTGTTCCTCGCGTGCGCCCCGGCAACGCAAGCGCAAAAGCCCGTGCTCGCAGGCGAACAGCAGGTGCATGATAGTGTGATGATCGCCATTCACCGCGAGTTCGCGGAAGGGCTATGGGCCGAAGACATGGCCAGCGGAGCGCTGAAGGGCTACGCCGTGCTGGAAATGGTGATCGACGACAAAGGCAGGAGCGAAAGCGTGCGGGTGGTGGAGAGCGACCTGCCCATCGCCTGGAAGAACGTGGTGAAGGACCAGTGGTTCGATCGCCGCTACGCCTTCAAGCTGGCCAAATACCACAAGGAGAAGGTCACCATACACCTACAATTCCCACGCACGATGCCATCGAACGAATAGCGCCAATTCCTCAACCCCTCACAACCATGAAACACGCAGCACTACTCACTACTACCCTCCTGGGGATCGGCATCGCGAGCGCGCAGGAGGAAATGAGCACGGTGTGGACCACCAAGCTCGAACACAAATTCGAACACGTCGGCACCGATCCCAACCCCGGCGATGACAACATCGGCTACGCTGCCAGCGACAAGGAGATGACCGTGTACCGCAACAAGGACGGCAGCACGGTGTGGACCAAGGATTTCAAGGACATGGCACCCCGCCTGCGCAAGATCGATGAGCTCATCCCCTTCTGGGAAAGCAATACCGTCTTCCTCTTCGAACGCAAGGGCGGCGCCGATGTGGTGGCCTGCATAGACCTGGCCACCGGCAATGCGCTCTGGACCACCGAGAAATACAGCAAGCTCGAGGAGGACAACGTGATCTACCTGAAGGAACGCGATGCCTTCTGCGTGAGCACCAAGGACGGCTTGTTCTATGTGAAGGCACGCACGGGCGAAGAGGTATGGGCCAGCAAGGTCTTCACCGGCAGCGTGGGCAAATACATCATGGACGGCGATGACATGACCTGCGTGAATTTCGTTGGGCCAGGCCTCGCAGCATTGTTCACCGGCTTCAAGAACCAGATCGCGCGCATCGACCTGAACACCGGCACGGTGAAGTGGGAGAACACGTACATCGGTCGCGCAGAACGAAAGGTGATCACCCGCGACTTCGTGTACGACCTCAAGCTCGAGGAAGGCAAGGTCTTCCTGATGTTGAACGGCATTCAGGTGTACGACTACAAGACCGGCGCGGTGCAGTGGAGCGCGGCCTTCGACTACACACCGGAGGGCGTGGCGAAACCACCCGCCCACGCAGTGAAGTTCGGCGTGTATGGCGCCGTGGCCGATCCAGTGGTGGTAGGCAACGACCTGTACGTGCTTGACATGCTGAGCAAGAAGAGCCAGTACATAAAGAAGTACGACCGCATGACCGGCAAGCTCATCTGGAAGAGCCCCGAGATCAAGGAGGCGCGTGCCATCCCCGGCATGTGGGTGGCTGATGGAAAAGTGGTGCTGCAGATCGGCGGCATGGTGGAAACGCAGTCGTACATCTACTGGCGCGAAACAGCGAGCGATGGCAGCGTAACCATCCACCGCGAGTGGCGCGTGGACTTCGTGAACGTGAAACCCGTGGGCGTGCAGGCCTTCAACACCGCCGATGGCAGCTTCGCCTGGGACAGCGAGCGCTTCCGCAAGGGCATCACCAACTGCCTGCTCGCCGACGACCGCATGTACGTGTGCAGCGGCAAAGCGCTCTACTGCATCGATCACAAGACTGGCGCCGACATTTACGAAGTGGCATTGGGCGACGACAACGTTGGCTTGGCCAGCAGCATCCTCCTATACAAGGACATGGTGGCGGTGATCGGTGAGAAGGGCGTGGCCACGCACACACGCAGCAACGGTGCGCTGGTGAAGAGCAACAAGTACAAGCAAAGCGGCATGGAGGACCAATGGGAGGACATGGTGCTGATGAAATCGGCCAATAGCGACATTGCCGCCTTCGACCTGGACGACTGTTCCTTCAAGGAGTACAACGCGCGCAAGGGCGCCATGAGCGAGTTGAGCTACGATGGCCAGTACGTGTATGTGTACGAGAAGAAGGAAGTAACGAAGCTGCGGACGCGCTAGCGGACGCGGTTGTGAGACGGGGCCCTCTGAGCGATCGGGGGGCTTCGTGCGTTGTGCCAGTACCTTCGCTACCCATGCTACGACGCCGTACACGACGCATCGTCCTTGCCAGCACCATCGCACTCGGGCTTTTGCTCGTGGCTTGGGATGAGGCCGTGCGCCCGGTGAAGGGCCCGCACAGCGAACTGGAATTGAAGGTGCTGCGCGACGGCGAGCTCACGGTCCTTTTCAGCCCGTACTTCCGCACTGCGGGCCGTTGCGCCGGTTGCCATGGGCACGACCCCAACGGCCTGGCCAGCATCGACAGCCAGGGCCGCGATGTGAACGTAGCCGACGATTGGCGAAGTACCATGATGGCCAACAGCGCACGCGATCCTTTCTTCCGGGCCAAGGTGCGCCACGAGGTGATGGTGAACCCCGAGCACCAGACGGCGATCGAGAACAAATGCCTCAGCTGCCACGCACCGTTGGGCATGCACGAGGAAGAACTGCTCGGCCATCCGCCCTTCACCATGGCCCACCTCGATACCAGCCGCATGGGACAGGATGGTGTGAGCTGCCTCAGTTGCCATATGCAATCGCAAGCCACGGCTGGCACCTTCTTCAGCGGTGAACTGCAGTTCGATTCGGCGCGCGCATACGGTCCGTACGACGACGACCAGATCAATGCGGGCATCATGCAAAGCTTCGTCGGCTTCACCCCCGGGCTGGGCACGCACATCACCAACAGCAAGGTGTGCGCGGGCTGTCACACGCTCATCACGCAAACCCTCGACCTCGACGGCAACGCCACGGGCGATGAGTTCGTGGAGCAGGCCACCTACCACGAATGGCTGAACAGCGTGTACAGCGGTGGCGCCAGCGGAGCGAATGCCACGCATTGCAACACCTGCCACATGCCGCGGCTGAACGAACCGATCATCCTCGCTGCGGAATACGCATTCCTCCAAGGCCTGCAGCCCTTCGGCCTGCACCATCTGGTGGGCGGCAACGTCCACATGCTGAAGCTGCTGAAGGAGAACCGCGACACCTTGCATATCCCAGCGAGCGCGGTGCAGTTCGACAGTACGATCACATGAACGCAGCGCATGCTCACGGAGCGCACCCTCGATGCTCAACTGACCCTTGCCGACCGCACGGCCGACACCATCTACTACGATCTGCGATTGGAGAACCGCGCTGGCCACCGCTTCCCTAGCGGCTATCCATCGCGCCGCGCCTTCGTTGAATTCGTGGTGCTGAGCGCGGCGGGCGATACGGTCTTCAAGAGCGGCCGCCTCGATGGCGACTACGAAGTGGAGGCGCACGATGCGGGATATGAACCGCACTACGACGTGATCACTGCCGGTGACCAGGTGCAGATCTACGAGCTGGTGATGGGCGACGTGAACGGCGATGTGACCACCGTGCTCGAACGGGCGAAGGATCCGCTGAAGGACAATCGCCTGGTGCCGGTCGGCTTCACGACTGCCCATCCGAGCTACGATACCACACTGGTCGCCGGTGTACCCGCCAGCGACATCGACTTCAACCGCAACACGCTTGGCGAGGAAGGCAGCGGAAGCGACATCGTACACTACCACGTGCCCATTACCGGGATGAGCGATGGCCTGCGCGCCTACGCTCGCATCTACTACCAACCCCTTCCTCCAGGCTGGAATGCCGAGCTCTTCAGCGCTTCGCACAGCGACATCCAATTCTTCGAGGGCTTGTTGCAAGCGAGCGACAAGTCTCCCACGCTGGTCACCGAGGACTCGCTCGCTGTGGGGCCAGCGGGCATAGCCGAAGCAACTGCGGATCGCATCACCCTCTTCCCCAACCCCACCACCGACGGCTGGATCCTTGTGGCCTGCGATGCTCGGCTCACGGTCATGGCAATCGAGGACGTGCGCGGTGCGCGCGTGCCCGCACGGATCGAACGCACGATGCAAGGCGTGCGCGTGCAGCTTCCCGAGGCGATGGGCCTCTACGTGCTGCGCATGCGCGTAGAGGGCGCGGAAGTGGTGAAGCGCGTGCTGCGGAGATGAGCATCATCGTTGCATCCTTGCATATCCATCCGATCAAATCGCTCGGTGGCTTCGCCGTGCAGGAAGCGCGCATCACCGACCGCGGATTCGCACACGACCGACGTTGGATGCTTGTCGCAAGCCACGACATCTTCATCACGCAGCGCGAAGTGCCTGCCATGGCCTGCTTGCATTGCGCACCGAGCGGGGACGGATTCCGCGTGATCGACATCCGCAATGGCACAGCACTGGATCTCCCATGGTCCATTGCCGAAGGAGAAGAACGGCGGGCCAAGGTCTGGGGCGATACCGTTCACGTGCTGCCCGCCACGCGCGAAACCAACGCATGGTTCGCCGAACGGCTGGGCATTCCCTGTCGATTGGTCTACATGCCCGATACATCTCAGCGCGAAGTGGATCGCACCTACGCCACCGGCATCAACTCACTGAGCGATGGCTTCCCTTACCTGATCCTCTCCCAGGCATCGTTGGACGACCTCAACGGCCGCATGGAAGAACCCCTGCCCATGGATCGCTTCCGACCGAACATCGTTTTTGCAGGCGGCACGGCCTTTCAAGAGGATGGCTGGAAGGAGATCTCGATCGGTACAGCACGTTTCGCCGTGGTGAAGCCGTGCGGCCGATGCGCCATCACCACCACCGACCAACGCACGGGTGAACGCGGCAAGGAACCGCTGCGCACGCTGGCGACCTACCGGCGCAGGGCATCCACCGGTGGTGAAGTGAAAGTGGATTTCGGGATGAACGCGATGGCCATCAGCGGCGATGTCGTCCGCGTTGGCGACCTTGTCTCGCTCCTGACGGAAAGGGACATCGAAGCATGATCCACTCCATCCTCGCCGACAAGGCCACGCGGCTGTACCTGGTGCTGGGCGGCTTCTTCGTGGCCAACGCGCTGCTGGCGGAGATGATCGGCGTGAAGCTCTTCCAACTGGAGACCGCGCTGGGGATAACGAAGGCCGACTTCACCCTGCTCGGACAGGGCCACATGAGCTTCGTGCTCAGCGTGGGCGTGCTGCCGTGGCCCATCGTCTTCATCATGACCGACGTGATCAACGACTACTACGGCGTGCGCGGGGTGCGCTTCCTCACCGTGCTCACCGCTGCGCTCATCGCTTTCGCCTTCGTGGTCATGTACTTCGCCATGGGCATGCCGCCCGCCGATTTCTGGCTGGGCATGAACGCCAGCGCCGGTGTGCCCGACATGCAGGCCGCCTTCGCCGGCGTCTTCGGCCAGGGCATGAACATCATCCTCGGCTCGCTCACCGCGTTCATCCTCGGCCAATTGATCGACGCGCTCATCTTCCGCCGCATCAAGCGGCTCACGGGCGATAAGCGCATCTGGTTGCGCGCCACAGGAAGCACCGTCATCAGCCAGTTGATCGACAGCGTGGTGGTCACCTACGTGGCCTTCTGGATCATGCGTGATGATTTCTCCTTCGCGCGTTGTACAGCCATGGTGCTCACGGCATACGCATACAAGCTGGTGGTGGCCTTGCTGGCAACACCACTGGTCTACCTCGTTCACGCCGGGGTCGAACGCTACCTTGGCCGGGAGCGCGCACAAGCCATGCGCGATGCCGCGCTGCGGATGCGCGACGAGCAATGAGCGATTCGGTCATCATAGAGCCCATCGTCAAGGATGACCATGAAGGGCTCTTCCGCCTGGTGAACGGCGATCGGGCACGCCTGCAGACCTATTTCCCGGTTACCTGCGCCCATTGCAGCGACCCCCGCAACACGCGCAACTACATCAAGGAGATGCTGGTCCGCGCGAAACGGCGCGAGTTCTTCTGCTTCGTCATGCGCGACTACGAAGGCGGCGATCCCATCGGCCTCGTCTTCCTCAAGGAATTCGACTGGACCGTGCCGAAGTGCGAGACGGCCTACTTCATCAGCAGCATCTACGAGCGCAAGGGCCTCACCACCCTGGGCATGATGTGGGCCGTGGACCATGCCTTCACGCAACTGGGCATGGAGAAGGTGTTCGCGCGGGTGGTGCCGGAGAACATCGCCAGCTACCGCGTACTGGAGCATTGCGGCTTCGAGCGGGAAGGACTGCTACGCCGCGATTTCCGCGCGAGCGATGGCAGCTTGCACGATGTATACGTGTACAGCGTGCTACGCTAGGACCCCGGTCCGGGCGGCGGTGTCCACTTCTCCACCTTGCCCGCGACCGCTGGCTGAGCGATGATGTAATCATAGATCGCGCCGAGGTCCTCGTCGGTCATGGTGGCGTACATCTGCCACGGCATCACCGTTTGGAAATCGCCCTTGGCCCAATCGATCGCCTGGGGCACGTAGCTGCTATCGACACACGATCTGAACCGTTTGATGAAGGCGGCTTTGTCCCAGGCTCCGATGCCATCGGCGGGATGCGGCGTTATGTTGGGTGACCGCAGCACTGCGCCGTTGGGGAAATTGAAGGCGAAGCCGCCCGCGAAAGGCTCGCCGATCTTCTTGCCCTTCTCTTGGTTCGTGTGGCACTCCACGCAGGACGCCGCGTTGGCGACGTATGCACCGTAGCCCGCATCGCCGGGCTTGGGCAGCGCCATGGGGTTGGCGGGCTCGGGCACCGTGCGCATGATGAGGTTCACCGGGAAATCGATCACGCTGGCCGGGTAGGGTTGTGTTTCCAGTGGCGCCAATGAACGCAGGTAGGCAATGATGCTATGCACATCCTCGGTCGCCAGTTTGTTGTAGTTGGGGTATGGCATCACCGGGAAGAACGGGTGACCATCCTTGCTCACACCGCTTGTGATCGCGCGGTAGAGCTCTCCATCGGTCCATCCCGCCAATGCGAAGGGCGTGAGGTTCTTGGAGTAGAACTCGCCTGGGAACTGCATCGTGCGATCGAACTTCTCCCCGCCACCGCCGAAGGTGCCTTGCTTGATCGGCGCGGCGAACACGTTCCAGTCGCGCTGGCTGTGGCAGTCCATGCACACGCACACGCTGTTGGCCAGGTAGCGGCCGCGCTCCACGCGTTCCGGGGTGAGTTCCACCTTCAAGTCGGCTGGCGCATCGATATCCGGGAGAGCAACCCCTACGTACGTGGCCGCGCAGCCGATGACAATGACCACAACGAGCAGGAGGATGCCAAGGACTTTCAGGATCTTCTTCATGGCGGAGGTGGTTTGGTGAAGCAAGATGCCGCATGGCATTGAAATGAGCAAATGGCATGGCGATCTTCGCCCAGCCATGGCGAAGAAGAAACGCGTGACGCGCAAGGAGCTCGATGCGATCGAGCGCGCCGCGAAACGCGAAGCGCAGAAAGCCGCTGGTGCGCTGGACGGCCGGTTCCGCCCTCGTGTGGTGAAGAGCAAGAAGGGCTATTCCCGGAAAAAGCTTCCGCCCAAGGAGGAGGATTGAGCCTACCGCTCCACCGGCCTGTGGAAGACCAATTTGCCGCCGCGCACATCGGCCATGCGCAACTCGATGGTATGCACCTTTCGCAATCCGTTGAAGTTCTGATGCGCAACGCTGTAGACGCCGCGCTCATGCACCTGCATGACGATGGCCGTATGGCGGCCGAAGCTGTCGCGCCGGATGCTGTTCCCCTCATGATGCTCCACTTCCACGTTCTCGAACTGGATGATGTCGCCCGGAAGCACCTCCTCCTTGCGCCAGTCCACAGCGGTACCGAAGCCATAGAGGCCGTCCCAGTGCGCACCGCTCGCGTTGAGCGCCGCTGCGGCCAGGTCCCAGCATTCGCCGCGATCCACCTTCTTTCCCATGCGCGACTGTACGTATGCCACCACACGGCGGTTGAGCTCGGGCAGGGTGTCCCGGTCGATGGCCGTTGGCGGATGCACCATGGTGCAGGACGCCAGCATGTGAAGGGCGGGAATAAGCATGAGCACGATGCAAAGAACGCGCTGGCGGTGAGATCAGCGCGTGCAGATTTGAACGGCTCCGGCTTACTTCTTCCTCTTCCTCGCAGCGCCCTCGACAATTGCTGTCTTCTTGTGCGCCTTGGCGGCGCTCACGCTCATGAACTTGCCGGTGATGGCGCTGCGGCCGATGCCCGGTGCCTTCTTAGCGGCTTTCTTGGAAACGTTCTTCTTGGCCATGGTCGGTTGATCGTTGAGGCAAGCTAGCTGCCCTGTCGGTGCGGCTAGCTGACGAATGACAGCAACAGAGCCGGGTCACATGCCCGCACTCCAGTCCGTGGCGCGCCGCTCCTCCGGTGCAGCCTGCCGTTCCCTGAACGCATCGTCACATTCAACTAGCTTCTTGGCCATACGACTATTTACTTAGTTATACTTGTGCCATGGAACGATTGACGAAAGCCGAGGAGCAGGTGATGCAGGCGCTGTGGAGGCTGGGGCCCTCGTTCGTGAAGGAACTGGTGGTGGCCATGCCCAAGCCGCGGCCAGCGATCACCACCGTGAGCACCATTGTGCGCATCCTCGAAGAGAAGGGCTTCGTTGATCATGAGGCCTTCGGGCGCAGCCACCGCTACTTCGCCAAGGTCACCAAAGAGGCATACGGCGATCGCTCGATCAAGCAACTGATGCGCGACTACTTCGGCAGCTCGCCGCAGCAGTTGATGTCTTTCTTCATCGAGCGCGAGGACCTCGATGCGCAGGATCTGGATGCCCTGCTGAAGATGATCCAGGACAAGAAGGAACGCTGACATGGAAGCCCTCATCTACTACCTGAAGGCGAATCTCGTGTTCATGGTGCTTTTCGCCATCTACCAGGTGGCCTTGCGCGGCGAGACCTGGTTCCATGCACGGCGCGCCTGGCTGCTCGCAACAGCGCTCTTCAGCCTGCTCCTGCCATTGTTGCCACAAGTACCTGCTGCTACACCTCGAATGATGTTCGAATTGCCGCTGATGGAGATTGCCCCCTCAGGAGCTTCTGGCGGTGCCGATTGGATGCTCTACGGTCTTTGCACGCACATAGGCATCAGCATCGCGCTGGTGCTTTGGTTGGGCCTGCGCTTCCTGCATGCGTTCATGGGGTTGAAGCACGAAAGCTCCGAAGCGCGGTCGTTCTTCCGAACCATCCGCGTACCCGCCCATGCACCAGCGGAAGACCGTGATGCATTGCTGGCTCATGAACGTGTGCATGCCGAGCAAGGGCATTCTTTCGATGTGGTGACCTTTGAGCTCATTGCGGCGCTCTTCTGGAGCAACCCGCTCTGGCGCTCCGCGCTGCGCGAACTGCGCCTCGTGCATGAGCACACAGCCGATTCCCTGGCGCGTGCGTCGCATACGAACTATCCCGGCCTGCTGCTCGCTCATGCCCTGGGCGTGCCCTCGTCATCGCTCCTCAACACCTTCGGTTCATCTAACCTTGAAACACGAATGACCATGTTGCACAACAGCCGTTCCCCCCGTCTCGCGCGCCGTAAGATGCTCTTGGCACTGCCCGCGCTCCTGCTCGCCACCATGCTGGTCTCCTGGCAGGCCGTTCCAACAACCAACGATGGCTCACGCACCCGCACAGCACATGTGTTCCTGGGCGTGGACCAGCAACCCGAGTTCCCCGGCGGCATGGAGGCGCTTGTGCGCTACCTGCAGGAGAACCTGCGCTACCCGAAGTCGGCCATGGAGGCCAAGGCGGAAGGAACCGTGCATGTCAGCTTCAAAGTGAAGGCCGATGGCCAGATCGCGTTCGTGAGCGTGAAGCGCGGTGTGCGCAAGGACTTGGACGATGAAGCGCTGCGCGTGGTGAACGCCATGCCGGCATGGAAGCCCGGAATCAGCAAGGGCAAGACCGTGGAAGCCGAGATGGTCCTGCCGATCTCCTTCCGACTGGGCGAAGAGAAGTGAACGCGAGCCATGTCGGGGGAAGGGCGCTGACCAAAGCGCCCTTCTTCCTCTCAGCGTCCCTATTCCGGACCCATCACTTCCTGAACGGCGATCGCTCCTCGAATGCGGTGTGCTTCACCTTCCGGATAAATGGGCCGATAAGCCGGTTCGCGACACGGTTCCGATGCTTCACATGCACCAGCATCTGCACAGGCCGCGCTCCGATGGTGCTCTTGGCCTGCTCCGCAGTACGGCCTAGATCGAGCCTGCCCAGCCGCTTGCGCAGCGCTAAGTCGAGCAGGTCCACGAGCATGCGCAGGTAGATGCCATGTTCCTGGTTGCGTGCGTAATCGATCCCCACGAACTGTGCATCGAGCGTGTTGCCTACTGTGAAGGCGGCGCTGAACCCGACCAGCTCGCCTTCCAGGAAATAGCCGCGGAACATCATCTGCTCAGCATGCAACGCTTTCCACTGCGCGTAAACACCCACTTGGAGGCGACCGAAGATGAAGGGCGATCGCTGGAGCACCTCATCGAACAAGCGTTGGAGCGCGGGGAGCGATCCACGGATCTCCGCCTCGGAGAGGTCCCTGATCTCCATGGCGGCTGAACGGCGCAGAATGGACTTGATCCGCGTGCGCGCCTTGGAGGTGAGCGCCGCTTGATAGCCGTCGAGGTCCTTCCATGCCGGGTCGATGTCCATGACCATGTTCACGTCAGTGGCCAGCATGTAGTAGCCCTTGTCCCGCAATACCGCGGACCTGCCGTTCTGCTCTGGCCAGAATTCCTTGAACATCAACGCGGAGATCTTCGGCTGAAGGCGCTCATCGGCGCGCAGCTGCTCCATGGCCATCTCCAAGGCGAGCAGTTGCTGTTCACGACCCACGGTGTCGATGAAATGCGATCCGTGATCACCGCAATGGAACACATTGCCGCAAACAAGGCTGCGCACCTTGAGCTCCTTGCGCACGCGCGCTTCGAGACCAGCCCCGATCCTGCACAGCGCCTGGCTCTGCGCACTGCCATTGTCCTCGAAGTCCAGGATCTGGAAGCAGGCGATGCCCACCGGTTTGTACTTCGCTCCGTGGAAGAGGACGTAACGGAAATCCATGCGTCCGCGCATGGCATCCTCCAGCGCGCTCAAGTGGCCGTAGCCGAGGAAAGGTGAGGCGCTCATGGCCACCGCTCCCCAATCGCTGCGATGCACGAGGTGGATGGAGTCGTGGATGCTGAGGGTGAGGGCCTGCACCTCAGCGCGGTGGTCCGCTGGCTCGGACGTGGTGGCAGCTAAGCGCGCGGTTGGCATCGATGGCACGGAGTGGCAGGAGCAACTTGCGCCGGCCGAACGAAGGTGCGATGCGGGCCACCACACGCGGATCACGGATCCATGGGCGGCGCGGGAAGCACATGACGGGGAGGACCGAAGATGGAGGACCGCTGCGGAAGTGCTGAGGGCACCATGCCGCATTTCTGCGCGTAGCCTGCGGCTACGCGCAACAACGTAGGCTCGTTGTAGCCTTTGGCTGCCGTTCATTGTTGCCCTGCAGCAGGTAGCCGCAGGCTACCCTCCTACTGTTCTTGTCGAGCGTAGCCGTACTCTGCGCGTAGCCTGCGGCTACGCGCCACAACGTTGGCTCATAGCAGCCTGTGGCTGCCGTTCATTGTTGCCTTGCGGCAGGTAGACAAAGGCTACCATACTCCTGTTCTTTTCGAGCGTAGCCGCAGGCTACGCTCAGAGAGCGGCCACGCTACGCGCAGTTGGGGAAACAAGGTAGGCGCGTTCGCCGCACCGCGGACGAGGAACCCCTCACCTCGTTGATGGACACGAGCAGTCCTGCTCAATGCGTGTGCGCCAAGACCGCTCGGCGCTGCCAAGCCTTCCCGTCCGCCCGTTATTCAGCTTCTTCAGTTGCCCGCGTTCCACAGGGCGCCACCACCGTCCGCGAAGTGGACGTTTGGACCGAGAAGCAGACCAGCACACCGCCGCTGATGTTGCTCACCGGGTCGGGGGTGGCAACATTGCACACGATCTGCGCCATCCTGAAGCAAAAGGCGTAGACCTTCGGCGCTATGCATTCCATGGTGGCCTGCACCATGTCGCCGCTTTCCAATCAGTGGTTGTTCGAGAAGCGCTGTAGCGCACGCCAACAGGTCCGCTAACGGACCAACCCTATCGCATACGCTACCAGTGAGGGACCCGCCGTTCCCTGTTCGGGGCGCGGATGTGCCGAAGCAAACGGCCACCTTGGTGGAAACAACCTGCACATGCGCCTACCGCCCCCCCGCACGCAACGAATCCTGCTCGCCCTCTTCGCCTGCATCGTTTTCCGTGGCCCGGTCAAGGCCCAGGAGATCACCGCCGCCGAATTGCTCGCACCCATCGGCAGCAGCTTCCACCAGTATGAGATCATGGGCAACTTCCCATGGGACACCTTGCAAGGGCCCGATGTTCTTTGGGACTACGGTTGGACCGTGGTGGATAGCACGATCGATATCACCTACGTTGTCATCGACCTGAACGACGCGCCGGATGCGGCCAGCTACCCACTCGCCGACAGGGCAGTGCG
Source organism: Flavobacteriales bacterium (assembly GCA_016710965.1). Classification (GTDB taxonomy): domain Bacteria; phylum Bacteroidota; class Bacteroidia; order Flavobacteriales_F; family PHOS-HE28; genus PHOS-HE28. Next base: position 79,758 of record JADJTW010000016.1, read on the forward strand.
ATCCATCGGGGGCACCAATGATGACTATATCATAGATCGCTTCTTCACGGTAGGGTCCGATCGGATGGATGAGCTCGGCAGCGTGGGTCCCGTGCTGAGCTATGTGTATGATATGCCCGAGAGCATCTACGGCCTGCCGATGACCTTGGGCGATACGCTCCATACATCCTACTGCTATGGTTCTGACGGCTTCGGTACGCAATTCCACTTCTGCGGGGACAGCTACGTCACATTCGATGCGATCGGCAGCCTCGTCCTTCCCTTCGGAACCTTCACCAATGTGAAACATCTCACCCATTGGAAATCCATCCTGGAGACCACCATCCCATGGACCGAGCCGAACTACCTCATCCAACAGCAGTGGTTCGCCCCTGGCTTCGCGCAGCACATCCTCGAGGTGTCGGTCTACATTGATGAGAACGGCCTCCTCTACCCCAGTGGTCATGTCATGGACCAAGCTTCGCTCACCGGCATCGCGGAAGCGAATGCTGTGGATGCGCTTTCCGTCTTCCCCAATCCGGCCACGGATGTCATCACATTCAACCGCATCATCTCGGGTCCGGCAACGCTCACGCTGCTCTCCCCCGATGGTCGGGTGGTGCGCACGGAGCGCATGGCCGCTGGCGAAACGCAGCGCACGATCGCGTTGACCGACCTGCCCAACGGACCCTACTTGGTGCGACTGACCGGCCCAGCCGGGACCACTGCGCTGCGCGTGATGAAACAATAGGAGCGGAACGCAACGGGCGCGGAGCCCCGGGTCGGAGTAGAGTTTGAGGAACATGTCCACGTAGGTGCGCCGGGCGGCCACGATGAACGATGACTTGTTCTTCTGTTCGGGTTCCGCCAGGGTGAGGTTCGAGGAGATCGGCCGGATGCCTCCGCTCACCCCAGGCTGCGGTCGTTTCCGTCCTTCATGCGGATGTCCAGCACCGTGGCCAGTCGCCCACCGAACTGTGCCGGCATGGAACCCTTGTAGATCTGCACGTCCTTGATGGCGTTGGCGTTGAAGGTGGAGAAGAAACCGAGCAGGTGGCTCGCGTTGTACACCGGCGCTTCGTCCAGCAGGATCAGGTTCTGGTCGGCCCCGCCACCGCGCACGTCAATGCCGATCCAGTGTTCCATCTCCTGTTCCTTTTGGGTTACACAAAACGATCGCTGGAGAGGCTGAGCGACAGGCCCGATGCTCCATGAGGTTTGCGGGGACACCCTGCGCAGGCCAAGAGATTCGCGGGAGCGGGGGAGTGGATACCCTGCGGTGGTCTAGAAAAATGCACAGGCAGACCGTTGCGGTGGTGGCGCGGCACCAGGCCTCCGATCCTATCTTTGGATCAAGCTCTTGCACCATGAAGCTCTACGAATTGAAGGTCACCCTGGCCAAGCAGATCCTGGAATCCGAAAGCGAATCCGAATTGCATTCCGTTGACATGGTGCTTAACCAAGGATTCAACTTCGAGTTGAGCAGCGAACAGAAGGCCCAGCTCGATGCCGCCCATGCGCGCTACTTGCGCGGTGAAGGCAAGAGCTACACCAGTGCGCAAATGGTGCGACGCGTGCGCAAGGCGGTGCGTTGATGGCACTCTCACTTGTTTATCGCGATGAGGCTACGGACGATATCGCCGAGGCCATGCGTTGGTATCGAAGCAAGCAGGATGGCTTGGATGAGCGCTTCCTGCTAGAGGTCCTTGCCTGCGAAGCGATGATGCTCCAATTCCCGAAAGGAGCGGCCGTGGTGTACAAGCGCTTCCGCCAAGTCTTGGTGAAAGGCTTTCCGTATGTCATGGTCTATGGCGTACGGGACAATGGACTGATCGTCTATCGCGTCTTCCACACCAGCCAGCACCCGAAGAAGAAGTTCAAGAAGAGGAAGTGATCACGGCTGCGTGCCGCAGGGTCGTCAGTTAAGTGCACGGACAGACCTATTCTATGTCAAAAACAAGCATGTTGAGGAGTTTATTTTCAGGCATGAGGAACTCCAGGCATGTATCAGGGGCGAGGTGCCCCCGACACATGTTCATGCCCGTCGTTCATCGTGCCTATCCCTGGCAGGTTGCTCTCCAGCAGAGCCCGCTTCCGTTTGAGCGCGATACGCGAAGTTGCAACGAGCTGATCAGTTCGCTGTGATGGGTCGCTGCTCGTAAGGCCTGTTGTTGCGGATCACGGCGCACACGCGATGCACAAGCTTGTTGCGCACAGCATTGACCACCAGAATGGGCTTCTTGCCTTCGGCGCGTTTGCGCTCATAGTACTGGCGCAGTTCGCCCGGTTCACGAACACTCACAAGAGCGGACATGTGCAGCAGTGTCTTCAACGTCTTGTTGGCTTGATGCGACACCTGGGTGCGGCCACGCACGCTGCTGCCCGAGCTGCGCTCGAAGGGCGCAACACCAGCATGACAGGAGAGTTCGCGCGGCGTAGTGAAGCGCGTGAACCCATCAGTGATCGCCACCAGATGCGCGGCCAGTTGGGGGCCAACACCGGGGATCGTGCGCAGCAGGCTGTACTGACGCTCGGTCTGCGGGTCGGCCTTGATCTGTGCCATGATCAATTCGTCCACATGGGACACCAGTTTGTCTTCGAGCGTGATCTGCCGCTTGTCCATGCGGTCGAACTCCGCTTGGACCGGACGGTCCATGTAGCGGTTCAGGTCCGTGATGTGGGCTTTGTGCCTGGCCCGTGAGCGAACCAAGTGCAGGCGCCGGGTGAGCAGGTGCTTGAGCTTGTCCAGCTTCAGGTTCTGCGCCGTGAACAACCGCGCCTTCTCATGGAAGGTGCGCGCGTACTGCGCAATGCGCAGAGCATCCACCTTGTCGTTCTTCACGCGCTTGATGCCCATTGCCTGATGTATGTCCAGAGGGTGCGCCAACCAAGTGGGCCATTGCTGCTCCACCACCAGGCTTAGCAGCATGAGCGTGTAGTGGCCCGTAGGTTCCAAGCAGATCAAGCTCTTGCCCACATCTACGCCGTGGCGCTTGCGCCACTGGCTCATCAACTTCATCACCGCCTTGCGATCGTTGCCGATCTGCACGCTTTCCACATGCGTTCCTTTCCCGTCCAGCAGGGCGAAGTCCAGTGTCGCGCTGCTCACATCAATGCCGATCCAGTGTTCCATGTCCAGTTACTTTTGGGTTGCACAAAACGATCGCTGGAGAGGCTGAGCGACAGGTCCGATGCTCCATGACTCTAATAGGCCCTTACGCCTGGAATTCTATCCGAGCCTAAGACCTGAGAGGGCCGCGAGTACCGATAGGTCTGGTAGGGTTTGCTCCCTAGCTGCGGAGTTGGTTCACTCACGGCCCGGCTCAGTTCTCTTCAGTGATCTATCACCGACAAGGAAGCGATCCTTATCGGGATGCAACACTAGAGCGCTGCGGAGGTGGAGGACACCCTGCGCG
>JADJTW010000017.1 GCA_016710965.1 Flavobacteriales bacterium
GGTATTCCAGCACCTTGTGCGGGTTGGCGCGTTCCTTGGCGCGCGTGCCTGACCGGAACCCGAAGAAGAGGATGTGCGCGGCACGCAGCAGCGGCACCAGCTCATCCTTCTGCTTCAGTCCGGCGAATGTCACGTTGGGCAGTGCATGCAGCCGGTGGAAGGCGGGCTCGGGGAAGGACGGATCGTACGGACCAATGAAGGTGAATCGCAACTCCTGATGCGAGGCGGCCACAGCGTGGAATCCTTCCCAATCGTTGTAGCTGTTCGCCAGTTGGCCCATGAATACAGCATGTCGTGGTTCCGTGATAGTGCGGTCAGCGAGCGTATCGATGTCCTGCATCCACCGCTCGTCCAGCGCATGTCCGATGTTCACTACGCGCGAGCGCGCGAAGGGCGCAACCGCATCGGCCACGACCTGCCCGGTGGTGAGGATGATGTCCGCCGTGGGGATCAGTCCCTTGCCCATGTGCAGGATATCATAGTCGGCCAGGTGCAGCAACCGATAGCCGATGCCTTCGGGGAAGTACTGCATGCGGCTGGTGTCAAAGCACCAGATGATATCGAAAGGGCCGCCCGACCCTCGCGCCAGTTGCTTCACCAAGCGCTTGTAGTACCAGCGGTTGATGGCGGCGGGCATTCGGTTGACACCGCGCAGCCAATGCCGGTAGCGTAGGACCGTCACACCATCATGGCGCTCGCTCAGTATCCCCTTCGCGTGGGCCACGGGCGGGTCGAGGAAGTAGACTGCGTTGCCACGCTCTGCCAGCGCCTGCGAGAGGTGGTGCTTGCTCATGTGCAGTCCTTCCCACGGTTCGGGGCTGATGAGCAGGATTCGTTTTCCGCGGAGCTGCATGCGTGGAGCGCGGCAAATATGGTGAGCGGTCAGGCGGCGGGCTCCTGTTGTCTCATTGACGCAAGAAGCGCCTGATGGTAGCGCCTGCCTACCACGTCGGCTCCTGCGCGAGCGGCCATGGTTCGCGCAATGAGCACCCGGTCCATGGCCAATAGCGGTTGCCACGCATGGCGCCAGGCCGCGCTCCATGCTTCCACAGTATTCTCATGTACCAGCACGCCGATCTCGTCGCTCACGAATTCCGGTATGCCACCAACGCGCGAGGCGAGGACCGGCGTGCCGCAGCACAACGCTTCGGCGCAAACGGCGGAGTAGGTTTCGTGGTCGCTGGCATGCACCAGTGCGTGCGCCCGGCGCATCTCTTCGGCCACGGCCTGCTCATCCAACTGGCCCAGCAGTTCCACGTGCTCGCCCAGCCCCAATGCCGCGATCCGTTCGCGCATGGCAGGCATCTTGGGCCCATCTCCTGCCATGCGCAACCGGGCATCGAGGCCTTCCGCGCGTAATGAAGCAAGTGCATCGAGCAACAGCTCGGGGCGTTTCGGCGTGCGCCAGCCAGCGATGGCGAAGAAGCGGCCGGTTTCGGGCGCATGGTCCGGCCGTGGCGAGAAGATCGCGGTGTCAACGGAATTGTCCACCACGTGGAATCGCGGATGCGGAGCGCCCGCGAACCGTATTATATCGCCTTGAAGCGATCGCGAGACCACGATCACGGGAACGCCATGATGGAAGATCCGCCGTATGCGATCGGCGCCTTTCGTGGTGGCGTTGAAGCCGATGCGGTAGGCGCTGTAATGCTCGGTGATGACGAACGGCCTGCGCATGACGCGCCGCAGCAAGCGGATGTGCGTGCAGTTGGGGTAGGCGATATGGAAGTTGATGAGATCAACGGCGCGCGACCGATCACGCGTGAACCACGTCCAGAGGATGAGCAGCGTGGCCACCCACTCGATGATCCGCCAATACTTGATGGGCGCGCGCAGCAGCAGCGTGCGATCGGCTTCGGGCCCGCTCCGTTGCAGCCGCCAACGGTCATGCTGGCGCACATCGAGGTGCCACACCGTGCTATGCACGAATGGATCCAGCGCGCGCACATGGCGTTCGATGAAGGGAGTCTCGTGCGGGATGAGCGCGTTGGGGTACCACGCGGTGATGTGCAGCACCTCGCGCATCATGCAGCGGCGCAAACCATGATCTCGGTGCTCACGCCTTCGCGCCGGGCACGCACCAGCAACAGTTCCAAGGGGTAGGTTAGCATGCCCAGCAGGCCGCCTAACGCGTAGCTGCGCCGGCACACGCGCTCGACCAGCGCCCACCAACGGTGCAGCATGCGCGAGCTGGAATCCATCGGCCGGTTCAGTAGGTGGAACATGGGCCTTCGGTCCACGATGCGCAAGCCGCCCTTGGCCAATGCGGCCTCGTACTGCGCGAGGCTGCGGATCACGAAGTGCGTCTCATTTCGATCCGCGCGGTGCATGAAGTTGTCAGAGAGGTAGACGAGACCTCCGGGCTTCAGCGCGAGCCGCATGTTCAGCAAAGCCTGATGGAATCGCGCATCATCCACCACATGGAAGAGCACATCCATGCAGCTCACCGCATCGTAAGCCCCGATCGTGCGGGCGTCACCTTCGGTGATGTCCAGCTGGAAGATCTCCGTGCCGGGAACGCGGACCGCAATCGCCCCACCGCGGTGTCGGTCGACCTGTGCCCGTCACCTTCGCGGCGCCCAGTTGCTGCCAGCACCTCAGGTATTCGCCGGTTCCCGAACCGATATCAAGGACGTGGAGCCCTGCTGTACTTGCCGAGTGCATACGCACAACGCGCTTGAACACGCTGCGTCGCACGTGATACATCCAACTGTTGAAGGCATGGCCCAGGCCAGCATAGCCCACGCCTTCGAGCCCCGTGCTCCGTTCCAATCGCTGTTCCCAATAGCTGCGCGGGTCGAAGGAGGCCATGTGGCGAATATAGAGGCGCGCCACGCGGTGACCAGAGCGCTGGCCACCACGTCCCCGTGGTCGCCATGCGAAACAGTGCGAAGACGGCGCAGGCAGCCGTTGTGACCAGCAAGGTGCGCACCGTCAGGACCAATGCGTTCTGTTTGCATGCGTGCAGCAGCATGTAGCCCAGCACCAGGTAGGCCAGGGCGCTTACGATCGCGTAGCCGAGGATGGCCGGTCCGGAACCGAAGCCCAGCTGGAACAACAGCACCATGATCCCCCAACGCAGGATCGTGAGCGCGGTCTGGAAGATCAGCAGGATGTGCTCTTTGCGTTGCGCATAGAAGAGCGCCACCATGGGCTCGGTCATCAAGCGGAAGAAGAAGAACAGCGCTAGATAGGCGGCGATCACGCCCGCGTCGTGCCACGAATCGCCCAGCACGAAAGCGAAGACCGCATCGCTGAAGAACACCATGCTGGTGAAGGGCACCAGGCCCACCCAGAAGAGCCGTTGGTACAGGCCCTTCGTGATCCGGCCCAGAAGCTCTGGATCGGAATCCACTGTTTCCGCCGCCTTCTGTATGAACACCGTGGAGAAGGAGTAGCCCAGCAGGCGCAGCGGGATCATCAACAACGAACCGGCGAGCGCGAACTGGCCCACCACCACCGGATCGGCAATGAGCAGGAACACGGGCAGCTGCATGCCCAGCAAGGACACCCACTTCTCCGGGAAGATGAGCAGGGGATAGTGCTTGTACTCGATCGCCAGTGCACGCATGCCCGGCCAGGACCAGCCGCTGAAGAACTGCCGGATGCCGTGCTTGCGCAACGTGATCCAGTAGGTGATGGTCGCCCCTGCGTTCACCACCACATCGCCAAGGATGAGCCCGTGCGTGCTGCCTTTGCGCAACAAGCCGTAGACGAGGTTGAAGGCGCGCAATGAAACGGTGGCCGAGCTGCCGATGACCACACTGGCCTTGAAGGCACGCTCGCGTGTGAGCCATTGCGTGGCGAACACGGCGAATCCGTAGCTCAGTACGCCCACAGGCACCAACAGGATGAAATCGCCCAGATGGTCCCACGCGGGCATGAGCGCGTAAACCTGCTCGCGCAGCAGCCCCAGGAGAATGGCCACCGCCACTACAATGATGAGCAAGACCATATTCAGCCGGAACAGCTGCATGAAGTCCTCCTTCTTCTTGGGCAGTACGTACGCACTGCTGTAGCCCAGCTCGGCGAAGGCTGAGAAGTTGAGCACCAGTGCAGTGAAGAGCCCATATACGCCATACGCCTCCGGACCGTAGATGCGCGCGATGAGCGGCGTAAGGATGAGCTGGCTCAGCAATACCACCGAGTTGCCGCCGAACACCGTGAACGCATTGCGTGCGAAGGTGTCCTTCGTCCGTATGCGTTGGAGGTCGTGGCGCAGGTGGCCGATCGCCTTGCGAATGGGCATCGGCGGCCAAGGTAGAAGCCCGCTCGAACGGCTTGCTCGATCTTCGCCCACTGTAGCGAACACATCGACGATCGTGCGCATCATCCTCTGCACCGGCAATCCCGGCAAAATGATCGAACTGCGAGCGCTCTTGCCCGAGGGCATCGAGCTGGGCTCGCTCGCGGATGGCGGGCTTCCAACCGAGCTGCCGGAGAACGGCGATACGCTTGAAGCCAACGCATTGGAGAAGGCGCGCTTCGCGTTCGGGCGTTGCGGCGAACCCTGCCTCGCTGATGATACCGGCCTGGAAGTGGACACGCTGAACGGCCTGCCAGGCGTGCTCTCCGCGCGGTACGCCGGTGAAGCGAAGGACGCGCAAGCCAACATGCGGAAACTGTTACGCGAACTGGATGGGAAGGAGCCGCGTACAGCGCGATTCCGCACCGTCATCGCCTTCGTCGGCCCGGACGATGAAGCGCTCTTCGAGGGCACAGTCGAAGGACGGATACTGGAAGCACCACGTGGCGATGGCGGCTTCGGCTATGATCCGCTTTTCGTTCCGCAAGGGGAGGAGCGGACTTTCGCAGAGATGGATGCTGCGGCCAAGAACGCGATCAGCCATCGCGCAAGGGCCGTGGAGAAGGCCGTGCGCTACCTGAAGGATCGCTACGCTTTGCGCTGAAGCATGCGCGCGACCAAGCCGTTGATGGCTGCTTCCACGCCGATGCCGGAGACCTCGAGCATCTTCGGGAAGATGCTGGCGCCGCTGAAGCCTGGTGTGGCGTTCACTTCTATGGTCACCAGCTTTTCGCCGGTCCAGAAGTGGTCTACGCGCACCATGCCCGCGCAATCGAGCGCACCGTAGATGGCAGCGCTTCTTTCCTGCACCAGGCGCGTTACTTCGTCGGGCAATGGCGCTGGCACCAGCTCCTGCGTGTCCTTGGCGTGGTACTTCGCCTCGTAGTCGAAGAATTCGCGGCTGTGGCGGATCTCGCACACCGGCAATGCGCGAGCGCTGCCATCCAGGTCGATCACGCCGCAGGTGAGCTCGCGGCCGCTCACTGCTGCCTCCACCATCACCTGGCTGCCTTCGGCGAAGGCCAGCTCCAATGCGGCGGCAAGGTCCTCCGGTCGTTTCACTTTCGTTACGCCCAGGCTGCTGCCGCTCTGGTCCGGTTTCACAAAGCAGGGGTAGCCAATAGCCGCCACCTTGTCCGCTGCTTCCGTATCACCACGGAAGAGCATCACTGATGGACACACCTCGAAACCTTGCTGTCGCAGTAGTGCGGTGGTGGCGTACTTGCTGAAGGAGAGCGCCATGCTCAGGACCCCGCCGGTCTGGTAGGGCACGCCCAGCATATCCAGGTAGCCCTGCAACTTGCCGTTCTCACCTGGCTCGCCGTGTATGGCGATGAGCGCAGCATCAAACGTTTCCATGCCATGGCCGCGATCCACTGCGAAGCGACCACGATCGAAGGGCAGCACATTCCCCTGTTCATCGGCAGCGGTCCATGCATCGTGCTCCACCGTCACGTACGCGGCAATGTAGCGCGTGCGGTCGATGGCGCCCATCATGCGCGCAGCGCTTTGCAGGCTGATGACGCTTTCGCCGGAATAGCCGCCGCGAAGGACGGCGATGAGGGGACGGGACATGGGGTGTTACTACGATGCGAAGATGAACGAACCGGCTGCACCTCAGCGTGCATTGCGCGCTCAGGCTACGCACGTACCGATGTTCAATGCGCCAGGCCCATCGAAGCAGTCCGATGGTGAGGGGATGCAACGCCTCTCACATGGGAACGTCTTCATGCTCCAGCACACCCCACGAAGCCCCCCGTCTATCTTCGCGCGCCCCTGCCTTGGCGGGATGTCACATGAAACGCGCGCTGCCTTTGCTTGCCCCTGTTGCTGTCGCGGCCGTACTGCTGCTGGCGGGCTGGGCATGGCTGCGCTGGTACACGCGCCACAACGTAACGGCGCGCGTGCCCGACCTTCAGGGGCAGTCCGTTGCGGAGGCGGAGGCCATGCTGGCCAAGCGCGACCTGCTGGCCTTGGTGATCGACTCGGTGCATACCGATGAACTGCCCAAAGGCAGCGTGGTGGATCAGGACCCGGATGCGGGCAAAGAGGTGAAGCCCGGCCGCACGGTGTACCTGACGCTGAACGCCAGCCAGCCCAAGATGATCGACATGCCCGATGTGACCATGGTGAGCAAGCGGCAGGCGATGAGCGTACTGGAGATATTGGGCCTGAAAGTGCGCGAGGTGCAGTACACCCCGGACCCGAAGGCCGTGGACCTGGTGCTGAAGCAATTGCACAAGGGCCGCCCGATCGAACCGGGAACGCGCATCAGGCGCGGCGATGCCATCACCCTGGTAGTGGGCAGCCCCATGGGCGTTGAAGGCGGCCAGGCCATGGTGCCCGACTTGAAGGGGCTCACCTACGCGGAAACGGGCGTGGTGCTTTCCATGGCAGGCGTGAAATTGGGGATCGTGGTGGTTTGCGAAGGCTGCAATACACGGGCTGATTCGGCGTTCGCGAGGGTGCGTCGCCAATCGCCGGCGGCCAGCGGCAACAGCATGACCATGGGCGGCACCATCGACATCTGGCTCACCACCGACACCGTCGGATTGAAACCTGCCACCGGCTGGAACGACCCTGCGAACTATTCCAACACCGACAGCACAGATGCTGAGAACTGATCTCCTCCTCGTCGCCGGATTGTCCTTCGCCGCATGCGCCGTGCAAGCGCAGGAAACGTTGACGCCCTTGGGCGCGCGGCCCGTGCCACAGGCCATGGAGGCTTTGCGCAAGAGCGAGGGCATGAACACGCACTTCAACTACCAATACCTTCCGCAAACGCTGCCGATCATGGACGATTTCTCCATCGACCGCACGCGTAAGCGCTGGGCACAAGCAGGTGATGCCGGCGTTACCCTCACCGATACGTACTACCGTTTGGAAGTGGCGGGTGTCTCCACGGCCGATATGGTTTTCGCGGGCGATACCACCTTCCTCTACCTGACCGATACGATAGGTACCGATACCACGGTACGCAGTGCACTGCCCGACATCACCGTGCTCGTGCGCGATGTGACCGTTTACCCGCCCACCGAACAGGTGTTGCAGCTCTGGCCCAACTACAATGTGTTCGACACCGTGCAGAGCCCTTCGCCCGATACGTTGCACATCGTGAACGCGGACTACGTGCAGGACTCGCTGATGGAATACTCGGTGGCGCCGGATACGCGTACCTACACGCAGCCTGACAACAGCACCGTTCCCTTGATCCTCTGGGAGGATGACGACGTGTACATCAATGGCAACTATCCCATCGAGCCGCCTTCCATCGGGGTAGCCACCTTCGATGGGCTCGCACGCACGGGCTATCCTTACAACTTCCCCCAGTACACCTCGCACGGCATCGCCGACCACCTCACGTCGGTGGACATCGATCTGAGCACGTATGCACCGGGCGATTCGCTCTACATCAGCTTCTTCTACCAGCCGCAGGGCCTCAGCGGGGATGGCAACGTGCAATCCATCGACAGCCTGGTGCTGGAGTTCTGGTCGCCGGTTGCGCAGTTCTGGTACCATGCCTGGAGCACGCCCTACCTGCCGATGCAGCCCTTCGAGCAGGTGCTCGTCCCCATCATCGATCCGCTGCTCTTCGGCAATGGCTTCAAGTTCCGCTTCTTCAATTACGGAACGCTCAGCGGCAGCTTCGACCACTGGCACCTCGACTACGTGCGCTTGGGCGCGCAACGCACCTTCGACGATGTGCGCTTGATCGACGTGGCGTACATGTACCCCGAGGTGAGCCTGATGCAGACCTACACCACGGTAACCTTCAACAAATTCGCGCAGGCACCTGCCACTTACATGGCGCCGAGCATCACCGCCATGCAGCGCAACCTGGACAACGAGGACCGCTTCATCACTTACGGCTTCCTGGCGAAGGAAGAGAACGATCCCACGCTCTTCACGCGCAGCAGCGGCAACAACACCAGCGGTAACGCCTCGCTCATCTTCCCTTCGGACCATGCTGTGAACAGCGGCGGGAATCCCTTCGTGTACGATGAAACGCTGAGCACCGATGCCGCTTTCTGGCGCGTGAAGCTGTGGACCAACACCACGCCCGACATCAACCGCTACAACGACACGGTCACCTTCATCCAGGAGATCAGCAACTACATGAGCTACGATGACGGCACCGCCGAGATGGGCTACGGCCTACTCGATGCCGGCAATGCGCTCGCCTATCGCTTCGACATCGTCGGCGGCGATTCATTGCGCGCCATCCGCATGTACTTCAACCCGCAGGCGAACGATCCGCAGAGCAGTCCCAATCCGTACGAGGGCAACTTCCTGCTCACCGTGTGGAGCGGCCTTTCGCCCGAGACCATCAAGCACCAGAACTTCACGTTCCACTCCCCGGAGTACCGGCTGGACGGCATCGACCATTTCGTCGAATACCCATTGGACAGCGCCATCTGGGTGGAAGGGACGTTCTACGTCGGCTTCGTGCAGACCACGGATGTGCGCATGAACCTCGGTTTCGATCGCAACCGCAACAACCAGAACAAGATCTTCTACAAGACCACGAGCAACTTCACCAACACCAGCTTCCAGGGTTCGCTCATGATGCGGCCGGTCTTCGTGGCGGCGGTGGATCCGTTCGCAACGCTCCAAGAACCGATCACCGCCGGGCCGGAGCAGTTGATCCTCGTGCCCAACCCGGCGAACGATGCCGTGCAACTTCACTTTTCAGATGCCACGCCGGGAGCCATGGTGCATTTCCTTGATGCCACCGGCCGCCTGGTGAAACAGGATATGTGGATGGGGTCGCGCGCCATGGAGATAAGGGATCTCCATCAAGGCATGTATGTCGTTCGTGTGATCGACCGCACGGGAGCGCCCATCGCTCAGCAGCGATTGCTCATCCAACGCTGATGGGGACCGCATCCCTGAACCACGACAAGCCTTCCGCCGACGGCGTTGTGGACGACGAGCAGGAACTGTACGAGCATCATCGTATCGTCTGCGATCCCAAGCAGTCGTTGATACGACTGGACAAATTCCTGTTCGACCGCTTATCGAATACCTCGCGCAACCGCATCCAGGTGGCGGCGAAGGCGGGCAATGTGCTGGTGAACGACAAGCCCGCGAAGCCGAGCCAGAAGGTGAAGCCGGGCGATGTGATCAGCATCGTGCTGCCGTATCCGCAGCGCGAGACCGAATTGCTGCCGGAGGATATTCCCTTGGAGATCCTCTTCGAGGACGAGCACGTGCTGGTGATCAACAAGCCCGCGGGCCTGGTGGTACACCCGGGCCATGGCAATTGGACCGGCACCCTTGTGAATGCGCTGCTATTCCATTTCGGGAAGTTGCCGAGTACGCCCGGAGCGGAGATCCCACGCCCGGGCCTGGTGCATCGGCTGGACAAGGACACAAGCGGTGTGATGGTGGTGGGCAAGACGGAAGAGGCGCTCACGCACCTGGCGCGCCAGTTCTTCGATCGCACCAGCGATCGACGCTATAACGCGATCGTTTGGGGCGATTTCGATGAGAACGAGGGCGTGATCGAGGGACACATCGGCCGCAGTGCCAAGGACCGCACGGTGCAGTTCGTGTATCCCGAAGGCGACCAAGGCAAGTCTGCCGTTACCCGCTGGCGGGTGATCGAGCGTTTCCGGTACATCACGCTGGTGGAGTGCAAGTTGGAGACGGGACGTACCCACCAGATCCGCGTTCACATGCAGTACACAGGCCACCCGCTCTTCAACGATGCGAACTACGGCGGCGACCGCGTGCTGAAGGGGACCACCTTCACCAAGTACAAGCAGTTCGTCGAGAATTGCTTCAAGCTGCTGCCCCGCCAGGCGTTGCACGCGCGCACCCTCAGCTTCGATCACCCGATCACGGGCAAGCGCTTGCATTTCGAGAGCCCTTTGCCCGCCGATATGAACGCCGTGCTGGAGCGCTGGCGCATCTACACCGCCAGTAAGCCCTGGGACGATCCGGGCGAAGCGCTGGACAAAGAGGAGGTGAACAGGATCAAGTAGCCGCGGAAGCCGGTCGCCTGATCTTCCCGCTCCTCGTCCGTTCGATCTTCCTTACGGCGATTACCCGTCGCGGCAGTTCATGCTGTTGGAGAATGAACATCAGTTTCTCCATGACCAGCGGGAGCACTTCGTTCTGTGGGCGCTCGGTCTCCAAGGTGAGCGAAATGGCTTGACCCAGGACCGGATCCGAGAAGGCGCTGAAATAATGAGGGTAGGGGATAACGCCGGCGGTCTTTGCTTCGAGCTGCTCGGGGAAGATCTTCTTGCCGCCGCTGAGGATCACGTTGTCGTAGCGTCCGAGCCAGCGGAATCGCGTGTCGTCGGCGAGGTCGATCAGGTCGTTGGTCACGTGTTGTTTCGTCCTCAAGTGCGGGGTGTATACCACCAGGCAGCCGCGCGGGTCGCGTGCGAAATGGCAATCGCCGATGGCGGTGAAGAGATCGCTGCGGTCGGGTCCGTTCAGGGCGCGCAACGCCACGTGCGTCACCGTTTCGGTGCTTCCGTAGCTGAGAAGGACCTTGGTGCCGAGGCCTTGCAGATCATCGATCAGAGCTTGGCTCACCGGACCGCCGCCGAGGAGGATCGTGTCGAACTGCCGTTCCACGCGTGCGCGGTCCTCCTGCAGTGCGCGATGCAATTGCAATGGCAGCATCGCGGTGAATTTGAAGCGATCGTCCACTTTCAGATTGTCCAGCACGCTTCCGCGCGGATCGATCACGTGCAGATCGAGGCCGAGCACGAACGCGCGCACCAGCATCATCTTGCCGGCGATGAACGCACAGGGAAGGCAATGCAACGTGCGGTCGCCCGGCTTCAGGCCGAATGTTCCGCCGGTGAGGCGCGCGCTGTTCACCAGGTCATTGCGCCCGATGCTCACGTTCTTAGGTGGACCGGTCGTACCGCTGGTGTGGGCTGGTATCGATGAGCCGCCGAGCAAGGTCAGGTGCATCACGGTGTCTGCGAGCTCGCGGCGCCAGTCGTGCTTTGCCGCATAGCTCTTCCTCGATAGCTTGTCGAAATGCTTGAACGCACCGAGCCGGTCGAGCAGGACGCCGTCCACGGTGAGGTGTTCGAAAGCGTTGGCGATGGTGGTGTGATGTGCGGCCATGGGTCAGTCGACAATTGCGCTCAAGTCCCACGCCTCTTCAGGTCGGTATTTCAAGAATCCTCTCTCGGCCCGCAGTGGAGAGGGGATGTTGTCCGCATAGACTTTCCCGGTACCGAGACCTTGCGCCATGGTCACGTTCAGCGTGGCGGTGTACTGTGCGATGGCGTTCAGGCCGATGCTGCTTTCCAGCGCGGAGGTGATCCACCAGCCGGCATTGCGCGCTTTCGCGAGATCGATCCATTCCTGTGTCGCTGCCCAACCACCCACAAGGCTGGGCTTGATGACGATGAATTGCGGCTTCACGTTCTCCAGCAGGTCCACCTTCGAATCGTGCGTGTTCAGTCCGATGAGGTCTTCGTCCAACGCGATGGGGATCGGCGCGGAAGCGCAGAGGTCGGCCATCACTTCATAAAGTCCGGCGGCCACCGGTTGTTCAATGCTGTGGACATGCAGGTCGGCGAGCCGCTTCAGGATCTCGGGGGCCTGCTGTGCGCTGAACGCACCGTTCGCATCCACGCGCAAGATGAGCGTGTCCGCACTGAACTCCTTGCGCACAGCACGCAGCAGATCCAGTTCATCCTCGATCCCGATCGCGCCGATCTTCATCTTCACCGTGGTGTAGCCTCCATCGATCTGCTCGCGGATGCGCTGCTTCATCGTTGCCTTGTCGCCCATCCATACCAGGCCGTTGATCGGGATCGCCTTCCGCCCGATGGTGAATTCCGAAGGGAACAAGGTCTTCGTGCCACCGGCTTCAAGGTCACGCAGGCATTGCTCAACAGCGAAGCGCACACTGGGAACGTCCACCAGGTCGGAGATCAAACGCTGGCCCCAGTTGTCGGTGCGTTCGCAGAGCTCGATCAGTTTCACTTTCACATCAGCAGGGTACTCCTTGCTATGCCCGGGGAAGAGCGCTGCTTCGCCGATGCCTTGCACCTCCGGCCGTGCGCTATCCCATGCGATCAGGTACCAAACCGTACGCGCGTTGATCGGTCCCTTCGACGTGCCGAGTTTAAAGCGGGGCGTGAGTGTTCGTTCGATCCAGCGTGCGCGTAGCATCACGCAAGGATAAGGCCCAGCGAGAAGAGGATCGCGGTGAGGAAAGTGGTCATCGCGAGCGTCTTCAGTTGCGGATCGAGCAGGCGTGGTTCGGTGTTCGCCAGGACGCGTTTGAGGTGGATGATGAAACCGGGGAGAGTGAGTAACGAGATCCAAATCCATTGTGAACCAGCAAACAGCAATGGCCTGTCGAATAGACGGTTGAAATAGATCATGCTGACGATGCCGGAAGCCAGCAGCATGGTGTGATAGACTTTCGCCTTCGCACTTCCCATGCGCACAACGAGCGTTCGCTTACCGCTGGCGGCGTCGTTTGCGATATCACGCATGTTGTTCACATTAAGAACGCCTGTGCTGAAGCACCCGAACGCTACGGCTGGAAGGAGGACTGGCCACTCGAACAATCGCGTGTGCAGATAGAATGTTCCGCAAACACCAACGATCCCGAAGAAGAGGAAGACGCTCACATCGCCAAGGCCCGCATAGCCATAGGGGCTCTTGCCAAAAGTGTATTTCACTGCCGCGCCAATGGCAGTGAGGCCAAGCACGAGGAAAACGAGCGTTGTGATGGAGAACCCCAAAGCGACCGTGATCAGTGCGCAGCCGCTGACGAAAACCAGCGTGCCAAAGATGATCATCGCCCGGTTCATTGCCGCTGGTGAGATGGCGCCGCTCTGCACTGCACGTTCGGGGCCCACCCGGTCCTTGTTATCGGTGCCATGCTGGTGATCACCGAGGTCGTTGGCAAGGTTGCTGAGGACCTGGAGCAGGATGGCGGTGAGGAGCGCGAACCAGAGTACGGCAGGTTTGAACTCCCCGGTAATGTTGCGACTCACGAAGTAGGCCAACGCGCTACCGACGAGAATGCTGCTCACTGCAAGCGGCAGTGTACGCAGGCGGAATGCGGAGAGCCAGTGCTTCACGCCTTCAACTTCTTGAAGTACTCGCGTAACACCTTCGGGCTCACCTCCGCATCCGTCCGCACCACCAGCACCGCCGGTTTCTCGTGCGCGTTGTAGAGCTGTTCAAGTCCGGCCTTCAGCGAAGCCATGTCCTTTACCTCGTAGCATGGTAGGTCGAACGAACGTGCCAACGCCATGGGATCCCTTCCATGTGGTGCTTCGAACCACGGCAGCAGTTCAGCATTCTTGTCCGGCCCATCGATGTAACGGAAGATGTTGCCTCCGCCGTTGTCGATCACGATGATGCGGAGGTGCGGGGAGAGGTGTTCGTTCCAGAACGCATTGCTGTCGTAAAGGAAGGCCGTGTCCCCTGTGATGAGCGTTGTCGCCTTCTCTGTCGCGAACGTTGCGCCTACCGCCGTGCTCGTGCAGCCGTCGATGCCGCTTGTTCCGCGATTGCTGAACCAGCGTTGGCCCCGAGTTCGTTGGAAGAGTTGCGCGTAGCGCGCAGGTGTGCTGTTCGCCAAATGCACGTCGCTGTTCGCAGGAATGCGCTGAAGCAACTGCTCGAACACGACGAGATCGCAGAACGGGGCTTCCACCAAGATGCGTTCGTGCGCTTTCGCGATGCGCTCGTCCACCATGCGCCAGGCATCCCGGTAGATGCTTTCACTCGCGATCACGCTTCCGCTGAGCTGGGCGAAGAACACCTCAGGCGATACCGCGATGTCGTGCGTGAGGCTTTGGTAGGTGTCGTAGTGCCGTTGGCCGAGGTCCACGTTCCAATGCTGCGCGGGCTTCCAATTGCGCAAGAGCCCTTTGATGCGTTTGCTCACGATCGCCCCGCCGAAAGTGATGAGCAAGTCGGGCTTCAGGTCCGTTTCGTTGTCATCAGTGATGCCTTCGATCGTGCGGTCGATGGTCGTGATGAATGTTGCATCGTCCAAGTTGCTGGTGGCCTCGGTCATCACGGTGACCTGCGGTAGCGATGCCAATTGCACCAACTGTTTCCGCATCCCGTCGCTCCAGATGCCCTGGCCCGCGAGCACCATCACCTTCTTGGATGCGCTCAACTGTCCGGTCAGCCATCGCGCGTGTTCCGGCAGGATGAACGATTCGGTCATCACCGGCGCGATGAAACGCGTGCCGCCTATGGCTTCGGAAGTACCATAGAGCGGTTCCGCGAAGGGCACGTTCACATGCACCGGACCGGGAACCGGCAGGAGCGTGGCGTCGATGGCTTCGTTGATGAGCCTGCCACAATGCCAACGAGAAAGATCGTCGTTCGCATTACGTGGAAGTTGCACGCTGCGCTTCATGTGCAAGGCCAGCACACCTTGCTGACGGATCGCTTGGCCTTCGCCTTGGTCCACCCATTCCTCCGGGCGATCGGCCGTGATAACAAGCAATGGCACACGTTGGTAGAAGGCCTCTGCGATGGCCGGACCATAGTTGAGCACAGCACTTCCGCTCGTGCAGATCAGCACCACTGGCGCATGCAGTTGCTGCGCCATGCCCAAGGCGAAGAAGGCGGCGCTGCGCTCATCGATGACCTGCAGGCACTGTATACCTTCCTGCGCATTGAAGGCGATCACCAGGGGTGCGCTGCGCGATCCGGGACTGATGACCGCATGGCGTAGGCCTTTTGCTGCACAGAGACGTGCAAGTTCAGCGGCGGCGAAATGATCGGAGGTCTTCGGCACGGTCGCCAAATCTACCCGGCATGACGTTGTGCATCGAAGAGGTCGAGCCAGAGGCGTGCCTTCTGCTCCACCTCGTCGCCTTCCCGCTGCGGATCCGAATCAGCGGTGATACCGGCCCCCACATGCAGATATGCCTTGGTGCCCTGGACATGCATGCACCGGATGTTCACGAACAGTTCGGCACTATGCGCGTTCATGGGGCCCCAGTACCCGGCGTACAGCGAGCGGGGTCGTGGCTCGAGCTGGCCGATCAAGTCGATCGCGATGTCCCTGGGATGCCCCCCGACTGCAGGAGTGGGGTGAAGCGCCTTCGCCAAGTCGAGCGCTTCGGGTCCCACTCCATGTGCGAAGATGCGCGTGTGAAGATGCGCCACATTGCCTGCCAACTTCACCTGTGGACCATGTGCTTGCGCATCGCGTACTCCTGCGGCGGCCAATAGGTCCATCACGGCGCGGGTCACGATCGCTTGTTCCTCGCGTTCTTTTGCTCCCCAGTGCGCAGCGCTCTCCGGTGCGTTCTGAATGGGCAGGGTCGCAGCGATGGCATCCACTTCCAGTCGTCCGTCGCGCAGGGCAAGGAGCCGCTCCGGCGATGCGCCCATCCAAAGGCCGAAACGATCGGTACGCGTAATGGCGACGAATGCATGAGGCAGGGATCGGGCAGCAGCCATGAACAGGGCACCTATGGATGTCCCCGCCAGATCGGAGACGATCGTTCGTGACAGCACCACTTTCTGGAGCTTGCCCGCACGCACCGAGGTGATAGCGGATTCTACCGCACTCAGGAAGCCGCGACGATCCAGTTCCGGGACATGCTCAGCCTCCAGCGGCGTCGGCTCAGGAGCCAACAGATCGCTCGGGAGCGAGGTATCACTCGTCAAGTCAATGATCCGATCCGGCCTGATGCAAACCGGGGAATCCATCTCCTCGAAGGGAGCTAGCACGAAGCAATCCTCTCCTTGATCCGGGGTGACGAGGACGGGATTTCGCTGGAGATAGGCCACTGCCCGGCGACCTGGAACCCGGAAAGCCGCGAAGGTGGCGCGGTGCCGAAGGAGATCGTCGATCAACGCGGCTTCGCTCACCGCTGGTTCACGATCACGGTGGTCAGTCGGCAGATGGCACACAGCTCAGCGGCCTCGTTACGCACACGTATATCCCACACGTGCGTGGTGCGGCCGCGGTGTACCAGATCACCGGTGGCTGTCACCCGCCCTGTTCGCACCCCTTTCAAGTGGTTGGCGTTCACCTCGATCCCCACCACGGCTTGCGAGGAGGGATCAACGAGCAGGAAAGACCCCATGCTGCCGAGCGATTCCGCCAAGGCTACCGTGGCACCACCATGGAGCAGGCCTGCGGGCTGATGGGTGCGCGAATCCACAGGCATGGAGGCGCACAAGTGCCCGGCGGCATCAACGTGGAAGCGGATGTCCAAGTGCTCGACCATGGTGTTGGACAGGAGCGAATTGGCCTTCTCGGCGTGCGCTTGCGTGTACATGGGCGCTCAAAAGTAGCCGAGGGCCATCTTTGCAGGCATGGAACCGGGTCGCATCCTGTTGGTAGAGGACGAAGCTTCGATCCGCTCAGCCTTGCGCATGAACTTCGAACTGGAGGGATATTCGGTAACGCTGGCTACCACAGGTCCCGAGGCGTTGGAGCGGTTGCGCGGTGCGCGCTTCGACCTGGTGGTCATGGATGTGATGCTTCCAGGGCTCGATGGGCACACCGTGATCGAAACAATAAGGCTGGAAGGGGATGCCACACCGGTGCTGTTCCTCACCGCCCGCGATACGGCTGTGGATCGCGTTCGTGGCCTTCGCACGGGAGATGACCACATGGGCAAGCCGTTCGATCTTGAGGAATTGCTCTTACGCGTAGGCAAGCTTATTCGCCGCAGGGAGCCGAGCGTGGAGCAAGGATCCTTACGCTTCGCCTTCTCGGGCAATCAGATCGACTTGGTCAGCTATGAGGCCGTTGGCTACGATGGCACGAAGCGGACTTTGAGCCAGCGTGAGGCCATGCTCCTTCGCTTGCTCATCGAGAAGGCCGGTCAGGTAGTCTCGCGGGAAGAGATCCTGCAGAAGGTGTGGGGCTACAACGTGTTTCCCACGACACGTACAGTGGACAATTTCATCGTGGCTTTCCGGAAGTATTTCGAGCCGGACCCCCGGCAGCCCAGGCATTTCCATTCCATCCGGGGGGTAGGGTACAAGTTCATTCCATGAGATTTTTCTGGAGGGCTGGCAACCCACCCCCGCGACCAGCGTCTTCCTACCAACCAAAGCCCCTTCTTCCTGGCTTTGGGCTGGTTCCAATCATTCCTTGCAGGTTTACCGCGCAGGGGTCCGCAAGGGCCCCTGTTCGGTTTTCAGGGGTTGTGTGCCAGCACTGCCTTCAGGCTTGCAGTTGGCTTCATCCCTATCCTATCTTGCGGCGGCCTTTCCCGATACACATACCCAACGTTCCATCATGAAGCTCTCAACGACCCACCTTCTGTTCGCAGCAGCCACCCTGTTTGCCGCACCGGCCATCGATGCTCAGGATCAAGTGGATATCGGCCTTCACCGCAATGGCGATCAGCTGGACGTGCATGTGCGTCCGGCCTCGAACTTCAACGGCATCTTCTCGTCGTTGGTGTTCACCATCCGTTGGGATCGTGCCACTGAAGCCACGCTGGGAGCCATTCAACAGACCGGGGCACCGGCGTATTACATGCCAGTGGCGAAGTCCGGCGCGGTTCGGCAGCATGGTACCTTCAACTATCAGGTCTACGCTGGATTCGGCATGACATCGCTGCAAGCGCTGGAGACGGCTTGGAACGCCGGTGAGGAATACGTGGTCGTTTCCATCCCCGTGAGCGGCAAGGGTGAATTCGAGCTGGTGAACGATGCGTTCACCGAAGAGCCTGCGAACAATGCCGATTATTATGTCTCCTTGGGCGGTCAGGATCGCACGGGCATCATCTACAAGGGCCTGGCTACGGCCGAGGAGGATGGAAGCGTGAGCATTCAGCCCAACCCGAACAACGGCCGCTTCATCTTCACCTTCGCAACAGCTACGCCTGTGGATGTGACCGTTGAAGTGGTGAACGCGCTGGGCCAGTCGGTGTTCAACGAGACCCTACGCGAATTCCAAGGCACTTACCGCAAGGAGATGGACCTAACGAGCATGAGCAACGGGGTGTACTACCTGAAGGTGAAGCGCGGCGAAATGAGCAGCACGCACAAGATCGTATATCGCTAGTTCCGGCTTACGGGCATTGGTGCAGGGAGGCGCTAGCCTCCCTGTTCTTTTTCAGCCGATGCAACAGCTGCACCACTCGCTTCGCGGGTCGTGCCGGAACGGGATCGATGGATCGATCAGATCTTGAACCAGTTGTTGCAGGAGCGATTCAATGGATCGAAGATGATCGCGCTCGATCGACGGCGATCCATCGATGAAGAGCCATGCCCCGTCGGACAGGGAGGGTTTGCGTAGCGGTATGAGACCAGCACGTAGCACCTCAAGGGCAGGGTTGTTCTGGAAAACCATGCAGGCGTAGATCAGCAACTGGAGCGCGTGCCCATGCTCGCGCGTGAGTTGTTCACGCCCTAGGCCTTTGAGCTTCAGCTTGTCCGTTGTGGCAGTGCCGGTCTTCAGATCGAGCACGTGAATGATCCCATCGCGGTCCTCCAGCCTGTCGCACGAACCGCGCAGGCGCGACCTGTTGGGCAAGATGCCGGTCAGTCGGGCTTCCAGCGCCAACGGCACGCTGGCTTGCACTGCGCATCGTTCAGCTTCGCGTTCCACGTATGCAACAATGGCTTGGGCAGCCATCTCCATGCTCAGCTTGAAATGTCCCTGGTCCAGCGCATCATCATCCACTGCCTTGCGCAACTGGGAGCGGAGCATGGTGGGAATGGCGGGGATCCGCTCGAGCAAATCACGAGGTTCCACCCGCATGCCGACCTGCGCGGCGTAGACCTCCTCAAGGACGGCGTGAACGGCCGTGCCGAGGACGTTGCTGGCAAGCTTCCCTTCGTCCTCTGCGGCTTCCTGCAGGCCCATAAGGTGCTTGAAGCAGAAGTCCAAAGGGCACCGCAACCAGGTACCGAGCTGCGACGGCGTGAAGCCTTTCGAGGCCATTTCGGCGAGCCGCTCCATGATCGCGGGTCCTTTTTCCACTACGATGGCCGCTGATGATCGGAAGGCGACGGGCGCCTGCAGTGAACGCTGCACCAGGCGTGTTGCAGAGCGTGGCACGAGTTCCTGGCGCCATTGCTCAAGGAACCGCGCAGGCTCGCTCTTCCCATCATCGTTCGCGTGATGCACGAAGCAGATCTCCTTGGCGCCGTGCAGCAGTCTATGCACATGGTACGATGCGATGGCTTCGCCATCAGCACGCAGAGGGAGCCGGTTGTACCGTCTTATGTCGAAGGGGATCCAGCTCTGTTGCGACCTCGAGGCAAGGGTTTCCTCATCGGCACCCAGCAGGATCACGCGCTCATGGTCGATGGCGCGGGTTTCGAGCAAGCCCATGATCTGCAAACCTGCCAACGGTTCACCGAAGAGCGGCAGGCGTTCATTGCGCAACGCTCGTTCGCGGATCATCCGATAGCTTCTGGGATCCAGAGCGTCGGAACTCGCGGAGGCGATGGCTCGCTGCAGCGCGCGTTCCAGTTTGGCCAGCTGATAAAGTTGCTCCAGAGCAAGCCGGTCGTTCCCGCATCGTGCGACGGCCCAAGCGATGAGCTGCTGGATGCGATCGCCCAATGCCGGTGAGCTGTTCAAGGGTTGCAGCGCGCGTTCTGCGGCCGAAGCACTGTTCCCGAGAGTGCCACGAAGTGCTTCGCATGCATCCGGATGACGCGCGCGATGCCGTCCCTGCTTGCGCCACAGGTCGATCGTGCTGTTCACTTCCACCGAATGGTGCAGCAGGGGGTGCAGGAGCAGCCGCTCGAGGTCGTCGAGCGCCATCGCGTCGCCCACCATGCCGGCGTGCAATCCGAGGAGGGCTTCCACCAATCCGTGAACAGGGAGTGCCGTCAACGGGACGCCCATGGTCACGTTCAGCGGGCCGATATCCCCGGCCAGGGCGGCCAGCAGGGGAAGCAGCAGGTTCTCGTCCGCCAGGACAACGGCCGTTTGCGCGCGCTCCTCGAGACTGAGGTCCCTTAGCCGTTCTGCAGCGAAATGCGCTTGCGCGATGCGGTTGGGCACGGTGATCTGCTCGATCGTCCGTTCTTCGGACAAGACCGCCTCGATCACCGGCACGGTGCCCTTGCCAAGATCGACCATCGATGCGCGTAGGAACCGCCCGGCTTCGTTGTCCCCATCGTCGAAGTAGTAGCGATCCGCATCCCAAGCCAGTTGGCCGATGCTCAAGTCGGTGAAGCGACGAACGATCTTGCTGATGGCCGGCTCCAATGCATTCAGCCCGGCGAACCACACCGAGGTCCAGGGCGAACTCCAACCAGGCTCGGACACCTTGTTCAGCGCCACGCGTGCCAGGAGGCCGGAGCTGCCCTTTCCTTGCGCGAGCGATAGTTCGTTGAAGCGCGCATGCAAGGCCCGTGTGCGATCCCACTGGTGAACCGCACGTAGTTGGGATGGGCTCAGCTTGTTCGACCCACCCATGCTCCATTCCTCGATGTCCTGGTATGCACGCAGGTCGCGATAGAAGCTGTCATGGTCCAGCAAATGAGCATCCACCTCAGCCATGTCCCGTAGGGTCACAGGCGCCCACAGGAGCAGCTCGGAGAAAGAGTCGGCGTGCTCGCCAGCGACCTCCTTGTTCGCCGCATGCAACATGAAGAGCAGTTCGAGCGTGCTGCATTGGCGCATGCCGGACAAACGCGCTGCGAAACTGGCCGGGTCGAAAAGCTCGGGGCTCCAGAGAGCACCACCGGCGGCCTCGGCCAGGTACTTTCGCAAGTGGATCCCCGCGCGTCGTCCAGGCAATACAACGGCCACCCGATCCAACTCTCTGCCATGCTTTGCCAGCAGCGCTCCCGCCAATCGTTCCAGGAAATGCTCCATCGCTGTGGCGGAAGATAGACCCCATACCATGCCAGCCCAGCGTTTCCCCCTCTTTCGAAAGACTCCTGATGGCAGGCATTTCTACCGTATCGAGAGCGACACCGGTTTCACTGAGATACAGAAGGTGGGCAGCAGGCACGCCGTTCACCGGGTGGAGGCCCGCGCGTACCCGGAATTGGTGCGGATTGCGGAGATGATCGACGGCGCCGGAGGCCGGTTCGTGCACATGGAACCGACAGAATGGGATGTGCTGTATGCCCGGATCTGATATTTTCACCAACAGAAACCGAAGCCGCCAAGCCTCAGGCAACTACGAGGCCCTAAAACCGGTCGAACAATCATGCTGAACCGCTGGTCCATTCTATTGGCAACCGCCCTTGCGGCGACCTCCGTGCATGCAACCCACATTGTGGGGGGCGAGCTCTACTACGATCACTTGGGTGGAAGCCAGTACCAACTGACGTTGAAGCTCTATCGGGATTGTACCGGAATCGCGTTCGATGGAACCGTGGTGATCGGGGTTTTCAATGCCAGTGACTTCAGCCTCTACACAACCACCACCCTCGTATTCCCAGGTGGCTCGAACGTGCCTATCACCCTGGATAGTCCGTGCCTTACCCTGCCCCCCAACATCTGTGTGGAGACTACCTCCTACACCGGTGTCGTCAGTCTTCCGGCCTCGCCAGACGGGTACATCCTGGCCTACCAGCGTTGCTGCCGCACCGGCATCATCAGCAACCTTCAGTCGCCTGCCGACCTTGGGCTCACCGTGATCGCGCGCATCCCCGGCCAAGCCATCGCAAGCAACAGTTCCGCTCGCTTCAATGAGCTGCCGCCCATTGCCCTCTGCCTCAATGCACCGTTGGTCTTCGATCATAGCGCCACCGACCCCGATGGCGATCAGTTGGTTTATTCCTTGACCACACCGTTCAACGGCGGCACCAACGGAAACCCGCAACCCAATCCTCCTGATCCCCCTCCTTACTCACCCGTTCCCTGGCTTGCGCCGTACACCGAGACCAATCCGATCGATGCGAATCCGGGAATCTCCATCGATGCGGTCACCGGTGAATTGACCGTAACGCCAACGCTCCAAGGCAACTTCACGATCGGGGTGATGGCGCAGGAGTACCGCGATGGGGTGCTGCTGAACGAGACCCGGCGCGATTTCCTCTTCAAGGTGGTAGCCTGCGATGCAACGGTCAACTCGGTCATCCAGCCACAGAACGAATTCTGCGATGATCTGACGATGTCCTTTTCGAGCGTCGGCAATGGCGCTACAAGCTACTTCTGGGATTTTGGCGAGCCCATCACGGACGCCGACACCGCGAACGTGGCAGGCCCGCAGTGGACCTTCACCGAGCCGGGTACCTATCAGGTAACCTTGGTGGCGAATCCAGGTACTACTTGCGCCGATACCGCTGTCAGTACGTTCAATATCTACCTCGCACCACAGCCGCTGATCGAGCCCCCCCCACCGGCATGCGGCAACGACCCTGTGACTCTTTCAGCCGGTGGCCTCTTCGGTCCAAGTGCCACCTTCCAGTGGCAACTGGGTTTCGGCAGTGTACCCACCACCGCGAACACGGGTCAGGTGACCGTGCAGTTCCCCAATACAGGGACGCACGAAGTAGCCCTTACCGTCGGCGAGAATGGCTGCACTGGATTCACTACGGCCCAAGTGGTCAATGCGCCGCAGCCGGTTGCAGCTTACACGGTCTCACCGCCGTCGCCACAGCTGGTGGGCACGTCCATCACATTCACGGATGCATCAAACGCAAGCGGAGGCCAGATAGCCAGTTGGTCATGGACGATCGACGACACCGAGTTCAATGCGACTACGGCTTCCGCGACTTGGAACCCGACCATGCCCGGCACCTACCACATCACCCTCACGGTGGTCGATGCCCAAGGTTGCACAGACACCATCGATTTCTACTACACGGTGATCGGAGGACCCATCATCATCCCCAATGTCTTCAGCCCCAATGGCGACGACCACAACGAGACGTTCCACATCCAGAACGTTGAGCAGTACAATAATGACCTCTGGGTTTACAATCGCTGGGGAAGCAAGGTGTACACCTCGCGCAATTACAAGAACCAGTGGGATGGCGACGATGTTCCTGACGGCACATACTACTATGTGCTTCGGATAGACAATGGCGATGAATATGCGGGGCACGTGACCCTGCTGCGTTGATCGGAATGAACCACTCAAGCCACTTGGCGCCGTGACATGACCGCGATGATGCGCACGCTGATGACGCTGGGAGCAATCTCAGCGGCGGCGTTGGCGATGGGCACGCACATCATCGGCGGAGAGATGTACTATGATCATCTCGGCGGCAATCAGTACCGCGTAACGCTGACACTGTATCGCGACTGCGACCCGGCCACGAATGTGAACCAGACCGGATTCGATGCGCTGGCGCAATTGGCCGTGTACGATGTGAACGGCGTGGAGATCACCAACGTGTCGGTCTCCGACCCAGGTGAGGTGCAGGTGCCCGTTGACTTGAACGATCCCTGCCTCACCGCGCCGCCCGCATTGTGCGTGGCCACCACGCAATACCAGCATGTTTTCGATCTGCCGCCGATCCCCGGAGGCTATACGATCAGCTACCAACGCTGTTGCCGCACTCCTGCGATGGTCAACCTAGTGGGCCAGCAAGGGATCACCTGCACGGTGCATATCCCTGGTCCGCCGTATGCCGTGAACGGTAGCGCTCGCTTTTCCGATTATCCGCCCATCGCACTTTGCATGGGCCAGGACATGAGCTTCGACCACAGTGCCACCGACCCCGATGGAGACCAACTGGTGTACAGTCTCTGTGATCCCTTCCAAGGAGCCGACGCCACCATGCCCGCACCGCTCGCACCACCGCCTCCATACCAGGTGGTGAATTGGGCATTGGGCTACTCGGGTGCCAACCCGCTCGATAGCAGCCCGCCGATCGCCATCGATGCCACGACTGGTCTCCTCACCGTGCATCCGACGTTGCAGGGCGCGTTCACCGTGGGTGTTTGCGTTACCGAGATCCGGAATGGAGTGGTGATCGGTGAAGCGAAGCGCGATTTCATGTTCAAGGTCGTGGTGTGCGATGCTACGGTGACTGCGGTGATCGCCGACCAGAGCGGAGGGCAGATGTGCATTGGTCTCACCCAGTCCTTCGAGAACCAGAGCATCGGCGGCTCTGTGTGGGCTTGGGATTTCGGCGACCCGGTCATTGCAAGCGATACCAGCAGCGCGCAGGAGCCTACATGGACCTATGCGCAACCAGGCACCTACACGGTTACGCTGATCGCGAATCCTGGCCTTGCATGCGCCGATACCAGCGTGAACGTCTTCGACGTGTCCCTTCCGCTGGAAGCCTATTTCGTACGCCCGCCCATCCGTTGTCCGGATGAAGCAGCAGAATTCGTGGCAGAGGGAACCTTCACCGCTGGAACGGCCATCACTTGGGACTTCGGGGTAGCAGGCACGCCTGCTAGCGGTGGTGGAACAACCGTCTTCGCGCAGTTCGCCGACGTGGGCGTCTGGCCCGTGACGATTGATATGAGCGAGGACGGATGCACGGCCAGCTACACCGATTCGGTAGTGGTGTACCCCAGGCCCTTCGTCGATTTCATCAACGATCCGTATGCCTGCGTGGGCTCGCCTTTCTCGTTCGCCAGCATGGCAACGGCCTGGACACCCATCACCCTGGCGTGGGACTTCGGCGATGATACCGTTGGCACGGACAGTAGCCTCATTCACCTCTATGGGACCCCGGGCCTGTTCGACGTTACGCTGGCCGTGAGCACCAGTACGGGCTGTGTCGCGACCGAGATCCTCGAACGACCAGGTCTGATCCAGGTGTACCCGAGACCGGTTGCCGCATTCACCGCACTGCCTGATGAAGTGAGCATCATGGATCCGCGGATCGAGGTGGTGGACTATTCATCACTGGCCGTCGACTGGCTGTACGGGATCGATGGCGAGGTGATCCACGACCGGTACTTCGAGCATTGGTTCGATGAAGGCGGCCGCTACGAGATCATGCAGGTGGTCACCAGCATCGATGGATGCATGGACAGCACCACGCGTGTGGCAGTGGTCAGCGATCATCTCTTCTATGCCCCTCTGGCCTTCACTCCTGATGGGGACGACCTGAACGAGATCTGGCTTCCGCTGGTGAAGGGCGCTCGCGAATACGAGCTGGCCATCTTCGACCGGTGGGGCAACGAACTGTTCCGCACAACCGATACCAAGCAGGGGTGGAGCGGCGATGGCCTCGGCCAGGGCGTGTTCGTTTACACGGCGCGTATCAAGGAGTTCGGTAGCTATTCCAAGGATTACACCGGGCACTTCACGCTGCTGCGCTGATCACGGCGCATCCCGTCGCATGTCCACATGCGGAATGCCGTCCCAGGGATACTCGGGCCCGATGCGCACGTAGCCCGCTCGTTCGTAGAACTTCTCGAGGTGCGCTTGAGCTGCCAGCTCCGATCGACGGCTGCCATACCGCGTGTTCAATTGCTCCAGTGCGTGTTCCATAAGCGCTGCTGCAACGCCGTGGCCACGATGATCGGCCCGCACGACCACACGGCCAACGTGGGGCAATTCGCCGCTCTCAGGCGGAAGGATGCGAGCATAGGCGATGATCGCACCGGACCCATCGCGGCCAAGGATGTGAAGCGCGGATGGATCACGGCCATCGATCTCGGCATAGGCGCAGGCCTGTTCGACCACGAACACATCGGTGCGTAGGCGAAGCAGGTCGTGGAGCTCACGCGTGGCAAGTTCATCGAAGGCCATTGAATTGAAGCGGATGGTCATGCAGCAACGGGGATCAACGAACCGGTTGAGGTATAGAGCAGTGCACCTTCCACGCTGGTGTGCCCGAGTTGGCTGAGCAGGCGCATGTAGCCACGCACTTGCTCGTGGTGCCGTTCATCCGGCGCACCTGTCTTGATGTCCAGCACGCGAACGGTGCCGCCATCGAACACCAGCCTGTCGGGTCGTTGCAGGCGGCCCTGCGCCGTAATGATGCTCGCCTCGGTGCGAACCATCAGGTGCCGTCCGAAGAAGGGAGAGAGCTCCTGCGATGCGAGCATTGCTTGCAAGCGTGCGATCAACAGTGGTGCTTCCTCCGCGTCGAGCGTTTCATCTTCCACGGCAGCATCCACCGCCACCCGCAGCATTCCTGCGTGCTCTACTTGCGATAGCACCTGGTGAACGGCATTGCCGTAGCGACGGTACGGATCCGGGTCGGCAGGGTCCCAGCTCTCGGGTGCTTCGAAGCGCAGTGTCAGCAAGGCCTGGCTATGCGAATGGTTCGCCTGCCGGAATCGGTCCGCCTGCGCGGTACTTCGTTGATTCCAGGGTGCTGTTCGTTCGCCGAACATCAGTTTGCCATCGGTTCCTCGCTGTGCGATCCGATCGAGGAGCAATGTGGTGATGCCATCGGGCCTTGCCTCCGGCACCATGGCGTACAACCGCTGCTGGGGCCGTGTGAACGCCACGTAGAGCAGGTCCAGGTCGTCGAGGGCGCTCAGGTGCTCCTCTTCCAGCAGTTCGGGCAGCTCGGCGTCGCGCAACGACTTCGATTCCCGCACCAGGGCACGGGGCAATTCAGGGATCGCCGCGCCGGGTTCGATCCACAAACGACTGGCGTGGGAACCGGTGCTCGCCATGCGCGAGCTGGGCACGATCACCACCGGGAATTCGAGGCCCTTGGCCTTGTGCATGGTCATCACCTGTACGGCGGCGGAATCTGACGCAGCCGCTGTGGTGCGATCGCCGCCCGAGCGTTCCCAATGCTCAAGGAAGCCGCGGATGTCCTGCCCATGCTCCGTGCTCCAGGTGTGGGCTTCATCCAGGAGCGTGAGCAGTTGCGCATCGCTCGTCGCCGAACGATCGATCATGGCGGCAAGGTCGCCAAGGAGCGCCTGGATCGAGGTGCGCAAGCGCGGGTGGCCATGCTCAGCCAGCCACGCACGCACCATCCCGACGGGATCGGCCAGCATGCCCTGCCCCGCGAAAGGATCCCTCTGGTCTTCGTCGTTGCCTTCGAGGCTTGCGCGGTACTGCACGATCCTCGACGCGGAGATAGGGTCGTGATGCAGCAGGAATCGAAGGAGTTCGATGAGGAGCTCGATCACCGCATCGCCCCTGAGCTGAAGCCCGTCGGGCGAAAGGACGGCGAAGTCTTCGGCCATGAACGCGGCTGCAATGGCTCGACCGATCCTCCTGGAACGCACCAGCACGCCGACATCACCCGGGACGAATCCATCAGCGATCGCTTCGCGAAGGCAACGAAGAGCGAATGAGACTGTGGCCTCCTGGGCTTCTTCGCCACTGAGCTCCTTGCCCAGCCTTTCGAGTACGACAAGTCCTTCAGCGTTCCGGCACGGGTGCTGCTCATGCGCATCGTAGATGCCCTGGAATTCTTCAGGGAGCGCTCGGGCCAGGTCAGCGAAGAGCGCGTTGTTGAAGTGGACGATGGTATCGGCCGAACGGCGATTGTCATTGAGCGGTGCGCTATCCAGCCAATGCCGCTCCAGTACTTGCTCGCGTTCGTGCCCAAGCGGATCGCTTTCGCTTCCGAAGAGCTTGGGCAGGTTGCTGAAGAGCCGCACCTCGCCATTGCGCCAGCGGTAGATCGCCTGCTTCGCATCGCCCACCAGCAGGGCAGTGCCACCCTGTGCTAGCGCATTATCGATCAGCGGAAGCAGCGTGTTCCACTGCATCAAGGAGGTGTCCTGGAACTCGTCGATGAGGAAGTGGCGGTAGCGCTCGCCCAACCGCTCGTAGATGAAGGGAACAGGCTCGTCCCGCACCACTTCCGCCACGCGACGGGTGAGGTCGCTGAAGAAGACCACGCCATCGGTGCGCTTCAGCTCCGTTAGGCAGCGGTCGAGCTCGCGCAGCGCGAATGCCGGTGCGATTTCGCGCAGCACGGCCTTGCGGATGAAATAGTCACGCTGGCCTTCGAGCAGCCGGTTGCCTTCCTGATAGAGATAGGTGAGCCGTGGCGCGAGTCGTTCAATGATCGACTTCGCCGACGGTACTGCCTTCGCGCTGGTCCACTTGTTCTCCTCGAAGGTCTTCAGGACGTTCGCGCCAGGTGCCAGCCACGAGTCGCCGAAGGTTGCCAGCTTCCTGAACCATCCGTGGAATCCGCTTTTGGTCTGGTAGAGGTCCGCGACATCGAGCCCGGCCCCCGCGATCAATTCCAACGCCTGGATTCCGGTACCGCGGATCGATCGCATGAGATCGCGGTTCTCTTTGCGCAGCCGATCGCTGAGCGGACGCAACTGTTCCGGCTCCAAGGCATGCAACGTGCGCAGCGGGACGATCGCATTTTCCTTGCTCAGCTCCTGCGCCAGATCGCGCAAGGGTGCTCCGGGATCCCAGGCACGTTCATCCTCCAGCAATTGACGGCATGCTTCGGTGAGGAGTGCGGTGACCTTCGCATCCACTCCTGCTTCGGCTATGAGCATGTCCACAGCGTGGTCGCGGTACCACTCTTCTTCAGTGGTCATGCGCAGGTCGTGGTCCAGCTGAAGGTCGCGTGCGAAGGGCTGCACCACGCGGCGCGTGAACGCATCGATGGTGCTGATGGCCACTTCGCTCCAATGGTGCAGCATGTGCTTGCGCACGGCATGGGCGCGCACTGCGATCGTGCGCTCATCGGTGTTGCACTCCACTGTCAGGTAGTCCATCACATCCCGCAGTGTGCCATCCAGTACTTCCGTTCCCGACAGCTTCTCCAGATATCCCACCACGCGCACCTTCATCTCCCCGGCTGCCTTGTTCGTGAAGGTGAGCGCCAGCACCTGGCGGTAGGCCGCCACGTTGTCGCCCTTGAGGCAGTGTCCCAGGTAGCGCTTCACCAGCGCATGGGTCTTGCCCGCGCCAGCACTGGAACGGAGCACGGTGAACATTGGGGGAAGATAGACTTGGCTTTCCGTTTACTCCACCACCACCCGCTCGCTCGCGATGCGACCGCTGGCATCGTGCAGTTCGAGCATGTACACGCCGGTATGTTCCAACGCCAAGCTGGTGTAGTAATCGCGAATGCGCCTGTGCAGCACCTCACGGCCCAGTGCATCACGCACCACCACTGATGCATTGCGTGGCACATGCTGCAATTGCAAGGTTATGTTGCTGCTTGTGGGGTTGGGGTAGAGCGAGAAAGCCTGCGAATGCGTGTCAGGCATGCCCATCCCGTAATCCGACCCGTACAAGCGCGTTACAAAGCGCTGCAAGGGGTCGTTGGTGGTGCCATCGTCGTAGCCGTGATAAGTACCGTGTATGTAGATCAACGAATCGCCCGCCAGGGTAGCACCCAAAGTGCCGTTGTACGGCACGCCTTGATAGATGTACGGTCCACAGCCACCGCCGGTGAAAGCCGTGTTCAATAGCTCACCGTTCGCATCTAACAACGCGATACCACTACGCGGCTGGCCATCCACATCATCGTAGTCGCCAAGGAGCAGGATGCGGCCATCGGGCAGTTGCTTGTGCCTTGGTAGAACGAAGCGGCCGTACTCCTGGCTATGCACCACCAAGTCGTTGTTGAAGGTCGCATCCAGACTTCCGTCAGGCATGAAGCGCACGAACTGCGTGGTATCGGTGGTGCTGGAACTCGTGCGGAACAGGCCGCTGGCCAGTATCCGGCCATCCGGGAGGGGCGTGAAGCTGTAAGCTTCGCCCCAGGCCAGCGTGGGTTGGAAACTCGGGTCGTAAAGTCCCGCATCATCTATTTTGAAGATGGTGGCCGTAGGCTGCCCTTCATACTCGCTGAGCGCACCGGTGCAGATGAAGCCGCCGCCGGGCAAAGGCTCGAACTCGAAGATGGCTCCATCGCATAGGCGCGGCGTGCGCAGGGTATCGAGGTAGCCCTCGGCGGTGAACCAGATCAAACTATAGAAGCCCACCCAATTGCTGTCAGGGTAGTCCAGTTGGTGTACGCCGCTCATCAACAGGCGCCCATCCGGGTAAACATGGTAGTCGCCCCCTTGGAGTGCAATGAAGTACGGGGCATTCACCATGTCGAATCCTTCATCGAGTGTGCCATCCAGGAAAGAGCGCCGCACACCGATGCCACTTTGCGCATAAACGCGATCCTGCCATCGCACCAACTTCCCGCCCATGTATACGATATCCGGGAAGTCTAAATCCCGTTGGCCGTCCGGCCAAAGGCGTACACCGGTGCGGAAATATGTATCTCCTGGGTACTTGATCTCGCCGGAAAGTAAGATGCCGCCATCCTCCAGTGCGAGGACCGACGAGACGTACCAATCATTGAACTGCGCACGGAACGTGGGATCTAGATCAAAGGGTTGTTGCGCTCGCGCTGCGCCAAAAGCAAACGCAAGAACCATGGTCCATGTGGGCGAACGCACGGCTCAAGGGTTTATCAATACTTGTTCTACGCACAGCACCTGGCCTTCGGGGGACAGGAGCGCAACGCTGTATGCCCCTGATCGCGCACTGCGGCAATCCCAGATCAGCTGTCCTTGGGCGCCAGTGACGCGCGCGGTATGTACTGGCTTGCCCAGCATATCGCGCACTTCGATCCGCGATGCTGCGTTCTCGCTGTGCGTTTCAAAAGATCGCGATCCAAGTGGTTGCAGGGTTGGGCGCTATTGAGAGTGACGCTTTCTCCACCTGCGGCCATGTTGCCACCCCCATGCCATAGTCCGGACCGTAAAGCCGCGTTACAAAACGCTGTAAGGGGTCGTTGGTTGTGCCATCGTTGTAACCATGGTAATCTCCCCAGATATAGCTGGCGCTGTCGCCGATGATCCCCGCAATGGCTGCCAGCGTGAGGCCCATGTAGCTATGCGGCCCGCATGCGGCATCGGCGAAGTAGTCGTCCAGCAGGTTGCCGGCTGTATCCACCAAACAGATGCTCCCGCGCGGCTGCCCATCCACATCGCGGAATTGTCCGGTTACGATCAGCCGGCCAGCATCCAGGGCATGGATCCGGTCCACCGAGCCGAGGGTCATGAAATTGAAGAAAGGCGCCGTTATACCGAAGCGCATGTGGTTGTTGAACGTAGGGTCGAGAGAGCCATCGGGCATGAAGCGCACAAGCTGTAGCGTGTCCGTGGAGTTGTTCTGGATAAAGGCTCCAGAAGCATAACAGCGGCCATCTGCAAGCGGCAGGAAGCCAAAGGCCTGCCCCCAGGTGACATTGGCGTTGAACGTGGGATCCAACTGGCCATCGGCCCCTACTCGAAAAATAGAAGTAGTCGGCTGCCCTTCGAATTGCGACATCGCACCGGTGCAGATGAACTTGCCATCGGGTAGTTCGCGGAAGTAGTCGATCGTTCCATCGCCAATACGCGGTGTACGTGTGGTGTCCAGGTAACCCTCGTTGGTGAACCAGATCAGATTGTAGTAGCCCACCCAACTGCTATCGGGGTAGTTCACTTCGTGGGCGCCGCTGAGGAGTATGCGGCCATCGGGATAGACATGGTAGTCGCCACCTTGGAATACGGCGAAATAGGGCGCGTTGACCATATCGAAGGTCGGATCCAATGAACCATCGAAGTAAAGGCGGCGCAAGCCCTGTCCATTCGCAGCGTACACCAACCCGTTCCATCCCGTGAGCTTACCGCCCATGAACGTCACATCCGAAAAAGCAAGATCCCTTGTTCCATTCGCATTCAACCTCGCCCCCGAGCGGAATTCAAGAGATCCATTGAAATCGATCTGGCCCGATATGATCACGTCACCATCGGGGAGAGGAAGTATCGATGACACATACCAATCATTGAACTGCGCACGGAACGTGGGATCTAGATCAAAGGGTTGTTGCGCTCGCGCTGCGCCAAAAGCAAACGCAAGAACCATGGTCCATGTGGGCGAACGCACGGCTCAAGGGTTTATCAATACTTGTTCTACGCACAGCACCTGGCCTTCGGGGGACAGGAGCGCAACGCTGTATGCCCCTGATCGCGCACTGCGGCAATCCCAGATCAGCTGTCCCTGCGCATTGGACGTGATCGCTCGATGGATCGAACGGCCCGTGACATCGCGCACCTCGATGGCACCTGCGCGTTGGCCAGCAGCAACTGCATATGTGAAACTGACCCAATTGAGCGCTGGATTGGGAGCGCATGTCAAGGTGGCTAAGGGTTTCTCCGTTGGCCGCGCTGCCTGCGGCAGGGCACGGCTCTTCTCCCCCTCTTCCTCTTCCCCGCCGCTGTGTATAGGCCGGCATAGATCGTAATGGAAGCAGAGCATTTCGCTGATCCATACAGCGGGCCTGTCCTGTGCGTCGTCGATGAGTGCTTGCAATTGCGCGATCTCGCTGGCATCGAGTTCGGCTTCGCTGCGGCCTTGTCCGCGTATGGCCTCATAGAATTCGATCCAATCGAGCATGCGCTGTTGTTCGGCGTAGCCATCGGGGTCCAAGCGGTGTTCGATGGGCAATGCTTCGATGAGGGTGGTGGCGGCTGCATATTGCCCTTGCTCCAGCAAGATCACGGCTTCAGCGTAGCGCGCGGCGGGCGTCCGCACTTCCTGCCAGACCATACGCAGGCTGTCCAGTGCGAATTGGGTGGTATCGGCCAGGTAATGGTCCATCCATTCCACGGCAGCCTGGGTATAGGCTTCGTGGTGCTGGGCCATCTGCTCTTCCAAGGTGGTGCGGTAGGTGTGCTCATCCCAACTGGCCACGATGCTGGCGATCAGATATTCGGGCAAAGGGTAGAGGCAATCGTTCGTGAGCCATTGCATGAAGCCATCGCTCTTGGTGGCATCGGGGTTGGCTATGCAGACCTCAGCACGAATGGCATCGGGGAAACCGGGCTTGTCCATGGCCTCCTTGATGGCCATTACGCTGAGGTAGGGGCTCTTGCTCAGGAGGTAATCGCGCAATTCCAAAAAGTCCTGTGGCCAGGTCTCCATGATCTGCTCCACCACCTCATCGGTATGCCCACCGTCGATGAGCTGACCGTATTGGTAGCGCACGTTGCCGTAGGCCAGCTTGGCGGACAACAGGGTGGCCTTGCTCACCTGCGGATCCTGGGGCGCCAGCGCGAAGGGTGGTTCGGGAATAGTAGGACAGGTGTAGGCGGGTGGGCTGGCTACCTGCGAGAGCAATGCGTAATTGGGCAAGACCGAACTCCAGTCCGTAGGGGTGAAGGGCGCGCCCGTGCGATGGCTGTATGTGATGGGGGAAAAGGTGGTGCTGACGCGGAAGTCGTCCTTGAGGGGATCACCAAACGGCCAATTGTCCAAGCTGTTGTCCGCAGGCGAAGTGGGCGTGCCTTGCCAAGTGCGCATGGAGTGTGAGTTCTGAAGGAATGTTGGGAATACACTGACATCTTTTCTGCTCCAGATGTTCACCAGGGTGTTCTGGCAGGCATTGCACCTGTACTGCAAGCCATAAACGGATGAGAGGCCGGTGGTGGTGCAGTTGATGCCCTCGCCGATGAAGCCGCGATCCAGATCCACGGTGCGGTTGTTCCGGACCACATCGCTGTAATCACGGTTGTAGCCTACCACTATGCCTTCGAGCTTGGTGGTGGCGGCGAGCGGGTCGCTATCGCGCTGCAGCACATTGAATTGGATGTTGAGCTTGAAGGACTCGTGCATGAAGATCCCGCGATGGTACCCAAACCAGAACTGCTCGGTGATGTCCGTTAGCGCAACATTCCGCTTACCCATCACGAAACGGTTGCCGATGATGCGGCAGGCATCGGGCTGGCTGGTGTATATGCCGCAGATGTTGTTCTTGAACACATTTCCTTCCGCCATGAACCAGCCATAGGGCTGCATGCCGGTGCTGTGGATGCCATGGTCCAGGCCCTCCATGTGCGAGACGCCGTTGACGAAGAACTGTGCATCTTGCGCGCGAATGCCGTGGCCAAGCTCGGCGCTGGTGGTGGCCGTGCGCGTGTTGATGAAGTTGCAGCCATTGAAGCGCAAACCCACTACGCGATTGAGACGCACATGCTCGGCAAAGGGCTGGGCATTGGGGTAAACCATGAAATCAGGGTTCACATCGAAACGGGTGTTGTTGAAATAGCTGGCATTGACGGCATAGGTACCGGGTGCACTGGGGTAGAGGTATTGCTGGAAGCTGACAGCACGCGCGCAGTTAACGAAGCTGTTCTCTATCGCACCGCCCTGGGAACGTACAATGCCGCCCCCTTGCGTGCTCACGGAGCCACCCACACGGATACCCAGGATGGCATCGGCGATGACACCGCCGTTGAGGATCTCGATCACACCTTGGTTGGCATCGGTCTGCGGCAGGCTGGAGTTGCCAAGTACCTGTATCCCGCGCCAACGCGCAGGAGCGTAGAGGGCCGCCTGCGCTTTGCCGCCATCGATAACCAGCTTGCCGCCGGGTTGCACGATGACACCCGCTTCGGGCACCATGTGCAATTCGCACTTCAAGGTGAGCGTAACGCCTGCAGGCACAACGATGTCCTGATAGAACTTGATGGGAAAGTCCCAAGTTTCGTTCTGGGTGAGCGTGTAAGGCACCGGGTCATAGCCCCACGCGTATTTCGCGATGTTGGCCACCATGAGGTTGCGGTGGATGCGACCGATCTGCATGGGAGTGATGTTGCAGTTGGTCTCGAACGGCGCTTCCACCGATAATATGTTGTTGGGGCATGCGCAACCAGGTGTGGATGTGCAAGGCAGCATTACTCCGTTGACATCACAGAACCCTAGTGGTGCGGCTGCCCAGCACGGGTATGGGTTGGTCGGAATGCCCCAGAAGTCGAACAAGAATTCGGCGGGGTTGCTCATGCTGCACTCATAAGTAAAGGGGATCTCGTACAGGTGCCGAAGACCAACGGCATGGGCCAGTTCGTGGGCTAGTTCGCCCCCCCATTGATCAAGAGCTCCTGGAACCAGATATATGGAATCATAGGTAGGACCCAGCGCTGCCCAGACTTGATCATCGAACGTGTTCAACGCAATGACGAAGGGTGGTGGGCCGGCAAAAGGACTCGGTGTGCCAGGCCGCGTAATAAAGACATGAAGAGTGCTTTCCGAATCAGGGTCTTCGGCCAACGCCGCTACCATAAGATCATCTCCGTTATTCGGGTCTGTGCTGTCAAAGTACAGATCCGTGTCGTAGATGAATCTTACATCTACCACGTCAAACCTGATGTTCGCGTCCGTGGTGGCATAAGTGAATCCGGCCATGGGGGTGGTCGGCGCTTCAATCTGTTCGAAAAAGGGCAAGGCCGTGTATTGCTCAACGAGATCTATTAGCTCCTGGCGACCTTGCGGAGTATCTGCGAAGGACAAATTCGGTATCACTGCTGCATCGCCATCCTCGTGACGGAAAACATGCACGGTCACCTGAATGGTCTTGATCGCGGTTGTAGTCGGGTTTAGCGGAGCTCCGATCATGTAGTTCTGCTGGTGGCGGTAGCTATTGGCCCAATCGGGGCTAACTATTCCGCAGGAGGTTTGACCTGCAGCCACTACTTGAAACAGCATCACCATCGTGGTGATCGTGAGTATTATGAAGGTTCGCATCATGGTCATGGGCTTTGGATCCACGTGAAATGATAATACCAAATGTAGCGTCCACCCGCCCGCCACCACCGTATTTTTGGGACCACGCTGAATCTGCCCGTTCCGGGGTTGTTCCGCTGTCATGAAGATCAACTCTCAAGCTGCTCGCTGGTCATCTGCGCTGGTCATCATCACGTTGCTCGGCGCCTGCCGCACCGACGAACCTGTGCCGCCCACCGTGGAACCATCGCATGACACGGCCACCTTGCGGATCAACGTGGTTCCCGAGTGGGAGGGAGCGCCCTTCGCGCTATTCCAGGAGTATCGCGCGCCGTACGACTACCGCTTCCAAGTGGAGATGCTGAAGTTGTACCTGAGCGAACTCCGTTTGGTGAACAGCGCTGGCGAAGCCCCGGTCGATGTTGTGCATCTGCTCGATCTGGGCGATGGGCCGTTCGTCATTGATCTCGCCGTTCCCGCCGGGTCGTGGTTCGGTTTGCGCGGTGGCCTGGGCTTGCCATACGACCTCAACCATAGCGATCCGGCCTTGTATCCGACGGGCCACCCCATGAGCGTCTTCAGCGGCATGACCTGGAACTGGACCGATGGCTACAAGTTCATGGTATTCGATGGGCGCTACGACCCCGATCCGCAAAGCACCACGCCATTGATCGCAGGGTTCAGCGTCCATCCGGGCCGTGACACCTGCTATACCGCAGTCGATCTCATTCCGCAATTGCCCTTCCGCACCGTGAACGACAGCACCACGCAACTCACTTTGCGCATCGCTGTGGACGGCTTCCTGGGAACCGCCGCCGATACCGTTGATGTCGCGGTGGAGAACCAGTCGCATGGCGAGAATGTGCCGCTGGCGATGAAGATCATGCGCAACGTGGGGCGGAGCATGTCCATTGAATGAAGCTTGCCGGAGGGATAGCCGTGCTGCTGCTGCTGGGATCCTGCCAGCACGACAGCCTCGATCCGCCCGGGGAGCTCAACCAGCCCTTCCCTCTGCGACTGCCGGTCGGCTTCCCCATGCCCGATGTGCCTCCGGAGAATCCGCTTACCGATGCCAGCGTGCGCCTGGGTAAATCGCTCTTCTTCGAGGAGCGGCTCTCGCGCACGGGCACGCTATCCTGCGCGGGATGCCATTTCCCGCAGAGGGCCTTCAGCGATACGGTGCCGTTGAGCCTTGGTGTGAATGGGATGACAGGCCTGCGTAACGCACCAACGCTCGCGAACGTGGGCTATCACCCAGCCCTCTTCCGCGATGGAGGTGTGCCCAATTTGGAGCGGCAGGCGATCGCACCGGTGCATGATCATCTGGAGATGGACCATGATCTCACGCTGGTGGCCGCTGACCTGCGCGATGTGGAACCGTATGCGAGCCTGAGCATGGCGGCATACGGAAGGGTGCTCGATCCGTACGTCATCACCCGCAGCATCGCCAATTACGAGCGCACGCTCATCAGCGGATGGTCGCGGTACGACCGTTACCTGAATGGCGATGCCAGCGCATTGAACGGATCGGAGGTCCGAGGACTGCAACTGTTCAACAGCGAGGCGCTCAACTGCACCGCCTGCCACAACGGGTTCGACCTCAGTGATCACGACTACCACAATGTGGGCCAGTACCTCGCCTATGCCGATAGCGGTCGCACACGCATAACACTGCTGCCCGGCGACCGCGGCAAGTTCAAGACGCCCACCCTGCGCAACATTGCGCTCACAGCGCCGTACATGCACAACGGAAGCATGGCCACCATCGAGGAAGTGATCGAATTCTTCGCCAGCGGCGGCCTGCCGCATCCCAACCGCGACCCGGAAATGCAGAGCTTTGTGCTGAGCGCTCAGGAGAAGGAGGACCTCATCGCCTTCTTGAACGCCCTCACCGACGAACGTTCCATCGACCGGGTGCCATGAAACAGAATCACTCACAGCTTACGGTCTGTGCTATGGCAGCGATGACCTTCCTGGTGGTCTGCCAACCCGATAAGAAGGAACCCGATGTCAGTGGCGACCCGGTCTTCCAGACCACGCCATACGCGTTGCAGTACCCCTCGTACTTCCCGCCCATGCCCATCCCATCGGACAACCCGATGACGGTGGAGGGGGTGAAGCTGGGCCGCTTCCTTTTCTACGAAGAGCGGCTGAGCGGCAATAACACACAAAGCTGCGCCAGCTGCCATGCGCCGCAGTTCGCCTTCAGCGACCACGGCAACCAGTTCAGCGTGGGCATCGATGGCCTCTCGGGCAATCGCAACAGCATGGCCTTGCAGAACCTGGGTTGGGAGCAGCGCTTCTTCTGGGATGGACGGGCGTTGAGCCTGGAGGAGCAGATCCTGCAACCCGTTGAGAACACGATCGAGATGCACGATACCTGGCCCAACGTGGTAGGCAAGCTGCAAGCCGATCAGGCGTACGTCGATCTCTTCTACGATGCGTTCGGCAGCACCACCATAGACAAGTACAAGGCAGCCAAGGCCATCGCTCAATTCCTGCGCACCATGATCAGCAGCAACTCGCGCTTCGATCAATTCATGCAAGGACAGATCACACTTACCGATGAGGAGCAATTGGGTATCCTGCTTACGCAACAGGAAGGCGGTAACCCTGCATTGGGCCTGGGCGGGCAGTGGGGCGGTGATTGTTTCCACTGCCACCCGCATGGCGGAGGCCTCTTCACCGATGGCATCATGCGCAACAATGGGCTCGACAGCGTCTTCACCGATCCCGGCTTGGGCGGTGTCACCGGCCAACCACAGGATATGGGCGTCTTCAAGGTACCCAGCTTGCGCAATGTGGCCTTGAGCGCACCGTATATGCACGACGGCCGCTTCGCCACACTGCAAGAGGTGATCGAGCACTACAACAGCGGCGGGCACCCATCGCCCACCATCAGCCCGTTCATGAAGTTCACGCAGGGAGGCTTGCAGCTTACTCCGGAGAAGAAGGCGCAGTTGCTGGCCTTCCTCAACACCCTCACGGACATGGACTACGTGAACAACCCCGAGTACCAGGATCCGGGCACGCCCTGAGCGGCTTGTCGGTTGTTGGGGCGGCCACGCCTGCGAACGGAAAACGTGGTGCTAGGCTGCTGCACTCTCCTGCGCGGCGGGCTCCCACGTATAGCACTGCATCTTGTCGGCCAGCACTTCAGGCTTGAAGATGCTCTTGCCCAACAGCAGGCGCGCGCATTCCTGCACCCCTTCGGTGATGCTCGGATGCGGATGCACCAGATCGGCGAGCTCGTGGATGGGGATGCCGAGCTTCATCATCATGGCCACCGCCTCGATGGCGCTGGAAGCATGCTCGCCTACCGCACGCATACCGAGCACACGCATGTCGTCGTCGTTCGTTACAAGCACTTTGAAGAAGCCCTTGGTGCGCCGCATGGCGATGGCGCGCGCAAGGCAGGAATAGTCAACGCGTGCAACCCGGTAGGCGATACCGTGCTTGCGACAGTCCTGCTCGTTCATGCCCACGCCTGCCACTTCGGGGTCGAGGAACATGATGGTGCTGATGTTGTCGTAGCTGAGCGTTGAGGTCTCTCCGAGGAAGAGTTGCGCCACCGCGTGACGGCCTTCCATCTCTCCATGGTTCACCAGCATGTTGGCACCTGTAGCATCGCCTACAGCGTGGATGTGCCCCTGCGAAGTGCGGGTGCCTGCGACAATGATGTTGCCGGTCTTCGCGTCGGTGCTCACTCCGGCTTCATCCAGCCCGAGGCCTTGCACATTGGCCGCTCGACCTACGGAGAGCAACGCCTTCTCCACGCGTACGGTCTCGTTGCGGCCGTCGGGGTAGGAGAGGCGGTATTCCACCTCACCATCCACTGCCGAGATCGAATCCAGCTTGGCCTGACGGTGCATGACCACGCCCTTTGCGTTCAAGATTGCGTGAGACCACCTCGCTCACATCGGCGTCCTCGAAGGGGAGTATGCGATCGGCGCGGTCGATGAGATGCACACGCGTGCTTCCGAGCAGGGAGAAGATCGTAGCGAATTCGCAACCGATCACGCCGGCACCGATGATCACGATGCTCTTGGGGAAGTCTTCCAATCCGAAGATGCCATCGCTGGTGAGGATGGTGCGCTCATCCACCTCGATCCCTGGCAATGTGCGCGGGCGGGACCCCGTGGCGATGATGGTGCGGTCGGCTCTCGCATGGATGGCACGATCAGGTCGCGTGATCATGATCGTATACGGGTCGAGGAAGTGTGCGCTGCCTCGCTCGTGGTGGAAGGAGCCTTCGCCCGGCGCGGCCTTGCGCGAGGCTAGCAATTGCATGTGGCAGGCGTAAAGGTACTTCCGCTCGAACGCGGCCTCGTTCATGGCTTTGGTCACTTCCTCCCAGCTCAACCGGAAGGGCTCACGACCCCGTGTACGCATGAGCTCGTTCGTGCTGCTCACGCGCTGGGCGATCTCCCAAAGGGTCTTGGAGGTGAGAGCGCCGTTGTAGATCCCGGTTCCGCCGATCCGGTCGCGCTCCACGAGCAGCACGCGCTGGCCCAGGTCCACGGCACGCATGGCGGCGGCGTATCCGGCGGGTCCGCCACCGATGACGCAGAGATCGTAGTGTTCCATGCAGGTGAATAGGATTCTCGCGGTCGGCCGTTCCTACGCCGGTAAGCGTGCGATGGTTGCCCAGCCAG
This sequence comes from Flavobacteriales bacterium, assembly GCA_016710965.1. Classification (GTDB taxonomy): domain Bacteria; phylum Bacteroidota; class Bacteroidia; order Flavobacteriales_F; family PHOS-HE28; genus PHOS-HE28. The sequence goes on from JADJTW010000017.1 coordinate 40,227, forward strand.
CCCGCTTCAACGGGGAGGGAACGCAGTTGGTCGGATCCCTTTGGCCCCTCGCGTATCCCCAGGGATCCGCAGGGCGTACGAGGGGCCAGAGAACCGCACGCGTGGGTCCCGTACAGCGTTACACATCAGTCCTTCTTGCATCATTGGCTGCCCTGGCCGGTAGCGCGCAATGCCCGCAGCTCTATGATTACTACGGTAACCCTTCGAGCGCGCCACAGTGGTATAGTTGTTCCGGCACGGCCTTCCAGCTCCTCATCGCCACGCCCCAAGCCGTGAACGGCTATACGATCGATTGGGGCGATGGCAGCCCGCTCTTCAACGGCGGCATGCTAGCGCCGCCCATGACCGTAACGCACAACTACGCCGGGGCTGTTGCCACCTACACGATCACTTTCACCGAACTGGCCACGGGCTGCACGGTAGTGGGTACGCTAACGATGGAGCAGAGCACTAGCGCATCGATACAGATCCCTGTGGGTGGATTAACGCAGGTGTGCGCTCCGCACCCCGTGGAGTTCATCAATAGCAGCACCAACGTTTCACCCAACACGGTCTTCGTCTGGGATTTCGGTGATGGCTCACCCACGGAAACGTACGACTACACCAATCTTGGCCAAACCATCTCGCATACCTACCAGCAAGGCACGGTGGATTGTGAGACAACGGTGAGTCTCACAGCAGAGAACAGCTGCAATACCCTGCAAGGCGGCTCAAGCCTCGCCACCTTCAATCCGATCCGCATCTGGGATATCGACGATGCGAGCATCGCGGCCAGCGCCACCCTTCTCTGCTGGCCTGATCGCACAGTCACCTTCGCCAATACCACCGATCGCAACTGCCTGAACCAGGGTAATATCTACCAGCGCTACGAGTATTGGAACTTCGGCGACTACTGGGGACAGGGACAGGACAGCATCATCGACTGGAGTCCCTGGCCGCCCACCTTTCCACGTGTCATCCAGTATCCGGCGATCGGAACGTACGAGGTGATGCTGCTCGACAGCAACTACTGCGGCATCGACACGGCCTACATCCAGATCACCATCGTGCCGCCGCCATCGGTGGCGCTCACCGTTACGCCCGATACGATCTGCATCGGCGAAACGGCCTTCTTCGATGAGACCACCACCGGCGGTGCCAACTACTTCACCTGGGACTACGGCACAGGCGGCGGTTTCCAGTGGAGCGGGGCAGGTGATCAAGCGCACACCTTCAACCAGGCGGGCACCTTCACCGTGCGCTACACGGCGAGCATACAAGGTGCTACTGCGGGTTGTTCCGATACGGCCAGCGTGCAGGTGACCGTGCTGCCGATACCTACCGCCGACTTCATGCTCGACCAGGATGCCGCCTGCGATTCCCTTACGGTTACGATCACCGACCAATCGATCAGCGCAGTGCAATATGCGTGGGACTTCGGTGACGGTACAACGAGCACTGTGACCAGCCCTCCGCCTCATTACTACGGAAGCGTGGGCAGCTACATCATCAACCTCACGGTGACCAACGCGCTTGGATGCACGCACAGCTTCAGCCGCACAGTGAATGTATATGCACCGCCCACGGTAGCTATTCAGGTGGCCAACCTCTGCTTCGGCGAGGTGGCGCAGTTCACGCCGGTGATCGGTACCGATCCCGGCAATGCGGTCACGATCTGGGATTGGGACTTCGGCGACGGCAACACGTCCGGAGCACAATTCCCCACGCACCAATACGCCGCTTCAGGACCCTATGTGATCACATTGAACGTGATCACGCCCTATTGCGGTGGAAGCGGTACGCAATGGGTGAACGTACAGGCGCGTCCGGTCGCTGCCTTCACTCCGAGCAGCACCCTGGGCTGCTCACCGATGGATGTCGCCTTCACCAACAACACCGTCGGCGCCACGCAATACCTCTGGCTCTTCGGCGATGGACAGTCCTCCACAACGACGAACACGGCCCACATCTACACCAACTTCGGAACGAGCGACACGGTGTACACCGTCACCCTTATCGCGAGCTCGCCATTCGGCTGTGCCGATACGATCACCGCTGACATCACAGTAGCGCCAGGCGTCCTTGCCGGCTTCACGCACAATGCCCAACCCGGATGCGCGCCCATGAACGTGGGCTTCGCCAATACCAGCACCGGAGCCAGTACCTACCAGTGGGATTTCGGCGATGGAGCGACCAGCACGGCCACAAGCCCGCAGCACACGTACACCAACACCACCTTCTTCCTCAGCATCCACACTGTAACGCTTACGGCATTCTCACCCGCCGGATGCCAGAGCACCGTGACGCAGCAGATCATGGTGTACCCCACGCCCGATTTCACCTTCGTCGCGCAGCCCGATAGCGGTTGCAGTCCGCTGGCTGTGACCTTTCCGAGCGTGGTGGGCGCCGTCAGCTACCAGTGGGACTTCGGGGATGGCACCACTGGCGCCGGTCCTTCGCCCACGCACTCCTACTTCAATTCCACCACCAACGACCAGGTCTTCGACATCACGCTCGTGGGTGCCAATGCCTTCGGCTGCTCCGATACGGCCTTCGCCGATGTGATCGTTTATCCCAACCCACTTGCACAGCTCACCACCACGCCGCTCAATGGTTGTCATCCGCTCACGGCTGCGCTCACCAACAACAGCACGGGCGCCAGCCAGTTCCACTGGAACTACGGCGATGGCGCCAGCAGCGACACCACGCTTGCGGTACACAGTCACACCTGGTACAACTACGCGGGGCCGGGTGCGGTGAGCTATCCCATCACGCTTACCGCCATCACCGATCATGGCTGCACCAGCACTGCCACGGCGCAGGTGCAGGTGTATCCTGCTGTTATTGCCGCCTTCGTTGCCGATAGCGCCGGTTGTGCCCCGCTCGTAGTGGACTTCATGAACGTGAGCACGGGTGCGAGCAGCTACATGTGGACCTTCGGTGATCAGCAAGGCAGCGCTTCTGCAACGCCTTTCCACATCTATTTCAACTCAGGCCTCGCCGATGTCACTTTCGACCCGGTCCTGATAGCCACTTCCACCTTCGGGTGCAGCGATACCGCCACGGCGCCGATCCTGGTGCATCCGCAACCGATCGCACAGTTCATACCCGGCGTGCTCGCAGGTTGCCAGCCGCTTAACGTCCCCTTCCAGGACCTCACCATCGGTGCCGATTCTGTGCTGTGGCAGTTCGGGGACGGGCAGTTCCTAACTGCCGCGCCAGGCAATACCACGCACACGTATCAGCATACCAGCGCGACGCCCATCACCTTCAACCCAACCCTCATCGCCACTTCGCAATTTGGATGCACCGATACCACTACGCAAGCGATCGACGTGTATCCGGCCATCATGGCAGCATTCAACGCCAACCCCGGCGGATGCTCACCGGTGACGGTGCAACCGACCAACACCAGCACCGGGGCCAGCAGCTACCTGTGGGACATGGGCGACGGCACCACCCTGGTCGGTGCTTCGCCCACGCACACCTACGTGAACACCACGGCTGTTGATCAGTCGAGGACGATCACCCTTACGGCCACATCACCGTGGGGCTGCCTGTCGGTGGTCAGTCAAACGGTCATGGTATATCCCGTGCCTAACGCCGCCTTTCAAGCTACGCCCTTCACGCAGCAATTCCCCAATGCCACAGTAACGCTCAACAACACCAGTGGAGCAGGCAGTTGGCTCCACAACTGGTCCTTCGGCGATGGTGGTGCCAGTGTACTCCAACAACCCGGCACGCACTCCTATGGCACCTGGGGCAGCTTCACCATCACACTTATCGTGAGCGGCACCTTCTGCACGGATACCGCCACGCAAGTGGTCACCATTACGCCGCCGCTGCCCACGGCCAGCTTCATCGGTCAGGGCGAAGGCTGTGTTCCGCTCACCGTCACTTTCACCAATACCAGCCTCGCCGGGCTGAGCTACCAGTGGAATTTCGGGGATGGCGGGACGAGCACCGCCGATAACCCCACCTACACGTACAACGTACCAGGGGTCTATACAGTGAGCCTGACCGCGTTCGGCATAGGAGGAGGTGTGAACACTGCCATCAAGGTGGACAGTGTGGTCGTGCATCCGCGCGCCAACGCCTACTTCGTGCTGCAGCCCGATCATGTGATCGTGCCCAGCCAGCCTGTCTTCACGTACAACCTCAGCGCCAACGCCACCAGCTATAGCTGGGACTTCGGTGATGGCTCAGGTAGCACAGAGTTCAACCCTGTCCACTACTACACGCAGGCTGGCACTTTCGATGTATCGCTCATCGCTAACAACGAGTGGAATTGTCCCGACACTTTCACAGTCGTGGGCGCCACCACCGGCGAGGAGAGCGGTGACCTCGAATTCCCGAACGCTTTCACGCCGAATAGCAGCGGACCTACCGATGGCGTATATGATGCGCTCAGCTATGAGAATGATTTCTTCTACCCGAAGTACGAGGGTGTGGAGAAGTACGCGCTGGAGATCTTCAACCGTTGGGGCGAACTGGTCTTCGTGAGCAACGATGTACGGCGCGGCTGGGACGGCTGGTACAAAGGCGCTCCCGCCAAGCAGGATGTCTATGTCTGGAAATGCCACGCCACTTTCAGCGATGGTCGGGAGACCGTGCTGAAGGGCGATGTAACCCTTTTGCGCTAGTACCATGGAACGGAAACTCCCTACGCTCGCCCTCATGCTTGTTGCCACCGCGCTCACGGCGCAGGTGCAGTACAAGCGTCCGCACAACCAGATGCTCGATCAGGCGAAATTGCTCCTGGCGAACGAGGAATACGCGGAGGCCGCCAAGATCTACAAGCGCTTGTTGCCTGTGGATACCGCTTTCGTGGAGGTCTACTATGAATACGGTGTCTGCCTAGCCAACCTGCCCGGCCAGCGCGATAAGGCAGTGCCGCACCTGGAGCGCGCCGTGCGCGGCGGACATACCGAGGCATTCTACGAACTGGCCATGTGCCGCCACCGGCAACAGCGATTCGATGACGCGGCCGACCTGCTCTACCGGTACAAGCAATTGAACTACCGCGCGGTGAAAGACGTGGAGGTGGACCGACGCATCAGCATGGCCGTTACCGCCAAGGAGCTGGTGAAGTCGCCTGTCGACGTTGCCATACGCAACATGGGCTCCATGGTGAACAGCGAGGCGCACGACTACTGCCCACTGGTGACCGCCGATGGCAACACCATGTACTTCACCAGCCGGCGCGAAGGCACAACAGGGAATCTGAAGGACCCTACCGGCCAGTGGCTGGAGGACGTGTACATCGCGCGCCGCATCGACGAGGTGTGGACCAATGCGGTCAATGCCGGTAGGCCCATCAACACCAATACGCACGATGCCACCGTGGGCCTGAACCCCGATGGGAGCAGCATGATCGTATATCACACCAGCATCAACCTTACCAGTGGCGATCTCTATGAGACGCGCACGCACGCGGGCAAGTGGCAGGAGCCGCAGCTGATGACCGATCGCATCAACAGCAAGGAGCATGAGCCCAGCGCCAGCATAGCTCCCGGCGGCGACGAGATCTACTTCACCAGCGACCGACCCGGTGGCTTCGGTGGGCGCGACCTGTACCGCATCCGACGCCTGCCCAACGGCGAGTGGAGCCTGCCACTGAACCTGGGTCCGCAGGTGAACACCCCCTTCGACGAGGATGCGCCCTTCATGCATAGTGATGGCATCACGCTCTTCTTCAGCAGCAACGGCCACAACACCATGGGCGGCTATGACATCTTCAAGGCCACGCTCGTCGATCCCGATCTGAACGGTTGGGGCATCCCCGAGAACATGGGCTACCCGCTGAATACCGTCAACGACGACATCTACTTCTGCCTCAGCGACGATGGCTACACAGGCTACTTCAGCAGCGAACGGCCCGGCGGTCTCGGCATGCAAGACATCTACCAGGTCATCTTCCCCGGCAGCCAGCTCGACTACATGGTGGTGCGCGGCGTAGTGGCTGATGCCAGTGACGAGCCTGTGAAAGCGCGCATCCTGCTCACCGATGAAACAGGTGAGGAGGTTGTAGGCGTGTACAGCAGCAACGATCGCACGGGCCGCTACCTGCTCGTGCTCTCTCCGGGGCAGACCTATGCGATGACGGTGGAAGCTCCGGGCTTCGTTACGCAGCACAACCAGTTGCTGGCCAAGCCCAACGATCACGACGGCCGCGAACTGGCCATGGATATCCTGCTGGTGCCCGATGGCACCACTGCACGCGTGACGCCGAATGAATGATCGACGCGGCTGGCTCTTGCTGCTCTTCAGCAGCGCGCTGGGCACCCTGCACGCGCAGGATGCCCAGTTCTCGCAGTTCTACAGCACGCCCACGTACATAAGCCCGGCCTTCGCAGGTACGGGGCTGCAAACACGCGTGGGCCTGGCCGTGCGCGATCAGTGGCCCGCCTTTCCCGGTGCTTTCATCTCCACCAATTTCGCGCTCGACCACTTCATCCCCGACATCAACAGCGGCATCGGCCTGCTGGCCACGCATGATAAGGCGGGCAGCGGTGAACTGCGGTATACGAGCATCAGCGGCCAATACGCCTACGAGATAGAGATCAAGCGCAAGGTCTTCTTGCGTCCCGCCTTGCAACTGGGCTGGGTCAACCACGCGGTGGACTACACCAAGCTGGTATTCGGCGACCAGCTGGCACGCGGTGGCGAAGTGGGCACCTACGAGTACCTGCGCGGCACCAGCGTCAACTACGCCGACTTCGCCGGTGGCCTGCTCTTCTTCACGCCGAAATACTGGGCGGGCTTCGCGGTCCATCACCTCAATCGGCCCAACCAATCCTTATTGGGCAACGAGGTGCGCATGCCCATCAAGTTCAGCGCGCATGGCGGCTGGCGCACCAGCTTCCGCACGCCGGTCATCCGCGAGCATCCGCAGAACCTGGTCCTGGCCTGGAACTATCGCGCGCAGGAGAAGTACGATCAGCTCGATCTCGGCGGCTACTTCGAACGCGACCCGTTCTACGTGGGGCTCTGGTACCGTGGCATTCCGCTCTTCAAGCACTACGCCGCTGGCTACGGCAACCACGATGCGGTGGCGGTGCTCATGGGCGTCATCATCAACGACCTGCGCATCGGATACAGCTACGATCTCACCATCTCCCGCCTCGCCGGTCAGGCTGGCGGTGCGCACGAGATCACCCTGGGCTACGAGGTGGCCTCCGCTGGCAAGAAGCGATCCATGAGCCGCAGACGCGTGGTGCCCTGCGCCAAGTTCTAAGAGGAGCTCATCCGCAGATGGCGCAGATGGACCGCCTAACGGCGGTCTGACCCGGCTCACTCTTCATAGTTCCAGACCATTCGTTCGTACAAGAGCTTTGGGCTGCCGAAGTTCAGAAGCACACCGCGCTGCATGCCTGAGGCTTTGAGGTAGTTCAGAAGCTGGGACTCCTCTCCACCGGATATCCGTTGCAACGCCTTGATCTCTACGACTATTGATCCGAAGCAGACAAGGTCTGCCCGGTACATGCTTTCCATCCGGACGCCTTTGTAGATGATGGGGAATGGCACCTCACGCTGGAAGGGGATCTCTCGCAGTTCCAGTTCATGGCATAGGGCGTCGTGATACACGCTCTCCAGAAAGCCGTGACCGAGGACCGTATGCACTTCCATTGCCGCTCCGATGATAGCGTAGGTCTCAGGGTCGCGCTGGTCCATGGCGCTGGTGTTTGCAACCAATATAGACGCGGTGGTGCTAAAATCCTCAACATGGAAGTTTGCCGTTAGGCAAACTATCTGCGCCATCTGCGGATAGCCCTATGCACGCTCACTGAGGACGAGCCACCGGTCCGTCATCGCGTCCAGCTCCTTCACGATCCTCTCCAGTTCGATGGAACGTTCCATGATAGCATGGTGGTCCGTGCCGCCTTGCGCCATCAACGCCAGCAGTTCCTCCTTCTTCTTCTCCAGCTTCGGCATCTCCTTGTCTATGCGCTGCAGTTCCAGCTTCTCGGCGTAGGTCAGCTTCTTCTTGACGGTATCGTCCTTCTTCACCTCCACCACCTCCTTCACCACCTTGACGGTGCGCGCTTGCGCCGCCTTCGCTCTTTGCACGTCGCGCAGCTCGCTGTAGCTGCCCACCCACTCCTTGATCCTGCCTTCGCCTTCGAAGACGAGCAGCTTCGTACACAGCTTGTCCATGAAGAAGCGGTCGTGGCTCACGATCAGCAGGCACACGTCCAGCTCGCTCAGGAAATCCTCCAGCGCGTTCAGCGTGGGAATGTCCAGGTCGTTCGTCGGCTCATCCAGGATGAGGACGTTCGGGTTCTTCATCAGCACCGTGCACAGGTAGAGACGGCGCTTCTCACCGCCGCTCAAGGTGCTCACGTACTGCCACTGCTGTTCCTTGTCGAAGAGGAAGCGTTCCAGCAGCCCCGACGCCGTCAGCGTCTTGCCCTTGTTCAACGGGATGATCTCCGCGATGTCGCGCACCACGTCGATGATGCGCTTGTCCTCCTTCAGTTGCAGCCCGCGCTGATCGAAGGTGCCCAGGATCACGGTGTCGCCAACGCTCACGGTGCCCGCATCGGGCGGTGTCCGTTCCGTGAGCAGGTCCAGGAAGGTGCTCTTGCCGATGCCGTTGGGTCCCACGATGCCGATGCGATCGCCACGCTTGAGCGAGTAGCTGAAGTGGGCCACCACTGGTTTGTATGACTCTGGGGTGTTCGGGTCGCCCCAGCCTTTCGTCAAGTTGCGTACTTCGATCACCTTGCCGCCGAGGCGCTCGGTCTTCACATCGATCTTCACTTCGTCGCGCGAGAAGTCGCGCGTGGCATCAGCCTTGATCCGGTCGAAGGCATCCAAGCGGCTCTTGCTCTTGGTGCCCCTGGCACGCGGCATCTTGCGCACCCACTCCAGTTCGCTGCGCATCAGCCCGCGCAGGTGCTGCTGCGTGGCGTCGCGCACCTCGTCCAGCAGCGCCTTCTTCTCCACGTAGTAGCTGTAGTTGCCCTTGAAGCGCGTGAACTCGCCGAACTCCATCTCGATGATCTCGTCGCACACGTTGTCCAGGAAGTAGCGGTCGTGGGTGACCAGCAGCAGCGTCAGGTTCGGTGCGCTCAGTTCGTCCTCCAGTTGCTCGATCATGTGCACATCCAGGTGGTTCGTGGGCTCGTCCAGGATCAGGACATCGGGGGCGTGGATCAGCACTTTCGCCATCGCAAGGCGTTTCTGCTGGCCTCCGCTCAACGTGTTCACCGGCTGTTCCATATCGCGCAGTCCGAAGCGGTGGAGCAGCACCTGCACATGCGCCTCGTGGTCCCAGGCGTTCAGCTCGGTCATCGTGTCGATGGCCTGCTGCATCGTTTTCTGGTCCGCATGCTGGGCCACGGCATGCTCATAGGCGCGTATGGCATTGGTCACCGGATCGTCCTGGTCCAGCATCTCGTCCACCAGGCTGTGGGTGGCCGTCATGTGTACGTTCTGGTCCAGATAGCCCACGCGGATGCCCTTGTTGAAGGACACGATGCCTTCATCCGCTGTTTCGATCCCCGCGATGCATTTCAGCAGGGTGCTCTTGCCCGTGCCGTTGCGCGCCACGATCGCCGTCTTCTGGCCCTTCTCCAGCCCGAAGGAGATGCCGCTGAAGAGCTGGCGCGGGCCGTAGCGCTTGGCGAGCTTCTCGACGGAAAGGACGTTCATGGGCGCGCGAAGGTCGTGGAAAGGAGGGGAGAGTGACCCCACTGGGAGTGCGCGGCTCCTAAAGCTCCTATGACCGAACTTGCATTCGGGACGATGCACACATGGGAGCGCCCTGTCATACAAGCATGCAAGAACGAGTGGCCTGGATATGCCTCCTGCTCTGCCTCTGCTTCCTGTTGCTGGACCGCTGGCTGATCCTCGATCAATTCGGCTTCCGCTATGTGGACGACGACCAAGCCATCATGTGGTGCGGCGCGGCGGAGATGGCACAAGGCCATTTCCACGAACCTTGCTTCTACGGTCAGAGCTACAATACGATGCTGGAGGGTCTTGTTGCCGTTCCGTTGTTCTGGATGGGAGCGGGATACGAAGTGGCGCTGCCACTGATGACCAGCTTGCTTACGCTGTTCCCTTTCCTCCTTATGGCTTTGGTCTTGACAAGGCAACGTGCATATGCTCAAGCGGCCTTGTGCTGGCCTTCCCGGTCACGCTATCGCCGGAGTTCGAATGATCTCCTCCATGCCGCGCGGGTTCGTCAGCGGCATCTTCCTGGCTTCGCTGGCCGTGCTCCCCCTGTTCTCGGCACGGGGCATCTTCTTGCTGCTTTCTCCCTTCTTCGCCATCCTGGCGCTTTTCGCCAATCCGAATGCAGCACTTGTCCTGCTACCGGCAGGCGTGTTGATCCTGTTGCGGTACTATTCCGATCGCAGGTTCTACCTGTACGGGGCAGCTGGCGCGTTGCCGGCCGCGATCCTCTGCTATCTCGCGCATCGTTTCTACGACCTGCGGCCCCACTATCAGGTACATTTTCTTCCGGCTCTCGAATACAAGTTCGATGACATTCACTGGGACGATCTGAAGTACATGGATGAGGTAAGCCCACTGCTTTGGGGCAAAGGCTCGTTCGTATTCGTGATCCTCGCGCTCATGGCAGTGGCATTCGGGGTTTGCCGGCAATGGAAGCCTGCCATCGCGGCGTTATCCGGCATCGTCCTATTGGTAGCCGCGTTCGGTTTCAACAAGGTTCATGATGGCATGGCCAGCGTGTTCTTTCCATGGGCGAGGATGTTCCTGGCCGTCCCCTTCCTCATAGCACTATTGGCGACCCAGTTCAAGGGACGGTCCCCATGGTGGGCCGTGGTACTTGTGCCCATGCTCGCCGCAGGTTTCTTCGGCTACAAGTGCATCGCCCAGGCAGCGGCGGTCGAGCGCCAGGTCTCATTGCTTCAGACGGCGAACGTGGAAGTGGTTGAGGTTCGCGAACTGAAGCGGCAGTGCGAGCGGATCGCGCAAGTGGCATGGGCCAACCAGAGCCGCTTGGTGGTGATCAACTGGGGCCGCAACAAGCATCTCACCAACTACGGCTGTAGCTGCCTGGTGCCGAATTTTCCCGGAACGATGGAGCCGGGGCTGGACCGACGCACCTGGTGGTTGCAGGACATAGCCGCCCAAGTGGTACCTAACGTGCTCTTTGCCGGTTTCGGGGAAGGTGCGTTCGCGAGCACCTCTCCGCTGGACCTCCGGATCGAAGCAGTGTCCAACGAGCCCAGGCTTTACCTGCTGAAGAGCAATACACTTCGCACCGACTCGCTGTTGGAAGATCTGCGGTTGGGTTTGCGGCCGCATTGAATCTCCATGGGGTCTCTCTTCTTCGAAGACCTTGCGGGTGTGCGAATGCAGGGTAGGGAAGCGGGTCAAAGGCGCTGCTCCTTTCTCGCAGGTATCCTCAAGCGCCACGGGAGAAGGGCTCCACTGTTACGGACTTGTTAACCACCACCCGTCGTGGGCCGATGCAACTACACTTGAATGATCCTTCCCCGGTAACCACCAACCCCTTCGTGCGACTTACCATTCAACCGCGACCTTGGCGCACCCCCATGAGCAACCACGTCCCTGGATCCCTTCTGTTCCTCTTCCTCCTCAGTGCCTGCCAGGCGCAGCAGCAAGAAGAGGCCAACAAGTACGGGCAATACTTGTCCGAGGCGCACGCGCGCGGCCAGTTCAATGGCGCTGCGTTGGTCTTCGATGGTGGCAAAGTCGTCTACCAGGGAGCCTTCGGCATCCGATGCATAGATCCGGTGGATTCGCTGGATGTGAACTCGCAGTTCCGCCTTGCCTCGGTGAGCAAGCAGTTCACCGCCATGGCCATCATGATCCTCAAGGAGCAGGGCAAATTGCGCTACGACCAGGACGTACGCGACTTCATTCCCGAATTGCCTTATGAGGGCATCACCATCCGGCACTTGCTGCACCATGTTTCCGGCTTGCCGTTCTATGAGAAGTTGATGGATGAGACCTGGAAGACGGACCTGCCCTTCGACGACCCCGCACGCTACACCAACGGCAATGCCGATGTGGTAAAACTGTTCGCGGAGATGAAGCCGCCGCTGGACTTCACGCCCGGGGAGAAATGGCAGTACAGCAACGCGGGCTACAACCTGCTGGGCACCATCGTGGCCAGGGCCTCGGGGATGTCGTTCGCGGACTACACGCAGGAATACATTTTCGATCCGGCCGGGATGACGCACACGGTGATGTACGACTTCGTCATAGGCCCCGACCCGAAGATGCCTGACCGCGCCTATGGCTTCCAGCTGGGATGGAACAGAACCGACAGGAGCCCTGCCGATTCGCACTACCTGAATCACGGACAGGGAGAGGATGGCGTGTATTCCACCGTGGGCGATATGCTCAAGTGGGACAGGCTCCTCTACACGGAAAAGCTGGTGAGCAAGGCCACGCTCGAGGAGGCCTTCACCCCGGCGGTGCTCAACAACGGCGAGAGAACGGATTACGGCTTCGGCTGGTTCATCCAGCGATCACCAACGGGAAAGCGCATGGTGCAGCACTCCGGCGGTTGGCTCAGTTTCAGCACCTACATCTACCGGGGCATCGAAGAGGACAAGTGCTTCGTGCTGCTCGCGAACAACTCCTCGGGCCAGTTCTGGGGCATCGTGGAGGGCATGACGAACATCCTCTACGACCGACCTCATGCATTACCACCCTTGTCCATACGCGATGAGATGGGGAGGGAGGTGGCCGCCAAAGGCGCTGAAGCCGCCATTGTGCAGTACAGGAAATGGAAAGCCGAACGCGCCGCCGAATTCAGTTTCGAGGAACAGGACCTGAACGTCCTTGGCTACAACTTGCTGTGGAACGATCGGGTAGACGACGCGGTACGGATATTCCGGCTCAACGCGGAAGAGTACCCGCGCTCCGCCAATGTCTACGACAGCTATGGCGATGCGTTGCTAGCGAAGGGGGATAGCGATGGCGCTTTGGAGAACTTCAAGAAGTGCTACGCGATGGATGGCACCCTCACCGCGACCAAGGAGAAGATCGATGCCATCGAGGGACCTGCACCCAAGGCGAAGTGAGCCGCACCCGGCATGCGAGGAGAAAGTTGATGCGATCGTGCGGCTGATACATTTGGGCGAACCCATCGCCCATGCGCATCATCACCCTTCTTCCCGCCCTCGTCGCACTGCAACTCGTCGCGCAGGATCCCTTGCGCATCTGGGGCCTCACGCCATCGGGTGGTGCCAATAGCAAGGGCACCATCTTCCGGGTGGATGCCGACGGCAACAACTTCACCACCGTCTTCGACTTCACCGATGCAAGCGGCTGGGGCCCGGAAGGCGGGCTCGTCCTCGCATCCAACGGCCTGCTCTACGGTTGCACCACTTTCGGTGGCGAGGGCGTACCCGGTGCGGGCACGCTCTTCACCATCGACCCGACGAACGGCACATTCACGAAGCTGCGCGATTTCAACCTCAGCAACGGCGGCTACAACTGGGGCACGCCCATCGTGGGTACCGATGGCATGCTCTACGGTGCGGGCTATGCCGGCAGCACCGGTGGCGGCAGCATCTACCGCGTGGACCCCACGACCAATACCTACACCGAGGTGTACGGGCTTACCCAGGCTATCGATGGTGCTGGCATCACCGGCTCGTTGGTGCAGGGCGCCGACGGCTGGCTCTACGGTACGGGCTCGCAAGGCGGTGCCAACAACCAATCGGGCACGCTCTTCCGCTACGATCCGGTTACCGATGTGTTCACCAAGTTGCACGACTTCGATGGTGCTGACGGTGGACGCACACCTTACGGCGGCATCTGCGAAGCGGACAATGGCTGGTTCTACGGCACCACGTACGAGGGCGGCTTCAACAACCGCGGCATCATCTACAAGTACGATGTGGTGAACGATGTCTTCACCAAGATCCACGACATGGACGATACCGATGGCATGAATTGCTGGAGCTCCATCAAGCGGTTGGGTCCCGACCTGCTCGTGGGCTGCGTGGCCGGCGGAGGCCTCAACAGCGGCGGCTATGTCTTCACACTGGTGCCCAGTACCGATGCAATCACGCTCACCACCAACTTCTCCCTGGCCACCGGCGCCAATCCGGTGGGCGATCTGGTGAACGCGCCCGATGGCCAGCTCTACGGCCTGCTCTCCCAAGGCGGTAGTGGCTTCTTCGGAACGCTGTGCCGCTTCGATGCGACCACGCTGCAACCCACCGTGCTCCACCATTTCGCCAATGGCGCCGATGGTGGATTGCCGCGCGGCGAACCGCTCGTGATCAGTTCAGCCGTTGGCGTACACGAGCTGGCCGCACGGCCCCTCTTCTCCGTGGGGCCGAACCCGACAGCAGGGGAGGTGACGGTGCGTTGCGAAGCAGTAGCGCTGCCGATGCAAGCGCGTGTGACCGATGCGCTCGGCCGCACCGTGCAGGTGTTCGCCGTTACGAACGCGGTGACCACGATCGATCTTGGCGATGTTCCCGGCATGCGCTCCATTACGCTCACGAGCGCGAAGGGGACGCGGACGGAGCGGGTGATGGTGGAGTAGAGGATCAAGAGCGCCGAGGATGCCGGGACGCGGTGAACACGCGCGTTAGGCCATGGGCCGTAGGGGTCCGCTTTGCACGCGCACGGGCCTGGCACGGCGAGACCACTGCGAGAGTTTAAAGGACACCTTGCGGTGGTCCAGATGGACGAGCCTCACTGGAAGGATATGATTGGCCAGCAGACCTTTCTTCAATGGGAGAAGCGCCGGAATGAACATTTGGCTGCGCGTGTGACGAGGAACCATACCCCTTGGTATCGTCTGGTTGATGGAAAGCTAGTCTCCAAGGTTTGGCAAGGGCCTGCGGTATGAGAGTTTGGTTTCTCTTCCAAGCTTCTGATTGGATTGATTTGGTTGGGATCCTTGTGGATGCACTTCTCGCGGTCTGGATAATCAATCGACTCAAGGATCGGTCGGCCAATCGGAGAACGCTGAAGGATCACTTCATCGAGGAAATCAAGGGAATACGGGCGGAGTATGCCAAGTGCCTCAGTAATCTATACTCAAGCAAATCCATCGCAGCGAATGTTCTTCCGTGGTTCAAGTTGATGAACATGAAGATTGACGATGTCGCGAAGCATGTTCATCGCAAATACAAGATTGACCGGGACAAGCTGCGGCCTTATCAAATCGATTTGCGCGAGCTCGTTACGAACAATGATGATTTCGTACGCCACTTCAATTCGGGCCGTCCGGTGGTGTTTACCACTCAATCCAAGAATGAATTGATGATGTTCCAGCAAAGCAACGTTCATCTATTCAATGACATCATTATCAGTATCAATGATTTTGATTAGCGTTGGGTGAGGGTGCACCTCTTGGCCACCTAGTCCGCAGATTCTGTGTTACGATGGCGTGTTTTAGTTTTGATGCACGGTATTTTCCGAGAGCGGCTTCAAGCCAGCTCGTTCAGGGCAGCCTCCAGGGGCTGCCCTTTTTCGTTGTCCGTAGCAGGCGCCCGGTGCTGCCGATCGTAGGGTGTGTTGTTCTTCCAAAGGGGTGTAGGCAAGCACTAGTGTTTTGCGTTGGACAGCGGCCACGGCTTTCATCTTCACGCCGTGCTTGGAGACGAGGCGCTTGAAGAACTCCTTGCTCTTGGCTTCGCTGCGGATGCGCGAGAGCGCTGGCATGTACAGGGCTTTGCGGATGTGCCGATTGCCTTTCTTGGACAACCTGCCGGGCTTATGCACGGAGGTTCCTGAGTCATGCTTCTCCACGTCGAGCCCGGCGTACTTGGTCAGTTGGCGTTGGTTGCGCACCATGTGGAAGCCGTTGGTTTCAGCCAGTATGATCGTCATGGTCAACCAACCGATACCCGGGGCGGTGCATACTCTTGCTATACGCTCTTCCAGTTCCTTCTCTCTCCTGATCAGTGCGTGCAGGTCGGTCTCCACCTCCTTTACCTGCCGCTCCAAGAAGCCGATACGACCCTTGAGCCGCTTGATCGTGTACGGGTTGCTGAAGGCGCCGGCCTTTTCAGCGTGCAACTGGTTCTTTGCCGAGGCGAGTGCTTGCTGGATATCCTCCCGCTCGCGCGTCAGGTGCTTCATCCGGATGTAGACCTCCTGGGGCTTCTCCCAAGCATCGAGCTGGCGCTCCATGCCCATCAGGGCCAGGGTGCGCGCCGATGAGCCGTCGTCCACCGAACGCAGGTTGATGGACCTGGCGAATGCCTTGGCCTTGTTCGGCAAGACCACATGCACCCGGCACCCGCCGTCGAAGAGCGCACATGCGAGTTGCTCGTGATAGACGCCTGTGGCCTCCATCACCATGGGTAATGCGATCTCTTCTTCACGCAGCTTGTTCTGCCAGGCCATGAACCTAGCGAAGCCCTGCTTGTTGTTCTTGAACGCACGGGTCTGCTTGCAATCGCTTCCCCGCAGTTCCTTCGAGCAGCAGAAGGCTGCCACGAACTCGTCCTTTGCGCAATCGATGCCTATGGATTGGCGCACGATCCCTGTCTTCATCGTTGACTTGGGTTTTAGATGTGTGCTCCCTGGCCAGGCACCTGAAGGAATTGCTCCCGTCGCACTTTTCTCATCTCGGTATTCGAGCTACTGGCTTCCTCAGGTCAGCGCTCTACATTCTGTTCTGGCTCAAAGGAGCAAGGAGAAGCATGAGGTAAGCTCTGCGAATCAGCATGTTCGTTGAACTGCTTAGGGTCTCCACAAACTCTCATGCCCCTTCCTTCAGGTACTTGCCCATGGGGTCATGGGGCGAACATATGAGGGTCTCCCATCTTCGGGGATCCTGTCTTCGAGGCAAGTCCTGACCGCTAACCCCCCGCCAATTCCTTCGTAAGAACCCCATCGACCCCATGCGCTATGATCCTTTCCTCCATGTCCCTGGCCGAGATCGCCGCAGCCCTGCACAGGGATGTGGTGGATCTTGCAGCGGCATGTGGCGGAGGAGTATTGGGAAATGGAGCGCGACCACCGCAAGGGCGGTAAAGGCGTCATCACGCAATTCGGGGACTTCACCTCGGCCGCTCGCATCCAGTGGATGTACGTGGTCACCATCAGCCCCAACAAGACCACCTTGTATCCGCTGGGCTGGTACTACACGCGCCAGGGGCTCCACAGCATGCAGATAGATGCGGTGGGTCCGGCCACCTTGATCAGGCCGCACGTACTGGACCGCTACCGCGTGCGCTACTTCAAGGATGCCGACTGCATAGGTGCCTTGCTGGAAATGCACAAACGCAATTACGACAAGGCCTGTGAGCCGCGCCCGTACAAGGGCAAACCATCCATTGCCAGCGCGGTGCAGGACGGCTACTTCCTCAGCGACCGCGAAGTGGTGGATGGCGTTGTGGACTTCCACACCTTCTACGATGTGCAGATGGGCGCCAAGGAGCCCGCGCTACGCGATATGCGCAAGTTGCTGGAGTGGCGCCGCTACTTCACGGCCACCAACCCCAAGATCGGCAACAACCAGCCCGATGCGTA
>JADJTW010000018.1 GCA_016710965.1 Flavobacteriales bacterium
TCCTGCGTGGTAAGCGTGGTGATGAAGGCGTGGAGCGGCAGCTTGAGCGAGAGCAACAGAGTGGTGGCCACGGCCACGATGAGCGCAAGCAGGATATATCCCTCGAACACCAGCCCGCCCAGCAGGAAGGTGAGGATGGCCGAGAGCTCGGTGGTGATCCCGTAGCTGCCTGACTTCGCGGTGAGCGCGTACGTGGCGATCACCAGACCGACCAGGCCCACCAAAGCGCAGATGTACACCCACTCTCCATGGCGCTCGGCAAGGAATGCGCTGAGCAGACCGAAAAGCGCGATGATGGTGTAGGTGCGCACACCGGCGAAGGGCTCCTCCTTCTCCACCACGCGCTTGGCATACTCACGCTCCAACCCGATGAGGAATCCGATGCCCAGCGCGATGAGGATCCGCACCAGCAACGACAATGGTGGGCTGCTCAGGGTCGTCAAATCGTCCATCGGCACCGGTGCTTCATGGCACCAAGGTCGGCATTCGGCTAGTGGCGCCCATTGACCGAACGCATCGGGCAGAGCCTTCTGTTCACCGCAGGCTCAGTGTTTCACGAACCGTTGCGCGATACCCGGCCCCTGCCCTGTAGCATGCAACACGTAAAGTCCAGCGGGCAGATCGCGCAGATCAAGGGACAACGCACTGGCGCCATTCACCGGCCACGCGCGCATCAGGCGGCCCTGCGGATCGCGCACTTCGACCCGTGTGAGCGTAGCATCCGTTGGGAAGGTGATGTTCATGAAGCCAGACACCGGATTCGGATGCAGTAGAATGGCCCCATCCTCCCCTTCCGGCACTTGCGTGGTGCATGTCTCGAAGGCCCCGGCATCGAGCGTGGCGTGCTGGCAACGGAGCGTGCCGTTCGTGGGGTGAACGTACTCGTACCACGCCACCAATGGATAACCGGTGTTCGAAACGCCCGCCGGATAAGCAATGGCGTGCGCGGGCGATGACGCTGTGATGTGGTAGTCGTAGTTCGCTGCATCGGCGAAGCCTACGGAAGCAATGTTGGTGGTGCGCAGGTTGGTGAGCGTATCGATGCTCGTGGGCCATGCGCTCATGAAGCTGCCGCCACCAGCAAGAATGTTCCCGTAAGCCTTGAAGAAGACATTGGCCGGGGCCTGGAGGAAGCTGCCGTTGGCCTTCTCGTTCACGAGGGTGTTCTCCACCACATACAGCTCCTGCGGACCGGGGTTGCTCAAGCCCTCCATGCCGAAACCGACCATGTTGCTGTTCTGGCTCATCAATCCTTGCTGGATGACATTGCCGATGAGGTACGCCTGTCCGCCGTTCGGCAGATCGATCTCCCGGCTGGCCTCGCCATCGGCCTCGTTCCCGATGCGGTTGTACTCGATCACGTTCACCCACGCGCGACTCTTCAGCTCGTGGCCGGTGAGGGCATGATGGCTGTAGTTGTAACGGAAGATGAGGGAGTCGATGTTGCCGATGTACAGGTTGTGCGAATAACCATCGCCGTAGCCGTGATGACCGAACTCGCTGTATTCGATGCGCACCGTGCTCGGGTGATATTCGCCGCAGAGGATGCCGTTCTCGTTGTGATGGAACCAGCAATGCCGCACGGTGAGGTTGTTCGCTTCCAGCCGTATGCCCGCTCCATTGTGGTCCGGCACCACGCATTCACTGAACTCGATCCACTCCACGGTGGTGTTGTCGCCCTGGATAACCCAGATGGCCTTGTCGCCCCAGCTGTTGCCGTTCGATTCAAGGTGCGCGAAGCCGCCAACACCGCGCAGCACGAGATCATCCGCCTGCCAGCGCGCCACATCGCTGGGGTAAACACCCGCATCGATGTTCACGGTGTCGCCATCGTTCACCAGCGTGGAGACCTGGCTCGGCATGGTGTAGGTCTCTGCGGGTCCGACCTGCCACGTAGTAGCCTGCATGCCGATTGCCATCAGCATCGCCGCACAGGGAAGAAGGCGTTTCACGCGCTCGAAAGTAGAGCCTTACCCGGGCCTTCGCACCGCATAGATCCACTCATCCTCGAACCGGCCCAGCTTGAAAAGTGTGCCGGATAACTTGGCTTCGAGTTGAAAGCCCGCCTTCTCCAATGCGCGTTGGCTGGCGATGTTGCTGCCGAAGGGTGTGGCATAAATGCGCACGATATCCGGGAATGTCGCAAAGCCGAGCACCATCATCTGCTTGATCGCCTCGGTAATGATACCCTTGCCACGATGCTCCTTCGCGAGCCAGTAGCCCAATTCCAGGTTGCGCCGCCAGAGATCAGCCTTTGGGTGAAGGCCAATGGCGCCACAGCATTCCCCTCCGATGTCGATGCAGCGGCGCATGGGCACTTCCTTCATCGCCTCGTTGAGGAACCATCGACCGCTTTCTTCAGTGTACGGCTGCGGGAATGCGTCTGTGAGGTTGGCCGCCACGGTGGCATCGCTGGCATGCTTCACCAACGCAGGCAAGTCATCCATCCGGAACGGGCGCAGTTCGAACGCGACCATGCGGGCAAGTTAGAATCCGTCAGGAAGCAGTCGGCGCAGCGACCTTTGCGCAGCCCACCTAGCTCCATAAGGATATGGTGGCGCATCCGATGACCAAGCGTAGTGTTGAGGCCGTGCTGCCTCCTCCCGCCCCGCACATGGTGGGCGACGGGTTCCGAGTGAGCAATTTCTTCCCGGGTGGTTACAGCATGGCACCGGACCGGCTCAGTCCTTTCATCATGCTGGACTACAACACGCCGGTGGACTTTTCCCCGCGTGAACATCCGCGTGGAGTAGGCGTACATCCGCACCGCGGTTTCGAGACGGTCACCTTCGCGTTCAAAGGCAAGGTGGCGCATCACGATAGCGCCGGGCACAGCGGCGTGATCGGCGAAGGCGACGTGCAGTGGATGACCGCCGGAAGCGGCGTGCTCCACAAGGAGTACCACGAGCAGGAGTTCTCGCGCAAGGGCGGCATCTTCCACATGGCGCAGTTGTGGGTGAACCTGCCCGCGAAGCACAAGATGGAAGCGCCGCGCTACCAAGGCATCACGCGCGATGCGATGGCCCATGTGCAATTGCCCGATGGCCAGAGCGAGGTTCACGTTGTGGCCGGTGAGCTCTTCGGTGCGAAGGGCCCTGCACAGACCTGGAGCCCGGTGATCGCGGCCGTGGTGCGCATCGGTGCCGGTGGCGAAGCGGCCTTCAACCTGCCAGCGAACTTCAACAGCACCGTGCTGGTAGTGGAAGGCGCTGCGAACATCAACGGAAGTGATGCGCCTACCGACACTCTGGTGGTCCTGCGCAACGATGGCGAAGAAGTGCATGCCACCAGCGCGAACGGTGCCATGCTACTTGTGCTAAGCGGCGAACCATTGAACGAACCGGTCGCGGCTTACGGTCCCTTCGTGATGAACACCCAGGAAGAGCTACGGCAAGCCTTCAAGGATGTGGCCGCCGGGAAATTCGGCGTGCTGGAGGAGTAGCTAGCGCTTCATGAACCGCACAGCGCGTGCATCGCTCGTTCGAGCGGTGTACGCGCCTGCGGGCAGCGCTTCCACATCGAGCACGAAGCGGTCGCCCATCCGCACGATCGGGCAAGGCACACCCCTTCCTTGGGTATCGAAGAGTTGCACTGATGTCGATCCGCCGGGTACGTCGATGAAGAGCTTGTCGCTCGCCGGGTTCGGCCAGGCCCGTGATGCATTCGCGTCGAAGGGCACAGCATTCACCGATGTTCCAAGATCGGGATGCACCCAGCGGATCCGCGGGTCCATGCGGTCGTTGGTGATGAGGTAGAAGCTGCCGTCGGGGCGGATCGCGATGTCGCGGTTGCGCCACATCACATCGAAGGCACCGCCTTGCAAGTATTCCTCAGTGAGGACGGTATCGAGCTCATCATTGAACCCGAACAGCATGAGCCCCTTGTGCCAGAGGATGCCCACAATGAGCTTGTCCTGCATCTCGGGGATCGCATCGCTGGTGTAGAATTCGCAGCCCGATGGCGGATGCGTGAAGGTGGAGATCGGGCGCGTGTAGGTGTACGTAAGCGAGTTGCAGGTGTCGGGGAACAGCATGCAGGCAGTGCCATCGTAGTACGGATAGCCGTGGTCCTCGTTGCTCTGGAGCAAATTGATCTCGTTGCCCTCGAACATCTGGCCATGTTCCGTATTGACAACGGCGCCGTTGGGCAGCATGGCTAAGCCTTGGGGATTGCGATGGCCCCAGGTCCATGTGCGATCAGGGCGCGGATTATCGGGCGGCACAGAACCGTCCGTGGCGAAACGGAGTGTCTTTCCCACCGGTGAGAACAAGGTGTCGGGGCCATTGAGGTAATAATCGGCCGTGGTAACCAGCACATGGCCCGTGGTATCGAAGAGCACACGCCCGCCCGCATGCTCGCCGGCGTGGTAGTACGTGAAGAGCACTTCTTCATCCACGATCGTATCGTTCACCGTATCGTAGGTGAACCGCGAGACTTCGCATTGCAGATTCCCGCCGTAATAATCAGCGGTATCGAACACCGCCATGATGATGGGCGTGTTCGGGAAATCGGGATGCAACGCCATGCCCAGGCCATTGCCGTAGCCGCGATCGATAAGCGTGTCGATCACATCGGTCACCGGATCCCAGCGCGTGATCAGCGGACCATCCGTCATCCACAGCCGGTCGTCCGGTCCCCAGAGGATCTCCCAGGGGATGTTCACGCGCGAGCTGTCCACCACCTCATCGATGAGCAGCGTGGTGTTGCCTAGCTGGTAGGTGAGCTGGGCATTTGCTGCCAGGCTGAATGCGAGCACAAGCGCGATCGAAACGTACCGGTTCTGCATGTTTCGGAGGTTGCCGGAATGACGTACTTCGGGATGTCGGCGTCGCCTGTCAAAACCACGCGATCAACTTCAGATTGAACCTGCGCGGCGTGAGGTAATCGGGGATGGAGTACTGGCGGCCGCTCACATCGGTGACCCAGGTATGGTCGATGGTATTGTTGATGTTCAGCAGATTGAAGACCTCGGCGGTAAGCCAGAGGTTATCGATGTGCCTGCGCCAGCCGCGATGGCTTTGCCCTTCGGCGCCGAGGAACTGCTTGCTGAATCCTATGTCCACGCGACGGTAGATCTCCGTGCGCAGCGTATCGGGATAGCGCGAGAAGTTGGGCGGACCGAAGGGCAGGCCGGTGCCGAAGACGATGTTCACATGCACCTTGAAGGTGGGCCAGCGCGGCATTTCATCCTGGAAGAACATGGCCACGTTCACGCGCTGGTCGGTGGGGCGTGGTATAAGCTTGGGTTCCACACGGCTGCTGTCCACGGCCACCTGGTCGGCGGTGTATCCTGGGTAGATCGTATCACCGGCGGCGTTGTAACGCCAGTAGTAGAAATCGTCCTTCAGGTCCTCCTGCGCGGTCATCACGCTGATCCCCATCCAGCTATCGATGCCCTCGATGAACTGGCCGCTGAGCTTGGTGTCGATTCCCGTGGCGAAGCCTTTGGCGTTGTTGGTGCCGTAGTAGCGGATGCGGATGTTGTCGACCTCGTAGGGAATGAGGTCGTCCATGGCCTTGTAGTAGGCCTCGGCGGTGAACTTGAAGGGCCGCTGCCAGATCTCGAACATGCGGTCCATGCCCATGAGCACATGGATGCTGCGCTGCGCGCGGATATCGGGGTTCAAGGTGCCATCGAACTTGCGCACTTCGCGGTAGAACGGCGGCTGGTAGTAGAGGCCGCCCGCGAGCCAGAAGCTGTAATCGCGGTCCACGATGGAATCTAACGTGATGGCCTTCTTCCAGCCCGGGTGGTAGGTGAGCCGCGCGCGCGGACTGGCCACCGTCTGCCCGTTGTATGTCCAGTGCTGCGCGCGCGCACCGGCGATCAGCGTCCACCAGCGATCGCCGCCCTGGTCCCATCGCCAGGTATTCTGCAGGTATGCGCTCGCGCGTATGCTCTCCATGCTCAATCGGCTCTTCAGCGCGTATCCCAGCTCGAGGTCTTCGCCTGTGCTCAGTGGAATGCTGTAATCCGCGCTGTCCACCATGCTCCATTCGTTGATGCGATCGGTGATGGATTCCCGGCGCGCATCGACGCCCCATTGCAAGTAGCGATCGTTGGGCAGTTGCAGGTAGCCCTTGTGCGCCACGGTGAGCACCGTCGCTTCCAATGTGTTGCGCGCATGATCGAGGAAGGTGCCCACGCCCAGGTCGCGCACCACCTCGCCGAATTCAGAGCTGCCGGGATCGCGTTCCAATTCGCCCAACAGGTATTGGCCCTGTATCGTAAAGGACTCGTCCTCGTAGGTGCGATAGCCGCTGGCTTGGAACTTCAGCAGCAGGTCGCGCGTGGCCTGCACGTTCAGGCTCAAGGCGCCGAAGTACGTTTCGAAAGCGGTCCGTTCCTGCCCATCGAAGTACACGGTGAAACGCAAGGCCTGGTTGAACGGGCCGAATTCCGTTTCGCGGTTCTGCGGCACCACGCTGTAGCGGTTGCGCGAATAGAGGCCGAGGAAACCGAGCTCCACATTGTCCTTCAGGTCGTAGGTCCAGTAGCTCTGCAGATCGGTGTACACCGGCCGGTATTCGCCGCGTGTATCAAGTCCGCTCAGCACCAGCTGGTTGGTGCGGTAGCGGAACCCGGTGATCTGCCGCAGCCGCTTGTGCAGCATGGTGTTCTCCAGGTGGAAGGCACCGCCGAGCAAGCTGGCCATGGCGCTTCCGGCGAATGCCTTCGGCCGTTTGTAATGGATATCCAGCACGCTGCTCATCTTGTCGCCGTATCGCGCCTCGAAGCCGCCAGCGCTGAATTGCAGACGGTCGATCATGTCGGGGTTCGGGAAGCTCAAACCCTCTTGCTGTCCTGCACGCACAAGAAAGGGCCGGTACACTTCGATGTCGTTCACGTACACCAGGTTCTCGTCGAAGTTGCCGCCGCGCACACTGTAGCCACTGCTCAGCTCATTGCGCATCACCACGCCGATCTGCCCGCTCAGCAGGCTCTCCACACCGCCTTGGGGCGATGGATTGAAGCGCGCCAGTCGCGGATCGATGCGCTCGATGCCGCTCTCGCGTTGCGCCCTGGTGCCTTGCACATCAATGACGCCGAGCGTGATGAAGCGCAGCGATGCATCGAGCCGCCGCTCCTCACCAGCGTTCAACAGCACTTCCTCCTCATAGGCACGCATGCCGCTGTAGCTGATCCGCACGCGAACGCTCTGGCCTGCCGGCACCGCTAGCCGGTAAGTGCCCTGCGCATCGCACACCGTGCCTTGCTGCGTGCCCACGATGCTGACGTTCGCCGCTGGGAGCGTGCCTCCGGTCTCGTCGCGAACGGTACCGAAGAGGAAGGCGGTCGCCTGTGCCTCGGCCAGGGCGGGGAGCAAGGCGGCGCACAACGCGAATAGTAAGTGAGCGGGCGACCGGCGCATGCAGATGTCTTCATCCCGCGGCGGCGGGAAGGCGGCAAAGTAACGGAGGCAGGTGGGCCGTGGTATGCGTGCGGCAACCTCAAGCCAGCGAAGCGCGCACATTCTCCAGCAAGCGGTCCGGCCCACCGAAATGCTCCAGCAGCCTGATGCCCTTCGCCTTGCAGTAGTGGCGCAGTTGCTCGCGAGGTGCATCCTCGACACCACCACCCAGCACCAACAGGGCCACAGGGCTTTGTTCCAGCCGACGCCTCAAGTCATCCTCCGCCATGAAGCCCTCCGTCTTGTAACCTGCACTGCGCATCTGCAGGTCCACGAGTGCCATGATGCTCACGTTGCGTCCGAAGAAGAGTATGGTACCAGGCACGCCCCGAAGGTAGTCGCGGTTGGCGCTCTAGA
Organism: Flavobacteriales bacterium; assembly: GCA_016710965.1. GTDB lineage: Bacteria > Bacteroidota > Bacteroidia > Flavobacteriales_F > PHOS-HE28 > PHOS-HE28. Next base: position 7,770 of record JADJTW010000018.1, read on the forward strand.
GCAGTGTCGCGCTCAGGGTGATGGGCACGCTCTTCAGCAACTGGCTGATGGGGCAATTGGCCTTGGCGTTATCCGCGCACTCCTGGAACTGCGCCGCGCTGATGCCCGGCACCCGGCCCTTCAGGTCCAGATGGATGCCGACGACGCCATTGCCGTCGCCCACCTTGTCCATCTTCACACTGGCAGTGCATTCGAGATCGTCGGCCGTGAATCCTGCGGCATTCAGCACGAAGCTCAACTTCATCGTGAAGCAACTGGCGTGCGCTGCAGCAACTAGTTCTTCGGGATTCGTTCCGGCTTTGCCATCCTCGCTCACGAACCGGGTGTGGAACGAGTGCGGGGTGTCCTTCAATACGCCGCTGGTGGTGGTCACTGTTCCGGATCCTTCCTTGCCGGTTCCCTTCCAGTTGGCGGTGGCTTTGCGTGTGATAGGCATGTTGAAGAAAAGTTGATCGATGTAAAAGGAAAGATGAAAGCTGAAGGCTGAAAGCGAAGTCCTACTTCTTCAGCAGCTTGAAGGCATGCGTCCACTGGTTCCTCGTGAAACCGGGCATGCACCAGAGGATGCACAAGGGTTCTATCGCGCGCGCTCCTTCCACGCCGCCGATGTCCTCCGTTTCCCAGCCGAACTGGTCCAGGACAGCGGTGACCTTCTTCTTCGCGCCAGCATCGTTGCCGCAGATGAACATGGTGGGCTTCACACCGCCGAAATCGGGATCCACCATGTACGCATTGCCCACGCTGTTGAAGGCCTTCACGAAGTGCGCCGTTGGAACTGCCCGTTGCAGGCGCTCCATGAGGCTGTCCTCCAGCGTGGTGAAGTAGTGCAGCACACCATTCGTAGGTGGCGCATCAGCAATGGGGTTGGTGGTGTCGATGATCGTCTTGCCGGCGAGGTCCTTCGCATCGCACAGGCCAATGGCCTCCAACGCCGCCGTGCCCTTGCTGGCCAGCACGATCATGTCGGCCCAGGCGCCCACCTCCTTGTGGCTGGCCACTTTGCCATCGGGGTTCTTGTCCAGCCAGTCGGCCACCTTGCCGGGATCTCGTGTGGCTATTGTCACTTCATGGCCGTGCTTAAGGAAGCCGCTGGCGAGCACCTGGCCCACCATGCCTGTACCGAGGATGCCGATCTTGCTCATGGGCGCGAAAGTAACCTCGCACCTGGGTGGCTGGTTCGTTTCGACAGTGCCATGCACCTTTGCCGTCCCCGATACTTCGAGATCAAACACATGACCTCCCGATCCCCGCGCCGCCGCCTTCCTTCGCCTCCTTGCCATCATGGACGAATTGCGCGAGCAATGCCCATGGGACAAGAAGCAGACGCTGGAGACGCTGCGGCCGCTGACGATCGAGGAGACCTACGAACTGGGCGATGCCATTCTGGAGAACGACCTTGACGGGATAAAGAAGGAACTGGGGGATCTGCTCCTGCACATGGTGTTCTATGCGCGCATCGGCAAGGAGAAGGGCGCCTTCGACATCACCGACGTGCTCAACGGCATCTGCGAGAAGCTGATCCACCGCCACCCGCACATCTATGGCGATGTAACAGTGAAGGACGAAGAGGAGGTGAAAGCGAACTGGGAGAAGATCAAGCTGGCCGAACGTAGCGTCGACCCTCAGGGTCGACCTACGGAAACGCCCAGCGTACTGGAAGGTGTGCCGCGCGGATTGCCGAGCATGGTGAAGGCCATACGCATCCAAGACAAGGCCCGTGGCGTGGGCTTCGATTGGGACAACAAGGAGCAGGTGTGGGAGAAAGTACACGAGGAGCTGCGCGAGCTGAAGCATGAAGTGGATGCGGGCTCTGGAAAGCAGGCCGAAGAGATCGGCGATGTGCTCTTCAGCGTGGTCAACTACGCGCGCTTCCTGGGCGTGGACCCCGACGAGGCACTGGAACGCACCAACCGCAAGTTCATCCACCGCTTCCAATACCTGGAGCGCGAAAGCCGCAAGGACGGCAAGAAGCTGGACGAGATGAGCCTGGAGGAGATGGACGCCTACTGGGAGCGGGCGAAGACCTCGTAAGCCTCGGGGCTATCGGGTCTCAAACTTCTGCTGGTCTTGGGAAATGCGCACAACGGCCGTCCACCGATGGCACAGATGGGCCACTAGCGGTCAACGCGGCCGAAGCGCCGTCAGGCGCTATCGGCGTCATCTGCGCCATCGGTGGACAGCCTGTGAGGATGTGGTTGCGCTCTTGGAGCCGGATCTCAAGACCCGATAGCCTTGTCGTGAGCCTGGAGCGGACTTGCACCGGTCGGATCAAAAGCTACCTTGGACAACCGCAAAGCCCCTCACCATGCTTCGAACCACTACCCTGCTCCTCGCCTTCTCGTTCTGCGCATCGCTCTTCGCCGCCACCGGCGGACCCGATGCCTACGGCTACATCTGGAAAGACAGCAATGAAGCCGACGGACCGGTATTCAACTGGATCGACATCACCACCACGGGCACCATGGTGACCGGACTGGGCGATGATAACGTCGTGGGCCCCTTCGTGATGAGCACCGACATGCCCTACTACTGGTACGGCCGCAAATTCGTGTGGGTGGGCAGCAACGGCTACATCGCCTTCAACGGCGGCAACATCGCTTCGCCCTTCCCTTCCATTCCGTTGGCTGGCGGTGTGAACGACTATGTGGCAGGCATGGCCACCGACCTCAACTTCCTGGGCACGGGCAACAACGGCCGCTGCTATTTCTTCGATGACGATGACCTTACCATCATCTCCTGGGTGGATGTTCCTTTCTGGAACGCGGCCACCGATTATTCAGGCAGCAACACCTTCGAGATCATCCTGAACAAGACCGACAGCAGCATCACGGTGCAATACCTTCAGCAGGTGGGCACCGTGGCCAACGGCAGCCTCGCCATCGGGATCGAGAGCGTTGCCGGGAGCATCGGCCTGCAGCATTCGTTCAACACCTACCCGGCCACCAACTACGCCATCCGCTACTACATGCCGCCGAGCAGTTCGTTGCAGATCCGCGATGGCACGGTGGCATGGAACACCGCCCCCGGCAGCGGCGGCGTGTTCCGCTCACGCAATGGAGCACCGTTGCAACTGGTATCGACTGCGCTGAACGTGGGCAACACACCACTGACCAATTTCACGCTGGACGGGCGTATCCTCAATGGTGCTGGAGCTACGGTGGTATCTCAACTCGTGCCCATCTCCCAGTTGCTGCCTGAACTGGACACCACCATCACATTCACACCGGTATTCGATCCGACCATCGCCGGAACCTTCCGCTTCGTAAGCACAGTGGGGGCCATTGCCAGCGAACTGGTCACCGACAACAACCAATTGACGCAGGAGATCGTGGTGGTCGATACTACAACAGCGACGCAGGACCTTCGCTACCACGGACCCACGGACAATCTCGCGGGCATCGGATGGGACGGTGGCGACGGCGGCGTGGGCGTGTACATCAAGCCACCGTACTACCCCGCCTACGCCACGCATACCACCATCCGCATCGCCAGTGATGCGGGCCTTGCCGGATACACCATCAAGGTATTCGATGACGATGGTCCTGGCGGTGCGCCAGGCACCATGCTCGATTCGGTGCAAGTGCCCTTGGGTTCTGTGACCGTCGGCGATCAAGTGCTGCCGTTGAGCGCACCATTGATGATCACCAGCGGTGGCGTGTACATCCAGTGGTATATGCTCGGGCCGAACGTCAACATCGCCGTGGACGCCAACCCGCCCTTCTCGTTGCGCACCTACGAGGTCATCGGCAACATCTGGGCGGAATACCGCGATCGCACGGTGCAGGATTTCTTCCTGGGCCTGCGCCTCTCGCAAGTGCCGGTGCATGACATCGGTTGCACGGGATTCTTTGGATTGGCCGATGGCCAGGACGTGCCGGGCCAGACAGCCGTGCGTGCATGGGTTACCAACCTGGGCAACCAGCCAGCGAGCGGTTTCACGGTGAACTACCGCTTCGCCAATGGCCCGGTGGTCTCACAGGCTTATACCGGCCCCGTTCTCAACCCTGGCGCAGCACCGGTGCTCTTCACCTTCAGCAGCTACTTCATTCCCACCGCCGATTTGACAGCGGACCTCTGCGCATGGACCACCATGGTGGATGACGCCAGCGCGCTGAACGACACCGCCTGCGTGAGCATCCATACGTTCGTGGGGATCGAAGAACTAGACGCCCTCGGTGTCGTACTGGCTCCGAATCCGGCGGATGCCAGCGTGCGCATCAATGGACTGCCTTCCGGAATGTGGACTCTGCGCCTGATGGATGCGACGGGGCGGCTGGTTCGCACCGAGTCGTTCTCATTGGTCAATGGTCCGCTTGTGCTGGGCGTTGAGGATCTTGTAGGCGGCGCGTACCAGATGCTCCTTGATAACGGCACTGGTCGCTGGCATACGAGCCTGATCGTGCAGCACTAACGCTCGGCCGCAACGGTCTACCTTCGCACGCCCCTTCCCGTTCCATCGGGAGGGGGCGTGTGATATTGAACACCATGTCGAAGAACACCACGATCCTGCTTGTTGTATGGAACATCGCGCTGACGGGGCTGGCGGCTTGGGGCCTGCTGGGCAGGTCCTCCGCTAAGGATGCGGTCCCTGCGGATGAAGGCACAGCCGCCGAGGTGAGCGCCCCGGTGATCGTTCGCGACACGGGTGCATTGAAGGAATCGCGCCTGGCCTACTTCCGGCTGGACAGCCTCATGAGCGAATGCGCGCTCTTCAACGACAAGAACGCGCAGATGCAGAACACGGTGCGCAACCTGCAGCGCAAGCTGGAGGCCGAGGAGGCGGCGGCGCAGAAGCGCTACGAAGAGATCATGGCCAACGACGCCTACAGTACACAGGCCGAACGCGAGAAGAACCAAGCGGAGATGGAGGAGCGATTCAAGAAGTTGCAGGAGCTGCAAGCGGAAGGCGAGGACAAGATCGCCGAGATGCAGGCGAACGTCGCGCGCGAAGTGAGCCAGGAAGTGGACGAATACCTCCGGTCGTACAACGCGCAGGCAGGCTTCGACTTCATCTTCAGCATCCGTGGCGATGGCCAGATCTGGGTGGGCAACGATGGATTGAACATCACCCGCGAACTGGTGACCGGGCTCAATGCACGGTACCGTGCCAGCAAGGGAACGAAGAAGTGACACGATGGATCCGCTGCGGCAGAAGAAAGAGGACAACATCGCGGGCTACGTCATCAGCATGTGGCACATCGAAGACCTCATGCGCGCTGCGGGATTGGACCTGGACAAAGTAGATGCGAACCTGATAGCGCCCATGGACGTGGACGGCGACACCCGGGCCGAGATGCGCGACTGGTACGCCGACATCATAGCACGCATGCGCGCCGAAGGCATCGAGCGCGTGGGGCATCTGGCCGAAGTGGAGGAAGTGACCAACGAATTGGAGTTCCTGCACACCTCCTTGGTGGATGTGCTGGACGACGCGGAATACGATGCGCTCTTCGCCAAAGCCGAACCCGGCATCCGCACGCTGCAGCAGCACGCCGGGGGGGATCCAGAAGGTGCCATCGCCACATGCTTCACGGCCGTTTATGGCGTGATGGTGCTGCGCGCGCAATCCAGGAAAGTGAGCAAGGAGACCGCCGAAGCGGAAGCGCACATCCGGCGCCTTCTGGATCGACTGAGCGTGCATTACCGCCAGATGCGCCGCCTGCCGGGCGTGAGCATGAACTAGCATGCGCACGCGCACCGCGTTGGCATCCGCTTTGACCGCACGGCGCACCATGCGCATCCTGCCCTTCCTCGCGGCTGCGAGCCTGCTTCCAAGCGCAACGGCCTCAGCGCAATCCGAGGCAGGCCCGCAAGACGGCCGGGTGGAGATCCTCAATGCTGACGTCTGGGAATTCGACAAGCTGAAGAACGGAGCGCAGCTGCTCAAGGGCAACGTGCGCTTCAAGCACGCAGGCGCCATCATGCTGTGCGATAGTGCGCACCTGTACGAGGACCAGCGCGTGGATGCGTTCGGCCACGTGAGCATCCACCAGGGCGATACGCTGCACGCCAACGCCGAACGCCTCCACTATGACGCAAAGCACCGCATGGCGCGGCTCGAAGGCAATGTGCGGCTCCGCGACCGCGACATGGACCTGAGCACTCCGGCGCTCGATTACGACTTGAGAAACCGTCGTGCTGTGTACACGCAAGGCGGAACCATCACCAGCCGCAGCGAGAACAATGTGCTCACCAGCGGCGCTGGCACTTACCTGGCCGACCAGCGCCGCTTCGTCTTCAGCCGAAACGTGCGACTTGACCATCCGCAGCATACGATCGTATCCGACACCATGCACTATGCGACCTCCACGGGGGTCAGCGAGTTCTTCGGTCCCACCACCATCACGCAGGGCGGCACAGTGATCAAGACATTGCGCGGCGAATACGACACACGCACCGAACGCGCACGCTTCACGCGCCGCAGCAGCGTGCAGAGCAAAGGCCGCCTGCTGGAGGGAGACAGCCTGCATTACGATCGTCGCCTCGGACTGGGCGAGGCATGGGGCCATGTTGTGGTCACCGATAGTGGCGGGGATATGCGTGCGCTGGGATACGTTGGGCGCTACGATGAGATCAAGGAGAGCAGCATGATCACCGGCCACGCGGAACTGCAGATGCGCATGGGCGCCGATACGCTCTTCCTGCATGGCGATACGCTATTCACGGTGCCCACGGTACGCGATACGACATGGGGCAACGGCCCAGGCGGGAAGCCTGTGTATTCACTTGGCGAGAGCCGTGGCAGGACGATCACAGCACGTCGCGGTGTGCGTTTCTTCAAGAACGACCTCCAAGGCGCGTGCGACACCCTTGTTTATGCCGACACCGATAGCATGATCATCATGCGCCACCATCCTGTGCTATGGAACGGTGCGGACCAGATCACAGGAGATACCATCCGCATCGCGCTGCGCGATGGGCAGGCGCACCGTTTGTTCGTGGAGAAGAACGCCTTCCTCCTGTCACAAGCAGACAGCGCGCACCTGGACCAGGTGACCGGCAGCATGATGACAGGCTACTTCGCCGAGAATGAACTGCGCAGCCTGGATGTGGAAGGCAATGCGCGAACGGTCTATTTCGCGCGGGAGGACAAGGACGGCGAGGAGCGCCTCATAGGGGTGAATCGCGCCGATTGCAGCCGGATACGCGTGACAATGAAGGATGGGAAAGTGGGCACGGTCACCTTCCTCGATCGGCCCGATGCCGTGCTCTATCCGTTGGAGAAAGCACCACCTGAGGAATTGCGCATGACCGGCGCCGTCTACCGCGGAGAAGAACGCCCCACCGACCGCGAAGGCATCTTCCGCGACTGATCTCCTACTCCGCCGGGAACATCCTCAACGTCTTCTCGTCGAGCGCATCCGCATGTACCACGTTGGACATTGCATCCACCTCCTGCTCTTTGCCGTTGTTCACGTACTCGTTGGCATAGCGCATCACACGCGCACCACCATAGATGGGCTTCTTGCGGTAGGCCCCGAACACGATCGCATTGTCCAGGAACACATTCCCTTCGACATACGCGATGCTCAGGTCCTTGGCCGCGAGGGCCATCCTGTTGCCTACGAAGCGTGAGGCCCGCACAAGCAACTGGCTGGCTTCACCCACACTGATGCCCTTGTCCATCATGCCGCTGAAGGTGCAGCCCCAGACGCTCACCCGCGCACCGCTCAGATCGAGACCATCGCCATTGGAGTCCTTGCGGCCGCTGCGGAAGATGCAACGGAAGATCCGTCCTTTGCAACCATCGAGATCGACAAGGTCCGCGAGACCATCCTCGAACACGCATTCTGCGATATCGACCGCGCCTCCTTTGATATTGAGCAAGTCCTCGCCCTGCGAAGCTGCGATGATGCAATCGCGCATGTAGGTGGCCCCTGCCCCGTGGATGGCGAACTGCCCGGAGAAATACACGCCGCTCGTGCGCGCCTCACTTCCGCCGCTCAGTTGCAGTCCGGCGATGGAACAGCTAGTAGTCCCATCGCCCAATACCGCAAAGGTTCCGAAGGGCGATCCCTCATCCATGGCACGGACGAAGACCGGATTGCGCACAGTTCCCTGTACGATCAAAGGTCCTTGCACGACCACGCTTCGCCCAGCGCCGATCTCGAAACGAGCACCGGCCTCGATCACCACCACTGTGCCAACGGGCAGAAGGAGGTCCCGCCCGATGGCATAGCGCCCGCGCGGGAAGACCAGCGTATCCTCTCCTAGGGCATGGCTGCGCAGCACCGCACCGCGCGGCAGGAGATCGGCCGTAGAAATCGCTGGTGCGTGGCCGACGGAATCCTGCGCGAAGGCATCGCCGCAGCAGGCGTGCCGCACCAGCATCTGGCCCCGGTATGCACCCACCGCATTCAAACGGGCACCCAAGAGCTCGTCCTGGATCCGCAGTGCGGCAGCTTTCGCGAACGCGAGCGATGAACCATCGGACAGGATCGGCAGCCACGCTCGATCCATGGCCGCGAAGCGCTCCTTCAATCGCCACCGCTGATCGGCGAGCTGCAGCCGACGCTCCTTGAGCGCTTTCATGAATGCGGGATCGCGCGCCAGGCCGGTGAGGAAATCCAAGCCTGCGAAGTGGCGCGTATCGCGTGGTCCCGTGGCGCGGCCATGTCGGTAGAGCGCAATGATGCGGCCCTTCGACCAGTCGTAGGCGAACAGGTCCTCGCTACCCCGATCTCCTTCACCGTGCTCCAATTCATGCATCAACCAGAGGCCCACGGCAGTGCGTCGGTCGGTGAGGCGATCGGAAGCGGCATCGGCATCCGCCATGATCCGCTCGTATGCGGCGTGCAGCACGGGTACCAGCATGGCACCGGCGAGCGTGTCGTCCTCGAAATCGGGGAAGAGATGGTCGGGGCGCGCAGGATCGTGCCCCTGCGTGAACAAGCTGCTTCCGGCCAGTCCTTGCTTCTCCAGGAAATCAGCGTCGATGCGCTCCTCCTTGAGGTAAATGCCTTGATCGCGTCCGCAGGCGATCACGCGCACGAAGCTCACTTCGGGCGTCACCAGGCCCAGCTCGCGAGCAAGTATCTCCAGGTACTTGTTGCGGATGCTCTCGAGGGTGGCTGGAAGGAGCACGATATGACGCTGCGCCCGGAAAGGTTCTTCACGACGGAACTTCACGACGAATTCGCCTTCCGCACTGCGCAACCGGCGCACCTTCACCGAGTCTCCGAAGCCATCGGCCTCGAACCACTGACTGCTCCACCCTACCGAGGAATCGTTCAGCAGGCATGCACCAGGCACGTGGCCGAAGAGATAGCGCTCGGGCCCGGTGGCGCTGGAGTCTCCGGTACGCAGGTCCAACCACTGCGCATAGAAACCGGCCTCCCCAGCAGCGATGCCTAGCGGCCAGTCGCCCTTGAGCGCTTCCGGTACACTGAACGTGAGCGCCATGGCAAGCGCACCAACGGTTACCGTCGCGCCCAGGACCCAAGCCACCACGCCGATCCTGCGCCCCCTACTCGACCGCTTCATGCGTGATGGCATTGAGGATCTCGAGCGAAGCAGGAACGCCGCCTTCGAAGGCGACGATGGCATCGAGCGGTTCTACGATCATGAGCTGCTTGTCGGCCAGCGGATGGTCCTTGCTGCCAGGGCCCGCAACGAGCTCCCGATAGAGGACCAGTGTCCATCTTCCGTTCTCGAAGCCCGGTGCCGCCAGATGGCCGTTCACCGTAACGATCGTTCCATCACCGGACCATCGCAAAAGCAACGGCGCATCGTTGCTGCTTCTCAACCGGAGCACATCACCCTTCGTCACCTCCACCTCCTTCGCCTCGATACGTGCGAGGGTGCGGTCCCAGTAGGCATGGACGCTGCTTCGGAAGCCGACGAGGGAGGAGATGACGTGCGCCAGCGACACGCGATGCACATCCTCGGGCTGCAGGGTGACATTGCCGTACTTGTTGCGATCGGCCAGGACCGAAGGGCGGATACGCTCGATCACTTCATCCAACCTCGCATCGAATCCTCCTTCGCGCTGCAGTTGCGCAAGCGCTTCGTACACATACCGATCACGCCGCAAGCGCCAATCGGGCACGCGCAGCATCCACCACTCCAATGCATCATGCACGGCATAGAGCGATCCGTCCCTGGGTGCGAACATCATCAACGCATCCCAAAGCACCGGATAGAATCTCCCGGTCCGCGGATCCAGCACGAGCCATTGATTGTGGTACTGGTCGACATGGATGGAGTTGATGACCACCAATGCCGCTTGATAGCGCAGGAAAGCGTCCACATCGATCAAGCGGGCGATGCTGTCGCGGTGCGCTTCCAGGGGCAGCGAGTCCCTGGCCAGCGCCGCGATCAGGGAAGCGAGCCGCTGGTGGGCCAGGCTGCTATCCGCATCGCTGGCGTATTCCCAGTGGGCCGGATCCTGCCACAAGCTGCGTCCTTTGGGAAGGCTGCGGTCCGCGACTGGCGGATAGTCGCCCTTGTATACCGGCACCTCATGCCGATGAAGATGGCGATTGCGCTCGAAATCGCCATCGACCTGCTCGAACAGCTCCATCACACCGCAGTCCTCGTCATTGATGCGCACGAAGACCATCTCGTTCATCGGAACCGCCACGCCCAAGCTGCCTGCCACCCAGGCCGCCATGTGATCGTTCACCATGTTGAACGCCTTGGGGTTGATCACGTTCAGCCTGCGATAAGGCGCCCAGGGATTGCTGCGCTTCATGCTCAGCCGGAAGGACTTCTTGCCACCGAGGAAGTGCGAAGGGGTGAACACGCCACGGTACCTGAACCGTGCCTTGTGGCGCACACCGTTCTCGATGAGGAAGGCGCTCACGCTTTCGCCACCGCTCCATGGAAGATCGCGTTGCAGGCTATCCAGGGCACTTGGTGCAACATGCAAGTCGAGCACTGGGATCCGGTGCGCACCGGGCTCCTCCGCGAAGCCATCGATGCTGGCGTTGAGCACGGCCGCTGCCGCGATGCTGGTCGCGCGCGATGGTCCCAATAGCACCGCGAAGCCGACAAGGGAGAGGAGCACCGCTGCTGAGAGGCCAGTCCACACCAGTCCGACGATGCCGAAACGCCGGGTCATCGTTGCTGGCGCGCGCCGATCAGCGAGGCCAGAGCGATGGCCGACGCAAGCAACAGCGCACTAAGGTTGAGCCCGAGACCGAGAAGCGCGGCGAATGCGATGGCCGGAAGCCAGAGGCCGCGCGGATGAGCGCTGCGACCGATGAAGCCCGAAAGGAGCACCGCTGCGGCAATGATGCCCGCCGACCAGAGGTCCTGCCTGAAATGACGGAGAAGCAGGATCAGTGCATAGCTGACGAGCAGCAGTTGCACGGGCACCAGTGGTCCGCGGTCGGCTGGACGGAAACCACGGTTGTAGCACCAGCCGATGACGGCCAGCACGAGGAGAAGAATACCGAAGAGCGTGAGCAGTTCAACCCATCCATGGAGGAGTGCTCCCAGCCAGCGATCGGCCTCGGTGCGCATCGATACCGAAGGTCAGGCGATCGGCCGCGACACGCGGACAGGAGCCGGTCGAGTTATCAAGATCGCAATGGGAACGAATGACTAAAGGAAGCGCTGCATCCAGCTGCTGCGCAAGGGCACGCGGAAGCGCTCGTTGAGCTCGCCGACGGTACCGACGAGGTCATCGAACATGATCGTATCGGCCGTGATCACGCCTTCCTTCAGCAGATCGGGGAGATCCTGCAGGCGGCAGCTGGCAATGCCACGCACGCCTTCGTACACGACCACCATGCGGTCGGTGAGCATGAGATTGAGGTCGTGCTCCAGGTGCTTGATGAAGCCCACGCTCTTGTCGATGCTGCAGCCGCTGGCGTCGGCCTGCTCTTCATCGACGGCGATCACCACGAAGCGATCGTAGAGCACGTCCACACATGCATCCAGTGCGGCACCGTGCGCGGCCCATGAGCTTGTGAATGCCGCACCGCGTTCATGCACGAGCTTCTGCTCGGCCTGACTGAGGTCGCGCGCCGTCTTGTACACCCATGCACGGGCGTGCGCTGGCATGCTCTCGATAGTGCGTACTGGGGAAGGTGCTTCGGTCGTCATCGCTCGTTCGTGTTGTGTGGACGTTCCTGGTTGCAGTTCCGATGCCTCGGCCATGGCCCAAATTGATGCAAATAAGCATGCCGCGTGCGCAACAACCATCAACTCGTTAACAGATGTTGGTGGAAGGTGACCTACCGTCAGAGCTCACCGGCCTCGGCGATCAACTCCGCCACGTCCATCACCTTCACTTCGCCTTCCTTGTTGAAATGCTTCACGCCATCGGTGAGCATGGTATTGCAGAAGGGACAACCGGCTGCAATGATATCCGGTGAAGTGCCCAGGGCCTCTTCTCCCCTTTCGTGGTTCACCTCACGCGTGCCAGGCTCGGCTTCCTTGAACATCTGCGCTCCGCCAGCACCACAGCACAGACCGTTCTGTTTGCTGCGCTTCATCTCCACCAAGGCGGCATCGAGCTTGAGCAGCACTTCGCGCGGCGCCTCGTATTCGTTGTTTCCGCGACCGAGGTAGCAGGGATCGTGGAAGGTGATGCGTTTGCCTTTGAAGTCGCCGCCTTCCACTTTGATACGACCTTCCTTCAACAGCGCGTTGATGAACTGTGTGTGGTGTACCACTTCGTAGGTACCGCCCAAGCGCCGGGTATTCGTTCTTGAGGATGTTGAAGCAATGCGGGCAGGCGGTGACGATGCGCTTCACGCCGTAGCCGTTCAGCACGGTCACGTTCTGCAACGCCTGCATCTGGAAGAGGAACTCATTGCCCGCACGACGGGCGGGATCGCCGGTGCATGTTTCCTCCTGCCCGAGCACGGCGAACTTCACGTTGGCCGCATTCAGGATGCGCACGAAGGCCTTGGTGATCTTGCGCGCACGATCATCGAATGACCCCGCACAGCCTACCCAAAAGAGCACCTCGGGCACTTCGCCTCGAGAAGCGAACTCGGCCATGGTTGGTATTTGCACGGGCTCGCTCATGACTTCATCTCTTCAGCCCACTCCATTCTCCGGTCCGGACCGAACGCCCACGGCGCGCCGTTGTTCTCCACATTGGTGAACATGCTCGTCAGCGCGGGCCTGCTCCTGCTCTCCTCCATCACCAGGAAGCGGCGCATCTCCATGATGATGTTCACGGGATCGATATTGACAGGGCAGGCTTGCGTGCAGGCATTGCAAGTGGTGCAGGCCCACAACTCCTCATCCGTGATGCGGGTGTGCAGGCTCTTGCCATCGTCCTCCCACTTGCCTTTGGCATCGATGGTCCTGCCCACTTCCTCCAGACGATCGCGCGTGTCCATCATGATCTTGCGCGGGCTGAGGAGCTTGCCGGTGATGTTCGCCGGGCACTCACTGGTGCAACGGCCGCACTCGGTGCAACTGTATGCATCCATCAAGCTCTTCCAGCTCAGGTCGAAGACATCCTTCGCCCCGAAGCGCTCGGTCATCTCTACGCCAGCGACCAGGTGCGGCTGGGCAGGTTCCGGAGGCGCAATCGAGGGGTCGATCATGCTCTTCACCTCGCCGGTGATGCGCGGCATGTTGGCGACCTCCGTCTTCGGCTTCAGCTTGCTGTACCACACGTTCGGGAAAGCGAGCAGGATGTGCAGGTGCTTGCTCACCACGAGGTAGTTGAGGAAGGCGAGGATGCCGATGATGTGGAACCACCAGCAGATGCGCTCGATGGCGACCAGGGTGCCCGACAACTGGGCGGGGAAAGAAAGCGCCTCTGCGATCCGTCCGCTCACCGGGTACGAACCGACCTCGCGATAGTGGCCGATGCCATGTTGTTGCAAGGTGGAGTCGGCCGCATTCATCAATAGGAAGGCCGTCATCAACGCGATCTCCGAGAACAGGATGAGGTTGGCATCGGTGCGCGGCCAGCCATCCAGTTCCTTCATCACGAAGCGTTTCAGCTTGATGATGTTGCGGCGGATGAGGAAGATGGCACAGGCCACCCATACGCCGAGCGCGAGCCACTCGAAGCTGCCGATGAGGAAAGCGTAGAAGCCGCCCATGAAGCTCAGTACGCGGTGCGTGCCGAAGAGCCCATCGATGACGATCTCCAGCACTTCGATGTTGATGATGACGAAACCCGCGTACACGATGATGTGCAGGATGCCAGCAATGGGCCGCACGACCATCTTGCTTTGGCCAAGTGCCACGCGCGTCATGAGCGCCCAACGCTCTCCTTTGCGATCGGTGCGGTCCTCGTCCTTGCCGAGCTTGATGTTGCGGCTGATCCTTCGCACGTTGCGGGTGAAGAGCAGTACCGCTGCCACCAGCACAACGACGAAGGCGATCCGCTCGATCATGGGGTCCGCTGGTCCTGCTTCACCGCATCCTTGATGCGCTGCACATCGCTGTCGCTCAGCTTGGGCAGGCGGTCCTTCTTGCCGAAGACGCTGAAGTACCGGTTCGGATTCAGGCGAAGGTCCTCGAGCAAAAGATCCAGCTCGCGGCTGGCATTGTTCAGGTTCACGTAGAGGCTGTCGTTCTTCACGAGCTTGCCCATGCTGCCTTCGCCGCTGTTGATGCCCGTGGTGATCTTGCGCAGCTCGGCGCTCGTGGTGGCGAGCTCGTCCAGCACCTTCTTCAAGCGGCCGTGCGCGAGCTCGGCGCTGAGGGTATCGAGATTGTTGAAGGTGCGATCGAGCTCATCGCTGTTCTCGGCCAGGGTGCCGCTCACCTGCTGCATGTTGCGCAAGGTGGCCGAGAGGGTGGCGCTTTCCATGGCCACCAGTTCATCGAGGCGTCGCGCCGTACCGGCCAGGGTCTGCAAGGCATCCCGGATGCTGCTGAAGCTGCTGTCGATGTCGCCAACCGCCTCCTTGTTCATCAGCTGCTGCAAGCTATTGAGCACCGAATCCACATTGGCGAGCATGCTCTCGGCCTTGGCTTTCAGCGGATCGATCTGCCTGCCCACGGCATCGGTCAGGCTCAGTTCCGACCCGCCCTGCAACGTATCACCGGCCTGCGCAAGACCAGCGCTCGTGCCCTGCACCACCCGGATGGCGCGTGAGAAGAGGTCCACGCTGTAGATCTCCGCGCGGCTGTCGCTCTTGAGGTGGAGGTCCTCCTCGTTCAACTGGAAGCTGATGGCGATGTTGCCCGTGCCGTCGGGAACCATGGTGGTGCCGATCACCTGGCCCACCTTGAGGCCGTTGTAGAAGACGGGGCTGGCAGAGGTGATGCCGCTGATGTCGCGGTACACCACGTGGTACACATTGCGCTTCTCAAGCAGGTCTAGCCCTTTGAGGAAGTTGACACCGAAGATGAGCAGCGCGATGCCGCTGATGGCGACGATTGCGATGGTGTACTCCTTCTTGATCTTCATTGAGCTGGCCGGGGGCGTTGGGCCAAATTAACCGCTTCCTGCAGATCGATCCGCTCGCCATTGCGGAAGGCCACGATGAAGGCACCATCGAAGCCCTTCTCCTTGCAGGTCTTCTGCAGTGCGCGCGCGCGATCGAACTCGGCCTCGTCGCCCACGGTGTACTTGAAGAGCCCCTGCCCCTTGTGCTCCTCCACGCCGTCCATGCCGTTGAAGTTCTTCGGCTTCAGTTCGATGCGCTTGCTGCTGGTGGTGATCTGCACCTTGAAACGGATACCGTTCGACCCGGCAGCAGGCGGCGGCTCCTTCACTTCCACGCGCGTGCTATCAGGCTTCGCCTCCTGTACCGCTGCCACGCCTTCCACTTGCGACTTGTAGTCCTTGAAGGCGCGATAGATGGCACTGGCCATGTAGTCCTGCCCCTGTTCGCTCTGCAGATAGTCCTCTTCCTTGGCATTGGTCAGGAAGCCCAGTTCCACCAGCACCGCAGGCATGGTGGTATAGCTGATCACCAGGAAGCCCGCCTGCTTCACCCCACGGTCGGGACGATTCGCGCGGGTCTTGAATTGCTCCTGGATCAGGCGGCTGAGCTCGAGGCTTTGCGAGAGGTGCAGGTTCTGGCGCAGGCTCAGTTCGATCTGGCTCTCGGGCCGCTTGGGGTCGTAGCCGCCGTACTTCAGCTCGTGCCCTTCCTCCATGAGGATGGCGGCGTTCTCCTTCATGGCCACGCGCATGTTCGCATCGCTCTTGTGCAGGCCCATCACGTAGGTCTCGCAACCGTGCGGGTCGTGGCTGTCGTTGGCGTTGCAGTGGATGCTGATGAAGAGATCGGCCTGCGCGCGGTTGGCGATATTGCATCGTTCCATGAGCTCGATGAAGCGGTCGTCATCGCGGGTGTAGATCACCTTCACGTCGGGGTAGGCCTCGGTGATGTACCTGCCCACGAGCTTCGCCACGTTGAGCGACACATGCTTCTCGGTGGTCTTGAAACGGCCGGTGCCCAGGTTGCCGGGATCCTTGCCGCCGTGGCCCGCGTCGAGCACCACGGTGCGTATGCGGTTGGGGTCACGGCCTTGCGCCTGCGCGGAAGCCGGGGCCAGGAGCAGGGCCAGCGCTGCAAAAAGCGTTAAGGCGCGATATGGCGTGCGGATGCGTTCCAAAGGTCGCGGAGGGCGTTGCGTACTTTTCGGCCCGCCACTCCGCAAAGGAGAAACGGCCATGACGGCACCGCGACGCATACGGCCCCCGAGCCGCGAAACTAGAGGGGTGCCTACCGGCGGTCCGTTCAGCATCCGTGCAGTTTTCATCACGTTCGTGTTGATGTGGTGCGGTGGGGCTGCGCTGGGCCAGCAGTTGGAGGATGAGGTGCGGTACGAGGCCCGCGACAGCATCCGGTACGACCTGGCCAACCAAACGGTGTACCTCTTTGGTGCCGCCACGGTGAATTACCAGGACATCCAGCTGAGCGCCGATCGCATCGCCTTCAGCTTCAAGAACGAAATAGCCGAGGCTTTTGGTGCCCCCGACAGCGCGGGCACCGTGGTGGGCAAGCCATCCTTCACGCAGGGCGGCCACACCATCGACGCCGACAGCATCCGGTACAGCTTCCGCAGCAAGGAAGGCCTCATCCGCGAGGTGCGCACGCAGGAGCAGGAAGCCTGGGTGCATGCCAGCCTGAGCAAGCGCCATGCGAACGGCGAAGTACACAGCAAGGGAGGCATGCTCACCACCTGCGACCGGCCGCATCCGCACTACCACTTCAAGGTGGGCCGCATGATGGTGATCCCCGACGACAAGATCGTTGCGGGACCGGCCTACATGAAGATCGGCAAGGTGCCCACACCGCTGGCTGTGCCCTTCGGCCTGTTCCCCAACAAGAAAGGCGGAAGCAGCGGCCTGCTCATCCCGGTGTGGGGCAACAACCAGAACCTCGGCTACTTCCTGCTCAACGGCGGCTGGTACATGCCCTTCGGCCAGCATGTGGACCAGCAGCTCACCGGCGACATCTACAGCCGAGGCAGCTGGGCGCTGAAGAGCGTGACGCGCTACAAGGCGCGCTACCGTTACAGCGGTAACCTGGAGCTGAACCACAGCACCCTGCTCACCAGCGACCCCGAGTTCCCCGACTTCAGCAGGCAGCGCAACTTCTTCATCAACTGGCGGCACGTGGTGGATGCCAAGGCCAGCCTCACCGACCGCTTCAGCGCGAGCCTGAACGTGGGCACCAGCAGCAACTTCACCA
Organism: Flavobacteriales bacterium; assembly: GCA_016710965.1. Lineage (GTDB taxonomy): Bacteria > Bacteroidota > Bacteroidia > Flavobacteriales_F > PHOS-HE28 > PHOS-HE28. The sequence continues at coordinate 25,346 of JADJTW010000018.1, forward strand.
ACAACTTCAACAGCAGCACCAACCAATACCTGAGCAACACCTTCCAGAGCAACATCGGGTGGACGCACCTCTGGCCCGGGAAGCCCTACACGCTCAGCGTGAACGCGCTGCACCGGCAGAACACCATCGAACGCTCCTTCAGCGTAACGCTGCCCGCCGTCACCTTCAACCTGCAGCGCATCCTGCCCATCCAATTGCTGCGACCCGCCGCCGCCGCACCGCGTTGGTACGACCAGCTCGCCTTCAACTACACCGCCAACTTCGACAACCGGCTCACCACCACAGAAGAGCACCTCTACCTGGAGAACATCGGTCCGCTGGCACGACAGGCGCGCAACGGCATCAAGCACAGTGCTGCGCTCACCACCACCTTCAAGAACCGCTTCTTCAGCCTCAACCCCGAGTTCCGCGTCACCGATCGCATGTACTTCGAGCAATTGCGCAAGACGGTATTCGCCGAGCCCGACACCACCTACACCGTTACCGATACGGTGCCCAAGTTCGGCGCACCGCTGGAGTGGAGCACCGGTGCCGCCCTCACCAGCAAGCTCTACGGCACGTACTTCTTCTTCGGCGAAGGGTTGAAGGCCATCCGCCACACCATCACCCCTACTGTCGGCTTCACCTACCGGCCGGACAACAGCACGCGCATCGAAGGACCCTTCGGCACCGATGGCGCCATAGGCAGCTACTCGCCCTACCAGATCGGCATCTACGGCGAACCGAGCGCCGGCGAGAGCGGCTCGCTCAACTTCGGACTGATCCAGAACGTGGAGGCCAAGGTGCGGGACCGGAAGGCGATGGCCGACAGCACCTCATCGTTCAACGCAGCGCAGGAAGGCGAGGTGACCTATAAGAAGATCAAGCTCATCGACTACTTGAGCCTGAACGCGAGCCGCGATCTGCTCAAGGACAGCTTGCAGTGGAGCAATGTGGGGATCAGCACGCGCACGTCGCTCTTCAACGTGGTCAACATCAACCTCAACAGCTCGTGGGACCCCTACGCCGTTGATAGCCTCGGCCGGCGCATCGATCGCAGCGAGCGCAGCGTGAGCGGCGCGCTGGCCCGCATGGTGTACACCAACGTGGCCATCGGCTTCGATGTGAAGAGCAAGCGCTACGGGCAGCCTGTGGCGAGCAGCACGAATGACCGCACCGTGGTGAACGACAGCGACCCCACGAAGGGCGCGGAGGTGAACTTCAGCATGCCGTGGCGCCTGGGCGTGAACTACAGCTACGATGTATCACGCGCATACTCCGCGGGCACCTTCACCGATACCGAACGGCAGAGCGTGCTCTTCAACGGCGATGTGACGGTGCTGAAGTATTGGAAGCTGGGCGTGAGCAGCGGCTACGACCTGGTAGCCGAGGACTGGACACCCACCTCGCTCAACCTGTATTGGGACCTGCACTGCTGGGAGTTCAACTTCAACATCATCCCCTTGGGCGAGCGCAAGAGCTTCATGTTCCGCATCAACGTGAAGGCCAGCATACTGCGCGACCTGAAGTACGAGCAACGCAAGCCGTACGGCAATGACAGGGACCTGTTGTACTAGGGACCGCTCGTGCGCGCAGGGTCCCCGAAAACGGGAGACCCTGCGGCGGTTTAAAAGACCCTGCAGTGGTTTAGGAAGCGTGATCAGTGTTTCGCAAAGTGGCGCGTGAGCGTTCCTGCGGAAGTGAAGAGCGTGATGGTGTAGGCACCGGGCGTGAGCGCAGATGCATCCACTTCGATGCTTGATCCCCGCACATTGAAGGGCACGGTCACTTCTCGACCGAGCGCATCGTGCACCACCACGCGTGTGCGCGCATCGAAGGCCGCGGTGCTCGTGAGCGTGAAGGAATGAGCCACCGGGTTGGGTGCGATCATGAGGTCGATCACAGGTGACCTTGCTTCCTCGATCTGCACCGTGCCGTCGCAGCCCAGCGGGTTGTATGGCGGGGAGATGTTCTCCACCGACCCGTACTTCACGATGAAAGCATCCCCTGAATTCGGTGCGAAGCGCACGGATCCGGGATCGCCGTCGAAGGCGCATGTGCCACCTGTTTGATCGAAGGCGGTGAAGTAGATATCGCCGAAGGAGCCGACGACGTAAACGTTCTGATCATCTGCAGCAACAGCGGCACCGGCAGCGACATCCCAGATGGGGTCCGCACCCGTCATGGCTTGGGCCCACAGGTTCTCCCCGGCGGAGTTGAATGACGCGACCCAGGCATCCTGGCCTCCAACGCCTGTGAGCGTGGTGGATCCCACGGTCATGGAACCGGAGAAGCCGCCCGTGAGCACGATGTCGCCGGCCGGGCGCGCGGCCAAGGACGCGCCATAGCTGCCTGCTGTGGCCGGGAGTTCCTGTTGCCAGAGCAAAGCGCCTGCGGTGTCGAGGCAGCTCAGGAAGGCGTAATAGTTCAATAGGTCGCCTGTCAATATCGACGTGCATATCGTCAGGTTCCCGTTGTATTGCCCGGTGATGTACACCTGGCCGCTGCCGCCCACCACGATGGAAGAGGCCTGTTTCCATCCGGGACCGGTGCTTCCGGTAACCCACGAGAGGTCGCCATTGGTATCATACTTCGCCACGAACAGATCCGCATCGCCGGTGCCGTTGAGGGTGAGCCCATCGAAGGAGGCGGAGGTGGTGTACCGCCCTGTGATGTAACAATTGCCTTGGAGGTCGATCGCTACATCGCTCCCATTGTCCCATGCCGCACCGCCATAGGACTTTGCCCAGAGCCCTGTGCCGTTGGCATCGTACTTCGCCAGGAAACCATCGCTGGGGCCCTGCTGGTGAACGCATTGCCGGCGATGTTCGCGTTGCCTGCGTATGACCCCGCCAGCAGGACATCGCCGTTGGCACCGATGGAGATCGATGCGCCACCATCCCCACCGCTTCCGCCTTCCCGGATCGCCCACAGGCAGTTGCCGTTGGCGTCGTACTTCGCCAGGAAGATGTCCTGCATACCAGCGCTCGCCAGTTGTGCTGCGCCGAAGTCGATGGTGCCGAAGAAGGATCCGGTGAAGTAGAGATCGCCAGCGGCGTTTAATGCAAGGGACGCCGGTGTGTTCAGCTGGTTCAAGCCGGTGGTTTCGCTGCAAGGGATATGCGTTGTCCACACGCAGTTGCCGTTCGCATCGCGCTTGTTCAACCAGATATGGTTGGCACCGATGGGTGCGCGCAAGGTGTCTCCACAGATGATCGCGGTGGTGAAGAAGTAACCGGCCGAGTACACGTTGCCGACCGCATCGGTGATCACACTGCCGGCCGCGTCGAAAGCCGAACCGTGCAAGCCCAACCGGCGCATCCAGCGATAGTCCAAGGCGCTGTTGTAGCGCGCGAGGAATCCCTCATAGCCGTTCATCAACGCTGGGAATATGTTCGCCCCACCATTCATATCGAACACCGCACCAGTATGATCGCCGTAGATGTAGTGGTCGCCATTGGCACCCAGCGCATGTTTGAATTCGGACACCGTGGTATGGTGCTGGGCCATGAGCGCTGTGCCGGTCTCATCGTACCGCGCAAGGAAGTTGCCGCCGGTGAGCGTGATGGTCCCGAACAACGTGGTGAACGAAGTGAGACCGGCGATCCAGGCGTTGCCGGTGTCATCCACATCTAGCGAGCTCGGGAAGTCATTGAAGAACGAGCCGTCGACCTTCTGCGCCCATTGCGCGCTGCCGTTCGCATCGAAAAGTGCGAGGAAGATATCCTTGTGGCTCACGTCGGAATTGTTCAAGGTCGTGCTACCGAAAACAGCACTGGCCCCCCAGAATCCCCCGTAGAGATAGATGTTCCCCGAGGGGGCGATCGCCACTTGCGTGGGTTCATTGCCGAAAGTGGCACCCATGGCATAAGCCCAGCTGCAATTGCCGTTCACGTCGAAGCGTGGGAGGTACAGTTTGTCGAAGGCGGTCGCTGTGGTCGTGGTGGTACCGTAGGTTCCCGTGTCGTCGAAGTTCCCGGCCATGATCGTGTTGCCCAGTGCATCGCAGGCCATCGTATTGAGGATGCCGGTTCCGTCGTTCGAGTTGAACCCGCCAGCGATCACGGCCCACTCGAAGTTGCCGCTCGCATCGTAGGTGGCATGGAAGCCAGTGGTGTCCTGCGTTGCGGTCAAGGTGGTTCCGCCGAAGGATGCAGTGCCTCGGAAGATGCCTCCCACATGCACGCGTCCAAGCCCATCAACGGCCAGCGAGAGGGCGAGATCGTTGAGCGCACCTCCCATTTGCCGTGCCCAGAGCTCCAGTCCATTGGCGTCGTACTTCGCCACGAAGGCATCCTGCCCTGAAGCGGTCATTGTATTCCCTGCGAACACCATGGACCCATAGAACGTCCCCACCACGTAAGCACCGTTGCTGCCGTTCACAGCTACGCGGGTACCAAAGGAGGTTTTCGCCCAAAGGCAGTTGCCGCTGGTATCGTAACGCGCCACGTACCCGCCGCCCACGATGTTGTCGCCCACGATCGCGCGCGGTCCGTTCACCATGCCGGTGACGTAGGCGCTGCCGTCCGGAGCGACATCCAGATCAACGACGTAGGCGAGCTGGCCGGGCGTGCTGACGTTGGGCACCGACGCGGCCCACTGGAAGGTGGGCTGGGCGGCAAGGAATGCCGGGATCGAGCAAAGTGCTGCCGTGAGGAGGGTTGATCGCATGCGTTGGGTGCTTGCTCCAAATCTATGCGACTGGAGGAGAGCACGGTCCCGAAGACGGAAACCCTGCTGGGGGTGGGTGGTGGAAAGGTAGAAAGGCGGGCAGGGGCGGAATGAAACGCAGGGTCCCCGAGGCGGGAGACCCTGCGGTGGTTAGAAGGCGATGGGTGACCGCATGGCAACAGAGCATACATCGTGTTCATCGCACCCATGGCGGTGCCGGGCGCGCAAGCCCCCGCGCGCCTTCCGCGCGAATGCGCGTCGCATATGCTGTGCATGGCCTTTAAGCCTCGACAGGGTCTCCTACGGAAGACCTTGCGGCGGTCTAGAGGCTCACGCGCTTGTGACCCTTACGGCCTGCGCGC
>JADJTW010000019.1 GCA_016710965.1 Flavobacteriales bacterium
CCTTACGGTGACCAACGCCGAGGCTGCACCAGCACCTGCACCATCACGGTGACCACAACGCCGCCGCCGGTTTGCACCATCCCGGGCGATGACACCTTCTGCGAGGCACCCTCAGCAAGCTCTGCGGTCCCCAGTACGCCACCAGCTACCTCTGGAGCACAGGTGAGACCACCGAGTGCATCGATGCGAGCGCCGCAGTACCTACACACCCTTACGGTGACCAACGCCGAGGGGCTGCACCAGCACCTGCACCATCACGGTGACCACAACGCCGCCGCCGGTTTGCACCATCTGGGCGATGACACCTTCTGTGAGGGCACGCTGAACAAGCTCTGCGGACCTGAGTACGCCACCAGCTACCTCTGGAGCACAGGTGAGACCACCGAGTGCATCGATGTGAGCGCCGCCCTGGCACCTGCCACGGTGACCAACGCCGGGGCTGCACCAGCACCTGCACCATCACGGTGACCACAACGCCGCCGCCGGTTTTGCACCATCCCTGGCGATGACACCTTCTGTGAGGGCACCCTCAGCAAGCTCTGCGGTCCCCAGTACGCCACCAGCTACCTCTGGAGCACAGGTGAGACCACCGAGTGCATCGATGTGAGCGCCGCACCGGGGCACCGCACTGCACCCACGGTGACCCAACGCCGCCGCCGGTGACCAACGCCGAGGCTGCACCAGCACCTGCACCATCACGGTGAGCCACAACGCCGCCGCCGGTTTGCACCATCCTGGGCGATAACACCTTCTTGTGAGGGCACCCTCAACAAGCTCTGCGGTCCCCAGTACGCCACCAGCTACCTCTGGAGCACAGGTGAGACCACCGAGTGCATCGATGTGAGCGCCGCAGGCACCTACACCCTTACGGTGACCAACGCCGAGGGCTGCACCAGCACCTGCACCATCACGGTGACCACCACGCCGCCGCCGGTTTGCACCATCCTGGGCGATGACACCTTCTGTGAGGCACCCTCGGCAAGCTCTGCGGTCCCCAGTACGCCACCAGCTACCTCTGGAGCACAGGGTGAGACCACCGAGTGCATCGATGTGAGCACCGCAGGCACCTACACCCTTACGGTGACCAACGCCGAGGGCTGCACCAGCACCTGCACCATCACGGTGACCACAACGCCGCCGCCGGTTTGCACCATCCTGGGCGATGACACCTTCTGTGAGGGCACCCTCAACAAGCTCTGCGGTCCCCAGTACGCCACCAGCTACCTCTGGAGCACAGGTGAGACCACCGAGTGCATCGATGTGAGCGCCGCAGGCACCTACACCCTTACGGTGACCAACGCCGAGGGCTGCACCAGCACCTGCACCATCACGGTGAGCACCACGCCGCCGCCGGTTTGCACCATCCTGGGCGATGACACCTTCTGTGAGGGCACCCTCAACAAGCTCTGCGGTCCCCAGTACGCCACCAGCTACCTCTGGAGCACAGGTGAGACCACCGAGTGCATCGATGAGCGCCGCAGGCACCACACCTTACGGTGACCAACGCCGAGGGCTGCACCAGCACCTGCACCATCACGGTGAGCACCACGCCGCCGCCGGTTTGCACCATCCTGGGCGATGACACCTTCTGTGAGGGCACGCTGAACAAGCTCTGCGGACCTGAGTACGCCACCAGCTACCTCTGGAGCACAGGTGAGACCACCGAGTGCATCGATGTGAGCGCCACAGGCACCTACACCCTTACGGTGACCAACGCCGAGGGCTGCACCAGCACCTGCACCATCACGGTGACCACAACGCCGCCGCCGGTTTGCACCATCCTTGGCGATGACACCTTCTGCGAGGGCACCCTGAACAAGCTCTGCGGTCCCCAGTACGCCACCAGCTACCTCTGGAGCACAGGTGAGACCACCGAGTGCATCGATGTGAGCGCCGCAGGCACCTACACCCCTTACGGTGACCAACGCCGAGGGCTGCACCAGCACCTGCACCATCACGGTGACCACAACGCCGCCGCCGGTTTGCACCATAACGGGCAACACCAGCTTCTGCGTGGGCACGCTGAACAAGCTCTGCGGTCCCCAGTACGCCACCAGCTACCTCTGGAGCACGGGTGAGACCACCGAGTGCATCGATGTGAGCACCGCAGGCACCTACACCCTTACGGTGACCAACGCCGAGGGCTGCACCAGCACCTGCACCATCACGGTGACCACCACGCCGCCGCCGGTTTGCACCATCCTGGGCGATGACACCTTCTGTGAGGGCACCCTCAACAAGCTCTGCGGTCCCCAGTACGCCACCAGCTACCTCTGGAGCACAGGTGAGACCACCGAGTGCATCGATGTGAGCGCCGCAGGCACCTACACCCTTACGGTGACCAACGCCGAGGGCTGCACCAGCACCTGCACCATCACGGTGACCACAACGCCGCCGCCGGTTTGCACCATCCTTGGCGATGACACCTTCTGTGAGGGCACCCTCAACAAGCTCTGCGGACCTGAGTTCGCCACCAGCTACCTCTGGAGCACGGGCGCCACCACCGAGTGCATATACGTGGGCGCCGCAGGCACCTACACCCTTACGGTGACCAACGCCGAGGGCTGCACCAGCACCTGCACCATCACGGTGACCACAACGCCGCCGCCGGTTTGCACCATCCTTGGCGATGACACCTTCTGTGAGGGCACCCTCAACAAGCTCTGCGGTCCCCAGTACGCCACCAGCTACCTCTGGAGCACAGGTGAGACCACCGAGTGCATCGATGTGAGCGCCGCAGGCACCTACACCCTTACGGTGACCAACGCCGAGGGCTGCACCAGCACCTGCACCATCACGGTGACCACAACGCCGCCGCCGGTTTGCACCATCCTGGGCGATGACACCTTCTGTGAGGGCACGCTGAACAAGCTCTGCGGTCCCCAGTACGCCACCAGCTACCTCTGGAGCACAGGTGAGACCACCGAGTGCATCGATGTGAGCGCCGCAGGCACCACACCCTTACGCTGACCAACGCCGAGGGCTGCACCAGCACCTGCACCATCACGGTGACCACAACGCCGCCGCCGGTTTGCACCATCACGGGCAACACCAGCTTCTGCGTGGGCAGCTTGAACAAGCTCTGCGGACCTGAGTTCGCCACCAGCTACCTCTGGAGCACGGGCGCCACCACCGAGTGCATATACGTGAGCGCCGCAGGCACCTACACCCTTACGCTGACCAACGCCGAGGGCTGCACCAGCACCTGCACCATCACGGTGACCACAACGCCGCCGCCGGTTTGCACCATCCTGGCGATGACACCCTTCTGCGAGGGCACCCTCAACAAGCTCTGCGGTCCCCAGTACGCCACCAGCTACCTCTGGAGCACAGGTGAGACCACCGAGTGCATCGATGTGAGCGCCGCAGGCACCTACACCCTTACGGTGACCAACGCCGAGGGCTGCACCAGCACCTGCACCATCACGGTGACCACAACGCCGCCGCCGGTTTGCCTGATCAGTGTGGACCTCGTCTGCCAACCCGGCACGACCAGGCTCTGTGCTCCGGCTGGCGCATACAGCTACCTATGGAATACTGGTGCGACCACAGCATGCATTGAAGTGACCACTGGAGGGATCTACTCGGTTGTCGTGTCCAGCGCACCTGGATGCACGAGCACGTGCAGTATTGCTGTCACCTCCACACCTGGACCCGACTGTGTGATCATCGGAAATACCACCTTCTGCGAAGGCCAGCCCAACAAGCTCTGTGGAACACCCGGAGCTGCTGGCTACCTGTGGAGCACGGGTGAAACCACCGAGTGCATCTATGTGAACGCGTCCGGAATATACTCGGTCACCGTTACGAATGCCGACGGATGCAGCAGCGATTGCATCCTGACCGTCACGATGGTCCAACCCATAGCACCAGATGGCATCATGGGCCCTATCGCCGTGGCGAACAACCAGGCGGTGAGCTACTCGATCGATCCGATCACAGGGGCCACGGCCTACGAATGGACCTTGCCCCAAGGCTGGACCGGCGACACAACAGGGACGACGATCAACGTGATCACGGACGGTGCGAGCAGCACGGATGAAATATGTGTCCAGGCATTGTTCGGCCAATGCCCCGGTCCGGATACATGCCTTACGGTGTCGTTCATTACAGGCATCGTGGATGCGGATGGATCGGCTTGGTTCACCATACTTCCCAATCCATCGCACGGCGGTTTCCAAGTGGTGCCTACAGGTCGAGATCATGGCCCGATCAAGATCATCGTCTTCGACGTGCTCGGTCAACTAGTAGTCGCACCGCAGGTGTTGAGCGGAACCCAAGCGACGATGATACACATGGAGCACGAGGCGGATGGCGTCTACTTCCTCCGTGCGAGTTCCGGTGATGAGGATAGAGTGTTCGAACTGATGATCCAAAAATGAACTGATCCGGATGCGAAGCAACAGACCAGCGATCATGTCATCCTCAGGATGATCATGTGGACGAGGTGCTCATCAATCCATCAACGAAGAATGCCCCCGAACATGGGGGCATTCTTCGTTCATTCTTGGTAGTGCTCGATCATGCACAGATCCAAATGAGCATACGGCCCGACGATCCAGAGCAGTAGAGCGGGGCAACTGTTTCCCCACGAACGGCAACGAAGTGCCCCGACCGATGGGAGGGGTGGGATGTCCGTAAACCTGCGGATCCCGCGGCACGACTGGCGCGCACTCGATGGGAGCTCCATGGCATAGGAATTAAAGCCTCCATGCACGAGGACTTGGTTCAATAGGAGACGTTCCTATGGCATATTCTCCTTTGAAGCACCCAGGAACGATGAAGCTCTTCCTACAGAACATGCTCAGCCTGCGGTGCAAAATGCTCGTAGTGCTCGAGCTTCGGCAATTGGGGTTCGAGTATTCCATTGCCGAGCTGGAAGCGTCGGATATCGAATCGATCGCCCCGGGAGTGAAATACGCCATACTGACCAGCGCACTGCGCAAATACAACATCGTACTGAAGGGCGAGGAAAGATCGATGCTCCTCGACAGGATCAAACACACGATCATCGAGGTCATCTACAACTCCGACCAACTGCCGAAGACCAAGCTCTCTGTCTATCTCAGCGAGAAGCTCAACTACAACTATCCCTATCTGTCCAGCCTGTTCTCACAGGCGCATGGCTACACGTTGGAGCACTTCATCATCGAACACAAGATCGAGCGGGTCAAGGAACTGCTTGCGTTCAAGGAGCTGACCTTGTCGGAGATCGCATGGAAACTCCATTACAGCAGCGTGGGACACCTCTCCAACCAGTTCAAGAAGATCGTTGGCGCCACGCCGTCGTGCTTCAGATCGCAGGAGCACCGATCGCATCCGGAACCACTTGACTTCTCCATCCTGGATCCCGCCTATGTCGGTCAATACTTGATCGATGGTGCCAATGGACCACCATCCGATCAGAACATACGCATCGGTATCTCGCGCTGATCGATAGGCCGGAAGGACCCGTGTGCGCCATATTAGCGACATGGGCCGCCGATCTCCGCCTGCTTCGAACCTATCAGACGCCCGCGCCTACTGCGCGCGCCAGGAGCGCAGCCAGCAGGAAGTGCGCGACAAGCTCTACGGCTGGGGCGAGCACAAGGCACAGGTGGAAGGGATCATTGCCCAACTCATTGGCGAAGGCTACCTGAATGAGGCTCGCTTCGCGGAGCACTTCGCAGTGAGCAAATTCAGGCAAAAGGGCTGGGGCCGAAGGAAGATCGAGCAGGCGCTGCGGCTGAGGCAGGTCTCCGAGCCGTGCATCGTTCTTGGGCTGAAGTCGATCGAGGATGACGAGTACCGCAAGGCGCTGGTGACGGCGGTTGCGAAGCGCTGGGAGAAGGTGAAGGAGGAGAATGCCTTCATCAAACGGCAGAAGGTGATGCGGTACTTCATCGGGAAGGGGTACGCGGCGGAGCAGGTGGAGAGGGCACTGAAGGAGATCGAGTAGATGCCGGATGTTAGTTGTCTGGGAGGATCGGCAGCCTGACAACTAACAACTGTGAACCCTGCCCCACCTACTTTTGCCGCCCTATGATCACTATCGACAAGATCGTCGGCCTTCAGGAGCGTTTGGAGGCGTTGAAGGGGTATCTCGACATCGAGGAGAAGCGCGGGCGGATCATCGAGGAGGAGAAGTACACCCACGACCCCGACTTCTGGAACGACGCGAAGAAGGCCAAGGTGGTGATGCACAAGATCCGCGAGCTGAAACGCTGGGTGGCTCTGTGGGAGGCCGTGAAACGGGAGGTCGACGACCTCGGAGTGGTCTTCGAGTTCTTCAAGGCGAAGGAGGTGAGCGAGGATGAGCTTGAAGCACAGTTCAAGAAAGCCGAACACGTACTGGAGGAGCTCGAGTTCAAGAACATGCTCAGCGCGGAGGAGGACCCCCTGAGCGCCGTGGTGCAGATCACCAGTGGTGCCGGTGGCACCGAGAGCAACGACTGGGCGCTCATGCTCCTGCGCATGTACCGCATGTGGGCCGACAGGGAAGGCTACGCGGTGAAGGTGCTCGACTACCAGGACGGCGAAGCTGCGGGCATCAAGCAGGCCACCCTGGAAGTGGCCGGGGAGTTCGCCTTCGGCATGCTGAAGGGCGAGAACGGCGTGCATCGCCTGGTGCGCATCAGCCCGTTCGACAGCAATGCGCGCAGGCACACGAGCTTCGTTAGCGTGTATGTGTACCCGCTGGTCGATGAGACCATCGAAATCGACATCAACCCCGCCGATATCACCTGGGACACCTTTCGCAGCGGTGGGGCGGGTGGACAGAACGTGAACAAGGTGGAAACGGGCGTGCGCCTGCGCCACGGCCCCACGGGCATCATCATCGAGAACACCGAGACGCGCAGCCAGCTGGAGAACAAGAACAAGGCCTTGCAATTGCTGAAGTCGCAGCTGTACGAGGCCGAGCTGGAGCGTCGTCGCAGCAAGCGCAGCGAGATCGAGGCGGGAAAGAAGAAGATCGAGTGGGGCAGCCAGATCCGCAACTACGTGCTGCAGCCCTACAAACTGGTGAAGGATGTGCGCACAGGGCACGAGACCAGCAACGTGGATGACGTGCTGAACGGCGATATCGGCGAGTTCTTGAAGGCGTATTTGATGATGCACGGACAGAGCCAGAAGGTATAATGCGAGTTGTCAGATGTCGGTTGGTAGTTGTCGGGATGCCGACCTCCGCGACGGACAACTGAGAACTGAGAACTGACAGCTACAACCATGGACTACCGCATAGAGAAAGACACCATGGGCGAGGTGAAGGTGCCCGCCGACAAGTACTGGGGTGCGCAGACCGAGCGTAGCCGCAACAACTTCAAGATCGGCCCGGCGGGCAGCATGCCGCGCGAGATCGTGCATGCCTTCGCCTACCTGAAGAAGGCTGCCGCCCTCACCAACTTCGAGCTGGGCAAATTGCCGAAGGACAAATGCGAACTCATCGGTCGCGTCTGCGATGAGATCCTCGATGGCAAGCTCGATGACCAGTTCCCTTTGGTGATCTGGCAGACGGGGAGCGGTACTCAGAGCAACATGAACATGAACGAGGTGATCGCATACCGTGCGCATGTGCTCAACGGCGGCAAGCTCACCGACGAACAGAAGGTGCTGAACCCGAACGACGATGTGAACAAGAGCCAGAGCAGCAACGACACCTACCCTACCGCCATGCACATCGCGGCTTACAAGCTCACGGCCGAGGTAACACTGCCAGGAGTGAGGAAATTGCGCGATACGCTGGCCAAGAAGAGCAAATCGTTCACTAGCATCGTGAAGACCGGTCGCACGCATTTCATGGACGCTACGCCGCTCACGTTGGGCCAGGAATTCAGTGGATACGTCCAGCAACTGGACAACGGCATGCGCGCCATCGAGAACGCATTGCACATGGTGTGCGAATTGGCGCTCGGCGGAACGGCTGTGGGAACGGGACTGAACGCCCCCAAAGGCTATGCGGTGAAGGTGGCCGAGCAGATCGGCCGGCTCACGGGCCTGCCCTTCGTCACAGCACCCAACAAGTTCGAGGCCCTGGCGGCGCATGATGCCATGGTGGAACTGAGCGGTGCATTGAAGCGGTTGGCAGTGAGCCTGATGAAGATCGCCAACGACATCCGCATCCTCAGCAGTGGCCCGCGCAGCGGCATCGGCGAGCTCATCATCCCCGACAACGAGCCCGGCTCATCCATCATGCCAGGCAAGGTGAACCCCACACAGCCCGAGGCGATGACCATGGTGTGCGCACAGGTGATCGGGAACGATGTGGCAGTGAGCATCGGTGGCATGCAGGGCCATTTCGAACTGAATGTCTTCAAGCCGTTGATCGCAGCGAACGTGCTGCAGAGCGCGCGCCTCCTTGGCGATGCGTGCATCTCCTTCAACGATAAGTGCGCAGAAGGAATACAGCCCAATGAGGCTGTGATCAAGCAACACTTGAACAATTCGTTGATGCTGGTCACCAGCCTGAACCCGCACATCGGCTACTACAAGGCTGCTGAGATCGCCAAGAAGGCGCATAAGGAGGGCACGACCTTGAAAGAGGCCGCGCTCGCCCTGGGGCATGTCACGAGCGAGCAGTTCGATCTCTGGTGCGATCCGAGCAAGATGGTGAGCGAGGGCTGAACTCCGCACCATCCACCTTCAGGCCCTGATCAATCGACCACCTTCCACGCGATGGGCGTGAGGTCGTAGGTGCGGCTGCCAGGAGCGTTCTCCAAACGGGCCTTGATATCCTGGAAGATGATCCGGTCGCCGTTGCGAAGCTTGCCGAAGATGAACTTGAGATCCTCGTCGAACGCACCACCGACAACGAAGCGCTCGATGGGCTGGGAACCGCGCTCCACTTGCAGGGTGAACTTCAGCACCTGGAACCTGGCGAAGAACTCGCTATCGGGCAGTTTGGCCACCAAGCCACGCGAGGCCATTAGCTCGTTCTTCTTGATCCGCGCAACGAGTGCGTTCTTGTCCCCGACGAACGCCATGGGCGTAGGCAGGTCCTTCACACGGAACTTCACGGGTCCGATCCTGCGGGTGCTACCATCCGGCATGGGCACCATCGCACTCACTTCCGCTGTACTGCCGCTCATGCCGGTCGCTACCCAGCTATTCCCGCTCCGTTCGATCCGACCACTGGAGATGGTTGCTTGCACGCGTTCGGCAGGAACACCCGGCACGCTCAGGTCGATCGGATTCTCCACTCCCCGATAGAGCACATTCATCTTCGTGGGTGAGGCCACGAGCAGCGGCGCCATCACTTGGTAGGTGGTGGCGTAGTCGAACTCCTCAACGCCTTTGGGGCCTTCGAAACGCACCCGGCCCTCCACCACTTGCTCGCCGATGGTGTTGCCACGCAGTCTCAGCTTGGCCTTCCCATCAGGTCCGATGGGCAGCCGCGATCCGTCCTTCAAGGTGACCACAGGAGGGTTCAGCGGATCGTAAGCGGCGAGAAACACATCGGCACGGAAGGAATCGCCGGCCATGATGAGGTTGCTCTGCGGAACCACTGCCGTGGTGAGCGTGCCGAACTTGTAGTCCGCCAGTTCCACCGAGCGGTAGAGCCACTTCACCATGTCGTTCTCCGCAGCGCGTATATCAGCCTGCAACTTGCTCAAAGTTGACACTCCAGCAGCAAGCGGCACGTCGTAGAAATTGGTGCTCTCCCAGTTGTTCATGACGCCGCTGGCATCGCGGCGGTCGCTGAAGTCGAAGAGACCATCCAATGCAGCCACCAGTGCGGGCTCCGCCTGGGCCAGCGCCTTGAGGCTGTCACGGAAGGCACCGATGCGTATGCGCAGCTCGTGCGCAGTGCCCGGACCCTCTTTGGGTGTGGCGGGTTCGCTGCCTACGAGCGCTTCGGTGAGCACATCGCGGTCGTCCTTCATTTCCAATGCGAGCAGCGCACGCAACGTGTCCCTTCCATCGGCATCCTTGCCTTTCACTTGGGCCAACTCCAGCCCATCGGCCTTGGCCACCACTTCCGCCTTGATCCCCTCTATGTCCACGACCAGTGAATCGGCCATGGCCTTTACACGCATCGCTTCCTCATGCTTTGCCTTGAATTTCTCGGGGAAGCGCTCGGCCATTTCCGCGAAGACCATGTACTCAAGCGCCGACCGTTGTTCATGTGCGCGCTCGCTGCGCACTAGCTCGGCATCCATGATGGCGAAGGCGTCGAGCACCTCCTTGCTCACGTTCAGCGCGAGGATCGCGGTGAGCACGAGGTACATCATGTTGATCATCTTCTGTCGGGGTGGGAGCTTCACACTGGCCATGGTCGGTCGGATAATGATGATGCAGCATGCATCAACATCCATCCAATGCCCATGAACAGAAAGCGTAACGCGTCAGGCGTTCTTCTCCTCGCCCAGCTCTTGCAGCCGTGTGGAAGCCGTCTCCCATTCCTGCATGGTCGCAGCTATCCGCTGCGCCACCTGGCCCATTTGCTCGTACCCTTTCTGTACTTCGGTAGCAGGCGTACCGCCTTTCATAACAGCGGCTTGCAACCGCTTCTCCTCCTCTTCAAGCTCGGCCAGTTGCTTCTCCAGCCGGGTCACCTGGCTCTGCAATCGACGGCGCTCCTTGTCACGATCACGCTGCTCGTTGTGGTCGCTCTTGTCGGCCTTCTCCGCTTTCTTCTTCGCCACTGCGGCGGATGACTTGCCTATGTCCGCGCCTTGGAGGGCCTTGCGCTTCTCGATCAGCTCCAGGATGTCCATGTGCTGATCGCGGATGCGGAGATCGTCCAGCTCCAGCAGGCGGTTGGTGAGGCCGTGCAGGAAATCCCGGTCGTGGCTCACGAGCAGGAAGGTGCCATCGTAGTTCTTCAGCGCATCCTTCAGCACATCCTTGCTCTGGATGTCCAAGTGGTGCGTCGGTTCGTCGAGGATGAGGAAGTTCAGCGGCTTCAGCAGCATGCAGCACAGCGCCAGCCGTGCACGCTCACCACCGCTGAGCACCTTCACCTTCTTGTCCACATCATCGCCGCTGAACATGAACGCGCCGAGCATGGCACGGATGCGCGGCCGATTGTCCTCGCTGGCGGCGTATTCCGCGGTCTCCATCACCGTACCGGCCGGATCCATGCGCTCGGGCATGTCCTGCGCGTAATAGCCGACGATGACGTTGTGGCCCAGTTTGATCTCTCCTTCGTAGGGCTCCTCACCCATGATCATGCGGACCAGGGTGCTCTTGCCTGTGCCGTTCGCACCTACAAGGGCAAGGTGCTCCCCTTTTGCGATGGTCAACTCAGCGTTCCGGAAGATCTCCTTCTCCTCGTTTGGCCGTTTCCTGTCGGGATAGGTTTTGCTCACACCCTTCACCTCGGCCACGATCTTGCCGCTGGTGGGTGCAGGTGGGAACTTCACCAGCATCTTGCGCAGGTCCTCGTCATCCACTTCGATGCGCTCGAGCTTGTCGAGTTTGGTGATCAAGCTCTGCGCGAACGCAGCCTTGCTGGCCTTCGCCCTGAACTTGTTGATCAGGTCGGTGGTTTCCTTGATGTAGCGCTGCTGGTCCTTCGCCGCCGAAGCCTGTTGCTCGCGTTCCATTTTGCGCAACTCGACGAACTGGCTCCACGGCACCTTGCGATCGATGAGCTTGCCACCGATCACCTCAAGCGTGCGTTTGGTCAATCGGTCCAGGAAGGTCTTGTCGTGGCTGATGAGCACCAGCGCCGCAGGGTAGGTACGCAGCAGATCCTCCAGCCATTGGATCGCGGGTAGATCAAGGTGGTTCGTTGGCTCATCCAGGAGCAAAAGGTCGGGCTGGATCAGCAGCAGACGCGCCAGCTCGGCTCGCATGCGCCAGCCCCCGCTCATTTCGCTCATGAGGCGGTGCATGTCCTTCTCCACGAATCCGATGCCTTTGAGCATCCGCTCGATCTGCATGTCGTGATCAGCGGCTCCGATGGTGTTCAGTCGCTCGTGCGCATGGGCCAGCAATGTGGCCAGCTCGATTGCCTCTTCGTCCGTTGTGGCCTTCTCCAACTCCTTCTCGATCCGCTCCAACGAAGCGTTGAGCTTGATGGCTTCCTCAAAGGCCTTCTCGGCCACCTGCCATGGCGTGAGCTCCAGGTTGTGGGCCATTTCCTGTGGCAGATAGCCCAAAGTGAGTTCCTTCGGCTTGCCAATCGCCCCGGTGTCGAAGGGCTGTTGCCCGGCCATGATCTTCAGCAATGTGCTCTTCCCGGCACCATTACGGCCTACCAGGCCGATACGGTCCTCGCTCCCGATGAAGAAGGAGATATCGTCGAACATCGGCCGTGGGCCGAAGTGGAGGGTAAGACCGGAAACTGTGATCATCGCTTGCGCTCAGCACGGAAAAAGCGCGCGAAAATAGCGAAGCCCCGGTGGCCGGGGCTTCGGAATGATGCGTTGGTCGCTGGGGATCAGAAATTCCAGAGGTCGTGTTCGAACTCGAAGAGGCTCTGCTTGATCTCTTCGCCTTCGAGCAAGGCATCCAGACCGGTCTTGTAGTCGCTGATGCCCCGGTCGTAGACGTTGCTCCACTTGGTGATATAGCTGCTGAACTGGCGCTTCCAGAAGATGTCCTCGTAGCTCCGGCGCTCGGCGTCGTTCTCACGGTTGAAGGCGTCCCAGTTCGCGAAGACGTAGCGGCACTCAGGGTAGTACAGCCAGAACATCGGAGCATAGCCGCGCACCTCGCCGTCTTCGCCTCGCATCTCCTTCATGGGAGCGATCCCGATGATGCGGATGTCAAGCGTGCTTCGCTGCTTGTCAAAGATCCAGTCCTCCTTCAACTTGTACATCTTGACATCGCGGCTCTCGAGGCTGATGTTCTGCACCACCATTTCCATGTCGCCCGTGGTGAGCGACTCGGTGTACTGCGTGTCCACGCGGGTGAACATCTCCTCGATCTGAGAACGCAGCAGTGGCTTTCGGAACTCATCGTCCGTGAGAAGCGGCCCCGCATCGTACGCCGTGATGGAACCGTCCACGAGAAGGCCCTGCCGGATCACGTCGAACAGGCTCTTGCGATCGTTGATGGCTTCGGTCGGATAGTACAGCGGGTGGTTCATCTTCTCCCGCAGGTCAATGGTGCGCCATACGCGTCGTGCCCACATAACGTCCGCTTCACGGATGTGGGTGTATGGCACCACACGCTTGGTCTTCGTGTGCTCCTTGATGAAAGCACCATCCAGCACCGTTTGGGCCTTCGCCGATGGCGCGGCACAGAAGGCGACGACCGCCAGGGCCATCGTCAGCAACAGGTTCTTCATGGTCCTCATCGGTGTAAGCGATTTGGTTAGAGCACTTTGAAGGATAACGCGCCCAGGTTACGAACCGTGCCATCGGGGCCACGGGCCTTGATGCCTTCGATGAACACCTTCTGGCCGGGCTTGGCCTTGGCGAGCATTTCCTTCATGTCGCTGCTCACGGCTGGCCCCTTGGTCATCTTCTCGATCGGGGTACCACTGACGATCATGGTAAGCTTGAACTCCACCACTTCGAATTTGGTCGAAGTCGAAGTCGACCATCTTGGCGATCACACCGGCCGCAGCAGTGAGCTCCGTCTTCTTGATGGTTTCATCATTGATGCTCTTCCCGCCGAAGAAGGGCTGTGGGTTGGGAACGTTCTTCACCCGGAACTTCATGCCCGGCATGGGCTTCTTGGTACCATCCGGATTGGTGACCGTGGCGCTGATGATGGCCTCGCTTTCCTTGCCGGGGCGCATGATGTACCCATCAGCGGAGCGACTGAGCGTACCGTAGTTGGTGGAAGCCGCGATGTTCTTGTCGATGTAGCCTGAGACGCTCACGCTCACCGGGTTGTCCACACCGCGATAGAACACGTTCATCTTGGTGGGGCTTACAACCAAGGTCGGGGCTGCCACATCATATTCCGCGGTGAAGGGCTGGATCTCCCAATCGCCACCGACGGGTTTGAACTTGATGATCCCGTTCACTGTCTTCAGGCCCGCGCTGCTCGCCGCCTGTTCCAATTGGGCACGAGCGCCGTTCATGGGCAGCTTGATGGCCTCGCCTACGATCGCCATCGGATTGGCTGTTGTATCCACCCGAGCGCCGGGGCCGCAGATCCACACTTCCGGGATGTTCTGGTCGTCATAGGCACCAAGGAAGATCTCCGCTTGGTACTTGCTCCCAACCGTCACCGCACTGCTCAGCGGGCGGATGATGGCGGTGAGCTTGTTGAACTTGAAGCTCTTGCCTTCCACCGCATCGAGCATGCGCTTCACCACTTCGCCTTCGGCGTTGCGCACATCGCTCTGGATCTTGCTCATCAGGGTGATGCCCGCTGCGAGCGGCACATGGTAGAAATTGATGCTCTCCCACGTATTCATGGTGCCCGATGCATCCACGCGATCACTGAAGTCGAAGATGCGGTCCATGGAAGCCGTGAAGTCGGGATCGTCAGGGCGCATGGCCTTCACTTGGGTCTTGAAAGCCTCCAGCTGCCGATGCAGGTCCACTGCGGAATAGGGCTCATCCTTGGGCTTCGCCGGTTCGTCGCCGATCATCAGGTTCGTGATCTCGTCATTGCTGTCCTTCTTGTTCACCTTGGCTAGGTCAATGATCCGGCCATCGGGCAGCACTACGCTGTCGCGCGGGATTCCCTCAGCCTCCTTGATCACTCGCGCCTTGATGGTGTCGATATAGGCAATCAGCGCTTGTCCGGCCGTCTTAACGCCTTGGGCCTGGGTCCAAGCCGCACCGTACTTATCGGGCTTCTCCTTCGCATATTCCTCGAAGGTCTTGTACTGTGCGTCCACTTTGTCCTTGAGCGACAGCTTGGTAGTCTCCAGACCATTGTTGATGGTCACGAAGCTGTCCAGGATCTCCTTCGAAACGTTCAGCGCAAGCAGAGCCGTCAACACGAGATACATCATGTTGATCATCTTCTGCCTGGGCGACAATTTGCCACTTGCCATCTCTGATAGACCTGTTTTGGTTTAGGGCCTTGGTTAGCTGGTCTGCGTTGCCGATCAGCGGATGGTCATGGCGGCGAGCATGTTGCCGTACACCGTGTTGAGCTTCGCGAGATTGTCGCTGAGCACAGCGATGTTCTCCTTGTAGCGCTTGGTGTCGTCCACCGAGTTCTTCAAGTTGGTGAGCATCTCGCCCATGCCTTCGAACATCTGGTTGGCGGCTTCGAGCTTCTGGCGGCTGGTCTTCAGCTGCAGCTCGTACATCTCGTTGAGCGCAGTGAGATTGGTGCTCATCTGCTTCAAGCCTTCGCCAGCGCTGCGGCCTGCCTCCACGTTCTGGGTGAGTCCCACGAGGCTCTCGCTGGCTTTCGCATAGCTATCGCTCAGCGTGTTCACCTTGCCTGCGGCATCCTTCAGGCTGCTTGCGTATTCATTGGTTGCCGATGCGGCTCCGGTGATCTGGCCCATCTGCTTGGCCTGATCGCTCAGGCTTCGCATGCCATCACCCAGGCTGGCGATGAGCTCGGGCTCGATCTTGGCGCTCTCGAGCATGTCATCCAACTGCTCGGTGATCGAGCGCTGGTCCTCCTTCTTGAAATCATCGCCTTCGGACTTCTCGCCAGTGGCAAGCTCGGGGTACACCAAGCTCCAATCCGGATCCTCGTGCGGCGGCTCGAAGGCGGAGAAGAAGAAGATGATGGCCTCGGTGCTCAGACCGAGGATCAGGAAAAAGCTGGCCAACGGCCAGTGCTGGATCTTGAAGAGAGCACCTACGATCACGACCGCTGCACCTATTCCGTACAGTTTAGCCATGAAGTTCTTCCACTTCTTGCTGCCGGGTTTCATCGTTCTTCCTTGCGTTTTAGGGGGTTCGTCTGAAGTTGGGAATGGTCTTATGAATGCGCCCGCGCTGGTTCGGTAACGGTCGCCGTCGTAAGTCTAAAGGTCCTCTGCATTTACCGCTTTGCCGCGGCCCAAGTAGGTCATCACGGACCTGAAGCCGATATAGGCCTTGGTGGTGTCCTGGTACTCGTAACTGCGCGTACCGGTCTGCATGTAATAGCCAATGTCCTTCCATGAGCCGCCACGGATCACCTTGCGCTTGAGCGAAGGAGCGTCGGTGGCCAGCGCGTCATAGCTGTACTCGGGGTTGAGGTCGTGATCGAAATCGTACACGCTCTCGTCGAACGCCGTGCTCGTCCACTCGGCCACATTCCCGCTCATTTGGTACAGACCGTAGTCGTTCGGCGTGTAGCTGTCCACGGGTACGGTGTGGAAACCACCATCATCAACATAGTTGCCGTGCAGCGGTTTGAAGTTCCCGAGGAAACAACCCTGGCGATTGCGCACATACGGACCACCCCATGGATACGGAGCTTGGTCCAGACCTCCGCGTGCCGCGTACTCCCATTCAGCCTCCGTGGGCAGGCGGAAACGGTTCACGAAGGACTCGCCAATGCTCTGCAGCCAACTGTTCATGAGCTGGGTGCGCCAAACATTGAAGGCCGTGGCCTGGACCCAGGTAACGCCCACCAAGGGGTAGTCATCATAGGCCGGGTGCCAGAAGTAATTCTCGGTCATCGGCTCGTTGAAGGAGTACGTGAAGTCATGCACCCAAACGAGCGTATCGGGGTAGACGTTGATGACCTCCTTGATGATGAACTTACTGCGATCGCTGTGCCCGCGGATACCGTTGTTCTGGCCCTTCACGTTGGTGTAGCTCAAATCCAGATCGCGAGCCCAATTGCTGGGGCTGCCTTTGCGGGCGGCTTCCTTCAAGTCGATCCAGTAATACTCGAACATCAACTTCCGCGTGTCGATCTCCTTGCGACGGTAGAATCGCTCGCTCTCGCTCAAGAACATATCGGCTAATGCCTCACGCTCCTCATCGCCGTACCAGTTGATCCGTTCTCGCCAGTTAATCACAGGAGGGTCGATTTCCTCACCGAATTCGTCTTCCGAGATGATGTGCTCGCCAATGTCCTCATCGCCTAGGATTCGCTTGGCAATGGAGTCGCGCACATAGTACACGAACTGCCGGTACTCATTGTTGGTGATCTCCGTCTGGTCGATATAGAACGCCTGCACCGAGACGGTCTTGCTCTTGGTCACCATAGCGTAGGGCACATCTTGGTCGCTTGGCCCCATGACATAGCTGCCCATGGGGATGTAGTTCATCCCGTATGGGTCTACCTGGTACCAGCCAGGCCTTCCTAAAGCGCCGGTCAATTGACCTTGACCGCCACCGCCACAGCTCGCCAGCAAGCCAATGGCGCCGAGATACAAGATGGGACGTAGCATGTTCTTCCTGTTATGCCGTTCGGTTCTTCCTTGCAGGGACCCTTGTCGCGAGTAGGTTCGGGTAAGCGAACACCTTTGACGAGGCACTTTACGGCAGGTTAGGTTGGTAGGTTTCGGTCTGGTTCAAAGGAATCGGACGCCCCGGTGCCGCTCGACATCAGGTGGTTTCACAATGGTCATGCAGTAATTGAGCATGATCTCGTGGCTTCCGCTACTGTAGTTCTTCAGTTGTGAGGTGGTGACGTCATAGCTGTACCCGATCTTCAGCATCGACTTCGGCGTGGGCTTGAACTGATAGCCCAAGAGCGGAGCGATAGCATCCTCGGTACGGTACGAAACGCCCAGCCAAACCATGTTATTATAGAGGAAGGTGCCAGTGATGTCGAACTGCGTAGAGGTCCCATCGCTCTTCATGAGCACACTGGGCTGGATGACGTACTTCGGGTCGTTCTTCAGTTTCCAATCATAGCCCGCTTGCACGAAGTAGTGACGGCGTTGCTGTATGCTGACGTTGCGCAATTCGACCTCGGTGAGGTGCGTGCTTGAAATGCCTGCCCAGATGGTTGGGCTCACGTAGTACAGGCCACCGGCCAAGTCCCACCCCATGTCGCTGTTTCCATTGCCGGGGATTGCCGCATCGCCGGGCACCCCGTCGGTAGCCTGCCAGTCATTGCCAAGGTTGTGGCTCATCATGCCGGCCATCAAGCCTATGCCGAGCTTGCCAGCGCCGATCTTCCGATGGAAGGAATAGTGGAATCGGGCGTAGGTGCTCTTTTGCTGACCGAGCTCATCGAGGTAGACCGAAAGACCGACACCACTGCTTATCCGCGTGATCGGGGCTTGAACGTTCAGAAGCGCCGTCTTCGGCGCGCCATCGAATCCAGTCCATTGCTGCCTGAGTAGCAACGTTCCGCACAACTGGCCGGAGGTGCCCGCCACTGCCGGGTTGATCGACAGACGATCGAACATGTACTGGGTGAACTGCGGGTCCTGTTGAGCGAACGAAACGCTCGCCACGGCCGCGCAGAAAGCTGCGGTGATTATCCCCCTCATGCTGTTGTTCCGTTCGGGTTGGAGCCTTGTGTGCTGAGGTACGGGCAAGACCCGCCCTCAGAACCGGCGCCAATATAGCAATTCCGGTTACCGACCAAATTCCAACGGACCGTGCCAAGGACTGGGATCCGGTGAAGAACGCCGTCCTGCCTAGGCCAATTTCTGGAATGTACGCCACCAACGGTCCGGCACTTCCTCCCGGCAGGCCAGCTGATAATCGCCGTATGAGCACGGTACCAGATGGTGCCGCTCGAATCGTGCCTCCTGCTCTGCCCTGTATGGAATGTCCATCCACCACCGGTCGCTCACATTGCTTTTGTAGAAGACCAGTTCCTGCTCGTGGCCCCGGATGGGGATCCTGAATCGTGTGAATCGCTTACGATCCAGCCAGGGAAGGTCGTTTGTTCGGCTGCGGAAACCATCCAGGAAGCACCAGACCATCTGGGCCACAAGCTGTGCCGTGATGCCCTCCACGTCACGAGCGGGGTCCATCTCATAGATCCCGACGGACGTGATCTTCTCGCTGACACCGGCATAGCGCATCAACTGGCAGACTTCCTCCGCATGGAATCCGTTCGGCCCTGGCCGTGTTGTGCCAGGTGCGTCGCCGCGTCGCACGGATGAAAGATCCACGCTCAACGTATCGGCATTTCGGAGCACCGGCTCGGCGTCAGCGATGGTCGTACGTAGTTCGCCCAAGCGATGGACATCGAAGAGAAGCCGTTCCATCAGCTCGATGCCGGGCTGATCGACCAGGTAGGTCTGGAAACCAAGATTGCTGTAGTTGAACAAGTAGTTGGGCTGGCGCAGGACGATGTGACTGAGATAGCTGGTGTCGGCCAGGCCCTGGCCGGGCTCGCCCAGATCGAAGCGACTGTCAACGCAAACCAGATTGGCTGTACGCTCGAGCATTTCATAGGCCAGGTATTGCGAGAACGTGTGGCCCTGCCCGCCGCCGATGAGGATGGGCACGATGTTCCTGCGCATCAATTCGGCGAGCGTCTCTGCGACGGCATGCTGTGTATCGCCGGCACTGGCGCCCGGATGGATATCACCAAGATCAACGAGGCGCAGATCACTGGCGGGGATGTGGAGCTGATACAATTCCTCGCGGACGGCGTCAGGTGCTTCCACGCAGTGCCGGGGCCGCGCGTGGCCGGGGTCATCGATCACACCGAAAAGAGCGAGCTGTGCGCCCTCGAGCGCCGGGAATCCCCTTCCCGTGGTGTGGAAGAGCGTATTGTCTCCCAGCGTATGCGCTCGCCATTCGGGCCGACTTTGGCCGAAGCGCTCCGAAGGCTTGAAATAGATGCTGATGTCCATCGCGCGGGAAGGGGCTTTCGGCCGACGGTCGACCGGTCAGCGAAGTTGAGGTCGCCGTCGAGCGATGGCGCGATGCGACCACCATCATCTGCGCACAAGGCGCTGTTGGCATCCACCACTCTCTTCAGGAGCGCTTCACTGACGCCCGCTTGCGCGCCGTCTTGCGGCCGCCTCCTTTCTTCGCTGGTGCTGCTCCGATCATCGCGGTGGCTTCTTCCAACGTCAACTCTTCCGGCTTCTTGTCCTTCGGCAGGTTCGCGTTCTTCTTGCCATCGGTAACGTAAGGACCATAGCGGCCTGCGACCACTTGGATCGGCGAGCCGCTGTATTCCTTGAGGATATTCTGACGCGCGCCGGCGAGCTTGGCTTGGATAAGCTCAGTACCACGTTCCAAGGTGATGGTATCGGGGTCCTCGGTCTTGGGTATGTTGGCGTAGGTGCTCTTGTACTTCACATAGGGCCCGAAGCGGCCTCGACCCACAACGATCATGTCACCCTCCAATTCGCCCAGATCGCGCGTGGCGTTCGCCACCTTCTTCAGGTCGATCAGCTCCACGGCCCTGGCAAGGCCGATCTCCAGTGGATCATCCTCGGCGGTGAGGCTGGCGTATGTACTACCCAACCTCACATAGGGCCCGAAGCGGCCGATGCCCACGGTGCATACTTCGCCATCGCGCTCACCGAGGGTGCGCGGCAATTTGAACAGGTCCAGCGCCTCTTGCAGCGTGATCGTCCCGATGCTCTGGTCCTTGCGCAGGCTTGCGAACTTCGGTTTCTCCTCGTCTTCCACCGATCCGATCTGGATCATGGGGCCGAAGCGACCGATGCGCGCATTGATCGGCTTGCCGCTCACCGGATCGAGGCCCAAGAGCCGGGCTCCAGTGGCGCGCTCCGCCGAATCTTTCACGGTGCCGATGGTGGCGTGGAAAGGCTTGTAGAAACGAGCGATCATCTCGCGCCAGTTCTCCTTCCCTTCGGCGATCACGTCGAACTCCTCCTCCACCTTGGCCGTGAAGTTCAGGTCTACGATGACCGGGAAATGCTCCACGAGGAAGTCGTTCACCACCATGCCGATATCGGTGGGAAAGAGCTTTTGCTTCTCCACGCCCGTGTTCTCCGAAGCCGTGGTGTCCGCGATCGAATCATCAGCAAGCTTCAGGATGCGGTATGCGCGTGGTGTTCCGTCGCGGTTCTCCTTCACCACGTACCCGCGCTTCTGCACGGTGGTGATCGTGGGGGCATAGGTCGACGGTCGACCGATTCCGAGTTCCTCCAGCTTCTTCACCAAGCTGGCTTCGGTGTAGCGTGGTGCCGGCCGTTCGAAGCGCTGCGTGGCGGCCATCTCCTGCAGGCCGAGCACCTCTCCTTGCTTCATCTCCGGCAGCAAGCCTTCCTGTTCCTCATCGCCATCATCGTCCCGGCCCTCTAGGTACACCTTCAAGAAGCCATCGAAGAGGATCACCTCGCCCTGCGCCACGAGCTGTTCGCCAGGCCTTCCGCTGATGGCGATGTTGACGGTCGTTTTCTCCAGCTCGGCTTCGGCCATCTGGCTCGCTAGCGTCCGCTTCCAAATAAGATCGTAGAGGCGCTCGGCATCCTTGTCTGCGCCGGCTGTGCGGACAGCCATGTCCACTGGTCGAATGGCTTCGTGCGCCTCTTGCGCGCCCTTGCTCTTGCTGGTGAAGCGGCGCGGTTTGCTGTAACGTTCGCCGTACTGCGAACCGATCTGTGCTGCTGCTGCCGCGATGGCCTGTTCGCCCAGGTTCACCGAATCGGTACGCATGTAGGTGATATGCCCCTGCTCGTACAGGCCCTGTGCAATGCGCATGGTGCGCTCCACACCGTAACCGATCTTGCGCGAAGCCTCCTGTTGTAGCGTACTGGTAGTGAAGGGCGCGGCAGGCGAGCGCTTACCGGGCTTCTTCTCCACTGCATTGATCGTGTACGTGGATCCGATGCAGCCTTGCAGGAAGGTGCGTGCCTCATCCTCTGTGGCGAAGCGCGTGGGCAATTCGGCCTTCACGCTGGAGCCGCTGCCAGTTGCAAGAACCGCTGTTACTCGGAAGGCGCTCTTGCTCTCGAAGCTGAGGATCTCGCGCTCGCGTTCAACGATCAGGCGTACAGCCACGCTCTGCACACGGCCGGCGCTCAGGCTGGGCTTCACCTTGCGCCAGAGGATCGGGCTCAGTTCATAACCGACCAATCGGTCCAGGACGCGCCGTGCCTGCTGCGCATCCACCAGATGGATGTCGATGTTGCGCGGATTCTCCATCGCCTTGGTCACTGCCGACTTGGTGATCTCGTTGAAAGTGATGCGCTTCACCTTTTCATCCTTGAGCTGCAAGGCCTCCTTGAGGTGCCAGCTGATGGCCTCCCCCTCGCGGTCCTCATCAGTTGCCAGCCACACCGTGGCCGCTTTGTCCGCCTCCTTCTGAAGCTGGCGCAAGCGGTCCTTCTTGTCGTCGGGGATGATGTAGGTGGGCTCGAAGCCGTGCTCCACGTCCACGCTCAGTTCACGCTCCGGAAGGTCCCGCACATGACCATAGCTGCTAAGCACCGTGAATCCCTCCCCGAGATACTTCTCGATAGTCTTCGCCTTCGCTGGCGACTCCACGATCACCAGATCACCACTTGCTTTCCCGCTTGGGCGGGATGAGGACATCTTCTTGGCCATGCTTCCTCGAAGGTTTTGAGGGCGGCAAATAAAGGGCACCATTCCGCTGTTCCGGTCAACCTTCGCCGGATCCCATTCCACTTCCCCTAAAGGGGAAGGAAATTTTCAACACTTCGACAAGGCGGGGATCCCACCCCGTGATCCGGACCGAAAGGCACGATCGCAGGTCTTCACCAAAGACCTTTGTCATGAACGACGATCTTCACCGACAGGCGGGCATGCGAACGATCAACACCATTCCCCTCCTGCTCGCTTCAACGCTCATGCTCACGGCATGTGGCAATTCCAACGGACAGGCCGCTCAGAAGAACCCTACCATGGACAGCAGTAGCCAATACGATCACAGCAACAATCCCTACTACTCGCACACCGATACCGCCCGGCTCAACGTGCCCTTGAGCGAATGGAAGAAGCTCCTGCCCGAGGACCTCTACTACATCGCCTTCGAAAAAGGGACAGAGCGTGCCTTCACGGGCAAGTACTGGGACTTCGAGGGCATTGGCACCTACGCCTGCGCCGCTTGCGGCAACGTGCTTTTCCAGGCTGACAGCAAGTTCGCAAGCAGTTGCGGCTGGCCCAGCTTCTTCCAGCCCGAGCGCAAGGATGCCATTGTGTACCACGAGGACCACGCCTTCGGCATGGTGCGCACTGAGACCACCTGCGGCCGCTGCGGCGCGCACCTCGGCCACGTGTTCGACGATGGCCCGGAACCGACAGGACTGCGCTATTGCATCAACTCGGTCAGCCTGGAGTTCATCGGCAAGAAGTGAGCGCGCCTACCTTGCGTGCTCATGTTCAATCGCACCGTCCTAGCCGTCACCTTCCTAACGACGTCCTTCTGCGCCTCAGGGCAGACGAAAGTGAATCCACCCGCTGCCGCCCGCACGCACTTGAACAGCACCTACGCCGGGGCGGTGGTGAAGGAGTGGAAGGAGGGCAAGAAGCACTTCAAGGCCGAGTTCAGGCTGAAGGATGAGACCTATCGCGCGTACTACACAGCCGAAGGCGCCTGGGTACGCACCGAGCACAACGTGAAGAAGGGCGAATTGCCCGCGGCGGTGACCGCTGCCTTGGAGCGCAGCAAGTACGGCAAGTGGAAGATCGCGGACGCCGAAGAACATGCATCGCCGCAGCAGGCCTCGTTCTACAGAGTGCGCGTGAAGACCGAAACGAAAAAGGCCGAACTGGACTTCGCACCGGATGGGAAACTGCTGAAGGAAGAGGAGAAAGCGAAGTAGTTCAGGCCTCCTAGTGCGGATAGCTGCCACGTTGTCAGCACCCGCTATCCCGCTACTTTTGCGATCCTTTCCGAGTGGTGTGAACAAGCGGGTCTATATCGAGAGCTACGGCTGCCAGATGAACGTGAGCGACAGCGAAGTCGTGGCGAGCATCCTGGCCAAGGACGGCTACACCCCCGTGAAGACAGCTGAGGAGGCCGACCTGGTGCTGCTCAACACGTGCAGCATCCGCGAAAAGGCCGAGTACACCGTGATGCAGCGCATCAACGAGATGAACAACCTGAAGGCGCGCAACCGCGACCTGAAGGTGGGTGTGCTGGGCTGCATGGCCGAGCGCATGCGGGAGGACCTGTTGGAGAAGAAGAAAGTGGTGGACCTGGTGGTGGGCCCCGACGCCTACCGTACCCTGCCCGAGCTGCTGGAGAAGGTGGGCACGGGGCAGAAAGCGGTGAACGTGATCCTGAGCCGCGAAGAGACCTATGGAGAGATCGAGCCGGTGCGCCTGGACACGAACGGCGTAACAGCATTCGTCACCATCATGCGCGGCTGCGACAACATGTGCGCCTTCTGCGTGGTGCCATTCACGCGTGGCCGCGAGCGCAGCCGTGATGCGGTTAGCATCACAAGTGAATGTCGGCAGTTGGTGCGCGATGGCTACAAGGAGGTGACGCTGCTGGGCCAGAATGTCGATTCGTACAAATGGCACCAGACAGGGTCGATAACCACAGCGGTTGCCAATGGCACCCGTAGCGTCGACGCTAAGGGTCGACACAACGTCAACGCATTGGCAACCGTTGATTTCGCCGACCTGTTGGAAATGGTCGCCCTCGCCTGCCCTACCCTGCGCATCCGTTACAGCACCAGCCACCCCAAGGACATGACCGACAAAGTGCTGGCGGTGATGTCGCGCTACGGCAACATCTGCAAGTACATCCACTTGCCTGTGCAGAGCGGCAGCAGCGAGGTGCTGCAGCGCATGAACCGGGGCTACGATCGTGAGTGGTACCTGGAACGCATCGCCAGCATTCGTCAATACATGCCCGATTGCGCCATCAGCACGGACATCATCACTGGTTTCTGCGGTGAGACGGAAGAGGACCATCGCCAGACGCTCTCGCTCATCGAAGAAGTGGGCTACGACATGGCCTTCATGTTCAAGTACAGCGAGCGGCCCAAGACATTGGCCGCGCGCAAGTACCCCGACGATGTGCCCGAGGACATCAAGGGCCGCCGCTTGCAAGAGGTGATCGACCTGCAGAAGTGCAAGAGCGCTGAACGCCTAGCGAGCTATTTGGGCCAGGCCCATGCTGTTTTGATCGAAGGCGTGAGCAAGCGCAGCGCCGAACACCTTTATGGTCGCAACACGCAGAACAGCGTGGTGATCGTGCCGCGTGTGCATAATGATATCGACTTGAGGCCGGGCATGGTCGTGCATGCTCGTATTGCGCATGCCTCCCCTGGCAGCTTGCAGGGCGCGGTACTGGAGGTGTTGAACGAAAAAGTCGTTGGCCCATGAACGTGCAACCCATCAAGCAGCGCTTCGAGATCGTAGGCGGCTCCCCATTGCTGGACCGCGCCATCGAGATCGCCGTGCAGGTGGCATCCACCGACCTCAGCGTGCTCATCCAAGGCGAGAGCGGGGTGGGCAAGGAGGTGATGAGCAAGATCATCCATGCCTATAGTGTTCGAAAGCACGGCCCATACCACGCCGTGAACTGCGGGGCCATTCCAGAGGGCACCATCGACAGCGAGCTCTTCGGCCATGAAAAGGGATCCTTCACCGGTGCGCACGAGGCACGCAAGGGCTACTTCGAGACCGCCAACGAAGGCACGCTCTTCCTGGACGAAGTGGGTGAATTGCCTCTGACCACCCAAGTGCGCCTGCTGCGCGTGCTGGAAACGGGCGAGTTCATCCGCGTGGGCAGCAGCAAGGCGCAGAAGACCAATGTGCGCGTTGTGGCGGCCACCAACGTGAACATGCTGCAAGCCGTGCAGAAAGGCACCTTCCGCGAGGACCTCTACTACCGGCTCAATACGGTGCCCATACACATACCCGCGCTGCGCGAGCGACGCGAGGACATCCACCTGCTCTTCCGCTATTTCGCCCAGCAGGCGGCGACGAAATACAAGGCGCCGGTCATCACCCTCACCGAAGAAGCGCAACAGCTGCTAGTGGACTACCGCTGGCCGGGCAATGTGCGCCAGTTGCGCAACATCGTGGAGCAGATGAGCGTGATCGAACGCACGCGCGAGATCGACGGTCCCACTTTGCGCGGTTACCTGCCGGAACAGACCACGGCGCTTGTTCCCGCCTCGGGGAACGGAGGAGGCACCTTGGAGAACATCAACGAACGCGAGCTCGTCTTCAAGTTCCTCTTCGATATGAAGAACGACTTGAATGCGCTGAAGGAACAGGTGCAAGCCTTGAGCAACGGACAGCCTTTGGCCATGCCTGCTCGACCGATGCCGCCCGTCTACCGCGACGAGATCATGCACCCAGAGATGCAGCAACCGCACGGCACGGTAAGCATCGTTCCTGCCTCCCGTTCGGCCCACGAGGACGTGGAGCATACCGAGGTAGAGGAGACGCTGAGCATTTCCGAGAAGGAAAAGGAACTCATCGCGAAAGCGCTTACCAAGCATCGCAACAGGCGCAAGAGCGCGGCCAGGGAATTGGGGATCAGCGAGCGCACGCTCTATCGGAAGATCAAGGAATACGGCCTATCGTGAAGCCATTCACTGCCTTCCTCCTCGTGCTGCTCGCAGGGGCATGCCGGGTCAATTACTCGTTCACCGGCGGCGACGTTGGGAATGCGCGTACCATGACCGTCGAGCTCTTCCAGGCCCGGGCGCCACTGGCCACGCCGAACAGCGCGCAGGTATGCACCGAGACTGTACGCGACCTCCTGCTGGCGCAAACGCCGCTGAAGCTGGCCCGCGAGAACGGCGATGTGCAGTACAGCGGCAGCATCACAGGCTACGACGTTCAACCCGTGAACATCCAGGCCAACGAGACCGCCGCGCTCAACCGCCTCACGATCACATTGAGCGTAGCCTATGTGAACACGCTGGAACCCAGGAAGAACGGCGAATTCACCGTGAGCAGGTTCGCAGACTATGATAGCGCCACGGACCTCACGGCAGTAGAGGAACAATTGGTCGCTGAGATCAGCAAGCAGCTTGCACAGGATATCTTCGATCGCACTTTGGGGAACTGGTGATGGAACGCGAACGACTGGCACGCTTGCTCGAAGAGCCCGCCCGCATGGCCAGGGAGGACCTCGTCGGCTTGAAATCGCTGGCGGAGAAATACCCCTGGTTCAGCGGTGCTCAATTGCTGCGCACGGTCGGCGACCGAATCAGCGGCGATGTGCTCTTCGACGAGACCCTTCGGACCACTGCTGCCCATCTGCCGTCGCGTTCGGTGCTCTATGATCTGGTAACCACGCCACCTCCGCCACCTGTCAAGCTTCAGGTGGTGAAGACCCAGACTGCGAAAACGGCACCGACTTCGACGGCAAGCCCCATCGTTATGGAGGAGCCTATGGAACGAGCGCCTTCGTACCCGGTGATCGAGATTCCCGACGAACTGGCCGCCCCGGAGGCGATAGAGGAATCGCCTGCGACGGAAGAACCGGTGGTTCGAGCCTCCGCGAATGGAACCGATCCTCTGGGCGAAGAACTCGAGGAGCAGATCATGCGATCGGCGTTGGCCGGTGCCTATGACCTCACGCTACGGGAGCAGCTATCGGCCGTTGAGCCTCCGAGAGCGCAGGGAAGAAGGGAGCTCTCCGATCAACCTATCATCCCGGAGCCGAAGCCGGCCCATACCGTAGTTCCGGTCAATGCCCGACTGAGCTTCACCGATTGGCTCGACCAGGCGAATGCTGCCCCGCCCATAACACCCGTTACCGCCGGCGTCTCAACCGCGGTCGCCCCCCCTATGGTCGACTCCAACGCTGCCCCGGCAGCCCCGTTTGAGCGACTGGACACCGCAGAACTCCTCGACCGCTTCATACAACAGGCCAATCCTGCCCCACCTCCACGTCCGGCATTCTTCGCTCCGCAGGAAGCCGGAAAACGGAGCCTCGACGACACCGTCGGGCTCGTTACCGAGACCTTGGCGCGCATCTATGCCAAGCAAGGCAACTTGCCCAAGGCCATTGAAACCTATCGTCGCCTGGCGTTGAAGTACCCGGAAAAA
>JADJTW010000020.1 GCA_016710965.1 Flavobacteriales bacterium
TTCACCCGTGTAGGTGTAAACACCTGCCGTCATCGTCGCCGGATTGAACATGCCGCCGACCACTGGCGAAGGCCCGCTCCAAGATCCACCGGCTTGCGCGCCACCGAGCGCCGCGAAGAGCGAGGTGGCCGGGCTGCTGATGCAGAGCGTGATCCCGCCATCGGTGCCTGCGTTCGGCGGCGCCACTTCGATTATCGTGACGCTGCTGCTGGCGTTCACGCAGGGTGGAGGCACCGTGATGGTGTAGGTGTACACGCCGGGGTTCATCGTAGCAGGGTCGTATTGTCCACCGATGACTGGCGAAGGACCACTCCATGCGCCGCCGAGATCGGGTGTTCCGCCGAGCTCTGCGAAGAGGTCATTAGAGGCATCGGTAGCGCAGAGCGTTGCGTTCCCTGGTGTGCCCGCGTTGGGCGCGGCTACCACACTCACCGTAACAGTGCTCTGGTCGTTGGGACATGGCGTTGTGCCGTTCACCGTGTAGGTGTACACGCCTGCCGTCATCGTCGCCGGATTGAACATGCCGCCAACCACTGGCGATGGCCCGCTCCAGGATCCACCGGCTTGCGCGCCACCGAGCGCCGCGAAGAGCGAGGTGGCCGGGCTGCTGATGCAGAGCGTGATGGCGCCATCGGTGCCCGCGTTCGGAGGAACCACTTCGATTATCGTGACGGTGCTGCTGGCGTTCACGCAGGGCGGCGGCACCGTGATGGTGCAGGGTGTACACGCCGGGGTTCATCGTAGCAGGGTCGTATTGTCCGCCGATGACTGGCGAAGGCCCGCTCCACGTTCCACCGGCATCCGGTGTTCCTCCGAGTTCTCCGAAGAGCAGGATCGCTGCATCGGAGGCGCACACGGTTGCATTGCCTGGCGTGCCGGCATTCGGGTTGGTCATTACGCTCACATCGACGGTGGCGGAGACGGCGGGGCACGGCGCAATGCCATTCACGGTGTAGGTGTAGATACCGGTGGGACTGACGCTTGGTGTGAAGGTGCCGTTCGATGCTCCACCACCAGGTGCCGTCCACATGCCGCCTGGATCGGTGTCCCGTTCAGCCCGGTACTTAGCGCGGTGGTCGGGCTCGAAGAACACAAGGTCAATCCTCCATTGATGCCCGCATCAGGCATGGCGCTGATCGTGACTGTAACGTTCGCCGTGGCATTCGGACATGGCGCAGTGCCGGTGACCGTATAGGTGTAAACCCCAAGCCTCCGTCCCCAAAACCCACCGACCACCGACCACCGCCCCGGGAAACAAACACAACCCCCCGGCAGCGGAAACACACCAGCAAAAAAAAAAAAAAACCCCCCGGGAGCCCGCCGCCCAGCGCCCGCGGGGGGGCATACGGTGCCGGCACGTGGGGGGGGGGGGCACGGGGGGCGTTCATCGTCGCGGGATCGATCATGCCACCGACGACGGCGCTCGGACCGTTCCACGTGCCGCCCGTATCAGGTGTTCCGCCAAGCTGCGCGAATAATGAGGCAGGAGCATCGGTGGTGCAGAGCGCGATCGCGCCGGGCGTTCCGGGATCGGGCGGCGTGTTGATGGTCACCGTCACTGTTGCTTGCTCGTTGGGGCAAGGCGCGGTTCCCGTCACGGTGTAGGTGTACACGCCCGCGCTCATGGTCGCGGGATCGATCATGCCACCGACCACTGCGCTCGGACCGTTCCACGTGCCGCCCGTATCAGGTGTTCCGCCAAGCTGCGCGAATAATGAGGCAGGAGCATCGGTGCTGCAGAGCGTGATCGCGCCGGGCGTTCCGGGATCGGGCGGCGTGTTGATGGTCACCGTCACTGTTGCTTGCTCGTTGGGGCAAGGCGCGGTTCCCGTCACGGTGTAGGTGTACACGCCCGCGCTCATGGTCGCGGGATCGATCATGCCACCGACCACTGCGCTCGGACCGTTCCACGTGCCGCCCGCATCCGGTGTTCCGCCAAGCTGTGCAAAGAGCGAAGCAGCAGCGTCGGTCGAGCAGAGCGTGATCGCGCCGGGCGTTCCGGGATCGGGCGGCGTGTTGATGCTCACCGTCACCGTGGCCGTTTCGTTGGGGCAGGGCGCGGTTCCCGTTACGGTGTATGTGTACACGCCCGCGCTCATGGTCGCGGGATCGATCATGCCAGCGACCACTGCGCTCGGACCGCTCCACGTGCCGCCCGCATCCGGTGTTCCGCCAAGCTGTGCAAAGAGCGAAGCAGCAGCGTCGGTCGAGCAGAGCGTGATCGCGCCGGGCGTTCCGGGATCGGGCGGCGTGTTGATGGTCACCGTCACCGTGGCCGTTTCGTTGGGGCAGGGCGCCGTTCCGTTCACGGTGTAGGTGTACACGCCCGCGCTCATGGTCGCGGGATCGATCATGCCACCGACCACTGCGCTCGGACCGCTCCACGTGCCGCCCGCATCAGGTGTTCCGCCAAGCTGCGCGAATAATGAGGCAGGAGCATCGGTGCTGCAGAGCGTGATCGCGCCGGGCGTTCCAGGATCGGGCGGCGTGTTGATGGTCACCGTCACTGTTGCTTGCTCGTTGGGGCAAGGCGCGGTTCCCGTCACGGTGTAGGTGTACACGCCCGCGCTCATGGTCGCGGATCGATCATGCCACCGACCACTGCGCTCGGACCGTTCCACGTGCCGCCCGTATCAGGTGTTCCGCCAAGCTGCGCGAATAATGAGGCAGGAGCATCGATGCTGCAGAGCGTGATCGCGCCGGGCGTTCCGGGATCGGGCGGCGTGTTGATGGTCACCGTCACTGTTGCTTGCTCGTTGGGGCAAGGGCGCGGTTCCCGTCACGGTGTAGGTGTACACGCCCGAGCTCATGGTCGCGGGATCGCGTCGCACGACGACCACTGCGCTCGGACCGTTCCACGTGCCGCCCGCATCCGGTGTTCCGCCAAGCTGTGCAAAGAGCGAAGCAGCAGCGTCGGTCGAGCAGAGCGTGATCGCGCCGGGCGTTCCGGGATTGGGCGGCGTGTTGATGGTCACGGTCACCGTGGCCGTTTCGTTGGGGCAGGGCGCCGTTCCGTTCACGGTGTAGGTGTACACGCCCGCGCTCATGGTCGCGGGATCGATCATGCCACCGACGACGGGAGAAGGACCGCTCCACGCACCACCAGCATCAGGCGTTCCGCCGAGCTGCGCGAAGAGACTTGCAGGAGCATCGGTGCTGCAGAGCGTGATGGCGCCGGGCGTTCCGGGATTGGGCGGCGTGTTGATGGTCACCGTCACTGTTGCTTGCTCGTTGGGGCAAGGAGCCGTGCCGTTCACGGTGTAGGTGTACACGCCAGCGTTCATCGTCGCGGGATCGATCATGCCAGCGACCACTGCGCTCGGACCGCTCCACGTGCCGCCCGCATCCGGTGTTCCGCCAAGCTGTGCAAAGAGCGAAGCAGCAGCGTCGGTCGAGCAGAGCGTGATCGCGCCGGGCGTTCCGGGATCGGGCGGCGTGTTGATCGCCACCGTCACCGTGGCCGTTTCGTTGGGGCAGGGCGCGGTTCCCGTCACGGTGTAGGTGTACACGCCCGCGCTCATGGTCGCGGGGTTGATCATGCCACCGACCACTGCGCTCGGACCGCTCCACGCACCACCAGCATCAGGCGTTCCGCCGAGCTGCGCGAAGAGACTTGCAGGAGCATCGGTCGAGCAGAGCGTGATCGCGCCATCGATTCCCGCATCGACTGCTTGGTTGACCGCGATGGTCAGGGTGGCGGCATCATTCGGGCATGGGGCTGATCCAGCTACCGTGTACGTGTAGATCCCCGGTGCATCTAACGCTGGGTCGAAACCGCCGCTCGAGGCGCCACCGCCGGGCGCGGTCCATGTGCCAGTACCATCGGGCGTGCCGCCCAGTTGTGTCACCATCACCACCGAAGCGCTCGTGTTGCATAAAGTGATGCTCGCATCGTTGCCAGCGTTCGGCGGAGTGCTCTCGGTCACGGTAACAGTAGCCGTCGCGTTCGGACATGGTGTTGTGCCATTCACCGTATAGGTGTAAACGCCCGGGTTCATCGTGGCCGGGTTGTAGTTGCCGCCCACCACAGCCGAGGGCCCGCTCCACGTGCCGCCCGCCTGCGCGCTGCCGCCCAGCAGCGCGAATAGCGATTGCGCAGCGTCCGTACTGCACACCGCGAGGCTCGTTGGCGTACCCGCGTTCGGCAGCTGGTAAACCGTCACGTTCACGGTACTGCTCACTGGGGCCCCGCATGCGCCCCCGCCTCCCACCGTGTACGTGTAGAGGCCCGGCGGATCAACCCCTGGCACGAACGTGTTCGAATGCGCGCCACCACCGGGCATGCTCCACGTGCCACCGGCTGTTGGCGTTCCACCCAAGGAGGTGAACAGGTTGATGGCTGCTCCATTGCTGCACACCGCCACGTTCGCGCTGGTGCCTGGATCCGCCAGGTTGTCCACCGTGATGGTCATGCAATCGGTGCTGGTGCATAACGGATGGCCCACTTGATACACGGTGACGCAGTACTGCGTGGTGCCGCCGACCGTGGCCGTCGGGTTCGCGATGTTCGGGTTGCTCAATCCCGCAACGGGCGACCAGCTATAGACGAAAGCGCCACCCGGGCAATTGGCCACGCCGCTCCATGAGACACCGGCGCCGGGTCCCTGCGGCGATGCGTATACCACGCCACCCGTACTGTTGTAGAGCGCGTACGATTGCTCGCCGTTGTACAGGTTGCCCGGCGTGTAGCTCAGCGAGATCGTGCTTCCGCTGCTTACGGGGATGGAGACGCTTCCTTGCGAACCGTTCGGCAGCCAGTAGGATGCAGGCACGCCGTTCACGGTGATCGTCACGTTCGATCCATTGGAGCCGAGTCCCAACAACCCCGTCCATCCATCCCCGAAGGAATCGAACAGCGTGAGCGTGTAATTGCAATTCGTGGGGAAGCCGCCACCGGTCACGGTCGCATTCAATTGCACCGGCGTATTGCATGTGCTCGCGTCTGGTCCGGCGTTCACCTGCGGCCCTGGGACGCTGTTCACCGTGAGGGTGGTGTCGTAAGGGCAACCGAAATTGTCCGTGACGTGATAGACGTAGTTGTAATTCCCCGGAGCGGGTGGTGTCACGCAAGCCTGGTTGCAGTTGCCGTTCTGGCTCGTGATGTTCGGTCCTGTCCAGTAGCTGCTGTCGCACTGTGCGCCATAGACTGGCGTGAAGGTGATCAGGTCGTCGTAGAGCGATGGATCGAACGTGATGTCCCAATCGCAGAGGAAGCCGTTGTCGCTGGCCCACATGTCGCAGATCTGGATCGTCCACGTGCCGTTGAGCTGCGCACCGATGAGCCCACTGAACGGATTCAGTGATTCGTAGGTGCCGGCTGGCAGCGTGCCGCCTGCATTGTCCACCCAGGTGCCATTGGTCGCTGTGGGGCTCCAGCAATAGGTATAGCATGTGCCCTGCGCGTTCGGCGTCAAGTCGTTGTCCACAGGAACGCCGAGGAACGTTGCACCGCCGCCCTGCTGGTGCATGATCACCGATTCACCGGTGGGCGCAATGAGGCTGATGACGAGATCGCCGATGAACGAGTGCTCGATGTCGATGCAGATCGTTCCCAGGTTGGTGGCCGAGGTGAAGGTCTGGCCGGGCGCGAACTGCGTGAAGGTGACCGTGCTGGTGAAGCACTCACCGACATTGTCGGGCAGGAACACTCCTCCTCCGGCATTCGGATTCGGCAATTCGTTCCACGTGGTGCCGTTCACCACACCATTCAAGCACAGTGTTTCGCCCGCACAGCCCGTGAGCGTTCCATTGGTTCCAGTGAAAGTGGGATGCGTGCCCACCATGGTCACCAGGTCCACGAGGTTGGTGCTGGCGCAACCGTTATTGTCCAACAGGTACAGTTGCGCCGTGTATGCACCGGGCTGCGCATAGGTGTGGTTGATGATAGCTGGGGCGTTGTTGACGATCACCCCATCGCCGAAGTCCCCCGTGCGCTTGGCGATGGAGTAGCCTGGTGCAGCGAAGGAGGCTGTGCTGTTGAAGGTGACGCTCTCGCCCGGGCAGATCCGCTGAGGGTTCACACCGATCGTGGCGACGGCAGTTGGCCGAACACAAGGCTGATAGCAGGTGATGCTTCCAGCGAAGACGCCCGTGCCGGTGCCGTTGCTATGGAAAACGAAAGTGAGGCAGCCTGAAGGATTGCCGGCGCTCGCGTTATTGATCTGCCCCTGTAGTCCCGTGCCGGTCCAGTTGCCGAGGACGGGTGCAGCCGTGCTGTTGCCATCGTACACCGTCATGTTGTCGATGGGGGCGCCACCGGCCGTGCTCAAGTTGGAGGTGATCCAGTTGATGCTGATCGCGCCGCCGGGAACGTCAGGGCAGATCGTGTAGGTGATGTCCTCGTTGTTCGAGTAGCCGCCAGCTCCCTGCCCGCCGCTATCGAGGAAGGCGCCCACGCACGTGTTCACCGTGCCATTGAACATAGGGAAGGGCTGCGCGAAAGCACTGCTGCATGCCAATACCATCATCGGCACCACGAGGTGCCAGCGAGCGAGACGGGGTGATCGACGATCGGGCGAGGGAGTCCCGGCGTAACGATGCGTCATGCGGTTCGGCAGGGTGGCGGGGCAGGCACCACCGAGCGCATGAAAAATAGCGGAACGGCCTGTTCAATCGCGCCGATCCAACGGGTATTTGACGAACATGTGGGCGTGGGCCACGGATCGCCCGGATCGCCCTATGAATCCGCCGCGAAGAAGAGCCTCAGCGCAAGAGGTTCACATGGCCCATGATCTCGCGCTTCTGGCGCGAGCTCAGGGAGTGGATCTCAAGCTTCCAGACGTACACGCCTTGCGGAAGCGCCGTGCCGCCGCTGGTGCCGTCCCACTTCTCATAGAGGTCGGTGCTGCTATGTACCAGATGGCCCCAGCGATCGAATATCAGCAGTTCGAATTCTTCCGGGGAGAGGTCGTTGCCGCTGACGAAGAAGAACTGGTTGTGCTCGTTGCCATCCGGGGTGAAGGCGTTGGGCACCCATACCATGAACTCGTCATGCACTTCCACCACGCTGCGCAGAGTGTCGGTGCAGCCCAGTTCATTGGCGACCACCAGCATCACGGGATAGTTGCCACCCACTTCATCAGGGTACTCGATCACGGGGTTCTGCTCGGTGCTGGTGCCGAAGTCCTCGCCGAAATCCCACCACCAGCTCACCACGTTGGGAAGGCTCAGGTCGGTGAACTGGACGATGGGGTCGTTGATCGTGGGCGGATGCGGGTACCACGACATGTCGGCGATGGGCACGGTGATCACGCGCACCATGTCGTCGATGAGCGTATCGGTGATGCAGCCATTGGGCCAGGTGATCACGGCGCCCAGGTCGTAATTGCCAGCATTGGAGTAGGTATGCACGACGCTGTCCATCGCACCGATCACGTGTCCATCACCATAGCTCCACTGCACCTGCGCGAGCAGGGTGGTGTCTTGCAGGATGAAGCGCACGGCGAACGGGGCGCACCCGAAGGTGGTATCGGCGGAGATGACGATCGGTGGTGTCTGAAGGATCTCGAGCCACGCGCAGGAAGTGATGGCGGGAGTTTCGCAACCATCCTGAAGTGTCACGCACACCGTGTTGCTCACAGGAAGCAGGAAGGTGAAGTTGTTTTCGAGCTGCGGACCAGCGCCCCAGTCGTAGGTGTAGGCCCCATCGCCACCGGTGGCACCGAAAGCGGTCATGAGCACCGGCAGCCCGTAGCATTCGGTATCGGGTTCCAAAGGCGTTATGCTCAATGCCGGCCGTACGAAGACCGTCGCGCTCGCCGGTAGCGTGGTGCAGCCATTGGCATCCACCGCAACAACCGTGTACAGCGTGGTATCGGCGGGGCTCACGCTGTGAGGTCCATTGCCAGCCAGGCCCTGGTTCCATTGCAGCGCGATTGTTCCTGTTCCTCCTTGCGCCGACGCTTCCAGATCGGCGAGGCCGGTAAGGCAGATCAACGTGTCAACGGGCGTGGTCACCCATTCAAGCAGCGGTGGTTCGGTGATGGTAGCCGTGAGCGTATCCAGGCATCCGTTGCCGGTTGGGCCTTCGCTGATGTATGCGGTGTACGTCCCTGCGCCGATGGTAAGCACATCACCGTCGGATGCGTTCGTGGTCTGCACGTTGGTTCCCGAACCATTCACCCACGAATAGTTCCAAGGGCCACCAAGTCCGGTGGTGATCAGCGTGATAGATCCTGTGTTTCCGTTGCACAGCACATCCACCACAACACTGTCGTTCTCCAGGAAAGAAGGCGGCGTCACCAGGATCGTATCGGTGGTGAAGCACCAGGGTTGCCCAAAGGGGAATACCCTGACGACGAACTCCGTGGGCTGCGTGATCTGCGTTGTTGCATCGGGCGCATTGGGCAAGTCCACTCCGGCGGCCGGCGTCCATTGCCAGGTCACGGGACCCACATTCGCACCACAACTTCCAGGGCCTTGCCACAAGGTGCCGGTCGCAGGACCTTGCGGTGAGTCGTACACGGTGCCACCGGCGTAATCAAGTAGCTCGAAGGAGTTCTCGTTGTTCCAGATGGTGCCCGCCGTCCATTGCAATTGGATGCTGCACCCGAACGGAATGGCGATCGTAACGGTGCTGTTGTTTCCACCCGCAGCCATCACGTAGTTGGTGGGCACGCCGTTGATGAGGATGGTGAGCGATGCTCCGCCGTTCCATCCGTCACCGAAGGAATCGTGCATCACCAGGGTCCATTCGCAGTCGGGCGGTGGCGGGGGGTACGCGACGATCTCGGCGTGCAGTAGCGTTGGCTCGCTGCACGTGGCGCCGAGGATCGCGGTGGCTTCCACCTCGGGCGCGTTGGTCACCGTCACGGTGATGGTCGTGTCATACGTGCAACCGAAATCATCCGTCACCGTGAAGTCGTAGTCATAGCTGCCGGGAACGGTGGGCGTGAGGCTCGCCGCGTAGGGGTCACCAGGGTTCGATGTCAACCCCGGGCCGCTCCACATGGCATCAACGATCGTGGGAGTGAATTGCACCAGGTCAGGGTAGAGCGCCGGATTGAAGTTGATGTTCCACGAGCAGAGGAAACCATTGTCAATGAGCCAAAGGTCCGTGAAGCTGAAGGTCCACGTTCCATTGAGCGGACAGCCGACCAGGTTGCTCAAGGGTTGCACGCTGGTGT
The DNA here is from genome assembly GCA_016710965.1 of Flavobacteriales bacterium. Taxonomy (GTDB): domain Bacteria; phylum Bacteroidota; class Bacteroidia; order Flavobacteriales_F; family PHOS-HE28; genus PHOS-HE28. The sequence goes on from JADJTW010000020.1 coordinate 9,126, forward strand.
ATGTACCTGGTGTCAACGATGGCCCGGAAGCGGTCGGGGTCGTCATGCCAGCATTCACTGCCTGCACCCAAGTCCCATTCGGCGCATTGGGCGAGAAGCAATAGTTCCAGCATGTGCCAGGCTGTGGGTTGGCACCGTCGACGAGATTCGCAATGCCCAGGTTGGTGCCACCACCACCTTGCTGGTAAAGGATCGTGCTTTGGCCGTTCGGGCATGTCACGGTCATGACGAAGTCACCCATGAAGCTGTGCTCGATGTCGATACAGAGCTCCATCAGATCATTGACATCGTTCAGCGTCGATCCTGGTGGGAAGAAGGAATAGCTCAACTGGCTGGTGAATGTCTGTCCCACATTATCGGGCAGGTAAACGCCAGCGCCATAATCAATGGTGGGCAACGCGCTCCAAAGCACTGGGGTCGCAAGGCCGGTAAGGTCCACCGTTCCGCCTTGGCACACGCTCAGATCCGCCGTGGTCCCGGTGAAGAGAGGAGTTGTACCAGCATGCACTTCAAGGTCCACGGTATTGCTGTTCACGCATCCGTTGTCATCGGTGATCGTGAGCTGCACGAAGTAGGCGCCCGGCTCGGCGAAGGCGTGGGTGGCGGTCGCTCCGGTGGCTGTGCTGCCATCATAGAAATCCCATTCGTAGGAGACGATGTTGAAGCCCGGTTGAGGGAAGGAGGCGGTCGCGTCGAAGGTGAGCACCTCGTCGGGGCACACCAGTGCGGGCAGCGTGGGCTCGTTGTTGATCTGGGCAACGGCAACAGGCGGGAAGCATGGGATAACACAGGAAATGGTCGCTCCGAAGACACCGGTACCGGTCTCATTGCTGGTGAACACCAACGTCAGGCATCCACTGGGGTTCAGCGGCGAAGCCAGGATGGTCGCTCCTTGCAGGCTCGTCCCGGTCCACACGCCCAACAAAGGGTCCAACGGCGAGGTGCCATCGTAGATGGCCAGGTTGTCGATGGGGCTGCTTCCTGTTTGGTCCAGGTTGAAGGTGACGAAGGTGAGGTTGATGTTCTGGCCCGGCACATCGGCGCAGATGGTGGCGGTATAGCTCTCGGAATTATTGTAACCACCTGCCCCTTGGCCACCGCTATCGAGCAGGGCTCCGGTGCAGGAGTTGATCACGCCATCGGTGATGGTGAAGATCTGCCCTGCCGAGGCACCGGCGAGGAGCAGGAGGAGGATCGCGAGGAGGGCCCGGGCCGAGCTGTTCCGGGGCTGGGAGGAATGAGAAGTCTCCGGCATGGGTCGCGAAGGTCGTGGATCCGGTGCCATGACGCATCTGCCTACAGCACCGGTGCCTTGGACGGCTGTTCCGCCCGTCACAAAAGCAACGGGGCGGTGCCATGGCACCGCCCCGTCGTGATCGATTCCGAAAGGCTTACTTGATCAGCGTCACGTGGCCAAGCAGTTCTTTGCGCACTTCGGTACCGCGGATCTCGAAAGCGATGCGATAGACATACACCTCGGTCTTCAGGATCTCGCCGCTGTTATTGGCAGCGCCGTTCCAGAACTCGTAGGGGTCCTCTGTTTCGAAGATCACCTCGCCCCAGCGGTCGAACACGCGCAGGGTGAAGGAGGTGATCACATCGATGTTCGTGCTCATGCCCCAGGTCTCGTTCAGGTTGTCGCCGTCCGGCGTGAAGGAGTTGGGCACGTACACGAAGAGCACGTCGTCGATGATCACCGTCTTGCAGATCGTGTCGGCGCATTGGTTGTAGTTGAAGGCGGCAAGGCAGACTTCGTACTGTCCGGGTTCCTTCTCGCTGAAGCGGAAGTAGGGATTCATCTCCGTGCTGGTCGTGAAACCGGCGATGTCCCACCACCAGGTCTGCGCGCCGGTGCTCGTGTTCGCGAACCAGATGCGAGGATCGTTCACGTTGGCAGGGATCGGATTCCATGTGAAATCGGCTACCACTGGCGGCGGGCCGGTCACTTCAATGGCTCCGGTGCCGATGCAACCGGCAGCATCACGAATGCGGATCGGGTAGATCGCTTCGCATTGGTCAGGCAGGACGTTCGTTTGCAGCCAGCTCAGACCGTCATCGAAGCTCCATTCGACGGCTTCGGCATCGTACACCTCCACCTGCCCGTCGCAATCGCCCGAGCACGTCACGGGTTGCATGGCCAGCGAATCGATCTCCAGCAGCACGGGCTCATTGATCATCAAGCTGTCGGTTCCAGCGCATCCGTTGTCATCCGTTACCGTCACGTAGTAGGGACCTGCACAAAGGCCTTGCACCGCATCAACACCAACGCCATTGTCGCCGCTGGTCCAATCGAACGTGAAGCCCGCGACGGCGTTGCCGCCGGTGACGGCGGCTTGCGCCGTGCCATCGCAATACGTGTAGCAGATGGCATCGGTCGTGGCGAAGTCGATGAGGATCTCATCGGTGAAGGTCATGTCCACGCTGTCGATCAAGTAGCAGAACGCGCCGTCATCCTCGATCCAGTAGAAGCGGTGCGTGCCGCCCATGCCAGGCTGAACGGTAACGGTGGTAATGGGATCGGTTGCATTGCCGAAGATGGAACCAGCCGGTCCGCTCCATTGTCCAACGCCGGTGTTTCCTGGAGTCGCGGACAATGCGATGGTGAGGTCGCACGAGTAGGCCGGCAGTCCTGCGTCGGCCACTCCGCAGCAGGTCGGATCGTCCGCAGGGATCACGGTGATGTCCAACGTGGAGGTTGCCACGCAACCGGCCGAGCTCGTAACGGTGTACGTGTACACATCGGTGGCGCCCGTGTTCGGGTCGAAGCTGTTGGTCACCACCGCACCACCGCTTGTAGTCCAGATGCCTCCTGCATCAGGCGTGCCGCCCAGCGAATCGGTCATCAGGAAGATGGGGTCGCTGGCGCAAACGGTCATCACGTAGGGCAGGCCCGCATCGATCGATGGGTCGGGGCTAACGAGCACGCTATCGGTCACAGCGCAGGCAGGAGAGCCTGCGGGCCAAGCGCTCAAGTAGTACCAGGTGGGCGAGGTCACGAGCACATTGGTGAGCGGGTCGGTGGCATCATCGAGGCCTGCAGCCGGTGTCCATTGCCAGGTGGTAGGCGATGTTCCTCCACCGCAGCTCACCACGCCGCTCCATGCCATGCCCGTGGGAGGTCCTTGCGGCGAATCGTAAACGGTCGCGCCCAGGTCGTCATTCAGGTAGAAGCTGTTCTCGTTGTTCCATACCGAGCCTGCCGTGTAGAAGAGACTGATCGTTGAACCCGTGCTCACGTTCAGCGGATAGATCAATTGATTGACACCGGCGGGCACGGTATAGATGGTGCTCACACCGTTGATGGTGACGTTCAAGTTCGCACCGCCGTTCCAACTATCGCCGAAGGTCTCTTCCAGTACCAGCGTCCACACGCAGTTGGTGGGTGGGCCGTTCGCAACCACCACCCCGGCCATGGGCTCGGGATTATTGCACAGCACGATGTCCGGACCGGCATCGATCACCATCTGGTCGGCCACCGTTACGAAGATGGTGGTGTCGTAGGTGCATCCGAAATTGTCCGTGACGAAGAACTGGTAATTGAAAGTGCCGGGTGCTGTTGGCGAGGCGGTGGCCAGGAGCGGGTCGTTCGGGTCGTTCACCAGATTAGGACCTGACCAGTAGGCCGAATCGAGCGTAACGGTGCCGAGATCGGGAGTGAATTGCGTGACATCGGGCACGATCGCAGGGTTGAAGTTGATGGACCACGAGCAGATGAAGCCGTTGTCAGCACCCCAGAGGTCGGTGCTCTGGTAGGTCCAGCTACCATTCAACGGGCAACCGATCAAATTGCTGAAAGGTTGTACCGGTTCGTAGGTGCCCGCGTTCAACGACTGGCTCGGGGGCGTGCCCGCGAGCGTGGTATTGCTGGTACCGAAGACCGAGTTGTCCACCCATGTCCCATTCGTTGCGGTAGGGCTCCAGCAGTATTCCCAGCATTCGCCGATCACCGGGTTCTGGTTCGTGTCGAAGTCGTTCGGCGAGCCGATGTAGGTGTAACCGCCGCCCTGCTGGTGGAAGATCATCGTCTGTCCGTTCGGGCAGATCACTTGCAGCACGAGATCGCCCATGTACGTGTGCTCCATCTCCACGCAAATGGAAATGATGTCGGTGGTGCTTGTGACGGTCTGCCCCGGATTGAATTGCGTGAAGAGCAAGGACGAGGTGAAGGGCTGCCCCACATCATCGGGCAGGAAGATCCCATCGCCGAAGTTGGCGTCCGGAATGCCTGTCCAGGTGATCGGCGTAGCCACAGCGAAGAGGTCAACCGTAGCACCCAGGCAGGTCTCCACGCTCTCCATCGTGCCTTGGAAGCTCGGCGTGGTGCTCACCAGGATCTGGAGGTCCACGAGATTGAGGTTGCCGCAGTCGTTATCGTCGGTCACGAACAACTGCACCACGTATTCGCCTGCGTCCGCGAACGAGTGATCGATGTTCGGTCCTGTGGTGCTGTCCAATGATCCATCATCGAAATCCCACAGGTATTGCACGATGGTGCCTGCGGGCGAGGTGGAACCCGTTCCATCGAAGCTGATCGTTTCGCCCTGGCACACCAGTGCCGGCACAGGTTCGGTCATGGTGGCAACGGAGGTCGGGTTCTGGCAAGGCACCGTGCATTGGAACCCAGCAGAGAAATTGCCCACCCCGGTATTGTTCGATTGGAAGACCAGGGTGAGGCAGCCGGTGGTGTTGAAGACCGTGCCGCTCACGATCAGGTTCTGCAACTGCGTTCCGGTATAGGAACCCAGAGAGAGCGCGCTGGTGTTGTCGCCATCATAGATGGTCAGGTTGTCGTCGTTGGTGCCTGCGGTGCTCAGGTTGAAAACGAACCAGGTGAGGTAGATCACATTGCCCGGCACATCGGGACAGATGGTGAAGGTGTAGTTCTCGTTATCGCCGTAATCGGCGCTGGGGCCGCCCGAATCCTGGATGACCCCCACGCAACCCGAGCCAGAACCGCCGGTGATGTTGAACTCCACCTGGGCCGATGCCCCTAAGGCGATGGTGCAGGAAAGCAGGAGGAAGGCGCAGCGAAAGAGTAGCCTCTGGGTCATCGTGCGAAATTGGTTCTGGTCATTCACTTGGTCATTCGAAAGCACTGTCCTTCATGGCAGTAGTTCCCCGGTACATGATGCTGATCGCGCAGGTTCCGTTGCCCGCGCCGCAAAACTAACGGACCCGGCCTTGGGGCCGGGTCCGCTCAAGGATCGACTTATCCACGTCAGCGCACCAAGCTCACGGTACCGTTGTAAGTGCCGCCGAGCTTCTCGCCGTCCTTCATCTCCACCATCCACACATAATCGCCGCTGCGGCAGGGTTCGCCGCGACCGCCAATGCGACCGTTCCAAGGACGTTGGGCGTCGCTGGTCTCGAAGAGCAGTTGCCCGCTCGTTTTGTCATGAATGGTCATGTGGAAGCGCACGCCCAAGGTCTTCAGCGCATCGGGGATGAAACTGTCCTCCACACCATCGCCATCGGGACTGAAGGTGCTTGCGGCGAGCAGGTTGTAGTCGTTGTTCACCTTCACGGTCTTCTCGATCCGGTCCGTGCAGCCACCGCCATTGGTAACAGTAAGGCTCACGGTGTAGTTGCCGCGCGTCTTGTACACGTGGTTGGGGTGCGCGATGGTGCTGGTGCCGCCATCGCCGAAATCCCAGAAGAAGGATTGGCCGCCCAAGCTGCGGTTCTCGAAGTGGATGCTAGGCACGGTGTTCTCGTAATCCTGCGGCAGCCAGTTGAAGACCGCTTCAGGCGTCTCGTGGATGACGATCACATCGCTCACCGGCTCGGGCACCATGCCGCCGCTGCGCGAAGAGTGCGACAACATCACCTCGAAACGGCCGGCTTTGCTGAACGTGTGCTTGGGCTGGGGCTCGCGCGAGAAGCTGCCATCGCCGAAGTTCCAGAGGAAGGTGCCCTCCTTGGGCAGGTTGCGCGCCGAGAACTCGACGGCCGTGCCGGGGCATCCCTGTGTTACGCTGGGCCGGATGCTGATCTCGGTGGACGATGTGTTCTCCACCGGTGCCGCTGTGGCGGGTTGCATCACTTCGGTCTCCTCCGTGCGCTGCTCAGTCACGGGTTGCGCGGAACGCTGTTGGGGTGCGCTCGCGATGTGTTCTACGATGGTGCTCGCCTGCTCGGGAGCTTCGGGCACGACGTTCGACTGATCGTCCTGCTCGGGTGCCACCATGGCCACGAGCGCAGTGTTCTCCTTGCCGGGCCCACCGGGCTGCTGCACCATCAGGTAGATGGTCGTGCCCAAGGCCAGCGCTCCTCCGAAGAGCAGGGCCAGCATGCCCGCCGATGATTTCCAGGCACCGCCTTCCTTCTCGTCCAGCTGGCGCTCCATCTCCGTCCAGTCCGCCGAATTGTACGGCAGCTCATAGGACTCCATCGTCTCCTTCAGGGAGCGTTCGAATGCGTCCGATCCGTTCATGATCTTCTTTCTTATTGGATCTTATGCTCCTTGCGCAGGAGCTTCTTCAGGTTATGCTTCGCTTTGGCCAGGTTGCTCTTGCTGGTACCGATGTTGATCCCCAGCATGTCGGCGATCTCCTTGTGGGTGAGTTCCTCGAACACGTACAGGTTGAACACCGTGCGGTAGGCAGGGGTCAGCTTCTGCATGGCGTTGATCACGTCGGCAGGCTTAACGTCCCATACATCTTCCTCATTCTCCTCGGCCAGGTTGTCCTCGGCATCGCTATCGCCGAAATCCTCGATGCTGCGCTCCTCGCCCAGCAGCAGGTAGGCGTTCTTGCTGCGGCGGAAGTGGTCGATGGCGGTGTTGACGATGATGCGCCGGATCCAGCCCTCGAAGGAGCCGGCCCGGTTGAACTTCTCCATGCTGCGGAACACCTTTATGAAACCGTCCTGCAGGATGTCCTTGGCCTGGTCGGTGTTCTTGGTGTAGCGCATGCACACCGCCATCATCTTGCCGTAGAACAGTTCGTACACCCGCTGCTGGTGGCGGCGCTCGCCGCGCAGGCAGCCGTCGATGATCTCCGTGAACCCGGGCCCTGGCCCATCCATGGCCACCCAGGAGAGGGTCAGGCGGGGTCCGGTCCGTTCCATGGCGGAGGGTGCTGACACGGGTCGTGAAGGGGTTTGTGCCGGTAAGATAGCCATGCGCACAGGGAAGACGCACGGCCCAAGGTAGGGATGCCTCCCCGATCCGAATTCCATTTGTGCATCGGCTGTTGATAAAGCTCAGGAACCGGACCCCTCGCAGGGGTCTACTTTCGCCGCCCGGCCGGAACGACCCGGCCGTAACCCCAAAATCCCCCGAAAAGGATGAAAGTCACTGTGGTAGGAGCAGGCAACGTGGGCGCAACCTGCGCCGATGCCGTGGCCCGCTGGGAGCTCGCCAACGAAGTGGTGCTGCTCGACATCAAGGAGAACTTCGCCGAGGGCAAGGCGCTGGACATCTGGCAAACCGCCCCCATCAACCTCTTCGACAGCCGCATCACCGGCAGTACCAACGATTACTCCAAGACCGCTGGGAGCGATGTGGTGGTGATCACCAGCGGCCTGCCCCGCAAGCCGGGCATGAGCCGCGACGACCTCATTGCCACCAACGCCGCCATCGTCAAGAGCGTGACGGAGAACGTGGTGAAGCACAGCCCCGAGGCCATCATCATCGTGGTGAGCAACCCGCTGGATGTAATGACCTATTGCGCCTACATCAACAGCAAGCGCCCCAGCCAGAAGGTCTTCGGCATGGCCGGCATCCTGGATACGGCCCGCTACCGCGCATTCCTGGCCACCGAGCTCAACGTAAGCCCCAAGGACATCCAGGCGGTGCTCATGGGCGGCCATGGCGATACCATGGTGCCCCTGCCGCGCTACACCACCGTGGGCGGCATCCCCGTCACGGAGCTTATCAGCAAGGACAAGCTCGATGCGATCGTGGACCGCACCAAGAAGGGCGGCGGCGAGATCGTGAACCTGCTGGGCACCAGCGCATGGTACGCACCGGGCACCGCCGCCGCGCAAATGGTGGAAGCCATCGTGCGCGACCAGCGGCGCGTGTTCCCCTGCTGCGTGTGGCTGCAAGGCGAATACGGCCTCAAGGACATCTACATGGGCGCGCCCGTGGTGTTGGGCCGCAACGGCGTGGAACGCATCATCGAACTGAAGCTGAACGCCGAGGAGATGGAATTGCTCAACGCCAGCGGCAAGGCCGTGAAGGAGGTGATGGATGTGCTGGACAAGATGAACAGCAATGTGACGGCTTGATCACAGCAGAACGCATGCGAACAGCCCCGCCATCGGCGGGGCTGTCTGTTTGCTCATGGTTCTATAACAATTATGCGCACGGCTGTGCTCTGCCCGCCCCATTGCAACTTGCATTGGTACATGCCTGCCTGCACCTCCTCCAATTCCACGGCATGCACTTGGCTCCACGCGGCCAAGCGGTTGCGGTACACCACGCGCCCTTGCATGTCCAGTAATTCTAGCAACCCGGCCCTTGCTTGCACCGGGTAGCTCAAGGTGAAGCGACCATTGCTGGGGTTGGGGTAAGCAGCGCGAATGGCAAGGTCTGCGATACTCCTCAGGCACAGAAAGCCCAAGCGTATCACACGGGCTGCCCGCCAAAGGCCCCAAGTGGTAGTTGGGGTGGTTGGGTAAGGAATTCATGAAATATCGCGGCAACTCTATCCCATGCTGCTCCATGTTGCAAGCCAGCCCCCTCGTCTGGGTCATGGATCACATGCAAGTGGAAGTGCCATTACCCGTACCGATGTAGATCTTGCCATCCGGAGCGAGTTGGGCAATATCGAAGAGCGTGGCAAAGGGCGGGCTGGGAGAATAGAACCCATCCCACTCCGCGATGTGCACCATGGAGGCCGCAATGTCCGCTACCTCGGTATCGAATTGGTACACATCCTCCACAGATGACACATAGAGGTAGCGGCTGTTCGGTGAGAATGCCACACCAGACCCGGGATTCCCATCAGGAACAATGATGAACACGGGATCGGAAAACGTACCGGCACAGCGATCGAAATCGAAGACCTCCAACTCATCCTGGCCCCAGTAGTAAGCGAATTTGCTGCCATCCGGCGAGAAGCACACTTGCCCGTTGTCCGGCGGACGGATAATGCCGATGGACTGTGTTCCGTCCACGCTCACACCATAAGGTGTGACAAGCAGCCGGTGGAAGAGGTTCGTGTTCACCTTGTGGCAGAATACCCACCAATCCCGCCCGTTGGCATGCCGCACTGCTGTGATCTTGCCCACGTTCAACTCGTCATTAATCAATACCTGGTTCTTCGTTACCACGCCTCCCAGTCCGCCATCCAGGCTCATGTCAATGGTGGTCAGGTAAAGATGTTGCGCGGTGAAGGCGACCTGATCATCCAATGTCCCATGAAGAAGGTAGTAGATGTCAGCGGATTCGGGTTTGGGAATTATCAAGAGGGTTGAGCAAGATGCAAGCCCGTGGGCCAATTCGAAGTGTAGGCGCTCGGGTTAAGCCCGGTCCCGTTCTACATTGTATCTCCGGTAGCATTGGCAAGTAAAGCCCCGTTGGTGCTGAACAATAGGTTGCCGCTCGCATCGGTGATATTGGCGCTGGTGCGCCCAAACCCAATAGCCCTGTTCGTAGTCGTAACTACAGCATTACCGCTGTGGAAGTCGATATCTACTCCACCCCATGGCGGCCCCCATTGCTCGCCATATCCACCTAGCCAGAGGTTGTTCAGCCCCTGGGAAACAAGGGAGCGCGGATGTACCAGAAGGCACAGCAAAAGCGCCGATCGAACGACCTGTACGAGTGTCTTGCTGTTCCTCATGCCCGGTGTCAGCGAATGATTGCGAGCTTCCCCTCACCAACAATACCTGCACTCCCCCGTACTTGATAGTGATAAAGAGCTGGGACAAGTGCTGCGGTGCTGAAGGGAATGCGGAACTGGTCTGTTGGAACAACGAAGCGCAAGATCTCGGCCCCGAGCGCATCGTACAGAACGAAGGCGCCCGTCTGCTCCAAAGTGCGAGTAAGAACCAAGGTAGCCTCATCCGTGGCCGGGTTAGGCACCACGCTCACCGTATTGTTGTGTTGATTCAGCAGCCTCTTCACAACGATGCCATAAGGTAGGCACAATGATGCATCGTCGAAATCGTAGGTGTCGTCGATGAGCCAGTACAGTGAACGCGCCTTGAAGACGGCGTTGCCGCCGAGCATGGGGCACTGATCGGCGATATCGAAGAGCTCGCTGGCTTGCGTAGCTGTGAACTCATCCACATCCTTCCCTATGGTCGCGAGGTAGACATCGTTCACGGTCTTCGCGTTCGTCTCGATCAATTCGCTCGCAGCAATTCCCGAGTTCGCAGCTTTCACGCCATCGGCGGCCAGGAGTTTCGCTGCGGAGCCCTCTCTTGCAGCGCCGTTGCGTTCCATGTCGACCGTTGCCAGATGTCTGCGCGGTAGCCGGTGATACCGCCAGGATCGCCTGACGCTGCCAGAGGTGAGCGGAGCTATCGTCCAACTGTTCCAAGTTGTCTTCACCAATGCAATAAGGCTTCGATTTGCAAATGGTTCTGCTGCAATTGCATCACCACCTAGCTGTCCATGTCATAGAGCGCAAGTTGCTCATCATCGATCGCCTTGAAGGACCGGTTGTGGTGCTGCCTTGCAGCTCGTCGTAGAGATCCGCCATCACCTGTAGGCTGTCCTGTAGTTCAGGGTTCTCGTCCAGTTTCTTGTACAGCCTCCCCTTCAGCATCCACTTCGTTTCCTCCGTGTAAGGATCGTTCACCAAGCTGTCGTTCGCCACCCGCACGTCCAGTTCCGTGAGACGTTCTTTCCCCCGCTCCTGGAACTGGCTACAATAGTCCTCGCCCTCGTCGTCTGCGCAGTCGTAGTTCGCACCGCCAATCGGTTGGAACCAACCATTGGGCAACACCGATGGCGGCATGGTGGCACCTCCGCCGATGGTCGTTGGGTTGACCAGGAAAGGATTTGCAAATGCATTGAGCGAGTCCTCATACAAGGCGCAAACCCCACCAGCGGCAGCGGAGTTGTACCACAGGTTCCCCTTCAGCGTTTGGCCGCCAATAACAGCCGTGCTATCCAGATGCAACGCCCATTTGTGGTTGTGGAAGAAGTTCCCGCGTACCTCGGTATTCGGTGCCACGAAATTGAACAGGATACCGTTGGCGGTGCTGTCCATGCTGTTGCAACTGATCAAGACATCGCTGCCCATCATGTTCCGTATGGCCGCTTGCGCATCCAGCGGATACGTGTTGCTAGCCCCGGTAATCGTGTTGCAGCTCACCTCCGGCCTGCGGCAGCCGTTAAGGTGAATGCCTGCGAAGCTGGTGGCATTGTCGGCCATGAGGATCGGGTTCTCGGCCACCAACCAATCGTCAGCAGCAACGAGTGCGATCCCGAAACGCGACTGGGACACCGGCAGGAAATGCACGGTGTTGCCTCTGATCGCCGAGCTGTCGTTGGCCATATTGCCCTCGCTCACGAAGATGGCGCTGTAGGCGCGGCACAGCGGGCAATCGGCATCGCCGAAGGTGATGTCGTTGCCTTCCACCAGCACATGCAAGGCACCGTCGTTGAAGCGCAGGTCGATGCCATTGAAGTGCGTGAATACCTTGTTGTTGAGGATCCCGCTGGGGCGGGACAGGTAATCCACGTCCATGAAGCCGCTGTAGTCAACGCGGTAGGCGGTCCCCATCCCGGTCTGCACCGGGACAAGTAGCATGTTGTTCTCCGTGCTCTTCACGTTCATCCCGCTAGGGCGGGACAGGTTATACTCGGTGCATATGCCCCAGCGGCAGCCCTCGAAGCTGGGGGTGCTGTACATGCCGTAGCCGGTTTGCTTGAGGGAATGGAAGCCGCTGCCCTTGGCGAAGATGCCTGCGCCGTTGCCCGCATAGTCGTAGGCGGCATCGGGGTGTATGTCCAGGAAGCGGCAGTCGTGTACCACCACATAGCTCTTATGCGCCACGATGCCGTTGCTCATGCCGTGGATGATGTTGTTGCCGCCGGTGAAGTCGAGCGTGGTCTTGTGCGCCTCCACTGCGGCGAAGCCCTTGGTGCCCACGGTCGTGCCGGGGATGGTCCTGGGCCCGGTGGCAGCAAGGGCGTGGTTGCCCGCCAGGATCGCAAGGACAACAGTGGCGGCCCAGTTGCTCATGGCGCAATAACAACGCGCGTGGAAACCGAATGCTCTCCCCACCGCAAGGTGCATTGGTAGATCCCCGGCGCCTCATCACGCAGTTGCACTTGATGCACGGTGCTCCACGGCGGCAGGTAGTCATCCACCAGCAAGCGGCCTGCTTGGTCGTGGATCAAGCAACCTGCCGGGCTCAGACAGCCCAGCATAGCGCAGTAGGAACTCTCCGTTGCTCGGGTTGGGTTGCGCGCGAAGGTCGGCTTGCAAGCTGGCCTCGGTGATGCCCACTGTTATCCCTAAACTGTCGCACACGGTACCATCTATGGGGCCAAGCGAGAAATTGGGGCGGTAGGGGATGGAGTTGGCGGTCCAGGTTTGGCGGTAGTGCTCATGCTGTACAACGTTGCAAGCCACTCCAGTCGCATCGGGATCATGCATCACATGCAGATAGCGTGTGCTGTTACCCGTCGATATGTACATCTTGCCATCTGAGGCAAGTGAGATCCGGCTGAAGGGAGTAGCGAATTGTGGGAACTCGTCATAGAATCCATCCCAAACGGCCACGGTATCAGGTACACCAAGAACACCACTCTGGATGGGATACTGATAGAGCTTGCTCACATGGGTGACGTACAGATATGAGCCATTGGGCGAGAACTGCACCCCGGGAACGGTTGGCGAAGTGGCGATGAACGCGTGCTGCCAATTGCTCAACACCCCGGTGCATCGATCGAAATCGAAGAGGTCCAGCCCTTGAGCGAACGGAGCAGTAGCCAGCCGGTCGCCCTGCATGCTGAAGGCGGCGGGCGGGTTGCTCCCAGTGGATATGCTCCCGATCGACTGATAGAACGGCCCATGGACGCCATAGGGGGTAAGCAGCAGAGAAATGAAATCGTTGTTGCCCAGACCGTGTGTGAGTACCCACCAATCGCGTCCATTGGCATGCCTCACCGCCGACAACCCACCGATGGGCATCAATTCCTCTACAAGCACTTGGTTCATCGATACCACATCGCCATGCCCATTGTCAAGGGTCCTGTCGATCGTGGACAGGTAGAGCCGTGCGGAACACCATGCGCCTGAGGGAGCAATTGTATCCCAGATCATGTGGAACAGGGCTATCGAATCCGGCCTATCAGGCCAGGGAAGGAAGAAATGGGTTGCGTGGGCGTTGAATCCGAGGTCCGAGTCGATGTACGACGTTGGATTCAGCCCCGCGCCGTTCGGCATGACTTGGTAGGCTTTGTTCGCCACGTTCCAAGCCTCGGTATAGGCTATGATGGAATCCTCTTCGTCCGTGTAAACACCGACAGACGTATCGAAGTTCAGGTTATGCTCATCGATAACACTCCATGTGGGACCCGGCGGTTGGAAGAGGGTCTTGTTGCCACCAAACTCTGGATCACCGGCCGAACCCAGATACCCGCCCAACCAGCGCATGTCATGGATCTGTGCCGCGCAGGCCATGATCAAGAGGCACCCCATGAGTAAGAGCATTGCCCGGCGTATGCATTCACGCCATCTGTTGCGGCGGAGCGAGAACAGGACTGGTCTGCACATGTTCATTGTCCTCACGCGCTCTTAGCGCTCGATCGCAAGTTTTCCCCCGCCGAGGTCGCCCCGTTCATCACGGATGGAATAGTGGTATAACCCTGTTGCCAAGCCTTCGATCCCGAAGGTCAGGCGTTGCTGCTCTGCTGACACACGAACGCGCATCACTTCAGCCCCTAAGGCGTTGGAGAGTACCAGCAAGCCGGGCTCTGCCAACGGGGCCAAGAGCACCAGGGTCGCGTAGTCGCACGCGGGATTAGGCACCACCGTGCAATGGTTCGGCACAACATCGCGCAGGTGCTTGGTGATCAACCCTTGCTGCAAGCAGAGCAGCGCATCGTCGTACTCCTGCGCATCATCGATGAGGCTGTACAACGAGCGGGCGCGGAAGACGGCATTGCCGCCCGTGAGCGGGCATTGGTTGGCCACTGCGAACAACGCATCGGCTTGTGCGGCTGTGAATTCCGTGATGTCCCTGGCCAGTGTGTTCAGGTACACGTCGTGTACTGTCTTGTGATTGGCCTCGATCAACTCGCCTGCCGCGATGCCTGCGTTCGTTGCTGCGATGCTCTCTGCGGTGAGCACCCGCGAGTTGGCCGCGAGTTGCAAAGCCGCAGCATGGTAGGCGGTGATGGCGTGGATGCTCGTATGCAGCCCGGCCACGCTGGCTAGCAAGGCCATGCGTTGCGCTTCAGTCAGGTTCTCATCGTTCAACGCGTTCAGGTCGGCTTGCAGTTGCTGCATCAGGCTGTCGATCTGCAACCGGCCTAGCGCCAGCGCATCGGCAATGGCGGGGTCGAGCCCGAAGAGCGTGAGCTGCTCATCGTCCACGTCCTTCAACTGGGCCAGTACCTCGTTCTCCACGTCGGCATAGAAATCGGACCGCACTTGGTCCTGGTCCATCAATTCAGGCTCCTGGTTGAGCAGGCGGTACAGGTCGCCCTTCATGATCCAGCGTGTCTCGGGGGTGTACACATCATTCTCCAAGGAGTCGTTGGCGATGTGTTCCAGCAGCATGCCCAAGCAGTTTGTGCAACGCTCGCCCAAGCCATCGCAAGCAAGGTCTTCTTCGCACGAGTAATTAACGCCAGGCACGTTCATGAACCAAGTTGGTGGTTCGACGCTGTTGGGCAGGTAAACTGCACCGCCTGGCGGGTTGGCCGGATTCACTTTGAACCGGTACAACAACGCGTTGGTTGAATCCTCATAGATCGCCTGGAACCCATCCCCCGGCGCATCGGCGAACCAGAGGTTGCCTTTCTGCTCCTGCTCGCCAATGATGGCATCGCCTTCCAAATGCAGCGCCCACCGATGGTCGTGGAACTCGTTGCCGCGTACCTCGGTGCCGAAGGCCCAGCCGCTGAAGAGGATCCCGTTGGTGGTCTTGTCCACGGTATTGCAGCTGATCAGCGGATCGGCGCCCAGCCAGTTGCGTATGCCCGCCTGGCCCAGCACGGGATATTGCGCAAAGTCCTGATCGCTGCTGGTAACGCTGTTGCAGCTCAGCTCCACGCGCTCGCAACTGTTGGTGGCAATGCCGGTGCGGCTGTGGAAGCGGCTGGCCATGATCAGCTGGTTGCCCAGGGCATGCCAGTCGTTGGCGCTGCTGATGCTGATGCCGAAGCGCGAACTGGGCAAGGGCACGAAGCGGATGATGTTATTGCGGATCACCGAGCTCGGGTTGGCGGCGTTGGCCTCGATCACCCGGATCGCGCTGTAGCCCCGGCAGGCCACGCATTCCTCGTCCATGCCGAAGGTGATGTCGTTGGCATCGAGCAGCACGCTGGCCGCGCCATCGTTGAAGCGCAGGTCCATGCCGTGGTACTTGCAGCGCACCCGGTTGCTGTGCAGGTCCACCTGGCGCTGGTTGCTGCGATCGATCCGATAGGCGGTGCCCATGCCCTCCATGCGGTTGTTCCACGAGGCCACGGTCATGGTCTCGGTATACAGGCCCCAGCGGCAGTTGCTGAACGAAGGCATGTCGGCCGCGCCGTTGCCGTGCCCGCTTTGCTTGAGGGTCACGAAGCTGTCCTCCCCATTGGCATAGATGGCGCTGCCGTTGGCCTGGCCCAGCTCGGTGTATGCCGCATCGGGCAGTATATCGGCAAAGGTGTTCGCGTACACCGTGCCGTTGCTTGCGTGGGCAACAAGGCCGTTGCTCAGGTGGTGGCACAGGTTCCACCCGGCGGTGAGGTTGAGGGTGGTCTTATGCACATCGAAGGCCGCGAAGCCCATGCTCCCCACCACGCTGGTCTGCCCCAGGTAAGGCAGGCGCATGGGGCCGCTGCTGTACGTGGTGTTGTTCACGTAGTACAGCGTTACGTTGTTGTACGCCACGCCATCCACCTCGGGAATGCTCACGCCCACGCGGTTGTTGTGGAACTGGGTGGCATTCACCAACACGGTGGATCCGTCCAGGGCCTCTATGGTGCTCTCGGCATCGTCCATGAAGGAGGCGCGGATGCGCACCAGGGAGCCATCCTGCGCGGTGATGGATTTCCACATGTATCCGCTGCAGGCGGTGAATGATGAGACTTCGATATCGAGCGTGAAGCCGCCCAGCACCACGATCTGCGCGCCTGCTTCCATGAACACCTGCGCGTTCTGGAAGAGCACGTCATCATCCACGAAGAACACACCCGCGATGAACACCGTGCCGCTGAAGACGGTGCCTACCACGGTGGCCATGGCGCTGTCGGGGATGGAGAAGTGCGCCAAGCAGCGATCGCACGCGTCGACAAAGGACTGCTGGTCGTTGGGATGGCCACCACCACCAGAGGGGGCCAGGTGGTAGAGATGCTTGGTTACCATCGGAGGCTGCGCTCCGGCAACGATGCAACACAGAAGGGCCGCGAAGGCAAGAAGGACCTTGGCAATGGTCATGGCGGTGGACACTGTGAAGACGAACGAATGCAGCGCGGGCGGCCGTGGTAGCCGGCTTGGCACCAACGAACCTAGGCAGGGCAAGGGTGGAAATCCAAGCCACTCCTAGCCGGCATGGCCACGGGTTTGCTCGATCGGGTTGCGGCCCTGGCCATGACCATCGAGCGAATACACCGACAAGGGCCTGGCCAGCGGCAGCAAGCATTGGTACCGCGTGCGCGCACGCGGCACGGCAGGCGACAGCCCGTGGAGCGATCCGGCGCAGGCCATGGCGCGATAGAGAGCCACCATCGGGAATGCGAACGGCCCCGGAACGATGGTTCCGGGGCCGTTCAGTTTTCAATGGTGCGGGCTCAGCCCAGGTAGGCCTTCAGCACCACGCTCCTGCTGGTGTGCTTCATGCGGCGGATGGCCTTCTCCTTGATCTGGCGTACCCGTTCGCGCGTCAGGTCGAACTTCTGGCCGATCTCTTCCAAGGTGTGCGGCTGGTTGCCAGCAAGGCCGAAGTAGAGGCGGATGACATCGGCTTCGCGGCCGGCCAGTGCGTTCAATGATCGTTCGATCTCCAGGCGCAGGCTGTCGGTCATCAGGCTTTCCAGTGGGCTGGGCAGATCATCGTTCTTCATGATGTCCATCATGGTGCCGCTGTCGTCGCCTTCGCGCAGCGGGGCATCCATACTTACATGGCGGCCCACGTTGTTCAGGCTGGTCTTCACCTCCTCGAGGGTCATCTCCAGCAATTCGGCCAGTTCGTGCGCAGTGGGCGGGCGCTCGTGCTCCTGTTCCAGGCGCGCGAAGGCTTTGTTGATCTTGTTGATGGAGCCGATCTTGTTCAGTGGCAGCCGCACGATGCGCGCCTGCTCGGCCAGGCTCTGCAGGATCTGCTGGCGGATCCACCACACGGCGTAGCTGATGAACTTGAAGCCGCGCGTCTCATCGAAGCGCGTGGCTGCTTTGATGAGGCCGAGGTTGCCTTCGCTGATGAGGTCGGGGAGGGCCAGGCCCTGCCCTTGGTATTGCTTGGCCACCGATACCACGAAGCGCAGGTTGGCTTTCGCCAGGGCTTCCAGCGCGTCGTTGTCGCCTTGCTTGATGCGCCGCGCGAGCTCTACCTCCTCCTGGGCCGTGATCAACTTCACCTTGCCGATCTCCTGCAGGTACTTGTCCAGGCTCGGGGTGTCCCGGTTGGTTACCTGCTTGACGATCTTCAACTGCCTCATACGTGCCATCGCGCGGGGGTTCTTTTAGGTAAGGCGCCTTGAACGCTCCCGATGGGGGCAGGGTTACCCGCCTTTGAGCACCACCGACGAATGGCGATGGACGGGCCGTGAACGACGAAAGCCGCCCCGGAGGACGGCTTTCGAACAGGTCGTTGGTTCGCCTAGTTGTGGCTGGGCCCGCGGTCATCATCGCGGCGCGGGCGGTCATCACGGCGCGGGCGATCATCCCTTCGGGGACGGTCGCCACGGTAGGGGCGATCGCCACCACGTCCGCCTTCCATGGCCGGTTCGCGCTCCACGTAGCCTTCGGGCTTGGGCAGCAGCACGCGGCGGCTGAGCTTCAGCTTGCCGCTGCGCGGATCCTTGCCGGTCACCTGGAATTCGATCACGTCGCCTTCCTTCAGCACATCCTCCACGCGCTCAATGCGTTTCCAGTCCAGCTCGCTCACGTGCAGCAGGCCATCCACGCCGGGCATCACCTCCACGAAGGCGCCGTAGGGCATGATGGTCTTCACACGGCCTTTGTACGTGGCACCTACTTCCGCTTGCGGCGGGTTGGCGATCGCGTTCACACGGGCCAGGGCGGCATCGATGCTCGCCTTGTTCTCGCTCATGATCTCCACGTGGCCCATGCCATCGATCTCGTCGATGCTGATGTGCGCGCCGGTCTCGGCCTGGATCTCCTGGATCACGCGGCCACCGGGTCCGATCACGGCACCGATGCTCTCTTTCGGGATGGTGATGGTGACGATGCGCGGTGCGTGCTCCTTGTAATCGGCGCGCGGTGCATCCAATGTCTTCAGCATTTCACCCAGGATGTGCAGGCGGCCCTGGCGCGCTTGCTCCAAGGCTTGTGCGAGCACTTCGTAGGGAAGGCCGTCCACTTTCATATCCATCTGCGTGGCGGTGATGCCTTTGGCGGTGCCGCAGATCTTGAAGTCCATGTCGCCCAGGAAATCCTCGTCGCCGAGGATGTCGCTGAGGATCGCGTGGCGCTTGCCATCGCTGATCATGCCCATGGCGATGCCGCTCACGGGCGCGGTGATCTTCACACCGGCGTCCATCAGGGCGAGCGTACCGCTGCACACCGTGGCCATGCTGCTCGAACCGTTGCTCTCGAGGATGTCGCAGTTCAGGCGGATGGTGTACGGGTTGGTCTCGATGCCTGGGATCACCGGCTTCAGTGCGCGCAGCGCGAGGTTGCCGTGGCCCACTTCCCGACGGCCGGGGCCGCGGATCGGCTTCACTTCACCGGTGCTGAAGCTGGGGAAGTTGTAGTGGAGCATGAAGCGCTCGCTGGTCTTCGCCGTAGCGCGGTCGATCGTCTGCTCGTCCATGCTGCTGCCCAAGGTGAGCAGGTTGATGGCTTGCGTTTCGCCACGGGTGAAGATGGCGCTGCCGTGCGTGCCGGGCAGCACATCCACTTCGGCCCAGATGGGGCGGATCTCGTCGGTCTTGCGGCCATCGAGGCGCTTGCCATGGTCGAGCACCACATTGCGCACGGCCTTCTTCTGGGTCTTCTTGAAGAAGCGCGCGAGCATCGGCTTGTCGGTCTTTTCTTCATCGCTGAGCGTGGCAAGGCACTCCTCCTTGATGGCGGCGAACTTGTCCATGCGCTCTTCCTTGGCGCTGGGCGCCATGGCGATGTCGTAGTACTTCTGGTAGCAGAAGTCGTGGATCTTCTGGCCGATCTCCGCGATGTTGTTCTCGTGGTTGTACGTGCGCTTGGTCTGGCTCTTGGGCACCATGGCGCTCAATTCCTCCATGGCCACGCACTGCTTCTGGATGGCTTGGTGCGCCAGCTTGATCGCTTCGATCATGTCGGCTTCCTGCACCTCCTTCATCTCGCCTTCCACCATGAGGATATCGCTCTTGGTGCCGGCCACGATCAGGTCGAGGTCATTGCCGACCGTCTCTTCCAAAGTGGGGTTCAGCACATACTTGCCGTTGACGCGGGCTACGCGCACTTCGCTCACGGGGCCGCCGAAGGGGATGTTGCTCACGGCCAGTGCTGCTGATGCAGCGAGGCAGGCGATGGCATCGGCCTGGTTCTTCTTATCCGAGCTCATCAGCGTCACCACCACCTGGGTGTCGCCGTGGAAATCATCGGGGAAGAGGGGGCGCAGCGCGCGGTCGATCAGGCGGCTGGTGAGCACTTCGTGATCACTGGGGCGCGCTTCGCGCTTGAAGAAGCCGCCGGGGAAGCGACCCGCTGCGCTGAACTTCTCGCGGTATTCCACCTGCAAAGGCAGGAAGTCGATGCCCTCGCGGGCCTCCTTGGTGGCCACAACGGTGGCGAGTAGGATGGTGTCTCCGAGGCGGACGGTCACTGCGCCGTCGGCTTGTTT
This sequence comes from Flavobacteriales bacterium, assembly GCA_016710965.1. Taxonomy (GTDB): domain Bacteria; phylum Bacteroidota; class Bacteroidia; order Flavobacteriales_F; family PHOS-HE28; genus PHOS-HE28. The sequence continues at coordinate 29,253 of JADJTW010000020.1, forward strand.
GGCCAGCACGCCTGTCTCCAGGGTGATGATCTTGCCATCGCCCATGTCGATGGTCTTGGTTATTGCTTGTGGCTTCATGTTCTTGGGCGCGCCTTTCGCGCCGTGTTTTTGGTTGGTTGTCTCTTCTGGTCGGGTCGATCATGATCGACCCCCTACGTCGGAACGAAAAGGGGCGACCGCTCTTCGCGATCGCCCCCTTCGATCAGGAATTCCTTTCCGGTACCGCTTGCGCGGTTCTGGACTTGCTCACTTCCGCAGGCCGAGCTTGCCGATGATGGCCCGGTAGCGTTCGATGTCGTGTGTGCGCAGGTAGTTCAGCAATTGCTTGCGCTTGCCTACGAGGTCCGTCAGCGCCTTCTCGGTGCCGTGGTCCTTCTTGTTGGTCTTCAGGTGCCCGGTCAGGTGGTCGATCCGCTTGGTGAACAGCGCGATCTGGCTCTCGGCCCCGCCGGTGTTCTTGGCGTTGCCGCCGTGCTCCGTGAATATGGCCTGCTTGGCCTCGTTCGTCAGGTACATGGTCGTTCGTAACAGGGCGCGAAAATACGGGAAGAACCCATACGAACTCCTCATCCGCGTAATTCCTTGGCAATCAAGGTTAGAGTAGCTTCACCACCGCCCCTGAACCAGCCGCATCATGCTCCGAATCCTGACCATTCTTGCTGCCCATGCGATGGCATACGGCCTCCTACACGCCCAGAACACCTTCACCATTTGCGCTGCACAGGAGTTCTGCTTCTGCTGGGACGGAAGCCTGCCTGCACCTACGTACACGTTCGAGGCATGCACGCCCGGTGAAACCATAACCGTGGCGTTCTGTTCTGGGCAAATGCAGACCGGGCAGGTTATCCGGTCGTATGATGGAATAGACGACAGTGGTGCGCCTATATCGGCGCTAACCGGCCAGTACCCGAACATGGCTGGTGCTCAGGGCACGAGCGCTACCTCCACGTTTACCATGGAACTTGATTTCGGCGATGGCGCGGGCTTGCTCGACTGCATGAATGACCTTCAGGCACCGTGGCGTTGGATGGTCTATCTCACGCCAAGCGACACCCTGGCATTGCCAACGTGCATTGGCACGGACCCGTTCTGTTCGACCACGCATGTGCCCGCTGTGAGCCCATCAATTTCGGCTTGGGTCACACGAAGCGGAGATCAGTTGCTGTTAGCACCACATGCTTTGGGTTCCGTGATCGAGTTACACGATGCGAGCGGTCGTTTGGCCGAAGTAATTCCCACGCACGGCCGCACTGCTGTTCTTGTTCCTGCGGTCTTGAAGTCAGGTGTATACGTGCTCACTATGCAGGTGGGCGGCCAGCGCCTTGTATCGCGGCTGGTGTGGGAGCACTAGCACTCCTCAGCCCCGGAACATCGCGAACACCTTGGCCAGCGTGGCCTTCAGGTCCTTGCGCTCCACGATCTTGTCCAGGAAGCCGTGTTCCAGCACGAACTCGCTGGTCTGGAAGCCCTCGGGCAGGTCGCGGCCAATGGTCTCGCGCACCACGCGGGGGCCGGCAAAGGCCATCAGGGCCTTGGGCTCAGCAATGTTCAGGTCGCCCAGCATGGCGAAGCTGGCCGTGACTCCCCCCGTGGTGGGGTCCGTGAGGATGCTGATGTAGGGCAGCTTCTTCTTGGCCAGTAGGGTGAGCTTGGCGCTGGTCTTGGCCATCTGCATCAGCGAGAAGCCGGCCTCCATCATACGCGCGCCGCCGCTCTTGCTGATAATCACCAGCGGGCATTTGCGCTTCAGGGCCTGGTCGGCGGCCATGGCGATCTTCTCGCCCACCACACTGCCCATGCTACCGCCGATGAAGCGGAAATCCATGCAGGCAATGACGACGTAGTGCTTGTCCAATTTGCCCTCAGCGGCTTTCAGCGCGTCGTTCAGGCCGGTGTCCTTGCGGGTCTTGGCCAGCCGGTCGGTGTACTTCTTCGTGTCCTCGAACTCCAGCGGGTCGCCAGCGATCAGGTCGGCACCGATCTCGGTGTATTTGTGGTCGTCGAACAGGATGGCGAAGTATTCCTCGCTTCCGATCTTCTCGTGGTAGTGGCACTTGTTGCAGACCCAGAGGTTGTCCTCGTGGTCCTCGCTGGTCATGATCTCGTCGCAGCTCGGGCACTTGTACCACAGGCCCTCAGGGGTCTCCTTCTTCTCCTCCGTGGAGGTGGTGATGCCTTCCTTGGTGCGTGTGAACCAACCCATGGTGTAAAGGTGAAGGTTGAAAGCGGAAAACTGAAAATGGAACGCGGATCGGGCGCTTTACCGCTTTCCGGTCTCCTGTTGCCCCCTTACGCTATCGTGATCTTCTTGTCGGCGTAAACGTCCTGGATCGCGTTCAGCAGTGCGATACCCTCGTTCATCGGTCGTTGGAAGGCCTTACGACCGCTGATGAGGCCCTGGCCGCCAGCGCGCTTGTTGATCACGGCCGTCTTCACCGCTTCGGCCATGTCGCTGGCACCGCTGCTGGCACCACCACTGTTGATCAGGCCGATGCGGCCCATGTAGCAATTGGCCACTTGGTAGCGGCACAGGTCGATCGGGTGATCGGTGGTCAGTTCGCTATAGACCTTCGGATGTGTTTTGCCGTAGCCCTTCAGCGCGTTGTAGCCCCCATTGGTCTCGGGCAACTTCTGCTTGATGATGTCTGCTTGAATGGTGACTCCGAGGTGGTTCGCCTGGCCCGTCAGATCGGCTGCAGTGTGGTAGTCCTTGCCATCCACCTTGAAACCGGGGCTGCGCAGATAGCACCACAGGATGGTGGCCATGCCCAGCTCGTGCGCATGCTGGAATGCATTCGCGATCTCCGTTATCTGGCGCGTGCTTTCGTCACTGCCGAAGTAGATCGTTGCTCCAACCGCCACCGCGCCCATGTCCCAGGCGCTCCTCACCGTGCCGAAGAGCACTTGGTCGAACTTGTTGGGATTGGTCATCAACTCGTTGTGGTTGATCTTCACGATGAAGGGGATCTTGTGAGCGTACTTGCGGCTCACGCTGCCCAGCACGCCATAGGTGGAAGCCACAGCGTTGCAGCCGCCTTCCAACGCGAGCTTCACGATGTTCTCGCCATCGAAGTAGATGGGATTGGGCGCGAAGCTGGCTGCGGCGCTATGCTCGATGCCCTGATCGACGGGCAGGATGCTGACGTAGCCGGTGTTGGCCAGCCGACCGTTGCCGTAGAGCGCCTGCATGCTGCGCATGACCTGCGGGCTGCGGTTGCTGTGCGCGAAGCTGCGGTCCACGAAGTCCGGGCCGGGCAGGTGCAGCTGGTCCTTGCCGATCGTCTTGCAGGTGTGATTGAGGAGGGTGCCGGCGTCGTTGCCGAGGAGCTCTTCGAGCTTGCTGGTCTTCAGCGTTTGCATGTGTTTGATCCCGCTTCGCGGGGCGTTCCGTTTGGCGGCGGCAAATGTAGGGCAGGAGCAAACGGGGGGGCGGGCCCCGCCTGTTGCCACTAGAACGGATAGCCGATCCCGAGGTTGAAGTTGAACTGCGGCCGGTTGCGGTAGGGCGAACCCGTGAGGTCCAGCACCCAGGCGCTGTATTCGTCCTTGGGCTGGAAGAGCCAGCGTTCTCCCTTGGGGAGCGAGGGGTCCTTGGTCTGCAGGCCCAGATCGAAGCGCACGATGAAGAAGTCGAAGTTGAGGCGCGCGCCCACGCCGGTGCCCACGGCCAGTTCGCTCACGAACTCATCGGTCCTGAACTGAGCGCCGGGCTTGCGCTCATCCTTTTCCAGGTGCCACACATTGCCCACATCCACGAATAGCGCTCCTTCGAGGAAGCCGATGAGCTTGAAGCGGTACTCAGCGTTGCCTTCGAGCCGTAGCTCCCCGATGCGGTCGAAGGCGAGCAGCGGTGCGCGATAGGAGCCGGGGCCGATGGAGCGCGCACGCCACGCGCGCAGTCCGTTGGCACCGCCCACGAAAAAGCTCGTCTCGAAGGGCAGAACGCCCAGGTTCCCGTAGGGCTTGCCGATGCCGGCAGCAGCGCGGAAGGCGAAGCCGCTGCGATCATGCAAGGCCCGGCGCCAACGCAGGTCCAGGTCGAGCTTGGTGAACTCGGCGTAGCGCACGCCCAGGAGGGTGTAGAAGGAATTGCCGACCGTATCCGTCGTCTGCGGCGCATCCACGGCATCATCGAACCAGCGCAACGGCGTGCCGGCGATCTCGAGGACCGCGCGGGCGAAGAAGGAGTTCACTTTGTCCTCGCCTTCCGGCGTGGCGTGGATGAACACCCCGCGCGTGCTCACGATCACGTGGTCGGTGTAGCTGTCGCGAAGCACCGGGTCGTTGGCGCTTACGAGATACTGCCTGAAGGGGTCGGAGAGCGAAGGGATCTTGATGGTGTTGAATTCGGCGGGATAGACGCCCCAGCTATTCGCCCGGGTCTCCTGCCATTGCCAGCCGAGGGAGAGCTTGGCCAGCTCGCGGGTGAAATCGGGGCGCCGTTGGTAGTTGTACAGCGAGGTGACCAGGAAGCGCCCGCCACCCGATCGGCGGGAGCCGAAGCCTCGTGCCGGGAAGCCCAATGTGAGCTCGGGGCCGATGCTCACGGTGTTGAAGAGCGATCCCGTGCCCACACCGCCGGTGGTCTGGGTGTCATCCACCGAGGACCCCGTGATGCGCTGCTGCGCCTCGAGGCCCACGTTCAACTGCAACTGCGCGTAGCCCAAGGTTCGGAATAGGTTGCGGTGCTTGTAGCCCACGCTGAACTGCGTGCCCAGGGCACCGCCACGGTTGGTGCCGAATCCTTCGAGCGTGAGGTTCTGTTCCTTGCCGGGAATCAAGGTGATGCGCGCATTGGCCAGGCCCGGAGCGCCCGTGCCTGTCGTGTCATAGGCGATATCCACCCGGTCGAACACGTTGAGGCTCGTGAGCCTGCGGTAGCTGCGCGATGCATTGGATTGCTGGTAGAGGTCGCCGGGATAGAGGAAGATGGGATGCAGCAAGGCCTTGGGCCGGTACTCCAACCGATCGCGATAGAGGAAGCGGTAGCGATCGACGGTGAGCGTATCCACCGGCAACAGGCTTGAACCCCTCGGCCGGCGGTAGGTGGCCACGTACACTTCCTTCAACCGGTATCGGGTTCCTTCAGGGGTGCCCTGCAGGCCCTTGTCCTTGCCGGTGACCGGCCGTTCCAATCGCATCACCAGGTCCACGTTGTGGTCGCCAACGACCGTATCGGCGCTGTAGCGGATGAGATCGCGCGTGAAGTAGAGGTAGCCCTGGTCCCGCAACTGATCGGTCACGCGTGCGCGCTCCTTGTCGGCCACATCGGCGTCGGCGCGATCGCCGGTCTTCAACAGGCAATGGTCCCACGTGGCAGCCAGGCTTCGCCCGATCACCGTATCGTTCACCTCGTAGCGGATGTTCCGCAGCTTGTACATCGGTCCGGGCTCCACGCGGTATTTCACCGTTGCGCGCGGTTGGTCGGACTGCCCGCCGATCCAGCGGCGCTGCCGCAGCAGCACCGTGTCGGTAACGGTGGCCTCATACCAGCCCTCCTTCACCATGTACAGGCGTATCTGCTCCGCCGAGCGGTCGATCAAGGCGGTATCGAGTATCACAGGCGCTTCGCCCACGCTCTCGCGCAGCCATTGTGCGCGGGTGCGCTTGTACAGCTTGGGCAATTTGTCCTTCGCCGCGCGGCGTTCGTTCTTCCTGTCCATGCGCGCGTTCTTGCGCTCCTGCCATACCGGAATGCGATCGGGGTTCGGCAGATTGTATAGGTGCAGATAGAGCGGCAGCCACAGGATGCGCTTGTTGGGCTTCTGCTTCAGGATGGGCTGAAGCTCGGCGGGGTCCACCGAATGATGGGCCATGATCACCTTGTTGCGCTTGAGCAGATAGCTGCCTGGCGGCATGCGACGGGTGGCATCGCAGCCGCTGAGCGCCAGGAGCGCCACGAGGCTGGCTGCGATATGCTGTCGGTTGATCCGCAAGTGGAACATCCCGATCGTTCGGGAGAATGGTGCGGCGGGGCTACTTTGCGCTGCGCGTGCGATGTGATGCATGCGAGCAGTGCCAAATATATCCGTGCGGTGAGCACCAAGGCCGAGTTGAAACGTGTGCGTGCGCTTCACCAGAAGAAGTACCGCGAAGAGGAGGGCATGTTCCTGGTACAGGGCATGAAGCTGGTGACCGAACTGCTGGCCAGTGGTTGGCCGGTGCAGGAGATCCATTCCACGGTAACGGTGGCCGCTCATCTGCGCCATCCGAAGTTGCAGATCTGGCCCGCGTACGACCTGGAGCGAATGGGCACCCTGGAGCACGGCAATGAGGTGGTCGCCGTGGTGCCCAGGCCCGAACGGACGCACTTCGAGCCGATGGCCGATGACGAATTGGTGCTCGCCGTGGATGGCGTGGCCGACCCCGGCAACATGGGCGCGCTGCTGCGCATTGCCGATTGGTTCGGCGTGAAGCGCATGCTATGCAGCGTGGACTGCGTGGAGGAATTCAACCCCAAGTGCGTGCAAGCCAGCATGGGCTCCTTCCTGCGCGTTGAAGTGCATCGCGTGCAACTGCCGCGCATGCTCGATGGGCTGCGCGCGTCGGGTGCTGCGCTCTATCTGGCCACCATGGAGGGCGATGTGGTCTTCGATGTTCCGCTGAAGCGACCCGGTGTTTTGATCCTCGGCAGCGAATCGCATGGTCCGACCGACGCGGTGCGCGCATTGGACGCCCGGAGCATAAGCGTTCCGAGAGCAGGTGGTGCTGAATCGCTCAACGTGGCCATGGCGGCCAGTGCGTTGTGCATGGAGTTCGCGCGTCAGCGATCGATGCCCAGCTGAACTCCTATCGCGTCGGCGATCCGTTGGCCATCCATCGCAGCGCTCACGATCCCGCCCGCATAGCCGGCGCCTTCACCGCAGGGAAAGAGGCCCGCGACTTCCACATGCTGGAGCGTTTCCGGATCGCGCGGTATGCGCACCGGCGAACTCGTCCGCGATTCCACGGCCACCACCACGGCCTCGTTCGTGCGGTATCCGCGCATCTTCTTCCCGAATTCGATGAAGCCCTTGCGCAGACGCTCGGCGATGATGATCGGAAGGAGTTCATCCACGCGGTAGGGCACGATCCCCGGCGGATAGCTGCACGCGGGCAGATCGCTCGACATGCGACCCTGGATGAAATCGTCCAGGCGTTGGGCAGGCGCGCTCTGGCGTTGGCCGCCTGCCATCCATGCGGCATGCTCCACGTTATGCTGGTAGAACATGCCGCTGAGCGGATCGTCGTTCTGCATCGCTGCGGGCGCCTGCACCACGATGCCCGAGTTGGCGAAGGGATTGTTGCGCTTGCTCGGGCTCCAGCCGTTGGTCACCACCTCGTCCTGCGCGGTGGCGCAAGGTGCGATGATCCCACCGGGGCACATGCAGAACGAGTACACGCCAAGGCCTTCCACTTGCTGCACGAGCGCGTAGCTCGCTGGCGGTAGCAGCCGATCGCGCACCGCGCAGTGGTATTGCGCGGCATCGATGATCGATTGCGGATGCTCGACGCGCACGCCGATGGCGAAGTCCTTGCGTTCGATACGGATGCCCTTTGTCATGCAGCAGGTGGAAGATGTCGCGCGCCGAATGGCCGGTGGCGAGCACCACGGCTTCCGCACGGAACGAACTTCCATCGGCAAGTGCCACACCGCGCACAGCAGCACGATCGATCACGAGATCGTTCACGCGGCTGTTGAAGCGCACTTCGCCACCCGCGGCGATGATGGCCTCGCGCATGGCCACGATGATCGCGGGCAGTTTGTTCGTGCCGATGTGCGGGTGCGCATCGATGAGGATGTCCGGTGAAGCGCCGTAGGCCACCAGGGTGCGCAGCACACCTTCCACGTCGCCGCGCTTGTGGCTGCGCGTGTACAGCTTGCCATCGCTGTAGGTGCCCGCGCCACCTTCGCCGAAGCAATAGTTGCTATCAGGATCCACGATATGGTCGCGGTTGATGATGGCGAGGTCGCGGCGGCGGGCACGCACATCCTTGCCGCGTTCGAGCACGATAGGGCGCAATCCCTGCTCGATCACGCGCAGTGCGCAGAACAAGCCTGCTGGCCCGGCACCTACGATGATCACCTCCCGGGCTCCGCTGACATCCTTGAGCACGGGCGGTGCGATCGGGTCCTCTTCAGCAAGGCCGATCCCCACCAGCACGCGCATGCGAATGCGAGGTGATCGGCTGCGCGCATCTATGGAGCGCTTGAGGATGCGCGATCCGGTAGCGGTACCGCGCTTCATACCGGCTGCTTCTTCCGCCGCCTGGCGCACGAGCACGGGGTCCGCCGCTTCCACGGGGGACAATGCGATGTCCACCGTGTGTTGCATGGTCAGCCCTCGAAGGTGAAGGTGAGGACCCACGCCTTGGAGCGCAGGCTTTCGATGGGACGGCTGAAGCGCGTATCGTCGTCGATCAGCAGGTTGGGGATACCGAAGCTGGCCTTCAGTTCGATGCCGAACTTGAAGTAGGGCAGGAACATGTCGAAGCCGCCGCCCACTTCGGCGGCGTAGTCGTACTTGGCCAGCTTCACCACGATCTCGTCGTCCAGCGCGTTGTTCACGTCCTTCTGGCTGGCCATGTCGATGGCGAACTTGCCACCGCCGATCAGGTACACCGCGAAGTTGTTGATGCGGTCGCTGCGGAACTTCCACAGGACAGGGAACTCCAGATAGGTGCTTTCCACCGGTTTCTGGAAATAGACCGTCGTGCCATCGGCCTTGCGGAACTGGTATTGCAGCACGCGCTCCTGGAAGGAGAGGGTGGGCAGGAAGCGCAGGCTGAAGTTAGGATGGACGTTGAGCGAGGCCACGATGCCCAGGTTGAAGCCCGGCTGCATGATGTGGTCGAGGACGAGCAGCGAGTCCGAGAACGGCGCACTGGGCTTCAGCTTGATGAAGAGGTCGCTGGTGTTGTAGCTCAACAGGAAGCCGAAGTGCAGCCGTCGCAGATCGAAGTTGGGCAGGTTCTCCGTAACGATGCGCCGGTCCTGGGCCGAAGCCACGGAACCAGACACCAGAACAAGAGCGATGAGGAATGCGCGTGGACGAAGGCTCATGGATGCGGCAACGAAAGTAGGGAGCGCAAAGTGTGTGGAGGATCACTGGGGCTACGTGCCGAAGCGCGTTTCCGTTCCACGGGATCGGAACGTTCTCAGATCCATAGAGGGTCGAAGGAAGCACCCTGTCCGCATTCCCGGTGGTGTTACGGCCCGAACTTCTTGCTAGGCTTGCGGCTGGCGTGCCGCACTTGGTACACGTACACCGTTCCTTCTTCCACCTCGAAGGCCACACGGTAGGGCAGCTTGTGGAGCCTCAGATGCCGGTAGTTGCCCTTGCGCTTCTGGAACGAAGGGTTCGCTTTCAACTGCGCAAGGCAGGCCTCGAACGCTTCTATGAAGCGCTGGCCTCTCTTGGGGTCAAGGCTGTTCTGATAGATCCGGATCGCGTCAACCTCTTGCTGCGCTTCCGGCTGTACGACCAAACTATGGTGCTTCATCCCTGGCTTGTGCGGCGCGTAGCATGCGGACGGATTCTTCGGCCGTGTGTCCCTTGCTTTCCCCGCTCAGTCTACTGGCACGGCGCCGGTCCAATTCGGCAATGTCCTCAGCGGAAAAGTCGTCGTCCACCTGACCTTGCCGAACCCTATAGAGCAGCGTACGGATCGCTTCCAGGATGCTCGTATCGCTTTCGTCCTTGATCATCTGCACGATCTCGGTCTGCAGGTCTATGGCGCTCATGGTCTTCGTATTGGTCCGGTAAAGTTAGGGCGACGGTTATCCCTTGGGGCGGTGCAACCTCGCCCTGTTGACGTGGTTCTGTTCTCACCTGCGCCTGTTCAGGAGAGGTGCGCACAAGGTTGCGCAGGGTCGCCGATCCCGGCTCGTAGGCCGGGAGGCAGACCGCTGCGCAGGTTTTCGTCAAGGGTGGTGCTCGCCGGACACCCTCATATGTTCGCCCCGTGAACCAAGGGAGGCACACCTGTAAGGAAGGGGCATGAGAGTTTGTGGAGACCCTAAGCAGTTCAACGAACATGCTGATTCGCAGAGCTTACCTCATGCTTCTCCTTGCTCTTTGAGCCAGAACAGAATGTAGAGCGTTGGCCCGAGGCTGCCAGCAGCTCGAATACCAAGGATGAGAAAAGTGCGACGGGAGCAATTCCTTCAGGTTACTGGCCCAGGACCCACACTAAAAAACACATCAATGATGAAGACAGGGACCGTACGCCAATCCATAGGCATTGATTGCGCAAAGGACGAGTTCGTGGCAGCCTATTGCTGCTCGAATGAACTGCGCGGTAGTGAATGCAAGCAGACCCGCGCGTTCAAGAACAACAAGCAGGGCTTTGCCAGGTTCATGGCCTGGCAAGAACAAGCTGCGCGAAGAAGAGCCTGCATTACCCATGGTGATGGAGGCCACAGGCGTCTATCACGAGCAACTCGCATGTGCGCTCTACGATGGCGGGCATCAAGTCACGTGGTCTTGCCGAACAAGGCCAAGGCATTCGCCAGGTCCATCAACCTTCGCTCGGTGGACGATGGCTCATCGGCGCGCACCCTGCCCCTGATGGGCATGGAGCGCCAGCTCGACCCTTGGGAGAAGCCCCGGGAGGTCTACATCCGGATGAAGCACCTGACGCGCGAGCGGGAGGATATCCAGCAAGCACTCGCCTCGGCAAAGAACCAGTTGCACGCTGAAGAGGCCGGCGCCTTCAGCCAACCCCGTACACTGTCAAGCGGCTCAAGGGCCGTATCGGCTTCTCTGGAGCGGCAGGTAAAGCCGAGGTGGAGACCGACCTGCGCGCGCTGATCGAGGCAGAGAGAAGGAACTGGAAGAGCGGATAGCGACAGGGTATGCACCGCCCCGGGCATCGGTTGGCTGACCATGACGATCATACTGGCGGAAACCAACGGCTTCCACCATGGTGCGCAACCAACGCCAACTGACCAAGTACGCGGGGCTTGACGTGGAGAAACATGACTCAGGCACCTCCGTGCATAAGCCCGGCAGGTTGTCCAAGAAAGGCAATCGGCACATCCGCAAAGCCCTGTACATGCCAGCGCTCTCGCGCATCCGCAGCGAAGCCAAGAGCAAGGAGTTCTTCAAGCGCCTGGTCTCCAAGCACGGCGTGAAGATGAAAGCCGTGGCCGCTGTCCAGCGCAAAACGCTTGTGCTTGCCTATACCCTGTGGAAGAACAACGCCACCTATGACAAGCAGTACCAGGCCAGCGCAGGCGGCGAGAGAAAGAGGGCAGCCCGGAAGGCTGCCCTGAACGAGCTGGCTTGAAGCCGCTCTCGGAATTAATCCGCCAAAACTAGATCCAACCCAACGTAACACAGAATCTGCCGGCTTAAGAAAGGGACACCCTGCGCAAGTCTCAAGGACACCCTGCCGAGGCTGAGGTTCTCGGTGACGATGCGGCGGTCCTGGGCCGAGACCACGGAACCCGTTAGCAGGATGAGGCCGATAAGAAATGCGCGTGGACGAAGGCTCATGGATGCGGCAACGAAACTAGGGAGCGCAAAGTGTGCGGGGGACGGGTGCCCGATCCAGCGGATGCAGGGGCATACGGGACACATGGCGATTGGACAACGAATGGCTCAGCGGGCATGGCTCGCCGGACCCATGGATCACAGAGGCCGAAAGCGGGTTGGAAGAATCCCGGGAATGAAGTTGCAGCGGACGACAGGCGCTCAAGGCTGCACCCAGGCGCGTTGGATCACCGGCGCTCGCCCATCGCCGAACGCTGCATGCAAGAGATAAGGACCAGAGCTGAGGCCCGATGCATCCAGTGTTGCACGGCCTTGCACGAGCACGGCTTGCTCCATGCCAGCAGTGCGCCCCAAGGCATCGATCCATGTGAAGCTGCATGGCCCCTCGACGCCCGGCAGCAGCACTGCACAATGCGTATCGATCGGGTTCGGGGAGATACGAGGTGTGACCTGAGCGGCGCTGCTGGCAGCCAGCAGCGAAACATCGTCGTGGTAACGCTTCATGAAGTGCGGCAGCCAGCTCATTGGCGTGCTGGTGTTGAAGCCTTCCTGAACAAAGCCGCAGGCTGGCGCAGGAAGATCGGGTTGTTCGATCACGCTCAGGTACGGCACGAAGGGCTCGCGCGCCATATAGATCCTGCCATCGGGTGCCAAGCCCAGCGCGGTGATCGAAGGCAAGGCCCAATTGGTTCCTGATTCAGAATCGAGCAGTACGCGGCTTCCCTGAATATCAGCAGCCCACAGGTCGTATTGGAACAAGCGGCGGACATAGGTCTGCGGCGCGGCGTTCACCGGCCAGTCGGCCACGTAGAGGAAGCCGCTGGGACTGAACTCCACTCCCCTTACGCGACCGAGGTCCGTGAAGGTGAACTGATGCGCGATGGCACCTGTGGCGGCATCGAGGCCGAAAAAGCTCGATCAGTGAAGCATCTTGCGCGTCGGAAGTCCATTGCCATTGCTCCGAAACGTTCACGAACCGATCACCCTGCACCGTGGAGCATAGCTGTCCCGCCCACTCGTCGGCGATGGGCACGGCCCCCGACTGGCTTTCCACTGGTTGCTCGGCGATGCCATCGGCAGTGATGGGGTAGGCCTGGAAGATGTTCGTGCCGATCTCCTGCCCAACGAACCAGTAGTCGATGCCGTTCGCGTGGGGCACCACCATGCGCTTCTCGCAGGCATCGTCCATGAACCAGGTGTAGCCGGTGTCCAGCAAGGCGGGCAGTTCGCCTTCTCCGCCCACGTAAAGACGTCGGAATCCGTACAGCGTCTCATGAGGCGCGGGGTACCCTCCAGAAGGTGACGAAAGACCTCATCAGGATTGCCGGGGCGAGGAACGAAGAGCGATTCTTGGGACCCATTGTAATTGCCCGGCGGGAATCCTGGGCTTGTGGGCAGTAGCTGGTGGTCGTAGAGACCAGTTGCGTAGCCCCATTGTGCGCCACATACACGCGCAATGCACCGGTTGCAGGGGTTGCTCGTGCCGCAACTGGCTGTCGCGAACGGGGTTTCGGCAACCAGTTCGGGCTCGCCTGAGCCAAAAAGAGATCCAATGACCCCTGAACATCCAATTCATGTTCCGGTGTTGTCCCCCATCGCAGGCGTCCAAAGAAGCATGCACACCATGGCGGCGGCCAAAGACTTCGTCAGTTCAAAGCGGCGCATGGGTCGTTCAATTGTAGTTTCGATCACTACGCGGGTGTCGCCCCCGCACCACACGTCATCGGTGCCGCAGTAGAACTCTTCCGAACC
>JADJTW010000021.1 GCA_016710965.1 Flavobacteriales bacterium
TCGGTTCCGGCAGGCACGTACCACATCAGAGGATGAACCAATCCGTCGTTCGCGGGAGAGCTACCGCTGAACTGCTACGATGATGATGGCGACGGCACCTGCAACGGCCTCGACCTGTGCGCCGGAGGACCCGAGCCCGGAACGCCGTGCGACGACATCTGACCGCCACGATCAATGATGTGATCGGGGCCAATTGCCACGGGTCGTCGGCACCACCGTGAACTGCGCCGAGAACGGTGATTGGACGACAATGACCCATGCACCCCTGGACGAGTGCGATGGCAATCTGCACCTTCACACCACTACCCGATGGCGATGGCGATGACGGCATCTGCGACGCACGGACGGCTCCCGAACGGTCCGGAACATCGCGCCCGTACTTGCGGATGGGGAGCCCGAGCCGGAAACGACCTGCGACGATGGGGATCCCACCACTACAGGGGTGATGTGGTGACGGCGAATTGCGAACGCCTGGGCACTCCACTACCAGCTGGGATTGCGAGGGACCTGCAAGCGAATTTCGGTTCGCCCTGCGATGACGGCGATGCCTGCACCACCAGTGATGTGACCCAGTTGGATTGCACATGTGCGGGTGTGTTCACCGACAACGACGGGGATGGCACCTGATGCCCAGGACCTCTGCCCCGGTGGACCGAGCCTGGCACGCCATGCAACGACACAACAATGCTACGACCGATGACATCATCCAACCCGATTGCACATGCGCAGGCACCTTGCTGGACAATGACCACCCGGAGAACCCGGCGGACCCGCATTGCCCACACCATGCGACGACAACAGCGCATGCACCGTCGACGACGTTACCAGCCAACTGCGATTGCGCTGGCACACCGGTGAACACGGATGACGACGATGCCTGCCATCGACAGTTACGATCCGATCCCGCGGTGATCCACACGCCCGTGGATCCTGGATGACGGTAATCTTGCTCACTGATAGTTGCGCATCCGAATACCGGGGTCTCCAACATCTTCCCAAGACATGGACGATGGGACCTGCGACGCGCAGGACGGCTGTCCCAACGATCCGGACAAGACCGCGCCCGGCAATTGCGGCTGCGGGAATCCGAACCCGGTGCCACGTGCGACGATGGGACAACAACACCTGAATACGAGCGACTGGTGCGAACTGTCTCTGCGCAGGCACCTTGTTGGACAATGACTGCCTCGGAGAACCCGGCGGTCCGCATTGCCCTTTCACCTTGCGACGACAATAGCGCATGCACCGTCGACGACGTTTACCAGGCCAACTGCGATTGCGCTGGAACGCCCGTGAGTACGGATGACGACAATGCCATCGACAGTTGCGATCCGATCACTCGGTGCGATGCATACCCCGATCGATCCAGATGACGGAGATCGCTTGCACACTGGATAGTTGCGTCCATCACCGGTGTGTCCCATATCTTCCAAGACATGGACAGCGATGGGACCTGCGACGCGCAGGACGGCTGGTCCGGAGGACCTAATAAGACCCGCACCCGGCAACTGCGGCTGCGGCGTGAGCGATGTTGACACCGATAGCGACGGTACCTCAGACTGCAACGACGGTTGCCCAGCGGACCCGAACAAGACAGCGCGCCTGGACTCGCGGATGCGGAAATCCGGAACCGGGAACTGCATGCGACGATGGTAACGCGAATACCTGCCGAGAATGACCTTGTCGGTGCCAATTGCCTGCGCCGGCACACCCATCGGCGGCGGATGCACCACCAATGAACTGGTCCGAAAGATCACCTCTGACGGCGTAAGCACCACTCAGGGGAAGTCCGTGCCCAGGAACCAACACGCCGCCAGCCAGTGGTGGCCAACTATACCAGGCGGGCGTGTTCAATGAGCATCTGCCTCACCGACGGCTGTCTACCTCAGGTCACGGACGATGGCGGCGATGGCATCACCGGCGGCGGGTATATCCTGCGCACTACAGCGCCCGGCCGCCGCGTCATCGACAACCGGAACAACTTCCACAGCGGCTTCACCAGCCGATCGCCAACAACGGCAGCTTCTGCCTGCCCATGGCAACGACCGCCTGATCAGCGCCAGTTGCGATCGCATGCAATTTCGTCGTGGTGTGTACGGTTCGTGCAACGACAAGCTCACGGCGGACAACACGCCCAACAACACCAGCGGCAACGTGTACCAGTTCTGGTTCTTACGATCCCAACGGAACGCTCAGCCTGGTGTATCCATCGGCGAACGGAGGCACCAACAACCAGGTCAACATGGCCAGCCTGCCCACCTGGTGGAAGGCCGCTCTACAATGTGCGTGTACGCACTCGCATCAGCCCAGGGATATGGCGCTCGTGGGGCCCTGCCTGCCGCATGAAGATCGATAACACCGCCGGCCAATGCCCCAGCACCAGCTTGCAGGATGAGGTGAACAACAGCCACCTCACCTGCGGACAGACCAAATCCTTGGGCAACGGCCAGCAGAACCTGGTCTTCGCCAAACCCAAGAGCCGATTCACTCCCAGCTGCGGATCGCAGAACGCGAACAAGTACCAGTTCCGCTTCCGCATACCCACCGAGGGCGTGGTGATCGTGAAGAACGGTGTGGGTGCAAACCCATGGACCTACTTGAACATGGCCAACGTGGTGGGCACGCCCGTGCCTAGTGGTGCGGTACTTCAGCCCTGCGCCATGTACGAAGTGGAGGTGCGTGCCAGCTTCGACGGCGGCGCTACCTGGTGCAACGGCACCGACCCTTACACCGATCACCTCTTGGGGCAAGGTGTGCGACCTGTACACCGCGGGATGCAACCAGGAGTTCCTGCTGGAAGAGAGCGGAACAACCATGAGCAGTGCGCCTGAACTCAGTCTTTACCCCAACCCCAACCGTGGCGACCAGCTGATGATCACCCTCAGTGCCATCGAAGAAGGCGTGAGCACCGTGAGCATCGAGATGCATGACCTCTTCGGCAAGCGTGTGAGCGCGAGCACCATCGCGGTGAACGACGGGTTCCTCAGCACCACGCTCGAACTGAACGGCACCATCGCCGCAGGCATGTACCAGGTAACGATCACCGCTGGCGAACGCATCTACAGCGAGCGATTGGTGATACAGCCGTCGCAGATCCCCGTGCGAGGGTCCTTGACCTTCGCGCCGATAAGGAGGGCCGTCCCGGGAGGGGGCGGCCCTCTTTGCTTCCTGATAGGTTGAACGCACTGCCCCTCAGCGTGTACCGACGATCGGGCACATCCCGGATACCTTCGTCCACTTAAACCAACCCATGCGCCGACGCGGCCTTCTCTCCATTGCCACGCTTCTCATCCTGCTGCCATCGTTCGCCGCCGAAGGCGAGAAGCCCATCACCAGCAAGCTCACCGAGGCCAAAGGTCTTCCTCAGCGGTGCCCAGGTATCGCGCACGGCCAGCGCCACCATCAGCCCAGGCACGAGCACGCTGGTCTTCACGGGACTCGCACAAGGCCTCGACCCTCAGAGCATCCAGGTCACCGGTAAAGGAGGCTACCAGATCCTGAGCGTGAATCATCGGATAAACTACCTCACCGAAAGCCCGAAGAAGAAGGAGATCGAGGACTTGCAAGCGAAGATCAAGAAGCTGGAGAAGGACTGGGCCTACGAGAAGGCCATGCAGGATGTGTGGGTGAACGAAGAGCAGCTGCTGAACAAGAACAGCGTGATCGGTGGCCAGCAGAACGGGCTCACGGCCGCGCAGCTCACGGCGGTGAACGACTACGTCCGGCAGCGACTGATCACCACCAAGACCAACTGGCTGGCGCAACAGGAGAAGCTCACGACCATCGGACAAGAGGCCGACAAGCTGCGCCAACAACTGAGCACATTGCAGGCGCAGGCGCCACGCCCCACCAGCGAAGTGGTGGTGGAGATCAGCAGCGAGGTGGAGGTGGGCGCAACGTTCACCCTCACCTATTTCGTGGGCGAGGCGGGGTGGATCCCGGCGTACGACCTCCGCGCGAAAGGGGTCGGCCAGCCGATCGAGCTATTGATGAAAGCGCAGGTGACGAACAACACCGGCGAGGACTGGAACAAGGTGGCACTGAGCCTGAGCAGCGGAAACCCTACGCTCGGCGGAGTGATGCCCACGTTGAACCCCTGGACGCTTTACACCTACCGACCGATGCAGTTGCAAAGCGTTGCGATCCGTGGTGCGCGAACCCGTAACGCGGATGCGACGATGGCCGCGCCGAGCAGCGCCGCGGATGGCGAAGCGTACAAATACGAAGAGCGGGACGCCACGGCCATCGTGGCCAACACCGTGAACTTCCGCACCACGACGGTCGAGTTCATCATCGAGACGCCATTCACCGTGCCCAGCGATGGCGTGCAGCACACCGTGGGCGTACACACGCATAGCATAGCGGCGGTGTACAAGCACTACGCAACGCCCAAGCTGGACAAGGACGCCTTCCTCTACGCCCGCACCACCGGCTGGGAGGACTTGAACCTCCTCCCCGGCCAGGCCAACGTGTTCTTCGAAGGCACCTTCGTAGGCGAGAGCTACCTGCAGCTGGACATGCCCCAAGGACACGCTGGACATCTCGCTCGGCCGCGATAAGGGCGTGGTAGTGGAACGCGTGCGACGCAAGAGCACCAACGAGAAAGCCGTCATCGGTGGCAAGCGCACGCTCCTGATCGGCTGGGACCTCACCGTGCGCAACACGAAAGGCACAGCCGTAGACCTGGAAGTCCGCGACCAATTCCCCCTGAGCCCGCAGAGCGAGATCGAGGTGAAGCTCGAAGAGAACACTCGGGGGCCGGTGCAGGCCTGGGCCAGTGGATGAGAACAAAGGCTCGCTCACGTGGAACTTCCGCCTGGAGCCCAAGGCACAAAGAAGCTGGGCTTCGCATATACCGTGAAGCATCCGAAGGACTTGCCGGTCGTGGTGGAATAACGGCCTGCTTTTCGTGAGAGGCCTCTTCGTTGCGCAAACCCTGTCGGGGATCGGGGACACGCACAATCCATCCCACGCGACTTCCGGTGTGACGCCCGTGGAGGTCGATACCTTTCGACCATGAAGGCATGGCCGATCGGCTTCTCACTGCTGGCATCGATGCTTCCGCATCACGGCCTTAATGCGCAAGTCATCGACACCGGTGCTCTTCAATGAAGTCGGTCGCTTCCAGTTCCCGTATTGGGTCTTCCCGGACAGCTCCTCCTACTTCACGCTCTCCAGCAGGATCGACCGTCTCGATCGCCCCTACCTCTACATGGCCTGCGTTGAGCAGGGCTTGGTGACGCTCGACATGTCCGATGCCTCATCGCCTGTTCCGGTGGATACGATCTGGCCGGCGGACCTCGGCGGCTTGAAGGTGACCAACCTCGAACAGGTGAACGACCTGCTCTATGTCTCACTCGGCGGATTCGAAGGTGCAGGACAGACGGCGGGCCTCGCTACTGTGGATGTGAGCGACCCGACCGATCCGCTAGTCCTGGATATCTGGAGGGAGGCACCGCCTCCCCAACGGCACCGCCATCGTGAAGGTCGACGGCGACGAAGCGTATGTGGGTGCAATGGAGGACGGCCTCATCGTCCTGGACGTTGGCAACCCTGCCGACATCCAGTTCATCAGCAGCTTTCAGCCCGACCCCACCTGGCCGGGCATCGCGGGCTATGCGCCCAACGGACGCGGCATGGCCATCGTGGGCGATCTGCTCTACCTCGCCTTCGACGCCGGTGGTTTGCGCACGCTCGATATCAGTGATCCATCGGCCATCTCGCAGATCGGCCAGTACGTGAACCCGAACATTCCGATCCTCACGCCACCCGCCTACAACAACATCGTCGTCATCGATGGCCTCGCGCGTATTGCACCATCGACTACTGCGGGCTGGAAGTGGTGGACATCAGCGATCCCGCGAACATGACCAAGTGGCGCATGGCTGCACCCGTGGAACTGCATCGGCCTCTCGTGGTTCGGAAGCGACGGGCACACCAACGAGGTGGTCGCCTCCATGGGCGACAGCCTGCTCTTCGTCAGCGGTGCCGACTCGGAGGTCCTCGTTTACGACATCAGCGATGGCGAATGCTCCGGTGCTTGCAGGCGGGCATATCCTGCCGAACGATTCTGCGGCTGCATGGGGCGTTGATGTGCATGGAAGCATGGTCGCGGGCAGCTTCATCAACAACCACAACCTGCCTGCGCAACCCTACTATAGCAAGTACGGCGGCGTGGTGCTTTACGAGTGGACCGCGGAATTCAGCACGGGCGTGCTCATCCAAAGCGCGCATGTACAAACGCTCGTCGCTACCCCGAACCCGACGAGCGGCGCTATCGCGCTGAAGGGATTGCTGCCCCATGCAAGCTTGTCGGTATTCGACGCCTGGGGCCGGCTCGTTCTGGAGGAGCGTTCGACAGCAGCAACGGCATTGCTGGATATGAGCGGCCAGGTCCCTGGGCTGTACACGATCAGCGAACGCACCGGGTCGGGGACGCGCACAGCGCGTGTACTTCTGTTGCCCGAGTGATCAGGCCGCGCCCACCTGGCGCAAATGCATCAGGTGGCTCCACAGTGCGCTCCGCAGCGTGGGGAATTCGCGGTACGCGATGCCGAACTCGGTGCATACTTCTTTCAGGCGCTTGTTGAGGGCGGGGTAATGCACGTGGCTGATGCGCGGGAACAGGTGGTGCTCCACTTGGAAGTTCAATCCACCGAAGAGCCAGTTCCACATCCGATTGTGCGTGGCGAAGTTCACCGTAGTGGCCACTTGGTGGACAGCCCATTCGGCTTCGATGTGGTGGCCGTCCGTAGCGGGATGCACGAAATCAGCGTCCTCCACCACGTGGGCCAGCTGGAACACCACCGCGATCACCAGTCCGGTGACGAAGACCATCACACCGTATCCTGCAAGGGTGGGCAGCACGCCCGCGAAGAACATGGGCAATACGATGAAGAGCGAGATGTAGAACACCTTCGAGGACCAGAAGATGACGTGCTGCTTCAGGTTCATCGGCCGCAAGGGCGTGTTGTCCGCGATCTTACGGGTGAAGTACTTCTTCAGGTCCTGCCAGAAGATCCAGAACAAATAGGTAGTGCCGTACAGAAGAAGGCCGTAGATGTGCTGGAAGCGATGGAACCAGTATTTCCTCTGGCCCGCATGCACCCGAACGAAAGGCTTTATGTCGATGTCGTCGTCCATCCCTTCGATGTTGGTGAAGGTGTGGTGGTTCTCGTTGTGCTTCAATTTCCACAGATACACGTTGCCGCCGAGGAAATTGAGGCTGTGGCCCATCATCTCGTTCACCCATTTGCGGCGGCTGTAACTGCCATGCGCGCCATCGTGCATCACGTTGAAGCCGATGGAAGCCACCACCACGCCCATGATGGCGCACAGGCCGAGGGAGATCCACACCGAGGCGGGCGTGAAGAACACCAGCACCACGTATAGTCCTGCCAAGGTGGTGAGCAGGATGCCCGTTTTCAGGTAGAGGCGCCAATCGCCGGTCTTGTGGAGGTTATTCTCCTTGAAATAGGCCTCGGTTTCCTCACGGAGGCGCTGGAAGAACACCGGTGCGGTGCGCGCGAATGTGGTGGGCTGCATGAGCGGGCCAAAGGTACTGCTGGGGCAATGGCCTCCCGGCCGGTGCGTTCGATCTTCTTCACACGCGGCGACCGATCACGCAAACTCATCGGTGAGCGCCGCGTTCAGCGTGATGGGCGACCACGGGCTCACGCCGGAGCTGAGCTTCATGGTGAAGCAGCGGGCATGCGCGGCGGCGATGAGCTCCTCGGTGTTGGTGCCCGCCGTGCCATCCTCGCCCGCGAAACGCGTGGTGAACGTATGCGGCGTGTTGCTCAGCACACCGCTGGTGGTACTGAGGGTTCCGGATCCTTCTTTACCGGTGCCGCTCCAGATGAGCCATTGGGCGAGCGTGAAAGGCAGTGGTGACTTACTTCTTCAGCAGTTTGAACGCATGCGTCCACTGGTTGCGGATGAATCCCGGGATGCACCACAGGATGCACAACGGCTCGATCGCCCGCGCGCCCTCCACGCCGCCCATGTCCTCCGCCTCCCAGCCGAATTGCTCGAGGAGGGCCGTCACCTCGGCCTTCGCCCCCGCATCATTGCAGCAGATGAACATGGTGGGCTTGATGCCGCCGAAGTCGGGACCAACCATGTACGCGTTGCCCACGCTGTTGAACGCCTTTACGAAGCAGAGGGGCCGAGCACTGCCCGGATCCCACGCTCGCATGTCTCAAATGAGATCCTGCTTCCCTCCTCAGCCCCCATCTTCGTCGCCAGCGCGTCCGATGCACAGCATCCTGATCGACATCTACAAGACCAAGGACCTGAACTCCGGCCTGGGGCAGTTCTCCTTGCAACTGGCGCAGGCGATCCTCGCCAATCCGATCGCCGACCAGCGAATCACCTTCCTGCAACCGCGCGGATTCCGGAACAAGGTGCTGCAAGGCTGCTCCGTCGTGGAGGACAGCCTCATCCTGCGTTACCTCCCACAACTCGGCAGGCGCTTCGACCTCTGGCACTCCACGCATCAGCTCCCCTCCCATCGGCCTGCAAGTGGCACGCCGTGGATACTCACCATCCACGACCTCAACTTCCTGGTGGAGAAGCCCGCGCCCAAGGCGGCACGCTACCTGGCTGCGCTGCAACGCGATGTGGATCGGGCGGATGCCTTGACCACGATCTCGCACTTCACGAAAGCGGAGATCGAAGCGCGGATCGACCTGCGCGGAAAGGCGGTGCGCGTGATCCCAAATGGCGTGGCATTGCCGTCGTATGCTGACACCACGCTGCCAACCGCCCTCACCCTTCGTCCGTTCTTCCTGGCCATCGGCGTGCTCAAGGAGAAGAAGAACCTGGAGGTGCTCTTACCGCTGCTCACCCATTTCACCGATCACGCCTTGGTGATCGCTGGCAACGACCGAACGGCATACGGCGATCTGATCCGGCAGCAGGTGGTGGAGATGGGGCTGGGCGATCGCGTTCATCTGACCGGACCTGTTGATGACCGCATGCGTTTCGCGCTGTACACCCATTGCGCGGCCTTGCTCATGCCATCGCTGGCAGAAGGATTCGGAATGCCCGTGATCGAGGCGCTGTCGCTCGGGAAACCGGTGTTCGCGAGCCGACGGACCAGCTTGCCGGAAGTGGGCGGCGATGCGGCGTGCTATTTCGATGACTTCGCACCGGACGCCATGGCCAAGGTGATCAGTGATGGGCTGCGCGATTGGAACGACGATGCCGCCCGGCTGGCCCGGCAACATGCCGATGGTTACAGCTGGGTGCGCTGCGTGAAGGCTTATCAGGAGCTCTACGCCGAGCTGCTGAGCCGATGATGCCTCCCAGTGCGACGGACCAAAGCGCGTGAGCGCCACAGCCCGGCGGTAACATCGCCGTCGCTGTGAGGCAAAGCATTAGGATATCCGCGACCGCTCCTGTTGCGCATCAGCACCGTGCTGTTGGTGTTGACAGCGCTGCGCCTGCTGTTCTTCGTCGTCCATCGCCATGCGTTCTCCGGGTACGCGTGGACGGATCTGCTCCAGGCCGCCGTGCAAGGCTTGCGCTTCGATGCCATAACGGTGGTGATCGCGAACGCGCCGCTGATCCTCCTTCACCTGCTGCCTTTGCAATGGCGTGCGGCGCGCTGGTACGACCGCATGCT
Source organism: Flavobacteriales bacterium (assembly GCA_016710965.1). Taxonomy (GTDB): domain Bacteria; phylum Bacteroidota; class Bacteroidia; order Flavobacteriales_F; family PHOS-HE28; genus PHOS-HE28. The sequence continues at coordinate 9,629 of JADJTW010000021.1, forward strand.
GTTCGTGCTCTTCATCACAGTGAACGGATTCCTGCCGCTGCTCTGTTGCATCGACCTGCCGCTCTTCGGCTTCATCGGCACGCGGACGCACTGGTGAACAACAGGCTTGCAGCGCCTTGAGCCGGGGCCTGGATCCTGATCACAGCGCACAAGCCGGATCGATCTGCCGCAAGTGGTGCTTCATGTGCTCCACGTAGTCGCGCATCAGCCAATCCAACGTAGGAATTCCTTCGGCGGGCAAGCGCGCATAGATGGTGCCCAATGGGCGATGCTCCTTGCGCGATCGATAGCGCACGTCGTCCGGAACGAGATCCATCACCCGTGCGATGTGGCGGTTGTACAAGGCCCACAACTCCACAAGATCACGCCAGTCCGCAGCGGCATACCCTTGGGCGCGTACCCACTCCTCTTGCGCATACGGCTCGAAGAACATGTCTTCCGTGGACTGCAGCCGAATGAAACGCCCGAGGTTGTTGTTGGCGGAATCGAGCAGGTGACCGATGACCTCCTTGGGGCACCATTTGCCGGGTGCAGCAGGGGCTGAAGCGCGTTCCGCCGTGATCGCACGCAACAACGGCTCGGCATGAGCGATCGCCGAGCGCAAGGCGATCCCAGGTCCTTCCATGGTGCCGAAGATCGGCCAACGGTGCCGTACAATTGGGGCATGCTCCTGCTCTTCAGCCAACCATCGGGCCCGATCGCCCATGCGGTGGAGCATATCACCTTTCACAAGGGCTATTGCCCGCCACACACGCGTGAGGTCTTCGTGCCTGACGGCGGCTGCGACGTGGTGATCGACCTGAGCGATGCGCCCAAGCAGCGCTGGCACGATGAGCACGGCGACCGTTATGAGATGCACAAACGGGGCTGGGTAAGCGGCATGCGTACATCGCGGATCATCATCGGCACCGGAAGCGGAGCGCCCATGCTTGTGCTCCGGCTGCGCGCGGGGGCACTGCCCACGCTCGTAGGCTTGCCCGCCAGCGAACTGAACGACACTGTGGTGGACCTGGACCTGTTGCTCGGCAAGCGTTTCACCTCGGTCCGCGACGAGCTGGGAGAAGTCTTGGATCAACACGGTGCACAGGCGATGCTCGATGAGGCGGAATGGATCCTTGCTCCGCTCTTTCCTATGCGCGAGAACACCCACGCACGGCTGTCCATGGCGTACGCAGCATTGCATCAACGGGGCGGCAACGGCAGCGTGCGCTCTATCAGCGCCGAGCTGGGCTGCTCGCACAAGCATCTCAACGATCTCTTCCACCGCCACTTCGGGTTGGGGCCGAAGCGCTTCGGCTCGGTGATCCGCTTCCAATCGCTGCTCGGCAAACTGGAGAAAGAGACAGAACCCGACTGGACTCAGTTGGCACTGCAACACGGCTACTATGACCAGTCGCACATGGTGAACACCTTCCGGGAGATGACGGGATTGAGCCCCACGCGGTACATGGAAATGAAGGGCCCCTACCTCAACTGGCTGCCCGTGTACACCCGGTGAAATATTTCCAAGAAGGTCCGGTTCTCCACCAGTTCCTTCGCGCCCTACATCTCCCCCATGGACGTCCACCTGAACCACCTCGCCATCATCGTAGCTGCATTGAGCGACCTGCTCGTCGGCGCGCTCTGGTACTCGCCGCTGCTCTTCTACAAGCCCTGGCGCGATGCCAACGGCTTCACGGACGAAGGCATCAAGAAAGCCATGAACCCGGCGAAGACCTACGGCCTTACGTGCCTCTTCGCGCTCATCATCAGCTACAACCTGGCTTTCTTCCTTGGCTCGCCAGACATGAACGCTTCGCAGGGCGCCATCTACGGAATGCTCACAGGCGTTTGGGCTGCGCTCGCCTTCATGATCGTGGGGCTCTTCGAGCAGCGCAAGTGGGGTTACATGCTCATCAATGCCGGTTATATGCTGGTGGCCTTCACGCTGAAGGGGCTTATCATCGGGGCATGGCGATGAAGCATCACCTCATGCTCGCAGCATTGGCGCTTGTCGCATGCGGTGAGAACCCAGCACCTGTGATCGAAGCGAACGCGAAGCCCGATCTCCGCATCGCGTTCAACGTGTACACCAACACGCCGGAGGACAACTACGAGGTCTTCGTGATGGACCTCGACGGGAAGAACCGCAAGAACATCACGAATACGCCCGGCGTGGAGTGGGTGTACGCGGCCTACGGCGATCGCCTACTCTTCATCAGCGACCGCGACACCTGCCACCGCTGCTACTTCCTCTACGAGATGGACGCCGATGGCAACAACGTCCGGAAGATCAGCGACCGTCAACTGCAGGATAGCTGGATCGGTGCGCGCTTGGACGGTTCAGAATTCCTGGTCGACCCGAAAGGCATCAACGACACCGCGTTCTACCGCATCGATGAAGCAGGCAAGGTGCTCGACACGCTCTACCACGGCCTGGCCTACGCCAACGATCCCTGTTTCTCGCCCGATGGCAGGCAAGTGGTCTTCCGCGGTTCCAACGCCAAGTTCAAAGGGAGCGCGGGTTACCATGACGAGTTGTACATCATCAACACCGATGGCAGCGGGCGCAGGCAGTTGACGCACTATCCCGCGAACGACACCACTGCTGAATGGTGGGCCTACCACGCGGGTCCCCCATTCTGGGAACCGAGCAGCAGCCGCATCAGCTATTGCTCCAAGCGCAAGGGCAACCTCAGCATCTTCAGCATCAAACCCGATGGCACCGATGAGCAGCAGCTCACACCTGATGGCTTCGACGAGGATTGGCACGCGTGGAGCCCTGATGGCAGCTGGCTCGTGTACAGTGGCACACCGCTCGTGAGTGTAGAAGAACGACCAGCCTTCGACATCTTCCTCATGGACTTGCGTACGAAGCAGGCGACGCGGCTTACTACGGATACGCTTACTGAGCAGGCGCCGGTGTTCGTGCGGGTGGTAGCGCAGCGTTGAGCGTCCCGCTCACGGCATCGCCAACTTCGCTTCCGTGAGCCCGAGTCCACGGATGTGCTCCAACAACTCCTTCGCCGGTTCACCGCCGCGTGTCGCGTGATGCAAGAGCGTAAGCCCATGCGGGCCTTTCGAGCGCAGCAGGTGCGGGTACATCGCCAACAGTCCTTTCACGATCGCCGTATGCCCGAGCATGGTGAGCACGAAGATGTTCGCGCGCGCACCTTGGCTGATCAGGTACTCTGCGATCTCGCGATCACCCACATGACCTGCGCCTTCCAAGGCGGTTTCGAAATCACCGCCACCCACGTCCCAGCTCGCGTTCAGCAGACCGGGCTGCTCCTTCAGCATGCGCTGCACCTCCGGCAGGTTGTTGTGGCCCACCCGCACGAACTCCTTCACTAGCTCCGGAGGCAGCTGCGTCGGCTTGGCGGGTTTCATCGTGTCCTGCGCGAAAAGCGCACTGCTGCTGAGCAGTGGAAGGCCAAGGGTTGTGGTGGCGAGGAAGTGGCGGCGGTCCATGGTCGATCAAGTTATTCATGTCGCAACGCCCGCACCGGATCCGTCTGTGCCGCCCGGATCGCCCGGAAGCTCACCGTCACCGTAGCGATCAGCAGCACCACCAGCGCGGCGAGCACGAACACCAGCGGCTCGATCGCGGTGCGGAACGCGAAGTTCTCCAGCCAGCGGCCCACGCCCAGCCATGCGAGCGGGATGGCGAGCACCGCACCCACCAGCACCAGCAGCAGGAAATCGCGGGTGACGAGGTAGGTGATGCGCAACGTATCCGCGCCCATCACTTTGCGAATGCCGATCTCGCGCGTGCGTTTCTCGGCGGTCCAGCTCGCAAGCGCGAAGAGGCCGAGGCAGGCGATGAAGACCGCGAGCAGCGAGAAGATGCCGACGAGCTTCGCCAGACGGCCCTGCGCTTCGTATTGCATGTCCAGCTGGTCGTTGAGGAACTGGTACTCGAAAGGGAATTGCGTGGTGCGTGCGTTCCACTTCTCCCGCGCAGCGGTGATCACCGCGCTGGGATCGCCCGCCTCCAAGCGCAGGTAGAGGTAGCGTATCCACTGGTGCGTGTCGTCCGGTTGGCACATATCGAACACGAAGGGTTGCACGGCCTTGAAGAGGGGGTCGAACGCGAAATCCTTCGCTACGCCGATCACGCGCTCATCACCGTGCGGCGTGTCCATGCGCTCGCCGATGGCCTTGGCGGGATCGTCGGGGTGCAGCTGCCGGGCGAAGGTCTCGTTCACGATCACGCTCAGCGAATCATCACCGGGGAATTCGCGCGAGAACCAGCGGCCGGCAAGGAGCTCGATGTCCATCACCTGCTGGAAGTCCGGGTTGCAATAGAGCGCGGGCAGGTAGGTCCACTTGCCTTGTTCCATGGTCCCCCAATTGAACTCGTGGGTGTTGTGCTTCTTGCCGATGATGTCGTTGGCCCAGCTCACGGCCTTCACCCCGGGGATGTTCTTCAGTTCGGGGAAGACCGCTGTGTACACGTCGGCCATGGGCGCACGCACGGGGATCAGGAGCACCTGCTCCTTATTGAAGCCGAGTTCCACGCTTTGCAGATGGTCGTGCTGTTTCTTCACGAACACGGTGCCGATGATGAGCACCAGCGCGATGGCGAACTGTACCACCACGAGCGACTTCCGCAGGGCCTGCCCTTTGGAAGTGCCCGCCGCATTGGCCTTCAGCACCACCGCCGGTTGGAACGATGAGAGGAAGAACGCCGGATAGATGCCGCTGAGCACTCCCACCAATACGGCGAGGCCCAGCACGCCCGGCACCAGCATGGACGGCAACGGGATCGTCTCGCCCGCGAGCTGATTGAACGCCGGCATCAGCAAGTTGATCAACAGCAAGGCGATCAGCGCTGCGATCAAGCTCATCAGCACGCTCTCCAGCAGGAACTGACCGATGAGTTGCCCGCGCGTGGCGCCGTTCGTCTTGCGCACGCCCACCTCGCGCGCCCGGTAGGCGCTGCGCGCCGTGGCGAGGTTCATGAAATTCACGCCGGCCAGCAGCAGGATGAAGAAGCCGATCACCCACAAGATGCTCACGCTCCCCGCGTCGCCGTTCTGGTGCATCTCGAAGTCGAGCTTGCTGGTGAGGTGGATGTCGACGAGCGGCTGCAGCTCGTGGCCGATCTGGTCCTTGAGGAAGCCGGGGTAGTACTTCTGGATGAAGGCGGGGAAGATCCGGTCCACCTCGGCCTTGATGATGCCGTCCTTCAGCCGCACGTAGGTCCAGCAGGGATTCCACACCCAGTTGTTGCGCTCGATGTTCTTCCAGTACTGCAGGATGGTGCCCATGCTCACCAGCCCTTCGAAGCTGATGTGCGAATTGCGCGGGACCTCCCCCAATATCCCCGTCACCTGCACGTCCATGGCATTGTCCCACTTCATCATCTGCCCCATCGGGTCCGCATCGCCGAAGTACTTCTTCGCGAGCTCTTGCGAGAGCACAATGCTGCCAGGCCTGGCAAGCGCCGTCTTCGGATCGCCTGCCAGCAGCGGATAGTCGAAGATGTCGAACACCGTGCTGTCCACCAGATAGAGGCCGCTCTCGGTGAACATCTTGTCGGTGCTGAGGCTATCGCCGACCTTCAATGTGTGCTGCGGGTCCTGGAAATCGAACCAGCGGCAGTAGCGCTCGATCAGCTCCGGATGGTCAGCGAACAGGGTGGGGCCGAGCCCGAAGACCATGCTGCTGCTGTGCTCCCCATTGTCTGTCACACCGGCCCCCGAGCCGGTGTCGATCTCGCCCACCACGCGGTACACGCGCTCGCTACTCGGAACGAAACGATCGAAGCTTCGCTGGTACTGCACATAGAGGCCGATGAGCACGAAGCAGGCGATGCCCGTGGCCAGGCCCAGCAGGTTGATGAGGGTGTAGAGCTTCTGCTTCCACAGGTTGCGGAAGGAGACGAGGAGGAGGTTCTTGAGCATGAGGAGCTGTGAGCCCGGTTGCGCGTTGACACGTTATGTGATGGCGTGATGGGCATGTGCGAACACGCAACACGCCAACACGTAATCCGCAACAACGCCATGCAAGGTGCTTCTGCCCGGCCCGTTGGGGATGGCTTTCGTGCGCTGGCGTTCGGGAGTGATGAACGGTGGAGCGTTGATGCTCCGGCTAAACCAATTCGGCCGCCCTACGTCCATGCCGATAACTTGCTGCCATGCGCTACATCCTGAGCACCGCCGTCGCCCTCCTGTCCATTTCGGCACTGGCCCAGACCGATAGCATCACCGTGGGCGCGCTTCAACGCACGTACACCGTGCGGCTTCCCTCGGTCTATGACGGCAGCACCGCCCTGCCGCTCGTGATCGCCATGCACGGCGGCTTCGGCAGCGGCACCCAACTCGAGAACCAATCGCAGTTGTCGGCGACGGCCGAACAGGAAGGCTTCATCGTGGTGTACCCCGATGGCGTGCCCAGCCCCCTCGGCATCCGCACGTGGAACGCCGGCGGCTGCTGCGGCTATGCCATGAACAACACCATCGACGATGTGGGCTTCATCAGCGCCTTGCTCGACACGCTCTTCTCCGCGCTCGCCATCGACACGCTGCGCGTTTACGCCACCGGCATGAGCAACGGCGGCTTCATGAGCTACCGCCTCGCGTGCGAACTGAGCGAACGCATCGCCGCCATCGCGCCGGTATCGGCCAGCATGACCATCGACGTGTGCGATCCCGTGCGCGCCATGCCCGTGATCGCCCTGCACTCCTTCCTGGATACCAGCGTGCCGTACCTCGGCGGCATCGGCGATGGCGTTTCAGGCCACTACAATTCGCCCATGGATTCCGTGCAGACGGCCTTCGCGCTGCGCGCCAACTGCATCATCCTCAACGACACCATCGTGGACGATGCGGAGATGACCGTGATCCGCTGGCACGACTGCGATTGCGGCCATGAGGTGATCACCTACATGACGCAGGATGGCGGCCATAGCTGGCCCGGCGGGAACGGTACCGGCATCGGCGATCCGCCCAGCACGGTGATCAGCGCGAACGAACTGATGTGGGACTTCTTCCAGCAGTACACCTTGGATTGCCTGCCCATGAGCGCGCCCACCACCGCATGGGCTTCTCCTCCATTCAGCATCCATCCGAATCCCGCGTCAGGCATCATCCGCATCAACGGCGCGCAGGTCGCACACCTATCGGTGCAAGATGCAAGCGGGCGCGAAGTAGTCCAGCGAATGCCCGCGAACGGAAGCACGATCATCCTGGATGTCGCCGACCTGGTGCCGGGCATCTACGTGGTGCGTGCAACCGCAGCGGACGGAGAGGTGCGTGCGGCCCGCTTCGTGCGGGAGTGACCGGGACTTGCTACGCGCTACGCCGCCATGGAGCGCTGCTGCTCCTCGGAGACGCGCTTGAGGCCCACCAGCTGCTCCACCCATTGCTTGCCGGCCTCGCGGGCCAGGCGCACGGCCTGTGGCAATCCGGCGAAATCGCCCTGCCACAATTCCACGCGGGTGGTGCCATCGTCCACGGGGATGAGGTGGATGTCCACTGTGGTGTGACTTGCCGGTTCATCGGGCAATTTTGTCGCAGGGCTGTAGTTGGTGTAGCGCAGCCGCTCGCCGGGATGCACGGCCAGGATGGTGCCTTTGGCCACCAGGGTCTGGTCGCCGTTCTCCTCGCGGCGGAACCACTTGACGGGCTGGTTTGGCAGCAGCTCGGAACTGGGGAGCGCGCCCATGTACAGGCGAGCCAGGGTGGGTTCGGTAAGGGCCTTCCACACGGCCTCCGGTGCGGCGTCGACCAGCACGGTGCGCAGCACGTTGGTTTCGGATCCAGGGGCTTGGTCATGATATCGGGCATGGAACATGATCCGTGCCTAGGGAAGATAACGCCGCCAAGGCGGCAGAGTTCTATGCCAACACTGTTAAGGAAGGTGAATGGGAGCGCCAGGGTTGGAGGGCTGTGGGGGCGAGCCTGAGGTGGTTTAACTTATCGTTGGCAAATGCTACCTCGCGTTGGTATGCATTGAATGACGAACATGCCCCATCAAGCTTCTCGAAACATGGAGTCCTCTGTGCGTGCTGCCGCGTTGCACCAAGATGAATTGGATGAACGTACCACGGAAAGATCAGACCCGGCATCGGCTCTATCTGCTGACCACCACTATGCCCCCTTATTAGCCCTAGCCGCGCCTGCTCTCTACAAACCCGCATCATTGGTAACCCGTGGCTACCCTGCCTGCGCCGATTTGATGGTTGACCTTCCTGTGGCTTTAATTTGAATAGCCCCATCAGGGGTCCACCAACCACCATGACGATGAAGCGCATCATCACCCTCCTGTGATCGCCTGCACGGGCGCGCTACACACCACGGCGCAGGACGGCGCACTGGACCTCTCCTTCAACACCATGGATGTGGGGCTGGGCAACGGCGATGCGGCCCTGTACGGGATCGAGGTGCGCACCATCGCGGTGCAGCCCAATGGGAGCATGGTCGTGGGCGGCAACTTCCAGAGTTTCGAGGGCATCACGCTGAAGCACTTGGTGCGGGTGCTGCCGGATGGAAGCGTGGATCCCTCCTTCGCGCCGACCTTCATGAACTCGGGCATCAATTGCGTGGTCATTCAACCCAGCGATGGGAAGATCCTCGTGGGCGGGCAGTTCTACCAGAGCCTCGGGGCACCCTACAACCACATCGCCCGGTTGAACACCGACGGCACGGTGGATGCCAGCTTCAACCCGGTGGTGGGGCCGGACTTCGATGTCAATAGCATTGCGCTGCAGGCCGATGGGAAGATCCTAATCGGTGGGGCATTCACGAGTTTCAATGGCACACCGCGGAACCACATCGCGCGCTTGAACAGCAATGGCAGTTTGGATACCGGCTTCAACCCCACCGCGACACCCCAGAACGAGGTTTTGACGGTGGTCGTGGATGGCAACGGCAAGATCCTGGTGGGTGGTGGCTTCGCCGCTATGCCCGGAACCACCCACGCGAGCATTGCGCGATACAATTCGGATGGGTCCGTGGATGTGACCTTCAATACCGGAGCTGGCGCCACCCTAGGCGCCACTGCCTACGGGGAAGTGAACTGCATCTCAGTGCTGCCTGACGAACGGATCCTGATCGGCGGCCACTTCTCCATGTGCAACGGCGGAACGCGGAACAACATCGCTGCCCTGCTCGCTGATGGCAGATTGGATGCTGGCTTCACTATCGGCACTGGTTCCAGTGCGCACATATACGCCATCGCGCAACAGCCGGATAGCCTGATCCGGTCGGCGGCGATTTCAGCAGCTACGGCTCCGTGCTCGGAACGCCCGGGATCCACCTGAGGGGTCAGGCGTGGACCCCGCGCTGGTCTCCGTGCGGAAGCCTTGGGAGATCCACGCACCAGCCCCTTACCGGATGGGAAGCTGATGATCGGGGGTGATTTCTTCTTCTATGATGCCCTCGGGCGATACCGCCTGACCCGCTTGAACAACGACGGCTCCTGGAACACTCGCGCCGGGGACCGGTGCGAACCTTTCCGTGGTGGTGGTGGCCCTGCTCCAAGATGGAAAGTTGCTCATCGGTGGAAGTTTCACCCTTACAATGGCGAGGTGGGGCGGCGTGGCCCGGCTCAACGCCGACGGTACACTGGACACTGACTTTGGGCCGACGGGTGAAGGATGCGGGAACAGTTTGAGGCGATCGTGGTGCAGCCCGATGAACGCATCCTCATTGCCGGACTCTAGGAGTGCTATGATGGGGTGAATCGCTTGGGCATCGCGCGTTTGAACGATGATGGGATCCTCGACACCACTTCGACCCCGCCTTGGTGTCCGGTATCGTTCACGCCATGGTCCTTCAACCCGATGGGCAGATCATCATCGGCGGGAACGTTCTCATCCTATGACGGCATGACCGCGCAACGGTATTGCCCGGTCAATCCGGATGGCAGCTTGGACCAACCTTCGACCCGGAGCAGGTTTGTCCGGCGGGATCCTTCCATCCGTTTACGCCTTGGCCATTCAACCCGACAGCAGCATCTTGGTCGGCGGTGCTTTCACCTCCATCAACGGCAGCGCACGTACCAACCTCGCGCGCGTGGAATGGGATGGAAGCGTCGACACCTCCTTCGACCCCGGCGCAGGACCGAACCAAACCATTCGTAGTGTGCTGGTGCAGCCGGATCAACGCATCATCATCGGTGGTGATTTCACCAACTACGCTTCCGTGCCACGCAAACGCATCGCCAGGCTGAACCCGGATGGGTCGCTCGATGCCTCGTTCAACACCGCGAATGCAGCGAACAGCTGGTAATGACCTGTCTCTGCAGGCGCGGGAAGGTGATCGTCGGGGGTGAATTCGACCATTGCGGCGGTGCGGTCAGCGGTAATGTTGCGCGCTTGAATGCCGATGGATCCCTGGATGCATCCTTCAACACCGGGACCGGCGCTGAAATGGCACAGTTCTCAACCTCCGGCGTGCAGGCCCTCGCCACGCAAGCCGGCGGCAAACTGATCATCGGTGGCCAGTTCCATATGGTCAATGGTGTCGGGAAGAACCGCATCGCGAGGTTGCACAACACGTTCGTCGGCGTGGAGGAGCAAACCGTGGAAGATGGTGTATTGATCTACCCGAATCCTGCGCGGAATCGCTTCACGATCCAGTTGACCGACACATGGAGCGGGGCGGCTTTCGACATCACGTTGTACGATCCTGTGGGGAACATGGTGCTCCAACAACGATCGACGTCCAACATCGCAAAGATCGATACTGGTCACCTGGCTCCGGGTGCGTATGCGCTGCTGCTACGGAACGGACGAACCCAGCTCACGCGCAGTGATGATCGAACGACCGAGGACGGAACGGATTGGAGCACTGCCCAATGGGTTACGGTGTGCTAAAGTCAGAGAGCATGGTCGAGACGAAGAAGCTCCAGAAGGGGTCTCCGCATCCGAAGTGGTATGGCATGTCGCTGCGAGGTGCGCCAGGCGATCGCTGCTGGGGATGTGGGCCTGGTAAAATCGAAGAAGGAACATTGACCATCGGCTGTGCGGCGCTTTCATTGCCCCCTCAGGCCACTTTGCGTTATGCCCTCCCGGCCCCCCCCTCCTAATTTTGCGGGGGGGGTTTTTCCTTTCTTCTTCCCCCGGGGGGGGGGGGGGGGGCCCCGGTTTTTTCCGGGTTCCCCGCCCCCTGTTTGGGGGGGAGAGGGGCTTTTTTCCTCCCCCTTCCCCCCGTTCTCCTACCGCCCATGATCGTCCCGGCCATGACCCTGGAAGAGAAGCTCGCGCACGCGCGGGTGGACCTGAGCAAGGTGCTGAACAAGTTCATGGGGCGGGCGCACAAGCTGGAGCACGCCTTCAAGACCAGCCGGACCAAGGCGCCGATGCAATTCCAGGAGGTCTACACCTCGCCCAACAAGAACAACTGGCTGGTAACGGTGCGCGCCACCAAGGGGCACCTCAACTTTTATACGCTGGTGTGGTGGCAGTACCCCGGCGTGGGGCTGGAGGCCCTGCACGTGAAGCCCGATGGCGTGACGTTCTACCTGGACACGCACTTCTTCCAACGCTACCGCGAGCGGCACGCGAAGATCCCCGGTGCGGTGGACAACCTGAAGGCCTTCTTCTGGCGCAACTTCGACATACACGTGAAGCAGCTGGACAGTTTGCACCAGGGCAAGCCGGCCATTGCGGGAGTGGTGCCGGACGGCTTGGTGCTGGGCACCATGCGCCCAGGCGATGTGGTGAGCTGCGACACCTTCCTGAGCCCCGATGACCTGAGCGAGAAGAACACGCACCTGCTGAACGAGGTGAGCACGGCGGTGCTGGTGAAGCAGATGGGGCCGCAACAACGGCAGGCGCTGCTGCGCACCATAGAGGAGACGCTGGCGATGCTGGATGCGCGGTTGGAGGAGTAACGGAGCGGGTCGCGGGGTTCACTTCAACCACTCGCGCAGCCTTGCCTTCAACAGGTCCAGCGTGGCAGGGCCGATGGCCCCCACCGCACCTTGGATGGCCTTGTCCGGCAAGGTGGTGAGCTGCGCCACACGGATCACACTCGCCACACGCAGACCCGTCCGGTGGAAGTCCGGATGCAGTTCATCAATGAGCAGATCCAGTCCCTTCACTTCGCGCTGCACCTGAGAACTCACGGCACAGACGAGCCAATCATTGAACGGCGGAACGGCACCGATGACGATCGCGGGGCGGAACTTGCGCTGACCGTCGCCCTGAACGAAGGTCCAACGCACCACATCACCCGGCTTCATTTGCCGTAGTTCGGATTCGGCTCCTTCAACACCAGTCCGCTGATGTCGGGTTCATTCTCGCCATAGGCCGCATTGCCGAAGACGCTGGCCGCAGCCATCAACTCATCATCATGCTCAAGGGTACGACCGCCGGGCTTGGCCAGCAGGAGCTCCAACAGACGCTTCACCTTAGTGAGCACATCGACGTCGTTGGTGCTCACGAGACGCTGCACGAGTTCGAGCTTAAGAGTTTGAAGGTCCATGTTCGCGAGGCTGATGCGAAGATAAGCCCTGCGTTCCTGCCCTTCGGGCAATCACTCGTACCGCAATGCCTTCACTGGGTCAGCCACCGCCGCCCGATACGCCTGCACCGTAACCGTGAGCACGGTGACGAAGAGCGTGATGAGCAGGGCTGCCGCATAGAGCACCGGTGAGATATCGGTGTGGTACGCGAAGGTCTCCAACCATCGCCCGATGGCATAGAAGGCCAGCGGGAAGGCGACGAGCAAGGCGAAGCCGAGCAGCACGACGAACTCGCGGTTCAAACGGCGCACGATGTCGAAGAGCGGAGCGCCCATGACGCGACGGATGCCGATCTCGCGCGTGCGCTGCTTGGCGGTGAAGTACGCGAGACCATAGAGGCCCATGATGGTGAGCAGGATGGTGAGCACGGCGAAGGCGGTGAAGACGCGGAACAGTTTGTCCTCCGCCTGGTAAAGCTGCGCGATGCTGTCGGTGAGGAAGGTGGCCTCCCAATCGTCGTTGGGGCGCAGGGTGCTCCAGCGCTTCTGCAACGAAGCCAGTTGCGCGCCCACGTCACCGGGCGCAAGGCGCAGCACCAGATTCTGCACACCGTAGCGCTGGCTGCTCTGGAAGATGCACAGCGGCTCGATGGGCGTGTGCATGCTGGCGTAGTGGAAATCCTTGACGACACCGATGACGGTGAGCTGCTGCTCGGGCTGCGGCGGCGAGGCTTGCGCATCGCCGGGGACGTAGATCTTCTCGGCGAGCGGGTCCTTCCAGCCGAAGGCCTTCACGGCGCTCTCGTTCACGATGACGGCGGTCTGCGCATCGCTGGGGATGGCGTTGTCGAAGTAGCGGCCCGCGACCAGCTCGATGCCGAGCAGCGCGGGGAAGTCGGGATCCACATTGAGCGTCGGCATGGGCTTGTCGATGCGGCCGTCGGGGGTGTGTACTTGCAGCACCCAGCGTCCGCCGCTCTGCCCCGGCAAGCTTTGCGTGAAGGACGCGCCGGTGACGAAGCTCTCGCGCATGAGTTCCTGCTTCATGGGGCGCAGGGCATCCCATGCTAGCGTGTCCTCGCCGCGTGGCTGCGGCATGGTGATGCTGAGCAGTTGCTCCTTGCGGAAGCCCATGTCGCTGGTGCGCAGCCAGTGCAGTTGTGCGAAGACGGCGAGCGTACCCACCACCATGAAGAGCGCGATGGCGAACTGCGCGCCCATGAGCACTTTGCGCACACGCCCTTTGCCTGCCCCGCTGGCCACGCCTTCCTTCAACAGCAGTTGCGGTGCGAATCGGCTGAGGAAAAAGGCGGGATAGCTGCCCGCCACCACGCCGATGAGCAGCACGATGAGCAGCACGACGGCGAAGAAGCTGCCCTGCAGGAGGTAGCCCATGCCGATCTCCTTTTCGGTGATCGTATTGAACGCAGGAAGACAGAGCCACAGGAGACCAAGCGCGACGATGATGCCGATGAGGGCGATCATGACGCTGCCGCCGATGAACTGTGCCACGAGCTGCCCGCGCTGCGCGCCGCTCACTTTACGAAGGGCCACTTCCTTGGCGCGGCGCGTAGCATCGGCCGTGCTCATGTTGATGTAGTTGATGCACGCGATGGCGAGGATGAGCACCGCCACGATGGCGAAGAGCGTGACGTAGGCCTTGTTGCCCTTCTTCGGCGTATCGTAGATGAGCTCGTTGTTGAAATGCACCTCGCGCAGCGGCTCCAGATTGAAGCGGATGCTGCCGTGGAACTGTTCGCCGCCCCATGCGGGGATGATGTACTTGGTGACGAAGGCGTCCATCTTGCTCTGGAAGGCGTGCTCGTCCGCGCCGGGTGCCAGCACGAGGTAGTTGAAGCAACTGTTGTTGCCCCAGCTCTGCGCAAGCTGCTCGCGTGCCTGCGGCGGCATGCCGAGGCGGCTCATGAAGACGCCCATGGGGATGTGCGTGTTCTCGGCCTTCTCGTCGATAACGCCGGCCACCTTCAGCGTGCGCCCGTTGCGGGTGACGAGCTTGCCGATGGGGTCGTCTGCACCGAACATGCGCGTGGCCATCTCCTGCATGATGACGATGTTGTCCGGCTCGTCGAGCGCGGTGCGATCGCCCTTGACGAAGGTGAAGTCGAAGGCGCGGAAGAAGCTGGTGTCGGCGTTGTAGCCGTACTCGGCGATGCAGGGCTTGCCCTCGTACTCCAGTGTTGTTTGCCCAAGCTGGAAGAGCGAGACGCCGCTCTCGATGTCCGGGTATTCCTTCAGCAATGCCTCCATGATGGGGAAAGGCGTTATTCCGAAATCGTCCTGCGTGTCGCCGAAGGTGTAGTGGGCCTGAACGCGGTAGATGCGGTCGGCCTTCTGGTGGTGCGCATCGAAGCTCAGCTCATCCTGCACGTAGATGTAGATGAGCATGCACGCCACGATGCCGATGGCCAGCCCGATGATGTTGAGCGCGGCGAAGAGCTTGTCGCGCTGGAGGGTGCGCCAGGCGATGAGGAGATAGTTCTTCCACATGCGCCCGAAGGTGGAACCGAGCGTCGACAGATCACAGCGCCATGGGCGCCAGCGTTGGGAGCGTGACAGGCGGTTGGCTAGCTGCCCAAGCGGACCCAACGGAGCCGCAAGCTGTTGCTCACCACGCTCACGCTGCTCAGGGCCATGGCCGCACCGGCGATCATGGGATCGAGCAGGAAACCGTTGATGGGATACAGCACGCCGGCGGCGATGGGGATGCCGATGATGTTGTAGATGAAGGCCCAGAAGAGGTTCTGGCGGATGAGGTGGACGGTCTTGCGCGAGAGCGTGATGGCGCGGGGGATGGTGAGGAGGTCGGTGCTGATGAGCGTCATGCGCGCCACGTCCATGGCGATGTCGCTGCCCTGGCCCATGGCGATGCTGACATCGGCCGTGGCGAGTGCTTCGCTGTCGTTGATGCCGTCGCCCACCATGGCCACTACATGTCCTTGTTGTTGCAGCCCGGTGACGAAGGCGGCTTTGTCCTTGGGCAGTACTTCACTGCGGAAATCCTCTATGCCCACGGCTTTCGAAACGGCTTGCGCGGTGCGGCGTGAATCGCCGGTCTGCATGTAGACCTTGATGCCCGCGGCCTTCAACCGCGCAATGGCTTCCACTGCGGATGGCTTGATGCGGTCGGCGATGGCGATGGCGGCACGGACGTGCGATGCATCGGCGAACCAGATCACGGTATGGGCGTCTTTCCCGCCTTGTGGCGGGACATCGCTCGTTCCTCGCTCAGCCTGCCCATGCTTCTCGAACTCGCGGTATTCCGCACCGATCATGATCCCGTTCTCCTCCAACAGGCGGCGGTTGCCTACCAGCCAAGTGATGCCGTTGACGGTGGCTTTCACGCCTTTGCCGGTCATGTCTTCGAAATGCGTCAACCCCGCAATTCCATCACGGTCGACCCGGAGGGTCGACGCTACGGGTGCACTGGGGATAACGGGTGCGTTCTGCAGGTGTCGCACCACGGCCTCTGCCAACGGGTGTTGGGACCGCGATTCGATCGCGAACAACGCGGATGCGACGTTGGCATCCTCCAGGCCCATGGCCACCACCACTTCCGGCTTGCCTTCGGTGATGGTGCCGGTCTTGTCCAGCACGATGGCGGTGATGTTGCGCGCGCGCTCCAGGCTCTCGGCGTCCTTGATGAGGATGCCGTTCTCGGCGCCCTTGCCCATGCCGGCCATGATGGCGGTGGGCGTGGCCAGACCCAGGGCACAGGGGCAGGCGATCACCAGCACGGTGACCATGGCCAACAGTCCTTGGGTGAACGCATGCTCTCCACCGAAGATCCACCACACGATGGCGCTGACAATGGCGATGCCGATGACGATGGGCACGAAGACGCCTGCGATCTTGTCGACGAGCTTCTGCACAGGCGCCTTGCTGCCCTGCGCGTCCTGCACCGTGCGGACGATCTGCGCAAGCAAGGTGGCGGCACCCACCTTCTGCGCTTTCATGCGCAAGCTGCCTTTCTGGTTGATGGTGCCGGCCAACACCTGCGCGCCCACGAGTTTCGCCACCGGCACCGGTTCACCGCTGAGCATGCTCTCGTCCACGTAACTCTCGCCGCCGATCACCTCACCGTCCACGGCGATGCTCTCGCCGGGCCGCACCACCAGGATGTCGTCCACGTTCACATCGGCGATGGGCACTTCACTGGTCTGACCGTCCGCAGCTTCGCGTAGCACCGTGCTGGGGCGCAGTCCCATTAGTTTCTTGATGGCGCTGCTGGTGCCGGCCTTGGCGCGTTCCTCCAGGAATTTGCCGAGCAGGATGAAGGTGATGACCACTGCGGCCGCCTCGAAGTACACATGGGGCATCAGCCCGCGACTCGTCCAGAACGAAGGGTAAGTGGTGTTGAAGACGCTGAAGACATACGCGACGCCGGTGCTCAGCGCGACCAGCGTATCCATGTTGGCGCTCCGGTGCTTCGCCTGCTTCCACGCGTTGATGAAAAAGGAGCGGCCAAAGACCAGCACCACCGGCGTGCTCAGTGCCCACATCACGAAGTTGGCCCAGGGCTCGTGCATCAGGACCATCCCGATGATCACCAGCGGAGTGCTCAGTGCGATGGAGGCCCATAGGCGCTGCTTCAAGGAAGTCATGCGGGCGCGCTGGATCTCCTCCAGGTCGGCGGTGGCCTCGTGCTCCTCGCTGATGAGCAGGTCGTAGCCGATGCTCTGCACCACGGCGCGCATGCGGGGCTCGTCGATCACGCCAGGCACGTATTCCACCTGCACCGTGTTGGTGGCCAGGTTCACAGCGGCGTTCAGCACACCGGGCTGGGCCAGCAGCATGCTCTCCACGCTGCTCACGCAACTGGCGCAGGTCATGCCGGTGACGGGGAAGGTGCGCCTCAGGGTGGGCACATCGTACCCGTTGTCGCGTATAGCCTTCACCACCTCGCGCACAGCCTCCACCGGGGTAGTGCTCTCGATCACCGCGCTGCGGTTGTTCAGTTCCACGTGGTGTGCCCCCACCGATGGAACGGTGCCCAGGGCCTTGTCCACGATCAGTGCGCAGTGCTCACTGTCCATGTTCTCCACGGGCAGTACCAGGGTGCCTTTCTCAGTGGTCATGCTCAAAGGTGGTCATGCAGCGCGTGTGATCAGTCGGTAACCGGCGGGTTTGATGGTGTTCAGCGGATCATCTCAACACGCGAGAGCGCCATCGACGTGAGCGCATGGGCTACCGGGATGTATTACGTTAAGTGCGGCGAAGCAGAGCCGATTAGCTTCACGGTGATCCGGCAGTAGGTCGATCGGGTTAACGGGTTCTTCCTTCGACCATGCCATCATATATCTCGTCAACAGGCTCCCAAAGCTCGATCTTATTGCCTTCGGGGTCCATGATGTGCAGGAACTTGCCGTAGTCGAACGTTTCCACTGTATCCAGTATGGTCACGTTCAATCTGCGCATACGCACAACAAGTTCGTCCATGTCATCCACACGGTAGTTCACCATGAAGTCCTTTGTTGAAGGGGCGAAGTACTTCGTTCCAGCCTGGAACGGGCTCCATTGCGTGAAGCCCTTCAGTGTGCTGTCGGCAGCTTGGCGCCACTCGAAATTGGTGCCGTATTGATCGGTATCCACACCAAGCGTAACAGCATACCAGCCACGAAGGACTCGCGGATCAGCGCTTTTGAAAAACACTCCGCCTATGCCCGTTATTCGCCCCCGGTCGGCGGCAGAAACCCCGCTGGCGCTGCCGGAACGGTAACCCATAGCATAGAATAGGAAGATCAAAACCGTCACGAGCATGGAGTACCACTTGCGTTTCAGAAGGTCAAGGTGCTTCATATTACAAGTATAGGGCTATGGTGTAAAGGTGCGATGGTAGCCCCGCTCATGCTTTCCAGCCTGCAAGTTCGAGGTCTTCCTTTGGCAGCGCACGGTGGCCCCATCGTGAAGGTTCCGCTCCATCGCGGAATCTACCCGACCTGTCCGGATCGCTGCGGACTTCGAGTTGAACTGGCAAACCTTCGGTCCGTTGATCCTCGTCAACGCGGTTGAAACACCCACAAGCATGAACTCCCTACTACGCGCGCTCCTACTCTGCTTCGTCACCGGCCAGGCGGCCGCCCAAACGCCCGCCTTCATCCATCCAATCCAGACGGCACAGTACGAACAGTTCTGGCTGAACAAGTCGCCGCTCGGCGGGTTCATAGCCTACGGTTCGGTGAGCGATAGTGTGGACCTGGATCCTTCAGCAAGTGATGTCTGGATCGAACCGCTGCTCGGTTACGAGGAAGCCTTCCTCGCCGGTTACGACGACAACGGGGCTTACCTCTGGCACAAGCAGTTCCCGAGCACCAAAGCACTGCTGATCACGCATCTGAGCTTCACGGAGGATGGGCAACTCTACTTGAGCGGCAACGTGACGGGCACCGGCGATGCAGATCCGAGCACTGCCATAGCGAGCGTGTCCTGCAATTGTACCAGCGGCCCACCAGGATTCGAAACGGACTACCGCACAGGCTGGTATGGCAAGTACACCGCCACCGGCGATCTGCTGTGGTTCCAGCAATTCGGCAACACGCTCACACAACGCAGCATGGTGGAGTTCCATTACAGTCCGCTCAGCCACGACCTGTACTTGTTTGGTGCTGTCATCAGCGGGAACACGGTCGATTTCGACCCCGGACCCGGCACGGCGGACATCACCCCTACGTACTCGGGACCGCCCTTGCAGTACAAGGACGAGAACATTTACGCTCGCTACGACAGCACTGGCACGATCATCTGGCACCGCAACTTCGGTGGCAACGTAGCGCAGGTGAACCGCTGGGACGACGGCGCCAACGAGTACTTCTATTTGACCGGTGATGCCATCAGTGATCCCCAGCCGTATTACCTCGAGGATCATGATCCCGGGCCCAGCGTTCTTCAACCGTTCAATGCCACGCAAACCCTCAACGATGTGTACGCGTCCAAGTTCAACGACGCCGGCGATCTGGAGTGGTGCCACTTTTTCTTCGGTGGCATGGGCACTGGTACGGATAATGAGAACGAAGGTGGCACGTCCATCGTGGTGAACGCCGTTGGCGATGCCTATGTGGGCGGTGTGTTCCAAAGCAACTACTCGACAACCCCTGGGGGAAGTCTACTGAGCATGGTCCCTTATGGCGGATCCGGAAGCGATGCACTGTTGCTGAAGCTCGCCGGCAGCAATGGTGCTGTGATCTGGCAAAAGCACCTCGGTTCAACGGGAGACGATTGCTACGGAGCCACTTGCACGCTGGATGATGTCGGACGCGTATACATCGCGGCCACTTATGAAGGCACCGCCGAGTTGAACCAGAACAGCCCATCGGTATCGGTCACCGCGAACGGCCCGCCATTCACGAACGACTCGTTCGTGGCTTGCTTCGATGGGAATGGCCAATACCAGTTCAGCGGAACGCTCGGTGGTCCGGAGTACGATGGCATCACGCAACTGCTCGTCGGAAACAACAGCTTGTGCGTGGTCGGCAACTTCCGCAACACCGCTGATCTGGACATCGGCCCCGGTGTGGAGAACCACACGAGCATGGCGTACCACGATCCGTTCTTCGCGTGCTACGGTCTGAGCGGTCTTGCGCTGGGCGATGCCGAGGGCCTTCTGGTCGAAGATGAGTTCGGTGTGTACCCGAACCCGGCGAACGACCTGATCGCGGTCCGTGGCCTTGCGGCGAACACACCGGTGGAAGTCTTCGACGCGCTCGGACAACGGATCACAACTGTACGCTCGAACACCATCGCTGTGAGCACATGGAGCGAGGGCTTGTACTTCGTGAAAGCCGAAGGCCGCACGCAGCGCATCGTCATTCAACACTGATCGCCATAGCGGCTTAACAGCCGCCAGCACTAGTACTTCACGACCCTCATGCGTGACGCCCTTCCTGAACCTGACATACGGGTCAAAAGATAGTGTCCCTTCGCAAGCACGCTCACCTCTGCTGTCGGCCCGGTGAAGCGCAACACCGTTCTACCCATCATGTCACGCACTTCGAAGGCATCGTCGGGCGAAGCGCCTATGACCGTGATCCGGTCCGTGGCCGGATTGGGCGCGACCACAAGCGGTGAAACCAAAGAGGCTTCCTCCATACCGACACTCCCTTCCGACACCCCCCACACCTCCCGCGAGAAGCCATTGCTGAAGTCGTACTCGTTGCGCATGCCCACACGTGTGTACCCGATGGTGTCGCCCGGTGCGCTATAGAAGTAGTAGTAGAAGTGCATCGTGTCGCCGGCTGCGATCGGCACGATGGCCGTGTCCACATCGGGCAGGTAGCACACATCCAAGCAGAGCGAGGTCTGCCAGCCATTGGGCAAGTTCGTCTGCAACTTCACCATGCGTATGAGCACGTCGTCCGTGGCGCTGGTGTTGAAGAGCTTCAGGTGCGCGGTGATGGTGGTGCCGCCCGTGCCGTACACCGTGTCGTTGCTCACCCATTGCACGTTGAAGTGCCCACCGAAGGTCTCGCCGCCGCAATCGCCGGTGGGCGGCAGCGCGAGCAGGTCCTCGATGTCGCAGTCGATGTCCTCCGGCAGCTTGTCGAACCAGTCGTGGTGCGTGTGGATGGTGCCGTTGAGGTCGATCAAGTAGGCATTGTTCGGCTGTGGGCCATAATAGTTCCACCATTCGTTGCAAGGGCCATCGAGGTAGATGGGCGCATCGACCTGCATGCTGTCGAGCATTGCTTGTAGCACCGCCTTGCGCTCGCCGTAGCTCTCCGGTTGCTCGTAGAGGATCCCAGCGTCGATGTTCTGCTGGCCGGTATTCACTGCGCCGAAGTAGGGACTGATGTCCATAGCAGGATGCGCTTCGGGGGTGTACACGACCACGATATGCAGCTGCGACGAATAGGAGGCGACGAGCTGGTTGATCTTGGGCACTTTATTACGGAACACCGGACAGGTGTAGCTGCTGCTGATCATGAGCACCGGCTTGCCTTGCAGCAGCGCATCCTCCAGGTTGAAGGCGTTGCCGTCGATATCGTACAAGGTGAAGTCTGCCGCTTGCTCGCCTTCAGGCCTGCCAACGTTGCCGATCGGTGGTGTTTGCATGGGCAGCGTGCAAACGGGGTCGCTGTCAGCGGGCAGCGCAGCAAGGCCGATGGAGGGGAGCAGGGTGGGTTGGGCATACACGCCAACAAGCGCGACCGACGCAAATAGTACGAGGAGGTATCGCCGTGTCATCGCCGGAGTTTGCTGAAGGACCGTTCAAAGATGCGATGGTTCAACCCCGACATGACACAACAGCCCTACCCCACGGACATGATGCCTAGCCGTGCCTACCTTGGATCCGCATGAACGAGCTCTTCCGCATCTTCAAGGTGGACTTCGAGGAAATGCAGCGCCTTTCCGCCGGCTCCAACCTGCCACACCACCACGACTACGAGGAACTCATCGTGGGAGCGCAAGGAAGCCTCGAGCATTTCATCGACTTCCGCACGGAGTTGATCGACGCGCCCTTCGTGAGCTTCGTGACCAAAGGGAAAGTACATCGCGTGCGGCCCGCCATGAAGGACAATGCCTGCGATATGTGGGTGCTGCGCTTCAAGAGCGAGTTCATCCCGGAGACCACCTTCCAGCTTTATTCGCTCTACCACGACAACGCCAACATCCCGATGAAGGAGGTCCGTTGCTTCGTGCGCCTGACCATGCTGTGCGAGATGATCGCAAGCGAAATGGGACAACCGGAGCCGGACCTCGCCGTGGTACGCCAGCTGTTGAGCACGCTCTTCACGCTGATCAGCTCGGAGCGTCGCAAGCTCCAGCCGGACGGAACGTCGCAACCCGCCACGCACAACGAGACCTTCCGCAACTTCCTGCGGATCCTGGAGGAGAACTTCAGGCAGGAGCATGAAGTGGAGTTCTACGCCTCGCAACTCTTCATGAGCGTGCGCAACCTCAACCTCATCACCCAGAACATCCTGCAGCAAAGCGTGTCGCGGATCATCGAGACGCGCAAGCTCATCGAGGCCAAGAACCTGCTGATCAGCACGGACAAGCCCGTGAGCGAGATCGGCTTCGAGCTCGGCTATGAGGAGAAGGGCTACTTCACGCGGGTGTTCAAGAAGAACACCGGGCAGACGCCGACCGAGTTCCGTGAGGAGATGCGCAAGCTGGTGGCGTAGGGCAAGTGCAACCCTTCTACCGATTTGTTCAACCAGCAGGCTGCGTGGTGCGGGCACTTTTGTGCCATCAACAAAAACAACAACCATGAGCGCAACAGCAACAAGCACCGCCACTCGTACCAAATGGGCCCTTGATCCCGCGCACAGCGAGCTCGTCTTCAAGGTGAAGCACCTGATGATCTCCAATGTGAAGGGCGAGTTCCAGAAATTCAACGCCAGTATCGAGGCTGTGGGCATCGATTTCAGCGACGCCCGCGTACACGCCTCCATGGACGCCACATCGATCTTCACCAATGATGAGAACCGCGACAAGCACCTGCGCAGCGCCGACTTCTTCGACACCGAGAGGCATCCGCACCTGGAGTTCAACGGCACGGGGATGCAACACGTAGGCGGCACCGACTACCGGCTGACCGGAGACCTCACGATGAAAGGAGTGACCAAGCCTGTGACACTGGACGTGGAGTTCGGGGGCATCAACACCGATCCCTGGGGCAATGAGAAAGCAGGCTTCACGCTCAGCGGCAAGATCAACCGCAAGGATTGGGGCCTCAACTGGAACGCCGCGCTGGAAACCGGCGGCGTGCTGGTGAGCGAAGAAGTGCGCATCAGCGCCGAAGTGCAATTCGTGAAGCAGTAATACATTTCACCACAGAGGCACGGAGGCACAGAGAAGGTAGGACGGTCAAGCATTCTGCTCCGTGTCTCTGTGACTCTGTGGTACACTCTCCTACATGGACCGCAAGAAGTTCCTTCTTTCACTAGCCACCCTGCCGTTGGCAGGAGCCGCCATGAAACTCAGCAACCTCGCGCAGATCACCGAGCCCTTCGAGCGCACGGAGCGCATGCCCGTGCTTTTCCTGGGCCACGGCAGCCCGATGAACGCGATCGAGGAGAACGAGTTCGTGGCCGGCTTCCGCAAGGTGGGCAGCGAGGTGCCACGACCGCAGGCCGTACTGGTGGTCAGCGCGCACTGGGAGACGCGCGGCACGCAGGTGACGGCGATGGAACATCCACAGACGATCCATGATTTCGGAGGCTTCCCGAAGGCGCTCTTCGATGTGCGATACCCAGCGCCTGGAAGTCCGGAGCTTGCCGCAGAAACGAAACGACTGGTGAAGAGCGCTGATGTGGTGCTTGATCACCAGTGGGGCCTCGATCACGGTGCGTGGAGCGTGGTGAAGCACATGTACCCGAAGGCCGATGTGCCCGTGATCCAGATGAGCATCGACTATTCGCTGAAGCCCGACCAGCACTACGCGCTAGCGAAGGAGATCGCCTCCTTGCGCGACAAGGGCGTGCTCATCATCGGCAGCGGCAACATGGTACACAACCTGGGCATGGTGGCCTGGGACAAGCTGAACGCCGAGCCATACGGCTACGATTGGGCGCTGGAGGCGCGGGAGAAGATGAACGGCTTCATCCTGAATGATGACCACGCCTCATTGGTGAACTATCAGGCGCAGGGCCGAGCGTTCCAACTCGCCATCCCATCGGCCGAGCACTACCTCCCACTGCTCTACACGCTGGCCCTGAAGAATGCGGACGAGCGCGTCACGCTCTTCAACGACAAGCCTTTGGCCGGATCGCTCACCATGACATCGGTGAAGATCGATAAGGCCTGAGCGTTCAGAGCAGGGCCGCTGCAGGAACCGTTGCATCCACCACCTTGCCATCAAGCAGCTTGATGGTGCGCTTCGCGTAGCCCGCGTCGCGCAAGCTGTGCGTTACGATGATGATCGTCGTTCCCGCCTTGTTCAATTCCGTAAGAAGGCTCATCACCTCTTCGCCCATGGCACTGTCCAGGTTACCCGTGGGTTCGTCCGCGAGGATGAGCTTGGGGTTGTTCACCACCGCACGCGCGATGGCCACGCGCTGCTGCTGGCCGCCGCTCAGTTGCTGCGGGAAGTGCTTGGCGCGGTGCCCGATGCTCATGCGGTCCATGGCCTCCTGCACGCGCTGATTGCGATCGCCCTTGCCCATGCTGGTATAGATGAGCGGCAGCTCGATGTTCTCGGCCACCGTCAGCTCGTCGATGAGGTTGAAGCTCTGGAACACGAAGCCGATGGTGTTCTTGCGCACCTCGGCGCGCTTGCGCTCGTTGTAGCCGCTCACGTCCTCGCCGTTCACGAAGTACTTGCCGCTACTGGGCGAGTCGAGCAGGCCGATGATGTTGAGCAAAGTGGACTTGCCGCAGCCGCTCGGGCCCATGATCGCCACGAACTCGCCGTGGGCGATATCGATGTCGACGGCGTTGAGGGCGGTGGTCTCGACCGTATCGGTGCGGTAGATCTTGCTGAGGTTAACGGTTTTCAGAAGGCTCATGGTTCTGGGGGTGTCAGTTGTCGGTCGTCAGTTGTCGGTCACACAATCCCTCGCGCGCAAGCCCGCAGCGACGGACAACCGACAACTGACGACGCGTTTCATTGAATGATGAGTTCGTCCGCGTCATTGAAAGCGGTGTATCGGCTGGTGAGCACGCGATCTCCCGGGGCAAGTCCTTCGAGCACTTCGTACATGTCGGGGTTCTGGCGACCGAGCTTCACATTGCGCTTGGTGGCGGTGCCTTCCGCATCGAGCACGTAGACCCATTGTCCGCCCGTATCCTGGAAGAAGGGGCCACGGGGTAGCATCACCGCCTCCATGTCCTCGCTCAACTGCAGCCGCACCTGGAAGGTCTGGCCACGGCGAATGTCGGCGGGGGCATCGCCCACGAAGCGCAGGTCTACGTCGAACTCGCCGTTGCTCACCTCGGGGTAGATCTTGAAGATCTCGATGGTGTGCTCCCGGCCGGCGTGGGTGAAGGTGCCGTGCAGGCCCGCGCTCACGCGGCTCACGTAATGCTCGGGAATGCGCGCGCGCACCTTGAAGCTCCCGAGCACGTCGATCTGCGCGATGCGTTCGCCGCGCTGCCTCGTCTGCCCGATCTCCACGTTGAGGCCGCTGAGCTGGCCATCGATGGGCGCCTTGATCACCAGGTTCTGCAGGTTCTCGCGCAGGAAGATCAGGTTCTGCTGGATCAGTTCCAGCGAACTGGCGATCTGCCCCACCTGCGATAGGCGGAAGAGCGAATCGGTGCGCACGTTGTGGACGAGCAGCTTGCGCTTCTCGCGCATGTATTCCAGGTGCTCCCAGTTGCTGAGAAAGGTGTTCTGCGCGAGCAAGGAGTCCTTCACCAACCGTTCATGGATGCGGCCATCGCGTTCCAACCGCTTCAGTTCCTTCTCCAGATTCAGCAGTTCATCCTTCAGCCGTGTAGTCTGCTGGTCCATCGCCAGGCGCGTGTTGCGCAGGTTGTTCTGCTGATCGAGCAGCTGCGCCTCGCGGTTGATGGCATCCATGTGCAACTGCGGATTGCTCAGCTCGATGATGGGCTCGCCGGTCCTTACCATGCTGCCGTCCTCCACGAAGCGGTGCTTCACGGTACCGCCCTCGAGCGCATCAAGGAAGACCGTTTGGATGGGCTGCACCGTTCCTGTCACGGGGATGAACTCGCGAAACATGCCCTTCTCCACCGTGCCGAGCGTGACCTTCGCCGCTTCTACGCGCACCCGGCTTATCGTGAACGAGCTGCTCCAGAACGCGATGGCCAGCAGGAGCATGCCGCCCACGCAGCCGAGAGCGATCATGCGCTTGCGGCGCACTGGACGAGGGTCGAGGGCACGGTCCATGAACGAGGGAATGCAAGGTTCCTGAGGGTTGCGCCAAGGGCGAAGAAGAATGTGCGGCATGGATGGCAGGGTGACGAACGGGGACTTGAACGATCACCCTCGCCACATGAAAAAGGATCCCGGCACGGTCGGGACGGATGCCATTGAAGCCGCGCCACCGGCGGAATGCCTACCGCGACCGAACTTGCTGGGATCCGAAATCCGCCTACATTCGTCCCCGCCAAAGGCTCCGGTGTGCTTTGGCGAGACCACCGGAGTACAGGCAAGGACAAACCAAACCCCGTCAGTAGAACTCATGAACATTTACGTCGCCAATGTGCCTTACTCAGTGAAGGACCAGGACCTCCGCGAACTCTTCGAGCCATTCGGCGAGGTCACTTCGGCCAAGATCATCATGGACAAAGCCACCAACCGCAGCCGCGGCTTCGGTTTCGTGGAGATGTCCGATGACAACGCAGGCCGCACAGCCATCGAAGGCACCAATGGCAAGAACTTCCATGGTCGCGACCTGGTGGTGAACGAGGCTCGTCCTCGCACCGAAGGCGACCGCCCCTTCCGTGGTGGAGGCGGTGGAGACCGTGGCGGTTACCGCAACGACCGTGGTGGCGACCGCGGTGGAGATCGCGGTGGCTACCGCAGCGATCGCGGCCAACGGGACGAGTATTAGTCCTTACACCCCCTGAACGATATGGGCCCTCACCGCAAGGTGGGGGCTCTCTCTTTTGAATCAGGTGAAATGTTGTTGATCGGATCAACCTCCACCGCGATTCTCCGTCACAGCCTCCGTTGCGCCCGCACCCATGCGGGTACTTTTGCCCGCCCCATGCGATGGCTCCTTCCCGTCCTCCTGATCTGGTCATCGGTCGTCCCTGTTTCCGCACAGCGCCCTGAAGGTGCACAGCGCGGCCTCGGTGGGCCATCCATCGGGAAGCTCTACGGACGGGTGATCGACACCAGCACGCGCAAAGGAGCCGAGTTCGCCACCATCACGGTATACCTCATGCCCAAGGACTCGCTCTTGGGCGGTGGCATCAGCCGGCGCAGCGGAGAGTTCGATGTGGACAAGCTGCCCATAGGACCGCCGTTGAAGGTGGTTGTGAGCTTCATCGGCTACAAGCCCACTACGTTGGAGGCGAGATTGACGCGTGAACGACTGGAATTGGACCTGGGCAACATCGACCTTGAACCCGACAATGCCTTGCTGAACGAAGTGGAAGTGGTGGGCGAGCGCAGCAGCATGGTCATGCAGGTGGACCGTCGTGTGTTCAATGTAGAGAAGGATCTGAGCACGCAGGGCGGCACTGCCGTGGACGTGATGAAGAACGTGCCCGGCCTGAGCGTGGACCTCGACGGCAACGTGGAGATGCGCGGCGCGCGGCCTCAGATACTGGTGGACGGCAGGCCCTCTTCGCTGACCCTGGAGCAGATCCCTGCCGAGGAGATCGAACGCGTGGAGGTGATCACGAACCCGTCGGTGGCCTTCGATGCAAATTCCACGGGCGGCATCCTCAACGTGGTGCTGAAGAAGAACACCAAGCCCGGCTACAACGGCCAGGTGCAGGCGGGCGTCGGCACCAACGACCGCTACCAGGGCGGCGCGAACTTGAACATGAAGGAAGGGCGATGGGGCTTCAACCTCAGCGGCAACTACAACACCGGCGGCAATGCCACCAACGGGGGTACCGACCGTGTAGACCGGAGCAGCGGCATAACCACCGGCTACTTCGCGCAGAACACGGACAGCCGGAGCACGCGCGTGATGCGAGGCGGCCGCTTCGGTGCGGATTGGCAGATGAGCAATCGCAACCTGCTGAGCCTTTCGATGAACCTGCGCGGCCATGGCAACACAGGCGAAGACGGCCTTGTGTCGCGCATACGCGATGCGGACAACCTGCTCGTGAGCACAGGCGAGCAGATCAATACATCGCGCACCGAGACCTTCAGCTTCAGTCCGCAGCTGTCCTTCCGAAGGAAGTCGCCCAAGGAGGGCCGTGAATGGAGCGCCGACCTGAGCTACAGCCGCTGGGACCGCACCAGCACCGCCACCTTCGACCAGTACACCTTCAGCAGCGATGGCGCCGAACTGGCCACCAGCCCTCGCCTGCAGGACAACCTCGGCGGCAGCACATACGACCAGTTGACCTTGCAGATGGACCACATCGTGCCCATGGGCGAGAACAACAAGATCGAATGGGGCGTGAAGGGCAATTGGAAGCGCGACAACACCTACCTCGATGTGTTCGTCACTTCGCCCTTCGTCGGCACCGATTTGCGCGATACGTCGTTGAGCAACACGTACATCGTCACGGACATCATCAATGCGGCCTACCTCAACTGGTCGCACCGCTTGAACCCGCGCTGGACCATGCAAGGGGGCTTCCGATTCGAGCAGACCTGGTTCGAGACGGAACTCACCGACAAGAACATCACCTACAGCTACAAGTACCCCGATGGCGCAGAGAATCTCGCGAAGGCGCTCTTCCCCGCGCTCTACCTCTCGCGCAAATGGGACGAGAGCCTGCGCGAGGTGCAAGTGAACTTCTCGCGCAAGATCAGCCGACCCAATTTCTGGCAGATCATGCCCTTCATCATGAACGCCGACAGCCGCAACGTGCGCATCGGCAATCCCGCCCTCGCTCCCGAGCTCAGCAGCCTCGCCGAAGTGAACCACCTCCTCCCCTTCTTCAAGGGCAAGGCCACCTGGTTCACCAGTTTGTTCGGCCGGTACACGCAGGATGCGATAACCAGCTACGCCACACCACTGCCGAGCGATACGACCATTCTGTTGAACACTTTCGTGAACGGCAGCTACAATGCAAGCGGTGGTTGGGAGAACATCATCAAGATAGAGCCGCGGCAGGGACTGCAGTTCACGCTGAGCGGCACCATGCAGTACACTGATGTGGCCTTGAGCAGTTCGTTCGGCGGCACGCGCAACACCGGCACCAACTGGAACGCCAAGGCCATGGTGAACTACCGGTTCATGAAAGAGTGGACCCTGCAATTGAACGGCGAGTATGAGACTGCGAGGATCCAGCCGCAGGGCAAGGGCTTGCCGCAGTACGGCCTCGATGCTTCGGTGAGCCACGACTTCACGAAGAAGCTCACGGGCGTGCTCAGCGTGAACGACGTGTTCTACACGCGGCGCTGGGGCAATATCATCGATACCCAGAGCCTCTATCAGGAGAGCTTCCGGCGCCGCGAGATGCGGTACATCCGCTTCACGCTCACATGGAAGTTCGGTGAGCAGAACACCTCGCTGTTCCGGCGCCGCCAGAACCAGCAGCGCGAGCCGGGAGGTGGTGGCGAGGAGATGGGCCCTTAGAGCCTCACCGTTTCGAACATCGGGCAGCCCGTCTGCCCCTGGTCGCCATAGAAATCGAGGAAGCGCAGCTTGTAGTACCAGCCTTCGCCGTCCTGCACGATATACGCCAGGTCGGACACGATGGTGTAGGTGCTCGTCTCGAAGGAATAGGTCTTCCAATCGTAACCGATGGTGTTGCGGCGCTGCTCGAAGGGGAAGGCCAGGGTATCGGCCAGCGTGATGCTCGCAAAGTCGTGCCCACTGATGCGTGCCACCCGTGTGCGGCGGCCATCCACCAGTACGCCGTTCACCAGGTAGGGCAGGAAGGGTTCGTAGAACAGATGGGTGTATTGCGTGAAGAGCAGGTCCCAGTCGGTGCCCAGGGGCTCGATCGGCACCGTGCCGTTGGCGAAGCTGAAGCACGTGAAACCGCGCGAGAGGTCCTTGGTTATCGTGGCATTCACGAAACCGCTGCCATCGAGCATGGCGGACTCGATGGTGAACGCTGTGCTGGCCACGCCCAGGATCCGCAGTTTGCGCTGACCAGCCGAAGCCCCCAGGGCGTCGTAGCCGAGGTCGATGATGTAGACATCATCGCTATTGCGCCAATCGCCAATCGCCGTGCTGTCGAGATCGCCGCTGGGCGCATCGATGCGGCGACCGGCGCTCATGCCGACGGTGTCGTGGCCAGCAGTGAGGTCCATTGGTCCGATGTTCCACGCGGTCATCAGGCGTGCGCCGTTGAGCATCACGTGCCAGCCGTCTGGTGCGCTCTCGAAGGCGAGGTCCCAATCCGTGCGTGCGTTCTGGCTCACCACGCTGCCACTGCCCAAGTCGAACCAGAGCTGCTGCGAGTAGGTGGTGCCCATGCATAACCGATGGCTCACGGCATCGCCGCGATCAGCGGCAGGAATCGGCAGCTCATCCTTGATGCAACCAGCGGCCAGCAGAGCGATGGTGAAGTATGTGAGCGCAGGCTTCATCCCTTGCCTTTCAGTTCGAGCTCCAGCTTCAGGAAGAAGGTGCGGCCTGTGGTCATGGGCACCGAGGTGCCACCACTGCTGTGAACTCCGCCGTTCATGGTGCTTGTCAGGTTCTGCACATCGAAGAGGTCCTTGCACCCTGCGGTAAGGGCGATCCGTTCGTCCCAGAAGCGCTTGCTCAGCGATGCATCGGCCATGTGGAAAGCCTCTATGGATCCGCGTGCCACCGCTCCATCGGGATCAAGCACGTAGTAGACCTGCTGGCCCTGGTACTTCCAGAAGATGGACCCGCTCCAGCCCAGCCTTCGCCATTCCTTGGTGAGCGAGCCGCGCACTTCGGTGGTGAGCAGCCAGGGATCATCGCCCTCCAGTGCAAGCGCATCGCGCCGTGCTGTGAGCGCGGCGCCGACCGATACGATCCAATGGCCATTGTCCCACCCGGCGCCGATGCTGCCACCCGTGGTGCGCAACTGGCCGATGTTGACGTAGCTGTAGCGCGTGCCCTGCACTTGCGCCAGGGCGATGAGATCGCTCACCGCATTGTAGAAGCCGTTCAGCTCGCTCGTGTACACGGCCTTCTCACGGGCGTGACGATAGTTGAGCGAGACCGAAGCATTATGCGAACGCTCCGCTTCGAGCTTCACGTTGCCGACGATGTCGTGGTTCACGTCAACGAAGTAGAAGTAGAGCTCCTTCAACGATGGCGCGCGGAAGCCCTGGGCGTAGGAAGCCCGCATAGTGAATCCTTCGCACAAGCCCCACCGCATGTTGAGCGAGGGGATGAGCGGAGCGCCATAACGCGTGTTGTAGGCATAGCGCACACCGGGCCGGATGGTGAGCGCCGCGATGGGCTTGTATTCGGCACTGCCGAAGAAGGCATAGTCACCGATCTCCTGCCACCCACCACCGATCCGCTCGCCGCGGCCGGTCTCGTGGTTGATATCGGTGCCGATCTCGTATGCGATGAGCGCGCTGTCCGGCGATGATGCGAAGGTGCCTCGAAGGTTGACAAGTCCGAAGCGCGTGGTGTCCTGCATGCCCGGCTGGGTCGACAGCTCTTCACCAAGCGTGGTGAGGTCGCGCAGCCAGGTGTTGCGTGTACGGGCATAATGGTTGTAGGCCGCGTGCGCTTTCAGCAATTTCCCTTTCGCGAAACGCCGCTCGGCGAAAAGCGCGTTGTCAACGCGGAGCGTGACGTACGCGGCGTCGAAAGCAGTCTCGTAGTAGGGCGCTCGAGGACGGCCTCGATCGAGAATGCGGTCGTGCATCGCTTCGCCTTTGTAGCCCAAGGCCCAGGTGCTGCCGCTGTAGCGGTAATTGAGGCGCCCGAAATACTGTTCGCGCGGCTTCCATTGCTGGTAGCGGTTGGTGTCGGCGGGCTGCGCATCCAAGCTGGGAATGCCCTGCTGCGAGGGGTCCCAGCCGGTGAATACGTTTCGGCCGCCAGACAAGGCAAGAGCGTTCCGGCCCCAGCCGCGGGTACCGCTCACCGTGGTGTTCAACCGGCCGATATGCTCGGTATAGGCACTGGCTCGGATGGTGGCGGGCGCATCGCCGCTTTTACGTGTGATGAGATTGATGGTGCCTGCCAGCGCATTGGTGCCGTAGTTGACGCTGAGCGGTCCTTCGACCAATTCGATGCGCTCGATGCCGGTGAGGTCCAGCTGCGAGAGGTCCACATTGCCGTTCTGACGACCGACCACCGGCACACCATCGATCAGCACTTTCACGTTCTCGCCGCCCAAGCCCTGCATGCTCACCGACGAGCCAAGCACGTTGTCCTGCGACAATCGCATGTTCAATTGGTTGCGCAGGGCCTCGCCGAGGTTGTTGGCTGCCATGCGGCGCACCTGCTCATTGCCGATCACGCGGATCTTCTGAACGGCCCCTTCCGGTGTTCCCTGTGCGTATTGGCTGGTAACGACCACTTCGTCCAAGGCGAAGCGATCCACGTGCAAGCGATATGTGCGCGGATCGACGCTGTAGATCGTATCGTCAACCGGTGTGAAACCGAGGAAGCTGATGCGCAGGGCGACTCCCCTTGCCAGGAAATCGTTCGTGACCAGCAAGGTGGCCTCGCCATGGGGATCCGATACGGCGAGCAGGGGCTTTGCTTCACCGACGGGCCGATAGGCGATGTGCGCGTAGGGCACCGGGTCGCCGGTAGCGTTGTCCAATACGCTCACCTGGATCTGCGCATGCGCCGCTCCCCCAGCAAGCGCGAGCAGCGCTGCGCCCAGCCATCCTCTGAACACGTTTGCCGCCGATCTCACCACCAGCGCTTCCATCACGCGGCGAAGGTCGCCAGCGCTCTCACGGGACTTGTCACAACTGCGTCAAGCGGGGCGGTGCGCAGCCTCAACAGTGCCGATAAGCGTGCGCCACTGCTCCAATTCGGGTATTCCTGGCTTCCTCTTGCCGAAGAGCTGGACAAGCTGTCGCCCCTCGGCGTCGTAGCACTCCAGTGCGGTGATCACGCCATCGACACTGGGCTTGCGCACGATCCAGCTGCTGGCGATGGCCGCCTCGCGCACATGAAGGTTGAAGTCGGGGTCGACGACATTGAACCAGTTCGGAACGTCCATCACATGGGCCACCGTTCCGGTATGAATCTGGATCATGCCTTTGTTGCCCACGAAGACCATGATGGGGCATTGTTCCGCCGCAGCACGCGTGATGGTGGCGCGCAAAGCACTGTTCGCCACAGGCACCGCCCAGTTGCCTTCAGGCGCCAGGCGCAGGGCCTGCGTGCGCGACACCATGTACTTGCGCAGCAACAGGTGGAAATCATGCGTGTCCTTCAGCGCCAGCCACTCTGCACGGAGGCCGTGGACGTCCACTTGCGCATCGGGCCGTTCTGGATGCTCACCGCGCACGGGCGTCGCATGGAGAGCAGTCGTCTGGTCCTCTGCACGGAACTGCGCCACGATATCATGATAGGCGCCCGCGTCGCTCTCCGGAACGAGGTAGATCTTATGTATGGCCTCTCCGTCGGTAGCAAAGAACTGCAGGCTGTAGCGCGCGCCCTCCTTGCCCGGTTCCAAGACCGCGAAGGCATGCGCCCATGCGTGCCAGAAGATGCGCAGGTCGATATCGGCGCCCACGAAGAGGCCCACGTGGCCTTCGCCGAGCTGCGGGTTCAGGTAGGTGCCCTTACGTTCATGCACCACGTCGCTGTTGCGCGTGAGGGCCATTGCCCTGCCCAGCTTGCCCACTTCGCCCAGGATGGCGCGGAAGTCGGGCCGAAGTCGCGTAACACCATCGCCGATGCGTGTGGCGAGCAGTTCGGCCTCGCTGACACCGAGCTCGGCGGCAGCGTTACGGATGCGCAGTGCAGGGCTGGCGCTCAGGAGGGAATCCCATCGCTGCCTGAGCGAGGAGGAGGTCGAGGTGATGGCTTCGTTCATGGGGCGCAAAGCACGACGTGTTGCGAAGCGGGCACAATACCACGATCAGGGTATTCGACATGATGTTGAGAACGAAGGCCCCTGCACTCTGCCGAGCGCAAGGGCCTTCGTTCGCGGAGCGCGCTTATTGGATGACGAGTCGCGTGCTGGAAGCGAAGCCCTCGCCTTGGACACGCAGTGTGTAGAGGCCTGCTGGGAGCGCGTTCACGTCCAGCTGCCGCTGAACGAGACCGCCCAGGCCGGTGAGCTGCTGCTCCATCACGCGTTTGCCACTGAGGTCATGCACTGTGAGCTTCGCGGTGCTGACCGGAGCCTCGATCACCAGCGTGGCGCTTCCGCTGTTCACGGGATTCGGGAAGAGCAAGAAGCCCTTCTGCGACGGCTGATCGTCCACGGCTGCCAGACCCACCATTTCCTGTGTGAAGGTGAACTCCCCGTTGGCGCTGCCGCCGTAGTTCGTGAAGACGAGCTTCCAGATGTCGCCGCTTCTGTCGCTGATGAAGTAGGTGCGGTCGGCGACATATTCCCACTGGAAGGTGGTCATGTTGAAGTTCTT
>JADJTW010000022.1 GCA_016710965.1 Flavobacteriales bacterium
CTCAACGATCCGGTGCGAGTGGAGATCGAAAGCGCATTGAAGCGCAAGATCCACTTGATACCCGCAGTGCACGGCAGAGGGCGACCTCGTGCTCAGGACCTTCCTCCGGAACTGGCCGAACTCAACTTTCGACAAGTCGTGCGGTTGGACACCAGAGAGAATTTTGAGCAGGACATCCGCAAGATCATCAAGGCCATCCGCAAGGGTACCTCGCATCATGATTCGGTGATAACCGCGCCATCCGTCGCGCCTTCATCCGGGGACGCCGACCCGCAACCCACCTGATTTTCAAACCTCCGCATGGTCTCGCGAAGCGGCCCTCCGGCTCAACCAGCCTGCACAAGGCGGGGGCTGCCAGGCCAACTATCGATCAGGGTTGGTAGAGCATGCGGCCCTGTTGCACTTCGCCGTTGAGCGTTACGCGGTAGAGGTAGATGCCGCCGTTGCCATCCACGGGCTTGAAGGTGAGCTTCACCGGCACATCGCGCTCCACCTGGCCGTTGAACAGCTCGGCCACCTTGCGGCCCTGCATATCGGTGATCTCCACTGTGGCCTTGCCGCTGGTAAGGGGCGTGAAGCCGATCATGCTCTCATGCCGGAAGGGGTTCGGCGTGGCGCTCACGTCCATCTTGGCGGTGAGGGCGCTCTCCTTCTTGCAGGCCTTGGGGCACCACACGGTGATGTACTGCACCACCGATGCGCTGTTGCCGCAATCGTCCGTGGCGGTGTAGGTGCGGGTGAGCACGTACTTGCAATCCTCGTCGAAGCCGCCCTTCTCCTCGGTGTATTCCACGGCCACATCGGGGTCGCAGTTATCGGTGGCCTTGCACTTCATCGGCTCGGGGATGGCGTCGCACGTCACGCTTATGTCCTGCACGGGGCATTCGAGCTCGGGGGCTTCGGTGTCCACCACGTGGACGGTCCAGGTGGCGGTGCCGGTGTTGCCGCATTGGTCGGTGGCCGTCCAGGTGTGTACGATGTCATAGTTGTTGGCGCACTCGCCCAGCACAACTTCCGAGGTATGCACCGCGCAGATGTTCTGCTTGGTGCATTCGTCGTAGGCCCACACGCTGGGCAGTTCGCAGCCGTCGATGTCGGCGCTGCACTGCAGGGTGATGTCCTGCGGCACTTCCATGAAGATGGGCGCCACTTCATCGATGACGGTGATGAGCTGCATGCACTCCTCGTAGTGGCCTTCGGCGTCCTCGGCCCAGAAGGTGCGTTGGATCACGTAGGGGCAGTTGCTCAGGATCACATCGGTCCAGCCCACATCGACCAGCTCGGGGCACTTCTTGTCCTTGCGCAGCTCGGGTTCACCGGCCACACCGAAGGGGCTCCAGTCCTCGGCGCATTGCACCGTGATATCGGGCGGGCACCAGATGATCAGCGGTCCGCACTCGTCCTCGCAGTTGGGATCGACCATCACTTCGATGGGGAACTCGTTCACGCAACCGTTCGGACCTTCAAGGACCAGGGTGTAGGTGCCCGGGATGCTGGTGATGTGCGTAGGCCCATTGCCCACGATTCCCACGGAATAGGCCCACGCATCATAGGTGATAGTGCTCGAACTAGTGTAGCTCAAGGTGGCCGGTTCACCGTTGCATCCGATGTAGGTGGTGTACACCGTTGCCTGGGGCAGCTCGATGTCCTGATCCACAATGGCAGTCGCCGTGCTGGTGCAGCCGTTGAGGCCGGTCACCGTCAGGGTGTAGGTGCCTGGTTCAAAGACTGTTGGATCTTCGTCCGAACTGCTGAATCCGTTGGGCCCGCTCCAACTGAAGCTACCGTCGCCACCACCATTGAGGGTCACGGACCAGATGGTACAGGTGAGCGTACCACCTTGTGCCGAGGCGCCGGGCAAGCCGGTGTCCTCCCACACGTTGGTGCTCGCGCTGCTGGCGCATCCGTTGGCGCCAGTGACCACGAGCGTGTATGTACCCGCTTCGCACACGGTGGGATTCTGCTCGTTGCTCACGAAGTTGTTCGGACCGCTCCATGCGTACGTGCCATTGCCGCTGGCGGTGAGCATCACACATGCGTTCGTGCAGGTGATGGTGCCACCGCTCGCCTGTGCACCCGGCACATCGGCATCCTGCAGCACATCCACACTGGCGGAAGTGGTGCAACCGTTGATGCTGGTGGCCGTGAGCGTATAAGTACCCTCTTCGGTCACCACCGGATCTTCATCGGTGCTCGTAAATCCGTTCGGGCCGCTCCAACTTGTGGCGAAGCCGGTGGGGTCGAGCGTAGCCTGGATGGTCACGCTCTGGTTGCTGCACGTCAGCGTACCACCGATCAGGCTGATCTCCGGGGTATCGTTCCCCAGCGATACGAAGGCCGATGCCGATGCCATGCATCCGTTGGCGCCGGTGGCGGTGAGGGTGTAAAGGCCCAGGGCGCTTACGATGATGTCCTCGTCGGTGCTGGTGAAGTTGTCAGGGCCCATCCATACGATGCCGGCACCCGCGCTCACCGTGGCGTTGATCGCCACGGTTTCGGCGCTGCAGCCGAGCGTCGCATCCTGTGTGCTCGCGAATGGTGCTTCGGTGTCGAGTGCGACAACCGCAGTGGCCATGCTCGTGCATCCGTTCGCGCCGGTCACCGTCAGCTCGTAGCTGCCCGCTGCGCATACCGTGGGGTTCTGCTCGTCGCTCGTGAAGTTGTTCGGACCGCTCCACGCGAACGAGCCGTTGCCGCCGCCGGCCAACGTCACGCAGTCGTTGTCGCAGGTGATGCTGCCACCGGTCGCTTCAGCACCGGGTGCGTCGGTATCCAGTTCCACGATGGCCGTGGCCATGCTCGTGCATCCGTTCGCGCCGGTCACCGTCAGCTCGTAGCTGCCCGCGGCGCATACCGTGGGGTTCTGCTCGTTGCTCGTGTAGTTGTTCGGACCGCTCCACGCGAACGAGCCGTTGCCGCCGCCGGCCAACGTCACGCAGTCGTTGTCGCAGGTGATGCTGCCTCCGGTCGCATTCGCACCGGGTACATCCTCATCGAGGTCCACTTCAGCGCTGGCTTCACTGGTGCAGCCGTTCGCGCCGGTGACCGTGAGCATATAGGTGCCTGCCACTGTCACCACCGGGTTCTGCTCGGTGCTGGTGTAGTTGTTGGGGCCGCTCCAGGCATAGCTGCCGTTGCCCACGCCCAGCAGCATCACGCTACCGTTCGCGCAGGTGAGCGTGCCGCCGGAAGCGATGGCGCCCGGTGCTTCGTCATCCACATCCACTTCGGCGTTGGCCTGGCTGGTGCAGCCGTTGGCGCCGGTGACGGTGAGGACATAAGTGCCTGCCGCGCACACCGTGGGGTTCTGCTCGTTGCTCGTGTAATTGTTCGGACCGGTCCAGGCGAAGTCGCCGTTGCCGCTGCCGCTCAAGGTCACGCAGGTGTTCGTGCAGGTGAGCGTTCCGCCCGTGGCTTGTGCGCCCGGTGCTTCGTCATCCACATCCACTTCAGCGTTTGCCTGGCTGGTGCAACCGTTCGCGCCGGTGACGGTGAGGGTATAGTGCCCGCGCGCATACCGTGGGGTTCTGCTCGTTGCTCGTGTAATTGTTCGGACCGGTCCAGGAGTAGTCGCCGTTGCCGCTGCCGCTCAAGGTCACGCAGGTGTTCGTGCAGGTGAGCGTTCCGCCCGTGGCTTGTGCGCCCGGTGCTTCGTCATCCACATCCACTTCGGCGTTCGCCTGGCTGGTGCAACCGTTCGCGCCGGTCACCGTGAGCACGTAGGTGCCGGGCGCGCACCTTGGGTTCTGGTCATTGCGTGCAATTGTTCGGGCCGGTCCAAGGAACCCGTTGCCGCTACCGCCAGGGTCACGCAGGTGTTAGTGCAGGTGAGCGTGCCGCCGGTGGCATGGCGCCCGGTGCTTCATCATCCACATCCACTTCGGCGTTGGCCTGGCTGGTGCAGCCGTTCGCACCGGTGACGGTGAGGACATAATTGCCCGCTTCGCACACCGTGGGGTTCTGCTCGTTGCTCGTGTAGTTGTTCGGGCCGGTCCAAGCGAAATCGCCGTTGCCGCTGCCGCTCAGGGTCACGCACGCGTTGGTGCAAGTGATGGTGCCGCCGGTGGCTTGTGCGCCGGGTGCTTCATCATCCACATCCACTTCGGCGTTGGCCTGGCTGGTGCATCCGTTCGCACCGGTGACGGTGAGGACATAATTGCCCGCTTCGCACACCGTGGGGTTCTGCTCGTTGCTCGTATAGTTGTTCGGACCGCTCCAGGCGAAGTCGCCGTTGCCGCTGCCGCTCAGGGTCACGCACGCGTTGGTGCAAGTGATGGTGCCGCCGCTGGCTTGTGCGCCCGGCGCTTCATCATCCACATCCACTTCGGCGTTCGCCTGGCTGGTGCAACCGTTCGCGCCGGTGACGGTGAGTGTGTATGTGCCCGCTTCGCACACCGTGGGGTTCTGCTCGTTGCTCGTGTAGTTGTTCGGACCGGTCCATGCGAAGTCGCCGTTGCCGCTGCCGCTCAAGGTCACGCAGGTGTTCGTGCAGGTGAGCGTTCCGCCCGTGGCTTGTGCGCCCGGTGCTTCATCATCCACATCCACTTCGGCGTTCGCCTGGCTGGTGCATCCGTTCGCACCGGTGACGGTGAGGACGTAGGTGCCCGCTTCGCACACCGTGGGGTTCTGCTCGTTGCTCGTGTAGTTGTTCGGACCGCTCCATGCGAAATCGCCGTTGCCGCTGCCGCTGAGCGTTACACAAGAGTTCGTGCAGGTGATGGTTCCGCCGGTGGCTTGTGCGCCCGGTGCTTCATCATCCACATCCACTTCGGCGTTCGCCTGGCTGGTGCAACCGTTCGCGCCGGTGACGGTGAGTGTGTAGGTGCCCGCTTCGCACACCGTGGGGTTCTGCTCGTTGCTCGTGTAGTTGTTCGGACCGCTCCATGCGAAATCGCCGTTGCCGCTGCCGCTGAGCGTTACACAAGAGTTCGTGCAGGTGATGGTGCCGCCGGTGGCTTGTGCGCCCGGTGCTTCAATGTCCTCATCGACATCGATCTGGGCTGTGCTTGTGCATCCGTTGGATGGATCCGTCACGGTCAGCTCATAGGTGCCAGGCGCGTCGGCGTTCACATCCTCATCCGTGCTGTTGAATCCGTTCGGGCCAGTCCAGCTGAATGTGGCGCCCTGGGTTGCGCTGCTGCCATCGAGCAGGACGCTGATGGTAGCGCAGGTGAGCGTTCCACCACCGGTGATGCTGGCTCCGGGCGCCGTCGTGTTCAGCGTCACGTTCACCGCATCGTTGGCGCTGCATTGCGTCTGCGGGTCGGTGACGGTGAGGGTATAGGTACCGGCCGCGTTCACCTGCGGGTTCGGCGTGTCGGCGCCGCTTGCGATGTTGCCGCCGTTGCTGGCCACCCAGGCGTAGGTGACACCGGGGCTGCCCGTACCGTTCAGAGCGATGCTGTTTCCGGTCGCGCACGTGATCACCGCATCATCGCCAGCATTCACGCTGGGCACACCGGTGCTCAGGATGTTCACCGGCAAGGCGATCTCGCAATTCTTGGCATCGGTGATCGTCACCGAGTAGCTGCCACCGGGGACACCGCTGATACTGGTGTTCGTGCCGCCGTTGCTCCAGAGATAGGTGTACGGTGCGGTGCCGCCCGAGGCACTGACGCTCGCACCGCCGTTGGCATTGTCGCACGTGGCCGGCGTCGTACCGATCTGGCCGCCGAGCTGCGTCGGTTCCGTGATCTGCGCTGCGGCATCCGCGCTGCAGCCGTTGAAGTCCGTAACGGTAACGGTGTATCCGCCCGGCGCAAGTCCGGTCGCGGTCGCGTTCGTTTGGCCGTTGCTCCACAGGTAGCTGAAGGGGGCCTGGCCATCGGCACTGGCCGTGGCCGTACCGTCCGCAGCGCCGAAGCAGTTCACGTTCGTTGTCGTGGTATTGGCGCTCATCAAGCGCACGGTCACTACCTGGTCCGCAGCGCCGGCGAGGATGCATGCATCGCCGCCGATGATGCGCCGGATGTAGGTGGTTTGCGTGATGGCGCCGATCTGTGCGCCGCTCAGGTTCTGGCCGGTGGCGCCGTTGATGTTGGTCCAGTTGGTGCTGTCCGGGCTGATCTGCCACTGGTAGCTCGCGGCGCTGGGGAACGCGGGATAGCTCGATGCGCTGTTGTTGCGCACGACAGTGGGCAGGGTATAGGCAGGAACAGAGCCGATGATATCGCCGGGCGTTGCACCGGGGCAGATGGACACGCCCTGGTAGGTGATGGTGTTCCCCAGCAGATCGGGCGGGTTGGCCCATACCACAAGGCCAGGTTCATAGCGGCTGGTGGGGCTGTTCTTGGTGGTGTTGAGCGCTCCTTGCGTGAGCGGTATGTTGTTGCTCTGCGCGGTGACGATGGTGTAGATGCGGCAGTTGCTGAACTTGATGCCGCGCTCGCCGACGGGATCGTAGTCGTCGTTGGTGCCGCCGTAGTAGGTGCTGAACTCGAGCGCGCTCAGGTCGCTCTCCAATTTGAAGAAGACCTTGTCGTTGCTGCCATTGTTCGTGGTCTGCAGCGGCACATTGGGCGAGGCGCTGATCGGGAAGTTGGTGCTGTTGGTGTAACCGAACACGAAGACATCATTGTTCAGGTCCACGTTCAAGCCCATCATGTTCACCTCGTTGCTGGTGCCCCCCACGTATGTACCTGCCAGGAAGTTCTGGTCCACGTCCATGCGCGCCACGTAGAAGTCGTTGCTCCCATTGTGGCCCGTGTCGAAGGAACCGGCGGAGATGTTCGCGGCCGCGAGGCCCTCCGTCACACCACCGAAGTAGAGTTCGCTCTTCGTGGTGTTGAACTCCATGCACAGAAGGTTGGCATCGTTGTTCGCGCTGGAGGAGAAGTAGGACGACCAGGTCGTTGCTGCCGTGCTGCCATTGAGGCGCTGCAGGAAGCCCGCAGTCGTTCCACCACGCGTGGACTGGCGCGGGCTCACCGTTGGGAAGTTGGTGCTCGCCGTATTCCCTCCGACGAAGAGATCGCCGCTGATGGCATTGTGCAGCATGATGCTCGCACGATCGGCGCCGCTGCCTCCGTAGTTGCGCATCCATACCAGGGAACTCAGGTCCTGGTTGATGCGGAAGATAAGGACGTCGCTGCTGCCATTGTTCGCGTTGCTGGCGCCGCTGCCCGCGTTCAAGGTGAGCAGGTTGGTGCTGGTAGTGCTGCCGCACACGAACACATCGCCGTTCGCGGCGGTGCGCACGTCGAAGTTGTCATCCGCGCCGTTGCCGCCTACCACGGCGGCCTTGATCGAGAGACCATCCTGAGTGATCTTCAGCACGAAGACATCGATGCCGCCTTCTGCCTGCTGGTTGATGCTGCTGCCCGTGAACGCGCTGCCACCGATCAAAGGGAAGTTGGTACTGCTCGTCTGGCCAGTGATATAGAGGTTGCCGTCTGGACCTTGCTCCATCGCGTAGGGGTTGTCGTCGCCGCCGCCACCGATGTAGGTCTGCCATACGCGCGTGCCGCTGCCGCCCACGGTGGCGGGCTCCAGGTACTTGCCCACGATGATCTCCAGGTTGCCGTTCGCGCTCTCGTCGAAGGCGCCAACGGTGATCTGGTCGGTGGTGCCCACCACACGGGCCACCACATAGATGGCGCCGTCGTTCGGGTCCACCCAGATGGCATGCCCGTGGTTGTCGCCACTGCTATTGGTGTTCACCCAGGTGGCCCACCGCATCGCGATCGGGTCGATCACCAGCGGCTGCGCATGGTCGTAGTCGCCGACCACGAAACCGAGGACGTTGCCATTGCTCAAACGGTAGGCTGCTTGCACCTTCCGCTCGCGGCCATTGATGCGTTGGTACACGATAGGAGCGGGGTAGCTCATTTCGCCCAAGCTGGTGCGCATCACCAGTTCTCCCTGCTCGTTCAGGCGGAGCTGCTCGATGCCTTTGAATTCGATGGCGATCGCCGACGGGTCGCTCCCGGGCTTGCAGACGATGTCGTACTCCAATGAGCCATCAGCAGCGGGGTAGTAGCGCACATCGGTGCCCTTGTACACGTCCCTGTACCAGACCTCCTGGTAGCTGTGTACGCCAGTAGCATGCTTCTCCTTGTCGCCAACGAAGTAGTTGCTGGTCTCTTCGTGCGCGTCGGTGCTTTCGATGCGCATGGTGGGCAAGGCATTGTGGAAGTGCATGAGCCAGCCATGGCCGCGCTTCTGCCAGCGCAATTCGCGGAAGGGCAAGCCGCGTTGCATATCGGCCTCTATGGCCATGCCTTCGCGTTGGCGCTCCTCAACGGCCTTCGGGTCGTAAGCGCTCATGAGCATCCTCGCGGGTGGCCACAGCCTGCCCAAGCGGGAAGTCGGCGCGGTAGAGCACGCTGGGACCGAGCTGCCCTTTGTTCTCCACGAAATGGATCTCCTGCTCGTGGCGGTTGAGCAGTTCATCGATCCCGCCATGGTCATGATGATCGGCGAGTTGGGCGCTTGCCGCGCCAGCAGCCAGCAGCGCTACTGCAACAGCCATTGCCGCACGCGCCATACGGTACATCAAGGAGTTCTCGAATTGCATGGGGCCAGGTTTGGTTTCATGTTGAAAAGCGAAGCGATCCCCATCCGAGAGGGGCCCGGGCAGGATCTCTGTACTGCCGGAAAGCCCTTGCTCTGGGTCGAGCCAGAGGCGGTCGGTTGGGGGGTTGACCGAAGCCGCGCCAGCAGCGCGGGTACCATTGTTCTTTTCGGATCGCATGTTCTTGTTCAG
The DNA here is from genome assembly GCA_016710965.1 of Flavobacteriales bacterium. Classification (GTDB taxonomy): domain Bacteria; phylum Bacteroidota; class Bacteroidia; order Flavobacteriales_F; family PHOS-HE28; genus PHOS-HE28. Next base: position 8,705 of record JADJTW010000022.1, read on the forward strand.
TTTGGCTGAACAAGCAGTCAAAGGCGGGTCTGAAGAGCGATCCTAACCGGGAAGAGTGGCGCAAACGTATCGGGCTCGGTAAAGGGCTTGTCAAGTGTTCGTCGGAAGATTATTGGGTTTGGTCGGAGGCTGGAGAACTTTCGTCTGCCTCTATCGTGGTCCATTCTGTGCGGATCGGATCAACCCTTGTTCAAAACTTCCTGCCAGGAAATTTGGCAAACCCGGAATGCGGTGCTTAATTGTCCGTCGCAAGGTTGACAGGATATTCGTCAAGCGAGCGGGTTCCAAGTAGACCCGGAGAACAAGCGAACTGGCAGCCCACAAACACCGACAATCACCAACACGATAAGGTCATGGCAACGGAAGTGAACAAGGAGAAGCTGAAGGCGCTGCAACTCACCATGGACAAGATGGAGAAGACCTTCGGGAAGGGTGCGGTGATGCGCATGGGTGATGATGCCGTAGAGCAGGTAGAGGTGATCCCATCCGGCTCCATCGGATTGGACCTGGCACTGGGCGTCGGTGGCTATCCCAAGGGCCGCGTGATCGAGATCTATGGACCGGAGAGTTCCGGCAAGACCACGCTCGCCATCCACGCCATTGCCGAATGCCAGAAACGCGGAGGCATTGCCGCCATGATCGATGCTGAACACGCCTTCGACCGCTTCTATGCCGAGTCATTGGGCGTGGACACGGAGAACCTCTTGATCAGCCAACCTGACAACGGGGAGCAGGCACTGGAGATCGCCGACAACCTCATCCGCTCGGGCGCCATCGACATCATCGTCATCGACAGCGTGGCCGCGCTCACGCCGCGTGCCGAGATCGAAGGCGAGATGGGCGACAGCTCCATGGGCCTGCAGGCCCGCCTGATGAGCAAGGCCCTGCGCAAGCTCACAGGCACCATCAGCAAGACCGGCTGCTGCTGCATCTTCATCAACCAGTTGCGCGAGAAGATCGGTGTGATGTTCGGCAACCCCGAGACCACCACCGGCGGCAACGCGCTGAAGTTCTACGCCTCCATCCGCCTCGACATCCGACGCATGACGCAGTTGAAGGAAGGGGAGAACGTGATCGGCAACCGCACCAAGGTGAAAGTGGTGAAGAACAAGGTGGCGCCGCCTTTCCGCCGGGCCGAGTTCGACATCATGTTCGGCAAGGGCATCAGCAAGGCCGGCGAGATCATCGACATGGCCGTGGAGATGAACGTCATCAAGAAGAGCGGCAGCTGGTTCAGCTACGAGGACAACAAACTGGGGCAGGGCCGCGATATGGTGCGCCAACTGCTCGAGGACAACGTGGAGCTTTGTGAGGAGCTCGAGCGCAGGATCAAGGAAGCGGTGGCCAAGACCGAGCAACCGGTCACGGCATGATGGGTTGAGCCGCTACTTTTGAAGGCCCCGGAACTTCCGGGGCCTTCGCATTTCATGCAGCACACCTTCTCCGCCCTCTTCCTTCCGGCATTCCTCCTGCTCGCCTGCGGTGGCGACCCTTCCCCGGCGACTACCGCCGTACCGCAGCCGCCCAGCACGCTTGCCGAGGTGGAGGCACGCATCCTCGCCGACCCGGCGAATCCGGTCCACTTCGCCGAGCGCGCCATGCTTTACGAGCGCATGGATAGCCTCGTGCTCGCCGAGAATGATTGGAAGCGGAGCATCGCGCTCGATAGCACCAACGCACGCTGGCATATCGCCTTGGGCGATCTCTACTTCCGCAAGATCAAATTGCCGGAGGCCGAACAGCGCTTCAAGACCGCCATTCGCCTGGCACCGGACAGCACCGAAGGCCGCTCGAAGCTCGGGGAGGTCTCCAGGACAGCATCGCGCTGGCCTGCTATAGCACGATCAAGGAGATCGAGCCCAATTACCCGGTGGCCTACTACAACACCGGCTTCATCCTGCTCGAGCACAAGCAGCAGCCGCGCGAGGCACGCGCCGAGTTCCACCGCGCCATTCGACTACTGCCCGACTACGTGCAGGCCTACTAGCAGTCGTGGCGTCACCTACGAATTGGAGAACATGCTCGATAGCGCCCGCTGGGATTACAGCATCGCCTTTGAAGCTCGATCCGGGATTCACCGATGCCGCCCGTGGGCTCGGTCGTTTGCAGGAGAGGGGAGTGGACGTTCGCCCGCGTTAGCGCGGCTGCCTCTGCTGCACCCACATGGTGCCCCCACGGCCCAGCACCACGAAGCGGCGAACGCGCAGGCCTCCGGGGCAATGCGCGCGCACGGTCCAGGTGCCCGGCTTCAAGGCGCGCAAGTCCAGTTCGGCACTGTTGCGCAGATCGATATGGCCGACGATGTTCCCTTGAGCGTTCAGCAGATCGACCTGGTAGGTGCCGGGCGGCAACACCAGTTCCACCAGGCCCGGCTCGCTCCGGTCGCGGAAACCGATGCTCGCGTCGTCGGCTGTGCGCGCAGGCGCTGTGCTGGGCACATAGGCGAGGTCCTCGGCTTGCGCGAACACCAGCGTCGGTGCAAGAAGGACGGCCGCGATGAGGAACTGCTTCATGCCGCGCTTGCGCGCGATGCGCAAGCCTGGTTCCACGATGCCTTGCGTTCCATTTCGCAACTTCGCCTCCCCTTAGGGGCTGTAGCTCAGCTGGCCAGAGCGCGTCGTTCGCAATGACGAGGTCGTGGGTTCGACTCCCATCAGCTCCACCGCCAGAGACCAAGCGCCATGACCAAACCTCACAGCATCGTCGATGTGCGTACCCCGGAGGAGTTTGCCGGTGGTCATGTGCCGGGTTCCATCAACATCCCCTTGAACGAGGTGCCCGAACGCGTGGAAGAGCTGCGGGCCTTGCCCAACACCGCTGGTGCTGTGCTGCCGTAGCGGCAACCGGGAGCGAGAACGCCATGCTACCTTCAACAGCTCGGCTTCACCGATGTGCACAACGGTGGATCCTGGCAGGATGTATTACGAACCACTGAACAGCCATGAAGAACACCATCGCCACCATCGTCCTGGCCGCTTGCCTGGCGACCAGCGCATGCACCAGCGCGCAAACCACCAAGAACACCACCGAACTGGGCGTGGATGCATTCGAACAGGCCATCGCCACCGGCAAGGCGCGTTTGGTGGACGTGCGCACACCGGCCGAATACGCGGCTGGCCATTTGATCGGCAGCATCAACATCGACTGGACGGCCGATGATTACGAAGCGGCCTTTGCCGAACTGGACAAGAGCATGCCCGTGCTGCTCTACTGCCACAGCGGCGGCCGTAGCGAGCAGGCACTGGAATACCTGGCGGCCAAAGGCTACCGGGCCCAGCACCTGGTGGGTGGCTATGCCGCGTGGAAGAAGGCCGGGAAGCCGTCGGCGAAGTAGCCAACGGCACGAACGCTAGCGGCCCCCGGGCGCTCGGAGGCCGCTGCCACACCATGAGACGGGTGCTGCCTACCGCGCCATGGCCTGCGCCGGATCGCTCCACGGGCTATCGCCTGCCGTGCCGCGTGCGCGCACGCGGCACCAATGCTTGCTGCCGCTGGCCAGGCCCTTGTCGGTGTACTTGCTCTGCGTAGTCATCGCAAGGGTGTGCCAGTCGCCTGCAACGGCCGGGTCGTTGTCGTTGCGCTCCAATTCGTACTCGTGCGTGCCATGCACCACATCCCAATCGCTCTTGATCTCGCCCGTCTTGTCGGTGAGGTCGGCGCGCAGGTTGGCCGGTGCGGCAGCACGCCATGGCCTATGCGGTCATAGGCAGCCTTGCGGACCGCGACTACTCGGAGGCGAGTTTGGACGGAGTGGGGCGCATCGACCTACATCAACGTACTGAAGAACGCTGCGTTGGACGGCCGCAAGTCCTACCAACTGAACAGTGGTGAACTGTCGGAATTGCTGGAGATGGTGGACGAAGGCCACTACGACCAAATGGCGGCTGGGCCAGCAACTTGCTCTGCGCGGTGTACAAGGTGTGCCGCCCACCCGCCACGGGTGCTGTGGAATTGCCCAAGGCGAACCGCAGCCGCGAACACGAAAGGCCGGTGAACACAACTGCGGAAGCCAGTTTTGGCGCATACCCCAACCCAGCCGCACTTGGGTGGCCTTCGCGTACAACCGAAAGGATGGCGAAGGGCAAGGCAGCATTGTCATCGTGACCTTGCAGGAAGGACCATTGCCACCCTGATGATGAATGGCCAGCAGGGGCAGCAGGTCTGGGATACGCGGAGGTGGCCCCGGCACCTATCTGGTGCAGTATCTTGCTGGTAGCGGAGTGCTCTACACGAGAAGCTCATCATCCAACAATGAAGTGGTTCCAATCCCTGGAAAGTGCTTGCCTCAGTGGTCACTATTCGTGACCACTGAGGCAATGCCTCAGTGGAGCTTCGCTTGGATACCACATTCAGAACCCTGATCCTTAGCCAAACCGTCAATGACCTGGCAGTGCTCCCCACCGGGAATGTTCTACTCTCCGGGGATTCTTCCGTTTCCCCGCAAGTATGAATGATTCGGGCAGTGCGCGATTGCTGCCGAATGGCCAACGCGATCTTTCCTACCTCGGGTATCATGGTAGCGGCAAGCTCGTGCCTTGGATGGATGACAAGTTCTATATCGGCAGCAGTCTTCCAAGGCGCTGCATGCCAGATGGCACGCTGGACCCTTCATTCATTCCTTTGAATACGGGACCTTATTTTCTATCGCTGCAACCCGCAGACTACCACGTCTTCCCCGATGGCCGTGTGCTGATCAGCGGCACGCATACCCTCAACGATCCTGTGCGCGGCTTCGTGGGTAGCTACGAACTGATATGGTTCAGTAACGAAGGTTACTTGGACACCACGCGCACCCACCGCAACGCCAATGGGGTGATCTGGGATTTCGCCGAGTTGCCCGATGGGAAATTCCTGTGCAGTTGCACCTGCACGCAATACGAGGGGCAGCCGGTGGACCGACTCTTCCGCATCCATGCCGATGGAGCCTTGGATACCACCTTCCATTCGGGCGTGAACTGGGGCAACATCTTCGCCTATCACCCGCTGCCCGACGGAATAGGCATAAACCCAGGGATAACTGGTGGCACTAAAGTGAGCCGGATCGTTCCCTGGCAGGATGACAAGCTGTTCGTCATGGGAGTATTGCAGAAGGTGAACGGTCAGCCAAGAGGTGGTATCTGCGTGCTGGATACCATGGGCATGCTACTTCCACACATGGATGAATGTATGGCAGGTACATTCTCCTATCAGGGCAGCACCAATGCATCCGTGCATGGCATAACACCCACACCGGACAGCACGGGCTTCTACATCTGGGGTACTTATGTCGGCTATACCGATGGCACCATCAACGACCCCGGACAACGCTTCGTAAGCCGCCTGTTGGTGGAGGAGGACCTTACCATGGGCGCTAGCACGGCCACGCCAAAGCCGTTCACGCTTTACCCAAACCCGAGCAATGGGGAAGTAAGCCTGCAACTGGATGCGTTGCCGCGCAATGCGCAACTGGTGCTGCGCGATGCGCTGGGGAGGGAGGTGCTGCGGCAACGGGTGGGTAGTTATTACACCAACTTGCAACTACAAACTTTTCCCGATGGCATCTACATCATGGAACTGCTCTCCAACGGAGAGCGCATGGGCATGCAGCGCCTGGTTGTTCAACACTGAGCAGAGCCTGTCCCGCAACAGCGGGATGCGCACGCCTGGGGCCGCCTGCCTGCCGGAGGCACGGCGCTTGGCCGAAGGCGCACTGCGCTTGGGCGCCGGCCAGCACGCCATGGCCTATTCGGTCATCGGCAGCCTTGCCGACCGCGACTACTCCGAAGCGATCCTGGACGAAGCAGGGCGCATGCAGACCTACATCAACGTGCTGAAGGACGCTGCCGAGGACGGCCGCAATGCCTACCCGCTCAATAGCGGTGAGCTGACCAAACTGATGGATACGGTTGATGTGGTTGGCAAGGCACCGAACGCGAGAAGCCCCGTCCCCGGAGGCTTCTCTGTGCGATCAGGCTAATCGTCGTTGCCCAGGTTGATACCGAGCGTCATCCCGTAGGTGAGGTACTTCGATCGATGTCCTTCACCGGCGGGTTGTCGCTGAAGACACGGCTCAGGCCGAAGCTCACGCTGGGTTCCAGGGTCACCAGTCCCATGTCGAAGCCCAGGGCGGCATCGATGTTCATGGAGCCCTTGCGGAAGTCGCCTTTGTTGTAGCCGATCTCTTCGTTGCGGTCGTCCACGCTCAGGAGCATCGTAGGTGGGGCCCATGGCGAAGCGCAGGTCGAACTGGTAGCTATCGATGATGCGGTAACCGATCATGCCTTTCAGCTTCAAGTTGGTGCGCACCAGGTCGTTTTCGTACAGCAGCGTGTCGCTGGAGTAGGTCTTCACCGCTGTGGCGCTGCGGCCGAAGAACGCACCGGGCTGCACGTACAGGCGGTCGCCGAAGCGCAGGTCGGCACCGAATTGCCAGCCGATGTTGGCCTTGTACTCCACACCGGCCATGGGGCTGGTGAGCTGTTGGAAGTTGACCCCGGCTTGCGGGTTCACCTGGAACTGCGCCGAAGCGGCAGTGGCAGCGAGGGTCAGGGCGAGGGAGAGCAGTGGCTTGTTCATGGAAGTGCTTCTTGGTTGCGCGGCGAATTTGCGAATGGCGTGCCATAACGGAATGGCGGTGATCACCATTCCTGAGCATCAGGAGCTTGCATCGATCGCCTAGAGGGCATCTCAAGATTGCTATTGGAAGCGAGCGAGGTGGATTTCGCAGCCAGAGGAGGCGCGAAACCCGCGCAGAGCAGGCCGCTCTGTATGGGTTGAGCAACGATGTATGGCTGTGAAAGGCACTCGCGCAGCCCGAAGGGTAATGTTGAGATGACCGCTGGCCCCCTACCTTGCCGGTCCCGAACCAACCGAAGACATCCATGAAGCAGTTGTACACCACGCTGGCCCTTGCGGGCCGGCATTGCCTCTTACGCGCAGGATTGCAGCACCGGCCGATACGTCAGTGCCAACCTTTTCCCGACCGCGACGGTGACCAATGCCGTGGTCTACGGCGCCAACATCGGGGTGAACGGGAGCAACCAGACGCTTCGTCTCGATGTGTACGCGCCAACAGGAGATGCACAGACGGACCGCCCAGCGTTGATCGTGGCCTTCGGCGGGTCCTTCATCAGCGGTACGCGCGCCGATGTAGCTGACATCTGCCAGGATTTCGCCAAGCGCGGGTACGTGGCCATCGCACCGGACTATCGCGTAGGCTTCTTCTTCCCGAACGAGGCGACTACGATACGCGCGGTGATGCGCGGAGCGCACGATATGAAAGCGGTGGTGCGCTTTCTGCGCAAGTCGGTGGCCGAAAGCGGTAATCCTTACGGCATCGACCCGGAGCGCATCATCGTTGGCGGTGTATCGGCGGGCGCCATCAGCGGCATCCACGCTGCGTACCTGGACCAAGACAGCGAGGTGCCCGCCGTGCTCGTGCCGGAAATGCCTGCGCTCGGCGGCATCGAAGGGAACAGCGGCAGTCCCGGATACAGCAGTGAGGTCTTCGCCGTTTACAGTTTCAGTGGCGCCATCGGTGATACCTTGTGGATGGTTCCCGGTGATGCACCGCTCGCCAGCATACATGAGGTCGGCGACGGCGTTGTTCCTATACGCAGGAAGTTTCCCGGTCATTGGTGTGCCAACGGGCCTGATCGCATCGGGCAGTCATGACATACACCTTCGCGCAGATAACATCGGCCTCGTCAACTGCTTCAAGAGCTATCCGGGCAGCGGTCACGTGGGCTATCTGACCAGCGATTACGCTGGTCAGCGATGGACTGGACCGCACTGTTCCTGGGCCAACTGGCCTGCGGTGCGCCAGTTACCTGCGGTGCCATCGGCACGGGCATCGTACAGGAGGCGGGCGTGCGCACGACCATCTCCCCGAATCCGACGACCGGCCCTGTGCAGATGCAGCTCACTGGTGCTGCCCGTCTCACATTGCTCGATGCTTCGGGACGCGTGGTGCTCAACGAACGCTTCGGGGCTGGAACAGCACAGGTCGACCTCAGCGCATTGGCAGATGGTGTCTATACCGCGCAGCTAAGCGGCACGGTCACAGAGACCTTCCGTATCGTGAAGGCGAACTGAGCGCTAACGCACGAAGCGCATCGCTTGCGCATCCTTGCCCAAGCGGGCCAGGTAAGCACCGTGCGCAGCAGCGAACGGAATACTCGTGCGCCCACCGCTGACCAGCGTGCTCAACAGCTCACGACCTGTGGCATCGAAGATGCACGAGTGCCGTAGGTTCTGCCTGTTCATCGCGCGATACATGCAGCGCATCGTCCTGCATCAAAGCCGCCTGGAGGCGGAATGCACGTCGTTATCCCGCTTGCGGACCCCAGATGCTGTAAACCCCATCGGGTTGTCGATGTACGGATTGCGGTTGCCTTGCAGGATGAAGGCGCTGTCGTTGCGTGCGATCTCCTTCGCGCTTACAGGATGTGCGTATGCCAAGCGACCAGCAAGCTCGGTCCAGGAGAACAACTGGCCGCCTGTCACGATGGGAGCAGGCCAGCTGACGCTTCCGTTCATGTACCGGGTGAGCATGTAGAAGTAGCCCCGGGCCGAGTCGCCCTTGTACGCATCGATCGGCTCGAACACAGTTCCAGAGCAACCGGGCCAGCTGCATGGTCCTCGCTTGCTTGCCATTGGTGCTGGTGAAATCCGGTGAGGTCACTGTACCGTACGGCCAGTTCCCACGCGCCTGGTTCACCCAAGCATCGGTAGGATAGATGTGGAAGAGATCGGAATTCATGGGCGGCACATCATTGAACCAGCTCACCGGGAAGCTGTGCTCTCGGTTGAAGCAGTCGCCCTCGCTGTTGTACGTGCCGCATTGATCGCTGACGAACTGATAAGCATACGCGGCCGAACCGGAAGGCACATCGCTGTAGATGTCTCCAGACCGTATTGTCCGGTTTGCGGTCGGTGCGGTAGAACGCGCTCCACAAGTTGCTGTATTGGATGACCACGTGCGGACTGATGATATCGTAGAGCGCGGCGCGCAGCGGTTCGTCGGTGAGCCCGGCGGCCGGGTCGTAATATCCCGGTGGCGGCTGTGCCGGAGGCCAGCGCAGGAGCGAGGATGAACAGGATGGAAAACGGCCGCATGTGTCTCATCCCTATCTGGTCGGGAGGGCGAATGTACCGGCCCCAAGTGCTGTCGTCGAAGTGGTCCAACGAAGGGCTACATTGGGCCCACGAAGGCGGGGGCACTGTTGCCCGCGCTCAATACCCAGGACCAATGGCAAGCGGTACAGTGAAATTCTTCAACACGGAGAAAGGTTTCGGTTTCATCGTTCCCGATGATGGGGGCAAGGAGGTGTTCGTGCACAAGACCGGCACACGAGAGCCTATTCGCGAGGGCGACAAGGTGACCTACGATGTGGAACAGGGTCCCAAAGGCGCGAACGCGGTGAACGTTCAGCGCGCCTGAGCGGACTCAGTTCCCGTAGCCTTTCAGGAAGATGATATTGTCGAAGTAGCCGGGGTCGTAGGCGGCCACGGGCTTCAACGCGCGCGGCCAGGGCTTGGGCAGGTAGCCTTTGAATCCCTTGCCCACGATGAAGTCGAACAGCTCCCTGCCGGAGTAGCCCGCTCGTTTGCAGTGGTCGTCGATGATTTCGATCACGAGCATCATGCGCGGGCTGTTGCCAAGATGCCTTCGGCCCGCGCAGAGCGGCCAGTTCGCCGCCCTCGATATCGATCTTCAGGACATCGATCCGCTCCACGCCGCGCGCAGCGAGCGCGTTGTCCAGCGTATCCACGCGCACCTCGATGTGCTCTGGAGCGGTGCCGTATGCGCTTGCGCTGCCCAGATTCTGCCGATTGAAGGAGAGGGTGAAGCTGCCGGGCTTATCCGCCAGGCCGTGCTCGAGCAGTTGGATGTTGGTGATGCCCGGGTTCAGTTCCCAATTCCCCTTGAAACGGTCGATGGCCGCGGGGTTGGGCTCGAAGCTGATGAGACGGCCGGGTGCGCAAAGCCGCGCCATCTCCAGCGCATAGAATCCGATGTTACCGCCGATATCCACCACGGTGTCGCCCGGGCGGATGAGCCGACGCACATGTCGCATGGTGTTCCGCTCGTAGTCGCCGTGCAGGAAAAGGTTGCGCTGCACATACTCGCGCAGGTCCAAGGCGTAGTTGATCCCGGAGCGCGCGGCGAACTCCACCTGTGCCGGAAAAGGGTCCATGCGCACGCGCCTCGCCAAGGCGCCCTTGCCGTGGTCGAGCGGAAAGTTGCGCAAGTAGGAAAGCAGGAGGCGGTCGATCATTGCGGAATTCGGATCCCCCGTATGAGTCCTTCACGAACCGCACGATGCGCCGCTGTCCGTCAAGGCTCAGGCGTAACACGTACAGTCCACTGTGAAGTGCGCTCACATCCAGAGGTATCCCGTCCGATCCATGCAGTGCGACGACCTTGTGGGCCAACGACCGTCCATGTGCATCCAGCACATCCAAGTCCGCATCGCCCAGCAGGCCGTTCACGCGCAGCACTGCGGTGCCGTTAGTGGGGTTGGGCTGCACCGATACCTCAACGTTGATGACCGGTTCTTCAATGCCTACGGCAGTGCTAACGGTGAATGCGTGGTGCATCTCTCGACCGAACTCACTGGGGAAGTTGGCGACAATGACCCCGTTCGGTTTCTTCAACCGCGCGTACCCGACACCAGCAGCGGCGTCTGCCCAGTAGCTGAGGCCATCGTTGCCGGCATCGATCATCTCGTAGGTGTAGCAGCCGTCCACAAGGTCGAGCGTATCGATGTAGTCCGTGGCGTTGGCATGCACCAACCTGCTGAAGATCACGTTGCCAGTGATGTCATGGATGCGAACAGCGGTCTCGTTGGCCCTGTTGTTCGTTTTGTAGTGAAGGACGACACGGTGGTTGTAGATGACGGGCAGCACGAAAGTGGTGGTGTAGCTGTCGTTGTCGGCGTACTGATCGGCACCGCCATTGGGCGAGGCCACCGTAACGGTGAACTTGTGGTCCGCATCACCGGACCAGAACCCGGCGTTGTCGACTGGCAATTCCACATCAGCGGTTTCCATGTGCTGCAGCGAGCCTGTCCACGTGTGAGTGAGCGTGGTTCCTCCGCTCACCTGGTAAGAGAAGGTGGCGGTGGTGAGCAGCTGCGATCCCGCATTGCGCAGGACGACCAGCGGGGCGTAACAGATGGGGTTATCGCGCCGCCACATGTCCGTGGTGCTCGGGCGCTTCACTTCCATGATCTCCGCATCAAGCTGGTGCGTTGCCGGTCCGAACTCCATCAGGTCCATGTTGATGACGTAGTTGCCGCCTCCCATGCCCAGGTTGTTCGCTGGCACCGGTGTGATGGAGTAATCGAGGGTTGCCGTTCCGCCCGGAACCAAGCCGGATAGTTCAACCTCATGGTCCCTCACGTCATCACCAGGGCACCAACCCTCTCGGCTTCCCAGCCATGTACCTCCTTGCGGGTACACCGGATTGAGCGCGCAATCGTTCTCCTGCCAGATGTGCCATGCATCCACTTGGGTGCCATTCACCGAGAGGTAGTGCGTGTTGTCCTTCCATTCGCAGCAGTGCGGGTAAGCGCCGGTGTTGCTATTGTGTCCATGACCGGTAAGGCGCGTGCAAGGACCATTGCGTGGCTTGCGGATCGAGCAGCACGTTCACCGGAGGCAGGGCCACATCCCCGCTCAGATCAGCGTAGCTCCGACTGGACAATCCTCCCCATGGCCTCTGGTGGCCCACCACCTCTCGGGGCGGAACACCTTCGATCATCTCGAACTCCAGGTCGATCAGCTCCTGCTGGTTGCCGGCGCTGAGATCCACGCTGTCGTGCAGCATGTATTGGTAATCCGTTACATCGAAGGTCCAGCGGAACCCCTGGGGGCCGAGCGAAAGATTGATGCCATACGGGGTGATGTAACGCCCGATCTCCCAGTTCTCCACCACCTCGAACGGCGTGGCGTAATAATCCAGCGTGTCGTTCACGTCGGTCACGGATGCTACCGCGGTCGAATCGATGGCTGCACCAGCAGGGTCATAGGTGTAGCTAGCTCCGCCGAGGTAGGCGAAGAGCGTATCCACGGGCAACACGTTGTTCCCGGAGATGGTGAAGTGCTCCTCGGTGAGCAACGGGCGTGGAACGTTCTCGTTGATCAGCACCGTATCAAGTATCGCATCATAAGTGCCCTGCACGAGGACGAGGTCCGGGCGAACGGTGGAGGCTATGGCAGTCTGGAAGATCTCCGTGGCGCGGCGTCGATTCCTGCGCACGGTGCCCATGGGCCATGCACGGGCCCCGGGGTCGGCCGCATTGCCGAGGATGTGCGAATCAACTGGCTCATCGCAGTGGAAGCTGTAGATGAGGTTTGTGGCGTTGGGGTGACTGGCATCCACCGCACGGTCCTTCCAGGCGGCTATGGTGGCTGCGCTCAATTCAGTGGTGAACACGTTGATCTCATCCAGCTGGCCGGGGTAGGGGACATCGCCGTTCGCCGCACTGCCTAACTTGAATTGCGTGATCCCCGTCATGGGCTTTGTCTTGCCTGTTCCCGAATGCCAAAGCGTACCGTTGAGATAGATCTTCATCGAGCCTGTGGCAACGTTCTTCACGAAGGCCCAGTGGTTCCATTGCCCTTCGATGTTGGCAGTCGCGGCGGCTTTGTCGATGCGATCGTATGCGCTGCCGTCGTTCCCTGCGTCCCAATACACGCGGCTGTTGCTCCACGGCAGGTGAACGTTGAGGATGCGACGGCCCTGCGCATCCACCGCTTCGAGCACGGTCGTGTTCACAGCGGGGATGATCGCATCGCCCTTCGCGCGCAAGGTGATGGTGATCTCATTGCCCAAAACGGCAAGCGGTCCTGCATCCACACCAATGAAGTCATCATTCACTTCCAGGAAGCCATCCGGGCCTTGCGCGGTCAACGCCATTCCGGGAGTCGCATCAGAAGCGACCAACTGCGCGTCAATGGTGCCCACCACCTCCGCGGCAAGGTCAACGAGTAGGTTCGAGGTTCCGTCCACGTGAACGGCGTGCGGAAGACCAGACGCTGCGGGCCGCTGGTTTGCAACAGGTCATTGTCGACCTGGTCGTACACGGTAACGAGGGCGTTGTTGTCTAAGGAGGAGATCGACGCGGCCGTTGTTTGCTTCATCCTCACGACGAGCCGGCTGAGCGTACCGTCGCCAGGGCTGAGCACTGACAAGCCCAACTGGTTAATGAGACCGGCTTGCAGACCTGCGCCTTGAAGCTCGCCGGCCATGAAGAGGTACTGGCCACGGTTCGTACCGCTGGCGGCCGAGAGCAATGCGCCATCACTCGTACTGCCCGTTCCGATGAGATGCTCGCTCTCGGTGATCACTTGTTCACGGTCATCCGTGGCAGTTCACTCTGCTGCACGTCGTAGTGGAGCGTCGATGACCGCTCAACGCTTGGTGGTTGCATGGCCGCCACCTTGAAGTACGGATGGGTTTGCGCAGTGCTGTCGTACGCCCCGGTGTGCTCGTGAATGAAATTGTAGGTGAGGTAGTCCCATTCTCCGCAGGGATACTGATCCTGCGTGGTGGTCGGATCGCACTTCAGTGTGTGGTGCATGAGCACCTTGCGGAAGTTGTGCGAGGTGTCGGGGAACACGTACCAACCGCGCCGCTGGGTAATATCGCTGAAGGTGAGCGTTTGGACCCGGATGGTATCCTGGGCTGCAACGACCGTGGCCAGGGCGATAGCGATTGCGAGGATTGCCGATCGGGGAAAGAAGTTGTTCATGACCGTGTGGGGGCTTCTAAAGTAACCGGCTTTCAGCAACGAAGAAGGGGACCTTGCGGGCCCCCTTCCAATTGTACCGCATGATGCTCACTTCACCTTGCTCACGATGGCCGCGAAGGCCGTGGCGTCGGTGTACGCGATCTCAGCCAGGGCCTTGCGGTCCAGGTCGATGTTGGCCTTTTTCAGCTTGTTCATCAGCACGCTGTAGCTGATGCCGTTGATGCGCGCAGCCGCGTTGATGCGTTGGATCCACAGCCCACGGAACTCGCGCTTCTTGAGCTTGCGGCCGTCGTAGGCGTGCTGCAGGCCTTCTCCACCGTGTTCTTCGCGACGGTGTACACGTTCTTGCGGCGACCGAAGTTGCCCTTGGCCATGTCGAGGATCTTCTTCCTCCTCGCTTTGCTGGCTACTTTGTTCTTACTGCGTGGCATGTTCCACTTGGTTTTTGGGCGTGAGCGTCAGCGCTGGGCTGGACTTTGGTGCTGCACGTCCTGGTTAACGCTACCTATTGATACCCGGTGCGGTTGGGTTGCTTATTTCAGGAGTAGGAGGATCCTTTCTTGTCGCACATCATGCACCAAGCTGGTCTTGGTGAGGGCTCGTTTGCGCTTGGTCTCCTTCTTCGTGAGGATGTGGCGCTTGAAGGCGCTCTTCCTCTTGATCTCGCCGGTGCCTGTGAGCTTGAATCGCTTCTTGGCGCCGGACTTGGTCTTCATCTTGGGCATGGCCTCTGTCGTGTTGGTCTTCTTGCTTTCGTTTCCTGTTCAAACGGGCGGATGATCATCCGTCCTTACGTCATTTCTTCTTCTTGGGGATCAAGAACATGATCATGCGCTTGCCCTCCAATTTGGGCATGCTTTCCACCACACCGATGTCCTCCAGGTCTTGCGCGAACTTGAGCAGGAGGATCTCGCCACGCTCCTTGAAGACGATGCTACGCCCGCGGAAGAACACGAACGCCTTCACCTTGTGGCCTTCCTCGAGGAACGCGCGCGTATGCTTCAGTTTGAAGTTCACGTCGTGCTCGTCGGTGTTGGGCCCGAAGCGGATCTCCTTCACTTCCACCGTGGCCTGTTTGGCCTTTATCTCCTTCTGCTTCTTCTTGAGGTCGTAGAGGAACTTCTTATAGTCGGTGATGCGGCATACGGGCGGCACCGCCGAGGCGCTTATCTCCACCAGGTCAAGGCCCAATTCCTCGGCCATGCGCAGGGCTTGGCTGAAGGGGTACACGCCCTGCTCGATGTTCTCGCCCACCACGCGCACCTCGTTGACCCCGTAGATCTTGCTGTTGATCCGGTGCGGGTCCTCCTTGATGACGCGACCGCGGTAGGGACGACGAGGCCCGCTGCCTCCGGGGCGCGGACCGCTTGGACGATAAGGAGCACCTGCCACTAGCTGGGGTTTGGTTCGGTCGCCGGGAACCACCTCCCGGACTTTGAGGCGCGAATATCGGCATCTTTCCCTATCGGCCAGCGGCTTGCGCGAGCAGCGTGTTAAGCCGGGGTTGCCTCGCCCAGTTGTCCGGCGATGCGCTCCTTGACGAGGGCGGCGAACGCGGCGGGCGACATGGCCCCGATATCGCCCTTGCCCTGCTCCCGGACCGAAACGGTCCTGTCGGCCTGCTCCTTCTCGCCCAAGATGAGCATGAAGGCCGATTTCGCCAGCTCGGCGTCGCGGATCTTGCGGCCGATCTTTCGCTGCGTTCATCAATGGTGGTGCGGATCCCGAGTTGTTCGAGCTGGGCACCGACGGTCTTCGCCGCCTCCACGAATTTGTCGCTGATGGGCAGGATGATGGCCTGCTCCGGGGTGAGCCAGAGCGGGAAGCGCCCGGCGGTATGCTCGATGATCACGGCAATGAAGCGCTCCAGTGATCCGAAGGGCGCGCGGTGGATCATCACCGGACGGTGGCGGGCATTGTCGCTGCCCACGTACTCCAGTTCGAAGCGCTCAGGCAGGTTGTAGTCCACTTGGATGGTGCCCAACTGCCAACGTCGGCCGAGCGCATCCTTGATCATAAAGTCCAATTTGGGTCCGTAGAAAGCGGCCTCGCCATATTCCACCACCGTCTTCAATCCGCTGGCCGCAGCTGCTTCGATGATGGCTTGTTCGGCCTTCTCCCAATTCTCCTCACTGCCTATGTATTTGCTCCGGTCTTCTTTGTCGCGGAGGCTCACTTGCACCTCGAAATTCTCGAAGTTCAAGGCCCTGAGAACGAGGAGGACAAGGGTCGCCTTCATGAACTCTTCCTTCACCTGGTCGGGTCGGCAGAAGAGGTGGGCATCATCCTGTGTGAAGCCCCGAACGCGGGCCAGACCGTGAGCTCGCCGCTCTGTTCATGGCGGTACACGGTGCCGAATTCCGCAAGGCGAAGGGCAGTTCCTTGTAGCTGCGCGGACGACTGGCGAAGATCTCGCAGTGGTGCGGGCAGTTCATGGGCTTGAGCATGAAGGCTCGCCTTCCTGCGGCGTACTGATCGGCTGGAAGCTGTCCTTGCCGTATTTCTCCCAGTGGCCGCTGGTCTCGTACAGCGCTTTGCTGCCGATATGCGGCGTGGCACCTGCACGTAGCCGGCTTTTTCCTGGGCCGTCTTCGTGAAGTTGATCGGGGCGCTCGCGCAGGGCGGCACCCTTCGGCAACCAGAGCGGAAGACCGGCACCCACACGCTCGCTGAAGGTGAACAGGTCCAACTCCTTGCCCAGCTTGCGGTGGTCACGCTTTTTGGCTTCTTCCAGCAGCACCAAGTACTCGTCCAATTCCTTCTGCTTGGGGAAGGTGATCGCGTAGAGGCGCGTGAGTTGCTTGCGCTTCTCATCGCCGCGCCAGTATGCCCCGGCAACGCTCATGACCTTAGTGGCCTTGATGAAGCTGGTGTCGGGGATGTGGGGACCTCGGCAGAGGTCGGTGAAGTTGCCTTGGGTGTAGAAGGTGATCTCGCCGTCGTTCAGGCCTTCAAGCAGTTCCAACTTGTACTCGTCGCCTTTCTCCGTGAAGTATTTGATCGCATCGGCCTTGCTCACCTCCTTGCGCTCGAAGCTCACCTTGCGGCTCGCGAGTTCCTTCATCTTGGCCTCGATGGCCGCGAAGTCACCATCGCCAATGGTCTTGTCACCCAGATCGATATCGTAGTAGAAGCCGTTCTCGATGGGCGGACCGATCCGAACTTGGTTCCGGGATACAGCGCCTCGATCGCCTCGGCCATCAGGTGGGCTGAAGAGTGCCACATCGTGGCTTTGCCGTCGGGGTCATTCCAAGTCAGCAATGCGAGGTGCAATCGCCAGGAAGCGGGCGGTTCGCATCGCGCACCTCGCCGTTCACCTTAGCACTGAGCACGTTGCGGGCAAGTCCTTCCGCTGATGTTGCGAGCCACGTCCATGGCCGTGGCGCCTTGCTCGAATTCCCGGACGCTTCCGTCGGGAGGGTCACTTTGATCGTGTCGGTTCGCCAGACCACCACACAAGCGGTGGTTAGGGTCGGCGAAAATGAAGCGCCTTTATGAACCGACCATCCTTTCCGTAAGAGCAACAGGACCCCTAAGAGATCCCGTCACTGCCCGCCGTGAAGCGGACTTCCGGCAAAGGAAGGGGTGTTATTCGCGATGGTCGGCATCATTTCCTCAACGCTTCGCTCGCCCAGGTCGTGTGCTTGGTGCAACGCTTCGCAGCCTTCTTGCTTGCAGTCCATGCGGAAGAGCACCACGGCTTTCTGCACATGCGCTTGGTCGAGCGTGGGGTCCAGGTCAGGGCGCGCTCCAGGTCCGCGAGCGCTTCATCGTCCTGGTGCATGGCTCCCAGCACGATTCGCGATCGCGCCAACCGAAAGCGTTATAAGGTGCAATATCGCCAGAGCTTGTCGTACAAGACTTTGCGGCGGGCAGGTCGTTCTTAGCCATGGCGAGAGAAGTGGCCCAAGTGCAGCAGAGCGTGCTCCGCAGAAGGGCCCCGTAGGGCGCAGTTCAAGGATCTTCAGCAGGTCCTTTGTAGCCGTTGCTTCGGCACCCTGGCGGGCGCGCACTTCCGCACGGCGCAACAAACTGTGTGCGTCATCGGGTTCCAGCGACAAAGGCTTGATCGAATCCTGCGGCGCCGACAAGGTCGTTGCTGCCCAAACGAAGTGACACCCGCGGTAGTACCAGGTCTTGGCATTGGCGGGGTCGGCGAGCGCTGCGCGGGTGAACGCCTTCCTCGGCCTTCTTATGGTCTTCGTTGCGCAAGGCGCTCATCGCCGAGCATGTCGCCGTCTGCGTTTGCGCCTGAACGAAGTACTGGAGATGAGGAGGATGGAGGTGGTCAGGTTCTTCATGGCGCGCCCTGCAACGGCGAAGCTCGTGTGGGAAAGTTCCCGATCGGTTGTGGAAAGATGCGCGGGCTGGCCGGGGTGGGGTGGAGGGCACGGGGATAGCTTCGGCGCCATTCCACCCATGCTGCTCAACAGCCAACCCCATCTCGGAGGATTTCGGCTATCTGGTCTTGCGTTTCGGCCGCCGGTACCATCACTTTGGCAGCATGGTTGGCCCAAGCTCATGGGCTTCGCGGGCCTCATGGACGCTTTGCCGATCCATCGGGCTGGGCCCCACGTTCTCGCTCATCCTCATCGTCTTCGCCGAGGTCCTATGCAGCCTGCTCGTTGTCCTGGGTCTGTGGACCCGCGTTGCCCCTAATTGCCATTGATCGTCGGCATGTCGGTTATCGCTTTCCTGGTCAGAGCGGGAGCCGTTCGCTGAAGGAACTGGCCGTGGTCTGCCTCTGCGCCTTCATCGCCCTGCTCTTTACCGGCAGTGGTCGATTCTCGGTGGATCGCATCTCCTTCAAGTGAAGGACCAGGGCCTCGTGTGGGCATAAGGTTCAGGATTTAGGGACCAGGTAAGGTCTTCGGACCGCCGGGGCTTCCACTTTCAGCCGCGCAAACAAGCCCGCCCACATGAATCAACGCCTACGCCTGTATTCCGCTGTGATCGCTGCCACAGCCTGGCCGCCCCGATCGAGGCCAGGTCGCCTCCACGGCGAACAGCAGCCAGCTCACCGGCACCTACAGCAACCCCAGTTGCGTGGTGGATATGAACGGCGACCACCTCGACGATGTGGTACGCTTAAACGGCCAATCAGCTCACCATCGCCTTCCAGCAGGCGGGCGGTGGCTTCTCAGAACAGGCTTCATCACCGCTACGGTGAACCCGAACTGGAGCATCTGCTGGCGACCTTGACGCTAACAGCTACAACGACCTGTTGCTGGGCGAATAGCAGCGCCAATTCCTTCCTGCTCGCCAACAGTGATGGTTCCGCTTACCGAGCAGTACTTCTCGCCATACATCTTCAGCCAGCTTTCCAACATGGCCGACATCAACAACGATGGCATGCTGGACGCCTGGAGCTGCCATGATGTGGGCCTGAGCGAACCGTACCTGCAACACCGGCGCAGGGTGATGGTGGAAGACGGAAGCATGATCCAACAAACCGTTACGGCCGGGGGCAACTACGCCACGGTATTCACTGACGACTACGATGAGGACGGCGACCCTGGACCTGTACTTCAGCAAGTGCCGCACTGGCGCGCCCATCCGGCGATGCACAGCGCATCAACCTGCTCTATCGAAACAATGGGAATGGAACTTGGACCGAAGCAGGCGCTGCCTGGGGGTAAATGATGGGTCGCAGAGCTGGATCGTATTCGAGGACTTCGACGATGGCGACTACGACTTCTTCTTAGGCAACCACAGCGGCACCGGAAGCACCGCCAACCGCTTCTATCGCAACAATGGTGATGGCACCTTCACGGACATCAGTGCGACCACGGGCCTCAACGCCCGGGCGATGGGTGCTTGGGAGGGCAATGGCGGCGATTTCGACAATGATGGTTGGGTGGACCTGTTCACCGAGGCTGGTGGCGGCATCTGGCGCAACAACGGCAATGCGCAGCGAACTTCGCCATCGGTGTGAGCGAAGGTGGCATAGGAAACGAACAACGACGGGTGGCTCGACATCCACGGGGCAGACCATCCCGCTACAACAACGGCGGCAGCAACCATTGGGTCAAAATTCGACCTGCGAGCATCTTCAGCAACAAGAGCAGGATCGAGCTCGGTTGAAACTGCGGGCCTTGGGGCATGCAAACGCAGAGATGCGCAGCGGTAACGCGTTCAGCCACATGA
>JADJTW010000023.1 GCA_016710965.1 Flavobacteriales bacterium
TGGCGGGGTCGCGCACGCTGGGGCACTGCACCAAAGGGGTGCGCACTTTCCAGTCGTAGAAGTAGTAGTAATAACCGGTGCCGAAGCCGCTGTTGGTCAGTTCGCCCATGGTGCCGATGGCGTATGGATAAGCAACACCAGCATTATTGCGGAACAGGTTGTTTTCCGGGCAGCGCAGGCTCATGTCCACACCAATGGGCACAGCGAAGTCCAACGCGATCACATGCATGCCATCGGTGAGGTCGAAGCTGGCCGTCGCCATCACTGTACCTGCGGCATCGCAGAGATTCACGGTGCGTACGCCATCGCCAAGGGCGTATACCGTTACCGTCTCGATGGTGAACGGCTCCCATGCAGTGAAGAAGCTGTACGAACCGGTTGAGGGCAGACCACCACCGCCGCTGTTATCGGGCTTGCCACCGTCCATGAGCTGGCCGCCGTAGTTCATGTTGGCCTCGGCCCAGTAGGTGGTGTTCGTGTTCAGGAACGGAGTGGTCCAGGATGCACCTGCGGCGACCTCTGTCCCACCGAATTCGGAGTCGTACCACTTGATATTGTCGCCGGCAGCCAGTAGGTCGGCCGTACCGGCGGCGGGAATCGTCACATCATCGGCTACGGGAACAGCGGCAGCGGGGTTGACCGTGATCGTCACGGGAGCACTGGTCGCCGCACCGCACGCGCCATCGGCGGTAACCGGTATAGTCGCCTGAAGCACCGATGAGCACCGAAGCACCGGTGGCACCATTGCTCCAGATCGCGTTCGTGCCAACGCTGCTTACCAGTTCAACCGTGTTTCCCTGACAGAACTCGTCATCGCCATTGATGGTGATCTGTGGCGCCTCGCTGGTGACCACGCTGACCGCGATGCTGTTGGAAACGGCGGCGCAATTGTTCTCATCGATTCCCACCACGGAGAAATTGCCGCTTTGCGATACCGTGATCGAACTGGCGGTGGAACCATTGCTCCACATATAGTTCTCGAATCCGGTGGGCGCGTTGAGCGTGACGCTCTGACCCGTGCAGATGGTGGTGCTTCCCACGACTTCCACTTCGATGGGAGCCAGTGTGCATTCCGCCTCAGGAACAATGTGCAATTGATCGATACCGGGTCCAGCGAGAACGGTGCGAACGCCGCTGGGCCAGCTGATAACGACTGAATCGATGGCCGTGGCCGCGCCGAGCCCGAAGTGCGCTTGCAAGGTGCTCATGTGGCTGAACGCGTTACCGCTGCGGATCTCTCGCGTTTGCATGCCCCAAGGCCCGTAAAGCTTCAAACGAGCCCCGATCCCGTTCTTGTTGCTGAAGATGCCTTGCAGCTCGAATTTGACCCAATGGTTGCTGCCGCCGTTGTTGTAGCGGATGGTCTGCCCCAGGTGGATGTCGAGCCACCCGTCGTTGTTCAAGTCTCCTATGCCACCTTCGCTCACACCGATGGCGAAGTTCGTGAAGGTGCCATTGCCGTTGTTGCGCCAGATGCCGCCACCAGCCTCGGTGAACAGGTCCACCCAACCATCATTGTCGAAATCGCCGCCATTGCCCTCCCAAGCACCCAGCGCTCCGGCGTTGAGGCCCGTGGTCGCAATGATGTCCGTGAAGGTGCCATCACCATTGTTGCGATAGAAGCGGTTGGCGGTGCTTCCGGTGCCGCTGTGGTTACCCACGAAGAAGTCGAAGTCGCCATCGTTGTCGAAGTCCTCGAATACGCTGATCCAGCTCTGCGACCCATCATTTACCCCGGCTGCAGCGCCTGCTTCGGTCCAAGTTCCATTCCCATTGTTGCGATAGAGCAGGTTGATGCGCTGTGCATCGCCGATGGGCGCGCCACTACGGCACTTGCTGAAGTACAGGTCCAGGTCGCCGTCCTCATCGTAGTCGCAGAATACCGTGGCGTAGTTGCCCCCGGCCGTAACGGTTTGTTGGATCATGCTCTGGTCTTCCACCATCACCCCTGCGCCGGTGTTGCGGTACGGTTTGCTCAGGCCCACATCATGGCAGCTCCAGGCGTCCAGCATGCCATCGTTGTTGATGTCGGCCATGTTGGTGCGCTGGCTGAAGATGTATGGCGAGAAGTACTGCTCGGTGTAGGCGGAACCATCACTGTTGGCGAGCAGGAAGGAATTGGCGCTGCCATTGCCCAGCAACAGGTCGTTGTAGCCGTTGGCGTCAAGGTCGCCAGCGCAGATGCTCCAGTTCGGGTTCACCGTAGCGGTGATGAAGCTCTGTTCCGAGAAGCCACCGCCTGCCTGCTGGAAGGCGATGGTGAGCTGATTGCCGTTGAAGCGTACCACATCGTCGAGGTGGTCGCCGTTCATATCCACCACGCAACTGGGGTTGCCGTAGGTGCCGGTGAGCTGGCTGCTGTTCGCCGTGAAGGCGATCTGGGCGTTGATCGGGGCGGCCAGGCTGGCGGCAGCGATCACAGCGGAATACAGGCGTAGGCGTTGATTCATGTGGGCGGGCTTGTTTTTGCGCGGCTGAAAGTAGGAAGCCCCGGCGGTCCGAAGACCTTACCTGGTCCCTAAACTTTGAACCTTATGCCCACACGAGGCCCTGGTCCTTCACTTGAAGGAGATGCGATCCACCGAGAATCGACCACTGCCGGTAAAGAGCAGGGCGATGAAGGCGCAGAGGTAGACCACGGCCAGTTCCTTTTCAGCGAACGGCTCCCCGCTCTTGACCAGGAAAGCGATAACCGACATGCCGATGATCAATGGCACCAAGGCAACGCGGGTCCACAGACCCAGGACAACGAGCAGGCTGCATAGGACCTCGGCGAAGACGATGAGGATGAGCGAGAACGTGGGGCCCAGCCCGATGGGATCGGCAAAGCTGTCCATGCGCTCCGCGAAGCCCATGAGCTTGGGCCAACCATGCTGCCAAAGCATGGTACCGGCGGCCAAACGCGCAAGACCAGATAGCCGAAATCCTCCGAGATGGGTTGGCTGTTGAGCAGCATGGGTGGGAATGGTGCGCCGAAGCTATCCCCGTGCCCCTCCACCCCACCCTGGCCAGCCCGCGCATCTTTCCACAACCGATCGGGAACTTTCCCACACCAGCTGCCGTTGCAGGGCGCGCCATGAAGAACCTGACCACCTCCATCCTCCTCATCTCCAGTACCCTCGTTCAGGCGCAAAACGCAGACGGCGACATGCTCGCCGGGATGAGCGCCTTGCGCAACGAAGACCATAAGAAGGCCGAGGAAGCGTTCACCCGCGCAGCGCTCGCCGACCCCGCCAATGCCAAGACCTGGTACTACCGTGGTGTCACTCGTTTGGGCAGCAACGACCTTGTCGGCGCCGTGCAGGACTTCGATCAAGCCTTGTCGCTGGAACCCGATGACGTACACAGCTTGTTGCGCCGTGCGGAAGTGCGCGCCCGCCAGGGTGCCGAAGCAACGGCTACAAAGGACCTGCTGAAGATCCTTGAACTGCGCCCTACGGGGCCCTCTGCGGAGCACGCTCTGCTGCACTTGGGCCACTTCGCCATGGCCAAGAACGACCTGCCCGCCGCAAAGTCTTGCTACGACAAGCTCATAGCTATTGCACCTTATAACGCTTTCGGTTGGTGCGATCGCGGAATCGTGCTGGGAGCCATGCACCAGGACGATGAAGCGCTCGCGGACCTGGAGCGCGCCCTGGACCTGGACCCCACGCTCGACCAAGCGCATGTGCAGAAAGCCGTGGTGCTCTTCCGCATGGACCGCAAGCAAGAAGGCTGCGAAGCGTTGCACCAAGCACACGACCTGGGCGAGCGAAGCGTGGAGGAAATGATGCTGATCTACTGCGAATAACACCCCCTTCCTTTGCCGGAAGTCCGCTTCACGGCGGGCAGTGACGGGACCTCTTAGGGGTCCCGTTGCTCTTACGGAAAGGATGGTCGGTTCATAAAGGCGCCTACTTTCGCCGACCCTAACCACCGCTTGTATGGTGGTCTTGGCGAACCGACATGATCAAAGTGACCCTCCCCGACGGAAGCGTCCGGGAATTCGAGCAAGGCGCCACGGCCATGGACGTGGCTCGCAACATCAGCGAAGGACTTGCCCGCAACGTGCTCAGTGCTAAGGTGAACGGCGAGGTGCGCGATGCGAACCGCCCGCTTCCTGGCGATTGCACCCTCGCATTGCTGACTTGGAATGACCCCGACGGCAAAGCCACGATGTGGCACTCTTCAGCCCACCTGATGGCCGAGGCGATCGAGGCGCTCTACCCTGGCACCAAGTTCGGGATCGGCCCGCCCATCGAGAACGGCTTCTACTACGATATCGACCTGGGTGACAAGACCATCGGCGACGGGGACTTCGCGGCCATCGAAGCCAAGATGAAAGAACTCGCCAGCAAGAAGCTGGTGTTCGAGCGCAAGGAGGTGAGCAAGGCCGACGCGATCGCATACTTCACCGAGAAGGGCGATGAGTACAAATTGGAACTGCTTGAAGGCCTGAACGACGGCGAGATCACCTTCTACACCCAAGGCAACTTCACCGACCTCTGCCGAGGCCCCCACATCCCCGACACCAGCTTCATCAAGGCCACTAAGGTCATGAGCGTTGCCGGGGCATACTGGCGCGGCGATGAGAAGCGCAAGCAACTCACGCGTCTCTACGCCATCACCTTCTCCAAGCAGAAGGAACTGGACGAATACCTGGTGCTGCTGGAGGAAGCGAAGAAGCGCGACCACCGCAAGCTGGGCAAGGAGCTGGACCTCTTCACCTTCAGCGAGCGTGTGGGTGCCGGTCTTCCGCTCTGGTTGCCGAAGGGTGCCGCCCTGCGCGAGCGCCTGATCAACTTCATGAAGACGGCCCAGGAAAAGGCCGGCTACGTGCAGGTGGCCACGCCGCATATCGGCAGCAAAGCGCTGTACGAGACCAGCGGCCACTGGGAGAAATACGGCAAGGACAGCTTCCAGCCGATCAGTACGCCGCAGGAAGGCGAGCTCTTCATGCTCAAGCCCATGAACTGCCCGCACCACTGCGAGATCTTCGCCAGTCGTCCGCGCAGCTACAAGGACCTGCCTCTTCGCCTTGCGGAATTCGGCACCGTTTACCGCTACGAACAGAGCGGCGAACTGCACGGTCTTGCGCGCGTGCGTGGCTTCACACAGGATGATGCCCACCTCTTCTGCCGACCCGACCAGGTGAAGGAAGAGTTCATGAAGGTGATCGACCTTGTCCTCCTCGTT
The DNA here is from genome assembly GCA_016710965.1 of Flavobacteriales bacterium. Classification (GTDB taxonomy): domain Bacteria; phylum Bacteroidota; class Bacteroidia; order Flavobacteriales_F; family PHOS-HE28; genus PHOS-HE28. The sequence continues at coordinate 5,176 of JADJTW010000023.1, forward strand.
CTCAGGGCCTTGAACTTCGAGAATTTCGAGGTGCAAGTGAGCCTCCGCGACAAAGAAGACCGGAGCAAATACATAGGCAGTGAGGAGAATTGGGAGAAGGCCGAACAAGCCATCATCGAAGCAGCTGCGGCCAGCGGATTGAAGACCGTGGTGGAATATGGCGAGGCGGCTTTCTACGGCCCCAAATTGGACTTTATGATCAAGGATGCGCTCGGCCGACGTTGGCAGTTGGGCACCATCCAAGTGGACTACAACCTGCCTGAGCGCTTCGAACTGGAGTACGGGCAGCGACAATGGCCGCCACCGTCCGGTGATGATCCACCGCGCGCCCTTCGGAGCCTGGAGCGCTTCATTGCCGTGATCATCGAGCATACCGCCGGGCGCTTCCCGCTCTGGCTCACCCCGGAGCAGGCCATCATCCTGCCCATCAGCGACAAATTCGTGGAGGCGGCGAAGACCGTCGGTGCCCAGCTCGAACAACTCGGGATCCGCACCACCATTGATGAACGCAACGAAAAGATCGGCCGCAAGATCCGCGACGCCGAACTGGCGAAATCGGCCTTCATGCTCATCTTGGGCGAGAAGGAGCAGGCCGACGGGACCGTTTCGGTCGGGAGCAGGGCAAGGGCGATATCGGGGCCATGTCGCCCGCCGCGTTCGCCGCCCTGGTCAAGGAGCGCATCGCCGGACAACTGGGCGAGGCAACCGGCTTAACACGCTGCTCGCGCAAGCCGCTGCCGATAGGGGAAAGATGCCGATATTCGCGCCCTCAAAGTCCGGGAGGTGGTTCCCGGCGACCAGGAACCAAACCCCAGCTAGTGGCAGGTGCTCCTTATCGTCCAAGCGGTCCGCGCCCCGGAGGCAGCGGGCCTCGTCGTCCCTACCGCGGTCGCGTCATCAAGGAGGACCCGCACCGGATCAACAACAAGATCTACGGGGTCAACGAGGTGCGCGTGGTGGGCGAGAACATCGAGCAGGGCGTACCCCTTCAGCCAGGCCTTGCGCATGGCCGAGGACTTGGGCCTTGACCTGGTGGAGATAAGCGCCTCGGCGGTGCCGCCCGTATGCCGGATCACGGACTACAAGAAGTTCCTCTACGACCTCAAGAAGAAGCAGAAGGAGATCAAGGCGAAGCAGAACACCGTGGAGGTGAAGGAGATCCGCTTCGGCCCCAACACCGACGAGCACGATGTGAACTTCAAGCTGAAGCACTCGCGCAAATTCCTGGAGGAAGGCCACAAGCTGAAGGCCTTCGTGTTCTTCCGCGGCCGCAGCATCGTGTTCAAGGAACGCGGCGAGATCCTCCTGCTCAAGTTCGCCCAAGACCTGGAGGACATCGGTGTGGTGGAAAGCATGCCCAAACTGGAGGGCAAGCGCATGATCATGTTCTTGATCCCAAGAAGAAGAAATAACGTAAGGGCGGATGATCATCCGCCCGTTTGAACGAAAACAAGAAGACCAACACGACAGAGGCCATGCCCAAGATGAAGACCAAGTCCGGCGCCAAGAAGCGGTTCAAGCTCACAGGCACCGGCGAGATCAAGAACAAGAGCGCCTTCAAGCGCCACATCCTCACGAAGAAGGAGACCAAGCGCAAACGAGCCCTCACCAAGACCAGCTTGGTGCATGATCGCGACAAGAAAGGGATCCTCCTACTCCTGAAATAAGCAACCCAACCGCACCGGGTATCAATAGGTAGCGTTAACCAGGACGTGCAGCACCAAAGTCCAGCCCAGCGCTGACGCTCACGCCCAAAAACCAAGTGGAACATGCCACGCAGTAAGAACAAAGTAGCAAGTAGGGCCAAGAGGAAGAAGATCCTCGATATGGCGAAAGGCAACTTCGGTCGCCGGAAGAACGTGTACACCGTCGCGAAGAACACGGTGGAGAAAGGCCTGCAGCACGCCTACGACGGCCGCAAGCTCAAGAAGCGCGAGTTCCGTGGGCTGTGGATCCAACGCATCAACGCGGCTGCGCGCATCAACGGCATCAGCTACAGCGTGCTGATGAACAAGCTGAAAAAGGCCAACATCGACCTGGACCGCAAGGCCCTGGCTGAGATCGCCTATACCGACGCAGCCGCCTTTGCGGCCATCGTCGGCAAGGTGAAGTAGAACGCATGCATCAACGAGCGAGGGGGACCGCGAGGTCCCCTTTTCGTTCCCGCCCTTCGGCTTAACGTTGCCGCGCGTGCTCGATCGCCTGCTCCTATCGTACCTGCGCCATGCCCCGCTGGACAACGGCAAGGGTGCCCTTGCCCGGCTGGTGCGCTTTGGAACGTTTCGAGGCCCAGCAACGCTTCGCCGCGCGCTCCGGGATCAACTACGCCTTGGACCTGCGCGAGTATGTGCAGCGCAACCTCTTCCTGCACGGCGACTACGAGCGGAACACCATGCGACATGTGCGTCGGCTCATCCGCCCGGGCGACACCGTGGTGGATATCGGCGGTAACATCGGATTCTATGCGCTGGAGATGGCGCGGCTTTGCGCACCCGGCCGTCTCATCAGCTTCGAGCCCAACCCCGCGGCCATCGACCGTTTCAAGGGGAATTGGGAACTGAACCCGGGCATCACCAACATCCAACTGCTCGAGCACGGCCTGGCGGACAAGCTCGGCAGCTTCACCCTCTCCTTCAATCGGCAGAATCTGGGCAGCGCAAGCGCATACGGCACCGCTCCAGAGCACATCGAGGTGCGCGTGGATACGCTGGACAACGCGCTCGCTGCGCGCGGCGTGGAGCGGATCGATGTCCTGAAGTCGATATCGAGGGCGGCGAACTGGCCGCTCTGCGCGGGGCCGAAGGCATCCTTGGCAACAGCCCGCGCATGATGCTCGTGATCGAAATCATCGACGACCACTGCAAACGAGCGGGCTACTCCGGCAGGGAGCTGTTCGACTTCATCGTGGGCAAGGGATTCAAAGGCTACCTGCCCAAGCCCTGGCCGCGCGCGTTGAAGCCCGTGGCCGCCTACGACCCCGGCTACTTCGACAATATCATCTTCCTGAAAGGCTACGGGAACTGAGTCCGCTCAGGCGCGCTGAACGTTCACCGCGTTCGCGCCTTTGGGACCCTGTTCCACATCGTAGGTCACCTTGTCGCCCTCGCGAATAGGCTCTCGTGTGCCGGTCTTGTGCACGAACACCTCCTTGCCCCCATCATCGGGAACGATGAAACCGAAACCTTTCTCCGTGTTGAAGAATTTCACTGTACCGCTTGCCATTGGTCCTGGGTATTGAGCGCGGGCAACAGTGCCCCCGCCTTCGTGGGCCCAATGTAGCCCTTCGTTGGAACACTTCGACGACAGCATGCGATGCCGGTACATTCGCCCTCCCGACCAGATAGGGATGAAACACATGCGGCCGTTTTCCATCCTGTTCATCCTCGCTCCTGCGCTGGCCTCGGCACAGCCGCCACCGGGATATTACGATCCGGCCGCCGGGCTCACCGGCGAACCGCTGCGCGCCGCGCTCTACGATATCATCAGTCCGCACGTGGTCATCCAATACAGCAACTTGTGGAGCGCGTTCTACCGCACCGACCGCAAACCGGACAATACGGTCTGGGACATCTACAGCGATGTGCCTTCCGGTTCGGCCGCGTATGCTTATCAGTTCGTCAGCGATCAATGCGGCACGTACAACAGCGAGGGCGACTGCTTCAACCGCGAGCACAGCTTCCCGGTGAGCTGGTTCAATGATGTGCCGCCCATGAATTCCGATCTCTTCCACATCTATCCTACCGATGCTTGGGTGAACCAGGCGCGTGGGAACTGGCCGTACGGTACAGTGACCTCACCGGATTTCACCAGCACCAATGGCAGCAAGCGAGGACCATGCAGCTGGCCCGGTTGCTCTGGAACTGTGTTCGAGCCGATCGATGCGTACAAGGGCGATCTGGCCCGAGGCTACTTCTACATGCTCACCCGGTACATGAACGAAAGCGTCAGCTGGCCTGCTCCCATCATGACAGGCGGCCAGTTGTTCTCCTGGACCGAGAGCTTGCTGGTCGCTTGGCATACGCAGGATCCCGTAAGCGCGAAGGAGATCGCACGCAACGACAGCGCCTTCATCCTGCAAGGCAACCGCAATCCGTACATCGACAACCCGATGTGGGTTTACAGCATCTGGGGTCCGCAAGCGGGATCAACGACGTGCATTCCGCCTCCAGGCGGCTTTGGATGCAGGACGATGCGCTGCATGTATCGCGCGATGAACAGGCAGAACCCACGGCACTCGTGATCTTCGATGCTACTGGGCGTGAGCAACTGCGCACGATGGTCAACGGCGGGCGCACCACCATTCCGTTCGCTGCTGCGCACGGTGCTTACCTGGCCCGCTTGGGCAAGGATGCGCAAGCGATGCGCTTCGTGCGTTAGCGCTCAGTTCGCCTTCACGATACGGAAGGTCTCTGTGACCGTGCCGCTTAGCTGCGCGGTATAGACACCATCTGCCAATGCGCTGAGGTCGACCTGTGCTGTTCCAGCCCCGAAGCGTTCGTTGAGCACCACGCGTCCCGAAGCATCGAGCAATGTGAGACGGGCAGCACCAGTGAGCTGCATCTGCACAGGGCCGGTCGTCGGATTCGGGGAGACGGTCGTGCGCACGCCCGCCTCCTGTACGATGCCCGTACCGATGGCACCGCAAGTAACTGGCGCACCGCAGACAAGTTGGCCCAGGAATAAAGCAGTCCAGTCCATCGCGACCGCGTAATCGCTGGTCAGATAGCCCACGAGACCGCTGCCCGGATAGCTCTTGAAGCAGTTGACGAGGCCGATGTGATCTGCGCCGAAGGTGTATGTCATGACTGCCCGATGCGATCAAGCCCGTTGGCACCCCAATGACCGAAACTTCCTGCGTGTAGTAAGGAACAACGCCGTCGCCGACTTCGTGTATGCTGGCGAGCGGTGCATCACCGGGAACCATCCACAAGGTATCACCGATGGCGCCACTGAAACTGTAAACGGCGAAGACCTCACTGCTGTATCCGGGACTGCCGCTGTTTCCCTTCGATGCCGCCGAGCGCAGGCATTTCCGGCACGAGCACGGCGGGCACCTCGCTGTCTTGGTCCAGGTACGCAGCGTGGATGCCGCTGATGGCGCCCGCCGATACACCGCCAACGATGATGCGCTCCGGGTCGATGCCGTAAGGATTACCGCTTTCGGCCACCGACTTGCGCAGAAAGCGCACCACCGCTTTCATATCGTGCGCTCCGCGCATCACCGCGCGTATCGTAGTCGCCTCGTTCGGGAAGAAGAAGCCTACGCGATAGTCCGGTGCGATGGCCACGTACCCGCGCTTGGCGAAATCCTGGCAGATGTCAGCTACATCGGCGCGCGTACCGCTGATGAAGGACCCGCCGAAGGCCACGATCACCGCTGGGCGGTCCGTCTGTGCATCTCCTGTTGGCGCGTACACATCGAGACGAAGCGTCTGGTTGCTCCCGTTCACCCCGATGTTGGCGCCGTAGACCACGGCATTGGTCACTGTCACGGTCGGGAAAAGGTTGGCACTGACGTATCGGCCGGTGCTGCAATCCTGCGGGTAAGAGGCAATGCCGGCCGCAAGTGCCAGCGTGGTGTACTGCTGCTTCATGGATGTCTTCCGGTTGGTTCGGGACCGGCAAGGTAGGAGGCCAGCGGGCATCTCAACATTACCCTTCGGGCTGCGCGAGTGCCTTTCACAGCCATACATCGTTGCTCCAACCCATACAGAGCGGCCTGCTCTGCGCGGGTTTCGCGCCTCCTCTGGCTGCGAAATCCACCTCGCTCGCTTCCAAAAGCAATCTTGAGATGCCCTCTGGGCGATCGATGCAAGCTCCTGATGCTCAGGAATGGTGGATCACCGCCATTCCGTTATGGCACGCCATTCGCAAATTCGCCGCGCAACCAAGAAGCACTTCCATGAACAAGCCACTGCTCTCCCTCGCCCTGACCCTCGCTGCCACTGGCGCTTCGGCGCAGTTCCAGGTGAACCCGCAGGCCGGGGTCAACTTCCAACAGCTAACCAGCCCCATGGCCGGTGTGGAGTACAAGGCCAACATCGGCTGGCAATTAGGTGCCGACCTGCGCTTCGGCGACCGCCTGTACGTACAGCCCGGTGCGTTCTTCGGCCGCAGCGCCACAGCGGTGAAGACCTACTCCAGCGACACGCTGCTGTACGAAAACGACCTGGTGCGCACCAACGAAGCTGAAAGGCATGATCCGGTTACCGCATCATCGATAGCTACCAGTTCGACCTGCGCTTCGCCATGGGCCCCACCTACGATGTGCTCCTGAGCGTGGACGACCGCAACGAAGAGATCGGCTACAACAAAGGCGACTTCCGCAAGGGCTCCATGAACATCGATGCCGCCCGGCTTCGACATGGGACTGTGACCCTGGAACCCAGCGTGAGCTTCGGCCTAGGCCGTGTCTTCAGCGACAACCGCCGGTGAAGGACATCGGATCGAAATACCTCACCTACGGGATGACGCTCGGTATCAACCTGGGCAGCGACGATTAGCCTGATCGCACAGAGAAGCCTCCGGGGACGGGGTTCGCACCGCGTTCGGTGCCTTGCCAACCACATCAACCGTATCCATCAGTTCGGTCAGCTCACCGCTATTGAGCGGGGTAGGCATTGCGGCCGTCCTCGGCAGCGTTCTTCAATACGTTGATGAGCCTGCATGCGCCCTGCTTCGTCCAGGATAAGCTTCGAGTAGTCGCGGTCGGCAAGGCTGCCGATGACCGAATAGCCATGGCGTGCTGGCCGGCGCCCAAGCGCAGTGCGCCCTCGGCCAAGCGCCGTGCCTCCGGCAGGCAGGCGGCCCCAGGCGTGCGCATCCCGCTGTTGCGGGACAGGCTCTGCTCAGTGTTGAACAACCAGGCGCTGCATGCCCATGCGCTCTCCGTTGGAGAGCAGTTCCATGATGTAGATGCCATCGGGAAAAGTTTGTAGTTGCAAGTTGGTGCCAATAACTACCCACCCGTTGCCGCAGCACCTCCCTCCCCAGCGCATCGCGCAGCACCAGTTGCGCATTGCGCGGCAACGCATCCAGTTGCAGGCTTACTTCCCCATTGCTCGGGTTTGGGTAAGCGTGAACGGCTTTGGCGTGGCCGTGCTAGCGCCCATGGTAAGGTCCTCCTCCACCAGCAGGCGGCTGACGAAGCGTTGTCAGGGTCGTTGATGGTGCCATCGGTGTAGACCGGCATACATGCCGCAGATGTAAAGCCCGTGCCATCAAGTGTTGGTTTGATATCCACGATGGAGGCTGCTGTTTGACCGAAGTAGGTGAAAGGCCGGTCAAGCATTCATCCATGAGTGGAAGGAGCTGGTCACTCTTATCAACCACGCAGATGCCTCCTCGGGTCTGTCCGTTCACACTGCGAAAATGTCCGGCAACGAAGAATTTGTCCGCTTGCCAGGGTTCAATTCTATTCACTTGGGGAGATGGACTTAGAACCCCTCCAAGACCTAGGTTGTTCGCATGGTTGAAGGTCGGATCCAAGCTCCCATCGGGCATGAAGCGCGCGAGATAGAGCGTATCGTTAGGAGCGACGGCGCGTCTGTAGCGGCCACCCACGTACACCCTTCCGTCGGGCAGTGGATGATAGGCGAAGATGTTGCCCCAGTTCACGCCCGAATGGAAGGTGGTGTCCAAGGCTCCATCGGCATGGATGCGGAAGAGTCGGTCCACCGGCTGCCCTCGTATTGCGTGCAGGTGCAGCGACAGATGAACTTACCGTCTGGTAGCTCGGCGAAGTCCCAAGATCACCCCATTGGCGTTGCGGTGGGTGCGCGTGGTGTCCAAGTACCCTTCGTTACTGAACCAGATCAGTTCGTAGCTACCCACGAAGCCGCGCACAGGATCGTTGAGGGTATGCGTGCCGCTGATCAGCACACGGCCATCGGGGAAGACGTGGTAGTCTGCGGGTTGCAGCGATAGAAAATAAGGTCCCGTATTCAAAGGAATGAATGAAGGGTCCAGCGTCCATCTGGCATGCAGCGCCTTGGAAGACTGCTGCCGATATAGAACTTGTCATCCATCCAAGGCACGAGCTTGCCGCTACCGATACCCGAGGTAGGAAAGATCGCGTTGGCGCATATTCGGCAGCAATCGCGCACTGCCCGAATCATTCATACTTCCGGGAAACGGATCAATCCCGAGTAGAACATTCCCGGTGGGGAGCACTGCCAGGTCAGTGACGGTTTGGCTAGGATCAGGGTTCTGAATGTCGGTATCAGGCGAAAGCTCCACTGGAGGCATTTCCTCAGTGGTCGCAAAATAGTGACCACTGAGGCAAGCACTTTCAGGGATTGGAACCACTTCATTGTTGGATGATGAGCTTCTCACTGTAGAGCACTCCGCTACCGCCAAGATACTGCACCAGATAGGTGCCGGGGGCCACCTCCCGCGTATCCCAGACCTGCTGCCCCTGCTGGCCATTCATCATCAGGGTGGCAATGGTCCTTCCCGCAAGGTCACGGATGGCAATGCTGCCTTGCCCTTCGCCATCCTTTTCGGTTGTACGCGAAGGCCACCCAAGTGCGGGCTGGGTTGGGGTATGCGCCAAAACTGGCTTCAGCAGTTGTGTTCACCGGCCTTTCGCGTTCGCGGCTGCGGTTCGCCTTGGGCAATTCCACAGCACCCGTGGCGGGTGGGCGGCACACCTTGTACACCGCGCAGAGCAAGTTGCTGGCCCAGCCGCTTGGCCGATCGTAGTGGCCTTCGTCCACCAGTTCCATCAGGTTGCCAACCTCCTCACTGTTCAACTGGTAGGCGTTACGGCCCACCAGGGCCGCGCCCTTCAGCACGTTGATGTAGGTCGATGCGCCCCATTTCGTCCAAGATCGCTTCGGAGTAGTCGCGGTCGGCAAGGCTGCCGATGACCGAATAGGCCATGGCGTGCTGGCCGCACCGGCCAACCTGCGCGCCGACCTCACCGACAAGACGGGCGAGATCAAGAGCGATTGGGATGTGGTGCATGGCACGCAC
>JADJTW010000024.1 GCA_016710965.1 Flavobacteriales bacterium
GTCACGCAGTCGTTGTCGCAGGTGATGCTGCCCCGGTCGCTTCAGCACCGGGTGCGTCGGTATCCAGTTCCACGATGGCCGTGGCCATGCTCGTGCATCCGTTCGCGCCGGTCACCGTCAGTTTCGTAGCCGCCCGCGGCGCATACCGTGGGTTCTGCTCGTTGCTCGTGTAGCGTTCGACCGCTCCACGCGAACGAGCCATTGCCGCTGCCGCTCAACGTCACGCAGTCGTTGTCGCAGGTGATGCTGCCTCCGGTCGCATCCGCACCGGGTACATCCTCATCGAGGTCCACTTCAGCGCTGGCCTCACTGGTGCAGCCGTTCGCTGCCGGTGACCGTGAGCATATAGGTGCTTTCCGCCACTGTCACCACCGGCTCTGCTCGGTTGGTGTAGTTGTTGGGGCCGCTCCAGGCATAGCTGCCATTGCCCACGCCCAGCAGCATCACGCTACTGTTCGCGCAGGTGAGCGTGCCGGCGGTAGCGATGGCGCCTGTGCTTCGTCATCCACATCCACTTTGGCGTTCGCCTGGCTGGTGCAGCCGTTCGCGCCGGTGAGGTGAGTGTGTAGCTGCCGCGCACACCGTGGGGTTCTGCTCTGCCGTTGAAGTGTTCGGACTCGGTCCAAGAGAAGTCGCCGTCTGCCGCTGCCGCTCAGGGCTGCGCACGCGTGGCGTAAGTGATGGTGCCGCCCGGGGCTTGGCGCCCGGCGCTTCGTCATACATCCACGGCGGCGTGCGCCTGGCTGGTGAACCGTCGCGCCGGTGACGGGAGGATAAGCGCGCCGGCCGCGCACACCGCGGGTTCTGCGCGTGGCTCGTGTAGTTGTCGCGCCCATGCGAAGCCGTGGTTGCCGCGGCCGCGGAGCGTTACACAAGAGTTGGTGCAAGTGATGGTGCCGCCGGTGGCGTTGGCGCCCGGTGCTTCGTCATCCACATCCACTCCGGCGTCGCCCGGCTTGTGCATCCGTTCGCGCCGGTGACGGTGAGTATGAAGGTGCCCGCCGCGCACACCGCGGGTTCTGCTCGTTGCTCGTGTAGTTGTTCGGACCGGTCCGGGCGAAGTCGCCGTTGCCGCTGCCGCTCAGGGTCACGCAGGTGTTCGTGCAGGTGAGCGTTCCGCCGGTGGCGATGGCGCCCGGTGCTTCGTCATCCACATCCACATCGGCGTTCGCCTGGCTGGTGCAACCGTTCGCACCGGTGACGGTGAGTATGTATGTGCCTGCCGCGCACACCGTGGGGTTCTGCTCGTTGCTCGTGTAGTTGTTCGGGCCGGTCAAGCGAAGTCGCCGTTGCCGCTGCCGCTCAGGGTCACGCACGCGTTGGTGCAAGTGATGGTGCCGCCCGTGGCTTGTGCGCCGGGTGCTTCGTCATCCACATCCACGTCGGCGTTCGCCTGGCTGGTGCAACCGTTAGCACCGGTGACGGTGAGGTGAGGTGCCCGCCGCGCACACCTCGGGGTTCTGCTCGTTGCTCGTGTAGTTGTTCGACCGGTCCAGGAGTAGTCGCCGTTGCCGCTGCCGCTCAGGGTCACGCACGCGTTGGTGCAAGTGATGGTGCCGCCCGTGGCTTGTGCGCCCGGTGCTTCATCATCCACATCCACTTCGGCGTTCGCCTGGCTGGTGCAACCGTTCGCGCCGGTGACGGTGAGTGTGTAGCTGCCCGCTTCGCATACCGTGGGGGTTCTGCTCGTTGCTCGTGTAGTTGTTCGGACCGCTCCATGCGAAATCGCCGTTGCCGCTGCCGCTGAGCGTTACACAAGAGTTCGTGCAGGTGATGGTTCCGCCGGTGGCTTGTGCGCCGGGTGCTTCGTCATCCACATCCACTTCGGCGTTGGCCTGGCTGGTGCATCCGTTCGCACCGGTGACGGTGAGGACATAAGTGCCTGCCGCGCACACCTCGGGGTTCTGCTCGTTGCTCGTGTAGTTGTTCGGACCGGTCCAGGAGTAGTCGCCGTTGCCGCTGCCGCTCAGGGTCACGCACGCGTTGGTGCAAGTGATGGTGCCGCCGGTGGCGATGGCGCCGGTGCTTCGTCATCCACATCCACTTCGGCGTTCGCCTGGCTGGTGCATCCGTTCGCGCCGGTGACGGTGAGGGTAGCTGCCCGCCGCGCACACCGTGGGGTTCTGCTCGTTGCTCGTGTAGTTGTTCGCCGGTCCATGAAATCGCCGTTGCCGCTGCCGCGCTAGCGGGTCACGCAGGTGTTCGTGCAGGTGAGCGTTCCGCCGGTGGCTTGTGCGCCGGGTGCTTGAATGTCTCATCGACATCGATCTGGCCGTGCTTGTGCATCCGTTGATGGATCCGTCACGGTCAGCTCATAGGTGCCAGGCGCGTCGGCGTTCACATCCTCATCCGTGCTGTTGAATCCGTTCGGGCCAGTCCAGCTGAATGTGGCGCGCCCTGGGTTGCGCTGCTTCCATCGAGCAGGACGCTGATGGTAGCGCAGGTGAGCGTTCCACCACCGGTGATGCTGGCTCCGGGCGCCGTCGTGTTCATGCGTCACGTTCACCGCATCGTTGGCGCTGCATTGCGTCTGCGGGTCGGTGACGGTGAGGGTATAGGTACCGGCCGCGTTCACCTGCGGGTTCGGCGTGTCGGCGCCACTTGCGATGTTGCCGCCGTTGCTGGACAGCCAGGTGTAGGTGACACCGGGGCTGCCCGTACCGTTCAGAGCGATGCTGTTTCCAGTCGCGCACGTGATCACCGCATCATCGCCAGCATTCACGCTGGGCACACCGGTGCTCAGGATGTTCACCGGCAAGGTGATCTCGCATTCTTTGGCATCGGTGATCGTCACCGAGTAGCTGCCACCGGGGACACCGCTGATACTGGTGTTCGTGCCGCCGTTGCTCCAGAGATAGGTGTACGGTGCGGTGCCGCCCGAGGCACTGACGCTCGCACCGCCGTTGGCATTGTCGCGCGTGGCCGGCGTCGTACCGATCTGGCCGCCGAGCTGCGTCGGTTCCGCGATCCGCGCTGCGGCATCCGCTGCAGCCGTTGAAGTCCGTAACGGTAACGGTGTATCCGCCCGGCGCAAGTCCGGTCGCGGTCGCATCCGTTTGGCCGCTGCTCCACAGGTAGCTGAAGGGGCCTGGCCATCGGCACTGGCCGTGGCCGTACCGTCCGCAGCGCCGAAGCAGTTCACGTTCGTTGTCGTGGTATTGGCGCTCATCAAACGCACGGTCACTACCTGTCCGCAGCGCCGGCGAGGATGCATGCATCGCCGCCGATGATGCGCCGGATGTAGGTGGTTTGCGTGATGGCGCCGATCTGTGCGCCGCTCAGGTTCTGGCCGGTGGCGCCGTTGATGTTGGTCCAGTTGGTGCTGTCCGGGCTGATCTGCCACTGGTAGCTCGCGGCGCTGGGGAAAGCCGGATAGCTGGAGGCGCTGTTGTTACGCACGACAGTGGGCAGGGTATAGGCAGGAACAGAACCGATGATATCGCCGGGCGTTGCACCGGGGCAGATGGACACGCCCTGGTAGGTGATGGTGTTGCCCAGCGTGTCGGGCGGGTTGGCCCATACCACAAGGCCAGGTTCATAGCGGCTGGTGGGGCTGTTCTTGGTGGTGTTGAGCTCTCCTTGCGTGAGCGGTATGTTGTTGCTCTGCGCGGTGACGATGGTGTAGATGCGGCAGTTGCTGAACTTGATGCCGCGCTCGCCGACGGGATCGTAGTCGTCGTTGGTGCCGCCGTAGTAGGTGCTGAACTCGAGCGCGCTCAGGTCGCTCTCAATTTGAAGAAGACCTTGTCGTTGCTGCCATTGTTGGTGGTCTGCAGCGGCACGTTGGGCGAGGCGCTCACCGGGAAGTTGGTGCTGCTGGTGTATCCGAACACGAAGACATCGTTGTTCAGGTCCACGTTCAAGCCCATCATGTTCACCTCGTTGCTGGTGCCCCCACGTATGTGCCTGCCAGGAAGTTCTGGTCGATGTCCATGCGCCCCACGTAGAAGTCGTTGCTCCCATTGTGGCCCGTATCAAAGGAACCGGCGGAGATGTTCGCGGCCGCGAGGCCCTCCGTCACACCACCGAAGTAGAGTTCGCTCTTCGTGGTGTTGAACTCCATGCACAGAAGGTTGGCATCGTTGTTCGCGCTGGAGGAGAAGTAGGACGACCAGGTCGTTGCTGCCGTGCTGCCATTGAGGCGCTGCAGGAAGCCCGCAGTCGTTCCACCACGCGTGGACTGGCGCGGGCTCACCGTGGGGAAGTTGGTGCTGGCGGTATTGCCGCCTACAAAGAGGTCGCCAGTGGCGCTGTTATGCAGCATGATGCTCGCACGATCGGCGCCGCTGCCTCCGTAGTTGCGCATCCACACCAGGGAGCTCAGGTCCTGGTTGATGCGGAAGATCAGGACGTCGCTGCTGCCATTATTCGTGTTGCTGGCGCCGCTGCCCGCGTTCAAGGTGAGCAGGTTGGTGCTGGTAGTGCTGCCGCACACGAACACATCGCCGTTCGCGGCGGTGCGCACGTCGAAGTTGTCATCCGCGCCGTTGCCGCCTACCACGGCGGCCTTGATCGAGAGGCCGTCCTGAGTAATCTTCAGCACGAAGACATCGATGCCGCCTTCTGCCTGCTGGTTGATGCTGCTGCCCGTGAACGCGCTGCCACCCGATCAAAGGGAAGTTGGTACTGCTCGTCTGGCCAGTGATATAGAGGTTGCCGTCTGGACCTTGCTCCATCGCGTAGGGGTTGTCGTCGCCGCCGCCACCGATGTAAGTCTGCCATACGCGTGTGCCGCTGCCGCCCACGGTAGCGGGTTCGATGTATTTGCCCACGATGATCTCCAGGTTGCCGTTCGCGCTCTCGTCGAAGGCCCCCACGGTGATCTGGTCGGTGGTGCCCACCACACGGGCCACCACATAGATGGCGCCGTCGTTCGGGTCCACCCAGATGGCATGCCCGTGGTTGTCGCCACTGCTATTGGTGTTCACCCAGGTGGCCCAACGCATCGCGATCGGGTCGATCACCAGCGGCTGCGCATGGTCGTAGTCGCCGACCACGAAACCGAGGACGTTGCCATTGCTCAAACGGTAGGCTGCTTGCACCTTCCGCTCGCGGCCATTGATGCGTTGGTACACGATAGGAGCGGGGTAGCTCATTTCGCCCAAGCTGGTGCGCATCACCAGTTCTCCCTGCTCGTTCAGGCGGAGGCGCTCAATGCCTTTGAACTCGATGGCGATCTGCGTGGGATCGCTGCCCGGCTTGCAAACGATGTCGTACTCCAATGAGCCATCAGCGGCGGGGTAGTAGCGCACATCAGTGCCCTTGTACACGTCCCGGTACCAGACCTCTTGGTAGCTGTGTACGCCAGTAGCATGCTTCTCCTTGTCGCCAACGAAGTAGTTGCTGGTCTCTTCGTGCGCGTCGGTGCTTTCGATGCGCATGGTGGGCAAGGCATTGCGGAAGTGCATGAGCCAGCCATGGCCGCGCTTCTGCCAGCGCAATTCGCGGAAAGGCAAGCCGCGTTGCATATCGGCCTCTATGGCCATGCCTTCGCGTTGGCGCTCCTCAACGGCCTTCGGGTCGTAAGCGCTCATGAGCATCCCCTCGCGGGTGGCCACGGCCTGCCCAAGCGGGAAGTCGGCGCGGTAGAGCACGCTGGGACCGAATTGGCCTTTGTTCTCCACGAAATGGATCTCCTGCTCGTGGCGGTTGAGCAGTTCATCGATCCCGCCATGGTCATGGTGATCGGCGAGTTGGGCGCTTGCCGCGCCAGCAGCCAGCAGCGCTACTGCAACAGCCATTGCCGCACGCGCCATACGGTACATCAAGGAGTTCTCGAATTGCATGGGGCCAGGTTTGGTTTCATGTTGAAAAGCGAAGCGATCCCCATCCGAGAGGGGCCCGGGCAGGATCTCTGTACTGCCGGAAAGCCCTTGCTCTGGGTCGAGCCAGAGGCGGTCGGTTGGGGGGTTGACCGAAGCCGCGCCAGCAGCGCGGGTACCATTGTTCTTTTCGGATCGCATGTTCTTGTTCAGTTTGGCTGAACAAGCAGTCAAAGGCGGGTCTGAAGAGCGATCCTAACCGGGAAGAGTGGCGCAAACGTATCGGGCTCGGTAAGGGCTTGTCAAGTGTTCGTCGGAAGATTATTGGGTTTGGTCGGAGGCTGGAGAACTTTCGTCTGCCTCTATCGTGGTCCATTCTGTGCGATCGGACCAACCCTTGTTCAAAACTTCCTGCCAGGAAATTTGGCAAACCCGGAATGCGGTGCTTAATTGTCCGTCGCAAGGTTGACAGGATATTCGTCAAGCGACCGGGTTCCAGGAAGACCCGGAGAACAAGCGAACTGGCAGCCCACTAACACCGACAATCACCAACACGATAAGGTCATGGCAACGGAAGTGAACAAAGGAGAAGCTGAAGGCGCTGCAACTCACCATGGACAAGATGGAGAAGACCTTCGGGAAGGGTGCGGTCATGCGCATGGGTGATGATGCCGTAGAGCAGGTGGAGGTGATCCCATCCGGCTCCATCGGATTGGACCTGGCACTGGGCGTCGGTGGCTATCCCAAGGGCCGAGTGATCGAGATCCACGGACCGGAGAGCTCCGGCAAGACCACGCTCGCCATCCACGCCATCGCCGAATGCCAGAAGCGCGGCGGCATCGCCGCCATGATCGATGCCGAACACGCCTTCGACCGCTTCTATGCCGAGTCATTGGGCGTGGACACGGAGAACCTCTCCTGATCAGCCAGCCTGACAACGGGGAGCAGGCACTGGAGATCGCCGACAACCTCATCCGCTCGGGCGCCATCGACATCATCGTCATCGACAGCGTGGCCGCGCTCACGCCGCGTGCCGAGATCGAAGGCGAGATGGGCGACAGCTCCATGGGCCTGCAGGCCCGCCTGATGAGCAAGGCCCTGCGCAAGCTCACAGGTACCATCAGCAAGACCGGCTGCTGCTGCATCTTCATCAACCAACTGCGCGAGAAGATCGGTGTGATGTTCGGCAACCCCGAGACCACCACCGGCGGCAACGCGCTGAAGTTCTACGCCTCCATCCGCCTCGACATCCGACGCATGACGCAGTTGAAGGAAGGGGAGAACGTGATCAACAACCGCACCAAGGTGAAAGTGGTGAAGAACAAGGTGGCGCCGCCTTTCCGCCGGGCCGAGTTCGACATCATGTTCGGCAAGGGCATCAGCAAGGCCGGCGAGATCGTCGACATGGCCGTGGAGATGAACGTCATCAAGAAGAGCGGCAGCTGGTTCAGCTACGAGGACAACAAACTGGGGCAGGGCCGCGATATGGTGCGCCAACTGCTCGAGGACAACGTGGAGCTTTGTGAGGAGCTCGAGCGCAGGATCGAGAAGCGGTGGCCAAGACCGAGCAACCGGTCACGGCATGATGGGTTGAGCCGCTACTTTTGAAGGCCCCGGAACTTCCGGGGCCTTCGCATTCATGCAGCACACCTTCTCCGCCCTCTTCCTTCCGGCATTCCTCCTGCTCGCCTGCGGTGGCGACCCTTCCCCGGCGACCACCGCGGAACCCCAGCCGCCCAGCACGCTTGCCGAGGTGGAGGCGCGCATCCTCGCCGATCCGGCAAGCCCGGTCCACTTCGCCGAGCGCGCCATGCTTTACGAGCGCATGGATAGCCTCGTGCTCGCCGAGAATGATTGGAAGCGGAGCATCGCGCTCGATAGCACCAACGCACGCTGGCATATCGCCTTGGGCGATCTCTACTTCCGCAAGATCAAATTGCCGGAGGCCGAACAGCGCTTCAAGACGGCCATTCGCCTGGCACCGGACAGCACCGAAGGCCGCTCGAAGCTCGGTGAGGTCTACCTCATGCAATCGAAATTCAAGGAAGCGATGGCCCTGGCGAACGAAGCGTTGAAGCTCGACCCGCTCGATGCCCGACTATACAACCTCAAGGGTTGGATCCACCGCAAAGCAGGCGACAGCGCGTTGGCCATCAGCAGCTACCAAACCGCCGTGGAGCGCGACCCGCAGTACTACGATGCGTGGATCTCCCTTGGGATCATGCACGCGGCGAAGCACGATCCGCTGGCCATGCAGTACTATAATTCAGCACTGGAGATCGCGGCCGCGCAGCATGAGGCGCTCTATGACAAGGCCATGTTCGCGCAGGACCATGGCCAGGACAGCATCGCGCTGGCCTGCTATAGCACGATCGAGAGATCGACCCAACCACCCGGTGGCCTACTACAACACCGGCTCATCCTGCTCGAGCACAAGCAGCAGCCGCGCGAGGCACGCGCCGAGTTCCACCGCGCCATTCGACTACTGCCCGACTACGTGCGGGCCTACTACAGCCGTGGCGTCACCTACGAATTGGAGAACATGCTCGATAGCGCCCGCTGGGATTACAGCATCGCTTGAAGCTCGATCCAGGATTCACCGATGCCGCCCGTGGGCTCGGTCGTTTGCAGGAGAGGAGTGGACGTTCGCCCGCGTTAGCGGCTGCTCTGCTGCACCCACATGGGCGCCCCCACGGCCCAGCACCACGAAGCGGCGAACGCGCAGGCCTCCGGGGCAATGCGCGCACGGTCCAGGTGCCCGGCTTCCAGGCGCGCAAGTCCAGTTCGGCACTGTTGCGCGATCGATGGCCGACGATGTTCCTTGAGCGTTCAGCAGATCGACCTGGTAGGTGCCGGGCGGCAACACCAGTTCCACAGGGCCCGGCTCGCTCCGGTCGCGGAAACCGATGCTCGCGTCGTCGGCTGTGCGCGCAGGCGCTGTGCTGGGCACATAGGCGAGGTCCTCGGCTTGCGCGAACACCAGCGTCGGTGCAAGAAGGACGGCCGCGATGAGGAACTGCTTCATGCCGCGCTTCTACGCGCGATGCGCAAGCCTGGTTCCACGAGGCCTTGCGTTCCATTTCGCAACTTCGCCTCCCCTTAGGGGCTGTAGCTCAGCTGGCCAGAGCGCGTCGTTCGCAATGACGAGGTCGTGGGTTCGACTCCCATCAGCTCCACCCGGAAGATCCCGCAACCACCATGAGCACCACAAAGAGCATCGTCGATGTGCGTACCCCGGAGGAGTTTGCCGGTGGTCATGTGCCGGGTTCCATCAACATCCCCTTGAATGAGGTGCCCGAGCGAGTGGAAGAGCTGCGGGCCCTGCCAACACCGCTGGTGCTCTGCTGCCGTAGCGGCAACCGGAGCGAGAACGCCATGCGCTACCTTCAACAGCTCGGCTTCACCGATGTGCACAACGGTGGATCCTGGCAGGATGTATTACGAACCACTGAACAGCCATGAAGAACACCATCGCCACCATCGTCCTGGCCGCTTGCCTGGCGACCAGCGCATGCACCAGCGCGCAAACCACCAAGAACACCACCGAACTGGGCGTGGATGCATTCGAACAGGCCATCGCCACCGGCAAGGCGCGTTTGGTGGACGTGCGCACACCGGCCGAATACGCGGCGGGCCATTTGATCGGCAGCATCAACATCGACTGGACGGCCGATGATTACAGAAGCGGCCTTTGCCGAACTGGACAAGAACGTGCCCGTGCTGCTCTACTGCCACAGCGGCGGCCGTAGCGAGCAGGCACTGGAATACCTAGCGGCCAAAGGCTACCGGGCCCAGCACCTGGTGGGGTGGCTATGCCGCGTGGAAGAAGGCCGGGAAGCCGTCGGAGAAGTAGCCAACGGCACGAACGCTAGCGGCCCCGGGCGCCTCGGAGGCCGCTGCCACACCATGAGACGGGTGCTGCCTACCGCGCCATGGCCTGCGCCGGATCGCTCCACGGGCTATCGCCTGCCGTGCCGCGTGCGCGCACGCGGCACCAATGCTTGCTGCCGCTGGCCAGGCCCTTGTCGGTGTACTTGCTCTGCGTAGTCATCGCAAGGGTGTGCCAGTCGCCTGCAACGGCCGGGTCGTTGTCGTTGCGCTCCAATTCGTACTCGTGCGTGCCATGCACCACATCCCAATCGCTCTTGATCTCGCCCGTCTCGTCGGTGAGGTCCGCGCGCAGGTTGGCCGGTGCGGCCAGCACGCCATGGCCTATTCGGTCATAGGCAGCCTTGCCGACCGCGACTACTCGGAGGCGATCTTGGACGAAATGGGGCGCATCGACCTACATCAACGTACTGAAGAACGCTGCTTTGGACGGCCGCAATGCCTACCAACTGAACAGTGGTGAACTGTCGGAATTGCTGGAGATGGTGGACGAAGGCCACTACGATCGGCCAAGCGGCTGGGCCAGCAACTTGCTCTGCGCGGTGTACAAGGTGTGCCGCCCACCCGCCACGGGGTGTTGTGGAATTGCCCAAGGCGAACCGCAGCCGCGAACACGAAAGGCCGGTGAACACAACTGCTGAAGCCAGTTTTGGCGCATACCCCAACCCAGCCCGCACTTGGGTGGCCTTCGCGTACAACCGAAAGGATGGCGAAGGGCAAGGCAGCATTGTCATCCGTGACCTTGCAGGAAGGACCATTGCCACCCTGATGATGAATGGCCAGCAGGGGCAGCAGGTCTGGGATACGCGGGAGGTGGCCCCGGCACCTATCTGGTGCAGTATCTTGGCGGTAGCGGAGTGCTCTACAGTGAGAAGCTCATATCCAACAATGAAGTGGTTCCAATCCCTGAAAGTGCTTACCTCAGTGGTCACTATTCTGGTGACCACTGGAGGCAATGCCTCAGTGGGGAGCTTTCGCTTGGATACCACATTCAGAACCCTGATCCGTAGCCAAACCGTCAATGACCTGGCAGTGCTCCCCACCGGGAATGTTCTACTCTCGGGATTGATCCATTTCCCCGGAAGTATGAATGATTCGGAGCAGTGCGCGATTGCTGCCGAAAGGGCCAACGCGATCTTCCTACCTCGGGTATCATGGTAGCGGCAAAGCCCGTGCCTTGGATGGATGACTCAAGTTCTATATCGGCAGCAGTCTTCCAAGCGCGCTGCATGCCAGATGGCACGCTGGACCCTTCATTCATTCCTTTGAATACGGGACCTTATTTTCTATCGCTGTACACCCGCAGACTACCACGTCTTCCCCGATGGCCGTGTGTGACCAGGCATCGCATACCCTCAACGATCCTGTGCGCGGCTTCGTGGGTAGCTACAGAACTGATATGGTTCAGTAACGAAGGTTACTTGACACCACGCGCACCCACCGCAACGCCAATGGGGTGATGGGACTTCGCCGAGCTACCAGACGGTAAGTTCATCTGTCGCCGCACCTGCACGCAATACGAAGGGCAGCCGGTGGACCGACTCTTCCGCATCCATGCCGATAGAGCCTTGGACACCACCTTCCATTCGGGCGTGAACTGGGGCAACATCTTCGCCTATCATCCACCGCCCGACGGAAGGGTGTACGTGGGTGGCCGCTACAAACGCGCCGTCGCTCCCAACGATACGCTCTATCTCGCGCGCTTCATGCCCGATGGGAGCCGGATCCGACCTTCAACCATGCGAACAACCTAGGTCTTGAGGGGTTCTAAGTCCATCTCCCAAGTGAATAGAATTGGACCCTGGCAAGCGGACAAATTCTTCGTTGCCGGACATTTTCGCAGTGTGAACGGACAGGCCCCAGGAGGCATCTGCGTGGTTGATAGCAGTGGCCAGCTCCTTCCACTCATGGATGAATGCTTGACCGGGCCTTTCACCTACTTCGGTCAAACAGCAGCCTCCATCGTGGATATCAAACCAACACTTGATGGCACGGCTTTACATCTGCGGCATGTATGCCGGCTACACCGATGGCACCATCAACGACCCCGGACAACGCTTCGCAAGCCGCCTGTTGGTGGAGGAGGACCACCATGGGGGCTGCACGGCCACGCCAAAGCCGTTCACGCTTTACCCAAACCCGGAGCAATGGGGAAGTAAGCCTGCAACTGGATGCGTTGCCGCGCAGTGCGCAACTGGTGCTGCGATGCGCTGGGAGGGAGGTGCTGCGGCAACGGTGGGTAGTTATTACACCAACTTGCAACTACAAACTTTTCCCGATGGCATCTACATCATGGAACTGCTCTCCAACGGAGAGCGCATGGGCATGCATCGCCTGGTTGTTCAACACTGAGCAGGGCCTGTCCCGGCCAGCACGCCATGGACTATTCGGTCATCGGCAGCCTTGCCGACCACGACTACTCCGAAGCGATCCTGGACGAAGCAGGGCGCATGCAGGCTTACATCAACGTGCTGAAGGGCGCGGCCCTGGTGGGCCGTAACGCCTACCAGTTGAACAGTGAGGAGGTTGGCAACCTGATGGAACTGGTGGACGAAGGCCACTACGACCGGCCCAGCGGCTGGGCCAGCAACCTGCTTTGCGCGGTGTACAAGGTGTGCCGTCCACCCGCCACGGGTGCTGTGGAATTGCCCAAGGCGAACCGCCGTCGTGAGCGCGAAAGGCCTGCGAACACAGCTGCTGAAGCCAGCTTTGGAGCATACCCGAACCCTGCCCGCACTTGGGTGGCCTTCGCGTATGACCGCAAGGACGGCGAAGTAAACGGGAGCATCGTGATCCGCGACCTGGCTGGACGCACGATCACCACCCTGATGATGAACGGACAGCGCGGGCAACAGATCCGGGATCCGCGAGAGGTGGCTCCTGGTACCATTGGTGCAGTACATGAACGCAAGAGAAGTGCTGCACACCGAGCGCATCATCTTACAACCATGAGGGCTTTGCTATGGATGCTCGTAGCGCTATGCGCCGCGAGCATCCAAAGTTCCACTGCGTATGGGCAATGGAACTTCCAATTGGACACCACCTTTCGTACCATTATTACCAGCAGCACTGTAAATTCCCTCGCCGTGATGCCTTCGGGGCATCTGCTGCTTTCCGGCAGAATGAACTTCCAAGGTGCGCCGGGTGAACGCGCTCTGGCCAAAGTGGATATGAACGGTGTACGCGATCCGTCGTTCCCATTCGGATACGGTGGTGGTAAGTTAACCCCTTGGGCAGACCGTTATTATGTGGACAACGGCCTAGTAAGGAGATTTCTGCCAAGCGGGCTCTTGGATCCATCATTCATGAGCCAGATATACAGTCCCTACGTTGGAAGCAATGTGACCCTAGGCGATTACCATGTCTTCCCCGATGGCCGCTTGTTGATCAGCGGCTCGTACATGTTGAGTGATTCCGTGCGTGGATTCGTGGGGCAGTACCGCCTGGTGTGGTTCAGTAACCAAGGCTACTTGGATACCACACGGATCCACCGCCGCGCCAACGGCGTGATCTGGGATTTCGCCGAGTTGCCCGATGGGAAATTCCTGTGCAGTTGCACCTGCACGCAATACGAAGGGCAGCCGGTGGACCGACTCTTCCGCATCCACGCCGATGGAGCCTTGGATACCACCTTCCATTCCGGTGTGAACTGGGGCAACATCTTCGCCTACCACGGCCTTCCCGATGGAAGGGTGTACGTGGGTGGCCGTTACAAACGCGCCGTCGCGCCCAACGATACGCTCTATCTCGCGCGCTTCATGCCCGATGGGAGCTTGGATCCGACCTTCAACCATGCGAACAACCTAGGTCTTAAGGGGTTCTAAGTCCATCTCCCCAAGTGAATAGAATTGAACCCTGGAAGCGGACAAATTCTTCGTTGCCGGACATTTTCGCAGTGTGAACGGACAGACCCGAGGAGGCATCTGCGTGGTTGATAGCAGTGGCCAGCTCCTTCCACTCATGGATGAATGCTTGACCGGGCCTTTCACCTACTTCGGTCAAACAGCAGCCTCCATCGTGGATATCAAACCAACACTTGATGGCACGGGCTTTTACATCTGCGGCATGTATGCCGGCTACACCGATGGCACCATCAACGACCCCGGACAACGCTTCGTAAGCCGCCTGTTGGTGGAGGAGGACCTTACCATGGGCGCTAGCACGGCCACGCCAAAGCCGTTCACGCTTTACCCAAACCCGAGCAATGGGGAAGTAAGCCTGCAACTGGATGCGTTGACGCGCAATGCGCAACTGGTGCTGCGCGATGCGCTGGGGGAGATGCTTGCGGCAAACGGGTGGGTAGTTATTGCACCAACTTGCAACTACAAACTTTTCCCGATGGCATCCACATCATGGAACTGCTCCCAACGAGAGCGCATGGGCATGCAGCGCCTGGTTTGTTCAACACTGAGCAGAGCCCGTCCCGCAACAGCGGATGCGCGCACGCCTAGGTTCGCCTGCCTGCCGGAGGCACGGCGCTTGGCCGAAGGCGCACTGCGCTTGAGCGCCGGCCAGCACGCCATGGCCTATTCGGTCATCGGCAGCCTTGCCGACCGCGACTACTCCGAAGCGATCCTGGACGAAGCAGGGCGCATGCAGGCTTACATAAACGTGCTGAAGGACGCTGCCGAGGACGGCCGCAATGCCTACCCGCTCAATAGCGGTGAGCTGACCGAACTGATGGATACGGTTGATGTGGTTGGCAAGGCACCGAACGCGAGAAGCCCCCGTCCCCGGAGGCTTCTCTGTGCGATCAGGCTAATCGTCGTTACCCAAGTTGATACCGACCGTGAGCCCGTAGGTGAGGTACTTCGATCCGATGTCCTTCACCGTCGGATTGTCGCTGAACACACGGCTAAGACCGAAGCTCACATTGGGTTCCAGGGTCACCAGTCCCATGTCGAAGCCCAGGGCGGCATCGATGTTCATGGAGCCCTTGCGGAAGTCGCCTTTGTTGTAGCCGATCTCTTCGTTGCGGTCGTCCACGCTCAGGAGCACATCGTAGGTGGGGCCCATGGCGAAGCGCAGGTCGAACTGGTAGCTATCGATGATGCGGTAACCGATCATGCCTTTCAGCTTCAAGTTGGTGCGCACCAGGTCGTTTTCGTACAGCAGCGTGTCGCTGAGTAGGTCTTCACCGCTGTGGCGCTGCGGCCGAAGAACGCACCGGGCTGCACGTACAGGCGGTCGCCGAAGCGCAGGTCGGCACCTAATTGCCAGCCGATGTTGGCCTTGTACTCCACACCGGCCATGGGGCTGGTGAGCTGTTGGAAGTTGACCCTGGCTTGCGGGTTCACCTGAACTGCGCCGAAGCGGCAAGGGCAGCGAGGGTCAAGGCGAGGGAGAGCAGTGCTTGTTCACGGAAGTGCTTCTGGTTGCGCGGCGAATTTGCGAATGGCGTGCCATAACGGAATGGCGGTGATCACCATTCCTGAGCATCAGGAGCTTGCATCGATCGCCTAGAGGGCATCTCAAGATTGCTTTTGGAGGCGAGCGAGGTGGATTTCGCAGCCAGAGGAGGCGCGAAACCCGCGCAGAGCAGGCCGCTCTGTATGGGTTGAGCAACGATGTATGGCTGCGAAAGGCACTCGCGCAGCCCGGAAGGGTAATGTTGAGATGCCCGCTGGCCTCCTACCTTGCCGGTCCCGAACCAACCGAAGACATCCATGAAGCAGTTGTACACCACGCTGGCTTGCGGCCGGCATTGCCTCTTACGCGCAGGATTGCAGCACCGGCCGATACGTCAGTGCCAACCTTTTCCCGACCGTGACGGTGACCAATGCCGTGGTCTACGGCGCCAACATCGGGGTGAACGGGAGCAACCAGACGCTTCGTCTCGATGTGTACGCGCCAACAGGAGATGCACAGACGGACCGCCCAGCGGCGATCGTGGCCTTCGGCGGGTCCTTCATCAGCGGTACGCGCGCCGATGTAGCTGACATCTGCCAGGATTTCGCCAAGCGCGGGTACGTGGCCATCGCACCGGACTATCGCGTAGGCTTCTTCTTCCCGAACGAGGCGACTACGATACGCGCGGTGATGCGCGGAGCGCACGATATGAAAGCGGTGGTGCGCTTTCTGCGCAAGTCGGTGGCCGAAAGCGGTAATCCTTACGGCATCGACCCGGAGCGCATCATCGTTGGCGGTGTATCGGCGGGCGCCATCAGCGGCATCCACGCTGCGTACCTGGACCAAGACAGCGAGGTGCCCGCCGTGCTCGTGCCGGAAATGCCTGCGCTCGGCGGCATCGAAGGAACAGCGGCAGTCCCGGATACAGCAGTGAGGTCTTCGCCGTTTACAGTTTCAGTGGCGCTATCGGTGATACCTTGTGGATGGTTCCCGGTGATGCACCGCTCGCCAGCATACACGAAGTCGGCGACGGCGTTGTTCCTTACTACACGCAGGAAGTTTCGGTCATTGGGGTGCCAACGGGCTTGATCGCATCGGGCAGTCATGACATACACCTTCGCGCAGATCACATCGGCCTCGTCAACTGCTTCAAGAGCTATCCGGGCAGCGGTCACGTGGGCTATCTGACCAGCGATTACGCGGTCGCGATGGACTGGACTGCTTTATTCCTGGGCCAACTTGTCTGCGGTGCGCCAGTTACTTGCGGTGCCATCGGTACGGGCATCGTACGGGGAGGCGGGCGTGCGCACGACCGTCTCCCCGAATCCGACGACCGGCCCTGTGCAGATGCAGCTCACTGGTGCTGCCCGTCTCACATTGCTCGATGCTTCGGGACGCGTGGTGCTCAACGAACGCTTGGGGCTGGAACAGCACAGGTCGACCTCAGCGCATTGGCAGATGGTGTCTATACCGCGCAGCTAAGCGGCACGGTCACAGAGACCTTCCGTATCGTGAAGGCGAACTGAGCGCTAACGCACGAAGCGCATCGCTTGCGCATCCTTGCCCAAGCGGGCCAGGTAAGCACCGTGCGCAGCAGCGAACGGAATACTCGTGCGCCCACCGCTGACCAGCGTGCTCAACAGCTCACGACCTGTGGCATCGAAGATCACGAGTGCCGTGGGTTCTGCCTGTTCATCGCGCGATACATGCAGCGCATCGTCCTGCATCCAAAGCCGCCTGGAGGCGGAATGCACGTCGTTGATCCCCGCTTGCGGACCCCAGATGCTGTAAACCCACATCGGGTTGTCGATGTACGGATTGCGGTTGCCTTGCAGGATGAAGGCGCTGTCGTTGCGTGCGATCTCCTTCGCGCTTACGGGATCCTGCGTATGCCAAGCGACCAGCAAGCTCTCGGTCCAGGAGAACAACTGGCCGCCTGTCATGATGGGAGCAGGCCAGCTGACGCTTTCGTTCATGTACCGGGTGAGCATGTAGAAGTAGCCTCGGGCCGATCGCCCTTGTACGCATCGATCGGCTCGAACACAGTTCCAGAGCAACCGGGCCAGCTGCATGGTCCTCGCTTGCTGCCATTGGTGCTGGTGAAATCCGGTGAGGTCACTGTACCGTACGGCCAGTTCCCACGCGCCTGGTTCACCCAAGCATCGGTAGGATAGATGTGGAAGAGATCGGAATTCATGGGCGGCACATCCATTGAACCAGCTCACCGGGAAGCTGTGCTCTCGGTTGAAGCAGTCGCCCTCGCTGTTGTACGTGCCGCATTGATCGCTGACGAACTGATAAGCATACGCGGCCGAACCGGAAGGCACATCGCTGTAGATGTCCCAGACCGTATTGTCCGGTTTGCGGTCGGTGCGGTAGAACGCGCTCCACAAGTTGCTGTATTGGATGACCACGTGCGGACTGATGATATCGTAGAGCGCGGCGCGCAGCGGTTCGCCGGTGAGCCCGGCGGCCGGATAAACGTAATATCCCGGTGGCGGCTGTGCCGAGGCCAGCGCAGGAGCGAGGATGAACAGGATGGAAAACGGCCGCATGTGTTTCATCCCTATCTGGTCGGGAGGGCGAATGTACCCGGCATCGCATGCTGTCGTCGAAGTGTTCCAACGAAGGGCTACATTGGGCCCACGAAGGCGGGGGCACTGTTGCCCCGCGCTCAATACCCAGGACCAATGGCAAGCGGTACAGTGAAATTCTTCAACACGGAGAAAGGTTTCGGTTTCATCGTTCCCGATGATGGGGGCAAGGAGGTGTTCGTGCACAAGACCGGCACACGAGAGCCTATTCGCGAGGGCGACAAGGTGACCTACGATGTGGAACAGGGGTCCCAAAGGCGCGAACGCGGTGAACGTTCAGCGCGCCTGAGCGGACTCAGTTCCCCGTAGCCTTTCAGGAAGATGATATTGTCGAAGTAGCCGGGGTCGTAGGCGGCCACGGCTTCAACGCGCGGCCAGGGCTTGGGCAGGTAGCCTTTGAATCCCTTGCCCACGATGAAGTCGAACAGCTCCCTGCCGGAGTAGCCCGCTCGTTTGCAGTGGTCGTCGATGATTTCGATCACGAGCATCATGCGCGGGCTGTTGCCAAGGATGACTTCGGCCCCGCGCAGAGCGGCCAGTTCGCCGCCCTCGATATCGATCTTCAGGACATCGATCCGCTCCACGCCGCGCGCAGCGAGCGCGTTGTCCAGCGTGATCCACGCGCACCTCGATGTGCTCTGGAGCGGTGCCGTATGCGCTTGCGCTGCCCAGATTCTGCCGATTGAAGGAGAGGGTGAAGCTGCCGAGCTTGTCCGCCAGGCCGTGCTCGAGCAGTTGGATGTTGGTGATGCCCGGGTTCAGTTCCCAATTCCCCTTGAAACGGTCGATGGCCGCGGGGTTGGGCTCAAGCTGATGAGACGGCCGGGTGCGCAAAGCCGCGCCATCTCCAGCGCATAGAATCCGATGTTACCGCCGATATCCACCACGGTGTCGCCCGGGCGGATGAGCCGACGCACATGTCGCATGGTGTTCCGCTCGTAGTCGCCGTGCAGGAAGAGGTTGCGCTGCACATACTCGCGCAGGTCCAAGGCGTAGTTGATCCCGGAGCGCGCGGCGAAGCGTTGCTGGGCCTCGAAACGTTCCAAGCGCACCAGCCGGGCAAAGGGCACCCTTGCCGTTGTCCAGCGGGGCATGGCGCAGGTAGGAGAGGAGCAGGCGATCGAGCACGCGCGGCAAGGTTAAGCCGAAGGGCGGGAACGAAGGGGACCTCGCGGTCCCCTCGCTCGTTGATGCATGCGTTCTACTTCACCTTGCCGACGATGGCCGCAAAGGCGGCTGCGTCGGTATAGGCGATCTCAGCCAGGGCCTTGCGGTCCAGGTCGATGTTGGCCTTTTTTCAGCTTGTTCATCAGCACGCTGTAGCTGATGCCGTTGATGCGCGCAGCCGCGTTGATGCGTTGGATCCACAGCCCACGGAACTCGCGCTTCTTGAGCTTGCGGCCGTCGTAGGCGTGCTGCAGGCCTTTCTCCACCGTGTTCTTCGCGACGGTGTACACGTTCTTGCGGCGACCGAAGTTGCCCTTGGCCATGTCGAGGATCTTCTTCCTCCTCGCTTTGCTGGCTACTTTGTTCTTACTGCGTGGCATGTTCCACTTTGGTTTTTGGGCGTGAGCGTCAGCGCTGGGCTGGACTTTGGTGCTGCACGTCCTGGTTAACGCTACCTATTGATACCCGGTGCGGTTGGGTTGCTTATTTCAGGAGTAGGATGATCCCTTTCTTGTCGCGATCATGCACCAAGCTGGTCTTGGTGAGGCTCGTTTGCGCTTGGTCTCCTTCTTCGTGAGGATGTGGCGCTTGAAGGCGCTCTTCCTCTTCGATCTCGCCGGTGCCTGTGAGCTTGAATCGCTTCTTGGCGCCGGACTTGGTCTTCATCTTGGGCATGGCCTCTGTCGTGTTGGTCTTCTTGCTTTCGTTTCCTGTTCAAACGGGCGGATGATCATCCGTCCTTACCTCATTTCTTCTTCTTGGGGATCAAGAACATTATCATGCGCTTGCCCTCCAATTTGGGCATGCTTTCCACCACACCGATGTCCTCCAGGTCTTGCGCGAACTTGAGCAGGAGGATCTCGCCACGCTCCTTGAAGACGATGCTACGCCCGCGGAAGAACACGAACGCCTTCACCTTGTGGCCTTCCTCGAGGAAGCGCGCGTATGCTTCAGTTTGAAGTTCACGTCGTGCTCGTCGGTGTTGGGCCCGAAGCGGATCTCCTTCACTTCCACCGTGGCCTGTTTGGCCTTTATCTCCTTCTGCTTCTTCTTGAGGTCGTAGAGGAACTTCTTATAGTCGGTGATGCGGCATACGGGCGGCACCGCCGAGCGCTTATCTCCACCAGGTCAAGGCCCAATTCCTCGGCCATGCGCAAGGCCTGGCTGAAGGGGGTACACGCCCTGCTCGATGTTCTCGCCCACCACGCGCACCTCGTTGACCCTGTAGATCTTGCTGTTGATCCGGTGCGGGTCCTCCTTGATGACGCGACCGCGGTAGGGACGACGAGGCCCGCTGCCTCCGGGGCGCGGACCGCTTGGACGATAAGGAGCACCTGCCACTAGCTGGGGTTTGGTTCGGTCGCCGGGAACCACCTCCCGGACTTTGAGGGCGCGAATATCGGCATCTTTCCCTATCGGCCAGCGGCTTGCGCGAGCAGCGTGTTAAGCCGGGGTTGCCTCGCCCAGTTGTCCGGCGATGCGCTCCTTGACGAGGGCGGCGAACGCGGCGGGCGACATGGCCCCGATATCGCCCTTGCCCTGCTCCCGGACCGAAACGGTCCTGTCGGCCTGCTCCTTCTCGCCCAAGATGAGCATGAAGGCCGATTTCGCCAGCTCGGCGTCGCGGATCTTGCGGCCGATCTTTTCGCTGCGTTCATCAATGGTGGTGCGGATCCCGAGTTGTTCGAGCTGGGCACCGACGGTCTTCGCCGCCTCCACGAATTTGTCGCTGATGGGCAGGATGATGGCCTGCTCCGGGGTGAGCCAAAGCGGGAAGCGCCCGGCGGTATGCTCGATGATCACGGCAAGGAAGCGCTCCAGTGATCCGAAGGGCGCGCGGTGGATCATCACCGGACGGTGGCGGGCATTGTCGCTGCCCACGTACTCCAGTTCGAAGCGCTCAGGCAGGTTGTAGTCCACTTGGATGGTGCCCAACTGCCAACGTCGGCCGAGCGCATCCTTGATCATAAAGTCCAATTTGGGTCCGTAGAAAGCGGCCTCGCCATATTCCACCACCGTCTTCAATCCGCTGGCCGCAGCTGCTTCGATGATGGCTTGTTCGGCCTTCTCCCAATTCTCCTCACTGCCTATGTATTTGCTCCGGTCTTCTTTGTCGCGGAGGCTCACTTGCACCTCGAAATTCTCGAAGTTCAAGGCCCTGAGAACGAGGAGGACAAGGTCGATCACCTTCATGAACTCTTCCTTCACCTGGTCGGGTCGGCAGAAGAGGTGGGCATCATCCTGTGTGAAGCCCCGAACGCGGGCCAGACCGTGGAGCTCGCCGCTCTGTTCGTAGCGGTACACGGTGCCGAATTCCGCAAGGCGAAGGGGCAGTTCCTTATAGCTGCGCGGACGACTGGCGAAGATCTCGCAGTGGTGCGGGCAGTTCATGGGCTTGAGCATGAAGAGCTCGCCTTCCTGCGGCGTACTGATCGGCTGGAAGCTGTCCTTGCCGTATTTCTCCCAGTGGCCGCTGGTCTCGTACAGCGCTTTGCTGCCGATATGCGGCGTGGCCACCTGCACGTAGCCGGCCTTTTCCTGGGCCGTCTTCATGAAGTTGATCAGGCGCTCGCGCAGGGCGGCACCCTTCGGCAACCAGAGCGGAAGACCGGCACCCACACGCTCGCTGAAGGTGAAGAGGTCCAGCTCCTTGCCCAGCTTGCGGTGGTCGCGCTTCTTCGCTTCCTCCAGCAGCACCAGGTATTCGTCCAGTTCCTTCTGCTTGGAGAAGGTGATGGCGTAGAGACGCGTGGAGTTGCTTGCGCTTCTCATCGCCGCGCCAGTATGCCCCGGCAACGCTCATGACCTTAGTGGCCTTGATGAAGCTGGTGTCGGGGATGTGGGGCCTCGGCAGAGGTCGGTGAAGTTGCCTTGGGTGTAGAAGGTGATCTCGCCGTCGTTCAGGCCTTCAAAGCAGTTCCAATTTAGGCTCATCGCCCTTCTCGGTGAAGTATGCGATCGCGTCGGCCTTGCTCACCTCCTTGCGCTCGAACACCAGCTTCTTGCTGGCGAGTTCTTTCATCTTGGCTTCGATGGCCGCGAAGTCCCCGTCGCCGATGGTCTTGTCACCCAGATCGATATCGTAGTAGAAGCCGTTCTCGATGGGCGGACCGATCCCGAACTTGGTTCCGGGATACAGCGCCTCGATCGCCTCGGCCATCAGGTGGGCTGAAGAGTGCCACATCGTGGCTTTGCCGTCGGGGTCATTCCAAGTCAGCAATGCGAGGGTGCAATCGCCAGGAAGCGGGCGGTTCGCATCGCGCACCTCGCCGTTCACCTTAGCACTGAGCACGTTGCGGGCAAGTCCTTCGCTGATGTTGCGAGCCACGTCCATGGCCGTGGCGCCTTGCTCGAATTCCCGGACGCTTCCGTCGGGGAGGGTCACTTTGATCATGTCGGTTCGCCAAGACCACCATACAAGCGGTAGTTAGGGTCGGCGAAAGTAGCCCGCTGACTTTGATCCTCAGAGCGAGTGGGCCCTGTTGCCCGCCGTACGGCGGGCACTGGTTCCCGAGGTTTACCACGGATGAACACGGATGGACTCGGATAATGCGCTGCACCACGATCGAACAGCGAGGCCCTATACGTTCATCCGTGTCCATCTGTGTTCATCGGACCTGAGCCTGCCCCGGCGAAAGCCGAAGTGGTCGAATTTCAGCGCTTGCCGCTGTCAGGCCTTCGACTCTACAGATGCTAGGTCCCCGATGCCAAGTGCTTCAAGTAGTGGAGGCCCCGGGCGTGGAAGCCGTGGCGATAATAGAACCGGTGTGCATTGAAATTCTCCACGTACGCGTCGAGCATGATCCGGCTGTAGCCTTGCCTGCGTGCCTCGTTCTCCATCCAGTTCATCAACTGCGAACCCACACCGATCGAACGCGAACCTTCGGCCACCACGAAATTGTCGATCTCCAGGTACTTGCCGCAATAGAGCTTGTGCCCGATCCAATAGCCGCTCAAGCCCACACAGGCTTCGCCATCTAACGCGGTGACCATGGCGTAGTTGTTCGGGATCATGGCCATGAGCCATTGACGGTACTCTTCCATAGTGAGCGAGGCGGTGAGCTGCTTCACGAGAGCGAAGTGCGGGAGCATCTCTTCCAGAAAGGTCAACTTGCGCAATTCCATGCG
Organism: Flavobacteriales bacterium; assembly: GCA_016710965.1. GTDB lineage: Bacteria > Bacteroidota > Bacteroidia > Flavobacteriales_F > PHOS-HE28 > PHOS-HE28. Next base: position 22,889 of record JADJTW010000024.1, read on the forward strand.
CGCAAAGGAATAGCGCAAAAGCAACTGGGCCTGGTTAGAAGCCCCGTCACTGCCCGACTTTTGGCTTACAGGTGGTGCAGTTTGCTTGCGAAGCACCTGCTCAATGCACGATTACGAACCTTCCTTTGCGCACCACGCCATCGTACATGCGCAAGCACAACACATACGCGCCTCCGCCGAGCGCGGAGAGGTCGAACTGCAATTGTTCATCGCGTGCAGCACATGGTTTGCCCCAAACCGTTCGCCCATTGGCATCGAGCACTTCGGCATGTTGGACATGTGCGCCAGCAGGCAGTTGCACTGTAAGTGGTCCATGAGTGGGGTTGGGCTGCAACTGCAACGGTGCAAGCTCTTGCTCCCGCACCCCGACATCCAACCCATACAACCGGCTCACAAAGCGTTGCGTGGGGTCGTTCGTGGTGCCGTCATCGTAGCCGTGGTAGGCGCCCCAGATGTAGATGAAGCCGTCGGGGGCTTCGAGCAGGCTGAAGATGTCGCCGTACAAGTACCCAAAGCCATCATAATAATACCGGCCGCAGCCGCCATCACCGAATGGCTGGGGCAAGAGATTGCCATCTGCATCCAGCATTGCTAGACCTTGGCGCTCCTGACCATCTATGGAATAGTACGAACCGTGCAACACGATCCTACCATCGGAAAGGCGCTTGTGATTGGGCAGTGCGAATTGCCCCCAATGAATGGGATTGTTCGGCCATTCGGGTGGCAACCATGGGCTTCGGATCACTTCCAAATCATTGTTGAAAGTGGTGTCCAGAGTACCATCTGGCATGAGCCGTGCGAAATGCACCGAATCCGGTGAGCTGAATTCGGTCTTGAACAAACCAGATACAAGTATTCGTTCATCTGGGAGAACGGTCATGCTCGCAGCCTCGCCCCAGCCCATGGCACAGGTGAAGCTGGTGTCCAAGGTGCCATTGGCATGCACGCGGAAGATGTTGGGCTTGGGCACGCCCTCCCAGGTAGTGGCCGCTCCGCTCAGCAAGAACTTGCCATCCGGTTGCTGCACGATCGTGTAGATGGCACCGTTGCCCTTGCGCGGTTGCCGCGTTAGGTCCAAGGTGCCATCGTTGTTGAACCAGATCATGTGGTGGCTGCCCACCCAGCCGCTATCGGGCACGTTCACCGTGTGGCTGCCTGTGATCACCACTGAGCCATCGGGGTACATGGTAGTCACCACCTTGGAAGGAGGTGAAAAGAGCTGTCGCATCGGGATCTTGGAACGTATTGTCAATTATCCCGGTTGAAGTCAGGCGCCGAACGGTATATGAAGTGGCAACGTAGTACCTGATCATTCCATGGGTGACTTTGCCTGCACCAATAGACTGTGGAAATGGCGGAAAGGAAAGATCGCGGCTCCCATCCGGATGAAGTCGAACACTCCGTATTCCACCGATGTTCCATTGAAACTGATGTTCCCCGATGCGAGGATCTTGTTGTCGCTGAGTATGGCGATAGAACTTACATAAATCTCATCGATTGTCGTTCGGGAAGCCAATATCCAACTCGAAAGTAGAGACTGCGCCACCATCACGGTGACCCCTATTTGAGGGCCACCGTGAGTAGTATGCAGTGTGCCGTGAGCCTGCTCACGGTTGCACGATAAGTTTCTCCGCGCCCAACTGCGAGCCTGCGCCTTCAAGAACAACCGTGTAGGCACCGGCCACAAGGGCACGAGTATCAAGTACGATTTGCGGCTCCTTCCCGCTGAGGCGGTATGCAGCCACGCTTGCCTGTTACATCCAGCACTCGCAGCGTGGCCGCTGCGTCTTCGAGGCCAGCCGCACCCTGGCTACACTCAATTGTTGGTGGGGTTGGGTTGCACGATCGGTAATCGCTCGCTGGCCAGAACGCCATTGGTGCCATTAAGTTCCACAAGGTAGGCTCCTGGACCCAACATGCGGGTGTCAGAACGAGTTGCGGTTCCTTACCGCTCAGGCGGTAGCTGGCCACTTGTTTGCCTGTCACGTCAAAATGCACAGCCATCAAGGCAGTACGTGGCTTCACTCAACGATGGTGAGTTTGGTGGCACCCAACCGGTGCTGGTCCAAGACCAAACTTACGGCATAGAGACCTGGCCCCAGCTTCCGCACATCCTCTTCCACAAGACCGGTGCGGGCAAACAGAGAAACGGTGCGCACCAATCGGCCTTGCGCATCGAAGATGAATGAATCACTCCACCACCACCTTGCCACCCGCCAACCACCGCCGCTGGTCGCGCAAATGCAAGTAGTACAAGCCCGGTTGTAGATCGCTCACGTCGAGCGCATCGTTGATCGCGCAATTGCTTGCAGCAATGGATTTTTCCAGCACCGTACGCCCATGCGCATCAAGAAGCATTGCTTGTGCTTTCCCTTCTACCGTAAGCCGTTGGCAACAGCAGATGGAACGTGAGCTGATCGCTCGCCGGGTTGGGGCTTAGCACAAGCTGCTCTTGCAAGCTGATCTCATACTCCTGCGCCTACGTTCTGGCAGCCCGGTACCACGCAGCCGAGGCTATCGGTCTTGAGGATCAGATGGTCTGCGCTTGTTGGATGTCGGGTCCAAGGGCACATAGCGATACGCCAAGCCCGTGGCCACGAAGCCACTGTCGCTCGTGGCTGAAACATCATACAGATAGTGCTGGCCGTTGAGCATACTATGGGGTCTTGACCAAAGACTATCGCCTTCGCTGCTGAATTTCATCAAGCGCGCATTAATGCCGCTCACACCTGTTGCAATGAAGCTCCCGTCCGCAAGAACCTCCAGATCGAAGTTGGAAACGAAGTAACCTAGGTGACTCTTGCGTTGCCATACGATGTC
>JADJTW010000025.1 GCA_016710965.1 Flavobacteriales bacterium
ATCGATCCAACCGATGAGCCATCGACAACCGTAACAGGAAGCCCTGCGCAATAGACTGGAGGAAGCGCATGGCCGCTTAGTAAAGCGTATGTGGTTGATTAAGGAGTGAACCTCTTGAGCATCGGCGACCGCTAGGAAGGCATGGAGCCGAACGGCCGAGCGCGCCAGCATGGACCAGCGAAACCTGGGCATCCTGCGTTGATCCAGCCATGCCCCGGCACATCCTCTCAAGCCTCCGTTGGTACGCGGTGAACCTGGCACTGGTGGCTTCAGCGTTCCCGACGATCAGAGTTGCGGCGCTCGACGGACAGGGGCCGCGGTGATCGACGTGCAGGAGAATCGCTGGCATCAAATGCCTGCATCCTGCCGCTTGTTCCTCGCCGACCAGAGCTTATCAGTCGTCATCAGGCATCGTTGGCGCTTCATCGGCAGCTGGGCCTCGCATGATCTGTTCCGCCGCAGCAGCTTCTTCAACCCTTCGGCAGCGATGCGCGCGGAGCTGAAGAACTACTTATCACCGATCGATCGGCGGCAGGGAAACATCTCCGCCTCGACCTCCGAGTACTTCCCCTTCCCGGATATGTGCTGCCGGGCATCCGCGTGCCGTGCCCATGGTAGACCAACCAGTATCATTAGCTCGCTGCACCCGCTTGAAAGTCCCAGCGCATGCGAAGAAGGGCAGCCTTTCTTCGGCAACATGGATGGAGGCTTACGCACGACCTGAACCCCGCCACTTGTTCAGGTGCTTCACCATGCAGGGAATTGTTCGACCTGCTTCGCAGCAGCACGAAGCATCATGAACAGGCCTGCGAATGTGGATCGGATCGACAGCGTTCCGCAAAGGATGTGGTGCTCCTCGGTCGGCACAAACCGGCCGCGCATCCTCGCTTCGCGCTGGTCGACGTGCTCGCGCGATTCGATTTCTTCCTGGCACCGAGCGGCGTGGTGATGCCCCTCTGCCTGACACTGGTGAAGGCGATGTTCGCAGGCTGCTATTCCCATCTGACGGCATGCGCATGATGGACCCTCCCGCTGCAGAACGGGACCGCGGGACCATCGACGAACAGAGGAAGCCTTGCGCAACAAATTGAAGGAAGCCGATGGCCGCGTTTGGTCAAGAGCATCATTGACGGTACCTTGAATCTCCTCGGCGGGCGACCATCTGAAGGTGTAGTCCCAGAAACCAACAGTTCCCCACCGGGCCGGTGATACTTTGACGCACGGAATTTCGATCCGAACTTCCCCCTCATTCGCCATCGCCTTGAGCATCCTTCGGCGCTTTGTTGCTGTCAGGCATCGACTGAAACGGCGCGGCGTGGGGCAATGGTGGCCTACGCGAAACGTTTCAATGATGATACGGAAGCCGGTTGAGGATCGAGAAGGTCCTGTAGATCCGCTCAGCGAGGATGGCCCGAACCAACTGATGAGGGAAGGTCATGGCGGAGAGCAAGCACGAGATCGGCGCGCTGGCGGACCGCGTCCGTGAAGCCGTATGCGCCGCCAATGACGAACACCACTTGCCTCACTCCCCTGATCGCGCCATGCGCCCATGCGCGAAGCCAGGCCTACGCTGGCGATCTGGGCGCCGCGCTCGTCCAGTACCACCACGCGTTCACCAGGCTGCAATGCGGCCAGGCACCGATCGCTTTCCACCTGCTGCTGCCTCATCGGGTCGGCACCTGCGGCCTCGGCCACATGCACCACCTCACCAGGCCATGCGCTGCGTGCGCCCGATGTAATCGGCGAGCAGGTCTGCCACCGGGCCGCGCACCGTCTTGCCCTACGAACAAGAGCCTCGATCTCATGCCGGTGCAATGTTGACAATTCAACAACAAGATGGCTCGCCCACTGGCCCGGTCTTTGCCAACTTTCGACGCAAATCGAATTCGCGATGACCCGCCACCTGAACCCGACCGCTGCTGTGCTGTTCTCCACCGGCCTGCTCGCACAAGATGCCGTGAAGGACCAATTGGTAGCCGCCCTGAGCACCGGCAACTCCAAGGACCTAGCCGCGCATTTCATCGCCAACATCGACCTTACGGTGAAGGAGACCACCGATGTGTACAGCAAGGCGCAGGCCGAGCAGATCCTTCGCAAGTTCTTCAACGACAACCCCCCCGTCGGCCACGTGATCGAGCACAGCGGCGTGAGCAAGAGCGGCGACAAGTACTTCATCGGCATCCTGCACACGCACGGGCCATTTCCGCACCACCTTTTTCCTGAAGAAGACCGACACCAGCTTCCAGGTGAAGCAGTTGCGGATCGAGGATAGCAAGAACGACTTCTGACCGTGCTGCCACCCGGCACTGAGGATCTCATCGACCGGGCCCTGCAAGAGGACCTGGGCGAAGGCGACCATACGACGCTGAGCACCATCCCGAGAACACGCGCGGTGCTGCGCGCCTTCTCGTGAAAGCGTCTGGTGTGCTCGCGGGCGTCGAACTGGCGCAGGCGATCGCGGAACGGTTCGATCCCGACCTGTCGCTGAAGCCATACATGCTCGACGGTGCGCATGTTGCACCGAACGACGTTGCTCTCACGATCATGGGATCTACGAGGTCCATACTCATGGTGGAAAGGCTGGTGCTCAACTTCATGCAACGCATGAGCGGTATAGCAACGCTCACCCACCAGTACGTGCAGGCTGTTGAGGGAACGGGGTGCCGGGTGCTGGACACGCGGAAGACAACACCCACTTTGCGCGCTCTTGAGAAGTGGGCCGTGCGCATCGGCGGAGGCACCAATCACCGGTTCGGTCTTTACGACATGGTCATGATCGAGGACAACCATGCCGACATGAGCGGCGGGATCCCTGAAACGATCAAGGCTGCGCAGAACTATCTGCGGCAGAAAGGGCCTCGACCTCCCGATCGAGGTGGAGACGCGGAACCTGCAAGAAGTGGAGCAGGCGATCCGCACTGGTGGGGTACAGCGAGTGATGCTGGACAACTTCGATCCGCTCTCGTTGCGCAAAGCGGTCGAGTTCATCGGCCGTCGTTTCGAGACGGAAGCCAGCGGTGGCATCACTTTGGCGACAGCCCGCACCATCGCAGAAACCGGAGTGGACTACATCTCGGTCGGCGCGCTCACGCACAGCGCACCCGCGCTCGACCTCAGCTTGAAAGCCATCTGAGACCATGTGGCAGCGCCTTCGTCGGAAATTCCTCTACTCGGGCGTCTTCCGGCGTCTGATGCGATGGAGCCACCGGATCGTACTGCCCGGCTTCGAGGGCTTCGACCTGTATCGCATCTCAAGGTTCTTCTTCGCCGCGCTCGCCAAGGGGCAGATCGCGATCAGGGCCTCGGCCATCGCCTTCAAGCTGTTCCTGGCCTTCTTCCCGGCGGTGATCGTGCTGCTCACGCTCATCCCGTACGTGCCCATCGATGATTTCCAGAACAAGCTGCTCGGCACATTCCAGGACATGATGCCCATAGAGGTCTTCCGCTTCATCGAGCAGACCCTCCACGACCTGGTGAAGAACCGGCACGGAGCTCTGCTCTCTGTGAGCTTCGTGATGGGCGTTTACCTCGCCAGCAACAGCATCGACGCCATCATGGCGGGCTTCAGCAGTAGTTCGAACATCACCAAATGGCATAGTCCGTTCAAGCAACGCCTGCTCAGCTTGGGCCTCCTGGTGGCGCTGGCCGTGCTCATGATGGTCGGCATTCCCCTGCTCACCTTGAGCGGCATCGCCATCCGCACCATCAACGAGTACGGCTACATCAGCGGGCCATTGCAGGTGTACGCGCTCTTCGCGGTGAAATGGGTGATCTCCATATTGATCGTGATCACGAGCGTGTCGCTGCTGTACAATGCAGGGGATCCCGGCAACAAGCGGTTCAGGCTCGTCACTCCGGGAACGCTCCTGGCGGTCTTCCTCATCCTCATCGTCTCGCAAGCGCTCGCCTTCGTCTTCAGCAACATCACCGACTACAACGCGCTCTACGGCTCCATCGGCGCCATACTCGCCGTGCAGCTATGGTTCTACTTCAACATGATAGCCATACTCACGGGCTACGAGCTCAATACCAGCATTTCACGCGCTCGCGGCCTGCGCCGCACCAAGCTGGAAGTGCCACCGGAACAGCCTTCCTAGTGAACGGGTACATTCGCCGTTGCCGCTGACCAGCGCGGCGAAGAATGCGCACATCGATCATCGTCCCCATCGTCCTGATCCGCCTTGGCGCGTTGCCTGAGAGGGCTGCCGCGCAGCGCTTCGACGATGGCCACCCGCCCAACACCTACCGCAACGCCGACAATCCCTTCTACTGGAAGAACCGCCCGCCGTATGAGGGATACTGGCAACAGGATGTCCACTACCTGATCAAAGGGCGGATGGACGATGGACGTGACGTGCTCGATGGCGAGCTCACGCTCTACTACCACAACAACAGCCCTGACACGCTGCGGCATGTCTTCTTCCACTTGTACCAGGAAGCCTACGTGGCAGGCAGCTACAACCTGGATCAAGAGGACGAGCGATGGCGCGGCACCGGCAAGTCGAGCGACTATGCCGGCACACGCATCCACAGCCTTATGGCCGATGGCGACTCGCTTCGCACCGAACAGGACAACACCATCCTGAAAGTGTGGTTGAAGGAAGCTCTTGCCCCGGGCGAGAAGGCCACCTTCCGGATCGCCTTCAGCACGCACTGGAGCATGAACGTGGCGCGGCGCATGAAGCTCTTCAGCGCATGGGGCGCAAAGCATTACGATGGCGTCCACTGGTACCCGCGCATCGCGGTGTACGACCGCAAGTTCGGCTGGGACACGCAGCAGCACTTGGGCAGCGAGTTCTACGGCGACTTCGGCACGTACGACGTGGATCTCGATTTCCCGCACCAGTACGTATTGGATGCCACCGGTGTACTTCAGAATCCGGCAGAAGCCATGCCCGCCGACCTGCGCGCGCGGCTCGACATAGCGAACTTCAAGGACAAGCCTTGGAACGAGGCACCTTCCGTGGTGATCGAACCCGACGCTACCAAGCGCAAGATTTGGAAGTTCCATAGCGAGAACACGCACGACTTCGCCTTCACCGCCGACCCCACTTATCGGATCGGCGAAGCGGAATGGAACGGCGTGGAATGCATCGCCCTCGCACAAGAACCCCACGCCAGCAAGTGGCAGAACGCTGCGGCCTATTGCGCCAAGGTGATCGAAGCGCACAGCACCAGTTGGGGCATGTACGCCTACCCCAAGATGATCGTTGCCGATGCACGCGATGGCATGGAGTACCCCATGCTCACCCTCGACAGCGGAAACGACCCCAACTACCGTGGCCTCTTCGTGCATGAAGTGGGGCACAACTGGTTCTTCGGCATGGTGGGCAACAACGAGACATACCGGGCCATGCTCGATGAAGGCTTCACGCAGTTCCTCACCGCTTGGGGACTGGAACAGATCGATGGCGATACGATGGTCGTGGACACGCCACGAACCGCCTACGAGCGGCAATACACGCTGCCTGAGCTGCCCCGCGAAAGCGAAGTGTACTTCGGGTACACGCGCGATGCTCTGCGCGACCGCCTGCCGCCGATCAACACCCACAGCGATGAGTTCGGCTACCTCGCCACGAAGGGCTACGGAGGCTACGGCCATGTGTACGGCAAGACGGCCACCATGCTGTACAACCTGCAATACGTGCTCGGCGATAGCCTGTTCCTGGCGGCCATGCGCGACTACTTCGACCGCTGGAAGATCTGTCACCCCTACCCCGAGGACTTCCGCCAGAGCATCATCGATTTCACCAAGGTCGATCTCAACTGGTTCTTCGACCAGTGGATCGAGACGGACAAGCGCATCGACTACAAGGTGAAGTGCGTGACCGGACGTCATCGCAGCGAGGGACAGACCATCACGTTGCTCCGAAAGGGATCGCTCCAGATGCCCATCGACCTGCGCGTGACGGCGAACGATGGCAGCATCCACGACTTCCACATCCCGAACACCTGGTTCGTGAAGGACACCAAGGCACAGGTGCTGCCACGCTGGATCGGCTTCGACGATCTGCGGCGCGAATACACCGCGCACGTGGACGTGCCCACGGGCATCGCGCAGGTGACGATCGATCCCACGAACCGGCTGGCCGACGCGTACAAGTTGAACGACCATCTGCACATGCCGTTGGAGCTCACCTTCGACCACCACATCTGGAACCAGCCCGACCGGCGCACCTACGAAGCTTTCGTACGCCCCGACCTCTGGTGGAACGGCTACGATGGGGTGAAGGCCGGCTTCCACGCCAACGGCAGCTACATGCGCTACAAGCACCGCTTCAGCGTGAGCGCATGGCTGAACACCGGACTGGGCCAGCACCTGCCGCCTGAGAATCCGGCGCTGGCGGTGGACAGCATTCCTGGCAACACCGACACCGGCTTCGATCGCATCTCCTACAACTTGAGCTACACCAACGGAACGGAGAAGGTGCTGCGCGGTTCTTCGGTGAGCCTGCATGCCCGCATGCTCGATGGCTTGCAACGCTACGGTGCAGGTTTCCAATGGGCGCTACCCAACAATCACACGACAGCACAGGTGAACGCCCTCTACTTCATACGCCGCGACAGCACCAGCCTCACCTACCTCCTCAACCCGGGCGAGTGGGAATTGGACGCGCTGAACGCCTCGTTGAACGCCAGCGTGCGCCACACCTACGCGTATGCGCGCGGCCGTGGCGACTTGCTGGTGGAAGCACGAAATAGTGCCGCAGGCAGTGACAACGGGTATGGCTGGTTGCGCATGACGGCGGTGAACAGCAATCGCCTGGGGAAAGCGGAACTGCGCACGCGCGTATTCGCTCAGTACGGCAGCGGAAGCACGCCACGCGAGAGCGCGCTCTTCCTCGCAGGCGCTTCGCCCGAGGAGATGATGGAGAACAAGTACGTGCGCAGCGTGGGCATGGTGCCGTATGACTGGCTGGGCTATGGCCCGGACGTCCAGCACTTCCAGCACGGTGGCGGCCTCGGCCTCCGTGGCTACGCGGGCTACCTGGCTCCGGAGCTGGACCCGGACAGCACGCTCGTGTACACCTACCGTGGCAATACCGGTGCAAGCGTGAGCGGCGAATTGGACCTCGATGGCTTGGTCCGCTTCCGCCCCGGCAAACTGGCGCGCGTGCTGCACCTGGACGTGTACCTCTTCGGCGATGTGGGCAGCATGGGCTATCGGACGATCTCCAGTGGCCGTACCAGCTTGCGCTTTGCCGAGCCGCGCGCTGATGCAGGTATGGGCGCAGCGCTCACCATCAAATCCTGGGGGCCCCTCACCGACATCAAGCCGCTCACGATCCGCTTCGACGCTCCAGTGTTCCTGAGCGCCCTGCCCGCAACGGAGACCGAGCACCTCGCCTTCCGCTACGTGGTGAGCATCGGCCGCAGCTTCTGATCATGCGCGCTTCTTGCCATGGTCATCTGCTTCGCATCCGGAACGCTGCATGCGCAAACGGTCACAGGGCGATGGACAACGATCGACGACAACACCGGAAAACCGCGCAGCATCGTGGAGATCACCGTCGTCGATGGCACCCTCACCGGCCGCATCGTGGACCTCTATGACAAGACCCGCTTGGAGAAGCGCTGCGACAAATGCCCGGGCGATCGCAAGGACCAGCGCATAGTGGGCATGGAGATCATCCGTGACATGAAGCTCGATGGAGACACCTGGGAGGACGGCACCATCCTCGATCCCGAAACCGGAAAGGTGTACGATTGCAAATTGTGGCTCGCTGGAGATGTGCTGAAACTGCGTGGCTACGTGGCCTTCTTCTACCGCACCCAGACCTGGGTGAAGGGGCGCTAGCGCAGCATCGTAACATGCCCGATGCGCTCTGCCATACGCGCTCCATTGCAGCGATCGCGATAACGCAACAAGTACACGTAGGTACCATCCGGTACAAGAGCGCCACCTGATGTGCCATCCCAATGCTCATCGGGATCAACGCTGTTGAAGACGATCTCGCCCCAGCGGTTGAAGATGCTCAGCTCGAATTCCTCCTGGTCCGCACCTACGACCTTGAACGCATCGTTGATCTCATCCGTGTCCGGAGTGAAGGCATTGGGCACGTACACAAGACCATCAGCTCTTGGATCAACGAAGACCTCGACTTCTCCGGATCGCACGCAACCGAATGCATCGGTGTACGTGTAGTCGTACTGCCCTTCGCCAAGCGATGCCATCGATGCGGTATCTCCGCTGCTCCAGGCGATTTGCGAAGCATCCGCAGGCAATGCGATGACGACCCTTCGCCCAAAGCATGCTTGATAGTTCCGCGCTATGATCGGTTCGGGCGCCAAGGAGATAACGACTTCATCCGTAGCCTCGCCGCACGCATTGGTGGCGATCACGGAGTAAGTACCTGGTTCCGTTGCGGTGAATGAAGGTCCGGAGCTGCCATCCGGCCACACGATCGAATCGGCGAGCAGTTGGACCGGAAGCAAGGTGATGGCGGCAGGCTCACAGAGGACCGTGTCGCTCATCAGGCTGACCATCGGGAACGCGGATTGACCGATGGCAATGGTATCCGATGCCATGCAGCCGTTCACATCCACCGCGACCCAGTACGCGCCTGGTGAGGTCACCATGACCTGAGCATCCTGCGTACCTGTGCTCCAGGCGGAATTCGCGGCAGGCTGGCCCGAGAAAAGCGTCAACTCGATCGCGCCGCAAATGGTCGTATCGCTACCGAGGTCAACGACCACAGGTCCATTGATGGAGACCACGACCGTGTCGGAGGCCGTCGCGCACCCATTGGCAATGGCAAGCGCATAGGTGCCGCTGATATCGACGGCTATCGTTGGTGCCGATATTCCTGTCGACCATTGAAGTGTTCCACCGCTGGCAACCAAGGGCACCAGCATGATCGCCTGCCCGGAGCAGTTCGCCGTATCGGCATCGAGCACCACTTGCGGGAAGGCGACTTCGATGACCTGGACCGTATCAGTGGCCGTACAGCCCAGTTCATTCACAGTTGCCCAATACTCGCCCGGTTGTGCCACGGCGAGCGAAGTGGCGCCTGTTCCATCGGACCAAAGGATGGAGCCGCTTGATCCTATCGGACCAAGCACCAGTAATGATCCGATGCAGAACGATGTATCAGGACCCAGATCGAGCAATGGCAAAGGGTAGAAGGTGACGGCCACCGTGTCGCTGCTCGTGCATCCCGGCGGGCCCACTTCCACCCACAGTGTGCCTGAGGCCGTAGCACCGAAAGCAGATCCGGTGGAACCGTCCTGCCAAACATGATCAGGTCCGACAAGGCCGGTAGCCAGGACGATCACCTCGCCCTCGCACGCGACCGTATCCGGTCCTAGATCCACCAGCGGTGGCAGAGTGAAGCTCAGGAGCAACGAATCGCTTGTCGCGCATCCGTTCCATAGCACATCCACCGCGATGATTCCAGCGCTCGTCGTGGAAATTGAATCAACGATGCTGCCATCGTTCCAAAGCACCGCATCCCAGATCGCATCGACACCCGCGGAGAAGACCGCACCGGTGCAGAGCGAAGTGTCAGGACCGAGTTCCAAAGGAGGCAGCAGCACTTGCTGGACCACGATCGTATCGGCCTGCGGACAGATCCCGACCACCGCATCCACCCAATAGACGCCTGGCGCGCTTACGACCAGCGAATCGAATGCGGTACCATCGCTCCACAATACCGCGTCCCAGAGCGTATCGAGTTGCAACTCGACCATGGAACCAGGGCATATCAACGTATCGGGTCCGAGCTCGAGCAGAGCTCCTTCTGCCTGGAACACGAGCACCGTATCGCTCGCAACGCATCCGCCAGCTTCTACATCCACCCAATAGATCCCCGGGACGTTGACCACCAGTGTGTCATCGGTGCCTCCGATGCTCCACAGGATACTGTTCCACTGCGGTCCAACATGAAGAATGATCTCGCTGTAGTCGCACACGGCGGTATCTGGACCGAGATCCAACGATGCCATCGCGCCCGGGAATACTTCGATCGTATCGGTCACCGTGCAACAACCCACCGACGCTGTTGCCCAGTATTGGCCAGGGACACTGACTACGAGCGTATCGGCCGACGACCCATCCTGCCAGGTGAAGGTGGCGCCTGGCAAGGTCGCATGCAGGGTGATCGTGGAGCAGGCTGCGGTGTCGGGGCCGAGGTCGAACAGCAGCGCGCAGCTGCCATCGAGGTGCGTAGGACCATCGACCGGCCCCGTGGCATCCAGCGCTAGGTTGATCGGATAGATGACCGGTGCGGTATCGTAGTGGTCGGTCGGCAACACGGTCGTTACCACCACGGGATCGGACACGGTGGCGCAGCCCACCAAGCCGTCCCCATCGGTTCGCACGAGCAGCACGTTGTCATCAGTACCGGTGCGCGACACACCTGTGAAGAGGTAGCCATCGCCCATGTCGATCAGGCCCTTGAGGTAGGTGTGCGGCGCTATATGCACATCGCCCGCAGCGCCGTACATCCTCGTCCAGAGCAGGTCCCCGCCGAAAGAGATGCCCATAAGAAAGCTGCGCTGGTTGGGCGCGGCCACTGTTCGCCCCATCATCACATAACCGAATGAAGTGGGTATCACCTGCGAAACGTGCTCATTCGCACTGCCATTGATGTCGTAGTTGCGCGCCCAAGCCACGTTGCCCAGCGTATCGGTGCGGATCATGCCCACCGAGAGGTTGGCCGAAGCCCCGGTCACATCGCCAATGTAGATGATCGTGAGCGAATCGTTGGTTGCGATGATGTCGCACCCGTACATGCGCCGGCTGATGGCATTCGAGTAGATCAGGTAACGTGTCCACAGATGCTGGCCTTGTGCGTCGAGCTTGGTCAGGTTCACCCGGCAGGTGGAGACTGGAGAACCGTTCGTGAAGATGCGGCCCGTGGCGTAGAACGCGTTGCCATGGCGAACCACCCCAACAACGTCATCGATGTAGGGTACCGCAGGGTACAGATCGTAGCGGGGCGACATCCAATTGAGATCGCCAGTAGCGAGGTCGATCCTGCTCTGCACGAAATCGGAATACGAACCGCCATTCTCGTAGTACGCGCTGAACATGATCATCTCCGTCGCGCTGTATGGCGCCACTTCTCGGTTGTACATCAACCCATCGGTCCAACTGCGCACCCATTGGAAGCTTCCGTTCTCGTCGAACTTGAAATGGAATCCTTCATACACCCCCGCGATCGGGCTGAGGCCATTGCCGCAGCCGATGATGGTGCCATCAGGTGCATCGGCCATGTGGTAGACCATCTTGGGGTACTGGCCTGCCGGCTTGAAGGCGCGCGACCACAGCACATTGCCATCGGCATCAATGCGTTGCACCAAGGCGCTGTCGCCCACACTGCCCCCAAGGAAGATGGCGCCCGATGCCGAGTGATGCAGGACCAGCCCGCGCTCGTTGCGGTTGGGCTGCCCGACAACCCGCTGGAAGGTCTGGGCAACCGCCGATCCCATCAACCAAAGTGCAAGGACAAGGAGCAGCGTACGCATGCGTCAGAGGTCAGCTATCGTATCCAAGACGATCGAAGGTAGACCGGTGGCCCGCAGGCGATCGGGGAACTGCATACTGATCCGTTCACGCGGGGCTCCGGGATCGCGCCCAACGGCAAAGTCGATTGCGACGCGAATGGCTGCTTCCACCTCATCCGGGGCGCGTCGCTTGACCACAACGCCGGTGTCGCCGATGATGCGCGGCATGGCACCGGTATCGCTCACGATGGGCACGCAGCCGCACAGCATGGCCTCGCACAACGCATTGCCGAAACCCTCGCTCACGCTCAACTGCAGGTAATAAGTAGCCGAGCCATAGAGCGCCGCGATCTCATGATGCGGCACGAAGGGCACCTCGATCACATTGGCGGGTTTGTCGGGCAACGAACCTTCACGCGCGCCTACCACGAGGAACTCCGCATCGGGGAAGCGCGGCGCCACGGCCATGATCATATCCAGCCCCTTCAGCACACGCACATAGGCTTGATGCGCGCCGGAGGCGACGGTGAGGAAGCGCATCGGCTTGCGTTCGCCCTCTGGCATCCACCTCTCCGGATCGAAGCCGTAGCCCAAGGGCTTGATCGGCGTGGTGATGCCCGCGCAGAAGTGCTTGATCCCTTGCGCTGGCCCATCTATATCGTGGTAGGTGGGCGCATGGTACACCAACGTCGCGTCCAGCGGGATGATGCGATCGCAACGCATGAAGCACTGCCGCGTGCTCTAGGCGAGCAATGGCTTGCGAAAGTGGCCGTAGTGCAATGATGGGAAGCCCACGCAGTCGCTTCCGTTGGCGATGATGATGCTCTTGATGCCGAAGAGGCGCGCGAGCAGCACAGGAAGCAACGCGTGGTGCCCCGCGAATTGGCACACCACCGCATCCACCCGTGGCAGGAGCACCACCAGCTTGAAGAACTGCGCGAGCAGCTTGAAGGGGATCGTCCATTTGCGCTTGGGCGTGAAGGCTAGCACCCGCACGGCAAAGACCGCCTCCAGGATGCGCTGGTCCTTGAGCACGAAGGAACTGTCGCCCTTGTGGACGTAGAGGATGCGGCGGTGGTCGGTGGATGGCATCAATCAAGCGGTGCTAGCGTTTGATACTCGCCATAGCATAGGAAACCACCTCAGGTGCGAGCCTGAAGAGGACAACGACGGGCCAATAGAGCAGTGCTGCCGCACATGAGCGCAATACCATATCCAACCATGCCGTGCCAGTAAACCCAAAGAGTTGAAGCACCATGCCAATGGATAGGATAAGGAACGGCACGAACAACGTGCGCCATCGATAGGGCCATAGCCGGAATCGATGCCAGAGGTACCAGACACGCCAACCAGAAACCATTGCAAGGGCAATCAACGTGCTCCATGCCGCACCTTCGATCCCCATGTGCAGGATTAGGACCCAGTTCAACACGGCATTGAGCGCTATGAGAACAAGACTGCTTGCACTATCGAACCGGAAATCCTGACTCATGGTGATGATCCCTGAGCTCAGCCCCACGGCCATGTTCACCAAGCTCGCCAAACTGATGATAAGAGCCGTATGGAACGCCACGTGGAAGGTGGGAGGCAGGTAGGTGAACAGATCGCCCAGGTTCAACCATATCAATAGAAAGAGGAACCCGCCGATGGTGAATTGCGCTGAAACCGTGCTCCCATAGATACGCTGTATGGTGGCGGTATCCCTCCGCTTCCACGCATCGGCGAGCAATGGAATGCCCAATTGCCCCAATGCCCGCATGGGCGCAGAAACCACTGAGCCGAAATTGAACGCGACGGCGTAGTAGCCTACCTGCATCAAGGCCTCTTTGCCAAGAAGCGCACCTATCATCAGTTGGTCCAGGCTGCCAAGCACGATGCTGGCCATGCTTGCGACCAAGGTGTAAGCGCTGTAACGCACCATGCTTCGTTTCAAGCGGTGCGGCGCACGGACGAGGCCCCACCGCACAAGCCGCTCGCCCTGCTTCCACATATCGAACGCAAGGAACAATGTGCAAGCAAGGAAGGTGCATGTGAAGAGCATCATGAAAGTCCCGAACGGGAAATTCCAGACCGCCTGTGCGCCAATGAGCAGTGTTTGCAATACACGAAGCAGGAACTCACGCAGGAAAGTTGGAGTTACCGTCCGATGCAACGAACGACTGTAACCGCGCAACACAAGGAAGAAGACTTCTGCAAGGACCAGCGGAAGTGCGTACAGGCCGAACGCAGAGTACAGGCCGTTCTTGTCGCCGAAAATCCCTGTGAAGAAGGGATGCAAAACGGCGAGTACAAGCATGGCAAGGAACGCGCCGGCCAAGGCCACCACCAACATCAAGGTGAGCAATCCGTTGTTCCTCCGCGACCCATCGCGGAAATACGGGAAGTACCTCACGACGGTATTATCCATACCGAATTGAGCGCAGGCCCCAGCAATGGTCGCCATGCTCACCAACAACCGGGTGAGCCCAAATTCATCCTCGGCAAGGATTTGCGGGTAGAGAATCGCCACGTTGAAGAAACCGAGGATGAGCCCCACGTACGCGAGAAGCGTATTCCGTACGGTTTGCTTCGCAAGGATTCCCATTCGCGCAAAGTAGCAGGCCCTCGCTTAATGAACCTCAGAACGTATCCAGATCTGCGCGCGAGTATGCGAGATCGGAAATTGGCAACGCGCTGCCTAGGTCGAGGTGGCCGATGGGTAGGCCCTCTTCTGGTGAGGACACCCGTGACATGAACCCGTACAGAGGATGCGTAGTGGAAAAAGTGCATATGATACGCCTGCACAAGAACTTCTTCGCGGCGTGAAGCAAAGCCCTCCGCAAGCGATAGGGGTCCATGCCCTCACCGAAAAGAATTTCGCCTACATAGAGATGGACTTCCGGTTTCACGAGCATGCGTACGCCGTGGACGACAATCCATCTGGCTCCCATGGCCTCCTTATATGAGTAAAAACCCTCATCGCGAATACAAATACTGATCGGACCACCATCAATGAACAGCGGTCCATCCGCCTTCAGGGCCCTTGACCTCCGTTCGATCAACCTTAAGTACAATGGCTGGAGTACCTTGAACTTGTGTGCGAGTTCGCACAATGGGAAGATACGCGCTGTGAGCCTGTAGTCCTGAAGATGGCCAGTGAAACGCCACGTCAATCGACGCTCGAAACCAGGACGGGAGTTCTCATTTGGAAATCCGAAGATGAACCTCACGCCGTTCGCTTGCGCAAGTTCATAGGTCCTCATCGCCAAACGAATGAACAAACCCTTCTTTTGGTGTGCGGGGTCGGTCATCGTATCTCCGCTCTGCGCAGCCAGGTGATCACCGCCAGCGAGCCGAACGCGCACAGGGAACACTCCATAGTAGGCAGCAGGTTCGCCGTCGATCGCGTAAGCGATGTAGCCGATGTTCGCGGCTCCGAACGCTGCGGTATTGAACTTCGAGCGGACCCGATCAAGCGATGGCGCCGTATCGAAACAACGCCGCATCAATGTCACCAAGTGAGGGTATGCCTCGGGAGTGATGCGTTCGATCCGGTACTCGGGTTGTTCCACAGGTTCAGAGGATTCCGCGCCGATCGAACGCGCCATTCAAGAAGAGCATGGCCGAAGCCGTTGTCGTCGTCGCGGGTACACCATGCCGCGCTTGGATGCGCCGGTCGGCGGGATCGCCGGCACATCTGTAGTCCACTGCGAGCTGGCGCTTGAAGCCCAACCTTTCCGCAGCATCCTTCACGGTATCGGAGTAACTGCCATCCGGATAGGCGATGCTCTCAATGGGCTTCCCGACAAGGTGCTCAAGCGCTTGCTTGGATCGCGCCATGTCGTTGATGGCATCGTCGAGAGGAATGAGCCCTAGATTGTAGTGGGCGTACGCATGCGAGCCGATCTCCACATACGATGAGGATGCAAGTGATAACAACTGATCCGGCCCCATAAGCTCCCAGACCGAGCGATCGATACCGTTCAAGTACTCGCGGAGACCAAATGTGGCGTCTAAATGGCGTAGCGCCTCGTCACGGTCACTGGGCAGAGCCCGCTTCAAGTCGTCAACGAGGTTCCTTCTGCTCGAAACTTCCACCATATCGACATACGTGCCTCCAAGCACATCGATCCGCAGGCCCCTGCCCCTCCTGAGCAACGCGGCTATGAGATCGGTCCAAGACACCCTATCTCCATGAAGCTCGGCACATGGACCAAGGATGAAGAATGTGACCGGCACTTTGTACTTCTCGATGATCGGCAGTGCCACGTCCAAATTGTTGCTGTACCCATCGTCGAACGAGATGGATATCGTGTGCCTGTCCGGTGGTGAACCTGCCGCCCGCAAGGCGAATGCTTCTTCCGTTGAAACGACCCGGAACGTTCTGGTCAAGTATTTCAAATGCGCATCAAAAGCGGAGCTTGTGAGGTGCCTCGGAGAGAACCAAGTTGCGTCATTGCTCACCACACCGTGGTACATAACGTTCAGCAGGTGTTTCCTGCTCATGGTCCTCAACAGCCGATCCGTTCCTAAACCCATCGCCATGGGCAGGAGAACATTCCGAGCGATCTTCTTCAGCACGGGCAAAACGGTCCTCTTCGTTACCTGCTGTTCTCTGCAACGATGAAGCGCCCGGTAAACGTAGTTCCATCCTTGGCCCTCAAACGAAGACAATATGCTCCAGTGGCAAGCAATGGGCAATCGAATATGTGGCCGGCGCGCACCACATCCGTTAAGACTTCATTGCCATCCATGGACGTGATCACGACATCCCAATCGGATCCGGTCAGTTCGGCCTCATGGAAGTGCAGCGCGTCTCCAGGACGCATCGGGTTTGGGGAGACACGCAGTGGTGTCCCTCGACCAAGATAGACCTCCGAAATTCCCACTCCATCCTTCACCAACTCCCACCAGTCGTTGTGATCGGTATCCGCCGCAAGGATGTAGCCCAATCCACCGAACGACCTTCCGCTGATGGCCAAGGTGGCACCGACCCACCCGGCTTCTCCTGGATAATCGGGAATGGCCGTCCAGCCGTTGCTTCCAGGTAGGTACCGAAAGCCATCGTACACATTAACACCAGCACCGCTCTTGCCAGCGGCGATGACCCCATCCCAAGAGTAACTCAACGCCATCGCATATGTTCGGGTCGCACCTGGGATCGGAGGTCTCAACTCCCAGTCATCGGCGCTGGGGTCATATTCATAAATATCACCTGAATGCTGCTGGTTCGACATCAGGCCACCAAAAACGAATGCTTTACCACTAGCTGTGATCGTGGAGGTACCATAGCGTGCTAATCCGGGCATGTCTGCCATTTGCGACCAAGCGTCCAATGTCGGGTCATAGGCGAACATGTCGCTCACATAAGGACCATCTGATGAACCCGTGTTTCCGCTACCAACGTATCCCTTGCTATTCAATGCGAAATAGTGGGTGCCGTACCTCGGGGTACCCGGAAAGTCCGCCCTGTTCGACCACGAATCCGTAACAGGGTCGTACTCCCAGAGGTCGTTCAAATGCGTGCCGCCATCGATCCCGCATGCGACATAACCCCTGCCATTGATCGCGAATCCGGCACCATACCTTCTTGGTGCTGGGATAGGAGCGCGAGCAGTCCACGAATCATCGTCAGCATCATACATCCAAACATCTGTCACATCCAAGCCATTGGTGCGCCCGGAAACGACATATCCCTTGTTGCCTATGGTGAAGAACGAAGGTCCCCAAAGTCCGGTTGTCGGTAGGTCGGCCCGTTGTTCCCAGTAGAACTGCCCACACGAAATAATCGGAGCGCTGAGCGCAAGAGCCAGAACGATCTTCTTCATGTTGACAGGGTCCATGTTTCGAGGCGCGGACAGCCAAGATAAACGCACCGGCAGGATCACCACTACTCGCCCCCCAACACATCTCCCATCCTTTCCGCAAGCGCTACCCGCGTATAAGCTTGGCTCACGCTAGCGGTGGCCTGTACGCCGAACATCCTTCGCACCGCTGCTGCATCCCAGTCCGTGCGTGCGCGGTCGAGCAGCAAATGCGGTGTGCGCAGTACGCGCCCCACATCGCCATCGCCCGGGCCCACGGCGATGATGGGCCTGCCGACGCTGAGGTACTCGAACAACTTGCTGGTGAGCACGCCCTTGGCATTGGCGGTGTCGTTGATGCTGAGCAGCAGCACACGCGCCCGTTGCATGGAGCGCATGGCCTGTGCGTGGTCCACACTGCCGATGCGCTCCACCTTGCTGCCGAGACCAACCGCTTCGATGCTCGCGAGTACGGCGTGGTCCACAGCTCCGATGAAGCGCAGCTTCAACCGGCGGTCGAAGCCGGTCTCGCTTGCGCACAGGTCGGCGAGCAACTGCCATAGCGCTGGCACATCGCGCGTGGCCGTCATGCTGCCCACGTGAACGAGGCTGTATTCCTCATCCACCGGTTCGGGCGGTACAGGCACGTCGGCGGGGTCATAACCGTTGGTAATCACCTCTGTGTTGCGCGAACCCAGCGCCTTGATCTCATCGGCCATGGTCCATCCCACAACAACGTTCGCATCGGCGGCAGCGATCACTGCGCGTTCCAAGCGGTGGTGCTTGCGATCGGCCCATGCGGTGAGCTTCAATTGCGGGTAGAAGTCGATGTTGGTCCACGGGTCGCGCCAATCGGCGATCCAACGCAAGGCAGGGAACCTCTTCTTCAGCCCCAAAGCGATCAAGTGCATGCTGTGCGGCGGGCCGGTGCTCACGATAGCGTCCACCGGATGCTCGCGCAGGTAGCGTTCGAGGAATCGCACCGATGGATTCACCCACCACACGCGCGCATCGGGCACGAAGGCGTTGCCGCGGACCCATACGGCCAGGTCGTCGCGCCAGCTCTTCTTCCTGCCTTCGTTGAGGAAGCCGAGGTGGACCTTCTCATCGGCCTTGCGCCCGGTGAGGCGCTTGTACCACGCATACGGCTCGGCGATCGGCCGCTTGATCAGCTCCACGATCGGTGGCACCTCGGCCAATAGCGCAGCATCGGGGGTGATCACTTCCGGATTGCTGGGCGTGTACACCACGGGTTGCCAGCCGAACTGCGGCAGGTACTTGCTCATCTTCAGCCAGCGCTGCACGCCGGCACCGCCGTTGGGCGGCCAGTAGTAGGTGATGATGAGCACGCGCTTCATGCGCCCTCGCCGCCCGGCCGGCGGAAGTGGCGTCGCACCTCCGTGCCCACGACACCCAGTGCAAGCAGCAGCACAAGCACGGAAGCGGCCAACGAGATGGGCGCCGACCGATGGTACGCTCCGCCATCGACCTTGAAGACGACCTGGTGCTTGCCCGCTGGCACGGCCATGGCGCGTAGTACATAGTCGGCACGCGCGTAAGGTGATTCCTTGCCGTCGACGAAGGCCTTCCAATCGGGCCCGTACCAGATGGCGCTGAAGACCACGATGCCTCCATGCGAACTGTTCACGGTGTACACCAGGCTGTCAGTGGCGTAGTGATCAAGCGTGACCCTGGCGCTGCTGTCCATGCTGGCACTGGCGCCGCCGAGCTGATCGCGGTAGCGCTCATCCACCAACGCGGTGCGGCGGGTATCGATGTTGCCCAGCGTTGTGATCTCCTCGTCGGCGTCCTTCACGTAGTGCAGCTCCTCAACGAACCAGGCGCTGCCGAAGGCCTGGGTGTTCATCAGCGGCGGGCGCGAGCCATCGTACTTGAGGTAGCGCGTGTTCAGCATGTTCAGCACCCCTTCGCGTGCGAAGAGACTGTCGAGCGCCGCTTGCGAACGCACCGCGGACAGACCTTCGCCGATGCGCTGAATGGCTGGGCCCAACTGGAATTCGATGAGTTCCTGGTAGCGCTTGAGCTTGGCGCCATGGTAGCCGCCCACGCTCTTGTGGAAGAAGCTGGTGCGCCCATCGTTGAAAGGATCGCGCAGGTTGAGGACGCGGAAGTCGCTGTTGCGCCGAAGGCTGCCGAAGCGTGCAACGACCTCTTCATCCTTGCTGATGAGACGGGCTGTGCCTCGCTCATCAGCGCGTGCTTCCTTCATGCGCTTCATCGCCGCCAGGTGGTACTCCTGCACCTGCGGGCCCCATTCGGTGCGCAGGATGGCCATGTCGGCGCTGTCCGGCGCGAAGGGCAGCTGCGCGCTCTTCTTATCCTCCCACGCCAGGTACCGGCCCTTCTCCTTCTCGTTGTTCACGTAGCGCTTGTCCACGGTCCAGCCATCCACCAGGATGAACACGCCCAGCAGTCCGATAACGCCCGCCTTCGGCAGGATGCGGCCTTTGAACAGGGCCAGGACGCTCAGGCCAAGCGCCACGAAGAGCAGGCTGCGCAGGGCATCCATGCGCAGGACGCCCATGCGATATTCCTTGAGCCCATCGACGAAGGAGACCACATCGGCTTCGCTGGCGCTGCCGTTATCGATACGCAGGTTGTACACGGCACGCTCGGCATCGCTGATGAAATCGAAGAAGGCACCAGGCGCTGCAATGAACAGCATGAGCAGCAGGATGACGACGCCCGTGGGCACCATGAAGCGCAGGTCGTAGATGATGCCCTTGCCCTTCTCGCGCAGCAGTCGATCGAGGTAGAGGATGGCGAGCACGGGCCCTGCCAGCTCCACGATCACCAGGATGATGGTGACTGCGCGGAACTTGCTGTAGCCCGGCACGTGATCGAGGAAGAAATCGGTAAGGGGCGTGTAGTTGCGGCCCCAACTGAGCATGAGGGTGAGCAGCAGCGATCCGAAGAGCGCATAGGCCAGCGAGTCCTTCCACAGGAAGAGGCCCGCGAGGAGGTAGGCGATCATGAGCACGCCGCTGAGGAACGATGGTGCGATGCCCATGCCCGAGAGCGCTGCCGAGACATTCGGCAGGTTGATCAGGAGCATGAGACCGATGAAGGGCACCGCGCCCAGCACCCACCAACGCGCGGCACCTTCCACCTGCGCCAACGCCAGCAGCATGAGCAGCACCACGATGGCGCCCAGGTACACCGGGCCGCTGGTGAAGCTCTGGTCGCCCCAATAGCTCTTCACGTACGAACCGCTCTGGTATTCCTTCTGAAGCGCCTGCGCGAACTCGCGATCATCCTTGAACTGATCGAAGTCCTCGCGCTTGGTGATCATGGAGCCCGAAGCACCGCCCTTGACGTTGGGCACCAGCAGGCTGAAGCTCTCCTGCTTGCCGTAGCTCCACCCGGTCACGTAGTCGCGGTCCAGTCCGCTGGTGCGATTGCTGCTCGCCGGTGAGCCATCCGGTTCGATGGTGAGCTCGCTGGCGCCCCGTGTGGTGTACGCGCCATATTCGCTCGTGGTCCACAAGAGCCCGAGGTTGCAAAGCATGGCCAAAACCACTGCCACCGCGCCAAGGCCCGAGCGCTTGAGGAAGTCAGGCAACTGCTTCTCACGCAGCGTGCGCAAGGCCTCGGCAAGCACGAACAGCACCAGCACGAAACCGAGGTAGTAGGTGATCTGCACGTGGTTCTGGGTCACCTGCAAGCCCAGGAAAGGGCGAGCAACGCAGCGCCCAGCAGCTTGCGCCCGCGGTACAGCTCGTACACGGCGCCCAGCACCATGGGCATGTAGCCCACCGCGTTGGCCTTGCTGTTGTGCCCTGCCTCCAGGATCACGAAGAAGTAACTGCTGAAGCCGAATGCCAGGGCGCCCACGATGCCCAGCCAGGATCCACGCGCAGGCAGCATAGGAGGATGTACATGCCCAGCAGGTACAGGAAGAGGAAGCTGGCAGGCCGCGGCAGGAAGCCGTGGAAGAGATCATCGACGAGGCTGAGCTTGTTGCTGCTCCAGATGACACTCGATCTGGTATGCGGGCATGCCGCTGAACATGCTTCCCGTCCACAGTGGGTCGTTGTCGTTGAGTTCGCGGTGCTCCACGATCTCCTGCACCATGCCCCGGAAGTTGCGGATGTCACCTTGCACCAGCTGCTTGCCGCCGAGCACCGGACTGAAGTACACCAGGCACAGCAGGTAGAAGAGGGCGATGGCCGAAGCAACAGGCGCGACGATCTTCCAAGGGTTGGCTTTCATGCAGGCAGGCGATGGGTGGTGGCGGTCATTTGATCTCCTCGTACTCGGCGTCGATGATGCCGGGGTCGGTGCCGCGAGAGGGGCGGCCGGGGGCCGTTCGATGCGCACGTCGCCGGGAGGTCGTTGCGGGCCGGGTGGCACCGGACGGGTGCGCGCACGCGTCAGCAGCCGCAGCAGCCACCATGCGATCAGCAGCACGGCAATGGTGCGCAAGGTGTTGTTGAAGCTCGCTTCCTCGAGGGTCATCTTGAAGGCGGCCAAAGATAGCCGGGCGTTCCGGCGTACCTTGCGCGCCGTTCGCGCGGCCCTCGCGCATTTCTACTCCCCCCTTTTTCCCCCACTGAGATGGCATCCTTCGACGCGCTCGGTCTCCGCGCGGAGATCCTTCGTTCCCTACAAGAACTCGGCTGGGAAACCCCAACCCCCGTGCAGGAAAGGGCCATACCGCACCTGCTCACCAGCGAACAGGACGTGGTGGTGCTGGCGCAGACGGGCACGGGCAAGACCGGCGCCTTCGGACTGCCATTGCTGGAGGATATCGACCCCGGCCAACGCGGGGTGCAGGCACTGGTGCTGGCTCCCACGCGCGAGCTGTGCGTGCAGATCACCGGCGACATCGAAGGGTTCGCCAAGCACATGAAAGGCGTGAAGCCCGTGGCCGTGTATGGCGGCGCCAACATCCGCGAGCAGATCCGTTCGATCCAACGTGGCGCCAACATCGTTGTGGCTACGCCCGGCCGCCTGCTCGACCTCCTCGGCCGCGAAGCGATCGACCTGGGCACGGTGCAGACCGTGGTGCTCGACGAAGCCGATGAGATGCTCAACATGGGCTTCCAGGAAGACCTCACGGACATCCTGCAGAACACGCCCGAGGACAAGAAGACCTGGCTCTTCAGCGCCACCATGGGCAGCGAAGTGCGCAGCATCGCCAAGCGCTACATGCGCGATGCGGTGGAACTGCAGATCGGCGAGCGCAACATGGCCGCCTCCAGCATACAGCACCAGTATTGCGTGGTGCATGCGCGCGATCGCTATGCCGCGCTGCGCCGCATCATCGATGCCGACCCCGACCTCTTCGCCATCGTCTTCTGCCGCACCAAGCACGAGACCCAGGAACTCGCCAGCGCCCTCATCAAGGACGGCCACAGCGCCGATGCCATACACGGCGACCTGAGCCAGGCCCAGCGCGACCATGTGATGGGCCGCTACCGCGCACGCTCGCTGCGCCTGCTCATCGCCACCGATGTGGCCGCGCGCGGGATCGATGTGAACGACGTGACGCACGTGATCCATTTCGACCTGCCCGGCGAAGCGGAGAGCTACACCCACCGCAGCGGCCGCACCGCGCGCGCAGGCCGCACGGGCATCTCGCTCAGCATCATCGGCGTGCGCGATGTGGGCAAGATCCGCCAGCTCGAACGCGCGCTGAAGACGCACTTCACCTACATACGCGTACCTGGCGCGGGCGACATCGGCAAGGCGCAAGTGCTGGCCTACATGCATAAGCTGAAGAACGTGGAAGTGGACCACGATGCGCTGGCTTCGCTGCTGCCCACGGCCCACGAAGAGCTCAACGCCTTCAGCAAGGAGGAATTGATCGAGCGATTCATGAGCGTGGCCTTCAACCGCCTCATCACGCAATTCCGCGAGCTGCCCGACCTGAACGTGGACATGAGCCGCAAGGACCACACGGCCCGCGTAACCGCCGGCCCGGGCGGCGACCGCCCCTCCTCGCGCGAGCGATTCAGCACCGGCAAGCAGATGTTCATCAACCTGGGCTCGGCCGACGGCTTCGACAAGGGCAAGATGCTCGGCTACGTCTGCGGCATCAGCGGCGTGCAGGGCGATGTGATCGGCCGCATGCTCATCAAGGACGTTTACTCCTTCATCGACATCGAGCCCGACCACTTCGAGCAGGTCTTCAACAGCTTCAAGGGTGCCAACTACAAGGGCCGCAAGATCCGCGTGGATGAGGCCCAAGGTCCCGGACAGGGCGGTCCGCGCAACGACGCGCCGCGCGCACCGCGCGAAGGCGGCTACCAAGGCAGCGGAGGCTACAAGGGTGATGGTGGCGGATACAAAGGCGGCGGCGGCTACAAGAGCGATCGCCCGCACCAAACCAGCTACCGCGGCAACGATGATCGCGGCAGCGCACCACGCCGCGACGATGCACCGCGCGAACGCAGCGGCTACCAGAAGAAGGAAGGCTTCTACACGCCCAAGCCGTTCCCGCGCAAAGAGCGCAAGTAGGCGCGGATCCAGATCCTATCCGCAGATGGCGTAGATGAACGCAGATGGAAGGCGAACATCAAAGGCCGATCACGCATTCGTGCTCACGCCGTAAGCTTATCTGCGTTCGCCCGCAGAGGCACTTCCGCCCGTGCATCCCGGGCCTCACTCCACCACCAACGCCATACGCTTCGCAGCAGCGCCGCTGCCCACCTCCAGCACGTAGCTGCCCGGCGCCAGCTTGCGCACATCCATGTTCAAGGTGCCACTCGCGGTCGAACGCTGTGCGATCGCCACGCGTCCGCTTGCATCGAGCAAGCGCACATCAGTACCTGGAATGATGCCGGTGATAGTGATCATCTCATCGGCCGGTTGCGGGAATATGCGCAGTCCCTGGGCAGCGGCATCCACCAGGCCCACCGTACCGAAGTACACCGGCAGGCTCTGGCTGTGGCAGCCGTTCGCGTCGGTGATCACTACGCTGTAGTTGCCGTTCACCAGCGGGCTCCAGTCCTGCTGCGTGGCGCCGGGGATCAGATCGCCATCCACATACCATTGATAACCGTTCGCAGGTGTGCTGCTCACCTGCGTGCCCGTGTTGGTCACCGTGGGTGCTGGGGGTGGTGGGTCCACTTCGATGGTCACGGGTGTATTGTTCACGCAGCCATAGCCGTCGGTACCGGTAACGGTCCAGGTGAAATCGCTCGTGGGCCACACCTCTACCGATGCACCACTGGTGCCGCTGATGAAGAGGTTCGGGCTCCAGGTGTACAACTGCGCTCCAACGGCGATGATGTTGGCCGTATCGCCCAGGCAGATGGTGTTGTTGCCAGCCGATGCCTGCACATTGGGCAGGTCATGCACCGTAAGGATCATGAAGTCGCTCGCCTGGCAACCGTTGAGGTCGGTGACCAGCACGGTGTAGGAAGTGGTCTCCGTGGGTGTGGCCATCGGAGCGGCGATCTGGTCATTGTTCAAGCCCGTGGCGGGGAACCATTGGAAACCACTGCCACCGCTGGCTTGCAGCTGCGCGCTTTGTCCCGCGCACAGATCTTCATCCACCCCGGCGTTCGCGGGCGGCAGGTTGTGTACGGTAACGTAGTTGTTCCTCACCAGCGTATCCATGCCATCGGCGGTCTCCACGATCAAGGTCACATCGTAACTGCCGCTGCTGGGGTATTGCACCGTGGGGTTCTGCTGCGTGCTGCCGCCGGGCACGCCGCCTTCGAAGATCCACTCGTAGCTGCTGGGCGTGTTGATGCTTGCGTCCGTGAACGCGACGGTGCTTCCCGGGCATACGCTCGGCATCGTTCGCGCTGAAGTTGGCCGCGTGCGCCGTGTAGGTCAGGGTCAATCCCGAAACGTTCGGGTCGCTGCTGCCCGAGCAGCCCCAGCCCGCCACGCAATTGTCCGAGGCGCGCACACGCCCATGGATCGTGCCTCCACCGAACGCGATCGCATCGCTCAGGATCGCGCCGCTCACGGTGCTCGATGCCGGTATGTACTGGCACTCGAGGTAATTGCCGCCCTGGTAAAGCACCTCCTCCCAACCGGTGCTCGTTTCGAACTCGATGCGGATATCATTTCCACCGAATACGCTCATCCAGCAGGCCAGCCAGTAGCAGGAAAGTTCACCCGGCCCGGTGGTGGGCGGTGTGGCCGTAAAGGTAAAGGGGCTCCAACTGTACACGCTCTGCATCAAGGGCAGCGTTTGCGTGTAGGTGGTTTGCGCCTGCGCGGCAACGGTGCAAAGCACGAAAGGCAGAAAGCGTAGTGGTTTCATCCTGGTCGGTGGTTTGGCGGAGGCAAGTTAGAAGGAGCGGGAGATAGAGGGCACCGAGACCTACGAACGCGAAAAGTCCCGGCCGAGGTGCCGGGGCTTTCGCATGTCCGTAGTTCGCGGGTGCGCAGCCCTTACGCCGCGCGGCCCATGGCCGGATCGCTCTGCGCGCCTTCACCGGCGGTGCCGATGGCGCTTACGCAGAACCAGTAGGCCTTGTAGCTCTCCAGGGTGGTGACCAGGTGCCGCACGCGCGTGGTGTAGCCGATGGCTTCCCAGTTGGCGGCCACAGCGGGGTCGCTCGCCGTCATCCACACCTGGTAGCCATGGGCGCCGTACACGCGTTTCCAGCGCAGTTCCACCTGCCTTTGCAGGTTGGTCATGCGCGCCTGCATGTCCTGCGCCGTGCCCGGTATGCCGATGGGCGCGCGTTGCTTGGCCAGGTCGTAGCCGCTGCTCTCCAGCTTGGCGGCATCGCCGGCGCACACGCTGCGCACATAGTCGGCCTGGGTGCGCAGCATATCCATCACCTGCAATGCCAGCTGGTTGCGCAAAAGCCTGCTCTGGCGGCTTCCGTTGGTCGCGTCCTCGATCGCGCCTTCGAAAGCATCGGCCAGCGCCTTCAAATCCAAGATCGGCACCGCTGGCGTGGCGAAGTTGGGGTTGCCCGTCATTTTCGCGATCACATTGCGGATGAGCGCGAGCAGCTTGACGAAGGTGAGCTGGAAGAGGGAAAGCTTGATGTTCGCTTTCATGACGTGCCCCATGGACCTCGCTGAGGCGACGCGGCTTTGTTAGCGGTCCGGGGGTTGGAACGCACTCATGCAGAATTGCCATCGCGGTCGGGGACGATAACCCATATGGGTTATGGCCCATCTTCTGTGCAGTGCATCCCTGCTAGTTGGTGCGCTGCGAAAACCCACGCAGGTATTAAACCGCCGCAGGGTCTCCGCCTCGGGACCCTGCGTACCATGGCATTTGTAGTTTTGAGAAACCCAGCGACCCCACCATCGCCGAGAAGTTCAACACCTACCGCTTCGCGGACAAAGGAGAAGGTGATAGACTTGTTGAGGAGGGTGACGACGGTGAGTGTGATGCCGATACCCGCATCGGACCAGCTCACCTTCACGAGTGAAAGGCCCTTGGCGAATGCTTCGTTGGAGATCCTAACCATGCAGGGCCGTGCCGTGATCAAGCAAGGCGCCAGCGGTACAAGAAACGTCATCGACGTCAGTGCGCTCGCACCGGGCATCTACGTTTTGCGTGTGCGGGATGAAGTGGAT
This sequence comes from Flavobacteriales bacterium, assembly GCA_016710965.1. Taxonomy (GTDB): domain Bacteria; phylum Bacteroidota; class Bacteroidia; order Flavobacteriales_F; family PHOS-HE28; genus PHOS-HE28. The sequence continues at coordinate 26,757 of JADJTW010000025.1, forward strand.
GAGTATTCAACCGAGTTCAACATTGTACGTTGATGATGAGGTACTTCATCCAGCTTGCACTGACGGCCACATGCCTTGTATCGCTGCCCGTTCACATTGCCGGGCAGAACTTGGTGCCCAACGGCGGTTTTGAAGAACTGGACGCCAGCTGCCAGTTCGGCATCAGCTACGACGGCGTTGCCGATTGGCGCAGCTTGGCGTGCGGTGCCACGCCAGGCTATGCCCACGCTTGCAACAACTCTTTGGGCAATGGCAGTGGTGTCCCGCAGGGCGGCTTGGGCTATCAACAAGCACATGGCGGTGACGCCTTCATCATGTCGGTACCGTATTTCACAGACTCTCAGGGCGGGGTGCCCGATGGCAATCCACAGGAATATGCCAACGTTGATCTCACGCAACCCCTCGATGCAGGGCAACTCTATTGTCTCCGGTTCTGGATGAACCTTGCTGACTCAACTTGCTACAGGACGAGTGTTTTCCATGCTCGCGTGGGATATGGTGTTCCATCGCTTTGCACCAATGCGGATACAGCTTGGGACGATCTTGCCCAAGCAACATTCGATATCAGTGCGGTCGATACAGCCGAATGGACCATGTTCGAGACCGAGTTCATCGCCAACGGGGGCGAGACGAACCTTACCCTCGGAGCATTCCAAACCGTGGATGAGATCGAAAGCACGTTCCTCGCAGATCACATTCAACTGCTTGGTGCCTTGGTGGCTGCCTATTTCATAGACGATGTGGAACTCTGGGCCTGCCAGGTGGGCATCAACCAAGCAGGAGCAGATCAACAGTTCTCCTTGTATCCCAATCCTGCTGATGTTTCGGTCACGGTTTCCTACGCTGGGCCGGGTTTCACGCGAGTGGAGTTGTACGACGTTGTCGGTCAGCTGATCACCCCGGCTACCTGGTCTGCCTCACGATCTGCTTCGGGTCAAAGCACCTTCGATACTTCAGGTATTCCTTCAGGACGTTATGTGGTCCGCGTGATGCGTCGTGGTCCCCAGGCTTGAATTGCCCTTGATCGTTGCTCATTAGGTAATTGCGGTTAAGCGGAGTAGTTCAGTAGTTCCGCACGGCGTTACTCTGGGCTCAGGTCGGTGCAAAGAAAGCGACCCGCTTTCACGGGCCGCTCGCTTCCCTGGTTATCCGCGGGGGGCCGGGTGCGCTGAGCAACGCTTAGGCGTGTGCCGGTTGCTCTTCCAGGATCCCGCTGCGCGATATCCGGGATGCGCGTATCATCAATGCTACAACGCCGCCGTCGGGGCCCGGCCTCCAGGTGTACACCCATCGGCTTGCCGTTCGGATGCGCGTAGCCGCCGAAATAATTCCATACCGTTTCCCGTTCAGGTCAAGCTCCCGAGCTATTCGGTGGATGCTCCCATCAGGCAGGTTGTCCTTGATGTTTGGCATGGCTCGTTGAAGGTGATGTTCATGATGGGAAGGTTTTGGTTGGCGCACTGAAGGTAACGTTATGAACAGGCCATTTTCCAACACCTCAACGGCATGGTCTTTTGGGGCGCGGGCTATCTTTCCAGCCATGCGCCCCGCTCACGCCACGCTGCTCGTGGCGGCACTCTTCAGCCTTCGCTCGGGCGCCCAACAATGATCACACGCACCCTTTCAATGGAGGAAGGCTTGCCCAGTGCAGGCACCTTCGCCCTGTGCGAGGACCGCGACGGCTTCCTGTGGGTAGGCACCTTGCTGAGGCGCGGCACGCAGCGCCAGGCTTCAGTTCAAGGCGATGGTGACGAACGCGGCCGCGGCGTGACCAGGAAGTGACCGCGCTGGCCTGCACCGGATGGCGCGGTGTGGATCGGCACGGGCAACGGGGCCGTGAGCGTCTGGCAGCAGGGCACCCTTGCACCAACTGCGGCGCAACCGGGCGGTCATGCCGTTCGCGCCTTCGCCAACCTGGCGCACGGCCCGTGGTGGGCCACCGCTGGCGATGGCGTGCTCTTCAGCAACGACGGCGGCGCGCGGTGCGTAGCCCGCAATTGCAGGCTTGCCAACGCTGGCGATACACGCACTGGTGGCCCCGACCGACAGGACATTGTTCGCCAACTGTAGCGGGCTCTTCGTGCTCCGCGGCGATAACGCTGCAAGACCATCGTCTTCCAACGCCCTGTTGCCGGGCGACCCCGTGCGTGCACTCTGTGCCGACAGACTCAGCGTGCTCGTGGGGGACCCCTTCCGAGGCTTCGGTACGGAGCTCGTCCCGCCTTGCAACCGCTGCCGCTCCCCAACGCTTCCTGGGCACCTTCCCGCTGGCCTTGCCCGATGCATCATGGCCCTGCTGCGCGCCTGCCGCGGCGACATCTGGCTGGGCGCCCGGCGGCTTGCATCACCTGTCACGCAACGCGGGCTTTTTCCCGCGCTGCGCACTGTGCGCGAGGCGAACGGCCTGGGCAACGATGCGGTGCGGGCCATCCTCCAGGACCACCAGCGGAGCCATTTGGATAGTGCCGGCTTCGGCGGCGTAGCCCGTTTCATTGGCGATGCCTTCATGCACTTCACCGGTCGCGATGGCCTGCGCTCCCGAACGGTAAGCGCCGTGCATCGCACACCCGATGAGCTACTGTACCTGGGCACCGTGGGCGGTGGCGGCCAGCGCTGGGATGGCAGCACCGTGAAGGTGTTCGCCGAACGCGACGGGCTCTGCCGATGCGCCCATTGCTGGCCCTGGGCGGGGATGCCCAAGGTTTCCTGCTCGTGGGCACCGCCGGCAGGGGCCTCTTTCCGGCTGCTGCCGACCGCTTCGTGCGCATTACCAGCACCAACGGCATGGACGCGCAACGGATACAATGCATACAGCTCGACGGGGAAGGCCGCTGTTGGGTGGGCACCAGGAAAGGGCTCTATGCCGGTCTGGAGCGATGGCGACCTGCGCATCGAGGGTGTGGCACATGGCGTGAACGGTGCTTACTGCAATGGAAATACCGTTTGGGCGGCCACCAGCGAAGGGTTGTACATCCTGCCCACGCGAAGGCTGCCGTGGCGGTTGCGCAAGCAATCACCAACTGCTTGTCGCATCCCTCGCGGCATCGCGCGCGACAGCCCCAGCAACCTGTGGATCGGTTCGGGATCGCACGAACTGCATGCTGCTTGCACGCCAGCCACGTGGACGGTTTCGTACACGACGGCTGAGCCAAGCAATGCAGTGGAGCAAGTGCTGCTTGATGCACTGGAGAATGTATGGTCAGGCACACGCCGGGGGCATTGACATGCTGGAGTTGGATGTGCTGCGGGAGCGCGTCCTCAACGTGCGGCACTATGGCCCAGAGGAGGGCTTCATCGGCATCAGTGCTTCCGCAACGCCTGCATGCT
>JADJTW010000026.1 GCA_016710965.1 Flavobacteriales bacterium
CCACCATGGCCAAGGACAAAGCCAGATTGAAGGGCAACGTGAACCGTGCTACAGAATCGTCAAAGGCACATCACCTCCACGACGCGGTCCATTTCATACCGCTTCTTCCTGCACCAACATCCGCATGTAGCCGAATTGATGAGCAAGCTCATCAAGGGGTCCGTGAAGGACCTGCTCGGTGCCGATACGGAGTTGAAAGCGATACCCGTGCCTCCGAGAAAACTGCGCAATAGCGACTACGAACTATTTCGGGAGTTCTTCAACGACTATTATCATCCGGATAAGGCCTCGTGCCCAAAACCTCTGGTACCGGGAGTGCGGCGGTCGATCGCATGGCCCGTGGAAGACCTCGACTTCCGCCCGCATGCGGCCTATGGTGTTTACAACTGGGAACTCTTCTATCACGTGCCCATGGCAGTGGCCATGCACTTGAGCAAGAATGGCCAATATGCCGAGGCCCAACGCTGGTTCCATTTCCTCTTCGATCCCACCGATGATTCGAACGGTCCCACACCGGAGCGTTTCTGGAAGGTGAAACCATTCCAGTTGACGCAGGTCAAGCGCCTCGAGGACATCATCATCAACCTCTCCACCGGTGCCGACCCTGAGCTTCAGGAAACCACGATCCTGAGCATTCAGGCGTGGAAGGACGCGCCCTTCCGCCCGCATACCGTGGCACGCTTCAGGCCCGAAGCGTACATGTACAAGACGGTATTCGCTTACCTGGACAATCTCATCGCATGGGGCGATTCGCTCTTCGCACAGGATACCGGTGAGGCGATCGATGAGGCCATGGGGTACTATGTGCTTGCAGCAAATCTCCTGGGTCCAAAGCCACAAGAGGTTCCTGGCAAGGTGGACATACGACCCCAGACCTACGCACGACTGAAGCAGGATATGAACGCCTTCGGAAATGCACAAGTTGAGGTGGAGACCGACCTGCTCTTCGACGGTGTTCCGCTGCCTAGTGATAGCCAGAAGGATGAGCAGAGCGTGATCCTGAAGAGCATTGGCCGTTCGCTGTACTTCTGCATACCGCGCAATGAAAAGTTATTGCGCTACTGGGATACGGTGGCCGATCGCTTGTTCAAGATCCACAACAGCCTCAACCTGCAAGGTGTCTTCCGGCAGCTACCACTGTTCGAACCGCCGATTGATCCGGCGTTACTGGCCCGGGCCGCTGCTGCCGGTGTGGATGTGTCCGCGATCGTAGCTGGCGCCGGAGCCGCGCTGCCCTTGGTTCGCTACCAAGTGCTGGCCGCCAAAGCCATGGAGATCTGCCAGGAGGTGAAATCACTCGGCGGCCAGGTACTGTCCCATTTGGAAAAGGAGGAAGGCGAAGCCCTCGCCATTCTGCGCGCGCGTCATGAAAAGCGCATACTTGAACTCACCGAGGCGGTCAAGTACGGGCAGTTCAAGGAGGCCACGCTCTCGAGGGAAGCCACAGAGCAGTCGTTCGCTAACGCTCTGTATCGCTACACCTACTACGAACTGCTGTTGGGAACCGACCCCGCCGCCATCAAGATCGAGCAGTTGGATAAGCTCGATCCCTCTGAGCTCGAGCAACTGAAGCTCCGCACCAAGGAACCGAATGTGGCATTGCGCAAGCACAACCTGGGCCAGGCCATGCTCATTGGGCAGCTCCCAGGCATTCCTCTCAACACATGGGAGACAACGGAAATGGGATTGATGCTGGCCGCTCACATCACGCAAGCGATCGCTTCGGGCGCCTCGGCCATCGCCCCGATCCTTGCCATGATACCGAACTTCGACGTGAACGTGAAGCCTTGGGGGATCGGAGCCCATGTGGAGATCGGAGGGGTAACGCTTTCGGCTGCGGCCAACTACACCGCCTCCATGATCCGCATGATCGGTGATGACCTCTCCTTCGGAGCGACCATGTCGGCCAAGATTGGTGGCTACGTACGCCGCGCGCAGGATTGGGAGATGCAGAGCAACATGGCCTTGGGCGAGATCAATCTGCTCTACAAGCAACTGCGCGGTGCCCAGGTGCGCGAGGCGATAGCCCGCCGCGAGTGGGAGAACCACCAGCAGCAGATCAAGCATGCCGAAGAGATCGAGGTCTTCCTCACTGATGAAAAGAAGGGCAAGAAGACCAACCAGGGCTTCTACGCGTACATGAAGCGCGAGGTGAAGGGATTGTACGATCAGTGCTATCAGATGGCTTTCGAAACGGCCAGGAAAGCCGAACGCGCGTTGCAATATGAACTGGGAGACCGCTCGTTGAGCTTCGTTCAGTTCGGGCACCGGGCGGGCCGCGAAGGATTGCTGGCGGGGGAGAAGCTCTACACCGACCTCAAGCGCATGGAACTGGCTTACATGGACTTGAACGACCGTGAAGCCGAACTAACCCGACACCTGAGCCTTCTCCAACTCGATCCCGTCGCGCTGATGGAATTCCGCCTCACAGGCAAATGCACTTTCCGGGTGCCGGAGGGCTTGTTCGATATGGATTGCCCCGGACACTATTTCCGCAGGATCAAGAGCGTGGCGTTGAGCATACCCTGCGTAACCGGACCCAACACGAGCATCCATTGCCGGGTGACCCTCCTGAGCAGTTCCATCCGCAAAGGACCCGGAGGGGTGGCAAGCGCCGAAGAGTATGCGCGCACGGGAACCGAGGACGAGCGTTTCGAGGACCAGTTCGGCAGGGTGCGGTCCATGGTAACCAGCACCGCGCAGAACGATAGCGGCATGTTCGAAACGAACCTGAGGGATGAACGTTTGCTGCCCTTCGAAGGTTCGGGCGCCATCAGCGAGTGGCAATTGGAATTGCCGAAGGAACTCGTCCAGTTCGATCGTGGCACGCTCAGCGATGCCATCCTGCATATGCGCTACACCGCGCGCGAAGGAGGGTCACAGATGTCGTTTTCGGCCACTGGCGCGCTGCAGCTCAGCATCACCGAAGCCACAGCAGCAGGTATGGTACAACTGTTCTCCATCAGATCCGACTTCCCTTCGGCCTGGGCAACGTTCAAGAGCGCAGGACCGGGGCCGAAGGACATCACATTGACGCCGGATGTGAAACACTATCCGTTCTGGACGAAGGATGTCTTGGTGAATGTGGATGGCACTGCCAAGGCAGCGGTCAGGTCAGCGCAGATCAGGGTCAAGGATGCCCGAGGTATAGTGACAGGGCCGTCGCCGTGGAACGGAGCCTTGCCGGCAGCACCAACAGGAGTAATTTCGGTTCGGGACCAGGACCCAGCAGCATTGGACATCTGGTTGGCGGTCGGGTGGGGCATGCCTGCCTAGGCATCGTTGTGCAGCCTTATGCGGCCTTGGGCATGGTCACCTGGCTGGCTGGCCCTTGCAACTTGCTTCCGATGGCCCGCACGCGGTATGCGATGATCCTTCCGTCAGCAGTGCGGTCCACAACGGCCTTGGGTCTGGAGGTGATGGCCACGCGCTGCCACGCTTCCCGGCCGACATCCGGTGTTGCATTCCCTTCCACCACGTAAACCAGTGCGCCCGGTACTCTTTCCCAACGGAACAACACTTTGTTCTCATGCCCGGTGTAGTGGTATCCTTTTGTGCTGGGTGCGGCCAGGCTGTTGTATGGTTCGGCGCGCCGGGCCATGGGGAAGCCCGAGGTGATGAGCTTCGTTGTATCACCTGCCGCGACACTATTGACATGCGCGGCGATGCGCGAGATGATCGGGTTGAACGCGTCAATGGCAACTTGCTTCAGCGCACATGCAGCGCGCCCACGGTCCAGCGCAGCAACGTTCTTCTTGTTCAGGTCGGTGGTCAACGCCAGCAGTTCGGCGAGCGACGTCCATACCTGGGAAATGTGGATTGCCATGGAGGTGCTGGTACACCACACGGCCCAGGTTCACCTTCTCGGCGGCGCTCATTCCACGTATGCCTGCTTTGATCTTTCCATTGGTCCCTTGTTCGTTCAGGGTGGCTCAAACGCAGGTGCAGGGCCGAAGGTTGCGATCGCACATGAAGGGATGGTGCCTGCACTATGCCGCGCTGCCCGTGCAACGCACCGCCATGCGGCTGCACCTGACGCCACTGCATGTGCGGTCCCGCATTTTGCACCAGCATCTGGAAACAATGCACGCGCGATCCATTACGGTGCACTTGCAAACCCGTCCGATGTACGCGCAACGGAACTGCTTGCAGCCGCAGGTTTGAGCTTTGCATGCACAATGCACGGGAAGGCGTCTGCAAGCCACCTCGTTTCCCGTGGTTCTGGCCGTATTTGGGAAATGGGCCGCCAGTGCTGTGGATGTCCGGAAAGGACTTGGGGGAGTGCTAAGGGGCAGTTCACAAGATCCCATCGGCACGCGCTCTCCTCGTTTTGCCATTGCATTTGCGCACGCTGTATTGCGAGGACGCGCACGAGGCGAGCATCTTTTCCAGAGCGAGAAGGATCGCGAACCGCTTCATGCTTTAACAACGCGGAAATGCATCTTCCGCGTATCCGTATGGAGTTGTACCCGACTTGCAGTGCATTCGCAAGCGGTAGCGAGCGCATCTGCGTTCATCTGCGCTATCTGTGGATCGCGTTCAGCCTCCCAACTCGAGCGCAGCGATGCATAGCAACTGAAAATGCGAACGGCCACTCGCGGAGCCGTTCACTTCATTCACACGTTGGGTTCACTCGCTCGCGGGCGGCAACTCCTTGGTCTCGCCAGGGCCTGTCTCGCCTTTCCCGATCTTCTTCTTCCCCTTGGTCACCTTGATCGCCAGGTCGGTCTTCTCCTTGTTGAGGCCGATGGAGATCTTGTCGCCTTCTTCGATCCCCTGGTTGATGATCTCCTCGGCCATCGGGTCCTCGATGAACTTCTGGATCGCGCGCTTGAGCGGACGGGCCCCGAACTTCTCGTCGTAGCCTTTCTCGCTAAGGAAATCCTTGGCCTCTTCGGTGAGCTTCATGTCGTAGCCCAGGTCGGCGACGCGCTTGTACAGGTAGCCCAGTTCGATGTCGATGATCTTGTGGATATCGGCACGGGTGAGGCTGTTGAAGATGACGATGTCGTCGATGCGGTTGAGGAACTCCGGAGCGAAGGCCTTCTTCAACGCCTTCTCGATCACACCGCGGTTGCTGTCGTCCTGTCCCTCGGCCTTGGCAGCGGTGCCGAAGCCCACGCCTTTGCCGAAGTCGCTGAGATCACGCGCACCGATGTTGCTCGTCATGATGATGATCGAGTTCTTGAAATCGATGTGACGGCCCAGGCTGTCGGTCATCTTGCCATCGTCCAGCGCCTGCAGCAACAGGTTGAAGACATCCGGGTGCGCCTTCTCGATCTCGTCCAGCAGGATGATGGAGTAGGGGCGACGACGCACTTTCTCGGTAAGCTGTCCGCCTTCCTCGTAGCCCACGTAGCCCGGAGGCGCACCGATCAGGCGGCTCACGGAGAACTTCTCCATGTATTCGCTCATGTCGATGCGGATGAGGGCGTCGTCCGTATCGAAGAGGAATCGCGCCAGTTCCTTGGCCAGCTGCGTTTTGCCCACACCCGTGGGGCCCAGGAAGATGAACGAGCCGATGGGGCGGTTGGGATCCTTCAGTCCGGCACGGTTGCGCTGGATGGCCTTCACCACCTTCACCACCGCAGCGTCCTGGCCGATCACCTTGCCCTGCATGTCCTCCTTCATCCGTTTGAGCTTGCCGCTTTCCTTCTCGGCGATGCGCGTAACGGGGATACCGCTCATCATGGCCACCACTTCGGCCACGTTGTCGTCCGTAACGGTGGTGCGGTTGCTCTTGCTTTCCTCCTCCCAGGCACTTCTTGGCACGCTCCAGTTCTTCCAGCAACTGGCGCTCACGGTCGCGCAGCTTGGCGGCCTCCTCGTAACGCTGGCTGCGCACCACCTTGTTCTTCTCCTCCTTCACCTCCTCGATCTTGCCTTCCACGTCGAGGATGCTCTTAGGCACCACGATGTTGCTGATATGCACGCGACTGCCGGCCTCGTCCAGCGCGTCGATGGCCTTGTCGGGCAGGTGGCGGTCGGTGATGTAGCGGTTCGTGAGCTTCACGCAGGCGTCGATGGCCTCTGGCGTGTAGGTCACGTTGTGGTGGTCCTCGTACTTCTCCTTGATGTTGTTGAGGATCTGAATGGTTTCGTCCACCGAGGTCGGTTCCACCAGCACCTTCTGGAAACGACGTTCCAGCGCTCCATCCTTCTCGATGTACTGCCGGTACTCATCCAGTGTGGTGGCGCCGATGCACTGGATCTCGCCACGCGCAAGGGCGGGCTTGAACATGTTGCTGGCGTCCAATGACCCGCTGGCGCCGCCGGCGCCTACGATGGTGTGTATCTCGTCGATGAAGAGGATCACATCCGGGCTGTTCTCCAACTCGTTCATCACCGCCTTCATGCGCTCCTCGAACTGGCCGCGGTACTTGGTGCCTGCCACGAGGCTGGCGATGTCCAAGGCAACAATCCGCTTGTTGAAGAGCACGCGGCTCACTTTGCGCTGGATGATGCGCAGGGCCAGGCCCTCGGCGATGGCGCTCTTGCCCACGCCTGGCTCGCCGATGAGCACTGGGTTGTTCTTCTTGCGCCGGCTCAGGATCTGGCTCACACGCTCGATCTCCTTCTCTCGCCCCACGATGGGGTCCAGCTTACCGTCCTCAGCCAGTTTGGTGAGGTCGCGGCCGAAATTGTCCAGCACCGGAGTCTTGCTCTTGCTGTCGCCCTGCTTGCGCTGGGCACCGGCACCCTCCGCTGAATGAGCCGCCTTCCTCATCATCGTCATCGGCACTTTGCGGTCCTTGTGCTTTCGGCTTGCCTTTGCCCGTGAATGCATCGGGGTCGCCTGGTCCATCGGCAAGGATGGTATCCACTTCCTGCTTCACCGCCTCATAATCCACGTGGAATTTGCGCAGGGTGCGCGTGGCCAGGTTGTCCTCGTCCTTCAGCATGCTCAGCAGCAGGTGCTCGGTATCGATGCTCGGGCTCTTGAAGAGCTTGGCTTCGAGGAAGGTGATCTTCAGCATCTTCTCGGCCTGCTTCACCAGGTTGATCTTCTCCTTGTCGTTGGGACGTTGCGCACTGGCAGGTTCCATGGCGCCTTCCACGCTGCGCCGCAGTTCATCAAGGTCCACCTCCAGGCGTTGAAGGATCTTCACGGCATTGCCTTCTCCTTCGCGGATCAATCCGAGGAGGATGTGCTCGATCCCAATGAAATTGTGGCCCAGGCGCAGGGCTTCCTCACGACTGAAGGTGATGACGTCGCGTACCCGGGGTGTGAATTTGGCGTCCATGGATGGGGTCCAAAGGTGTGCTGTCTTTGAGGATCGCGCGCCTGGCTGACGGCCAAGTTAGCGCTGGTGGGGTCGGGGGCAAGCTATCCAAGCCTGTATCGGCGGGCCTGGAACGAGCAAATGCATTTTTCCACACCAATGTGTGCGGTTGTGGATATTTCCGTTCATGGCCGATCGCGGTGGAGAGGGTACTTTCGGGCTCCCTTTTCGGGAGCCACTCCAACAAGGAGCAGGCCAGTGACAGCAACCTACAGAAATGGCAGAAGGAGAGAAGATCATCCCGATCAACATCGAGAACGAAATGCGCACCGCCTACATCGATTATTCGATGTCGGTGATCGTGAGCCGGGCCCTCCCGGATGTGCGCGATGGATTGAAGCCCGTACACCGCCGCGTGCTCTACGGCATGCAGGACCTGGGCGTGCTCAGCAACCGCGCCTACAAGAAGAGCGCGCGTATCGTAGGGGAGGTGCTGGGCAAGTACCACCCGCATGGCGATGGCAGTGTCTATGACGCCATGGTGCGCATGGCGCAGGAGTGGAGCCTGCGCTATCCCTTGGTCGACGGCCAGGGCAACTTCGGCAGCATCGATGGTGACAGTCCGGCAGCGATGCGATACACCGAGGCGCGCTTGAAGAAGATAGCCGAGGAAGTGCTCGCCGACCTGGACAAAGAGACCGTGGACATGCGGCCCAACTTCGATGATACGCTGGAGGAGCCCAGCGTGATGCCGACGAGGATCCCCACGTTGCTGGTCAACGGTGCGGCAGGGATCGCGGTGGGCATGGCCACCAACATGGCACCACACAACCTCAGCGAGGTATGCGATGGCATTGCTGCCTTCATCGAGGACAAAGAGATCACCACCGAGGGTTTGATGCAGCATGTAAAGGGTCCAGACTTCCCGACAGGCGGGGTGATCTACGGTACCGATGGCATCCGGGAGGCCTACGAAACAGGCCGCGGCCGCATCGTGCTGCGCGCCAAATGCCATATCGAAGAGGACCAGAAGACCGGCCGCGAGACCATCATCTGCACCGAGATTCCCTACCAGACCAACAAAGCCGTGCAGCTGTACAAGGGCGTGGCGGACCTAGTGAATGAGAAGCGCATCGAAGGATTGAGCGATGTGAACGACTACAGCGATCGCACCGGCATCCGCCTCGCGTACGAGGTGAAGCGCGATGCCATGGCCAGCGTGGTGCTCAATCAGTTATACAAGTTCAGTGCGCTGCAGACCAGCTTCAGCATCAACAACATCGCGCTCGTCGGCGGGCGCCCCATGCTGCTAGGCCTGAAGGAGATGATCGCACGCTTCGTAGATCACCGCATGGATGTGATCATCCGGCGTACGAAGTTCGACCTGCGGAAGGCAGAGGAACGCGCTCACATCCTCGAGGGCCTGCTCATCGCCCTCGACCACCTGGACGCTGTCATCGCGCTCATCCGTGGCAGCCTGACACCCGACGAGGCACGCGAGGGCTTGATGACGCAGTTCGGCCTAAGTGAGATCCAGGCCAGGGCCATCCTGGACATGCGCCTGCAGCGCCTCACCGGCCTGGAGCGCGACAAGATCCGCGACGAGCACGCCGAGCTGATGAAGACCATCGCCCAACTGAAGGCACTGCTCGCAGACGAGGGTCTGCGCATGCAGGTCATCAAGGACGAGACCTTGGAGATGAAGGAGAAGTACGGCGACAAGCGACGGACCCAGATCGTGGCAGCCAGCGGCGATATGCGCATGGAAGACCTCATCGCCGATGAGGCCGTGGTGGTTACGATCAGCCACCTGGGCTACATCAAGCGCACTTCGCTCAACGAATTCCGCACGCAAGGACGTGGCGGCCAAGGCGCGCGGGGCAGCACCACCCGCGACGAGGATTTCCTGGAGCATCTGTTCGTGGCCACCAACCACAACTACATGCTCATCTTTACTCAGAAGGGGCGTTGCTATTGGATGCGCGTCTACGACATCCCGGAAGGTACCCGCCAGAGCAAGGGCCGGGCGATCATCAACCTGGTGCAATTGGAGGCCGACGACAAAGTGGTGGCTTACCTCAACATCACCGACCTCAAGAGCGAGGACTACCTCAATAGCCACTTCGTCGTGCTCTGCACCAAGAACGGCATCATCAAGAAGACCACGCTGGAAGCATACAGCCGCCCGCGCGCCAACGGCATCATCGCCGTGGGCATCCGCGAAGGCGATGAACTGCTCGAAGCGCGACTAACCAACGGGACCAGCCACATCGTGCTCGCCAGTCGCGACGGCAAATCAGTCCACTTCGAAGAGGATGATGTGCGTCCCATGGGCCGCAATGCCAGCGGCGTACGCGGCATGAACCTCGAAGGAGGAAGCCGCGGCAACGAAGTCGTCGGGATGATCACCATAGACAAGAACGAGGTGGCCACCCGCCAGGTGCTGGTGGTGAGCGAGAACGGCTACGGCAAGCGCAGTTCGTTGGAAGACTATCGCATCATCAACCGCGGTGGCAAAGGCGTGAAGACGCTGCAGGTGACCGAAAAGACCGGCGTGCTTGTGGCCATCAAGGACGTGCGCGAGCAGGACCACTGCATGATCATCACGCGACAGGGGATCACCATCCGCATCGGGCTCGACGAACTGCGAGTGCTAGGTCGCGCCACGCAAGGGGTGCGCCTGATCGACCTCCGCAAGGGAGACCAGATCGCCGCTGTTGCCAAAGTGGACAGCGATCTGCATGAAGAGGATGCCCCTGCAGCTGCGCCTACCGATGGCTCCGAACCCGACGCGCAAGCCGATGGCATCGAAGTTGATAACGCGCCGACCGAAGAATAAGAACCAGTCCAACCCGAGATGAAGCACCTCCTGACGACCCTCGCCATCGGCGCCTCACTGGGCCTTGCCGCCCAGAATGCCAATGTGGTGAACGCCTATAACTACATGAAGGATGGCGATCTGGCCAAGGCCGCCGAGTACATCGATCCAGCGACCACCGACCCCAAGACCAGCGTATCGGAGAAGACCTGGCGCTATCGTGGCGACATCTACCGCATGATCGCGTTGGGCGAAGACGCCGCTCTGAAGGAGAAATTCCCGGAAGCCTTGGATCGGGCTGCTGAGAGCTACATGAAAGCGAACGAATTGGATGCCAAAGGGGCGTACAAGCGCGAGAACGCTCAGGCCCTGCTGGCCATCCAGGGCGCCTCTCTCAATGCAGGCAACGATGCTTTCACGGCAAAGGACTACGACAGGGCTATAGCCCGATACGCGCGTTCCGAGCAGATCGCGAAGTCCTTCGGCCAGGTCGATACCAACGCGGTGTTCAATTCAGCCTTGGCGTACGAAGCGAAAGGGGACGCAACTATGGCCATCCAACGCTACCGTGAGGCCGTTGCCATCGGCTACGCGAAGCCTGAGGTGTTCCGTTACATCAGCAGCCTGCAGAACAAAGCTGGCGACCGCGAAGGAGCAATTGCCACCACCAAGGAGGGCTTGGCCAGGTACCCCAATGAGAAGGACCTCATGCTGGACCTCATCACCTTGCTGCTTGCCGCCGATCGTTCCGATGAAGCGGAAACCTGGGTGAAGACTGCGCTCGACAAGGATCCCGGGAGCGCGGTCCTGTGGTCGGTGCTCGGTGGCCTGTACGACAAGAAGGCCAACGAGGCCAAAGAGGAAGCTCCGATGCTGGAGTGGTACGGGAAGGCGGAGGAAGCCTATAAGAAGAGCATTGAGCTTGATGCGAAGTTCTTCGATGCCTATTTCAACATTGGTGTGCTCTACAACAACCGCGCGGCCTACGAATACGAGAAGTGCAACAAGCTGAAGAGCGATACCGAATACACCAAGTGCAAGACCGGGGCAGACGCCATCTATCTGAAGGCCGTCCCGTACTTCGAGCAGGCCCATGCGCTGAACCCCGGCGATGTACAGACGATCCAGCAGCTCATGAAGCTGTATGCCAAGACGAACGACCAAGCGAAGTACCAAGCGATGAAAGACAAGCTCGCCAAGGTCCAGTAGGCGAGAGTGAATGCAATCGGGACGAAGCCGGGCATTGGTCCGGCTTTGTCATTTCAGGTTGAAGCCTTCTGGTAGAGAGTGGATTCTAGGGCTGGAAGTGCGCTATATGTAACTTATCATAATATAAATTATGAGCCGATTGATATGAACTCAAGATCATACCTGGGCGCTACGCCGAGCCCCGGAGTTGATGGGCATTTCAGCTGTCCTGCCGCCATCTCGATTCCTATCCACGGATCATTGCTGATCAGCCACGGGCCGTCGAGATCCACGATATCGGCTGCCGATGCCAATTGTGCCATCGCCGTACAGCCCAGCGAGCTCTCGCTCATGCTTCCAAGCATGATATGCATGCCTCGTTCTCTACCCGCGCGCAGCATTGCCTGTGCCCGGTCGAGCCCGCCGCACTTCATCAACTTGATGTTGACCCCGTTGAAATCCCCGGCCGAGCCATCCATGTCAGCCGGAAACCGAATGGACTCATCGCCGAAGACGACTACGCCCGACCGCTGAGCCAACTCTGCATGCTCGGCACCCTGGCCAGGCTCGAATGGCTGCTCGAAACCGAGAATCCGATCGGAGCCAACAACGGTGATCAGGTCAAGAGCCGCTTGGATCCCGCCCAATCCCTGGTTTCCATCGAGGAACAACTTCCTGTTGTCCAGCTGCTTTATCATCCTGATCCGTGAAGTCGCTTCAGCATCCCCGACCTTCACTTTCAGTGCCCCGCTTCCTGGCAATTCCGCCAGCGCAGCGGCTACCTCTGGCGTTTCGCAAATGCCGATCGTCATAAGCGTGATGGGCGAATTCGAATCCTCCACGCCAAGCATATCGCGCACAGACCGCCCATTCCGCCGACCAAAAAGATCGAGCAGCGCGACGTGCAACCCTGCTCGGCACCCAGGATTCTGCCCTAGCAGATCAGGGCTATTCTCCAAGCACGCTAAAAGCTCGGCGGCAGAGAAGCCTTTCAACTCCATAGAACCTAGCAAGGTGATCGAATCGGAGATCGTCTCGCTCAGGTATGGCGGCAGCGTTGTTTCACCGTATCCGGTGATACCGTCCTCTTCCGCACGGACGAAGAGGGCATCTGTGCCATCGCGCATGCCATGCGCTGTGCCGAAGGGCCGTTTGAACAACAGGCGATACGGGCAATAGCTGAGACGGACCGCCATTGTGCGAAGATGGCGAACGAAAGAGCCCGGCCTCGAGGGCCGGGCTCTTAGTTGATCGACAGCGTCCCTATTTGATGTAGTAGAGGACGGTCGTGTGCCACTTGGTGCTGTCCGGCTCTGATCCGGGACCGGTGATATACTCCTCGATCACATTCGTGTTCAGTTCGAGGTTGTTGGTTTTCATATATGCGTCCATCGCCTCGTGCGGTGCGGCCATGCTGTTGTAACCGCCGGTGTAGTCGATCATGAGCGCCTTGCTGGCTGGGGCTTCATACACCTCCAGGCCTTTCAGCTTCGACTTGTCAGCGATGGCGACTGGTATGCCTGCGATCATATCGGCAGTTTGGTCCTGTACGTTCCAAACGAAGAACACGCCGCTGGGGGCACCGGCTGGCGCCACTCCCGCCTTGCCTAACGCCGCCATCCCTTCGCCGAAGTGCTTGCCATAGAAGGCCTTCATGTCGGCCCACTTCACCACCTCGCGCTTGCCCAGGTACAGCATCGCCGGGCGTTCGACGGTCGTGATCTGGTAGCTAGGCGCTTCGCCATGAGCCTTCTCGGCTTGCTCCTTCAAACGGCCAAGGCCCTTCTCGAAGTCCTTGCCGATCATGGCGTCCATGTCCATGAAGGTGCATATGACCTTGCTCCAGAAACCATTCTCGCCGAACATGGCCCAAGTGACGCGAGTGCTATCACCGGCCGCATCGAGCTCGATGCTCGCATCAGCTTCGTTGGTGAAAGGTTCCTTGAAGGTGAGATGCGTTCGGATCATCTTACCTGGCACCAGTTCATCGATCCGTTGCTCGCCGGAGCCGACTCCCTCATTGCCTTCCCAAGTAGCCCTGGCGCCTACCGTGCCATCGGTGCCTTCCAAGTTCTTCTTCATGTTCGGATCGAGGTCGTTCCAGGGGCTCCACTTGTCCATTGCGGTCAAGGAACCGATGCTCGAATACCAGCTCGCTTGGTGCCGCGATGGTCACCGAGCGCTCGTACCGATAGGTGTCCGAGCCGGTAAGGCCAAGTATGACGACAATGGCGAAAAGAACGCCGATGACGATGAGTACGATCTTCAGTGCTCTCATAGGGTTGGGTTTGGGGACCCGAAGATGCAACCGGGCACCCATTCGCACACGGCCCGGCATGGAATTTTCAGACCTTGGGCCGAACCATCCATCCCGCCGAGCGGCGGTAGAAGCCCAGCCAACATGAAAACGTTCCGAATCACTGCGCCGGCCCTGGCGATCCTATTCCTCCTCTCCTCCTGCGCCAAGACAACCAGCCCGGCGGGAAAGAAGGTCGATCAGCCCTTCAGCGGCGGCAAGTACCAAAGCAACGCCGCCTGGTTCCGCAGCACGGCTTCAGGCGCCAGCACCAACCAGAACATTGCTCGTGGCAAGGCCGATATCGAAGCGAAGCACCAGATGGGCGCTCAAGTGGGAACCAATATCCGTGCAGTGGCCGACCAGTACTTGGGCCAGACAGCGAATGCCGATGCAGCTGATGTCGCCGACAAGTTCCAGAGCCTTGCGCGCGAGGTGATGGATACCCAATTGGCCGATTTGCGCAAAGTGGGCGAAGAGACCTATTTCAACGAAGAGACCAAGGAATACACCGTGTATGTGGCCTACGAAGTGCGCAAGGCTGCCATGTTCCGCTTCATGAAGAAGCAGGCGCGCACTGACCGAAAAGTGAGCGAGCAGGAGCTGAAGGTGATGGACGAGATCCTGGACCAGGAGATAAAGCGCGCGGAAGCCGCAGGAGAATAGGCATTCGAAGATGAAGCGGGAAGCCCGGAGATGCCGGGTCCTTCACGTGCGCTAGCCGAAGAGTCCCCTGCTGCGACGCCTTGTGGTGCTGCGGATGCCAAGAACACCAAGCAGACCGCGCGTTAGTTCGCGCGCGATGGTATTACCGACCTGGCGAGCAATGGGGTTGCGCGTCACTTTCTCAAGCGCACCCGGCTCGCCCCGCTTCACCTCTCTCTCTTCCTTCTTCCCTTCGATTTCCTTCATCCTCCTCTCCAGCATTTCGAAGCGCTCTCGCGGTCGATCACCTCGTTGTAGGTCTTCGCAAGTGAACTGCGCGCGACCAGGCCATCGATCTCCAAGGGGCTCAAGATGTCCATGCGGCTGATGGGCGCGCGCAGGAGTGTATGTGCGAGCGGCGTGGGTGTTCCCTTCTCGCTCAAGGCGGTCACCAGGGCTTCGCCGATACCGAGCGATGTGATCAGCTCCTCGGTGTCGTAGTACGGCGTTATCGGATAGTTCTCGGCCGTGCGCTTGATGGTGGTCCGGTCCTTGGCGGTGAAAGCGCGGAGCGCGTGTTGCACCTTCAGGCCCAACTGGCCGAGCACGTTTTCCGGCACGTCGGAGGGGTCCTGCGTGCAGAAGTACACGCCCACGCCTTTCGAGCGGATGAGCTTGACGATGGTCTCGATCTGCTCGAGCAGGGCTTTCGTGGCCGTATTGAAGATGAGGTGCGCCTCATCGATGAACAGGACAAGCTTGGGCTTCTCGGGATCACCCACCTCGGGGAAGGTGGCATAGATCTCGGCCAGCAGGCACAGCATGAACGTACTGAACAGGCGGGGCCGATCCTGGATGTCCGTCAGCCGCACGATATGCACCACGCCCTTGCCATCGTGGAGCTTCAGCAGATCGTTCACATCGAAGGAGTGCTCGCCGAAGAACTGCTCGGCGCCTTGTTGCTCGATCTCGATGAGCTTGCGCAGGATGATGTTCACCGTGGCGGGGCTCACCTGGCCGTACACCTTCTTGATGTCCTCCTTTCCTTCCGCAATGGTGAACTGCAGGATGCGGCGCAGATCCTTGAGATCGAGCAATGGCAGTCCATTGTCGTCGCAGTACTTGAAGACCAGAGCGAGCACGCTTTGCTGCGTATCGTTCAGTTCAAGGATGCGTCCGAGCAGCACAGGGCCGAATTCGCTTATGGTGGCTCGCAGTCGAGCACCGGGTTCCTTGCTCAGGCTCAGCAATTCCACCGGAAGCCCTTGCGGTGCGTAGGCGATGCCCAGTTTGGCGTGGCGTGCTTCGATCTTCTCGTTGGTGGTGCCCGGCGCAGCCAGTCCGCTCAGGTCTCCCTTCACATCCATCAGCAGGCTTGGCACACCTTGCAGTGAAAGCTGTTCCGCCAGCACCTGTAGCGTCTTGGTCTTGCCACTGCCAGTGGCGCCGCAGATAAGGCCATGGCGGTTCATGGTGCGCAGCGGCACCTTCACGGTGCAGCCTGCTGGCACTTCACCGTTCAGCAACGCGCCGCCCAGTTCGATGCTGCCTCCTTTGAAGGTGTTGCCCTCGATGATCGTAGGTGCGAAATCAGGTGCTGCTGCCATGCTCTTGAACTCGCCCAAAGGAACGGATCATTGCAAGAGAGAACGCCCCTCCGGCGAACCGAAGGGGCGTTCAATGAAGTGCAACTGGTCTAACGCATGATCGTCAGGTCGAGCACCCGGTCCCGATCGTTGCCGTTCACGCGAACGGTGTACGCACCGGGGGCAAGCATCTCAATGTTCACCACAGCCAAGCCATCGTTGCCGGCGAACCGGTTGCACGGCAACCCGGCCTTGCGCATCGAATACCGTGATGCGCTCACCGATCCGTACGCCTTCAACGCGCGCCAAAGCGGTCGCAGGGCTGGGATAGATGCGTAGTGCATTCTCAGTCGTTTCAACCACACCTACGGTGCCGATGAACACCGTGGCGGGGTCGCGCACGCTGGGGCACTGCACCAAAGGGGTGCGCACTTTCCAGTCGTAGAAGTAGTAGTAATAACCGGTGCCCGAAGCCGCTGTTGGTCAGTTCACCCATGGTGCCGATGGCGCAGGGATAAGCAACACCAGCATTATTGCGGAACAGGTTCTTTTCCGGGCAGCGCAGGCCAGAGGTCCACACCAATGGGCACAGCGAAGTCCAACGCGATCACATGCATGCCATCGGTGAGGTCGAAGCTGGCCGTCGCCATCACTGTACCTGCGGCATCGCAGAGATTCACGGTGCGTACGCCATCGCCAAGGGCGTATACCGTTACCGTCTCGATGGTGAACGGCTCCCACGCAGTGAAGAAGCTCTGCGAACCGGTAGAGGGCAGACCACCACCGCCGCTGTTATCGGGCTTGCCACCGTCCATGAGCTGGCCGCCGTACTTAGTGTTGGCTTCGGCCCAGTAGGTGGTGTTGGTGTTCAGGAACGGCGTGGTCCAGGATTAGCCTGCGGCGACCTCTGTCCCACCGAATTCGGAGTCGTACCACTCGACATTGTCGCCGGCAGCCAGTCGGTCGGCCGTACCGGCGGCGGGAATGGTCACATCATCGGCTACGGGAACAGCGGCAGCGGGGTTGACCGTGATCGTCACGGGAGCACTGGTCGCCGCACCGCACGCGCCATCGGCGGTAACGGTATAGTCGCCCGAAGCACCGATGAGCACCGAAGCACCGGTGGCACCATTGCTCCAGATCGCGTTCGTGCCAACGCTGCTTACCAGTTCAACCGTGTTTCCCTGACAGAACTCGTCATCGCCATTGATGGTGATCGGTTGTTCGCTGGTGACCACGCTCACCGCGACGCTGTTGGAAACGGCGGCGCAATTGTTCTCACCGATTCCCACCACGGAGAAATTGCCGCTTTGCGATACCGTGATCGAACTGGCGGTGGAACCATTGCTCCATATAGTTCTCGAATCCGGTGGGCGCGTTGAGCGTGACGGTCCTGACCCGTGCAGATGGTGGCGCTGCCTATGATCCTCGATGGGCCCCAGTGTGCATTCCCCTCAGGAACAATGTGCAATTGGATCGATACCGGTCCAGCGAGAACGGTTCGGACACAACTGGGCCAGCTGATCACCACCGAATCGATAGCCGTGGCCGTGCCGAGCCCGAAGTGCGCTTGCAAGGTGCTCATGTGGCTGAACGCGTTGCCGCTGCGGATCTCACGCGTTTGCATGCCCCAAGGACCATAGAGCTTCAAACGAGCCCCGATCCCGTTCTTGTTGCTGAAGATGCCTTGCAGCTCGAATTTGACCCAATGGTTGCTGCCGCCGTTGTTGTAGCGGATGGTCTGCCCCAGGTGGATGTCCAGCCACCCGTCGTTGTTCAAGTCTCCGATGCCACCCTCGCTCACACCGATGGCGAAGTTCGGAAGGTGCCATTGCCGTTGTTGCGCCAGATGCCGCCACCAGCCTCGGTGAACAGGTCCACCCAACCATCATTGTCGAAATCGCCGCCATTGCCCTCCCAAGCACCCAGCGCTCCGGCGTTGAGGCCCGTGGTCGCAATGATGTCCGTGAAGGTGCCATCACCATTGTTGCGATAGAAGCGGTTGGCGTGCTCCGGGCCGCGTGGTTCCCACGAAGAAGTCGAAGTCGCCATCGTTGTCGAAGTCCTCGAATACGCTGATCCAGCTCTGCGACCCATCATTTACCCGCCTGCGGCGCCTGCTTCGGTCCAAGTTCCATTCCCATTGTTGCGATAGAGCAGGTTGATGCGCTGTGCATCGCCGATGGGCGCGCCACTGCGGCACTTGCTGAAGTACAGGTCCAGGTCGCCGTCCTCATCGTAGTCGCAGAATACCGTGGCGTAGTTGCCCCGGCCGTAACGGTTTGTTGGATCGTGCTCTGGTCTTCCACCATCACCCTGCGCCGGTGTTGCGGTACGGTTTGCTCAGGCCCACATCATGGCAGCTCCAGGCGTCCAGCATGCCATCGTTGTTGATGTCGGCCATGTTGGTGCGCTGGCTGAAGATGTATGGCGAGAAGTACTGCTCGGTGTAAGCGGAACCATCACTGTTGGCGAGCAGGAAGGAATTGGCGCTGCCATTGCCCAGCAACAGGTCGTTGTAGCCGTTGGCGTCAAGGTCGCCAGCGCAGATGCTCCAGTTCGGGTTCACCGTAGCGGTGATGAAGCTCTGTTCGAGAAGCCACCGCCTGCCTGCTGGAAGGCGATGGTGAGCTGATTGCCGTTGAAGCGGTACCACATCGTCGAGGTGGTCGCCGTTCATATCCACCACGCAACTGGGGTTGCCGTAGGTGCCGGTGAGCTGGCTGCTGTTCGCCGTGAAGGCGATCACGGGCGTTGTCGGGGGCGGCAGGCTGGCGGCAGCGATCACAGCGGAATACAGGCGTAGGCGTTGATTCATGTGGGCGGGCTTGTTTTGCGCGGCTGAAAGTAGGAAGCCCCGGCGGTCGAAGACCTTACCTGGTCCCTAAACTTTGAACCTTATGCCCACACGAGGCCCTGGTCCTTCACTTGAAGGAGATGCGATGACCGAGAATCGACCACTGCCGGTAAAGAGCAGGGCGATGAAGGCGCAGAAGGTAGACCACGGCCAGTTCCTTTTCAGCGAACGGCTCCCGCTCTTGACCAGGGAAAGCGATAACCGACATGCCGATGATCAATGGCACCAAGGCAACGCGGGTCCACAGACCCAGGACAACGAGCAGGCTGCATAGGACCTCGGCGAAGACGATGAGGATGAGCGAGAACGTGGGGCCCAGCCCGATGGGATCGGCAAAGCTGTCCATGCGCTCCGCGAAGCCCATGAGCTTGGGCCAACCATGCTGCCAAAGCATGGTACCGGCGGCGGAAACGCGCAAGACCAGATAGCCGAAATCCTCCGAGATGGGTTGGCTGTTGAGCAGCATGGGTGGGAATGGTGCGCCGAAGCTATCCCCGTTCCCCTCCACCCCACCCTGGCCAGCCCGCGCATCTTTCCACAACCGATCGGGAACTTTCCCACACCAGCTGCCGTTGCAGGGCGCGCCATGAAGAACCTGACCACCTCCATCCTCCTCATCTCCAGTACCCTCGTTCAGGCGCAAAACGCAGACGGCGACATGCTCGCCGGGATGAGCGCCTTGCGCAACGAAGAGCATAAGAAGGCCGAGGAAGCGTTCACCCGCGCAGCGCTCGCCGACCCCGCCAATGCCAAGACCTGGTACTACCGTGGTGTCACTCGTTTGGGCAGCAACGACCTTGTCGGCGCCGTGCAGGACTTCGATCACGCCTTGTCGCTGGAACCCGATGACGTACACAGCGTGTTGCGCCGTGCGGAAGTGCGCGCCCGCCAGGGGGCCGAAGCAACGGCTACAAAGGACCTGCTGAAGATCGTGAACTGCGCCCTACGGGGCCCTCTGCGGAGCACGCTCTGCTGCACTTGGGCCACTTCGCCATGGCCAAGAACGACCTGCCCGCCGCAAAGTCGTGCTATGACAGGCTCATCGCCCTTGCGCCGTACAACGCTTTCGGGTGGTGCGATCGCGGCATCGTGCTGGGAGCCATGCACCAGGACGATGAGGCGCTTGCCGACCTGGAGCGCGCCCTGGAATTGGACCTACTCTCAGTCAAGCACATGTGCAGAAAGCCGTTGTGCTCTTCCGCATGGACCGCAAGCAAGAAGGCTGTGAAGCGCTGCACCAAGCGCACGACTTGGGCGAGCGAAGCGTGGAGGAAATGTTGCTTATCTACTGCGAATAACAGGGTTTCCTGTGCCGACAGCCCGAACGGACCCAACGGGCGGTGACGGGGCTTCAAACGGGACCCCGTTGCTTTTGGGGAAGTTCAAGCCAACGCGGCTTGTCCTGAAATGGGTTTACTTATCCCCCCCGCGTGATCGTTTGAGGAGCCATTCCACAAGGTCCATCATGCGCCCGATCGACTTCATTCCCATGGAGTTGGCGTCTTCCGGCTCCTTGTTGCTCGGTGATCGCTCGGGCTTCATGTACCACACGCGGACCAGCATCCAGTACCGAACTGCCGGAAGGAGCAGGTTCCTCCTGCAACCATTCATAAGCGTTCACTGGGAACGCCTTGTTGATCGCTCCACGCGGTACAGGAGCGGTTTGGCCGTGTGCTCTAAGCGCCAATAGGTGCTCTTGCTCATACCCAAGTGCTCGGCCATCTCATCCTCGGTTTGTCCGAGGCTTTTGCGATATGCCTTCAGTCGATCGCCGAACATGGTCCTGGCAAGAGGAAGGCCCAATTTAGTCGTCTGCCGCTTGCAAGCGCTGGAGGACAATGCCAAGGATGCATCATTCTCTACAGGTCATAGAATGCGCACGCTCAGTTAGGATCTGGAACATAATTCCAGGAGCTGAAGCGAAATGGTCAAAGAATGAAGCGATAGTGGTCAAGCAATGGAACGGCATTTCAGGAAATGGGACGGAATTCCAAGGTGCGTTCCGAAAGGTTTGGTGGCGGCAACACGGCCGCGAACAAACCCTTCCAACATGAGAACTCGGAACGCGCTTTTCAAGACCGCAGTGGTGGCGGCAGGCTTATCCTTTGGGGAGGGTCGGGATGGAGGTGAAGGGGCAAGCGGATGCTTAGGCCATTGGTACTCAGGGCGTCATTCTGCCACCTGGTAACAACGGCGCTCCCGTGAGGCCGCCACAAGCGCTACCCGAACCCAATAACACTTTGTACGACCCCGATTTGCAATACCACGCGAATGTGCCGGTGCTGCGCTCGCAACATGTGCGCACCACGGGCGATGGGCGGCTCCTTTTCTTCGCCGTGGATGGCAACCTGTATGATGGCAACGGCTACTTGATCGCCGATGACCGTGCGGCAGGCTGCGAGGATTGTCTGGAACCTGGGGTGATGGAATTCATCAGTGTCCCGGTCCCGGGTCAATGCGGCCTCTTCTATCTCTTTTCGGCAAGACCGCGTGACCTCAGCTACGATGGGTCGCATGTGCAGTGGAGCATTCTCGATATGAACGCGGACAATCCGAAGTTCCCATCTGGACCACCCTCGCGGAAAGGTCGGTTGCTCAGCTTTATTGAGGATTTGCCTTCCGCCCAGTATCCCATGTTCGGGCATGGGCATCCGGAAGCACCTTTCACAACTTGTTCGAGAACGCCGTTCTACCGTCCGGGTCCCCGTACAATTTCAAGACTGGCCGCTTGGTCAGCGACCCGGTGGGCAAGTCGATCGCCCCCCTGCTGCGTGTGGTGGCCTCGCAACAGCCCGGTGGCGCCAGTGGCTGTACTTCATCCTGCCAGACCGCGTTTACACCTACAAACTAACGGGCAATGGCATCTTCCAAGTGGACCCACTGCCGAACGACGCTGCACTGGACTACGTGCCCACGTACATTACCGGTGTGCAAGTGCAGCACAAGCAGTACTACCGGGATGCAGATGCGCTCTTTGCACTTGACAGCAACATGCCGAACGGGGCCAACGTTGTGGCCATCGCGGACAACTTCAGCCTCAGTCCCTATCCGAGCTTCATCGGCAGTTACAACCTCGCGGTGCTCAAGTTCGATGCGTTGACCGGGGTTTATGTGCCCAGTGAGTTCGAGGGGTTCGAGTTGCATGCCAATCCAATTGGATGTCCTGGTTTCGGCATTACGGAAGGGGCCAATACGTTGCAACCCGGTGTTCGCGGTTGCGCCTTGCGGCCGGATGGGCACGGTGTTTTCGTGACCGGGGAAAAGACCACGGACTGCGCAACATGGCAACCCTTTGTAGAGCACATCGAATTGGAGACTGGCATCAGTACCGACCTCACTTCGGTCCTCCCTTCGGCATTATACCCGGAGGCCACGCGCTGTAGGATCTACAGGAACACTTCGGCCAACGGGCTTGGTGCTTCTGTTTACATACCCAAGCTGAACGGGGTAGTTGCCCTCGATGGGGTTGAAACCCCGAGCGGTGTCTCTTATGAGGCCACACCGCTAGGTGCCGTCTCGCCCGCTCAACTCGACCCAGGCAGCTTCACTACCGCTCCCACCTACGCCCGCCCGCGCTTCCTTGACATCGGGGTGGCTGGAGATCCGTATTTGCAAGCGGCCAATCGCGCGCTCTGCTGCAACTTCCTTTCTACCCACGGCAATGGTGTAGTTGAAGGGCACACCGCCCAAGGAATCACCACATGGACCCCGGGTGTTAACCCTTATGGGTACCAGCGCAGTGCTGGTGTTCAGTGACGATCTTGTGATACCCACTGGCACCGGACTAACCTTGAACAACATGGAGTTGCGCTTCGAGGCCGATGCCAAGATCATCATCCAGCGTGGGGCGCGGCTCACCGCCAACAACTCGACGCTCACCAGCCTGGATTGCCCTGGTGCGCGCTGGCCCGGCATCCGCGTGGAAGGCAACTCGGCCGATCTCACTCAATCAACCACAGAACAAGGGAAGCTCTTCCTGACCAATTCGATCGTGGAACATGCGGAGGTCGGCGTCTGGCGCGCGCGACAGGTTGACATTGCTACTCCCGCAGGCGGCTCCTTCGGCGGCCGTGTGCTGGCATTGGGATCCACCTTCCGCACTTGCATCGACTGAGTGCGCATCACCAACTACCACCGCATCGTAGGCGGGGTTGAACTGAAGCTACTTCGGCAACTTCCACAACTGCACTTTCGAGACGACACCCGACTGGCCAAGTGGCAATGCTGTGGGCTGGCATGGGCTGCAGGATGTGAACGGCATTCTGGTCGCCAATTCCCGCTTCCGCAATACCGCCTTGACCCAGTTCGCCATCAACCAGCGTGGCATCGGCATCAACAGCACGATGCTGCATTCCGCTGCCTCGGCTATTCCAACTACACCAACAACCGCATGGAGGCTTTATGCAGGCGTGGTAGCCAGCGTGCCCGACCCAGCCGAGGTGTACGAGGTGGATGGCATGGCCTTCTTCAACAACAGCCACGGCGTGGTCGATCCAGGGAGCACCGGCGGAGTGGTTACCAATAACGCCTTCACTACCATGGCCAATGCGACTCCGCTCTCCGACCCCAGCGTGGGCCTCACGCTTTACAACGCCGAAGGCTACACCGTGGGCGCAACACCTTCACAGATCGGGGCGGAAGCGTGCCCCAGCGTGGGTGTGTACTTCATGGGCAACAGCCTGCAGGACAACCAGATACGCAACAACACCTTCACCGATACGCACTTCGGCTGCGTGGTGCAGGGCAGGCATGCGGAAGGCAGTGTGCCCAGCACCGTGCCGGCCTGCGGTTGCGTTGTGGCGACCATACCGGGAACCTTTATGATCGATTGATCTTGCAGGATGGCTGGTTACGGCATGACCAAGGCATTGGTGATGACCCGATCGACTATCCGAACAACCAATTCCTCACCTTGGGCACATGTGGTCTTGGTGGTCCCACTCTGTTCAATACTCTGGTCGCTGCCACCGCACCCACCGGCCTGTATGTGAACTACCACTTCTACGAGCACGCCGCAAGTCCAGAGCAGCGCCAAGAGTGTATTGATGATCAGTTCGGGGATCCGCTTTCGACAACTGGCGAGTACTTCTACGATCTGCTCGGCCATGAACGCCCGGATCCTTTCGTCAAGACCGTGCAATGCGCGTTTGGTCACCTGGACTTCGGCCCACTTGATCCGCAAATGATCGCACAGTACACCAGCGATCTGACCAGCAAGCAAGCACAATTGCGCAGCGCGGTGAACATCTACCGTGGTACCGTGGACAAGATGCAGACCAGCCTCCTTGTGGAGATGATCGGGTACATGCCCTGGCACCCTAGCCACGCCTTGCGCGATACGTTGCTCGCCAACTACCCCTTGAGCGATTCGGTGTTGATCACCATGCTCAAACGCAGCGAACCCATGGATGCATGGCACCTTACCCAAGTGCTCATCCAGAACAGTCCGCTCAGTGGATGGGTGTGGCAGTCGATCGACGAGAACGCCGACTTGCCCACCTATTTCTACGATCTGCTGCGGCTCTACGCTGGTGGCGGCGGCGAAGCAGGTTATGGAGCGGGAGATCGTGCTGCGTTTGCAGGAAAAGACCTTCATGCAGAACCGCCTCGTGCAGGCTTGGGCAATGGACAGCACCCTGACCAACCGGGGTCCCGCCTTGGAGGCCATCATGCTGGCCGACTCGTTGGACGACGGCATGCGTGGGCGTTACCTCCTGGCGCTGATGCAGAACGACTGGAGCACCGCGAACGCAATCAAGCCGATGCAGGTCGCCAAGGGAATAGAGGGCTTGCTGCAATGGGGTGGCCTGCGCACCGCCTTGGCGGCTGATTGGAGCACTGCGAATGCCACTCAGGTAAGCGAATTGGTGGACATGGCTTACGCACATGCCCCAGCCGGTGGCGCCCTGGCCTGGGCAACGGCCTTGGAGTTGGGAGCGATCGACAGCCTGCCCATTCCCGTGATACCCGCAGAGTTGAAGAGCACTCATCACTGGCGCAAGCGTGAACGCAGCAACATGGAACAACCGCTCATCGGGGTATTCCCCAATCCAGCACGCGATCGCGTGGCCTTCACCGTGCCGCTCGGCATGGAAGCCGGTAGCTTGGAACTGCGAGACCCGCTGGGCCGCTTGGTGCGCGCTATCTCTTGGCTGGCCGCACCGGTCTCATCGAAACCGAGGTGCGGTCGCTGGGTGCGGGGCTCTACACCGTAAGTTTGGTCGTTGAGCAGCACCATTTAGGTAGTGCCAAGCTCACCATTTTAGAATGACCACTCGTGCTCAACTAATGATCGTTGTTCTGACCATTGGCCAATTGGCCAATGGTCAGAACCTGATGGAT
>JADJTW010000027.1 GCA_016710965.1 Flavobacteriales bacterium
ATCCAACCTCATCACAACTGAAGGAATTGAACCTCCATCCGGAACAACCGAAGGCAAGTCAGTGAACGAACCACACGATTCCGCTCCCTTGTGGAAGTAAATGAGGCGTGATGAGCCGTATGTCTGATCCCAGCCGTACGTGTAATAAGGCCCGCCGCAGCCTTCGATCACCCAACTGAGCCAACCATTCGCCTCGAAGTAACAGGTGTCGGAAGGATACTGGAACCATGTGGTCCGGTCGCAACCTTCGGCCACCGTACCGATCGAATCGTGCATCGGAGGGCACAGGTATGCTCCGATGAATTGTGTTGCCGAATCCGCCAGGTCCGTGACCACGAGCGAATCCAGCGTATGCGAGATGGATGGTGGCGTGTTCGGAATATTCGAATACGCGAGCGTCCAACGCTTGATGGTGTAGATGACCGTGTCAAGCCCTGGTGTGTCATATCTCGATAAGATGGTATCCGTTCGATAGACCGGCGGGTTGCTGGTCCACAAGTCTCCGGTCTGGAACTTCGACTGGAACACATCGCCGGGCTGGAAGTCGAATACTTGTGCGTTGGAGAGAAATGACTGCCCGCTCGCGCTAGCACATGCAAGTTGGATGAGTATGAGACCGCAACTCAGGCGAATGCACTCCATGCCCCTCATGACACGCAAGCTACTGATAACGATGCTCGGCTAGCGAGCAGCTGCTCGGCCGCAGCCTCGATGTGTTCATCAGCCGCCTGCGCAAGTACCTGAAGCTCGATCCCAAGGTGCAGATCGTGAACGTGCATGGCGTGGGCTTCAAGATGGTGGTGGACAGGGCGTGAGCGCGACCATGGGCACAAGGATCAACGCCCCAGCGCACAAGCCATGGTAGCGGCGAAACAGACCGGAGAAGTAGGATACGGCCCTCCACTGCTGTCATCGAACCCTCGAAGCGGGAGACCATGCACGTGCTCAGTTGGCATGGGCTAACATTGCACCATGTGGTCCTTTGTCGATCGGAGCGTTGCGCAGGTTGCTATCGTGCGGCAGCGCTACATGGGACCGCGCACATCGTTGGTGATCGGGAGCGTGCTCATCGGGCTGGTGGCCGCGTTGTGCGCCATCGCGCTCAAGAAAGGAGTACACTTCACCACCGGCTTCGCGAACCAGGCCCTGTTCAGCAGCCGCCATGTGTATCTCGTACTGCTCCTGCCATGCATCGGCATCCTCGGCTCGGTATGGATCACCCGGCTCTTCCTGCACGGCGACCTGGGCCGTGGGCTGCCGAACCTGCTCAAGGATGTGCATCTGAACGCAGCGGTGGTGCCCCGGCACAAGACCTGGTCGCAAGTGGTGACGAGCATTGTGACAATGGGCTTCGGCGGCTCCGCTGGTTTGGAGGCTCCGCTGGCCATCACCGGTGCGGCCATCGGCAGTAACACGGCGCGCTGGATGCGCTTCGGTGCTGCAGAACGGCTGCTGCTGCTTGCCAGCGGAACAGCGGCCGGTGTCGCGGCGATCTTCAACGCACCGATCGCGGGTACCGTCTTCGCCCTGGAGATCGTGCTGGTGAACAACGCCCTGACGCTGGTGGTTCCGGTGCTCATCGCATCAGCATCTGCCACGCTGCTCTCTTCGCTCACCTATTTCGGGCAGCCCTTCGTGCTCATCACGGATTCATGGAGCGCGGCCGCGCTCCCCTTCTATGTGTTGCTGGCCTTCGCCAGTGCCGGGCTTTCCATGTACGTCATCCGCTTGTACCACCACACCGCCGATTTGATCGGCCGCATCACGAACGTGTGGAAGAAAGCCGTGGTCGGTTCGTTGGTATTGGGTGCGCTCATCTTCCTCTTCCCGCCATTGTTCGGTGAAGGCTACGACAGTGTGCGCCTGCTGCTCTCGCACGATGCCAGCGCGCTGGCGCTCTATGCTCCCTTCCAACTGCCGCTGGGCGCGTGGAACATCGTGTGGCTGGCCGTGGGGCTCATGCTCTTCAAGGTGGTCGCGGCAAGCCTCACGATCCACGCCGGTGGCAACGGCGGCATGTTCGGCCCATCGCTCTTCATCGGCGCCATGCTCGGCTTCGCGTTCTCGCACACCGTGAACCTGCTCGGCATCACCCAACTGAACGAGGTGAATTTCACGGTGGTGGGCATGGCGGCCGTGCTCAGCGGCACCGTGCATGTGCCGCTCACGGCCATCTTCCTCATCGCTGAGATCACCGGCGGCTATGCGCTGTTCGTGCCGCTCATGATCACCGCATCCCTCGCCTTCCTCATCTCCAAATACCTGCACACCGATTCCATCTATGGCAAGGCGCCCAAACCGGCAGGAGCCAACGACCACCCAGGGGCTTGGGATTCCTGATGGCACCGACACGGGCAAGCTGGTTGACAGTTCCGGGCTCAAGGGCCGCAGGGGCCGCCGTGCTCGCTCACGTGGCGCAACACTGGAGCCTTCGGAGGTCTGCGTAAAGTGCGGTGCTCGCGGAAGACCTTGCGTGCGCTAAAGGTCCGCGAGGGCGGGGGGCCATGCGCCTTTCCTTCTACATTCGTTATCCAAACCCATCCTCATGAAACAGCTCTTTACCCTTTCCTTCATCCTGCTCACTTGCGCAGGGGCCATGGGGCAATGCAGCAGCTCCATCCCGGCGAACGCCATTGTGATCTCCAGTTCAACAGCCGCCAACCATACGCAAAGCGGCGCGAACTTCTGGATCTGCAACAGCGCGTTCCAGCAGGTGTTCAGCGGCAGCAACAATAATTTCTGGGTGGAGCCCAATGGCTTCTTCAACGGCCCCACCGGCAACAACAACACCATCCGCTACAAGGGCACCGTAGCCATGGGCATCTTCGGCAACAATAACGTTGTCTACTGCACATCGGCTTCGGCCATCTCCGACCAAGGGACGGGCACTACCATCAACACGTGCGGGGCGAACGGTGTGGTGTTCAACTACGGCAGTGCTCCTGCGGCCCCCGGATGCGCGCCTGTTGGTGTTGAAGAAGCCGCGTTGGCCGAGATCAGCGTACGGTACGATCAGGCGCTGGATGTCCTGGTGGTGCAAGACCCCGCCGGACGCGTGCAGGAGATCCGCCTGTTCGATGGCGCGGGCCGACAAATGGCTCAACCTGTGGCCGCGCAACGATCCGCGCATTCGCTGGCGGGGCTTCCCGCAGGCGCGTATATCGTACAGCTCATGACAGCCGAAGGCAACCGTGTACACCGCTTCGTGAAGTAGATCGCCAGCGCTGCGGTCCGCCGCTAAGGCCCCACAGCAATCCATTGCGCCCTCCGACCTAGGTCGGGGGTTCGCTTATCGGCCACCGCCCTTGCTATTGCCGAACCCGGTTGCGCGGTGCTCTTGACGCCTGCAGGACGGGTCTGTAACCGGATGACCACCCAAGAAGCCGACTTGAGACCACGGAGCGCAGGAGACTCCGGCGAAGGCCGGAGTCTCCTGGCCCGGCGTTGCCAACCTCTATTCTCTCAGCGCGAGGGCCTGCTCGGAGTGCGTGGGGGGGGTGGCACCTGGCGGGGCTGGGGGCGGTGGGGGGTGTCAGGGGTGGTGGGTCTTGCGGTCGCGCTGCGGGGGGGGTCTCTGGTGCGCCGGGGGGGCTCGGGTGGGGGTGGCGGTAAGTCATCGACTAGGGGGGGGGCGAAGTAACATGGTCAGGTCCTCACCACCAGCTTCCTTCGCCCGGTCCAGGCAGCTGCCATCGCTTGAGCTTGACCACCATGACGCCGGAGCTGCGGGGGTAGAACGCCGGGGCGGGGCCGGAGGTTTTGGGGGCCAGCTTCTGGCGAGGCGGGTACCCTTATGTATGCCGCGGTGCGGCGCCCCGTGGTCTTCCCCGCGTGCGGTGTGGGTGCGGGAGACGGTGGTGGGTCTCTGAATAGGCCAGGGGGTGTGCTTTTGATGTCTTGGCACAGGGATCCTGGCCCTTATAACGGGCAGGGGCCTTTAGCTGCCGACCCAAGACCGCAGCGGTCTTCCGTCTTCGAAGACCCTGCGGTTCCAAACAGACCTTGTGCGACGCGATCCCCGAGAAGGATATGATCGCGGAGGAGGCGGCGTAGGCACGCAGGGCCTCACAACCACGACAGACCGCTGCGGGATTTGGGGACAATTTGCGGCGGTCTCGAAATGCTCTCTACATTTGTATCGCATCAAGAGTTCCTCCTCGCGAGATGAGGACACCAACCGGGTAACGACACCACGGTGGGCAAACGATGCGGGCCAGGTGAGGTCAAAGAATGTCGAAGGAACTCACATATGGAATGACCGCAATGGACCGGGAGACCGGGACTCATGATGCTCTCGTACGCACGACACGCATCATGGTCCATGGAGCCAGCCCCGCGCCGGGGTGGCTGATGCTCGCTTCCACCCATGATGGGTCGGGGGTTGGTCGCGCGTACGCACCGTACATGCAAAACCAACATCCTTCAAATTCATGGAACAACAGCAGGCAGTACTGAACGGAGTCAATACCAGCTCCACGCTCTTCACGTCCGAATCCGTTTCCGAAGGCCATCCCGACAAGGTCGCGGATGCCATCGCAGACGCCATCCTCGATGCCTATGTCGCGCAAGACCCGGAAGCCCGCGTGGCTTGCGAAGTGCTCTGCAAGAGCAGTGATGTAGTGCTCGCCGGCGAGATCCGCTCCACCGCGCGCGTAGACCACGCCGCTATCGCGCGCGCAACCATCGGGCGCATCGGCTACACCGAACCGCAGAAGTCATTCAACGCGGACCGTGTGCGCATCACGGACCTGCTCGGCGGTCAATCAGACAACATCTCGGACGGCCTGGTCGCCAGCGGTGAGCTCGGCGCGGGCGACCAGGGACTGATGTTCGGATACGCCACCGACGAAACGCCGGAGCTGCTGCCATTGCCGCTGGTGCTGGCGCACCGGCTCACGCGCGCGCTCGCCGCACAACGCAAAAGCGGCGTGGTGCCCTGGTTGCGGCCCGATGCGAAAGCACAAGTGAGCGTGCGCTATGACGGTAGCATGCCCATGACCGTGGACACCGTGGTGGTGAGCACGCAACACGCGAAGGAGGTACCCGAAGAGGAGGTGCAACGCTGGTTGCAGCAGGTCTTCATTCCAGAGACGCTCGGCACCTGGTGGCGCAACGGTATCGTCGTGCATGCCAACCCGGCGGGTGCTTTCGTAATCGGCGGCCCCGAAGGCGACTGCGGCGTGACCGGGCGCAAGATCATCGTGGACAGCTACGGCGGGCGCGCGCGGCACGGTGGCGGGGCCTTCAGCGGCAAGGACGGCACCAAGGTGGACCGCAGCGCGGCCTACTTCGCCCGCTACGTAGCGCGGCAACTGGTGCTGCGCGGGCTTGCGCACCAAGTGGAACTGCAGGTGTGCTATGCCATCGGTGTGGCACAACCCGTGGCCCTGCACGTGGACACCTTCGGCACCGGAGATCCGGTCGCAGCGGAGCAATTCGCGCGGCAGTTCAACTACCGTCCCGCCGCCATCATCGAGCAATTGCAACTGCGCACACCGCTCTTCAGCAGCACCACCAACTACGGGCATTTCGGGAAGGCCGGACTGCCCTGGGAGAAGTGAACCAAACACCCGAACGCGTCCACTACCTTCCAACCCAAGCTGAACCAACGACAATGCCCAGCAAGAAACCTCACAACATCCCTCCTGCCGGACCCGCAGTACCGCAAAACGTCAATGCCTACCGTAGCACGCTCCAAGAGGTGGTGAACAAGGCCGTGGCCAACACCGTGTACGAGTTCCATCCCGCCTACTTCACCATCGCCTTCCGTACCGAGGCGGCGGTGGTAGAATGGCCTGCGGCCTTCGTGATCATTTCCGCTTTCGCCACCACAGGAGAGTCATGGAGCGCGGCACGCAATGCCGAAGCCGATGAACGACTGCATGCCGAATTGCTACGGAGAGGACACGCACCCATCCGCATCACCGGGTACGATCCTGCAACCGGACATGGTGAGCCAAGTTGGGCGGTGGCGCTACCACTGGACGAGGCGCTGGAACTCGGACGCGACTTTCTACAGGATGCGATTTTCGAAGTCCAGGGAGATCAGCTCGCAGTAGTTCGGTGCGCTGCTCCTATCGCACGACTCTGTGTGGGGACTTTCCGTGAAAGAACGCAGATTACTGTATGAAATCCCCTGCTGGTTCGGGTCTGTGAGCCGTGGCCTTTCAACAGGTACCTTGTCCGTTGAGAAGACCGCAGGGTCCCCGAAGACGGGAGACCCGGCGAAGGTTCAGACACGGATCGAAGGTCCGCGGGAGCGGCAGCACACGCAACGGCAACGGCAGTCCCCCGTCTACACACGCAGGGGGTCACCCGTCTTCGGGAACATTACGCGGGCTTAGTAGTTCCTTCTGCATAATGCGCTGTACG
>JADJTW010000028.1 GCA_016710965.1 Flavobacteriales bacterium
CTGGCAGCAGTGGTGGTTCTATGCTCTTCTCGCCCTGACCTCAGTGGAGCGGTCTTTTCTGGTCGCGCTACCGAATGAAGCAGGCATTGAAGCCGCAAGTCAGGCAAGCAACAAAATCGCGTGCCATCTGCACGACGAAGTGGGGTCTTCGCTCAGCAGCATCACCATCGGCTCGCAGCCCGCGCAGCAACCGAGCACGGACAACAACGAACAGGTGAGGGCGTTGCTCACGCGCATCGGCGAGACCAGCAGCGAGAGCCTGCGCAGCATCAGCGACATCGTGTGGGCCATCGATCCGAAGAACGATCAGGGTGATGCACTGGTGAAGCGCATGCGGCGCATCGCGAACGGGATTTGCTCGAGAGCAAAGGCATAGCGGTGTCATTCGATGTGAGCAGCGGCGTGGAAGAACTGAAACTGCCGATGAACGCCCGCAAGGAGATGGTGCTCATCTACAAGGAAGCCGTCCACAACGCGAGCAAGTACAGCAGCGCGACTTGCGTTCGGATAACGCTGCGCAAGGACAATGGAACGCTCGCCATGAGCGTGAAGGACGACGGCAAAGGCTTCGACCCATCGCTGCACCCCGATGGACATGGCCTGGGGAGCATGCGGCGGCGCGCCCAGGTGCTGGGCACCACCGCCATCATCACCAGTGCGACTGGAATGGGTACGCGTGACTACAGTACGCGTAGACCTTGCCCGATGGCACGACATCTGAGCGGCGCGAACGATCGCCTTGCTCAGAGCTTGTAGAACGTACGTGTGGCCTTCGCGCCATTCACGAAGGCCACCTGCAACAAGTAACAGCCTGTTGGCAAGGTCGCGATGCTGGATACCGCTTGACAGCGATAGTGGAAACTGGCATGATCACGCGGCCGCGCGTGTCCACCACGTGCACGGTATGCACGGCTATGTCACTTGATGTGCAATGCATCGGTGGTCGGCGGCGATGGGAACACGCTGAAGGTGGCTTGCCCGCTCCAGCACGCCAACGGTTCCGCTGAACGCAAGCGCATCCACACTGATGGTGCTGTTGACCGCAGGTACGCCGACGACTGCTGAGAATGACGATGCGCGCGGAATCCGGCGAGTCCGGGCTCGTGTAGGTGATCGGGATGGAGAAGTCCTGCCAAACATCAACTGTTCCGTTCACTACGGACACACCCACACCGATGGTCTCCGTCTCTTGCGTGGCCGCGTTCCACCGCGTCAGTTGCACGGATATGGACGCTTGATCCGGTGCCGCTACTTGGTAAATACGCTTCCCCGTGAGCGCACCGGGCCGCGTGGTGAATGGGAAGCCTGCATCGGCGCTGTTGTTCGCGCTGGCAGAAATGAGGCCCGGCAACGCAGCGCCGTTGAAATTGCGTGTGGTGACACGAACGAAGAACGCATCCTTCGGGGCCGGACACCCCGTTGGTAGGTGAATACGTTGGAGCCGAAGGTGGTGGGTTCAAATTGTACCAGCCCGTCGGATACTCGTAGTCGAGGCCCACCACGGTCCAATTCTCGAAACCGGGATTGGGGATCTGGGCGTGCGTGGCACGAGCGAAGCAGAGTGACAGAATCAGCAGGGAGTAGCGTGCGATCATGGTGACGGTCTAATGCGAGCAAACCTATCCTGCTCCGCTTCAAGACAATCTCACGAGAATTCGGGATTGATACGCTGCCGGCGATCGCGTCGATTTGGATCAACCACCCGACCTATGCGAAAAATGCTCTTAACGGCAGCACTAAGTGCGATCCCGGCACTCCTTGCCGCGCAGCCGACATTCCAGTGGGCCGAGACCGTGTCCAACGTCAGCACGCCTGGCCAGCTTGCCTACGTCGTTGATCTTGGCGTAGCACCGGACGGCAGTGCATACGTTACCGGGATGGTGAACGGTCCGCGCGCGATCGTGGGTGCCAACATCGCAGGCGGCGGCTACCTGGCGCGGTACGACACCAGCGGCAACCGCCTCTGGGCGAAAAGTTCCTTTGGAACACGCATAGCTGTGAACGGTAGCAACGGTGCATACGTGGTGGGGACGTTCTCCGATCCATGGATTTCGCAGGGATCACCATGACCGCATCCGGTCAGGACGCCTTCGTGGCGAAGTACGACACCAACGGACAGGAGATCTGGGCCCGGCAGATGGGTGGTGCGTTCAACGATGGCAGCTACAGCGTGGCGGTGGATGGCCTGGGCCGCGTGCATGTGGGCGGTTACTTCCGCGGTACGGCCGACTTTGGCAGCACCACGCTCGTGGCAACACACGACACCACGGGCTTCATGCCACCTATGATGCGAACGGCACCTCGAATGGGCAGCGATCGCGGAGGCTTGAACTCCAATGATGGAACCACCCTGTCTCAGCACCATGGCCTGCGATGCGCTGGGCAACACCATCATGGCCGGCAACTTCGATGATACGGGAACCTTCGGGAGCACAACACTCACCGCAACGGCGTTCGACAAACTGTACCTCGCGCGTTTCGATGTGAACGGCAACTGCACATGGGCCTATGCCATGGGTGCCACCTATGGCAATGAACCCAGGCAGGTGGCGATCGCTCCTTCGGGGAACATCTACCTCTACGGAGGATTCTGGGGTGCGGACGCCGTTTTCGGCACCACCACATTGGCCAACGCCAACGTCAGCAATGAGGACATCTTCCTCGCCTACTTCGATGCGAACGGTAACCCCCAATGGGCGCAGAGCGTTGGCTCGTTCTTCTTCAACGATTTCCCCGCCAGCCTTGACGTGGATGACGCCGGCAATGCGTGGGTCGCTGGCACCATCTCGTTCACCGCCATGTTCGGCACGTTCACATTGAACGAGCAAGGGCCCTTTCTTGCCCAGTATGACGAATCAGGCACGGCCTTGATGGCACTGCGCCCGACCACAGCGGACATTGCGCGTCATGCCTTGGGGACCGATGGGGACCACTTCATCTGTGGCAAGAACTATAACGCGATCTTCGACATGGCCGCATGGTGTAAGCGCCGGCGCCGCATTAACGCAGGGGTACGAGGGCTTCCTGGTGCGGTATGACGAGGACCTTGGCTATCGCTGGATGCGGCGCATGGGCCTGCACGGCTCTGCTTTCGATGCTGCGAGCAGCGTTACGACCGACGCAGCTGACAATGTGTACACGACGGGCTATTTCATAACCACCGCCATCCTATGCGGGGACACTTTGCGTGCGCCGATCGGTGCCAGCCATATCTGGTTGAACAAGCGCGATGCGAGCGGAGGCTGCCTCTGGGTGGAACAGATCCGCTGCAGCGAGCCTCTTGGTATGAACCAGATCAACTATCCGATGTCGCTGAAGGTGGACACTGATGGCGATCTGTACCTGGCCGGATCCTTCCACGGCACCATCGACTTCGGCGTGGCGCAGCTGATCAGCGTGGGCAAGCAGGACATCTTCCTGGCGAAGTACGATGCCAATGGCAACTGCATCTGGGCCATACGGGAAGGTGGCAGCGAAGGGGACGGCGCCACCTCGCTATCGATCGATCCCAATGGCGGCATTGTCCTGGTCGGCAGTTATGCCGGCAATGCCAGCATAGCGGGTAGTGCATTGACGAGCCAGGGGTCCAGCGATGGGTTCCTGGCGAGGTACGATGTCGACGGCACCCCGCTTTGGGTGGGGTCGATCGGTGGCGCGAACTGGGACAACACGAACGATGTGGCCATGGATGCCCAAGGCAATGTGTACATCACGGGGGCGGTACACCACATCAGCCGGTTTCGAAGCACTTACGCTGAACGGTACGGGCGACGCGATCTCTTCGTGGCGAAGCACGATCCCAATGGGCGATCTGGCCTGGGTGACCGGCAGTTACCGATAGTGGATGGAAGCAAGCGGCTTCCATCGTGGTGGGTGCGAGCGGCCAGGTGTACATCACCGGCCAATACAGTGGGAACCTGACGGTGTGCACGTCTACGTTGACCGGTGACCCGGTGAACTTCCGGGCCTTCCTGAGTTGCTTCGATACCGATGGCGCATTGCTCTGGCAGCACGATTTCCCTGCGACAGTGGGGAGCAGCGGAGCCTCCCTGGCAACGCGCCCGGCGGGCGATATCGTGCTCACCGGATCGTTCTCCGGTTCCATGACCGTGGGATCCACCACGATCAACGGTGTTGGGGGCCAGGATGCATGGGTCGCATCCTTCAACTCGGCCGGGGACAACCTCTGGGCCCATGCCATGTCCGGCACGGACTTCTGGGATTACGCCGCGGGTAGTGACGTCACGGCCGATGATCAGAACGTGCACGTGGTGGGCTCCTTCGGCGATATCAACTTCACCGCCTTCGATCAAA
>JADJTW010000029.1 GCA_016710965.1 Flavobacteriales bacterium
GTCACGTTCCACGATGGGTTGATCACGGCTGTACAGGCCAGCCGGTGGGGAACAGTGCGATGTCGATCGTGCTCGGACCGACAAGGCCTGGGGCGGGATCGCACGGTATACCCCACATCGCGGAGGCAGAACGCGATAGGGTGGTTCCGGGCCGATACCTTCCGCGACAACCGCTCTGCTTGCTCACCGGGCATCTACCTGTGGCGATGCCACGACGCAGGAAAACCGGTGGCCCACCGGAACGGTCGCGATCGAATAGGAACGAAGGCAGCGCCGACCCGCGAACTTCGTCATGTGTTGGGTCACCATGGCCCGCTTGATCCGAACGAACATGAGAACACGCCTACTCCCCTTCGCCGCCCTGTTGTTCCTCAGCGCCCCGACGAGCGCCCAACTCCACGCTGGTGAAGTGCCCAACGGCAGCAATGCGTTGGACCTGAACATCGACATCGTCTTGAACACATCGTTCACCTCCGACTCCGCCAGCCTGGAACTGGATTGCGATGACTCCATGGATGCCTGGGCCGTGCTCGTCCAAGGGGCGCCACCTATCGATGCGCCCAACGTGGCCATGCTACACTTCGTGGATGACGACCTGGAGGTGTGCATGGAATTCGCCCCCAACCCGTTCCAACAACGACCGCAGTACTACGCCTTCGATCAACTGCTGGATTGCGCGGGCGACTTCGACTGGCAGAGCACCGACCAGCTCGTGCTGGGTGACTTCGGCGGCTTCACCGCCATCGGGCCCATCACTATCGACAGCCTGTACATCGCCTACCGTCGTGGTGCACAGGTGGGTTGGATGCTCCTATCCATCGATGTGCTCGGGAACCTGCCCGTGCGTTTACAGGTCCACCAGGTGCTACCGATCTGCCCCGGTACCATGTCCGTTGCTTCCTACGAAGGTTCCCCGACAGTAGCCCTCTTCCCTAACCCCAGCAACGGACAACCGGTGCGGGTTGAAAGCCCGGATGCGTTGCACAACATCGAGGTGCTCGACGCGACCGGAAGGTCCGTTGCGCAATACAGCGGTGCGGTGCGAACGATAGCGGCACCAGAAATCGCAGGCACATACTTCGTTCGTGCCACGCATGCCGATGGGCGACGGTCCGTGACGCACTTGGTGCGATACTAGCGGGGTAAAGTCCAAGTTGGGACAGCGCGTCGATCGAGGATCACCTGCACCTTTGGCGCATGGACCCGATCCAGTTCCTGCGCCTGCTCTTCAAGGGGCCCACGCCGCAGATGATGGCAGCGCAACTGCGCAAGCCACATGGCTTCATGTCGCGGAAAGTCGGCGAACGCATGAACGCCGCCAACCGCTCCCTGTACGATGGGGCGTGGAACGCATTGGACCTACGCGACGGCATGAGCGTGCTGGAGATCGGCTTCGGCAATGGCCTTTTCTTCAGTGACCTCGCACGCCAAGCGCACGACCTGAAACTTCATGGCCTCGACTTCAGCCAGGAGATGGTGGAGCAAGCCACTGCGAGCAACAAGGAACTGGTCACGAACGGCACCCTATCGCTCACCCACGGACCAAGCGACCGCATGCCCTTCGTCGACGCCTCGTTCGATCGGATCAGCTGCATCAACGTGGTCTACTTCTGGGACGAGCCCGCTGCTCACTTGCAGGAGCTGCGCCGAGTGCTCAAACCAGGCGGCACATTCACCGCCGTGTTGCGAACGCGCACCTCCATGGAGAAACTGCCGTTCACGCCGTTCCGGTTTCACGATGTGCGAACAGGCCGACTGGGAGCATGTGCTGCGCAGTAACGGCTTCAACCCTACCAGCACAACGGCGCTGCGTGAAGCGGAAGTCCGAATTCGCCGGTGCACGGTTCACGCCGGAGAGCCTGGTGATGGTGGCCGTTCCCACCTGAGCTCTCCCGTGAACATCGGATAGAGCAAGTTCTGCTCCTCGCCGTACCGCGCGTAGGTGGTGTACTTGCCGAACAGTTCTTCGATGGTGGGGCGAAGAAAAATTCCCGCCAAAGCGGTCGGCGTAGTGCAAGGGGCGGATCGAGAATGCGCTGCTGACGGGACGTGCTGCGGTCGCAGTCCGTGGCAATGGCTGCCCGCTACCGGTGGAGCATCACCGCGCACGATACACTGCGGCCCGACCGCAACAACGCACGCACCACGTACGCACCGGGGGCCAGCCCTTCGGGACGCCAGGAGCCACTACTTGTTCGAGGTCGCACGGAACGCACGCTGCGCCCGTCCGCATCGAACAGCTCCAACGCGTCAACGAAGTCCGACCCATCGGTCACGGTCCAGTGAACAGTCCCATCCGGTAGCGACGTGTAAAGACCGATCCCCTCGTTGATGCGCGCTTCGGATGAAGCAGTGGAAAGATCGTGCAAGGCGAACTTGATGAGCCAGAGGTCGGACTCCCCCACGACGGTGTCCGTTGCATATCCGCCAACGGGACCGCCACGATGGGCGGCAA
Source organism: Flavobacteriales bacterium (assembly GCA_016710965.1). Taxonomy (GTDB): domain Bacteria; phylum Bacteroidota; class Bacteroidia; order Flavobacteriales_F; family PHOS-HE28; genus PHOS-HE28. The sequence goes on from JADJTW010000029.1 coordinate 2,456, forward strand.
TGACCAGGCTTGAATCGGCCAACTGCACCACGCGGCGTCCATCACCCAGTCCTGTATCGAGCACGGTGCGGTCCCATTGGGTATTGCCCGCCTCATCCAGTTTCACCATCCATCCGTTGAAGAAGCCAAGGCTCGCTTCGGTCTTATCGCCTTCTATCGCGAATGACTCGGAACCACCGATGACCAGGAAACCACCGCCGAGGGTGCGTATCACATCGCCGAACATGTACTCGTGGGTGAGCGTTCCAAGTGTGCGGTCCCAAACGATCGCTCCTTGCGCGCTGATCTTGAAGATCCAAAAGTCTCGGTGAGACCTGTAGGGTCATAGTTGGTCTGGGTCTTGTCCAGGCTGGTGAGCGATCGGGAGTGGCTCGCGATCGCATAGCCGCCATCTCCGGCGGGAACGATCCGCTCCGGGTCGTCGAGCAAATTCCCTCCGACCCTGTTCTCCCATTCCAACGCGCCCAAGCTGTCGAGCTTCGCCAACCAGATGTCCGAATCGCCGGAGAGCCCCCATTCGGAAACATCGCCGCCGTTCGCACCGCCTGTTGTTGCCAGAAGGATCAGCCCTTGGTCCTCGGTGGCGATCGCATCCGCAAGCGTATTCCCCTGTGGACTACCGAGCACACGCTGCCAGATGACGTTGAGATTGCTGTCGATCCGCACAAGCCAAAGGTTCCGTGTACTGATCAACCAATTGGGGATGGTCTTGTCACCGTCCTGATAGGTGGTTGTTGAACCACAGAGCAGGTAACCCCCATTGGCCTCGGGGAGGATCACATGGCACACATCATCTCCTGTTCCCCCGTAACGCTTATCCCATTGAATGGCGCCATCCGGCGCGAGCTTTACGATCCAATAGTCGTTATCGATGAACATGCCCGTATCGTAATTCGGCTCGGTCCGATCGCCGCTCAGCGGGGAGCGCGAGCCGCCGGCGACCACGTATCCGCCGTCCGGTGTTTGCCGCACGTCGTAGACCCGATCATCGCCGCTGCCACCCAAGGTGCGCTCCCACTCGAGTTCACCAACGCTATCGAGCTTCAGCACCCAATAGTCCTGCGTGGTGTTGGTGCTGTCGCGGTTCGGCTGTGATTTGTGCCCGGAGATTCCTGAACGTGACCGCATGGCCACGATGAAGCCCCCATCGGAGACCGCTCTCAAGACAGGAGCATTCTCGTGCAGGTTACCCCCCGTAGATGTGGTCCCATATGGGCAGAAAGGCATTCTGCGCTGTGGCGCCGCAGATGCACAGAAGGGCCGTAATGACAAGCGGCGCGCGGACCATGAGCGGGACGGTGATGGACGAATCTACTCAGCGAACGCGACTTTTCCGGATGCCTCGAACCGCTACGCTGAAGCTTCCGGTGGAAGCATGTGGTAGCCTGCCAGCTACACGACCTTCTGCGCCCGCCGCGGGAAGGTCAGTGGCTTGCCCTTCGTAGTTCTTGAAGTTCTGGCTCACGGTCGCTTCGGCGAAGTGGTCGCTATCACTTCTTCCTGATCCGCTTCGTTCCCATCTTCAACTGCTTCTCCTCGCTCTTCAGCCGACGCTCCACTTTCTTCACGTCCTCGCCAGGTGGAAGCGCTTCGGGTTTGATCCCCCTTTGCAGCATGCTGTTCCGCACCGCCTTGTTGCTCGCCACATGCTCATCGCCGATCGACTTCGTACCGCGCAGGTCTTTCTCCTGCACATTGTGACTGGTCATCTCCGTGGCGAAGTCCTTCGCTTTGATCGCTAGCGTGGAGAGGAAGTCAGCAAGTGGACGACTGTCCGGCACGCCGCGTTTGCGCTTCATGTCGTTCGTGCTTGCGCCACCGAAGAGGGCCTGATCGCCTTTGGAGCGGATCACCGCGAAGCCCGCATGGTCCACGCCGCGTTCGTAGATGATACCGCTGAGCTTCTTCTCGCTCTTCATCAGCTTATCACGAGCGGTTAGGCGAGCGACGTCGAGCAGCCGCTGTTCGATCACTTCCTGCTTCCGGGTCTGCACCGCGAAGTAGGTTTGGGCGAAGGCGATGGCAGGCTTCGCCGGATCCGCCGTTCTGGGCGATGAGGTAGCAGGCGTATCGCGTGAGGGCGATGTCGTCGATAGCGCGCTGTGCTCCCTTGGCGAGGTCTATCATTTTGTTGATCCCAACAAAATGATCGGAGACCGCTTCACCAGCGGCTTCGCAGGCTTCACGCGCCTTGTAGACCACCGTGGTGAAATTGCGCCACTCCGCATAGCCGAGCAGGGTTTGCAATTCACGTGCGCTCCAGCATTCCACGCCTTTGATGGTGCCACTCGCCGCCTCGAAGCGCGCGAACAATTCCTGGATCTGTTCCTTCTTCATGCTTTGCGCGCCGAAGAGCCCGGCGTAGGCGTGGTCCCGGCTGACGCACTTTCCGTCAACCGTGTTCCGGACAATATAGTGGCGGGCACTACTTCCCGAACACCGCGCTCCGGTGGTACTCCAAGTACTCGGCTTGGGGGCCTGCCGCTTCCGACGGAATGCTCAGTGGCTTGCCTTCGTAGTTCTTGAAGTATTGGCTCACGGTCGCCTCGGCGAAGTGGTCGCGGAGCGATGGGGCGCAGACAAGGCGTAGCTCGGTATCGAAGGTGATCAGGCCGCGGTCCTTTACATTGAGCCCATATGGAGAATGTTGAAAGCACACAGGAAAGCGACGTTTGCGGTTGGGCGGGATTATTCCCCGTCTTACGCGGTGCCACTTTGAATGAAGTGGTGAGCACGCTTGTCTCCTTTGTTCGGGATTCTACCCCAGAGCAAATACGGGCATGGAACAGTTCCATTCCGCTCGTCCAGATCGAAGCAGGCAAAGTGCTCGATGTGCAACCCTTGGCGAAGGACTACGCCGCTGTGTTGGAGTACAACCTTCCCTTCACGCAGAAGCGGGCCGATGTTATTCTCTTGATTTCAGGAGCCGTCCTTGTCGTGGAGCTGAAGGGTGATGGCAACACTGGTCAGGCGTATTTGGAACAAGTAGCTGACTACGCCCGTGGGTTATACACTAATCACACGCTCTGTGGTCCGGAGGGTGTTCGCGTCCATGCACTGGTGGTCAACTATGGCATGCGCAGTGAAGAACGTCGAGAAGAGTGGCTCACTATCACGAACGTCGACAAACTCCAGGAAGTAGCCCGGTTCGATAAGCCCGGGGACCATTTACCGATCCCGCTGAAGAAGTTCTTGGACCAATACAACCATCAACCACCGCCATCGTTGGTACAAGCCGTACGTGCGTACTTCACAAACCAAGCGTTACCGCGCATCAAGCGGATTGACGATGTTACCGGACTGGCGCTGAAGTCGGTCGTTGATGGATCGTGCTACACATCGGCAAAAGCGACGGAAACTGATACTCGTTAGCGGAGTGCCGGGCGCCGGAAAGACCTATGTGGGACTGCAGATCGCACACGAGCACTTTCTAGACGATCTATCAGAGGTCTTGGAGAACGGCGCAAAGCCCAGTGCCCCGGCCGTGTTCCTTTCCGGCAATAAGCCATTAGTTGAAGTGCTTCAGTACGAAATGCGACGTGCTGGTGGCGAAGGGAGAGTGTTCGTGCAGAATGTGAAGGACTTCGTTAAGCGTTATTCCAGTAAGAAGTCAATCGCCCCACCCCACCATGTGCTAATCTTCGATGAAGCTCAACGCGCGTGGGATGCGAAACGGGTCAAGGAAAAACACAAAGACTTGGAATCGGTTTCGGAACCGGAATCCTTCATCCGCTTTGCTGCACGGATCCTGGCTGGTCCGTTGTCATTGGCTTGATCGGCGAAGGGCAACAGATGCATACAGGTGAGGGAAGGTGGAATGGACCTGTGGGCCGAAGCTGTGCAACACGGTGGTTCAGATTGGGAGGTAATCGGTCCACCACACTTCCAATCCACTTTCAAGCAACGCGGAGTCACCTATCGAGCAGTGGAGCCGTTGCATCTGGCACACTCGGTGCGATTTCATTTCGCCCATGGGTTAAGTGAATGGGCTGGTTGTCTGGTTGATGGTGGAGCAGACCCGGATGCACTTCGGTTGTTGAGCGACCATCTGTGGTCAGGGCTATCAGATCGCATCACTCGTGATCTGCACAAGGCCAAGGTTCCTTTGGAATAAGTACGACGACCAGCCGGAAGCGCGGTATGGGCTCCTGACCGGTGGGCGCGATAAAGGCCTCAAGGACCTTGATCTGCAGAAGGTGGACACGCGTACGTTCCGTGCAGGTCCTTGGTACGCTGACCCGGGGAGTTCACCAAGCTCTTGTCGTCGGCTCACTGATGCCATCACGGAGTTCTCCGGCCAAGGGTTGGAACTGGATCACGCATTGCTGGTATGGGGACGGACCTTGTACGAAAAGATGGCAACTGGAATGATTCGCTTGCGATGCGTTACCTGAGAAAGGGGACGTTCATGATCCTCTACAGCTTCGCTTGAACGCCTATCGTGTTCTCTTGACCCGAGGCCGTGAAGGGGTGCTCATCTGCTTGCCCCGGTCGTCTCGGAATTGGATGAGACCTATGCCTATCTCATCAGCTCTGGATGTAGGCTGCTTGAATAACGAAGTCCTGGCTTTTCCGCGAAGGACTTGCTAACCTGGGGCCATGCCCCACGACAAGAAATTCGTCATCCGCCTCAATGCCTTCGATCTAGGCCAACTGATAGATGGCCTCGAAGTGCGTGCCCAAGCTTGGCGGGATACCGCTAGCTACCTAGAAACGGGCCAACTGCCCAGCCCAGACTTCGTGATGGAAGAATGCACAGGAGCAGAGGAGGCTCAGAAGCTGGCTGACCACTACGAGAGCATCCTGACGCAGGTGATGGAGCAGAAGGCACATCAAAATCCATCATGACAGACCGCTACCTCGCAGAGCTTCTCCGGCTGGGTTTGCCGATCCCGGCTCGCACGCGCTACACTGTTCTTTGTCGCTGGCGTCCACCAAAGGACCATTGGAACCTGAAGGGTTCTCGATGGCGCGATCTAGCGATCGTCGTCGACAGTTCTGGCGACCATTTCTATGCGGCGGTTGATACCTGTCAGTTCCTCATCTCGAACAATCGAGGTGTAGCAGTCGCGCATCATGTCATTGGACCGGACAAGGAATTGGTGCGGTTGAAAGAAAGGGTCGAACGCAATTGGTCTTGGTACGACGGTGTTGTGACTTGGGGAGTGGATGTGGTCAGCAGTCCAGACCTGTTCGATTGCTGGGCAGTCCGAGAGTAGATCCAGTGCCGAGTAACAAGTCTCGACAAGGCACCGTGGGCGGGTATTGCGCTGTCGCGTGAGCGATTGCAGCGGAAAGCCCACAGGCTGGTAATCCAGCCGAGGACTTGCAGCGGAAAGCGCGACCCGAGGCTTTGCGAGGGCACGCCCCCATCACATGTTCCGCCGATACTGCCCCCCACCTCGAACATCGCCGCAGTCAGCTGTCCGAGCGAGCAATACTTCGTCGCCTCCATCAACACCTCGAACATGTTCTCGTTCTTGATCGCCGCCTCCTGCAGTTTCCGCAGCGCCGCCTTGCCTTCTTCCGCATAAGCCTGCTGCACGTTCTCCACGGTGCGGATCTGCGCTTCCTTCTCTTCCTCCGTGGCGCGGATCACTTCCTTGGGCAGGATGGTGGGTGAGCCCTTGCTGCTGAGGAAGGTGTTCACGCCGATGATGGGGTATTCGCCGGTGTGCTTCAGCGTTTCATAGTACAAGCTCTCCTCCTGGATGCGGCTGCGCTGGTACATGGTCTCCATGGCGCCGAGCACGCCGCCGCGTTCGGTGATGCGGTCGAACTCGGTGAGCACGGCCTCTTCCACCAGGTCGGTGAGCTCTTCGATGATGAAGGAGCCTTGCAGCGGGTTCTCGTTCTTGGCCAGGCCGAGCTCCTTGTTGATGATGAGCTGGATGGCCATGGCGCGGCGCACGCTTTCCTCGGTGGGCGTGGTGATGGCCTCGTCGTAGGCGTTCGTGTGCAGGCTGTTGCAGTTGTCGTAGATGGCGTAGAGCGCCTGCAACGTGGTGCGGATGTCGTTGAAGTCGATCTCCTGCGCGTGGAGGCTGCGGCCGCTGGTCTGGATGTGGTACTTGAGCATCTGGCTGCGCTCGTCGGCACCGTAGCGGTGCTTGAGCGCCTTGGCCCAGAGGCGGCGCGCCACGCGGCCCATCACGGCGTACTCGGGGTCCATGCCGTTGCTGAAGAAGAAGCTCAGGTTCGGCGCGAAGGCGTTGATGTCCATGCCCCGGCTGAGGTAGTACTCCACGTAGGTGAAGCCGTTGGCCAGCGTGAAGGCGAGCTGCGAGATGGGGTTGGCGCCGGCCTCCGCGATGTGGTAGCCGCTGATGCTGACGCTGTAGAAGTTGCGGACCTTCTGCTCGATGAAGTACTGCTGCACGTCGCCCATGAGGCGCAGCGCGAACTCGGTGCTGAAGATGCAGGTGTTCTGCGCCTGGTCCTCCTTGAGGATGTCGGCCTGCACGGTGCCGCGGACCTGTGCGAGGGTGTCGGCCTTGATCTTGGCGTAGACGTCTTCGGGAAGCACCTGGTCACCGGTGATGCCGAGGAGGAGGAGGCCGAGGCCGTCGTTGCCTTTGGGGATGTCGCCGAGGTACTTCGGCCTAAGCTTAGGCCCTGATTCCTGATTCCGGCTTCGAGCTGCTGCCGCTGCGATTAGGAATGGTCCCAACGGGCCTTGATTCTTCTCCTCAACTCCGTGTCCGAGGCCATTGGCCCGGATGTACTTCTCGCAGTTCTGGTCGATGGCGGCGTTCATGAAGAACCCGAGCAGCATCGGCGCCGGACCGTTGATGGTCATGCTCACGCTGGTGGTGGGTGCGGTGAGGTCGAAGCCGCTGTAGAGCTTCTTGGCATCGTCGAGACAGCAGATGCTCACGCCGCTGTTGCCCACCTTGCCATAGATGTCCGGACGGCGTCCGGGATCATGCCCGTAGAGCGTCACGCTATCGAAGGCGGTGCTGAGGCGCTTGGCGGGCAGGCCCTGGCTCACGTAGTGGAAGCGCTTGTTGGTGCGCTCCGGTCCGCCTTCGCCGGCGAACATGCGCGCGGGATCCTCGCCGGTGCGCTTGAAGGGATAGATGCCGGCGGTGTAGGGGTAGAAGCCGGGTGTGTTCTCCTGCATGGCCCAGCGCACCTTGTCGCCCCAGCTGCGGAACTTCGGCAGCGCGACTTTCGGGATCTTCAGGTGCGCAAGGCTCTCGGTGTGGTTCGGCACTTTGATCTCCTTGCCGCGTACTTGGTAGGTGTAGAACTCGCCGCTGTACCGATCGGATTCCGCCTGCCAGCCGGTGAGCATGGACCAGAGGTGCGGGTCGAGGTCTTTCTTGATCGAATCGAATTTGGAGATTAGGTTGCTGATTCCCGATTTCCTGATTCGGTGCTTGCGCCTCGACTGCGCGCGGCGTGGAATCACGAGTCAGGATAAGAGCAAGTCCGGACCACCGAAAGTCAAGACTGCGAGAGTGGAGTCCGTAGAGTTGGTCAGCGATGGAGGCCTGTCGCCGGACTTGATCGTCGTAGCGCCGGTTATTCTCACTGATCTCGCTCAGGTACCGCGTGCGGGCCGGTGGGATGATCCACACCTTCTCGCTCATCTCGTCGTGCGCGTGGAAGGTGCTGGCGAAGTCGACGCCAGTCTTCGTCTTGATGGTCTCCATCAACCGCACATACAGGTTGTTGGTGCCGGGGTCGTTGAACTGGCTGGCGATGGTGCCCACTACGGGGAGCTTCTCATCGTCGGCGTCCCACAGTTGGTGGTTGCGCTTGTACTGCTTCTTCACATCGCGCACGGCATCCTGCGCCCCGCGCTTGTCGAACTTGTTGATCGCCACCACGTCGGCGAAGTCGAGCATGTCGATCTTCTCCAACTGCGTGGCCGCGCCGAACTCGGGCGTCATGATGTAGAGGCTCACATCGCTGTGGTCCAGGATCTCCGTATCGCTCTGGCCGATGCCGCTCGTCTCCAGCACGATCAGGTCGAAGCCCGCGGCCTTCAGCACGTCCACCGCTTCCTGCACGTGCTTGCTCAGCGCGAGGTTGCTCTGGCGCGTGGCCAGTGAACGCATGTACACGCGCTCGCCGCGTATGCTGTTCATGCGGATGCGGTCGCCCAGCAGCGCGCCGCCGGTCTTGCGCTTGCTCGGGTCCACGCTGATCACGCCGATGTTCTTGGTGGGCTGGTCGAGGATGAAGCGGCGGATCAGTTCATCCACCATGCTGCTCTTGCCCGCACCGCCCGTGCCGGTGATGCCGAGGATCGGCGCCTTGCTGGCCTTCGCCATCTTGTTGACGTCGGCGCTCAGCTTGGCGTACACCTCCGGATGGTTCTCCGCTGCGCTGATCAGTCGCGCGATGGCGGGCCAGTTCTGCGGCGTCAACTTCTTCGCTTCACCGTTCACCTGCGCGCTCAGGTCGAAGTCGGCCTTCTCCAGCATGTCGTTGATCATGCCCTGCAAGCCCATCGCACGACCGTCATCGGGATGATACAGCCGCGTGATGCCGTACGCGTGCAACTCCTTGATCTCCTCCGGCAGGATCGTCCCTCCTCCTCCACCGAAGATCTTGATGTGACCTGCGCCCTTCTCCTTCAGCAGGTCGTGCATGTACTTGAAGTACTCGGTGTGCCCGCCTTGGTAGCTCGTCATCGCGATGGCGTGCGCATCCTCCTGGATCGCGGTGTTCACCACATCCTCCACGCTGCGGTCGTGCCCCAGGTGGATCGCCTCGGCGCCGGTGCTCTGGATGATCGCTCGCATGATGTTGATGGCGGCATCATGACCATCGAACAAACTGGCGGCGGTGACGATGCGATCTTTGTTC
>JADJTW010000030.1 GCA_016710965.1 Flavobacteriales bacterium
GCCCGGCCGCCCAGTAGTGCGCGCTCTTCACCGGCGTCCGGTATGCCTGTGATGGAGACGGCGGGATGGCGACAACGCCCACGTCGGCCGCAGATAGGTATCGGTGCAATTCAGTTGAAGGCACCGGAGGTTGAAGAACGATACGGTCGGCTATGCTCGCGAAGGCATGGTGTGCCCGCAGGCGGTCCAGTTCCGCCTGCTGCGAGATGATGAAGAAACGCATGCCCGCGTCAGCCATGGCCACTTGCTGCGCGAAGCGCAGGTAGTCATCGATGGAATGGTAGATACCGCCGAACTTCCCCACGTATACCAGGACGATCTCCTCCTCCCAGCGATGCTCGCGTCGAAGGGAGGCACGGGCCTCGGCATCGAAGCAGGCCCTGCGGGTGTCTATGGTGATGCCCTGAAGCACAAGGCCCTCATTGGCTCGATAGCGCAGGACCAGGTCCTGCACGGCGCGGGTCGGCACCACCAAGGCACGGCTGTGCTTCATCTGCAAACGCTCAAGCCACGAGGTAACGCGGGTACGCAGGGCACCATGTGGCCAGATCCCCATCTCGGTCATATACCTGCTGTGCGGCTCGAAGCACACCACCGCGCACGGTCCCATGCCCAGCATGCTCGCGATGATGGCATAGGACCCGCCATAGGAGAGATAGCCCAGTAGCCAGCGCCGTTCGTGGTCGCGCACGAATGATCTCGTGGCGCGTAGCATGCGCCACAGGTTACCGATACGCTGCGCCCATTGCCTGCCACCTACATCATAGCGCAAGGGCATCCAACGGATCCTCTCCACCATGAGCTCCGCGTGCAGGTCCGAGGGCACGATCGCACCCGGGGGTCTTCGGTGATGAACAGCATGGAAGCCGTCCGTGACCTGTTGCACGCGGCGAACGTAGTCGAGCATCAGCGGCCCTGTCAGCGGGTCCGTGATGCCGTGCTGGCAGAACACCACCAGCGCCGTGCGCGAGCCATCACGTTCCCGTGCCCGGTGCATACCCTTTGGTAGTCTTGGCCCGCATTGGCCTCTTGTGCCTGACCTCCGCCGCCGTTCCGGGCTGGATGCCCGTACTTGCAAACGAACCGGGTTCGCCCTTGCGGTACGCATGCAGATCGAAGCGACGGCCGGAGTTCACAGCGAGGAGCCGGCGTTTATTCAGCATGCCTACGATGTACAGGCCCGAGACGAAGAGCGGAACAAGCGGGATCTTGAAACGAACCAGCGCCCCGAAGTTGGGCGTGCTTAGGCCGATGAAGAAGCCGAAGAGCAGCGAGAACATGAAGCACATGAGCACGATGGGATTGCCCAGCAGCGCGCTGAAGAAGTAGCGGACCTGTGTGCGCAATAGCAGGAGGACAGTGAAGGCGAGCAGCCAGAAATTCTCCAGCGCGCTCAATAACATGACCACCGAGCGTGCCTCCCAGAGGTATGGCCTGAAAAGCGCTGCATTCGTGGCGATCGGGAATTTCGACAGCAGGTTGCCCATCGTACCGTCGATCTCGCCGACGTCGAAACGGTTCGCACCATAGGCGTCAACGCGAACCATGTCGCTCTGCGTGACCTGGATGGTCGTGATCATCTTGTCCAGCGAGAACTTGTCCAGCTTGTCGCCCAGGTTCTCAAGCACATAGATCGAGGCCCCAAGGATGAGCACTACCACCAGTGGAACGAGCACGAACTTGACCAGCACGCTCCTCAGTCGTGACACCTGGAAGTAGAGCAGCCATGCGACCGACACCGGGAAGAGGGCCATGAAGATGTACGGCTTCATCATGATGAGGAGGAAGGCGCTCGCGACCAGACCGAGCGAGTTGAAGACGAAGCGCCTACGCTTGAAGAACAGCTCATCAAGGCAATGCACCCACCAGCACGTGGCACTGATGGTGAAGGTGTCCTTCATGATCCCGGAGCCCCAGAAGACCACGGATGGCATGTAAAGGAACGCGATGGCGAACTGATTGGTGAGCGATGGGAAATAGGACACGAACGTGCGATAGCAACGCCACACGCCGAAGTAGCTGATGCTGGATAGGATGATGGTGGTGATCAGATAGCTGTTGAAGGTGGCGATGACGATCGGGGAGATGAGCCGGATCACGAAGTAGGCCCTGCTGTCGTAGTACATGTAGGCGAACGGCCAGCCGGTGCGGTCGTTGAACATGTTCAGGTGGGCCATGTCGTTCGGCCCGAACAGCACTTCCAGGTATGAGGGGAAGTCCATGAGGGTGGCCATTTTGCTCATGGCCACGGCGCTGAAGAAGTACATGAGCGTGTCCCCGCCCTCGTAGTAGTAAAAGTAGATAAGGCCGAAGGCTACGCCACCGAAGACCTTGGCCCAGAGCCCCCAGATGAAATGACGGTACTCCGGGGAGCGCTTGATGTTGACGTTCTTGATCCGCGCGAAGAAGACGTAGAGGAAGACCAGGTACACGGTGCCCACGGCCCACTCCCAGTACTCGATCCCCACATAGCCCTGCCCGAAGACCCATACCAAAGACATGTGCCAAAGATCGCTTTTCCAAGCAGGCCGCACCGGCAAGAGACAGCGAATGCCTCTGGCTACATTGCGGCCCATGCCCTTGAGCGGTCTACGTCCCTGCCCGGTCTGCGCATCGCTCCAGCGACGTCCCGTAGCAAGGCACCTCGCGCACCATGCCGTGCGCTGCAGCAGGTGCAGCATGGTCTTCTCGGGCATCACGCCAACGGAGCAAGAACTGATCGACTACTACAGCGGCTACCCGGTCCACGCCCAGGTATCGCCCATCACGCTGAAGCGGTACGATGCGTTGATCGATGGCTTCGAACGATATCGCCGAACGAACAGGGTCATCGATGTGGGCTGTGGTGCGGGCAACTTCCTCCAGCGTGCCGCCTTGCGCGGATGGGAAGTGCATGGCACGGAATACGGCCGCATCCCCATCGAAACATGCCGGTCCAAAGGCATCCATGTCATCGAAGGTCCATTGGACCCCACGCGCTATGCGGAAAGCTCCTTCGACGTTGTCACCTCTTTCGAAGTGATCGAGCATCTGGTCGATCCCTCGGCAGAACTGGAACGGATGAATCGGATCCTTCGACCAGGTGGATTGCTGTACGTGACCACGCCGAACTACCGTTGCGTGGGGCACTTGCTCGCCGGCAAGCGATGGACCGTGGTGAACTACCCCGAGCACCTGAACCACTTCACCCCAAGAACGCTGAGCCGGTTGTTGCGCGCCAAGGGCTACCAGCCTTTGCGGATGCTCACCACCGGCATCGATCTCATGCGGGTGCGCGTGAAGCCTTCGGACGATCGATCCAACCGCGGAGCCATCGACAACCAACAGGAAGCCCTGCGCAATAGACTGGAGGGAAGCGCATGGCTGCGCTTGGTGAAACGGATCGTTGATGGGACATTGAACCTCTTGAGCATCGGCGACCATATGAAGGCATGGGCCGAACGGCCGAAAGCGCCAGCATGGACCGGCGAAACCTGAGCATCCTGCGTTGATCCAGCCATGCCCCGGCACATCCTCTCAAGCCTCCGTTGGTACGCGGTGAACCTGTGGCACTGGTGGCTTCAGCGATCCCGGCGATCCGAGTTGCGGCGCTCGACGGACAGGGGCCGCACGGTGGTGATCGACGTGCAGGAGAATCGCTGGCATCGATACCTGCACATCCTGTTGCTGTTCCTCGCCGACCAGGGATTCTCAGTCGTCATCAGGCATCGTTGGCGCTTCATCGGCAGCTGGGCCTCGCATGATCTGTTCCGCCGCAGCAGCTTCTTCAACCTGCGCTTCGGCAGCGATCGCGCGGAGCACGAACTACTTATCACCGATCGATCGGCAGCAGGGAAACATCTCCGCCTCGACCTCGAATACTTCCCCCTTCCCGGATATGTGCTGCCGGGCATCCGCGTGCCGATGCCCATGGTAGACAGCCAGTACATCATTGGCTCGCTGCGCACCCGCTTGAAAGTCCCAGCGCACATGCGAAGAAGGGCGGCCTTTTTCTTCGGCAACATGGATCGGGAGGCTTACGCACGACCTGAACCCCGCGAGGTGTTCGGGTGCTTCACGCGCACGGAATTGTTCGACCTGCTTCGCAGCCAGCACGAGCATCGCATGAACGAGCCTGCGAATGTGGATCGGATCAACAGCGTTCCGCAAAAGGATGTGGTGCTCCTCGGTCGGCACAAGCAATACATCCCTCCTTCCGAGCTGATCGACGTGCTCGCGCGATTCGATTTCTTCCTGGCACCGAGCGGCGTGGTGATGCCCCTCTGCCACAACCTGGTGGAGGCGATGTTCGCAGGCTGTATTCCCATCCTGCAGCATGCGCACTTGATGGACCCTCCGCTGCAGAACGGGATCGAGTGCCTGGCGTTCAGGGATGCTGGTGAGCTTGCCCTGGCGCTGGAGCGTATGCGCGCCATGAGCGACCAGGAGGTGCTGGCGATGCGCCTGGCGGTCAACCAGTATTGCCAGGAGCACCTTACCCCGGCCGCTGTGATCAGCCGCCTCGGCCGCACCGGCTGGAACGGCCCCTTGCACTTGAATGGCGAACTAGCAAGCGTGATGCGCGTGCAGCAACGAATGAGGGAACTCGGTGTAGCAGGACCGTTGCCGATTCCGTCGACCGTTCAATGATGATACGGAAGCCGGTTGAGGATCGAGAAGGTCCTGTAGATCTGCTCAGCGAGGATGGCCCGAACCAACTGATGAGGGAAGGTCATGGCGGAGAGAGCAAGCACGAGATCGGCGCGCTGGCGGACCGCGTCCGTGAAGCCGTATGCGCCGCCAATGACGAACACCACTTGCCTCACTCCCTGATCGCGCCATGCGCCCATGCGCGAAGCCAGGCCTACGCTGGTGATCTGGGCGCCGCGCTCGTCCAGTACCACCACGCGTTCACCAGGCTGCAATGCGGCCAGGCACCGATCGCTTTCCACCTGCTGCTGCCTCATCGGGTCGGCACCTGCGGCCTCGGCCACATGCACCACCTCAATTGTGGCCATGCGCTGCGTGCGCCCGATGTAATCGGCGAGCAGGTCTGCCACCGGGCCGCGCACTGTCTTGCCTACGAACAAGAGCCTGATCCTCATGCCGGTGCAATGTTGACAATTCAACAACAAGATGGCTCGCCCACTGGCCCGGTCTTTGCCAACTTTCGGCGCAAATCGAATTCGCGATGACCCGCCACCTGAACCTGATCGCTGCTGTGCTGTTCTCCACCGGCCTGCTCGCACAAGATGCCGTGAAGGACCAGGTGGTAGCCGCCCTGAGCACCGGCAACTCCAAGGACCTAGCCGCGCATTTCATCGCCAACATCGACCTTACGGTGAAGGAGACCACCGGTGTGTACAGCAAGGCGCAGGCCGGAGCAGATCCTTCGCAAGTTCTTCAACGACAACCCCCCGTCGGCCACGCGATCGAGCACAGCGGCGTGAGCAAGAGCGGCGACAAGTACTTCATCGGCATCCTGCACACGCACGGGCCATTTCGCACCACCTTTTTCCTGAAGAAGACCGACACCAGCTTCCAGGTGAAGCAGTTGCGGATCGAGGATAGCAAGAACGACTTCTGACCGTGCTGCCACCCGGCACTGAGGATCTCATCGACCGGGCCCTGCAAGAGGACCTGGGCGAAGGCGACCATACGACGCTGAGCACCATCCCGGAGAACACGCGCGGTGCTGCGCGCCTTCTCGTGAAAGCGTCTGGTGTGCTCGCGGGCGTCGAACTGGCGCAGGCGATCGCGGAACGGTTCGATCCCGACCTGTCGCTGAAGCCATACATGCTCGATGGTGCGCATGTTGCACCGAACGACGTTGCTCTCACGATCATGGGATCTACGAGGTCCATACTCATGGTGGAAAGGCTGGTGCTCAACTTCATGCAACGCATGAGCGGTATAGCAACGCTCACCCACCAGTACGTGCAGGCTGTTGAGGGAACGGGGTGCCGGGTGCTGGACACGCGGAAGACAACACCCACTTTGCGCGCTCTTGAGAAGTGGGCCGTGCGCATCGGCGGAGGCACCAATCACCGGTTCGGTCTTTACGACATGGTCATGATCAAGGACAACCATGCCGACATGAGCGGCGGGATCCCTGAAGCGATCAAGGCTGCGCAGAACTATCTGCGGCAGAAAGGGCTCGACCTCCCGATCGAGGTGGAGACGCGGAACCTGCAAGAAGTGGAGCAGGTGATCCGCACTGGTGGGGTACAGCGAGTGATGCTGGACAACTTCGATCCGCTCTCGTTGCGCAAAGCGGTCGAGTTCATCGGCCGTCGTTTCGAGACGGAAGCCAGCGGTGGCATCACTTTGGCGACAGCCCGTACCATCGCAGAAACCGGAGTGGACTACATCTCGGTCGGCGCGCTCACGCACAGCGCACCCGCGCTCGACCTCAGCTTGAAAGCCATCTGAGACCATGTGGCAGCGCCTTCGTCGGAAATTCCTCTACTCGGGCGTCTTCCGGCGTCTGATGCGATGGAGCCACCGGATCGTACTGCCCGGCTTCGAGGGCTTCGACCTGTATCGCATCTCAAGGTTCTTCTTCGCCGCGCTCGCCAAGGGGCGATCGCGATCAGGGCCTCGGCCATCGCCTTCAAGCTGTTCCCTGGCCTTCTTCCCGGCAGTGATCGTGCTGCTCACGCTCATCCCGTACGTGCCCATCGATGATTTCCAGAACAAGCTGCTCCGGCACATTCCAGGACATGATGCCCATAGAGGTCTTCCGCTTCATCGAGCAGACCCTCCACGACCTGGTGAAGAACCGGCACGGAGCTCTGCTCTCTGTGAGCTTCGTGATGGGCGTTTACCTCGCCAGCAACAGCATCGACGCCATCATGGCGGGCTTCAGCAGTAGTTCGAACATCACCAAATGGCATAGTCCGTTCAAGCAACGCCTGCTCAGCTTGGGCCTCCTGGTGGCGCTGGCCGTGCTCATGATGGTCGGCATTCCACTGCTCACCTTGAGCGGCATCGCCATCCGCACCATCAACGAGTACGGCTACATCAGCGGGCCATTGCAGGTGTACGCGCTCTTCGCGGTGAAATGGGTGATCTCCATATTGATCGTGATCACGAGCGTGTCGCTGCCGTACAAATGCAGGGGGATCCCGGCAACAAGCGGTTCAGGCTCGTCACTCCGGGAACGCTCCTGGCGGTCTTCCTCATCCTCATCGTCTCGCAAGCGCTCGCCTTCGTCTTCAGCAACATCACCGACTACAACGCGCTCTACGGCTCCATCGGCGCCATCCTGGCCGTGCAGCTTTGGATCTACCTGAACATGATAGCCATACTCACGGGCTACGAGCTCAATACCAGCATTTCACGCGCTCGCGGCCTGCGCCGCACCAAGCTGGAAGTGCCACCGGAACAGCCTTCCTAGTGAACGGGTACATTCGCCGTTGCCGCTGACCAGCGCGGCGAAGAATGCGCACATCGATCATCGTCCCCATCGTCCTGATCTGCCTTGGCGCGTTGCCTGAGAGGGCTGCCGCGCAGCGCTTCGACGATGGCCACCCGCCCAACACCTACCGCAACGCCGACAATCCCTTCTACTGGAAGAACCGCCCGCCGCATGAGGGATACTGGCAACAGGATGTCCACTACCTGATCAAAGGGCGGATGGACGATGGACGTGACGTGCTCGATGGCGAGCTCACGCTCTACTACCACAACAACAGCCCTGACACGCTGCGGCATCGTCTTCCACTTGTACCAGGAAGCCTACGTGGCAGGCAGCTACAACCTGGATCAAGAGGACGAGCGATGGCGCGGCACCGGCAAGTCGAGCGACTATGCCGGCACACGCATCCACAGCCTTATGGCCGATGGCGACTCCGCTTCGCACCGAACAGGACAACACCATCCTGAAAGTGTGGTTGAAGGAAGCTCTTGCCCCGGGCGAGAAGGCCACCTTCCGGATCGCCTTCAGCACGCACTGGAGCATGAACGTGGCGCGGCGCATGAAGCTCTTCAGCGCATGGGGCGCAAAGCATTACGATGGCGTCCACTGGTACCCGCGCATCGCGGTGTACGACCGCAAGTTCGGCTGGGACACGCAGCAGCACTTGGGCAGCGAGTTCTACGGCGACTTCGGCACGTACGACGTGGATCTCGATTTCCCGCACCAGTACGTATTGGATGCCACCGGTGTACTTCAGGAATCCGGCAGAAGCCATGCCCGCCGACCTGCGCGCGGCTCGACATAGCGAACTTCAAGGGACAAGCCTTGGAACGAGGCACCTTCCGTGGTGATGAACCCGACGCTACCAAGCGCAAGATTTGGAAGTTCCATAGCGAGAACACGCACGACTTCGCCTTCACCGCCGACCCCACTTATCCATCGGCGAAGCGGAATGGAACGGCGTGGAATGCATCGCCCTCGCACAAGAACCCCACGCCAGCAAGTGGCAGAACGCTGCGGCCTATTGCGCCAAGGTGATCGAAGCGCACAGCACCAGTTGGGGCATGTACGCCTACCCGAAATGATCGTGGCCGATGCACGCGACGGCATGGAATACCCCATGCTCACCCTCGACAGCGGAAACGACCCCAACTACCGTGGCCTCTTCTTGCATGAAGTGGGCACAACTGGTTCTTCGGCATGGTGGGCAACAACGAGACATACCGGGCCATGCTCGATGAAGGCTTCACGCAGTTCCTCACCGCTTGGGGACTGGAACAGATCGATGGCGATACGATGGTCGTGGACACGCCACGAACCGCCTACGAGCGGCAATACACGCCGCCTGAGCTGCCCCGCGAAAGCGAAGTGTACTTCGGGTACGCGCGATGCTCTGCGCGACCGCCTGCCGCCGATCAACACCCACAGCGATGAGTTCGGCTACCCGCCACGAAGGGCTACGGAGGCTACGGCCATGTGTACGGCAAGACGGCCACCATGCTGTACAACCTGCAATACGTGCTCGGCGATAGCCTGTTCCCGGCGGCCATGCGCGACTACTTCGACCGCTGGAAGATCGTCACCCCTACCCCGAGGACTTCCCGCCAGAGCATCATCGATTTCACCAAGGTCGATCTCAACTGGTTCTTCGACCAGCATCGAGACGGACAAGCGCATCGACTACAAGGTGAAGTGCGTGACCGGACGTCATCGCAGCGAGGGACAGACCATCACGTTGCTCCGAAAGGGATCGCTCCAGATGCCCATCGACCTGCGCGTGACGGCGAACGATGGCAGCATCCACGACTTCCACATCCCGAACACCTGGTTCGTGAAGGACACCAAGGCACAGGTGCTGCCACGCTGGATCGGCTTCGACGATCTGCGGCGCGAATACACCGCGCACGTGGACGTGCCCACGGGCATCGCGCAGGTGACGATCGATCCCACGAACCGGCTGGCCGACGCGTACAAGTTGAACGACCATCTGCACATGCCGTTGGAGCTCACCTTCGACCACCACATCTGGAACCAGCCCGACCGGCGCACCTACGAAGCTTTCGTACGCCCCGACCTCTGGTGGAACGGCTACGATGGGGTGAAGGCCGGCTTCCACGCCAACGGCAGCTACATGCGCTACAAGCACCGCTTCAGCGTGAGCGCATGGCTGAACACCGGACTGGGCCAGCACCTGCCGCCTGAGAATCCGGCGCTGGCGGTGGACAGCATTCCTGGCAACACCGACACCGGCTTCGACCGCATCTCCTACAACTTGAGCTACACCAACGGAACGGAGAAGGTGCTGCGCGGTTCTTCGGTGAGCCTGCATGCCCGCATGCTCGATGGCTTGCAACGCTACGGTGCAGGTTTCCAATGGGCGCTACCCAACAATCACACGACAGCACAGGTGAACGCCCTCTACTTCATACGCCGCGACAGCACCAGCCTCACCTACCTCCTCAACCCGGGCGAGTGGGAATTGGACGCGCTGAACGCCTCGTTGAACGCCAGCGTGCGCCACACCTACGCGTATGCGCGCGGCCGTGGCGACTTGCTGGTGGAAGCACGGAATTAGTGCCGCAGGCAGTGACAACGGTATGGCTGGTTGCGCATGACGGCGGTGAACAGCAATCGCCTGGGGGAAAGCGGAACTGCGCACGCGCGTATTCGCTCAGTACGGCAGCGGAAGCACGCCACGCGAGAGCGCGCTCTTCCTCGCAGGCGCTTCGCCCGAGGAGATGATGGAGAACAAGTACGTGCGCAGCGTGGGCATGGTGCCGTATGACTGGCTGGGCTATGGCCCGGACGTCCAGCACTTCCAGCACGGTGGCGGCCTCGGCCTCCGTGGCTACGCGGGCTACCTGGCTCCGGAGCTGGACCCGGACAGCACGCTCGTGTACACCTACCGTGGCAATACCGGTGCAAGCGTGAGCGGCGAATTGGACCTCGATGGCTTGGTCCGCTTCCGCCCCGGCAAACTGGCGCGCGTGCTGCACCTGGACGTGTACCTCTTCGGCGATGTGGGCAGCATGGGCTATCGGACGATCTCCAGTGGCGGTACCAGCTTGCGCTTTGCCGAGCCGCGCGCTGATGCAGGTATGGGCGCGCGCTCACCATCAAATCCTGGGGGGCCCCTCACCGACATCAAGCCGCTCACGATCCGCTTCGACGCTCCAGTGTTCCTGAGCGCCCTGCCCGCAACGGAGACCGAGCACCTCGCCTTCCGCTACGTGGTGAGCATCGGCCGCAGCTTCTGATCATGCGCGCGCTTCTTGCCATGGTCATCTGCTTCGCATCCGGAGCGCTGCATGCGCAAACGGTCACAGGGCGATGGACAACGATCGACGACAACACCGGAAAACCGCGCAGCATCGTGGAGATCACCGTCGTCGATGGCACCCACCGGCCGCATCGTGGACCTCTATGACAAGACCCGCTTGAGAAGCGCTGCGACAAATGCCCGGGCGATCGCAAGGACCAGCGCATAGTGGGCATGGAGATCATCCGTGACATGAAGCTCGATGGAGACACCTGGGAGGACGGCACCATCCTCGATCCCGAAACCGGAAAGGTGTACGATTGCAAATTGTGGCTCGCTGGAGATGTGCTGAAACTGCGTGGCTACGTGGCCTTTCTTCTACCGCACCCAGACCTGGGTGAAGGGGCGCTAGCGCAGCATCGTAACATGCCCGATGCGTTCCATACGCGTCCCTTTGCATATCGCGATAACGCAACAAATACACGTAGGCACCATCCGGCACAAGAGCGCCACCTGATGTGTCATCCCAATGCTCATCGGATCAACGCTGTTGAAGACGATCTCGCCCCAGCGGTTGAAGATGCTCAGCTCGAATTCTCCTGGTCCGCACCTACGACCTTGAACCGATCGTCGATCCCATCCTGGTCCGGAGGAAGGCATGGGCACGTACACAAGACCATCAGCTCTGGATCAACGAAGACCTCGACTTTTCCGGATCGCACGCAACCGAACGCGTCGGTGTACGCTGTAGTCGTACGCCCTTCGCCAAGCGATGCCATCGATGCGGTATCTCCGCCGCTCCAGGCGATTTGCGATGCATCCGCAGGCAACGCGATGACGACCCTTCGCCCAAAGCATGCTTGATAGTTCCGCGCTACGTGATCGGTTCGGGCGCCAAGGAGATAACGACTTATCCGTAGCCTCGCCGCACGCTGGGTGGCGATCACGGGAGTAAGTACCTGGTTCCGTTGCGGCGAATGAAGGTCCGAGCTGCCATCCGGCCACACGATCGAATCGGCGAGCAGTTGGACCGAAGCAAGGTGATGGCGGCAGGCTCAGAGGATCGTGTCGCTCATCAGGTTGACCATCGGGAACGCGGATTGACCGATGGCAATGGTATCCGATGCCATGCAGCCGTTCACATCCACCGCGACCCAGTACGCGCCTGGTGAGGTCACCATGACCTGGGCATCCTGCGTACCCGTGCTCAGGCGGAATTCGCGGCAGGCTGGCTCGAGAAAAGCGTCAACTGGAACGCGCCGCAAATGGTCGTATCGCTACCGAGGTCAACGACCACAGGTCCATTGATGGAGACCACGACCGTGTCGGAGGCCGTCGCGCACCCATTGGCAATGGCAAGCGCATAGGTGCCGCTGATATCGACGGCTATCGTTGGTGCCGATATTCCTTCGACCATTGAAGTGTTCCACCGCTGGCGACCAAGGGCACCAGCATGACCGCCTGCCCGAGCAGTTCGCTGTATCGGCATCGAGCACCACTTGCGGCAAGGCGACTTCTGATGACCTGACCGTATCAGTGGCCGTACAGCCCAGTTCATTCACAGTTGCCCACTACTCGCCCGGTTGTGCCACGGCGAGCGAAGTGGCGCCTGTTCCATCGGACCAAAGGATGGAGCCGCTTGATCCTATCGGACCAAGCACCAGTAATGATCCGATGCAGAACGATGTATCAGGACCCGATCAGGAGCAATGGCAAAGGGTTGAAGGTGACGGCCACCGTGTCGCTGCTCGTGCATCCCGGCGGGCCCACTTCACCCACAGTGCCTGAGTGCGTGGCGCAGACCCAGGCATCCGGTGGAACCGTCCTGCCAAACACGATCAGGTCCGACAAGGCCGGTAGCCAGGACGATCACCTCGCCCTCGCACGACCGTATCCGGTCGAGATCCACCAGCGGTGGCAGAGTGAAGCTCAGGAGCAACGAATCGCTTGTCCGCATCCGTTCCATAGCACATCCACCGCGATGATTCCAACGCTCGTCGTGGAAATTGAATCAACGATGCTGCCATCGTTCCAAATCACCGCATCCCAGATCGCATCGACACCCGCGGAGAGACCGCACCGGTGCAGAGCGAAGTGTCAGGACCGAGTTCCAAAGGAGGCAGCAGCACTTGCTGGACCACGATCGTATCGGCCTGCGGACGATCCCGACCACCGCATCCACCCAATAGACGCCCGGCGCGCTTACGACCAGCGAATCGAATGCGGTACCATCGCTCCACAATACCGCGTCCCAGAGCGTATCGAGTTGCAACCGACCATGGAACCAGGCATATCAACGTATCGGGTCCGGAGCCGAGCAGAGCTCCTTCTGCCTGGAACACGAGCACCGCATCGCTCGCAACGCATCCGCCAGCTTCTACATCCACCCAATAGATCCCGGACGTTGACCACCAGTGTGTCATCGGTGCCTCCGATGCTCCACAGGATACTGTTCCACTGCGGTCCAACATGAAGAATGATCGCTGTGAGTCGCACACGGCGGTATCTGACCGAGATCCAACGATGCCATCGCGCCTGGGAATACTTGGATCGAATCGGTCACCGTGCAACAACCACCGACGCTGTTGCCCAGTATTGGCCAGGGACACTGACTACGAGCGTATCGGCCGACGACCCATCCTGCCAGGTGAAGGTGGCGCCTGGCAAGGTCGCATGCACGGGGTGATCGTGGAGCAGGCTGCGGTGTCGGGGCCGAGGTCGAATAGCAGCCGCGCAGCTGCCATCGAGGTGCGTAGGACCATCGACCGGCCCCGTGGCATCCAGCGCTAGGCTGATCCGGATAGATGACTGGTGCGGTATCGTAGTGGTCGGTCGGTCAACACGGTCGTTACCACCACGGGATCGGACGTGGCGCAGCCCACCAAGCCGTCCCCATCGGTTCGCACGAGCAGCACGTTGTCATCAGTACCGGTGCGCGACACACCTGTGAAGAGGTAGCCATCGCCCATGTCGATCAGGGCCTCGAGGTAGGTGTGCGGCGCTATATGCACATCGCCCGCAGCGCCGTACATCCTCGTCCAGAGCAGGTCCTGCCGAAAGAGATGCCCATGAGAAAGCTGCGCTGGTTGGGCGCGGCCACTGTTCGCCCCATCACACATAACCGAATGAAGTGGGTATCACCCGCGAAACGTGCTCATTCGCACTGCCATTGATGTCGTAGTTGCGCGCCCAGCCACGTTGCCCAGCGTATCGGTGCGGATCATGCCCACCGAGAGGTTGGCCGAAGCCCCGGTCTCATCGCCAATGTAGATGATCATGGTGAGCGAATCGTTATTTGTGATGATGTCGCACCTGCACATGCGCCGGTTGATGGCATTCGAGTAGATCAGTAACGTGTCCACAGATGCTGGCCTTGTGCGTCGAGCTTGGTCAGGTTCACCCGGCAGGTGGAGACTGGAGAACCGTTCGTGAAGATGCGGCCCGTGGCGTAGAACGCGTTGCCATGGCGAACCACCCCAACAACGTCATCGATGTAGGGTACCGCAGGGATGTGGTCGTAGCGGGGCGACATCCAATTGAGATCGCCAGTAGCGAGGTCGATCCCCTGCTCTGCACGAAATCGGAATACGAACCGCCATTCTCGTAGTAATGCGCTGAACATGATCATCTCCGTCGCGCTGTATGGCGCCACTTCTCGGTTGTACATCAACCCATCGGTCCAACTGCACCCATTGGAAGCTTCCGTTCTCGTCGAACTTGAAAATGGAATCCCTTCATACACCCTCGCGATCGGGCTGAGGCCATTGCCGCAGCCGATGATGGTGCCATCAGGCATCGGCTTTCGCGTGGTAGACCATCTTGGGGTACTGGCCGTTTACTTGAAGGCGCGACCACAGCACATTGCCATCGGCATCAATGCGTTGCACCAAGGCGCTGTCGCCCACACTGCCCCAAGGAAGATGGCCCGATGCCGAGCGCCGATGGTGCACCAGCCTGCGCTCGTTGCGGTTGGGCTGCCCGACAACCCGCTGGAAGGTCTGGGCAAACCCCCATCCCATCAACCAAAGTGCAAGGACAAGGAGCAGCGTACGGCCGCGTCAGAGGTCAGCTTATCGTATCCAAGATTTATCGAAGGTAGATCTGCGGCTCAGTAGCGCCATCGGGGAACTGCATACAACGATCCGTTCACGCGGGGCTCCGGATCGCGCCCAACGGCAAAGTCGATAGCGGCGCGTACGGCTGCTTCCACCTCATCCGGGGCGCGTCGCCTGACCACAACGCCGGTGTCGCTGATGATGCGCGGCATGGCACCGGTATCGCTCACGATGGGCACGCAGTGCCGCACAGCATGGCCTCGCACAACGCATTGCCGGAAACCCTCGCCTTCACGCTCAACTGCAGGTAATAAGAAGCCGAGTTTACAGAGCGCCGCGACCTCATGATGCGGCAATGGCGGGCACTCTCGACCACATTGGCGGGTTTGTCGGGCAACGAACCTTCACGCGCGCCTACTGTTTCGAGTGAACTCCGCATCGGGAAGCGCGGCGCCACGGCTACGACCATATCCAGCCCTTTCCAGCACACGCACATAGGCTTGATGCGCGCGCGCCGGAGGCGACGGTGAGAAGCGCATCGGCTTGCGTTTCCGCCTTCCGGCATCCACCTCTTGGACCGAAGCCGTAGCCC
>JADJTW010000031.1 GCA_016710965.1 Flavobacteriales bacterium
ATCAACAGCGTTCCGCAAAGGATGTGGTGCTCCTCGGTCGGCACAAGCAATACATCCCTCCTTCCGAGTCGACCGACGTGCTCGCGCGATTCGATTTCTTCCCGGCACTGAAAGCGGCGGGGTGATGCCCTCTGCCACAACCTGGCGGAGGGTATGTTCGTAGGCTGTATTCCCATCCGCACGCGCACTTGATGGACCCTCCGCTGCGGAACGGCATCGAGTGCCTGGCGTTCAGGGATGCTGGTGGAGCTTTGCCCTGGCGCTGGAGCGTATGCGCGCCATGAGCGACCAGGAGGTGCTGGCGATGCGCCTGGCGGTCAACCAGTATTGCCAGGAGCACCTACCCCGGCCGCTGCGAATACCGCCTCGGCCGCACCGGCTGGAACGGCCCCTTGCACTTGAATGGCGAACTAGCAAAGTGATGCGCGTGCAGCAACGAATGAGGGAACTTCGGTGTAGCAGGACCGTTGATTCCGCTGACCGTTCAATGATGATACGGAAGCCGGTTGATGATCGAGAAGGTCCCGGCAGATTCGCTCAGCGAGGATGGCCTGAACCAACTGATGAGGGAAGGAAGTCATGGCGGAGAGCAAGCACGTCATCGGCGCGCTGGCGGACCGCGTCCGTGAAGCCGCATGCGCCGCCAATGACGAACACCACTTGCCCCCACTCCTCGACCGCGCCATGCGCCCATGCGCTGAAGCCAGGCCTACGCTGGGCGCATCTGGGCGCCGCGCCTGTCCAGTACCACCACGCGTTCACCATAGGCTGCAATGCGGCCGGGCAATCGATCGTTTTCCGCTCCGCTGCTGTCTTCATCGGGTCGGCACCTGCGGCCTCGGCCACATGCACCACCTCAACCAGGTGGCCATGCGCTGCGTGCGCCCGATGTAATCCGCTATGCGGCTTCGCCACCGGGCCGCGCACCGTCTTGCCTACGAACAAGAGCTTCCATCCTCATGCCGGTGCAATGCTGACAATTCAACAACAAGATGGCTTTTCCACTGGCCCGGTCTTTGCCAACTTTCGGCGCAAATCGAATTCGCGATGACCTGCCACCTGAACCCCGATCGCTGCCCTGCTGCCCTCCACTGGCCTGCTCGTACAAGATGCCGTGAAGGCGACCAGGTGGTAGTTGCCCTGAGCACCGGCAACCTTGGCGATCCAGCTGCGCATTTCAACGCCAACATCAGACCTTTACGGTGAAGGAGAAAATTGAGGTGTACAGCAAGGCGCAGGCCGAAGCGCATCCTCTGCAAGTTCTTCAACGACAACCCCCTCTGTCGGCCACGCGATCGAGTTCAGCGGCGTGAGCAAGAGCGGCGACAAGTACTTCATCGGCATCCCGCAATACTCACGGGCCATTTCCGCACCACCTTTTCCTTCAGAAGACCGACACCAGCTTCCAGGTGAAGCAGTTGCGATCGAGGATAGCAAGAACGACTTCTATCTGCGTGCTGCCACCCGGCACTGAGCGGATCCATCGACAAATTTCTGCAAGAGGACCTGGGCGAAGGCGACCATACGACGCTGAGCACCATCCCGGAGAACACGCGCGGCGCTGCGCGCCTTCTCGTGAAAGCGTCTGGCGTGCTCGCGGGCGTCGAACTGGCGTGCAGGCGATCGCGGAACGGTCTGGATCCCGACCTGTCGCTGAAGCCTTACATGCTCGACGGTGTGCATGTTGCACCGAACGACGTTGCTCTCACGATCATGGGATCTACGAGGTCCATACTCATGGTGGAAAGGCTGGTGCTCAACTTCATGCAACGCATGAGCGGTATAGCAACGCTCACCCACCAGTACGTGCAGGCTGTTGAGGGAACGGGGTGCCGGGTGCTGGACACGCGGAAGACAACACCCACTTTGCGCGCTCTTTGAGAAGTGGGCCGTTGGCATCGGCGGAGTGCACCAATCACCGGTTCGGTCTTTACGACATGGTCACGATCATGACAACCATGCCGACATGAGCGGCGGGATCCCCTGAAGCGATCAAGGCCGGGCAGAACTATCTGCGGCAGAAAGGGCCTGGACCTCCCGATCGAGGTGGAGACGCGGAACCTGCAAGAAGTGGAGCAGGCGATCCGCACTGGTGGGGTACAGCGAGTGATGCTGGACAACTTCGATCCGCTCTCGTTGCGCAAAGCGGTCGATTTCATCGGCCGTCGTTTCGAGACGGAAGCCAGCGGTGGCATCACTTTCGGCGACAGCCCGTACCATCGCAGAAACCGGAGTGGACTATCCGGTCGGTAGCGCGGCTCACGCACAGCGCACCTGGGCGCTCTCGACCTCAGCCTTCTGAGTTTTCATCTGAGACCATGTGGCAGCGCCTTCGTCGGAAATTCCTCTTACCGGGCGTCTTTCCGGCGTCTGATGCGATGGAGCCACTTTGCATCGTACTGCCCGGCTTGGAGGGCTTCGCGGAATCCCATCGCTATCCTGTTCGCCGCGCTCGCCGGGCGGGGCGGTGACCGCGATCAGGGCCTCGGCCATCGCCTTCCCGTTGTTCCTGGCTTTTCTTCCCGGTTAGGCGACCAAAGTTGCTTACGCTCATCCTGTACGTGCCCATCGATGATTTCCAGAACATGTTGCCCGGCACATTCCAGGACATGATGCCCATAGAGTCTTCCGCTTCATCGAGCAGACCCTCCACGACCTGGTGAAGAACCGGCACGGGCGCTCTGCTCTCTGTGAGCTTCTTCGTGATGGGCGTTTACTCTCGCCAGCAACAGCATCGACGCCATCATGGCGGGCTTCAGCAGCAGTGAAGTTCTGAACATCACCAAAATGGCATAGTCCGTTCAAGCAACGCCTGCTCAGCTTGGGCCTCCTGGTGGCGCTGGCCGTGCTCATGATGGTCGGCATTCCACCGCTCACCTTTGAGCGGCATCGCCATCCGCACCATCAACGAGTACGGCTACACCCGCGGGCCATTGCAGGTACGCGCTCTTTCGCGGTGAAATGGGCTATCTCCATATCGTTGTCGCACTACGAGCGTGTCGCTGCTGTACCCAGGTATCCCGGCAACAAGCGGTTCAGGCTCGTCACTCCGGGAACGCTCCCGGCGGTCTTCCTCATCCTCATCGTCTCGCAAGCGCTCGCCTCGTCTTCAGCAACATCACCACCACAACGCGCTCTACGGCTCCATCGGCGCCATCCCGGCCGTGCAGCTTTTGACCACCTGAACATGATAGCCATACCTCACGGGCTACGAAGCCAATACCAGCATTTCACGCGCCCAGGCCTGCGCCGCACCAAGCTGGAAGTGGCACCGGAACAGCCTTCCTAGTGAACGGTACATTCGCCGTTGCCGCTGACCAGCGCGGCGAAGAATGCGCACATCGATCATCGTCCCATCGTCCCTGACACGCCTTGGCGCGTTGCCTGAGGGGCTGCCGCGCAGCGCTTCGACGATGGCCACCCGCCTTCAACACCTACCGCAACGCCGACAATCCCTTCTACTGGAAGAACCGCCCGCCGCATGAGGGATACTGGCAACAGGATGTCCACTCCCTGATCGAAAGGGCGGATGGACGATAGACCGGGACGTGCTCGATGGCGAGCCCACGCTCTACTACCACAACAACAGCCCTGACACGCCGCGGCATGTTCCTCTTCCACTTGTACCAGGAAGCCTACGTGGCAGGCAGCTACAACCTGGATCAAGAGGACTAGTGATGGCGCGGCACCGGCAAGTCGAGCGACTATGCCGGCTGGACACGCATCCACAGCCTTGTGGCCGATGGCGACTCGCTTCGCACCAACAGGACAACACCATCCTGAAAGTGTGGTTGAAGGAAGCTCTTGCCCCGGGGTGAGAAGGCCACCTTCCGGATCGCCTTCAGCACGCACTGGAGCATGAACGTGGCGCGGCGCATGAAGCTCTTCAGCGCATGGGGCGCAAAGCATTACGATGGCGTCCACTGGTACCCGCGCATCGCGGTGTACGACCGCAAGTTCGGCTGGGACACGCAGCAGCACTTGGGCAGCGAGTTCTACGGCGACTTCGGCACGTACGACGTGGATCTCGATTTCCCGCACCAGTACGTATTGGATGCCACCGGTGTACTTCAGAATCCGGCAGAAGCCATGCCCGCCGACCTGCGCGCGCGGCTCGACATAGCGAACTTCGGGGGACAAGCCTTCGGAACGAGGCACCTTCCGTGGTGGTCGAACCCGACGCTACCAAGCGCAAGATTTGGAAGTTCCATAGCGAGAACACGCACGACTTCGCCTTCACCGCCGACCCCACTTATCGGATCGGCGAAGCGGAATGGAACGGCGTGGAATGCATCGCCCTCGCACAAGAACCCTACGCCAGCAAGTGGCAGAACGCTGCGGCCTATTGCGCCAAAGGTGATCGAAGCGCACAGCACCAGTTGGGGCATGTACGCCTACCCGAAAATGATGCGTGGCCGATGCACGCGACGGCATGGAATACCCCATGCTCACCCTCGACAGCGGAAACGACCCCAACTACCGTGGCCTCTTCGTGCATGAAGGGGGCACAACTGGTTCTTCGGCATGGTGGGCAACAACGAGACATACCGGGCCATGCTCGATGAAGGCTTCACGCAGTTCCTCACCGCTTGGGGACTGGAACAGATCGATGGCGATACGATGGTCGTGGACACGCCACGAACCGCCTACGAGCGGCAATACACGCTGCCCGAGCTGCCCCGCGAAAGCGAAGTGTACTTCGAATACGCGCGATGCTCTGCGCGACCGCCTGCCGCCGATCAACACCCACAGCGATGAGTTCGGCTACCTCGCCACGAAGGGCTACGGAGGCTACGGCCATGTGTACGGCAAGACGGCCACCATGCTGTACAACCTGCAATACGTGCTCGGCGATAGCCTGTTCCCTGCGGCCATGCGCGACTACTTCGACCGCTGGAAGATCTGTCACCCCTACCCCGAGGACTTCCGCCAGAGCATCATCGATTTCACCAGGTCGATCTCAACTGGTTCTTCGACCAGTGGATCGAGACGGACAAGCGCATCGACTGCAAGGTGAAGTGCGTGACCGGACGTCATCGCAGCGAGGGACAGACCATCGTTGCTCCGAAAGGGATCGCTCCAGATGCCCATCGACCTGCGCGTGACGGCGAACGATGGCAGCATCCACGGTTCCACATCCCGAACACCTGGTTCGTGAAGGACACCAAGGCACAGGTGCTGCCACGCTGGATCGGCTTCGACGATACGCGGCGCGACTACACCGCGCACGTGGACGTGCCCACGGGCATCGCGCAGGTGACGATCGATCCCACGAACCGGCTGGCCGACGCGTACAAGTTGAACGACCATCTGCACATGCCGTTGGAGCTCACCTTCGACCACCACATCTGGAACCAGCCCGACCGGCGCACCTACGAAGCTTTCGTACGCCCCGACCTCTGGTGGAACGGCTACGATGGGGTGAAGGCCGCTTCCACGCCAACGGCAGCTACATACGCTACAAGCACCGCTTCAGCGTGAGCGCATGGCTGAACACCGGACTGGGCCAGCACCTGCCGCCTGAGAATCCGGCGCTGGCGGTGGACAGCATTCCCGGCAACACCGACACCGGCTTCATCGCATCTCCTACAACTGAGCTACACCAACGGAACGGAGAAGGTGCTGCGCGGTTCTTCGGTGAGCCTGCATGCCCGCATGCTCGATGGCTTGCAACGCTACGGTGCAGGTTTCAATGGGCGCTACCCAACAATCACACGACAGCACAGGTGAACGCCCTCTACCCCCATACGCCGCGACAGCACCAGCCTCACCTACCTCCTCAACCCGGGCGAGTGGGAATTGGACGCGCTGAACGCCTCGTTGAACGCCAGCGTGCGCCACACCTACGCGTATGCGCGCGCGGCCGTGGCGACTTGCTGGTGGAAGCACGGAAATAGTGCCGCAGGCAGTGACAACGGGTATGGCTGGTTGCGCATGACGGCGGTGAACAGCAATCGCCTGGGGAAAGCGGAACTGCGCGTATTCGCTCAGTGCGGCAGCGGAAGCACGCCACGCGAGAGCGCGCTCTTCCTCGCAGGCGCTTCGCCCGAGGAGATGATGGAGAACAAGTACGTGCGCAGCGTGGGCATGGTGCCGTATGACTGGCTGGGCTAATGGCCCGGACGTCCAGCACTTCCAGCACGGTGGCGGCCTCGGCCTCCGTGGCTACGCGGGCTACCTGGCTCCGGAGCTGGACCCGGACAGCACGCTCGTGTACACCTACCGTGGCAATACCGGTGCAAGCGTGAGCGGCGAATTGGACCTCGATGGCTTGGTCCGCTTCCGCCCCGGCAAACTGGCGCGCGTGCTGCACCTGGACGTGTACCTCTTCGGCGATGTGGGCAGCATGGGCTATCGGACGATCTCCAGTGGCGGTACCAGCTTGCGCTTTGCCGAGCCGCGCGCTGATGCAGGTATGGGCGCAGCGCTCACCATCAAATCCTGGGGGCCCCTCACCGACATCAAGCCGCCTCACGATCCGCTTCGACGCTCCAGTGTTCCTGAGCGCCCTGCCCGCAACGGAGACCGAGCACCTCGCCTTCCGCTACGTGGTGAGCATCGGCCGCAGCTTCTGATCATGCGCGCGCTTCTTGCCAGTGGTCATCTGCTTCGCATCCGGAACGCTGCATGCGCAAACGGTCACAGGCGATGGACAACGATCGACGACAACACCGGAAACCGCGCAGCATCGTGGAGATCACCGTCGTCGATGGCACCCTCACCGGCCGCATCGTGGACCTCTATGACAAGACCCGCTTGGAGAAGCGCTGCGACAAATGCCCGGGCGATCGCAAGGACCAGCGCATAGTGGGCATGGAGATCATCCGTGACATGAAGCTCGATGGAGACACCTGGGAGGACGGCACCATCCTCGATCCGGAAACCGGAAAGGTGTACGATTGCAAATTGTGGCTCGCTGGAGATGTGCTGAAACTGCGTGGCTACGTGGCCTTCTTCTACCGCACGCAGACCTGGGTGAAGGGGCGCTAGCGTAGAACGGTCACGTGACCGATGCGTTCCATGCGCCCGGTGCCGTTGCAGCTGTCGCGGTAGCGAAGCATATACACGTACGTGCCATCAGGCACCATGGCACCGCTGTATGATCCATCCCATGCTGCTCCGGGATCAACGCTGTTGAAGACGCTCTCGCCCCAGCGGTTGAAGATGCTCAGCTCGAACTCATCCTGCTCCGCACCCACGACCTTGAACCCATCGTTGATCCCATCCGTGGTCCGGTGTGAAGGCATTGGGCACGTACACAAGACCATCAGCCGATGGATCAACGATGACCTCGACCGTTCCGGACCGCGTACAACCGAACGCGTCACGGTACGCAAAGCTGTACTCGCCTTCAGCGAGCGAAACGATCGATGTTGATTCCCCACTGCTCCACGAGACCAGCGATACTCAGCAGGCAACGCAATGACGACCGTTTGCCCGAAGCATGCTTGATAAGTCCGCGCTATGATCGGTTCGGGCGCCAAGGAGATAACGACTTCATGCGTAGCCTCGCCGCACGCATAGGTGGCGATCACGGAGTAAGTACCTGGTTGCGTTGCGGTGAATGAAGGTCCGGAGCTGCCATCCGCCACACGATCGAATCGGCGAGCAGTTGGACCGGAAGCAAGGTGATGGCGGCAGGCTCAGAGACCGTGTCGCTCATCAGGCTGACCATCGGGAACGCGGATTGACCGATAGCAATGGTATCCGATGCCATGCAGCCGTTACATCCACCGCGACCCAGTACGCGCCTGGTGAGGTCACCATGACCTGAGCATCCTGCGCACCCGTGCTCCAGGCGGGAATTCGCGGCAGGCTGGCCGAGAAGAGCGTCAGCTGGATCGCGCCGCAAATGGTCGTATCGCTACCGAGGTCAACGACCACGGGTCCATTGATGGAGACCACGACCGTGTCGGAGGCCGTCGCGCACCCATTGGCAATGGCAAGCGCATAGGTGCCGCTGATATCGACGGCTATCGTTGGTGCCGATATTCCTGTCGACCATTGAAGTGTTCCACCGCTGGCAACCAAGGGCGCCAGCATGATCGCCTGCCCGGAGCAGTTCGCCGTATCGGCATCGAGCACCACTTGCGGGAAGGCGACTTCGATGACCTGGACCGTATCAGTGGCCGTACAGCCCAGTTCATTCACAGTTGCCCAATACTCGCCCGGTTGTGCCACGGCGAGCGAAGTGGCGCCTGTTCCATCGGACCAAAGGATGGAGCCGCTGATCCTATCGGACCAAGCACCAGTAACGATCGATGCAAAACGATGTATCAGGACCCAGGTCGAGCAATGGCAAAGGGTTGAAGGTGACGGCCACCGTGTCGCTGCTCGTGCATCCCGGCGGGCCCGCTTCCACCCACAGTGTGCCTGAGGCCGTAGCACCGAAAGCAGAACCGGTGGAACCGTCCTGCCAAACATGGTCAGGTCCGACAAGGCCGGTAGCCAGGACGATCACCTCGCCCTCGCCGCGACCGTATCGGTCCTGAGATTCACCAGCGGTGGCAGAGTG
Organism: Flavobacteriales bacterium; assembly: GCA_016710965.1. Taxonomy (GTDB): domain Bacteria; phylum Bacteroidota; class Bacteroidia; order Flavobacteriales_F; family PHOS-HE28; genus PHOS-HE28. Next base: position 8,516 of record JADJTW010000031.1, read on the forward strand.
AAGCTCAGGAGCAACGAATCGCTTGTCGCGCATCCGTTCCATAGCACATCCACCGCGATGATTCAGAGCTCGTCCGGGAAATTGAAAATCAACGACGCTGCCATCGTTCCAAAGCACCGCATCCCCAGATCGCATCGACACCCGCGGAGAAAGACCGCACCGGTGCAGAGCGAAGTGTCAGGACCGAGTTCCAAAGGAGGCAGCAGCACTTGCTGGACCACGATCGTATCGGCCTGCGGACGATCCCGACCACCGCATCCGCAATAGACGCCCGGCGCGCTTACGACCAGCAGATCGAATGCGGAACCATCGCTCCACAATACCGCGTCCCAGAGCGTATCGAGTTGCAACTCGACCATGGAACCAGGGCATATCAACGTATCGGGTCGAGCTCGAGCAGAGCTCCTTCTGCCTGGAACACGAGCACCGTATCGCTCGCAACGCATCCGCCAGCTTCTACATCCACCCAATAGATCCCCAGGACGTTGACCACCAGTGTGTCATCGGTGCCTCGATGCTCCACAGGATACTGTTCCACTGCGGTCCAACATGAAGAAATGATCTCGCTGTAGTCGACACGGCGGTATCTGGACCGAGATCCAACGATGCCATCGCGCCTGGGAATACTTCGATCGTATCGGTCACCGTGCAACAACCCACCGACGCTGTTGCCCAGTATTGGCCAGGGACACTGACCTACGAGCGTATCGGCCGACGACCCATCCTGCCAGGTGAAGGTGGCGCCTGGCAAGGTCGCATGCAGGGTGATCGTGGAGCAGGCTGCGGTGTCGGGGCCGAGGTCGAACAGCAGCGCGCAGCTGCCATCGAGGTGCGTAGGACCATCGACCGGCCCCGTGGCATCCAGCGCTAGGTTGATCGGATAGATGACCGGTGCGGTATCGTAGTGGTCCGGTCGGCAACACGGTCGTTACCACCACGGGATCGGACACGGTGGCGCAGCCCCCAAGCCGTCCCCATCGGTTCGCACGAGCAGCACGTTGTCATCAGTACCGGTGCGCGCACACCTGTGAAGAGGTAGCCATCGCCCATGTCGATCGGGCCCTTGAGGTAGGTGTGCGGCGCTATATGCACATCGCCCGCAGCGCCGTACATCCTCGTCCAGAGCAGGTCCCCGCCGAAAGAGATGCCCATGAGAAAGCTGCGCTGGTTGGGCGCGGCCACTGTTCGCCCCATCATCACATAACCGAATGAAGTGGGTATCACCTGCGAAACGTGCTCATTCGCACTGCCATTGATGTCGTAGTTGCGCGCCCAAGCCACGTTGCCCAGCGTATCGGTGCGGATCATGCCCACCGAGAGGTTGGCCGAAGCCCCGGTCACATCGCCAATGTAGATGATCGTGAGCGAATCGTTGGTTGCGATGATGTCGCACCCGGCCATGCGCCGGCTGATGGCATTCGAGTGGATCAGGGTAACGTGTCCACAGATGCTGCCCTTGTGCGTCGAGCTTGGTCAGGTTCACCCGGCAGGTGGAGACTGGAGAACCGTTCGTGAAGATGCGGCCCGTGGCGTAGAACGCGTTGCCATGGCGAACCACCCCAACAACGTCATCGATGTAGGGTACCGCAGGGTACAGATCGTAGCGGGGCGACATCCAATTGAGATCGCCAGTAGCGAGGTCGATCCTGCTCTGCACGAAATCGGAATACGAACCGCCATTCTCGTAGTACGCGCTGAACATGATCATCTCCGTCACGCTGTATGGCGCCACTTCTCGGTTGTACATCAACCCATCGGTCCAACTGCGCACCCATTGGAAGCTTCCGTTCTCGTCGAACTTGAAATGGAATCCTTCATACACCCCGCGATCGGGCTGAGGCCATTGCCGCAGCCGATGATGGTGCCATCAGGTGCATCGGCCTGTGGTAGACCATCTTGGGGGTACTGGCCTGCCGGCGAAGGCGCGCGACCACAGCACATTGCCATCGGCATCAATGCGTTGCACCAAGGCGCTGTCGCCCACACTGCCCCCAAGGAAGATGGCGCCCGATGCCGAGCGATGCAGGACCAGCCCGCGCTCGTTGCGGTTGGGCTGCCCGACAACCCGCTGGAAGGTCCGGGCAACCGCCGATCCATCAACCAAAGTGCAAGGACAAGGAGCAGCGTACGCATGCGTCAGAGGTCAGCTATCGTATCCAAGACGATCGAAGGTAGACCGGTGGCCCGCAGGCGATCGGGGAACTGCATACTGATCCGTTCACGCGGGGCTCCGGGATCGCGCCCAACGGCAAAGTCGATAGCGGCGCGAATGGCTGCTTCCACCTCATCGGGGCGCGTCGCTTGACCACAACGCCGGTGTCGCCGATGATGCGCGGCATGGCACCGGTATCGCTCACGATGGGCACGCAGCCGCACAGCATGGCCTCGCACAACGCATTGCCGAAACCCTCGCTCACGCTCAACTGCAGGTAATAAGTAGCCGAGCCATAGAGCGCCGCGATCTCATGATGCGGCACGAAGGGCACCTCGATCACATTGGCGGGTTTGTCGGGCAACGAACCTTCACGCGCGCCTACCGAGGAACTCGCATCGGGGAAGCGCGGCGCCACGGCCATGATCATATCCAGCCCCTTCAGCACACGCACATAGGCTTGATGCGCGCCGGAGGCGACGGTGAGAAGCGCATCGGCTTGCGTTCGCCCTCTGGCATCCACCTCTCCGGATCGAAGCCGTAGCCCAAGGGCTTGATCGGCGTGGTGATGCCCGCGCAGAAGTGCTTGATCCCTTGCGCTGGCCCATCTATATCGTGGTAGGTGGGCGCATGGTACACCAACGTCGCGTCCAGCGGGATGATGCGATCGCAACGCATGAAGCACTGCCGCGTGCTCCAGGCAAGCAATGGCTTGCGGAAGTGGCCGTAGTGCAATGATGGGAAGCCCACGCAGTCGCTTCCGTTGGCGATGATGATGCTCTTGATGCCGAAGAGGCGCGCGAGCAGCACAGGAAGCAACGCGTGGTGCCCCGCGAATTGGCACACCACCGCATCCACCGTGGCAGGAGCACCACCAGCTTGAAGAACTGCGCGAGCAGCTTAGAGGATGGTCCATTTGCGCTTGGGCGTGAAGGCTAGCACCCGCACGGCAAAGACCGCCTCCAGGATGCGCTGGTCCTTGAGCACGAAGGAACTGTCGCCCTTGTGGACGTAGAGGATGCGGCGGTGGGATGAATTCACCATCGCCTACGCAGCGCCTGCGCTCCCTTCTTTATCTTCCATTCCCGCAACCACTCCACTAAATCGCGCGTGAGGCCGAGCACGTGAGCCATAGGCCAGAATAGCGTCGCAACGAGCAAAGCGCGTAAGGGTAGATCGATGATCGGTTCACCTGTGAGCGGGATCCAAGGCACCAACCAGCCCAGACCAGCGGTGATCAACGGCAAAGCCAACATGCGCGGTTCAAATGGCCAGAGCCCGTAACGCCGACGCAGGAACCAAGTGCGATATGCGTTCACGACCACCAGTGAGATAAGCGTAGCATACGCAGCGCCTACAATGCCCATGCTCCTGATGAGGATGAAATTGGCGATGGCATTGATCACGAGCATGCTCAGGCTGCTCCATGCATCGAGCCGATAGCTACGCGACATGCTGATGATTCCGGAGGCCAGACCATTGGCGCTGTTGAGGAGATAGGCCAGCCCGATGATCAAGGTCACTTCTGCGGCGTTTGCGTAGTCGGCAGGCAGCAGGGTGAAGAGGTCGTCGACTGCTGTCCAGATGAGAACGAACAGGAAACACGAGGCGCGGGCTGCACCAGTGCAGACCGACGGTAGAGCATCGCGATCGTCGACCAGTCGTTCTGCTTCCAGGCATCGGCTAGCAATGGCGCTGCGGCTTGCAGCAATGCGCGGCCAGGAGCGGCGATCACCGATCCGAAATAGAAGGCTACAGCATAGTGCGCTACTTGGGACAACGCCTCCTTCCCGAGCAAGGCACCGATCATGAACTGGTCCATGTTGCCCAGGACGATCCCAGCCACACTACCCCAGAAAGTGTAGAACGTATATGTGCCCATGCTCAGGCGCAAGCGACGGGGCATCCAGCGATGCTTCCAGCCGATGCGGAAATGGCCCGATCGTGCGAGGTCGACCATGAGCGCCAGCGTGCATACAAGGAAGATAACCGTATAGAACACCATGAATGTTGCGAATGGCATCGGCTTCCATGCTTGCACAGCGATGAGTAGCGTTTGGAGGACCCGCAGGACGAACTCGCGGATGAACGTCGGCTGCACCGTGCGCCGTAACGACCGGCTGTAGCTGCGCAGCAGGATGAAAAAGACCTCAGCCAGTACCAGCGGCAATACCAGAAGACCGTGAGTGCCATACAATGCGTTCCGGTCGGCGAAAACGTCGGAGAGCACACTATGCATCAAGCCCAGCACCAGCATGGCCAGCAGCGCCATGGCGGTGCCGAAGAGGAGAAGCATGCCCAGCAAACCACGGTGTGCGCGCTCAGGAGAACGGAAGTACGGGAAATAACGGATGACGGTATTCTCCGCACCCAATTGCGCCACCTGCGCGGTCATGATGGCGATCGAGAGCAGCAATCGCGTGAGCCCGAATTGGTCCGCTTCGAGCACCTTCGGGTACAACAGCACCACGTTCACGAAGCCCAGCGTGATGCCGACATAAGCGAGCAGCGTGTTGAGCGTGGCCTGTCTGGCAAGGATCCCCATCGGCGGCGAAAGTAGCCCCACGTATTCGGTACATTCGATGCGTGGAAGCAACGAAACGATCCGCATTGGCTGCTTGGATGCTTTTGGGCGCAGGTCTCCTCGTCAGCGCGCAAGGCACCATCTGGCACTTTGGCGATGGTGCCGGTCTGGACTTCAGTAGTGGCGCGCCAGTAGCTATCGGCGGTGGGGCTTCATACTCGCTGGACAACAGCACCACGGTCACCGATAACGCAGGCAGCCTCCTTTTCTATTCCAACGGCGAGAGCGTATGGGATGCTACGCACAACGTCATGCCCAACGGCAGCGGTCTGCTGGGAGATCTCGATGCAGGACAATGCGCACTAGCGGTCCATCGGCCCGGAACGGACATCTTCTACCTCTTCACGGTTGACAATTGGAACGGCGTTAACGGCCTGCGCTACTCGGTCGTGGACATGGATCTGAACGGCGGGCTCGGCGACGTCACCCTCAAGAATCAGATGCTGCACACGCCAAGCACGGAGCGTTTGGAAGCGGTCCGCCACCCGAGCGATGGAAGCTGGTGGCTGATCTCGCACGATTGGGGCAACAGCGACTTCAGGGCGTACCACATCAACACCAACGGATTGAACACCGCACCCGTCATCAGCAGTGTTGGCTCATCGCACTCTGGCAACTCGTATGATTCCGCAGGGCAGCTGTCGGCCTCGCCTGATGGCACCATGCTCTGCTGCGGCATCTACACCCAGAACAAATTCCAAGTCTTCGATTTCGACGCCACGACCGGTATCGTGAGCAATGCACGAAACCTTACAGGGTACACAAACGCCTGGGGTTGCGCGTTCTCCCCAAGCAGTCAACGGCTCTATCTCACCAAGTGGTACGACAACGAAGTTTGGCAAGTGGACCTCAGCGCCGGGTCGTGGAGCCAAGTGCAGGGCAGCGCCGTACTGGTTGGCACCACATCAGCCAACTACAGCGGCTGGCAGGCTGGCTACCTGCAACTCGCCCCCGATAACAAAGTGTACATGGCCACCTTCGGTGAGAACAGCATCGCACGCATTGCTTCACCGGACGCATTGGGCGTGGCATGTGGTTTCACTGACGCTGCCGTCGGATTGGGCGCAGGCATCTGCAAAGCTGGCCTGTGCCGCACGGCTACAAGCGATGTATGCGCGCTGAGCGTTGCGCTGCCGATCCTCAGCGGTTGTGCGTGGTCACCCTTGCAGATCCAAGCGCTGGTGAATGGAATACCGATGTCGTGGTCGTGGGATTTCGGTGATGGCACTACTTCCACGCTTCCTGCTCCGCTCATGCACACCTACTTCGCACAAGGTGTCTACATCGTAACCGTGTCAGTTTCCGATGCAAGCGGCAATTGCGTCGACAACGCACAGGCGGCTGCGCTCGTCGGTGCGCCAGAGACCGCTGGTGCCGACACTTCGATCACGCTGTGCGCATCGGATCCTCCCCTGAACCTATTCGCGCTGTTGAGCCCTTATGCCGATGGGAACGGCAGTTGGCTGGATCAAGCAGGTGCAGCTGTCCCGTCCTCATTCGACCCCATGATCCAATCCTCTACCATCTTGGTCTACGCGATCTACGGCGTTCACTCCGGTCCGGATACCGCGACCGTCTCCATTACGGTCGAAGAATGCAACGCGATCGGCGAATCGGCCGATCCAGCGCATATGGTGCTCTTCCCGAATCCCTGTGACGATCAGGTCACGATCGTCCTCCCATCCGATTCACGGGATTGGAGCATCGCAATTCTCGACACTCACGGAAGGAACATCCGGGCCATCTCATCGCGGGGAAACCATGTCGTCGAATTTGATCTTGAGGGCATCAGTGCAGGCGCGTACGTCATGCGATTCACATCCTCTGCAGGGCGCAGCAGGCCAATTCCCTTAGTCAAGCTGCACTAACCAGCACCCAGCACCGCCCCCATCCGTTCGGCCAGCGCGACCCTCGAATAGGCCGTGCTCACGGCGCCTGTCGCTGGCAGATCGAACATCCTTCGCACCGCCGCTGCGTCCCAGTCCGTGCGTGCGCGGTCGAGCAGCAAATGCGGTGTGCGCAGTACGCGCCCCACATCGCCATCGCCCGGGCCCACGGCGATGATGGGCCTGCCGACGCTGAGGTACTCGAACAACTTGCTGGTGAGCACGCCCTTCGCATTGGCGGTGTCGTTGATGCTGAGCAGCAGCACACGCGCCCGTTGCATGGAGCGCATGGCCTGTGCGTGGTCCACACTGCCGATGCGCTCCACCTTGCTGGCGAGGCCCGCTGCCGCGATGGACGAAAGCACGGCCTGGTCCGCGGCACCGATGAAGCGCAGCTTCAACCGCTGCCCGAAGGAGGCTTCTCCCGCGCACAGTTCGGCGAGCAGCTTCCATAGCGCTGGCACATCGCGCGTGGCCGTCATGCTGCCCACGTGAACGAGGCTGTATTCCTCATCCACCGGTTCGGGCGGTACGGGCACGTCGGCGGGGTCATAACCGTTGGTGATCACCTCTGTGTTGCGCGACCCAGCGTCTTGATCTCATCGGCCATGGTCCATCCCACAACAACGTTCGCATCGGCGGCAGCGATCACTGCGCGTTCCAAGCGGTGGTGCTTGCGATCGGCCCATGCGGTGAGCTTCAATTGCGGGTAGAAGTCGATGTTGGTCCACGGGTCGCGCCAGTCGGCGATCCAGCGCAGCGCCGGGAAGCGCTTCTTCAGCCCCAAGGCGATCAGGTGCATGCTGTGCGGCGGGCCGGTGCTCACGATAGCGTCCACCGGATGCTCGCGCAGGTAGCGTTCGAGGAATCGCACCGATGGATTCACCCACCACACGCGCGCATCGGGCACGAAGGCGTTGCCGCGGACCCATACGGCCAGGTCGTCGCGCCAGCTCTTCTTCTTCCTCCGTTGAGGAAGGCCGAGGTGGACCTTCTCATCGGCCTTGCGCCCGGTGAGGCGCTTGTACCACAGGAATAGGGCTCCGGCGATCGGCCGTTCGATCACCTCCACGATCGGTGGCACCTCGGCCAATAGCGCAGCATCGGGGTGATACCCCGGATTGCTGGGCGTGTACACCACGGGTTGCCAGCCGAACTGCGGCAGGTACTTGCTCATCTTCAGCCAGCGCTGCACGCCGGCACCGCCGTTGGGCGGCCAGTAGTAGGTGATGATGAGCACGCGCTTCATGCGCCCTCGCCGCCCGGCCGGCGGGAAGTGGCGTCGCACCTCCGTGCCCACGACACCCAGTGCAAGCAGCAGCACAAGCACGGAAGCGGCCAACGAGATGACGCCGACCGATGGTACGCTCCGCCATCGACCTTGAAGACGACCTGGTGCTTGCCCGCTGGCACGGCCATGGCGCGTAGTACATAGTCGGCACGCGCGTAAGGTGATTCCTTGCCGTCGACGAAGGCCTTCCAATCGGGCCCGTACCAGATGGCGCTGAAGACCACGATGCCTCCATGCGAACTGTTCACGGTGTACACCAGGCTGTCAGTGGCGAGTGATCCAAGCGTGACCCTGGCGCTGCTGTCCATGCTGGCACTGGCGCCGCCGAGCTGATCGCGGTAGCGCTCATCCACCAACGCGGTGCGGCGGGTATCGATGTTGCCCAGCGTTGCGATCTCCTCGTCGGCGTCCTTCACGTAGTGCAGCTCCTCAACGAACCAGGCGCTGCCGAAGAGCTCGGTGTTCATCAGCGGCGGGCGCGAGCCATCGTACTTGAGGTAGCGCGTGTTCAGCATGTTCAGCACCCCTTCGCGTGCGAAGAGACTGTCGAGCGCCGCTTGCGAACGCACCGCGGACAGACCTTCGCCGATGCGCTGAATGGCTGGGCCCAACTGGAATTCGATGAGTTCCTGGTAGCGCGAGCTTGGCGCCATGGTAGCCGCCCACGCTCTTGTGGAAGAAGCTGGTGCGCCCATCGTTGAAAGGATCGCGCAGGTTGAGGACGCGGAAGTCGCTGTTGCGCCGAAGGCTGCCGAAGCGTGCAACGACCTCTTCATCCTTGCTGATGAGACGGGCTGTGCCTCGCTCATCAGCGCGTGCTTCCTTCATGCGCTTCATCGCCGCCAGGTGGTACTCCTGCACCTGCGGGCCCCATTCGGTGCGCAGGATGGCCATGTCGGCGCTGTCCGGCGCGAAGGGCAGCTGCGCGCTCTTCTTATCCTCCCACGCCAGGTACCGGCCCTTCTCCTTCTCGTTGTTCACTAGCGCTTATCCACGGTCCAGCCATCCACCAGGATGAACACGCCCAGCAGTCCGATAACGCCCGCCTTCGGCAGGATGCGGCCTTTGAACAGGGGCCAGGACGCTCAGGCCAAGCGCCACGAAGAGCAGGCTGCGCAGGGCATCCATGCGCAGGACGCCCATGCGATATTCCTGGAGCCCATCGACGAAGGAGACCACATCGGCTTCGCTGGCGCTGCCGTTATCGATACGCAGGTTGTACACGGCACGCTCGGCATCGCTGATGAAATCGAAGAAGGCACCAGGCGCTGCAATGAACAGCATGAGCAGCAGGATGACGACGCCCGTGGGCACCATGAAGCGCAGGTCGTAGATGATGCCTTTGCCCTTCTCGCGCAGCAGTCGATCGAGGTAGAGGATGGCGAGCACGGGCCCTGGCCAGCTCCACGATCACCAGGATGATGGTGACCGCGCGGAACTTGCTGTATCCCGGCACGTGATCGAGGGAGAAATCGGTAAGGGGCGTGTAGTTGCGGCCCCAGCTGAGCATGAGGGTGAGCAGCAGCGATCCGAAGAGCGCATAGGCCAGCGAGTCCTTCCACAGGAAGAGGCCCGCCAGGAGGTGAGCGATCATGAGCACGCCACTGAGGAACGATGGTGCGATGCCCATGCCCGAGAGCGCTGCCGAGACATTCGGCAGGTTGATCAGAGCATGAGACCGATGAAGGGCACCGCGCCCAGCACCCACCAACGCGCGGCACCTTCCACCTGCGCCAACGCCAGCAGCATGAGCAGCACCACGATGGCGCCCAGGTACACCGGGCCGCTGGTGAAGCTCTGGTCGCCCCAATAGCTCTTCACGTACGAACCGCTCTGGTATTCCTTCTGAAGCGCCTGCGCGAACTCGCGATCATCCTTGAACTGATCGAAGTCCTCGCGCTTGGTGATCATGGAGCCCGAAGCACCGCCCTTGACGTTGGGCACCAGCAGGCTGAAGCTCTCCTGCTTGCCGTAGCTCCACCCGGTCACGTAGTCGCGGTCCAGTCCGCTGGTGCGATTGCTGCTCGCCGGTGAACCATCCGGTTCGATGGTGAGCTCGCTGGCGCCCCGTGTGGTGTACGCGCCATATTCGCTCGTGGTCCACAAGAGCCCGAGGTTGCAAAGCACGGCCAAAACCACTGCCACCGCGCCAAGGCCCGAGCGCTTGAGGAAGTCAGGCAACTGCTTCTCACGCAGCGTGCGCAAGGCCTCGGCAAGCACGAACAGCACCAGCACGAAACCGAGGTAGTAGGTGATCTGCACGTGGTTCTGGGTCACCTGCAAGCCCAGGAAAAGGGCGAGCAACGCAGCGCCCAGCAGCTTGCGCCCGCGGTACAGCTCGTACACGGCGCCCAGCACCATGGGCATGTAGCCGATGGCGTTGGCCTTGCTGTTGTGCCCCGCCTCCAGGATGACGAAGAAGTAACTGCTGAAGCCGAAGGCCACGGCGCCCACGATGCCCAGCCAGGGATCCACGCGCAGGCAGCAGAGGAGGATGTACATGCCCAGCAGGTACAGGAAGAGGAAGCTGGCAGGCCGCGGCAGGAAGCCGTGGAAGAGATCATCGACGAGGCTGAGCTTGTTGCTGCTCCAGATGACACTGATCTGGTATGCGGGCATGCCGCTGAACATGCTTCCCGTCCACAGTGGGTCGTTGTCGTTGAGTTCGCGGTGCTCTACGATCTCCTGCACCATGCCCCGGAAGTTGCGGATGTCACCTTGCACCAGCTGCTTGCCGCCGAGCACCGGACTGAAGTACACCAGGCACAGCAGGTAGAAGAGGGCGATGGCCGAAGCAACAGGCGCGACGATCTTCCAAGGGTTGGCTTTCATGCAGGCAGGCGATGGGTGGTGGCGGTCATTTGATCTCCTCGTACTCGGCGTCGATGATGCCGGGGTCGGTGCCGCGAGAGGGGCGGCCGGGGGGCCGTTCGATGCGCACGTCGCCGGGAGGTCGTTGCGGGCCGGGTGGCACCGGACGGGTGCGCGCACGCGTCAGCAGCCGCAGCAGCCACCATGCGATCAGCAGCACGGCAATGGTGCGCAAGGTGTTGTTGAAGCTCGCTTCCTCGAGGGTCATCTTGAAGGCGGCCAAAGATAGCCGGGCGTTCCGGCGTACCTTGCGCGCCGTTCGCGCGGCCCTCGCGCTTTTCTACTCCCCCCTTTTTCCCCCACTGAGATGGCATCCTTCGACGCGCTCGGTCTCCGCGCGGAGATCTCTTCGTTCCCTACAAGAACTCGGCTGGGAAACCCCAACCCCCGTGCAGGAAAGGGCCATACCGCACCTGCTCACCAGCGAACAGGACGTGGTGGTGCTGGCGCAGACGGGCACGGGCAAGACCGGCGCCTTCGGACTGCCATTGCTGGAGGATATCGACCCCGGCCAACGCGGGGTGCAGGCACTGGTGCTGGCTCCACGCGCGAGCTGTGCGTGCAGATCACCGGCGACATCGAAGGGTTCGCCAAGCACATGAAAGGCGTGAAGCCCGTGGCCGTGTATGGCGGCGCCAACATCCGCGAGCAGGTCCGTTCGATCCAACGTGGCGCCAACATCGTTGTGGCTACGCCCGGCCGCCTGCTCGACCTCCTCGGCCGCGAAGCGATCGACCTGGGCACGGTGCAGACCGTGGTGCTCGATGAAGCCGATGAGATGCTCAACATGGGCTTCCAGGAAGACCTCACGGACATCCTGCAGAACACGCCCGAGGACAAGAAGACCTGGCTCTTCAGCGCCACCATGGGCAGCGAAGTGCGCAGCATCGCCAAGCGCTACATGCGCGATGCGGTGGAACTGCGGATCGGCGAGCGCAACGCGGCCGCCTCCAGCATACAGCACCAGTATTGCGTGGTGCATGCGCGCGATCGCTATGCCGCGCTGCGCCGCATCATCGATGCCGACCCCGACCTCTTCGCCATCGTCTTCTGCCGCACCAAGCACGAGACACAGGAACTCGCCAGCGCCCTCATCAAGGACGGCCACAGCGCCGATGCCATCCACGGCGACCTGAGCCAGGCCCAGCGCGACCATGTGATGGGCCGCTACCGCGCACGCTCGCTGCGCCTGCTCATCGCCACCGATGTGGCCGCGCGCGGATCGATGTGAACGACGTGACGCACGTGATCCATTTCGACCTGCCCGGCGAAGCGGAGAGCTACACCCACCGCAGCGGCCGCACCGCGCGCGCAGGCCGCACGGGCATCTCGCTCAGCATCATCGGCGTGCGCGATGTGGGCAAGGTCCGCCAGCTCGAACGCGCGCTGAAGACGCACTTCACCTACATACGCGTACCTGGCGCAGGCGACATCGGCAAAGCGCAAGTGCTGGCCTACATGCAAGCTGAAGAACGTGGAAGTGGACCACGATGCGCTGGCCTCGCTGCTGCCCACGGCCCACGAAGAGCTCAACGCCTTCAGCAAGGAGGAATTGATCGAGCGATTCATGAGCGTGGCCTTCAACCGCCTCATCACGCAGTTCCGCGAGCTGCCCGACCTGAACGTGGACATGAGCCGCAAGGACCACACGGCCCGCGTTACCGCCGGCCCAGGCGGCGATCGCCCCTCCTCGCGCGAGCGATTCAGCACCGGCAAGCAGATGTTCATCAACCTGGGCTCGGCCGACGGTTTCGACAAGGGCAAGATGCTCGGCTACGTCTGCGGCATCAGCGGCGTGCAGGGCGATGTGATCGGCCGCATGCTCATCAAGGACGTTTACTCCTTCATCGACATCGAGCCCGACCACTTCGAGCAGGTCTTCAACAGCTTCAAGGGTGCCAACTACAAGGGCCGCAAGATCCGCGTGGATGAGGCCCAAGGTCCCGGACAGGGCGGTCCGCGCAACGACGCGCCGCGCGCACCGCGCGAGGGCGGCGAATACAAGGGCGGTGGTTACAAAAGCGGCGGCGGCTACAAAGGCGGCGGCTACAAGAGCGACCGGCCGCACCAGAGCAGCTACCGCGGCAACGATGATCGCGGCAGCGCTCCACGGCGGGACAATACATCACGCGAGCGCGGCGGCTACCAGAAGAAGGAAGGTTTCTACACGCCCAAGCCCTTCCCCCGCAAGGAGCGGAAATAGAAAGGCCGCGAGCGGCGCATCCCCGCCGCAGCTGGTTCCGAACGGCGAAAAGCCCCGGCCGAGGTGCCGGGCTTTCGCATGCCTGTAGTTCGCGGTAGCGGAGCGCTTACGCCGCGCGGCCCATGGGCCGCTCGCACTGCGCGCCTTCACCGGCGGTGCCGATGGCGCTTACGCAGAACCAGTAGGCCCTGTAGCCTCCAGGGTGGTGACCAGGTGCCGCACGCGCGTGGTAGCCGATGGGTTCCCAGTTGGCGGCCACAGCGGGGTCGCTCGCCGTCATCCACACCTGGTAGCCATGGGCGCCGTACACGCGTTTCCAGCGCAGTTCCACCTGCCTTTGCAGGTTGGTCATGCGCGCCTGCATGTCCTGCGCCGTGCCCGGTATGCCGATGGGCGCGCGTTGCTTGGCCAGGTCGTAGCCGCTGCTCTCCAGCTTGGCGGCATCGCCGGCGCACACGCTGCGCACATAGTCGGCCTGGGTGCGCAGCATATCCATCACCTGCAATGCCAGCTGGTTGCGCAACAGCTTGCTCTGGCGGCTTCCGTTGGTCGCGTCCGCGATCGCGGCCTCGAAAGCATCGGCCAGCGCTTTCATGTCCAAGATCGGCACCGCTGGCGTGGCGAAGTTGGGGTTGCCCGTCATTTGCGCGATCACATTGCGGATGAGCGCGAGCAGCTTGACGAACGTGAGCTGGAAGAGGGAAAGCTTTATGTTCGCTTTCATGACGTGTGCCCCGAGGACCCTCGCTGAGGCGATGCGGGTTTGTGTTAGCGGTCCGGGGCTTGGAACGCACTCATGCAGAATTGCCATCGCGGTCGGGGACGATAACCCATATGGGTTATGGCCCATCTTCTGTGCAGTGCATCCCTGCTAGTTGGTGCGCTGCGAAAACCCACTTGGAGTATTTCGCGAAAACGCAACCCATGCCCGCATGACCACCTTGCACCCTGACCGTTTTCGAGGACAACAAGGCCATGGTGCGATGGCAACAAGGTCATGGTCCGATGGCAACAAGGCCATAGTGCGATGGCAACAAGGCCATGGTGCGATGGCAACAAGGCCATAGTGCGATGGCAACAAGGCCATGGTGCGATGGCAACAAGGCCATAGTCCGATGGCAACAAGGTCATGGTCCGATGGCAACAAGGCCATAGTGCGATGGCAACAAGGCCATAGTCCGATGGCAACAAGGCCATGGTGCGATGGCAACAAGGCCATAGTGCGATGGCAACAAGGCCATGGTGCGATGGCAACAAGGTCATGGTGCGATGGAAACAAGGCCATGGTGCGATGGCAACAAGGTCATAGTCCGATGGCAACAAGGCCATGGTGCGATCGCAACTAGGCCATAATGCGATGGCAACTAGGCCAAGTCCGATGGCACCTTGACATCAGGCCGGTGGTGGTGGGGCCTCTTGGTCGGTGCTCGCTGGCCGGTGGCCCTGGGCTTGGTCATCGCGAGGCCGGAGGCCGAAGCGAGGTGTTGGGGCTGGGTGCAGCTCGGCTGGTGGCTCCGGTTGCGCTTGGGCGGGCGCACGTAGCAACATACTGAAAGAGTCCCGCGACTGCTCCACGAAGAAGGCTATGAGGTCGATCTCATCGAAGCTGGGCTTCAGGCGTGCCGCGCTCCAAGGAACTAAGGCGGCTTTGCTTCATGCCGATCACCTTCAGCAATTTATCCTGGCCCCAGCCCTTTGCCTCGCGGTAATACACGATGCGCTTGCCCACCGTATCGCACAGCTGCAGTGGCCGTGTAAAGCTCCCGATGGCTTGTTTGCGCCGTGCCATGGTGCAGCGAACCTAATGGCGGACTCGCTTGCAACACTTGCCCACTAGTGGTGAAAAGGAGGCGCAGTCGGCGACAGCACTATCAACCAACACCCACTGCTGATTCGGTGGCTGGGATCCAAGCCACTGCGGACCGGTCGACCCGGATGAGCGCGTGCATTGGGGCGGAAGCTTGATGGTGTGCTTGGAATAATGATGGAGCACGGATACATTCGGAGCATCAAAGGCCTACCACCATGGAGCACCGCACGGGTTTCTTCATTATTGTCGTCGCCACTCTTTTAGTAGATGCACCAGTACGCGCGCAGAACATCACCTATATCGATCCGGTCACTGATGCAACGATCGCAGCCAAGGAGAGCCATACCTCAAGCGAGTATCTCGTTGGTGCTATAGCGGGCAGCCATGGTGTTACTGCAACCGGTGGGGCGACGTATTCCATACCCATCTTCTCGCCTCCGGGAACGAATGGCTTGCAACCTTCTCTTTCGCTGGTATACAACTCGCAAGGCGGCGATGGCCCCTTGGGTATGGGTTGGAACATCGCTGGCTTGAGCGCGATCTCTCGGGTTGGTTCGGATAACTACCACGATGGTGTTACGGCACCGGTCACTTTCACCACGGCTGACCATTTCGCACTGGACGGCCAGCGGCTTGTGCCAACGAATGGCGGCACCTACGGTGCTGCGGGCACTGAGTATGACACCGAAGCAGCGCAGTTCATGCGAGTGACAACACCGGACATGAACGGCACCTGTCCGAGCTCGTTCAAGGTGCAGGACAAATCCTGCAATGTGCGTTGGTATGGACTTGTAGAGGGCAGCAATGCGCAATTCGATGGTAACCAGTCATACCCGTACTCCTGGTACCTGAACCGGATCGTGGATCCATATGGCAATCAAGTGCAATACCGCTATGATATGGACGCGTATGGTGGACCTATGGTCACAGAGATACGCTGGGGCGGCACGACAAGCACCTTTGAAGGCGTCAACAAGATCGAGTTCATCTATGAGGAACGCAGCGACATGAGCGTGCGGCGCACGCACGCGATGGAAGTGATCAGCACCCGTTTATTGAACCGAATACACGTGTATGGTGATGGGGTGTTGGTGCGCCAATACGAGCTGCGCTATGCCCAGGGCGCCCTGGACCGCTCCTGCCTGAGCGAGATGGTGGAGTACGGCCTTGACGGAAAGCAATACAACACCAGCGTTTTCCAGTACCCGAACGAGGAGCCCTGGTATGTGGGAGGCTACGATGGTTTCGTAGAGATCACACCTGCTGGGCTCAAACAGATCCTCACAGGGGACTTCGACGGCGATGGGCGAATGGACAGGGCCTATGCGAACTATGAGCTAGTGACTGTGATGGGAGCGAATCCACCTTACAACCTCGCAAGGAACTACACGAGCATCCAGATCCAGATCGGAAACTCATCGTGGGCCACGTTCGACATCGAGGATCCGAGCTTCCCTGGACTGGAGTTCTATGGCATCGCAGGGCGATCCAGGCAGGGCTTCTTCCTCAACGATATGAACGGCGATGGCAGGGATGATATCGTGCTGAGCAAGACCACTTACGATCAACTTGAGGACAAGTTCGCGCTCACAGGCATGTGGATCTGGGAGAGTACCACCTCCACCAGTACTCCCGCTTTCAGCTTTCATTCTATTGGAACGCCGGGTGGACCGTACATCTACTGCAATCCCAGCAGCAGCCGTGATCCAGTTCTCGTCGGCGACTTCACGGGCGATGGCCGTGCGGAGGTGCTGGCCCTCTTGCACGACAACGATTGGGATCAGATGCATAGCTTCTTGCGGCAGTGGGGGCAGGGTTGGAGCGACATCTCAGGGGACATCGAGACCTACGCAGCCAATCACCTCGGCAATTGCGATATGGACCGGGTCGTTGATGTGGATGGGGATGGGAAAGACGAGATCGTTGCCTTACAAAGCGATGGATGGCAGCCGTTCCGGGTAATAGGCCGGCACGCGAACGGAACATGGGGAACCATCGCCGGGCTGTCCAGTCCTGTGTTCTCTTATGAACTGAACCTGCACATAGGCGACTTGAACGGCGACGGAATGCAGGACCTGATCTATCGGGAAGCTGGGGAATGGAAAATGCGCCAGGGCTATGGCAACGGGTTCTCGCTACCGGATCCACTCTCGCTCCCATCCGGTACCATGGCAGTAGCGGACCTCAACAATGATGGGCTCGCGGATATTTTCCACGCCACCGACCAAAGTGGCCAATGGGTTGTTCGAACGGGGATCAGCCGCGGATCAATGCTCGATCAGTTCACGGGCAATGACGCCCCAGCCTTCGAGTGGCAGACACAATACCCCGTCAACCCGATGGGTGGTTTGGTCGTTGGCGACCGTGACGGCGATGGCGCAGCAGAGGTCTTCAGTTACGTGCCCGGCGGGCAACTGCAATGGTTCGAATGTCGGCCCTTCCACGAGCAAGGCGCCTTGAAGAAGGTGTGCGACGGGATGTTGAACAAGACAACATTCTCTTATCGTTCCACACGGTTCGATCCTACTTACATAATGAACGACAACCAAGGTTATCCGTATGGTGATTACGATGGCGCTATTCATGTGGCGCACCACATTCAGGAGCCAGATGGGAACGGTCTTACTTACCGTTACGGCGACGGCGTGGCGTGGAAGAACGGGCCCGGCTTCATCGGTTTCGAGAAGTTCGCGGTCACGAACAGCTACGCGGACCGCCGCACTGAATCCACTCTCCTGCCCGACCCAGGCTGGGCCATCTTGAAGCCATGCACGACGAGGACAGTTGACGATTCAGAAGAATTGCTGCTTTCCGAGTCCGTCCAAATGCCGACCATCGTGGACTTAGGCCCGTCGATGCGACGATTCACCGTTCATTCGGAAGAGATAACCAGCACGGATGAACTCAGCGGTGTGGAAACCACCGTGAACAACGTTTACAATAGCACAGGCGATAACATCGTGCAGACCACGACCACTGTCGGTGGTTTGCAGACGGTCGTGGAAGATCTCCGGATATGGCCCTTTCGGTGCGGAGGCGCCGCCGGGCTACGACAACCGGCTTGTTTCTCACGCGGTGACGAGCACGCGTGCTGGCATGCCGCCGCTGAGCACCTTGATCGTTAGCAGCTATGATGCCTTCACGGGTGCGCTGGTCAGCCGGACCGATTTCGCCAACACGGCAACACCAGTCCACTATGAAGTGCTGGAGCGACTTGCGGAAGGAGTCGTGAAGACGGATCGCACGAGCCACATGAGCGGCGAGCGCGTCGCCAAGTACAAATACGATATCCATCGCCGTGCTGCCTTGTCCGTTAAGCGTGACGCCATCATAGCGGGTGTTCCTGCCAGCGTGATCACGAGCTACGACGTTGATCTCAGCCAGGGCAGGGTCCTAAGCACGACTACCCCCGATGATCTGATCGTGAGCAACAGGTACGATGGCCTTGGGCGCCCGACAACCCGGAGCGCTCCCTACCTCGATGGCCAACCGCGCTACGATATCACCACCACCATGGCGTGGGCGATAGAGACCGTGCCCGGTTCCATTTACTCCATAACGACAGCGGACCCAGGTGCGCCGCGCTCGATCACCTACTACGATGGGCTAGGCAGGGTATTGGAAGCCTGGACGGAGGGCTACGGAGCAGGTACTTGGTCCAAGGTGAAGACCACCTACCAATACGATGGTCGCATCCATAGCGTCACCGACCCCGCCTTAGACGGCGAGGTAGTGTACGCGACCGAATCCACCTACGATGATCTCGGCAGACCGGACGAGGCCGCTCACACCCTGACCGGAACTACCTCATGGGACTATGAATACGCGAATGGGCTCTTGTTGACTACGACCACCAGCCCAACCCAACAACTGCACAAGGAATGGAAGGATGCCACAGGGGTGGTGGTGAAGGCGGAGGACAATGGAGGGCCCATCCGTTATGAGCATAACAGTCATGGGCAGGTGGTGAGGTGTGGCACGGAGCCTTCTCGGTCATGAAGATCACCTACGACGAGCACGGTGAACGGAGCACATTGGTGGACCAATCTGCAGGTACGACGCTCTACAAGCACGACCCCTTCGGGCAGCTCATTTGGCAGCAGTCCGCCAACGGCAATGAAAAGGATCTGTACTACGATGAACTAGGACGTCTGCTGCGCACCGAGGAGATCGAGGGGTGGTAGAATACCAATACAACCATGCGGGAGGCCGCGTCAGTGCCAAACCCACGACGATCACCGGCTTCGGGTCAACGCGCAGTTTCGTGTACGATGAACTGATGCGCTTGGAATGGAGCCAACTGCTCACGCCCGAAGGAGCCAGCGTGGAGAAGGAGTTCGAGTACGACGAGTTCGACCGGGTGCTGACGAATCGTTACGGCGCTCCGCTGGATATGCGTGTGGATCATGAGTACACCAGCACCGGGCATCTGGCCAAGGTGTATGACAGCGAAGAGAACGTGACCTACTTCCGCGCCGCCAGCATGGATGGCCTGGGGCGCTACACGGAGTATTCACTGGTGGATGGCCACAACAGCCTGGCCGCGTTCAATGGGCCCTTCCCTATCCTCTATCGCACACCGAACATCCAGCACCTGGAGATGGAGTGGGATCCCATCACGGGGAATCTCAGCAACCGTTACGACGGCATGATATCGCGCAAGGAGCTCTTCGCCTACGACAACCTGGACCGTCTGATACAGACCAGGTTGTATGAGACCGATGGCGCAGGGAGCCTTGGGCAGGGCCTTGGCCACACGGACTACATGTACGATGCGGTACTTGGCATCACCAAGGGCAACTTGGTGGTGAAGGATGATGTGGGCCGCATGGGCTACACTGGCCATCGCGTGGCCAACGTGGTACACAACGCCTTTCCGGTACCGCCGGATATGCCCCCCGCAGTCATCAGCATTGAGACGCAGGCGATCTCTTACACCAGCTACCACCAGCCCTACAAGATCACCGAACGTGTCGGCAATGTGGACTACGAACTGGACTACACCTATGGTCCCGGGCACCAACGCGTGTTCGGCGAACTGATCGACCAAGGCAATGGCCCCGTTGAAACCCGGTTGTACGACGGCGATTACGAGCGGCAGTACGACGCGGCTACGGGCACCACCTACCATATCGTTTACGTGGCTGGTGGCAACGGCCTATGCGCCATGGTGCTGCAACGCGGCACGAACACCGAACAGATGTACCGCTACGCCGTGTACAAGGACCACTTGGGTAGCATCCTAGCGCTATCGCATACAACAGGCATGCTCACTGGCATTGTGGCCGAGCAGAGCTTCGATGCTTGGGGCCGCCCGCGCAATCCTGGTACCTGGCAGTTTGAGAATTTACCCGTGCAGCCGACCTGGCTGTACCGCGGCTACACCGGCCATGAGCATGTGGCGCCATTCGCGCTCATCAACATGAATGGACGGATGTACGATCCAGTGAACGGAAGGATGCTCGGCGCGGACAACCACGTGGCGGGAGCGCATTCGACGCAAGGATTCAATCGATACAGTTATGTGAACAATAACCCCCTTGCCTACACTGATCCCAGTGGGGAGTTAGCTTGGTTCATACCCGTCATAGTCGGAGCTGCAGTAGGAACGGCAGTAGGCGGCGCAAGTCATGCAGGCGACTACAACTTCCTGCAGTGGTCGTCTGATTCATGGAAGGCGGCTGCCATAGGAGGAATGGTCGGAGCGGGATTGGGATATGCCACCTCGTTCGGCCTAGCTGCAGGCGGGGCCAACATTAAAGGCATTTCGGCTCAAGGCTACACTGGTGCAGCCGGATTGCCCGGTGCGCATACGGCTAGTTGGAATGTCGTTTCAAACGGACTGATCACGGCTAACATCAATTTGATCTCGGCTTCTCTTCAGGGTCGGGACTTGACCGGAGTCTATCAAAGTGGTTTGGCGGGTTTGGCTTCAGGGAGCATAGGTGGCCTTTTCGGGCATTTGGCGAACCCGACCAAGAATTTCTCGATGTCGACAAAGGCTGTCAGAGTTCAGAACTATGTGACCGCTGGGCTCAACGGCTTTTTTGATCGCTTGTCGATCGCCCACGCCCGTGGCGATCGTGGGTCATCTCTTTGGAGGAATTCGTTGAAGGGCATGGGAGAAGGCCTACTCGCCGCGAACCTGGTAAACAACAATTACTTCTACGGCACTGGATTAATCGAGACTGGAGCTTCTGCGAATAGCGCGACGACATTAGGTCAGCACCTCAGTTCTGCGGTGACCCAGGCTGTCACTTCGGTTCCTGGCGCGGGTTACTCATTGTATTCGTATTACACTGCGGCCCTCACAGGATACACATTAGGCCACAGGAGAGTGTTGGGAGGTGTTGGGTACGGGATTGCTTTTGTACTTCACCCCGCTCCTATCGCGGTCACCAATTGGTGGATGGGAGACGACTATCCGGCACTGATGCGTCCATACACGTTGTGGGACCTGTTTGGGGTAGATAATTGAACTGATCGTGAGGCCCTACTCATTGAACGATTCGCTACGAAGTCGGTCCGAAGTTCTGACGCGACGTTTCGCGCGGAGTTTCATGCCCGTGCTCCTTGGCCTCGTTGCACAGATAGTGCAGGCCCAGCTAATGCCATCGCTCGACCCATTGGACGCCATGAATCCGTGTGCACGCTCGCAAGAAGGAACAGGTTACTGCATCGTCTATTTCGATAAGCGAATGAAGCCAATCAAAACCAGGAACCGGGCTTGCTTCTTCGCATACCAGCTCTATGACAACGGTTTTCCGGTATTCAACATGATGCGAAGATCCGGCAGGTCAACCGCGCTTGAAACGACCGAACAGGCACGGATATGTGCAGATCTGATGATGCTGGACGGCACTTATAGACTGTTCAGAAGGAACGGAAGAAAGTTGGCTGAGCATGTCTTTGACAGGGGCATACTGAGACGTTCAGTAGTGTATGGCGCGAATGGTGATGAATTGGAAGGGATTGATTTTGACAAGCCTTTTCGTTCCGAACCCCATACTGCCTACTTCTTCATTAAGAACAAGCAAGGAAGGATCCTGCGGGATGGATATTGGCGAAAACGCGATGGTCGGTGGGACGGTTATAAGGTCGACTAAAACGCTCACGAGCACCAAGCGTACACCGGAGAATTGTTCTCACACTTCAATGCCGGATCACGAGCTTAGCCGAATATCCCAACACGCGCAGTACGAAAAGGCCTTCGCTCAGCTTAGCTAGCTCGATTTGTCCATTTTCGGCAAGGCCGCTCTGCACCACCTTTCCGGTTGCATCGATGAGCTCATACTGGAAAGGCTTCTGGGATCCATCCGGTAGCTGCACATGCACCACATCGTTCGCCGGGTTGGGGTAGCACTGTAGTCCTGCGCCGTAGAGCTCTTCGATCCCGACCACTTCGGTCACATCCCCTGGTACCCTGGGCTCTAGCCTATCCATGGGCCATACATGGTGCAGAATGCCCGTTACATTGTAGGTCGATCCTTCGGCAACGGCGCTTGTATAGAATAGCACACCTACCCCCACATCGGCAGAACTGTTCACGATGCCATCCCAGGAACCATTGCCATTGACTTGCGCGCAGGTCACGTTCTCCACGGATGCCAGTACACCTTCCCAGGGTTCCAGGTCGGCCAAGGGCCATGCGAGCAACTCCGGTGCCGGCATCGGCGATCCGCTGGTAAGAAGTTGATATCCGTTCTGGCAAGAAATTATTGTCTCTTGATCACCAGTCTCCCCAACGTTGCCAGTCACCCGCACAGAGTCGCCCATCTGTAGCGCCGCACCCGTGAACTCGCTCACGCACACACCGCTGTAAGGCCCGGTACCGTCCTGGATGTAGAACTGATAGCCCCCTAAATTGATGGCCGTGACAATGCCGCTAGTGACCACCGCTGAACCCACGTAAGGCGAGTTGTCCGTGCCATCCAACGGGGTCTGTATCTGCTGTATGCTTAGCAAGAGAGGCGGTGGCGGATTGTTCAGCGCTAGCGTCACATCGTCGATCGTGAGGTGGTCCGGGGCATAGGTTATGGCCACAATGAACATCACCTCTCCGCTGTCCGTGGTATGCTGGCAGAAGAACTCGCGCACATGGTACTCCCACGTAGCACTATTCACGTTCACGTTGGGACTGGTAAGGTACCCGCCCCATGAGTTGTCATCGAACAGCGCCGGCCCCACGATCCCGGTTCCCTTGGCCCAGAAGCCGACCTGGTAGTAATTTCCACTATCCAAATGCACCTGCTCCGAAGTGAAGAAGGTGATGCCAATTGCCGGTTGCCACAAGCGCACAGCATGATCGCCGCTGTTCGCATCACCGGTGACCTGCTGGAGGTTGTCGATCGAGAAGGTTGTCTGCGCACCCATCCAGTGCGATGGAACGCCAACGTTCCAATCTTCGAAGCCATCTGAGAAAACCTGCGCATGGGCCGGGGCCGAAAGTGCAACAAGGGCGAGGCCGTAGAGTGTGCGCACGGTTGCTATTTGTGCGGGTCGCCTACCACCAACCCTGTAATGATCCGTTCCTCCCCAGACTGGAAGACGACCCAATAGCTGCCAGGCTCCACATGGGCCAAGGGCAGTTCGGTGGTCATACCAATAGCCGGTGTTTTCAATACGCTGCGTCCACTGGCATCCACCAATTCCAAAGTGCCGCTGGGCACAGCCGCTGTGAAGGTCACCGTAGACTGCTCACTGGCCGGATTCGGGAACACGTTCATGTGTATTGTCTCCAAAAGGCGCTTCGCTGCTGTGCCATCTGCTACAGTACTCGGCTCGGGGGTGGATTTCACCTCAGGGCCCCAACAATACCAATCACGCTGGATGCGGTTGCCGGCCGCATCGTACTGGTAGCGGATCATGCAACCTTCTTCGGGCGGGTAGGTCTGCGCGATAGCCGGTAGCAATGCACACAGTGATAGAACGATCATGAGTGTTTTCATGGCGGCGGGTATGTGGTACCGAAAGGTACTCGTGCTTGGTCATCCAGCCGCAATACCCAAAAAGAAAGCGGCCCCTTTCACGGGCCGCTTGCTTCCCCCTGGTTATCCGCGGGGGGCCGGGAGCGCTGGCAGTGCGCTATGCGTGCGCGGGCTGCTCTTCCAGGATCCGCTGTGCGATATCCAGGATGCGCGTATCATCCAATGCTACAACGCCGCCGTCGGGGCCGGCCTCCAGGTGTACACCCATCGGCTTGCCGTTCGGATGCGCGTAGCCGCCGAAATAATTCCATACCGTTTCCACGTTCAGGTCAAGCTCCCGAGCTATTCGGTGGATGCTCCCATCAGGCAGGTTGTCCTTGATCTTCCGTAGCTCGTTGAAGGTGATGTTCATGATGGGAAGGTTTTGGTTGGCGCACTGAAGGTAACGTTATGAACAGGCCATTTCCAACACCTCAACGGCATGGTCTTTTAGGGCGCGGGCTATCTTTCCAACCATGCGCCCCGCTCACGCCACGCTGCTCGTGGCGGCACTCTTACCAGCCCTTCGCTCAGGCGCCCAACAATACGATCTGCGCACCCTTTCGCTGGAGGAAGGCTTGCCCAGTGCGGGCACCTTCGCCCTGTGCGAGGACCGCGACGGCTTCCTGTGGGTAGGCACCCTGCAAGGCGCGGCACGCAGCGCCGGGCTTCGGTTCGAGGCGATGGTGACCGAACGCGGCCGCGGCGATGACCAGGTGACCGCGCTGGCCTGCGCACCGGATGGCGCGGTGTGGATCGGCAGCGGCAACGGGGCCGTGAGCGTCTGGCGCAATGGAACCCTTGCACCAACTGCGGCGCAACGGAGCGGTCATGCCGTTCGCGCCTTCGCCAGCACAGCGCACGGCACGTGGTGGGCCACCGCTGGCGATGGCGTGCTCTTCAGCAACGACGGCGGCGCGCGGTGCGTGGCCCGCAATGCAGGCTTGCCAACGCTGGCGATACACGCACTGGTGGCCCAAGTGAACGGGACATTGATCGCCGGCACGGACAGCGGGCTCTTCGTGCTCCGCGGCGAGCGCTGGGAACCATCGTCTTCCAACGCCCTGTTGCCGGGCGAGCCCGTGAACGCACTCTATGCCGACAGCACCGGCGTGCTGGTGGGGACCCCTTCGGGCTTCGTGGAGCTCGATCCCGCCTTGCAACCGCTGCCGCTCCCCCAACGCTTCCTGGGCACCTTCCCGCTGGCCTTGCCCGATGCACGCATCATGGCCCTGCTGCGCGCTCGCAACGGCGACATCTGGCTGGGCACTCCCGGCGGCTTGCATCACCTTTCGCGCAACGCAGGCTTTCCCGTGCTGCGCACCGTGCGCGAGGCGAACGGCCTGGGCAACGATCTGGTGCGGGCCATCCTCCAGGACCGCAGCGGAGCCATCTGGATAGGTACCGGCTTCGGCGGCGTAGCCCGTTTCATTGGCGATGCCTTCATGCACTTCACCGATCGCGATGGCCTGCGCTCCCGAACGGTAAGCGCCGTGCATCGCACACCCGATGGGCTGCTGTACCTGGGCACCGTGGGCGGTGGCGTAGCGCGCTGGGATGGCAGCACCGTGAAGGTGTTCGCCGAACGCGACGGGCTCACCGATCCATTCGTGCTGGCCCTGGGCGAGGATGCCCAAGGTTTCCTGCTCGTGGGCACCGCCGGCCAGGGCCTCTTCCGGGCCACTGCCGACCGCTTCGTGCGCGTTACCAGCACCAACGGCATGGACGCGCAACGGATCCAATGCATACAGCTCGACGGGGAAGGCCGCTGTTGGGTGGGCACCGAAAAAGGGCTCTATGCCGGTCTGGGCGATGGCGACTACCTGCGCATCGAGGGTGTGGCACATGGCGTGAACGGTGCTTACTGCAATGGCGATACCGTTTGGGCGGCCACCAGCGAAGGGTTGTACATCCTGCCCACGCGAAGGCTGCCGTGGCGGTTGCACAAGCAATCGCAACTGCCCGATGTATCCCTCACCAGCATCGCGCGCGACAGCCCCGGCAACCTGTGGATCGGTTCGGGATCGCACGGTCTGTACTGCTTGCACGCCAGCCACGTGGACAGTTTCGGCGTACACGACGGCTTGGCCAGCAATGCGGTGGAGCAAGTGCTGCTGGATGCACTGGAGAATGTATGGGTGGGCACACGCCGGGGCATTGACATGCTGGAGTTGGATGTGCTGCAGGAGCGCGTCCTCAACGTGCAGCACTATGGCGCAGAGGAGGGCTTCATCGGCATCGAGTGCTTCCGCAACGCCTGCATGCTCGATCGCGACAGCGCGCTGTGGTTCGGCACCATGCGCGGCGCAACGCGCTACGATCCACGACGCGTGCTCAACGATCCGCAGGAACCCCTGGTGCATCTCACCGACATGCGCCTCTTCTACGAGAAGCCCGATTGGAAGCCCTGGTGCAACGGTACCGATGCCCACGGCCTGCCCAAAGAGCTCGAACTGCCCTACAACAAGAACCACCTCACCTTCGCCTTCACGGGCATCTCGCTGGCCTACCCCGAGAAGGTGCGCTACCGCTACATGCTCGAAGGGCACGACCCGGACTGGAGCCCCATAACTGCCACCGACCGCGTCACCTACACCAACATACCGCCGGGCGATTACACCTTCAAGGTGATGGCGCGCAACGCCAGTGGCGTGTGGAACGAGCAGCCCGTGAGCTACGCCTTCTCCATCGCCCCGCCTTTCTGGAGCACCAACACCTTCAGGGTCGGCGGTGGCGCCACCCTGTTGCTGGGCTTCTTCGGCATCGTGCGCCTGCGCACACGGCGGCTGCGCCTGGAGCGTGAGCGCCTGGAGCGCATCGTGCAAGAACGCACGCATGAGCTGGAGACCGAGAAGGGACGCAGCGACGACCTATTGCGCAACATCCTGCCCGGGCAGGTGGCCGATGAATTGAAGGCGAACGGACGCATGGCGGCCCACCGCTTCGAGCATTGCACCGTGCTCTTCAGCGATTTCAAGGGCTTCACCTCCTTCAGTAGCAGCATGGACAGCGACACGCTGGTGAGCGAATTGCACCACTACTTCGGGCTCTTCGATCGCCTGTGCGATGCGCACCACGTGGAGAAGATCAAGACCATCGGCGATGCCTACATGTGCGCGGCCGGCATCCCGGTGCCTTCACCATCGCATGCGCTCGATGCGGTGCTCATGGGCCTCGCCATGATCGAAGCTGTGGAGCGGAGCAATGCCGAGCGCCGTGCCAGAGGCCTGCAGCAGTGGCCCATTCGCATCGGATTGCACAGCGGGCCCGTGGTGGCGGGCGTGGTGGGCGAGAAGAAATTCGCCTACGACATCTGGGGCGATACCGTGAACCTGGCCAGCCGCATGGAAAGCAACGGCGAGGCCGGCCGCGTGAACATCAGCGGCCCGGTGTACGCGCAGGTGATGCGCTGCATCGATGTGCAACCGCGCGGACCCATCAAGGTGAAGGGCAAGGGCGAGGTGCAGATGTACTTCGCCCTGCGGCTGAAGCCCGAGTACAGCGCCGACACGCGCGGACTGCAACCCAATGCGCAGCTGATGGCGCTGCGCGATGCGATGGCCTGAGGCCGCGCGCTACTTCTCCTCCAACCACGCGCGTGCCTCGGCCTCGGTTTCGAAGATGGCGCTGGGCACCGGGCTGGGGAAATAGGCGAAGTAGAGCTCGCAGAAGCGCTTGTTGTGATCGGTGATCGCGGCCCAGGCCACAGCGCGCGTGAACTGCTCTACCTTCACATAGCTGTAATGATCGCGTGTGATCATGCTCATATCGAACTCCATATCGTCCTCGGGGAAGACGATGAGCACGCGCAGCGGCAGGCCGGTAGCTGCCTGTTGGCGCGCGTTGAGGATGGCCGAGATGCCTGCCACGGTGAGCGTGGTGCCGGGCTTGAAGCGCACCTCCACCAGATCATCAGCAGTGCGCTGGATGGTGGCGATGGGCGTATCGATGCGGGAGGGGACTGATAGCGTCATGGGAAAACGGCCGCAAGGGTACGGTGAAAGGGATGCAGGCTGTAAGTGGGATCTTCCCGTGTCCTGCAGGAATCACCTTCAACCTTGGGATTCTACCCTGAGCGCGGACGCACGAACGCCCCCGGCCCGGAAAGAGACTTCCGGAACGGGGGCGCTCGATGGAAGAAGCCAACAGCTCTAAGCCTTCTTGGCACCCATGCCCAGCACGGCACCTGCCGCAGCGCCCATGACAGCGATCCACACCGTATAGGCGATCACATCCACCACCATCACGGTCGTGTTCGAGAACATGTTCATCATGGACATGAAGCTGAGGTCGATGCTCAGGTAGAAGAAGAAGCCGATGATGGCCGATGCCACTGCGGCGCTTGCCAGGGTCTTCGCGCCCATGCGATCGCAGGCATACGCGACCACCACGCCCACGCACAGGTTACTGACGAACATGAGGGCGAGGTTCATTTCGCCTTCAGCCTTCATCAGTCCCTCGTAGTGGATCATGTTGGCCTCGTAGTAGCCCATCAGGGCCATCCCCCAGATGACCCATCCCAGAAGGAAACCGACGACACCTGCCACCAAGGCGGCAATAAGTACACGTGTGTTCATGAGAGTGTTGGTTTGGTCTCCGAATCTAGCAATCTGCCCGAAATGCAAGTGGACCGCCCGGGGGGTTGCCCAGTGCTGTCGGGTCTTGCTATCCGGCTCCGGGAGCGCAGCCACATCCTTGCATTCTGTCCGCAGATGGCGCAGATGACGCCGATAGCGCCTGACAGCGCTTCGAGCGCGCTGACCGCTAGCGGTCCATCTGTGACATCTGTGGACGGCCGTTGTGCGCTTTTCCGCAAGACCAGCAGAAGTTTGAGACCCGATAGCCCGGGGCGGTTGCCCGCACTGCGACCTCGGCAACACCATGAACTCCGCCTGCCTTCTGCGTCCGAGGGAGCGCAGGGCGTAGCGCTTCATGGTCAGGCGCTGGTCAGCCCTTCCACACGTAATGCGCGTCGGGCACCTCCCACACTTTCCCTTTCGCATCCTTCACCGTCACCTTCACCGTGAATGCCGTACCCGCTGGCAGGTTGGCGATCATGGTGCGCATGGCATTGGTGATGGTGCCATCGGTGCCCGAGGCGAAGGCAGCCTTGTTCGTGCAGTCCTTGATGCAGATGGTGAGGGCGGTGATCCGCGCATCGGGCACGCAGCCATGCAGTTCAACGCTCTTGAGCGCAGCCCATTCAGCCTTGGTTATCTCACCCTTGTCCTTGTCCGCGACGCTAATGCGGGGAGGACCGCCAACGGGGGCGAACACGCTCGCATCGGGTTGAACAGGCGGCGCAGCATGGAAGGATGGGATCAGCAGCGCGGATGCGAGGAGAAATGCTTGCGTACACATGGGCACAGGTGTTGGTTATGACCGGTGAATGCACGCTCGAGTCCTGCGTAACGCGGAAGTCGAACCGATGGTCACAGCTCCGGATCAGGAGTGGTCCTTGGGCTTGTTCGGCATCGTGCCGGACCAGATACCAATGACTCCCACGAATACCCATATCAGGGTATTCACGATGCCGCCATCCTTCACAGCCACGCCTACGACAATGCACAGCAGACCGCCAAGGATGTAGAGCCACTGGTACCACTTGCGCTTGCTGAAGCTGAACATGCTTCAAAGCTACTCCTCAACCTCCTTTGTCCAGGCTCAACTCAATCCACTGATCACCCCCTTCGCATCGATGTCCATGCCCTCGGCAGCAGGAATCTCCGGTAGCCCCGGCATGCGCATGATCTCGCCGCAGATGGGCACCACGAATCCGGCACCAGCGGCGATCTCGATGTCGCGCACCGTGATGCGGAAGCCGGCGGGCGCGTTGCGCAGGGCCTTGTCGTCGCTGAAGCTGTACTGTGTTTTCGCCATGCAGATGGCCGCACCATCGAGGCCGAGTTTGCTGATACGGCGCAGGGCTGTCTCCGCGTCGGCGCTGTAGTCGACTCCGTCGGCGCGGTAGATCGCGCGCGCGATGGTCGCGATCTTCTCCTTGATCGGGAGCGAGAGTTCGTACAGTGGTTTGAAGTTGCTCTTGCCAGCATCCACCACACGCAGCACGGCTTCAGCAAGGTCGGTCATGCCGTCGCCGCCTTTGGCGAAGCCTTGGGCGAGCACCGCTTCGGCACCACGCTCCTTGCAGTAGCTCTTGATCATTTCAATTTCCTCGGGGGTGTCCGTGGGGAAGTGGTTGATCGCCACCACCGCCTGCACACCGAACTTGGCGATGTTCTCGATGTGGCGGCCCAGGTTCGCGAGACCCATGGTGACCTTGCCGAGGTCCGCATTGTTCACCTCCTTTATGTCCGCACCACCGTGGTAGCGCAAGGCACGCACCGTGGCCACGATCACGGCTGCGCTCGGCTTCAAGCCCGCCGCGCGGCACTTGATGTCGAAGAACTTCTCCGCGCCGAGATCCGCGCCGAAGCCCGCTTCCGTCACTACGTAGTCGCCGAGGCTCATGCCCATCTTCGTCGCGAGCACGCTATTGACCCCTTGCGCGATGTTGGCGAATGGGCCGCCATGCAGGATAGCGGGATTGCCTTCGAGCGTTTGCACCAGGTTGGGGAGGATAGCCTGCTTCAACAGCAAAGCCATGGCTCCCTGTGCGTTCAGGTCACGCGCGTACACGGGAGTGCGGTCGAATCGCTGGCCGACATAGATGTTGCCGAGACGCTTCTTCAGGTCATCGATGTCGGTGGCGAGGCAGAGGATCGCCATCACCTCGCTGGCGGGTGTGATGTTGAAGCCGTCCTGGCGAGGTATGCTGTTGTTGGGACCACCAAGCCCGATGGTGATGTCGCGCAGTGCGCGGTCGTTCATGTCCATCACACGCTTCCAACTGATCGTGCGCGGATCGATGTTGAGCGTGCGCTTGCGGTTCTGCAGGTTGTTATCGATGAGCGCCGCCAGCAGGTTGTTGGCCTTCTCAATGGCGCTGAAGTCGCCAGTGAAATGCAGGTTGATGTCCTCCATGGGCACCACTTGCGCATAGCCACCGCCTGCTGCGCCACCTTTCATTCCGAAGACCGGACCGAGGCTCGGCTCGCGCAGCACGACGACCCCCTTCTTGCCGAGCTTGCTCAAGCCTTCGTGCAAACCGATGCTCGTGGTGGTCTTGCCCTCGCCGGCCGGTGTGGGCGAGAGCGCGGTGACGAGGATCAACTTGCTCTTCGCGACGCGCGCATCATCGATGAGGTCCAGCGGCAGTTTCGCCTTCGTGCGACCGTAGGGCTCGATCACCTCCGGATCGATGCCGAGCTTCTCGGCAATGCGGGCGATGGGTTGGAGTTGCGCTTTCTGCGCGATCTCGAGGTCACTGGGGAAGGCCATGCGGGGAGAATGTGGAAATGAGGAAGCTCGCAGGATCGAAGTGAACGAAGGTCGTGAACGGGATCATCCGTTGAACACGACGGAGAAGCCCGCCTTGCGCAGATCTTCCCAATAGCTTGGATAGCTCTTGTTCACCACGGCGGGGTCGGTGATGGTAAGGGAGCCGAGGAACAGCGCCAACGGCGCCAGGGATAAGGCCATTCGGTGGTCGATGTCGGGGCTGAACGTCCCGGGTGTACGCTGATCGATGCCCTTCTTCACCGCAAAGGCGCCATCTGCAAAAGCAACAACACCTCCCAAACGGGTGATCGCATCGGCCACGGCGCGCAAGCGATCGGTCTCCTTCACGCGCAGGTTGTCCAATCCGTGCAATACCGCTGCTTGCCCCAACGCTACGAGCGTGAACACCAGGGGCTGGAAGAGGTCGGGCACATGCTTCAGGTTGCGCGGCACTGGATCCCACACGCTGTGCGGCTCCCGATGCGTGAGTTGCGCACCCACGGGCGTGAACCCGGTAAGCACCCACGGCGACCACAGGTGCTGCGCCTCGCGATCACCTTGCATCGTATCGTTGGTGAGCCCTTCGAGGAGCACGTTACTGCCGGGTGCTAGCGCAACAACCTCGTACCAGAACGCGGCGCTGCTCCAATCCGGTGGTACTAAAATGGGCGCTGGGATGTAGTCCCCGGGATCCACTCGCACGCCATCGAGCTCGAGGCGCGGGTACACGCCGAAGTGCGCAAGCATCTTCAACGTCATGTGAACGAAGGGCTCGCTCAGGCGCGTACCGGTCCAACGCAGGGTGAGGCCC
Source organism: Flavobacteriales bacterium (assembly GCA_016710965.1). Taxonomy (GTDB): domain Bacteria; phylum Bacteroidota; class Bacteroidia; order Flavobacteriales_F; family PHOS-HE28; genus PHOS-HE28. Next base: position 40,431 of record JADJTW010000031.1, read on the forward strand.
TCCTTCATGCGCGGAGCGATCATCAGTAGTGCGCTCAGGTATTGGCTGCTGATCGGCGAATCGAAATGCACCTCGCCGCCTTTGAGCGCACGACCGCGTACACGGTAGCCCTCGGGCACACGTTCGATATCGGCACCGACCACGCGCAAGGCGTTGATGAGATCATCGTGCGGCCGTTCCAGCAGGCGAGGGATGCCGGTGAGGACATGCTCCTCCCCTTCGCGCACGGCCGCCCAGGCAAGCAGGAATCGGAAGGTGGTACCCCCTGCACCGCAGTCCATCACACGCGGGTTGTTGCGGAGCAGTTCGTGCATCACGCGCGTGTCGTCGCCATCGCTCAAGTGCGAGACGAGACCGAGATCGCCGCACAACGAGGCCATGAGCAGCGCGCGATTGCTGATGCTCTTGCTGCGGGGCAGGGCGATGCGGGCCTGGATCGGCCCCGGTGGTCGTAGAACAGTGACAGTGCTCATTCCTTCACCAATAGGCGATAGTGCTCGAGCGCCTCGTGCACCTGTGCTGCAGTCACGGGTACATCCACGCGCGCGCTACCGATGCCCGTGAGCAGGGTGAAGCGGAACTCGCCACCGTGGTTCTTCTTGTCGTTGCGCATGAGCTCGATGACGCGATGATGCTCGGAGCCATGCAGCCTGAACGGCTTGTACAATGAGCGCAGATGCGCTGCGATGAGATCATTGCTTTCGCGATCGAGCAGCCCGGCGCGCCAGCTGAGCCAAGCCTCGCACACCATGCCGATGGCCACGGCTTCGCCATGCTGCAGGTTGCGTTGCTGCCCTTCCCACGAGAAGGCTTCCAGACCGTGCCCGATGGTATGGCCGAAGTTCAACAGCTTGCGCGCACCGGATTCGCGCGGATCATCCTTCACCACGGCGCTCTTGATGGCCGCACTGCTCGCGATCAACGGCTCCAGCGCATCGAGGTCGTGCAGTGATGCCTGTCGGATGGCCTCGTAGTGCGAAGCGTCTTGCACCAGGCCGTGCTTGATCATCTCGGCAACACCGTTGAGCAACTCGCGCTTGCCCAGGCTCTTGAGGAAAGGGACATGCACGTAAACGCCCAATGGATCATGGAAGGCGCCCACGGTGTTCTTCACGCCGCCCAGATCGATGCCTGTCTTGCCACCGATGGCCGCGTCGACCATGCCCAGGAGCGACGTGGGCACAAGCACGCAGCGCACACCCCGCTTGTAGGTGGCGGCTATGAAACCTGCCACATCGGTGACCACGCCTCCGCCAAGGGCCACGATCAATGCGCCCCGGTCCGCAGCGTGCGCGGCAAGGTGCTCCCAAATGCGCTGGCACACCGGCAGGCTCTTGCTCGACTCGCCCGCTGCGATAGCGATGGTCTCGGCTGAACGCAGGTTCGCGACCGTGCCGAGCAATTCGGGCAGGCAATGGCGCAGCGTATTCTCATCACCGAGGACGAATACGCTGCTGGGCGCCCATGCGAGCAAATGCCGGTCGAGCACGCGAAGGGCGTTGGGGCCCAGCACCACCGGATGTCCTCCCGCATCGATCTCCGTGGCCTCTTCCAGCTTGGTACCCATTGCTACTTTTGGCCGCCGCTTGCAGCCAGGGTCGGCCCACCAAAGGAACGAAGGAAGATCCCATGCCTCCGCAGGCCCCGCCGGCATCTTCGGCCACACCCTTCGCCGTGCACCGAACACCTGACCTCGGCAACACTTCCATCGCGTTCAGGCAATACACCGATCACGGACTACTTCGCGCTTACTGGCTCTTCCGCATCATCGGCATCCCCTGGCTCAGCAACCTCGGTGCATCACTCACCAAACTGGCCCTCGCCCTGCGGCTACCGGTGAAGGGACTCATCAAGGCCACGCTCTTCAAGCACTTCTGCGGCGGCGAAACCATCGAGGAGTGCCTGGTCACCGCGCAGAAGCTGGGCGATGGCGGGCTGGGCACCATCCTCGATTACAGCGTGGAAGGGCAGGAGGATGATGCCACGCTGGACCACACCGCCGCAGAGATCATCGCGACCATCGCCATGGCCACCAAGCGGAAGGACATCCCGTTCTCGGTGTTCAAGCCCAGCGGCATCTCGCCCACGCATCTGCTCACAGCGGTGAGCGCAGGAAGTGCGTTGGATGCCGACGAAAAGCGCGAGTGGGAATTGGTGCAAGGACGCGTGGAACGGATCTGCACCGCCGCCGCCTCGGCAGGCGTTCCCGTGCTGATCGACGCCGAGGACAGTTGGATGCAGGCGGCCATCGACGCGCTATGCACCCGCATGATGGAACGCTTCAACCGCGAGCGCGCCATCGTGTACAACACCGTGCAACTGTATCGTCATGACCGCCTGGCGTTCCTCAAGGATGCCTTCGATGCTGCGGAGAAGGGCGGCTACCACCTGGGCCTGAAGCTCGTTCGCGGCGCATACATGGAGAAGGAGCGCGAGGCCGCGCAGAAGGAAGGGCGCCCTTCGCCGATACACGCGACGAAGGCTGCCGTGGACCACGACTACGATGAAGCACTGCGCTACTGCGCGCAGCGCACAGATCGCGTGGCGGTGATGGTGGCCACCCACAACGACCAGAGCACATTGCTCATGGCGCGGCTGATGGACGAGCTCGGCCTAGCCCGCGACGACCGGCGCGTGTATTTCGCGCAGCTGCTGGGCATGAGCGACAACATCAGCTACAACATGGCCGATGCTGGTTTCAATGTGGCCAAGTACGTACCCTACGGACCGGTGCGCGCGGTGCTCCCCTATCTGATCCGCCGAGCGGCCGAGAACACCAGCGCACGCGGGCAGATGGGACGCGAATTGAAGTTCATCCTCGCCGAGCGCCGCAGGCGGAAGGCCTGATGGCCGCCCATCCGCAGCGTACGCCGCTCAGCGAAGCCAGGCATCGGGCAAGCGGCCGGGCCGATACGTTCGTTGCATCAATCACTTCGCCATGGTCAACAACCTGCGCACGCTCTCGATCCTGCACTATGTGTATGGCGCCCTGGTCTGCCTCGGTGGCGCCGCCATGCTGATGTTCATCTTCATTGGCGCCATGCTCAACAGCGATATGATGCAGCAGCAGGACGATCCGCCGCCCGAGTTGGTAGGCGGGTTCATGCAGGTGTTCGGCTGGGTGCTCTTCGTCATCATCGAGATCATTGGCATCCTCATCCTGCTCAGTGGAAGCTGGATCGCCAAGCGCCGCAATCGCACCGGATCACTGGTCATCGCCGGATTCTGCTGCCTCAATTTCCCGTTGGGCACGGCACTGGGCATCTTCACTTTCGTGACGCTGTTGAACGAGGAGGTGAAGCGCGAATACGACCGACCAGCACTCCCGGTCTCTTAGGACCAATTGGGTTGCAGGAAGGTTGACGAGGCAATAAGACGTTGCATACGGCGTTGGCGGGGCACGATGTCATTGCGAAGACGAGGTTTCGCGTTCCTCTTCCTCACCCTGGTTTCCTTCAGTGGTATGGCGAAGGATTGCATTGTGACCCTGCACCTGGCTCGAAAGAGCGCTGACGGGACAGTGACGCAACTCGCCAGCATCCTGCCTGGCATGCCTTACAATGCGTCCATACCGCTTCCCCTGGGGGATTCACTTGTCATTTCGTACTCCGTGAACAGCTTCACCTATTGCGGCGGATACAACATTTCGTATTCAGCGGAACGCCCTGTTGGTTGCGCCATTGGTACGTGGGGAGAGACTACAACGCTCCACATCATGTCCGCACAGGATCCACACTTGACCATACGCGAGTTCGGGCTGCTGCTCATTCGTACCCAGCCGACCGGGGGATGGTACTATGCCGGTTCCGCATGCATCTATCTATATGAAGGACCGGTCGGCATCGAAGAGGCCGCTCAAGTCGAAGGCTTTGACCCGAAATGGATGAACGGCACGCTGATCCTGGGAGAAAATCCCAAGGGCCAGCTGGGCGTCTACGATGACATGGGCAGGCTCGTTTGGAGCGGAAGTGTCGAGCGCCACAGCCCACCACTACCGATCGGTGCATCAGGGACGACACCTGCCGTCATTACCGTGCAGCTCACAACGAGCCGGGAGCGGTATGCACGCCGCATCATATCCTATTGAGAGCGATACTTAGCGGATAGAGAGCAAGGTAGCGGTGCTGTCGCGATCGCTATAGGTATCGCGCAATGCGCCTATGGTGAGATGCGCAGGCACACCCTTGAGTGTGACATCCACCGCGTAGATCAAGCTGTCTTCGGTGCGGCGCGAATCGCGGAAGCGGATATCCGATGAAGGGATCGCCTCGCGCAACTGCTGCAGGCCCAGTGATCGCCGATCCAGTTCCGCTTGTGCGGAAGGTGCCGCTTTGGTGAGGGTATTGATCAAACGCAGCTTCACCTTCTGCTCCGGTAGCCATGCCCCGCCGGTCAAACGTTCGCCGTACATGAGATAGGCCGCGCCGCCACCGATGATCAATCCGAACAGGTACAGCGTAAGCCGGCGCGTGAGGCCCATGGGCTAGAACGCGGCCAGGAGAAGGTCCAGGTCCTTGTAGGGCAGCTTGAAGGCCTCGCCGAGGATGGGGCTGGTGACCGTGCCGTTGTACAGGTACACGCCGTGGCGCACGCCGAGGTCGGTCTTGATCAGGTTCTCGAAGCCGCCGACCTCGCCCATGCTCAGGAGCATGGGTCCGAAGATGTTGCTGAGGGCGGTGCTGGCCGTGCGCGGCACGCGGCTGGCGATGTTGGGCACGCAGTAGTGCATGACGCCGTACTTCTTGAAGACGGGATCGGTGTGCGTGGTGACCTCACTGGTCTCGAAGCAGCCACCGCGATCGATGCTCACGTCCACGATCACGCTGCCGTTCTTCATGTCCTTCACCATCTCCTCGGTCACCACCATGGGCGTTCGGCCATGCTCGGGGCGCAGGGCGCCTATGGCGACATCGGCGTTGCGCAAGGCCTTCTTCAATTCCTCCGGCTGTATCACGCTCGTCCAGATGCGCTGGCCCAGATCGCTCTGCAAGCGGCGCAGGCGGTAGATGCTCTTGTCGAAGACCTTCACGCTGGCCCCCAAGCCCAGCGCAGCACGCGTGGCGAACTCGCCCACGGTACCTGCACCGATGATGACCACTTCGGCGGGTTCCACGCCGCTGATGCCGCCGAGCATGAGGCCCGGACCGCCCTTTTCCGCGCTCAGGTATTCGCTGGCGATCTGGATGCTGGTATTTCCCGCGATCTCGCCCATGGCGCGGATGATGGGGTAGATCCCTTCGCGGTCCTTGATGAAATCCCAGGCCACGGCCGTCATGCGCTTCTCCATCATGCGCCGCAGGGTATCCTTGGGCTGCACGGTGAGCTGAAGCGCGGAAATGAGGATCTGCTTGTGGCGCAGCAGTTCGATCTCGGTGTGCGTGGGCGGCGCCACCTTCAGGATCAGATCGGCCTTGAAGACCTCATCGGCCGAATCGACCACCTGCGCGCCGGCCTCGGTGTAGTCGTTGTCCTGGAATTGGGCGGGCTCGCCAGCACCGCGCTGCATCACCACTTCATGGTCGCGGCCCACGAGCACGGCCACGGCCGAAGGTGTGAGCGGCACCCGATGCTCCTGGAAGATGCTCTCCTTGGGAATGCCGATGTAGAGGCTCTTCTTCTTGCGGCCCACCTCCATCAATTGCTCCTGCGGCAGCATGCTTTGCTCGCGGGCCAGCTGTTTCATCAGCTCGGAAGAAGTGCTCATGAGGGCGGTGGAGGATGGCGAATGTACGCCGGGGGAGCGCTTGTGCGGATGGGCGCGGCAGAGCGCACGCTACGCGCCGAGCCGTATGGTCCGCACACCATCCGGGGCCATTGCAAGGCGCAGCTCAAGGGTGCCCGGGGGCAGTCGGTCTCCGGCGAGCTCCGGCCATTCGATGAAGCAGTATGCGCCGCTGTCCAAGTACTCCGCGAAGCCGATCCCATCCAATTCGCCCGCATTGCGCAAGCGGTAGAGATCGAAATGGTACACGGTGCCACCATGGGCCGAATGGTATTCGTTCACGATGGCGAACGTGGGGCTGCTGGTCTGGTCCTTTACGCCTAGCACTTCGCAGAAGCCCTTGATCAAGGTGGTCTTGCCCGCTCCGAGATCGCCGTGCAGCGCGAAGACGCGTGTCCCCGCATGGCTTTGCAGGATCAGCCGCGCGACATCGGCAGCGTCATCGGCCTTGCGTAGAGTGAGGGTGGCGAGCATCGTTGGCAAAGATCGCGTTGGGAGGATGTCCGGCGGCCCTCATCATCGGGCAGAAAGGAAGCACTGATCGAGCGATTCCGGAATTACCGACATTCGTCCAGGACCAAAGCACATGCAGACCTTGAAAGCACGCGCGATATGCTGCATTGCTTTGATCATGCTTTGCGCCGCTGCATCGAGCGCGCAATCCGCGAACACCGAGGTCGGTTTCGAAGGAGGGCCGAACGGCGGAACCCTTAGGGGAAGCCGCTTTGTGGAAGAGGGCCAGGCCATGAACGTCTCATTCGCTGGTGGACTTTCCTTCCAGCGGAACTGGAGGAACGGTTACTCCTTGCGCTCAAACGTGCATTACGACCGCAAAGGCAACAAGGTCCCGGCCATCCTCACGGATATGAACGGAAGCACGATCGAACGAGGCTGGATCAGGACCACTTTCGAGTATATCAGCGTACCCATCCTTGCGCGAAAATCGTTTGGACAAAGGACCAAGTTCATTGTGAATGCAGGACCATATCTGGGCATCCTCATCAAAGCAACGCAGTCGTTAGAGGCCGAGGGCCTTGATAATGCCTACACGAACGACGTTACCGAGTTGATGGAGAGCATCGATCTGGGTATTGCCGCTGGCGCAGGTATCACTCGATCGCTCAACGACCGCTGGACACTCTCTTTGGAACTGAGAGATAATCTAGGCCTGGTTGACGTGAGCGCGTACCCGATCTACGGCAACGGAGGGATCAAGACGAACACCGCAGCGATTCTCATCGGTATCGCTTGCACGCTCGGTGAGCGACAGCCGAGCCCCGGCAGCGGAACGCCCTGATCCGATCGGTCACCTCGGCTTCAGTACCGCCCAAGGCACCAGCATCTCTTCCAGCGAAATGCCGCCGTGCTGGAAGGTGTGCATGAAGTAGGTGACGAAGTGGTTGTAGTTGTTGGGATACACGAAGAAGCGATCGCCCTTGGCGAAGGCGTACACCGTGCTCACGTTGTTCTTCGGCAGGAAGGCCTTGGCGGGATCCTTCACCACGAGCACATCACGTTCCTCGTAGCTCAGGTTCTTGCCGTGCTTGTAGCGCAAATTGCTGTTGGTGTTGCGGTCGCCGACGATCTTGCTCGGTTCGTTCACGCGGATGGTGCCATGGTCCGTTGCGATCACCACGCGGCCACCGCGCTCTGCTATGCCCTTGAAGATGTCGAAGAGCGGGCTGTGCTCGAACCAGCTCCTGGTGAGGCTGCGGTAGGCGGCATCGTCGGCGGCCAGTTCACGGATCACCTCCATCTCCGTGCGCGCATGGCTCAGCATGTCCACGAAGTTGTACACGATGACGTTGAGCGCATTGCTCATCAGGTTGTCCAGCCCATCGGCCAGTTTCTTGCCGGCGGCGAGCGTGAGGATCTTGTGGTAGCTGTGCTTCACGTTCTTGCCCAAGCGTTGGAGCTGCGCGCTCACGAACTCATCCTCGTGCGCGTTCTTGCTCCCCTCCTCGTCCTCGCTGATCCACTTGCCGGGGTGGCGCTTCTCGATCTCGCTCGGCATCATGCCAGCGAAAATGGCATTGCGCGCGTACTGCGTGGCCGTGGGCAGGATGCTGTAGAACAGGCCCTGCTCCTCGATGCGGTAGAACTCACCAAGGATCGGCTCCAACAAACGCCATTGGTCCAGCCGCAGGTTGTCAATGAGTATCATGAACAATGGCGGCTGCTTCTCATCGATCAGGGGTGCCACCTTCGCCTTGAAGAGCTGGTGGCTCATCAATGGCCCGGCGGCTCCCTTGGCACTGGGATTCAATCACTCGATGTAATTGTCGCCGACGAAGCGACAGAACTGAGCGTTGGCCTCGGCCCATTGCGAACGGAGGATCTCCGTCATGCCCTGGTCTTGTCCGCCGCTGAGGTCCAGTTCCCAGCGCACGAGTTCGCTGTACAGCTCCTTCCACTCCTCCGGACCGAGCCGGTCGCCCAGCCGCATGGCCAACTGGCGGAACTGCTGCTGGTAGTTGGTGTTGCTCCTCTCGCTTACCAGGCGCCGTCCCTCCAGGTTCTTCTTCAGCGAGAGCAGGATCTGGTTCGGGTTCACGGGCTTGATCAGGTAGTCGCTGATCTTGCCTCCGATGGCCTCCTCCATGATGTGCTCCTCCTCGCTCTTGGTGATCATGATGATCGGTACGTGGGGTTGCACGGTCTTGATGCGGTTGAGCGTCTCCAGCCCGCTGAGGCCGGGCATGTTCTCATCGAGGAAGATGATGTCGTACTCCTTGGCCTTGCTCTTCTCCACGGCATCAAGGCCGTTGTTCACAGTATCCACGCTATAGCCTTTGCCTTGCAGGAAGAGGACGTGCGGACGGAGAAGATCGATCTCGTCGTCGGCCCAGAGGATGTTCGCGGTCATCAGTGGTATGGTGGTGCCTTTCGGCGCTAGAGGTTCAGTGGAGAAGGTTCGCATGCGACAACAACGGCGAATGGCCTTCGGTGTTGCCCTGTACTTTCGGGGCGTGAAGGTACTGGGCTGGTTTTCGGTTGGCAGTTCCTCGTCGGCGGTTGTCAGTTGTCGGGCTTCCGTCATCGCTACCTCTTGAGCCGGCCTGACAACCGACAACTGACAACTGGCCACTTCTCCCCATGAAGATCCTCAACGACCCCATCTATGGCTTCATCACCGTGCCGAACGCGCGGGTGCTGGAGCTGATCGACCATCCGTGGTTCCAGCGGTTGCGCTACATCAAGCAGCTCGGCCTGAGCCACCTGGTGTACCCTGGGGCGCTTCACACACGATTCCACCATGCCTTGGGCGCCATGCACCTCATGGGCGAAGCCATCGCAACGTTGCGGAGCAAGGGCCACGACATCAGTAAAGACGAAGCACATGGCGCGGCCGTCGCGATACTGCTGCACGATATCGGTCACGGACCCTTCAGCCACGCCTTGGAGCACAGCCTGGTGGAAGGCATAGGCCACGAGGATGTGAGCGCGCTGGTGATGGATGCATTGAACGAACGGCTCGATGGCGCGCTTTCCCTTGGCATTCGCATCTTCAGGGATCAGCATCATCGCCATGCCCTTCACCAATTGGTGAGCAGCCAGCTCGATGTGGACCGCATCGACTACCTGAACCGCGACAGCTTCTATACCGGCGTGAGCGAAGGCGTGATCGGTGGTGAGCGCATCCTGAAGATGCTGCAAATCGTGGGCGACAAGCTGGTGGTGGAAGAGAAGGCGATCTACAGCATCGAGAAGTTCCTGGTGGCGCGTAGGCTGATGTACTGGCAGGTGTACCTGCACAAGACCGTGGTGGCCTGCGAGATGATGCTGGTGGAAACGCTGCGTCGCGCCAAGGACCTCGCGCTGAAGGGTGCCGATGTCTTCGCATCGCCCGCCTTGCAGCGCTTCCTGCGCGAGCGCCACACGCGCGATTCCTTTGCCGACCCCGCCGTGCTCGCCGATTTCCTCTGCCTCGATGATCACGACATCATGGGCGCCGTGAAAGTGTGGTGCCGCCATACGGACAAGGTGCTCGCCACGCTGGCCAGCGATCTGGTGGAGCGCCGCAACCTGCACATACGCCTGCAGGACGAGCCTTGGGGTGAGGATCGTATCGCGACCCTACGCCAGCGCGTGGCCGATCACATGAAGATCCCGATCGAGGATGCCGAGCGATTCGTGATCACGGGCAGCGTGGTGAACAACGCATACGATCCGAAGCAGGACCGCATTGAGCTGCTCTACAAGGACGGCAGCGTGCAGGATATCGCCAAGGCGAGCGACAATCTGGGGATAGCAGCACTGAGCACCCCGGTGGAGAAGTGGTATCTGGGGTGGCCCAGGTGGCTGGGGTAAGGGCGAGGCCTGCCTCGCCCCAGGGTCTGCCTCGCCCTGATCCTGCTCTCCTGCCTGTCTCGCGCTGGACCATGCGATAATATGCCGGGGCATGACCATCTTGCACGCTCGTACAAATGCCCTACGACCCTGCTCTCCATCACCGTCGATCCATCCGGCTCGATGGCTACGACTACACGAAGGCCGGGGCTTACTTCATCACCATCTGCACGCACAACCGGCAGCGGCTCTTCGGCGTGATCACCACCGGCTCGATGCATCTCTCCGAAATGGGGCGCATGGCAATGGATCATTGGCTCGACCTCCCGAACCACCATCCGAACCTCGACCTTGACGAATGCATCATCATGCCTGACCATATGCACGGGATCCTTGTCCTTGATGGATCCGTGCGGTCGCGGGATGCCTCGCCTCGTGGATCAGGCGAGGCAGGCCTCGCCCCTGCCGGGGCGCGGCCTACACGTCCGGGCCTCGCCCCTACCGGGGCACGGCCCAACGGGTTCGCATCCGGATCGCTCGGCTCCATCATCGCTTCGTACAAATCGGCGGTGACACGGCACATCAATCTCGAACACGGAACGCCCGCTGCACCCATCTGGCAACGCAACTATTACGAACACATCATCCGACATGATGGCTCGTTGGACCGGATCCGCACATATATCCGCAACAACCCCTCGAATTGGCGCAAACGCACACTTCGGCTCGATCCATGAAACGCCGCTCGCCTGTCGATCGATCGTTACGCATTGAACCAAACGTGCGCTGAGCGCTCAAACGCATCATGAAGCCCTTCGCCCTGATCGCCGCACTTCTCGTTGCGAGCGTTTCCTTCCCCCAGCAACCCAACATCCTGCTGGTGATCGCCGACGACCTCGGCCTCGATCCCACGCCAGGCTACATGCCCGGACCAACCAAGGCCGCCATGCCCAACCTGGAGGCACTGATGGCCAACGGCCTCACCTTCGACAATCTGTGGGTGGATCCGCTGTGCTCGCCCACGCGCAGTACCATCCTCACCGGGCGCTACGGATTGTACACCGGTGTGCTCAACGCGGGCAGCGCTTCCTTGATGGCGCCCACCGAGACCACCTTGCACCAGCACCTCAACGACATCAACAGCGGGTACGCGAGCTGCATCATCGGCAAGTGGCACCTGGGCGGTACGATGCCTGATCCCTCCTACCCCAATATCATGGGCATACCGTACTACGCCGGACTGCTCACCGGTGCGGTCAACAACTACTTCAACTGGAACCTGACCACCAACGGAACCACCACGCTCAATACCACATATATCACCACCAAGTTCACCGATCTCGCACTGGAATGGATCGGCCAGCAACAGCAGCCGTGGTTCTGCTGGCTCGCCTACAACGCACCGCACACCCCCTTGCATCTTCCGCCCGCTTTCATGCACTCGCAGGGTGCGCTGCCCACGGACCAGGCCAGCATCAACGCCAACCCGCTGCCCTACTACCTGGCCATGTGCGAAAGCGTGGACTACGAGCTGGGCCGTTTGCTCACCACACTGGAACCGGCAGTGCTTGCCAACACGGTGGTCATCTTCATGGGCGACAACGGCACCGAGGCCAACACCATACAGGCGCCGTACGTGGCCACGCATGCCAAGGGCACGCTCTACGAAGGCGGCGTGCGCGTGCCGCTGGTCTTCGCGGGGCCCGGTGTAACACGTGCAGGCGAACGCGAACCTGCGCTGGTGAATTCCACCGACCTCTTCACCACCCTGGTGGAACTCACCGGCAACGCGCTGCCCACCTATGAGAACAGCCGCAGCATGGCGCCCCTGCTCTCGCAAGCGGGCCTTACCGTGCGCGATTGCGCGTACACCGAAGTGCTGGGCAACAACGGTGGCTTCGCCTACCGCAACGCACGCTACAAGTACATCGATCCCTCGGCCGGCATTCCCCGTTTCTACGATCTGCTGCTGGATCCCTGGGAACTCAACAACCTGCTGCCCGGCGGATTGAATGCCGAGGAACAAGCGGCCTTCGACTTACTGAGCAACGGTTGCGAACTGGTTACGGGGATGGCGACCAGCATCTCGCGTCAGTCGGGAATCTGGCCCAACCCGACAAGTGGCCCACTGACCATTCTGAACCACTCCAACCGCACCACCCGTTGTTCCATTCATTCGGTCACGGGAATGCGGATTTGGGAAGGCGATCTGCGTCCCGGAAGCACTACGATCGATCTCGGCCCCTGCACCCCGGGCCTCTATGTGATCGATGCGGGAAACACGCGCCAGCGCGTCATCAAGTTCTAGGGCCGCCACAGCCGAATCACCAGTCCACGCTCCATTTCATTGTGCGGACCGGCGATCTGGCATTCCCGCAATGGCATGTTGCATGGCCAGTGAGGTGCCGACCGCAGCTTGGATTTGGCCGTTTCGTGCTGACAGCTACTTTCACCCGTCAACGGACGAATCCCGTCTATGGAACAAGCCGCTTCACTCCCGCCCCCCGCGCTTCGGCGCCACCGACCGGAAGGACAATTGGTGGGCGGCGCCCCTCACCGTCCTCATCGCCCTCAGCGCCTTCGGCGTGTATGCCACCTTCCGGGTAGTGCAGAACGCGTGGTACGCAATCGATGACACCGCATCGGCGCACATCCTCTCGCCCTTCTACTCGCCGCTGATCATCTGGGACGGCATGCCACGCTGGCTCTCGCCGGGCATGCTCATCCTGTGGGCGCCCGCCGGCTTCCGCCTCACCTGCTACTACTACCGCAAGGCCTACTACCGCGCCTTCTTCCTGGATCCGCCCGCCTGCGGTGTGGGCGAACCGCGCCGCAACAACTACCTCGGCGAACGCGGCATCCTCATCCTGCAGAACGTACACCGCTACTTTCTTTACCTCGCACTTGGCTTCATTGTCATTCTCACCTGGGATGTGATCAAGGCCATGATGTGGCCCGATGGTTTCGGCGTGAGCGTGGCTACCTTGATCCTGCTGCTGAACACGGTTTTCCTCGGCCTCTATACTTTCAGTTGCCATTCGTTGCGGCACTTGGTAGGCGGCCGTATCGACTGCTTCAGCTGCGCGGCCATGGGCCAGGCCCGCCACAAGGCCTGGAAGGGCGTGTCGAAGCTTAACACCAACCACATGCGCTGGGCCTGGATCAGCCTCTTCACTGTTATGCTCGCTGACTTCTACGTGTGGATGGTGAGCAGTGGAGTGATTACGGACTTTCGATTCTTCTGACCCATGGAGCCAGGCCCGACGCACCAGTATGATGTCGTTATTGTTGGCGCCGGTGGTGCCGGACTGCGCGCTGCCATCGAAGCAGCCCGCCAAGGAGCGAAGACCGCCCTACTCTGCAAATCACTGCTTGGCAAGGCCCATACCGTGATGGCCGAAGGCGGAGTTGCTGCGGCGCTCGCCAACGTCGATGACCGCGATAACTGGAAGGTCCACTTCCGCGACACGATGAAGGGCGGCAAGTACCTCAACCAATGGCGCATGGCGCAGATCCACGCGCAGGAGGCGCCCGACCGCGTGAACGAACTGGAGGAATGGGGAGCGGTCTTCGATCGCACCAAGGACGGCCGGATCCTGCAACGCAACTTCGGCGGGCACAGCCACCCGCGGCTCGCGCACGTCGGCGACCGCACCGGGCTGGAGATCATCCGCACGCTTCAGGACAAAGGCATCCACAGCGGCATCGACGTCTTCATGGAGTTCACCGTGCGGCGCATCCTCACCAGCGATGGCGCGGTGAGCGGCTGCGTCGGCTATGATCGCGAGAAGGGCGGCTTCACCGTCTTCAATGCAAAAGCCGTGGTGCTCGCCACCGGTGGCATCGGTCGCTGCTGGGAGGTTTCTTCCAACTCCTGGGAGTACACGGCGGATGGTCACGCGCTTGCGCTCTGGGCCGGCGCCGATCTGCTCGACACCGAGTTCGTGCAGTTTCATCCCACGGGCATGACCTGGCCACCAAGCGTGAAGGGAACGCTGATCACCGAAGGTGTGCGCGGCGAAGGTGGCGTGCTGAAGAACAGCGAGGGGAAGCGCTTCATGTTCAACTACATCCCCGAAATGTTCAAGGCGGAGTTCGCCGATACGGAGAAGGAAGCGAACGAATGGGTCGCGGACGTGATCGCCGGGAAGATCCCCACCGCTCGACGCCCGCCCGAGCTGCTCACGCGCGACGTGGTGGCACGCGCCATCCACCGCGAGGTGAAGGAAGGTCGCGGCGCACCGCACGGCGGCGTGTACCTCGACATCGCCACGCGCCGCACGCCGGAGGAGATCAAGCGCACGCTGCCCGGCATGTACCACCAGTTCAAGCAACTGGCGGACGTGGACATCACCAAGGAACCGATGGAAGTGGGACCGACCTGCCACTACACCATGGGCGGCGTGCGCGTGCATTCCGAGACGCAGGAGACGACGGTGCCGGGCCTTTTCGCTGCGGGCGAAGTGGAGGCCGGCATGCACGGCGCGAACCGCCTCGGCGGCAATTCGCTCAGCGACCTGCTCGTCTTCGGCAAGCGCGCCGGTGAGTACGCAGCGGCGCACGCGAAGAAGTCAGCAACACATCCGCGCATCGATAGCGCTCAGGTGGAAGCAACGGTGAAAGAGAGCCTGCTACCCTTCGAGCGCACCGATGGCGAGAACCCCTATGCCATCAGCGAGGACCTGCAGAAGATGATGCAGCGCAAAGTGGGCATCATCCGCGAAGCACAGGACCTGAGCGAGGCGATCACCGACATCCAGGCCATTGCGCGAACGCGCGAAGGCCGTGAAGGTGGGCGGCAACATCCAATTCAACCCCGGCTGGCACCTGGCGCTGGACCTGAACAATATGCTCGACATCAGTGAGGCCGTGGCGCGCGCCGCCCTGGAGCGCACCGAAAGCCGCGGCGGCCACACCCGCGAGGACCATCCGAAGACCGAGGCCGAATGGGGCAAGGTGAATCTGGTGATGCGCTTGCGCGATGGCGAGATCACGTTGGAGCATGTGCCGCTGGAACAGCCGCCAGCGGAGTTGAAGGCGTTGTTGGATGGAGAGGCGACACATTGAATGACTGGGCTTGGTTCATGACGGTGAAAAAGACGAAGAATGGCTTGGATCTATTCGATGTGGATTGAGACCGATGGAGAACTTCAGGGTCGTTCGATCGTCAAGTATTTTGACGGGAGGATCATCCATGTGGATGGGAAGGAATACACGATCAGGGCGTACATGGGTGGAATGGTGACAGTAGATGGCATTAGTCATTATGGGGTCACATCACAGCAAGATGCGGATGAGATGACAGCGATAGGGTTCGAGCTGTATGGTCTTCTTCGAAACGCTCCTGCGTTCAGGTATGCCATTACTGGAGTTGAAGTGGATGGGTCGGTGACACTCAGTGAGCTGTATGAGGATCCAGAGTATTGGCTTGGTTATAAGGGCTTCGTGATCAGAAAGGACATCTACCAAAAGACGGGATCCACAAGGCCCATGGCACAGTTCGGAACTGACTATGTCTGGACCCCTTACGAAGGAGAAAGATGGAGCA
This sequence comes from Flavobacteriales bacterium, assembly GCA_016710965.1. Classification (GTDB taxonomy): domain Bacteria; phylum Bacteroidota; class Bacteroidia; order Flavobacteriales_F; family PHOS-HE28; genus PHOS-HE28. The sequence continues at coordinate 55,991 of JADJTW010000031.1, forward strand.
ACAGTAAAGAACCTGATGCGAGCGAAGCTGAAGGGTAGACCTGCCACCACATGATCGCCTTTGACCGGGCACCAACAACGAACAACTTCCGCCATGTCAACCACAGCCCAACTCAAGATTTTCCGCGGCGACCGCAATGGCGGCGCGATGGTGGACTACGAAGTGCCCCGCACACCCGGCATGGTGGTGCTGGATGCCGTACACACCGTGCAGGCAAAACAATCGCCGGACCTGGCGGTGCGCTGGAACTGCAAGGCGGGCAAGTGCGGCTCGTGCAGCGCCGAGGTGAACGGCAAGCCGCGCCTGATGTGCATGGATCGCATGGACAAGTACCCCGAGGGCAGCACCATCTCCATCCGGCCGATGAAGACCTTCCCGGTGATGAAGGACTTGGTGTGCGACGTGAGCTGGAACTACGAGGTGAACAAGAAGATCCCGCCCTTCAAGATCAAGGAGGGCGAGCGCAAGTACTACCAGTACGAGGCCGACCGCGTGCAGGAGTTCCGCAAGTGCATCGAGTGCTTCCTGTGCCAGGACGTATGTCACGTGCTGCGCGAGCACGAGATCAAGACCGGCTTCGCAGGCCCGCGCTTCTTCGTCCGTGCCGCCAGTTTGGAAATGCACCCGCTCGACACCGAGGATCGCAGCGAGCTGATCAAGGAAGGCATGGGCGTGGGCTATTGCAACATCACCAAGTGCTGCACGGAGGTCTGCCCTGAATCGATCCACATCACGGATAACGCCATCATCCCGCTGAAGGAGCGCGTCGCGGATCGGTACTATGACCCAGTGCAGTGGATCTGGAGGAAGGTGTTTGGAAACAAGAAAGTGGAAAGTTGAAAGTTGAAAAGCGAGCGGGCTACCGTCAGCTTGTTTCCAGTTTCAACTTTCGATCTTCAGCCTTCGGCTTACTCCCCCACAGGCATCCTCTGCTCTTCCTCCGGCAATGGTTTCAACTTGTGCTGCTCGATCATGCGCACGCAGGTGTTCCAGCGCAGTATGGGATCTTCATTGCCCTCGGGACGAAGCTTCTCGGCCTGCTCGTACCAGGTCATGGCCTGCTGCAAGTATTCGTAGGCGATGTAAACAGCTTGGTGCGAATGCCCTTCGAGCGTGGCCACTGCGCAGCGTTCGAAGATGATCCCGCGCGCGTAATCGCGTTGGTAGGCGTCGCTTAGTTGCTCTGTGAGCTTCAGCGTGTCGCCCATCGGACTGGCGCCTTTGTGGCCAAAGCGATCGCTCAGGCTCAGGATCAAGGTGAATGTGGCGTCCTGGTTATCGGGCTCGGCAAGGAGCACATCGCGGCAGATGCTCTCGGCCTGCGCTGGCTCGTTCAGCAGGCGGTAGCGGGTGGCTTTGGCCAGTGCTTGCGGGATCACCGCGCGGGAGATGGGCTTTAGTTGCATCGCGTCGTGATGGGTGCCTAAAGCTATGGATCCCGCGCATTGGTGGGCTTGCTTGCTTTGCGCCACCATGACGCAAAGGCCCATCCTCCTCATCACTGGCGCAACTTCGGGATTCGGCGAAGCCACCGCGCGCCGTTTCGTTGCCGAAGGCTGGCGTGTCATCATCACCGGCCGCAGAAAGGAGCGGCTTGCTGCGCTGGCGAACGAATTGCGTAACGGCGACAACGTGCATGCGCTCTGTTTCGACGTGCGCGACAACGCCGCCGTGGAGCGGGCCATCGGCTCATTGCCCGAAGCATGGCGCGCCATCGACGTGTTGCTGAACAACGCGGGCCTCGCCGCCAGCCTGGATCCGGTGCAGGAAGGGAACCTGGATGATTGGAACCGCATGCTCGACACCAACGTGAAGGGACTGCTGCAGGTAACGCGCGCGGTGGTGCCCGGCATGGTCGCTCGCAAGAGCGGGCACATCATCAACATCGGCAGCACGGCGGGCAAGGAGGTGTACCCGAAGGGCAACGTCTATTGCGCCAGCAAGCACGCTGTGGATGCACTGACCAAGGGCTTCCGGCAGGACTTACTGCCGCATGGAATCAAGGTGACGCAGATCGCCCCCGGCATGGCCGAAACGGAATTCAGCCTGGTGCGCTTCGCGGGCGATGCCGACCGCGCGAAGCAGGTGTACGCCGGTGTACAAGCCCTCACCGGCGATGATATCGCCAACCTGGTGTGGTTCGCGGCCACGCTGCCGCCGCATGTGTGCATCAACGACCTGGTGGTAACGCCCACGGCGCAGGCCAATAGCGCCACGGTATTTCGCGGGGGCTGAGGTACTTTCGCGCCCGCTTGCCCAAACAGGCTTAACCCCTACCGCGATGAACACCAACTGGTCCAAGATCCTGCTCTTCACATTGCTCGGCTTCGCGCTGGGCTTCGCCATCTGCTGCCTCACCTGCGGTCGCTGCAGTCGCGGTGGTGGTGACTGCCACGGCGGCATGAGCATGTGCGACCACGGCGGAAGCTGCTGTAGCGGCGAAGGCAGCCGTTGCGACAAGGAGGGCTGCGACCACAAGATGGGCGCTGCCTGCTGCAAGGGCCACCAAGAGGGCAGGATGGCTTGCTGCAAAGGCGGCCACGGCATGGGCCATGGCGACGGCAACGTGAAAGTGATCGTGGCCGATCTAGAGAAGGCCGGCTTCCAAGGCGACACTACGATCGCCATCGCCGGCGGCACCGTGCATGTGAGCCGCATGGGTGACAGCACCCAGGTGAAGGTTGAGATGAAGGAAGTGGTGAAGGAGGAAGTTCACGAGCACATGCACTGAGCGCATGTGGAAGAAGGTCGTCATTGGGGCCGTGGTGGTGGCCGCCGTGGTGTTCGGCGTGTGGCGCTTCACGCAGATGAAGACACGCCAGCTGAGCCCCGAGGAGACCGTGACCTTCTACATGGATGCACCCAGCGGCCCGCAGGTGGAGATCACCTACTGCCGCCCCAGCAAGCGCGGCCGGGAGATCTTCGGCGGATTGGTGCCCTACGGCAAGGTGTGGCGCACGGGCGCCAACGAGGCCACCACCTTCACGGTGAATGAGGACATCACCTTCGGCGGTACGCCTGTGAAAGCGGGCACCTACACCCTGTGGACACTGCCCGGCCCCGACACCTGGGTGGTGTACCTCAACAGCAAAGCCTACCCCTGGGGCGTGGACATCGATGGCAATGCGCAGCGCGATCCTGCGTTCGATGCAGCGGCCATCAGCGTGCCCGTACAACGCATGAACACCTTCCTGGAGCAGTTCCGGATCAGCGTGGAAGTGGAAAGCGACCCCGTAACGCTCACTCTGGCATGGGACTCGACCATGGTGGCCGTACCCATCCGATACTGAACGCATGCAGTTCACCGCTGAACAGATCGCCGAGCTCCTCGATGGGGAAGTGGATGGCGATCCGCAGGTATTGGTGAACGATCTGGCCAAGATCGAAGAGGCACGCAGCGGCACGCTCACCTTCCTGGCCAACCCGATCTACACCGAGTTCATATACAAGACCAAGGCGACCATCGCCATCGTAGAGCACGCCTTCGCGCCAGCGCATCCGTTGCCCAAGACGTTAACGCTCATCCGCGTAGCCGATCCGCGCATGGCGTTCACCCAATTGCTGGAACGCAACAGCGAACTGCGCTACGAGAAGAAGGGCATCGAGCAGCCGAGCTTCGTGAGCCCCAGCGCGAAGCTGGGCAAGAACGTGTACATCGGCGCCTTCAGCTACGTGAGCGACGATGCGGTGCTGGCCGACGGCGTGAAGATCTTCCCGAACTGCTACATCGGAGACGGAGTGCGCCTCGGTGCGAACACGCGCATACACGCTGGCGTGAAGATCTACCACGGCACCGTGATGGGGGCGCAATGCGTGGTGCATAGCGGCGCGGTCATCGGCGCCGATGGCTTCGGATTCGTGCCCAACTCCATTGGCGAATACGACAAGATGCCGCAGGTGGGCAACGTGGTCTTCGAGGACCGCGTGGAAGTGGGCGCCAACACCACGATCGATCGTGCCACGCTCGGCACCACCTACATCCGCGAAGGCACCAAGTTGGACAACCTCATCCAGGTGGGCCACAACGCGGACATCGGCAAGCACAACGTGGTGGTGGCACAAGCCGGTATTGCAGGCAGCACCAAAGTGGGCGACCACAATCAGATCGGTGGGCAGGTGGGCATAAGCGGCCACCTCACCATCGGCAACAATGTGCGCATTGCCGCGCAGAGCGGTATCGGCAAGGACATCGCCGATGGCCAGACCGTGCAAGGCTCACCGGCCTTCGCCAAGATGCAGCATGATCGCAGTCACGTGATCTTCAAGATGCTGCCCGACCTGCTGCGCAAGATCCAGGCGCTCGAGAAAGAGGTAGCCGAACTGCGCAAGCGCACCGGCGGCGCCTGAGCCTTCGGCCCCCTCTCCTACCTTCGCCCGGCTCCGCCCCATGGCGGAAAGCGTTCATGAGCGACAAACAACACACCCTCAAAGGCAGCGCGGTGGTCAAAGGCGTGGGCCTGCACACCGGCGAACCGGTCACCCTTACCATGCGCCCTGCGCCGGTGGGCCATGGCTACAAATTCCAGCGCACCGACCTGGAGGGCCAACCCATCATTGATGCCGATGCCGACCTGGTGGTGAGCACCGCGCGGGGCACCACCCTGGGCAAGGGCGATGCCGTGGTGAACACCACCGAGCACGTGCTCAGCGCGCTCTATGCGCTCAACGTGGACAACTGCCTGCTCCAGTTGAGCGGCGCAGAGGTCCCCATCATGGACGGCAGCGCGCTGCCCTTCGTGGAAGCCATCGAAAGCGTGGGCCTCGAAGCCCAGGACGCCCCTCGCAACTGGTACGAGCTGAAAGAGCCCATCTGGTTCGAGACGCAGGAGCGCGGCACGGAGATGCTGGGCGTGCCCACGCCCGGTGGCGAGTTCCGACTGACGGTGATGGTCGATTACAACAGCCCCGTGCTGGGCACCCAGCACGCCAGCATGTACCGCGCGGAAGAGTTCAAGGCCGAGATCGCGCCGTGCCGGACCTTCGTCTTCCTGCGCGAATTGGAACAATTGGCGAAGGCGGGACTGATCAAGGGCGGCGACTTGAACAATGCCATCGTTCTCGAAGACCGCGAGGGCACCACCCAAGAGCAATTGAAAGAACTGGCCAAGGCTTTGGGACGCGAGTACGAGAAGGTGGAGATCCGCCGCAACGGCGTGCTCAACACCACCGACCTCAAGTTCTACAACGAACCCGCACGCCACAAGCTGTTGGACATCGTGGGCGATCTCGCGCTGGTGGGCCGCCCGATCAAAGGGCACATCCTCGCGGCGCGGCCGGGCCACTTCGGCAATACCAGCTTCGCCAAGCGCATCAAGGAGAAGATCCGCGAGGAAGAGAAGAACCCGCTCTTCCACATCGACCTGTCGAAGAAACCGCTCTATGACATCCAGGACATTGAGCGGATGCTGCCGCACCGCTACCCCTTCCTGCTGGTGGACAAGATCATGAGCATGGATGCCAACGGGATCGTGGGCGTGAAGAACGTGACCATGAACGAGCCGCACTTCACCGGCCACTTCCCCGGCAACCCGGTGATGCCAGGCGTGCTGCAGGTGGAAGCCATGGCGCAGGTAGGCGGCATCTTCGCATTGAGCAAGGTGCCGGACCCGGAGAACTACACCACCTACTTCCTGAAGATCGACGGCATCCGCTACCGCCGCAAGGTGATCCCCGGCGATACGCTCGTGTTCAAGCTGGAACTGATCACCCCCATCCGCCGCGGCATCGTTCACATGAAAGGCGTTGGCTATGTGGGCGGACAACCGGCCGTGGAAGCCGAGATGCTCGCGCAGATCGTGCGCGACAAGGCATCCGCCGAAGCGCCCAAAGCCAAGCAACCCGCAACGGCTCCCGCACGATGAGCATATCGAAGCTCGCTTATGTGCATCCTGATGCGCAACTGGGCAAGGATGTCACCGTGGAACCCTTCGCCAGCATCTACGGCGATGTGGTCGTAGGCGACGGCAGCTGGATAGGCCCCAACGCTGTGCTCATGGACGGTGCGCGTGTGGGCAGCAAGTGCCGCATCTTCCCTGGCGCCGTCATCAGCGCCATTCCACAAGACTTGAAATTCGCAGGTGAGCGCACCACAGCCGAAGTGGGCGACGGCACCACCATCCGCGAGTGCGTGACGATCAATCGCGGCACGGCCGACCGCATGAAGACCGCCGTCGGGAGCAGCTGCCTGCTCATGGCCTACGTGCATCTGGCGCACGACTGCATCCTGGGCAACAATATCGTCATCGCCAACAGCGTCAACCTCGCCGGCCATGTCACCATCGACGACTGGGCGATCCTGGAAGGCAATGTGGCCGTGCAACAGTTCATCCACATCGGAGCGCACAGCTTCATAGCCGGTGCATCGCTGGTTCGCAAGAACGTTCCGCCCTTCGTGAAGGCCGCGCGCGAACCGCTCAGCTACGTAGGCGTGAACGTCGTGGGCCTGCGCCGCCGGGGCTTCGACGACGAGCAGGTGGCCCGCATCGAGGACATCTATCGCGAGATCTTCGTGCGCAACACCAATCTGGAGCGCGCCGTGCAGAACGTGATCGCCATGCCGCGCAGCCACGAACGTGGCATCATCCTCGACTTCATCAACAACAGCCCCAAGGGCATCATGCGCGGGTTGGCGGAGTGAACCGCGTGACGACGTGCGCATGGAAGTAGTCCTCCAAGGCATCGCGAAGCACTTCGGCCGGGAAGTGGTCTTCCAGAATGTCTCGCTCGCGCTAGCCCCAGGAAGTCGCACCGCGATCCTCGGTCCGAACGGAAGCGGCAAGAGCACCTTGCTGCAATTGATCGGCGGTGCGCTGGTGCCCACCAGGGGATCCATCGCGCATCATATCGACGGCAGCACGCTCGAGCCGGACCAGGTGTACAAGCACGTCTCCATCGCAGCGCCCTACCTCGGCCTGTACGAAGACCTCAGCCTGCGGCAGGCCGTCGATTTCCACGCCCGGTTCAAGCCCCTCCGCTCGGGCATCGGACCGCAGGAAGTAGCTCGCATCGCCTACCTCGATCATGCCTTGGACAAGCCCGTGCTCCATTTCAGCAGCGGCATGAAGCAGCGCTTGAAGCTGGCGCTGGCCATTCTGAGCGATACACCGTTGCTGCTGCTGGACGAACCCGCCAGCAACCTCGATGCACAGGCGGTGCAGTGGTTCCAGCAACTGCTCGCGCAGCACCTCGCAGGCCGCACGTTGGCGGTGGCCAGCAACCGGCAGGAGGCGGAACATGGCATGTGCGACGCAGCGCTGGATGTATCGGCATTCAAGCCCTAGGCTGGCCGCTCGCGGCCCATCGCCTACATTCGCGGCCCCACTAGAAGACCTCCCTCCCATGGCCTCCACTGCTGACGTGAACATCGGATCCTACATCCGCTTCAACAATGACATCTGCCAGATCATGGAATGGCAGCACCGCACACCGGGCAACCTGCGCGCGTTCTACCAGGGCAAGATGCGCAACCTGCGCAACGGCAAGCTCAACGAGCACCGCTGGCGCAGTGGGGAGCCCATGGAAGTGCTGCGTGTGGAGATACACGAACTGCAATACCTCTACCGCGAAGGCGACAACCTGGTATGCATGGACCAGACGAACTATGAACAGAAGTACATCCCGGCTGAGCTTTTCGGCGATGCCATGAAGTACATGCGGGAGGAAATGGTGGTGCAGATCGGCTTCGAGAGCGAGACCCCCATTTTCGCCCGGCCGCCCAAGCAGGTCGAGCTTGTGGTCATCGAAGCCGAGCACGCCGTGAAAGGCGACACCAGCAACAAGGTGATGAAACTGGCCAAGCTCGACAACGGCACCGAGATCATGGTGCCCCTCTTCGTGGATGCCGGTACGGTGATCCGCATCGATACCGAGACCGGCGAGTACCTGGATCGGGTGAAGAAGTAAGTATCCCCCATGAAATCCAGCGAAGCCCGCGCTCATGGCGCGGGCTTCGCGTTTCAGGACATGCAACGGCGCGCGGCTACCTTTGGCCGCAACCCACCAGCGTGCAACTCGAAACACCGCTCACTGCCGCAGAACTCGCCCGCTTGATCGGCGCCGAGGTGCAGGGCAATGCCGATCGCCTCGTCACCGGCCTCAACGAGATCAACCGGGTGGGCGAAGGCGACCTGGTCTTCGTGGACCACGAGAAGTACTACGACAAGGCGTTGAACAGCGCAGCCACCACCATCCTCATCAACAAGGCCGTTGAACCACCGCCAGGCAAGGCGCTGCTCCTCAGCAACGACCCTTGCCGCGATTACAACCTCCTCATGCAGCGCTTCATGCCACGGGCAGGCTGGGGCCAGCAGGACATCGTCATCGGCGAAGGGAGCGAAGTACACCCCAGCGCGGTCATCGGTCCGCACGTGCGCATCGGTCGCGATTGCATCATCAGCCCGGGCGTGGTGATCTACGAGCACACCACCATCGGTGATCGCGTTACGCTGCACGCCAACGTGGTGATCGGTGCCGACCCCTTCTACTATAAGAAGCGCCCGACCGGCTACGACAAGATGATCCCTGGTGGCAGCGTGGTCATCGGCGACGATGTGGAGATCGGTGCCATGAGCACCATTGACCGTGGCGTAAGCGCCGACACGCGCATCGGTCGCGGAACGAAAATGGACAACCACGTCCAAGTGGGCCACGACACCATCATCGGCGAGCATTGCCTGATCTGCGCGCACGTGGCCATCGCTGGCGCATGCGTGCTGGAAGACAACGTAACGCTATGGGGCCAGGTAGGCATCCCCAGCAAGTTGCGCGTGGGCAAGGGCGCCGTCATCCTCGGCCAAAGCGGCATCATGTCCTCGGTGGAGGGCGGCAAGACCTACCTCGGATCGCCGGCGCGCGAAGCGAAGCAGATGTTGCGGGAGATAGCCCTGAGCGGGCGCCTGCCGGAGATCGCCAAGAAAATCGATCTCTGATCCATGGCCCGGCTGGAACGCATCGTGGAGCGCTTGGAGCTGAAGGAATTCCAGCTTCGCACCCTGCTCGACCTCACCAAGGCGATCAACAACATCGTCGATCGTGCCGAACTCCTCGCGCTCTATGAGCAGATCGTGCGTGTTGAACTAGGCATCACGCGCCTCAGTCTGTACGAACGGACCGTTGCGCAGAACGAGGGGAACTGGCAGCGCATCCTCTCCTTCGGCAACGAGGGCGAGCCGAGCGTTGATGTCGAGCTGGCCTTCGACGCCTTCAAGGACATCCAAGTGATAGGATCGGAGAATGCCGGCAGCTTGGGTGCGTTCGATGTGGCTGTGCCCGTCCATCACCGCGACAAGCCGCTGGCCTTCCTGCTCATCGGCGACATCGATGAGGAAGAGCAGCGCATGAGCCCCGTGGTGAAGCACCTCAACTTCATCCAGACCCTCACCAACCTGGTGGTGGTGGCCATGGAGAACCGCCGCATGGCGCAGCAGCAATTGCAGCAGGAACGCGACAAGCGCGAGCTGGAACTAGCCGCCCAGATGCAGCAGATGCTCATCCCCAAGGACCTGCCCAACAACGCCCAGCTGCAGGCGGCCGCATGGTACCAGCCGCACCAGCTCGTGGGGGGCGACTACTACGATCTGATCGCACTGGGCGATGATCGCTATCTGGTCTGCGTAGCCGATGTGAGCGGCAAGGGGATCGCCGCTGCACTGCTCATGAGCAACTTCCAAGCAACGCTGCAAGCGAGCGCATCGCAGGCCTCGGACCTGGAGCGCCTCGTGCATGTCCTCAACGAACGCGTGTTCGCCAGTGCCCGCGGCGAGCGCTTCATCACGCTCTTCCTCGGGCATATCGACCTGAAGGAGCGCCGCATGCGCTTCGCGAACGCGGGCCACAACGATCCACTGCTGTACGACGGGAAACGGATAGTTCCACTGCACGATGGCAGCATCGCACTAGGCATGATGCCCACCCTGCCTTTCCTGCGTACAGGCGAAGTGCTGCTGCCCGATGAAGGCACCTTGCTCTGCTACACCGATGGGCTCGTTGAGCAGGAGGATGCGCAAGGCCGTGATTTCGGAACCGCACCCTTGGAACGCGCGCTCAACGAATTCGCGCATGAAGGAGCAGCGAGGATCAATAGCGCAGTGATGAGCGCCTTCGAAGCCCATCGCGGCGGCCAGGCCTATCTGGACGATATCGCGCTCCTGACGCTGCGGCTGGCGTGAGCGCAGGACGCTGATCCTCTCTCCCTCGGGCCACGAGACGATCGTCCACGATCCCGGACTACCCCTTCAACGCTGATGCTTCGGTTCCCATCGCGAGGCCTTCTTTGTACTTCAGATCGAAGAGGACGACCATGGCCGTGAATGCCCAGAACGGCACGGAGGCCTTGTCGGTATCGAGGAAATTGTTGAGGGCGCCATGGATGAAGTAGGTGGCCAGCCCAAGGAAAGCGCCTGTCATGATCCTGCGATCCGCTCCAGCAGGCATGCGTTGGTAAAGCCGTAATGCGCGCGCTGTGGTAACGACCACAAGCGCTGCCATCAGCAGCATGCCGAACACACCTTGCTCCGACAGGGGCCCCAGATACTCGCTGTGCGCGTTGCCCTGCACACCGAAGTTGGTGCTGACGATCGTGCGGTCCTCGCTGGCCTGGAACGGCGCGTACTGGAACATGTAGGTGCCCGGCCCCCAGCCGAACACAGGCCGCTCCTGCCACATGCGCAAGGCGGAGTGCCAGCGGTTGATACGTTCGAGGTTACTGGCGTCGCTGGAGATGTTGGAAATCGATTGCACGTGCTCGCCCAGGTCGTCCGAGGATTCCTCGCGGTTGCGTTCCAAATAAATGGTGATCTGGTCCGCGTTCGCCCAATAGACAACAGTGAGGCCAGCAACAGCACCCAGCACCCAACTGGGGATCCGCAGCCGCATGAACAGGAAAAGCCCCAACGGGCCCATGAGGCTGACCCACGCCGCGCGCGTATAGGAGAAGATGAGCCCGAGCGATAGCACGAGCAGCAGGAACACGAGCAAGCCCCGGTGCGTGCGACCGTAGCCCGGCATGCCAACGAGCGCCATGGAGAACGGGATCACGAAAGCGATCACCGCGCCGTAGCCCGTATGGTCCTTGAAGAAGGGCCACATCACCCAGTGGGCCGGATCATGGGCGAAATTGAATTGCGCGTGCTGGTAGAGCGTGTAACAGATCACGATGGCAAGGCCCACCAGGAAGGCGTGCGCGAAACGGGCCATGTTGCGCGCATCGGCGAAGAAGCGTGTGCCCAGGAAGTAGAGCACGCACACGAACCACAGCCGCGCGGTGAAGTACTTCATGCTCACCAACGGCATGCTGCTGGGCACGATGCACACGAGCATCCAGCCCAGTTGCAACAGGATGATGGTGGTGATGGGATGACGGAGCACCGCCGGATCGATCACGCCCTTCTGCAAGCTCACCTTCAGCAGGAACAGGAACATGAGGCCCACCATGATAGGCTCCGTTGGCAGGGAAACACCGATACCTCCAAGATCGAGCTCCTCCAGGTTGATGGAGAGCGGCGTGGCGAATGCGATGAAGAGCAGCAGCCTTTCCGGTGCTGCCACCATGGCCCAGATCACCAACAGCACGGCAGGAAGCGCTCCCATCCAGTTGAAGCCTGCGGCCATCAGTGCCCCATTGGCCAGCGCAAAGAGCACGCAGGCGATGGCGATCCAGTAGGCCTTGATCGACCGTAGCATGGTCAGGATCGATGGTCGCGCCACACCAGCAGCACGAAGCAGAGGAAGAGCGCGGAGAGGGTCGATGTGCTCACGATCAACCAGCGGACAGGGTACACTTTCTTGTCGCTCACCTCCGGGTACACCACCGTGTTCACGTAAGTAAGCTCCTTGGTCATGTCGTTCACCACTTTCTCGTACTCGGTGAGCAGGCGGTCGTAGTTGGTCCGGAAGAAATCGCTGAGCTCCGTGAGCTCGTGGAATTCGCCGCCCTTTTCCTCCAGCTCGCGGATCATGGCTTGCACGGTCTCGCGCTGCGCGGCAGAGGTGCCGGAGGTGAGCATGCGCACGTAGCCTTTGGTAAGCTCCTTCACCTGGCTTTCGTAGTTGAGCAGGCCGGCATCGCGCCGCAGCACGTTCAGTCGCGCCTCCACACTGTCGAGCTTGTAGCGCGCGTGATTCAGCGATCGTTCCGCGATCTCCAGGACTTCGCGGCTCTTCTCGCGCTGCAGTCTGCGGGCCAGCAGGTTCACCTGGTCCAACATGGCGTTCACCATGTCGCGTGCAACACGGGGGTTCTCATCCACGATCTCGATCTGCACGCTTTCGTAACGCGTCTTGCTGATCTCCACCCGGTCGTTGAACTCATTGTACAGCGCGAAGTAGCCGCCGTTCGCGGTGGTGTCCACCTCGTAGGAGGCCGCGAGATCGAACGCTTCGATCAAACTGTCGCGGATGCTGTTGCTCTCGAGCAGCTGCAGCAGCTGGTCCGTGCGCGTCTCGATGCTGTAACTGTTCAGGTTAACCGGGTATACCGTGGCCGTGCTCCTGTAGCGCGGCTTCATGAACGATGGCCCGCTGAGGATGATGGAGGTTGCGGCAGCCAAGACGGCTACGGCGAGGAAAAGCCGCCAGCGCTGACGCGCAATGGCAAAGAAGGTATTGAACGTGATCTCAGCTGACATGGGCGGCACGGATCTTCCGGACGTTCTCCTGCACCACGATCAGCAGCAGCGCCAGGAGCAACGCCGAGATGCCGCAGATGGCCGTGACCAGCCAGCGGATGGGATAGGCCTTCTTATCGGCAGGCTGGGCCATGTTCACAACGAACTTGTGCGGCAGGTCGCTCTCCAGATCAGCCTGGGCCTGCTCCAACTTCATGCGCATAATGCTCAACCGCTTGGTCTCATTGAAGAGCCGGTCCTGCAAGGTGACGTATGCGCCGCCGTATTTCGCAAGCACTTTGAATCGCTCCTCGAATTCCTTCACGGCCCGCTGATCGCCTTTCAGGATGGCCGCGCCCATGTACTCGTTGTAACGCTCAGTTTGCGTGTGGTAGTCATGCACGCCCAGTTCGCGCAGCACTTGCATGCTATCCTGCCACGATCTGATGTCGGCCTCCAGTGCCTTCACCTTGGTCTCCACCAGCGTGAAGCCCTTTTGCGCGCGTTCGCGGGCCATGTGGCGCCATACGCTGTCGACCTGGTCCGCGATGAAATTGGCGATGGCTGCGGCAGTATCAGGCTGCTCGTCCAGCACATCCACGCGCACACTGCTGAACTTGGTGTACTCGAAGGTGATGTGTTCTTCGTAAGCCTCCCTCAGATCGCTGTTGCGGTGCTTTCCATCGAGCGGGATATCGTAGCGCCGGTACAAGTCGAAGTTCTGCGCTACGCGATCACGGATGTGATCGCTATGGAGCAGTTGAAGCAACTGTTCGCTATCCTCCTCATCGCCCAAGGCAAGTATGTCATCGCGGCCAGTGCTCTGCTCGTTCAGCAGCGCCTTGGAAGCGCTGTTGGTGATGGCAGGGAACATGATCACCTCGCTGCGGTAGAGCGGCGTGATAATGAATGCGGCGGCAACGCCTACCGCGAGACCGAACAGCGTGATGCCGATAATGAGCTTGCGCCGGGCCCATAGGAAGAGGACGAGGTCGAACGACGCCGGCCCTCCGTAGGGTGGGGGTACTACCGACGGAGCACGGCGCTTGGTGAGGGTCTCCTGCATACGGGTCCTTTCTGAAAGGGCCGCTAATGTAGGGGTGGGAGGGTGTGCGCGGATGGCGATGCCGTGGGGCCGTGCGGTAGGATCAATGCCGCTCCGCCATTGCCGCATGCAGGTCCGAGGGTCGCAATAGCCCGATGACCGCCGCGAGCACCAAGGCTGCCATGCCGAAGACAAGCGCAGCCTGCGGGAAGGAAATGCCCCAGTGCATGAGCCAGCCGTTCAAGGCCACCAATAGGCCAGCATAGATGGCAGCGCGCAGCAGGACAGGGGCCATCCCGGAAACCCGGTGCAGGCGGATGCCGAGCCCGAGCTGCACCAGCGCGGTGAGCACCTGCGTGATCAAGCCCGCCCATGCAGCACCCTCCACTTGCCAACGCGGAATGAAGATCAGATTGAGCACGACGCTCAACACGGCACCGCCCGCAGCCATCCAGTTGAGCGCGCGCAGATCACCTCCCGCCGTAAGCAGGCTGCCGAACACATAGGTGGTGCATACAGCCACGAAGCACCACATGAGGAGCGCGAAGACCGGAGCCGCTTGATCGACATGCTCGGTGTACAGCAGGCTGAGCACTTCTGCGGAATGCGCGCTGCCGAACACGGCCACGGCCAATGCACCGGCAAGCACGAGCCGGAAGGACAAGCCGGAAAGCGCGGAAACGTCTTCCTTCATCCTGAGCATGCGGCTGAACATGGGCAGCAGCAAGCCAGCAACCAGGAAGCCCAGCATGTTCAATGCTTCGAAGAAGCGGAAACCCTGATAGTAGATGCCGGCTTGCCGAGCACCATCGGTCAGCAGCCGCTCGATCATGAGCGTGTCGATCCGGTAATAGAAGGTCATCAGAAGGATCAGCAAGGCGAACGGGAAGCTGCGCTTCATGACTACCCAGCTGAAGGCAGGCTTCCAAGACACCTTCACACGCCCGCTCAGTCGCAGCACCATGAACAGAGCGACCACCAATGTGGTGGCGTATGCTACTGTTTGGGCATGCACGAACCACATGATATCGAAGGACTGGCCCGTCCCTCTACCCCAGAGCATCCACCCCACCATGCCGATGAGCAGCACGCGGTCCAGCACGCTGAGGAGGCTATCCTGCTTGTAGCGCTGCGCCCCGGCTATGTTGCTGCGCAAGTAGAGGATGCTAGCCACGAGGGCCTGATTGAGCACGAGCCAACCGAGCATGCCCAGGTCAGCACCGCTGAAGCCCAGCACCATGCCAATGACCACGGTGAGCAATGCGTATGCGAGCATCAAGCCACCGCGCATGGCTGCCACACCACCGAGGTATTTGCCCATCAGCGGCGTGTGCTGCGCGATGTGCCGCGTGTTGTAGTTGGTAAGGCCCAGGTCGAGCACGATGTTGAGCAGGAAGCTCAGGCTCAGCAGCGCAGCGTATCCGCCATAGACCTCCGCTCCCACGGCCCGCTGCACCCCGGCGTCGATACCGAGGATGTAGAAGGGCTTCACCAGCAGGTTCAGCACCAGCACAAGGGCCAGATTGGTGAGGAAGGTGCGCTGCATGCGGAATGGCGGCGTGAAGATGGGGAGACTGCGGTAGAGCCACCGTTGTCCACCTTTGCCCCGATGCGCATCGCTGTGAACACCCGCCTGCTGCTGCCGGACAAGCTCGAGGGCATCGGCTGGTTCACGCACGAGACCATGCGGCGCATCGTTGTGGCGCATCCGGAGCACGAGTTCCTCTTCTTCTTCGATCGCGCTTACGACCCGCAGTTCGTTTACGGGCCCAACGTAAGACCGGTGGTGATGTGGCCACCAACACGCCATCCGTTGCTCTATCGACTCTGGTTCGATCATCTATTGCCGCGCAAGCTGAAAGCCCTGAAGGCCGACGCGTTCATCAGCCCCGATGGCTTCCTCGCGCTGAAAAGCAATGTGCCCACCCTGGCCGTGATGCACGACATCAACTTCGAGCATCATCCGGAGGACATGCCGCCAGCATACAGCCGATACTACAGGAGCTATTTCCCGCGCTTCGCGCGCCACGCCGCGAGGCTGGCCACCGTGAGCGAATACAGCCGACGCGATATCGCAACGCGATACGAGGTGGACCCCGCGCACATCGATGTGGTGTACAACGGCGTGAGCGATGTCTTCGCGCCTCTGGATGATCCAGGGAAGAGAGCCGCTCGCGACCGGTTCACCGGGGGAGCGCCTTACTTCATCTGCGTTGGCTCGCTGAACCCGCGCAAGAACATCGCGCGGCTGCTGCTGGCCTTCGACCACCTGCTCACCGCGCATCCGAGCGAATTGCGGCTGTTGGTGGTGGGTGAGCGGATGTGGAGGGATGAACGCATGCAACAGGCCATGGACCACTTGAAGCAGAAGGAACGGGTGGTGTTCACCGGTCGCTTGGGGCAGTCGGAGTTGCACCAAGCCTTGGGCGGAGCGCATGCGCTTGCTTTCGTCAGCTACTTCGAAGGATTCGGGATCCCGGTAGCGGAAGCAATGCGGTGCGGCGTGCCCGTAGTGGCCGCTGAAGCCAGTTGCCTTCCCGAGATCGCCGGCGATGCAGCCCATTATTGCGACCCCTTCAGCGTGGCCGATATCAGTCGGGCGCTCCTGGAGGTCTGGAACGACCCTGCCTTGGGCGAACAATTGCGGACCGCAGGAATCAAACGCGCCGCGCGATACAGCTGGGAGAAGTCCGCACAAGGGCTCTGGGCCAGCTTCGGACGGATGTGCGCCGATGCGGGCTTGGTCGCGTGAGCCCACGGCCTATCTTTACGCCCCGTGATCGCGGTCCGTCCATGGGCCCTTTCCAACAGCGATGACGGGCTCCACCAAGTACATTTTCGTTACCGGAGGCGTTACCTCCAGCCTTGGCAAGGGCATCATCAGCGCCAGCTTGGCCAAATTGCTGCAGGCACGCGGCTTCACAGTCACGATACAGAAGCTGGACCCGTACATCAACGTCGACCCTGGCACGCTCAATCCCTATGAGCACGGAGAGTGCTTCGTAACGGAGGACGGCGCCGAGACCGATCTGGACCTGGGCCACTACGAACGCTTCCTGGATGTGCCCACCAGCAAGGCCAACAACGTCACCACGGGCCGCATTTACCAGAACGTCATCAGCAAGGAGCGCCGAGGCGAGTACCTGGGCAAGACCGTACAGGTGATCCCGCACATCACCGATGAGATCAAGTCGCAGATCCAGGCACTGGGGCGCAAAGGCATCTATGATTTCGTTATCACCGAAGTCGGCGGAACCGTCGGCGATATCGAGAGCCTGCCCTACGTGGAGGCCATTCGCCAGTTGAAGTGGCAGAAAGGGCGCGATGCCATCGATATCCATCTGACCCTGCTCCCCTACCTGAGCACCACCGGTGAGCTGAAGACCAAGCCTACGCAGCATAGCGTGAAGGAGCTCCTGAGCCTTGGCGTGCAGCCTGATGTCCTGGTGTGCCGCACCGAGCACCCCATGCAAAAGGGCATGAAGGAGAAGATCGCCCTCTTCTGCAACGTCGACGCCGAAGCCGTGATCGAGAGCCGCGATGCCGAAACCATCTACGACGTGCCGCTGCTCATGCTCCAGGAACGGCTGGATGAGGTGGTACTGCGCAAGCTGGGCATCGCCAACTTCCCCGACGCCGACCTCAGCCAGTGGAATGATTTCCTGCGGCGCTACAAGGAGCCCAAGGGCGAAGTGCATATCGCATTGGTGGGCAAGTACGTGGAGCTGAAGGATGCCTACAAGAGCATCAAGGAAGCACTGGAGCACGCAGGCGCCGAGAGCGAGACCAAGGTGCATATCAAGTGGGTGCATAGCGAGAAGCTCACGGCGAAGAACATTTCGAAGCACCTGGGCGGCATGGCAGGAATCCTGGTCGCCCCCGGATTCGGGCATCGTGGCATCGAAGGCAAGATCGAAGCGATCAAGTACGCTCGCGAGAACAAGGTGCCCTTCCTGGGGATCTGCCTGGGCATGCAATGCGCCGTCATCGAGTTCGGCCGCAACGTGCTGGGCTACGCCGACGCCAACAGCACCGAGATGAACGCCGATACCAAGCATCCGGTGATCGCCATGATGGAGGAGCAGAAGGCGATCGAGAACAAGGGCGGAACCATGCGGCTCGGAGCTTATCCCTGCAAGCTCGAGGAGGACAGCCTGGCGCGCAGCATATACAAGAAGCGCGACATCAGCGAGCGGCACCGCCACCGATACGAATTCAACAACGCCTACCTGGCGGCATACCAGAAGGCGGGCATGATCGCGTCGGGGATCAACCCGCAAGGCAAATTGGTGGAGATCGTGGAGCTGAAGGACCATCCCTGGTTCATCGGTGTGCAATTCCACCCCGAGTACCGCAGCACGGTGGCCAAACCGCACCCGCTCTTCGTGGAGTTCGTGCGCGCAGCCATGAAACAGGGCGTGAGCCAAGCCATCCAGAAGGCGGAAGCCTGATCGGCAGTGGGCGTGCGTTCATGCGCACGCCGTCTATCTTCGCCGCCCTTCGCATGGACCGCAACTCGATCATCGGCATCGTCCTCATCGTTGCCATTCTCTTCGGCTACACCATCTGGACCATGCCGAGCGAGGAGGAGCGCGCGCGCATCGCGCGTGAACAGGACAGCCTGGCCGTGCTGGAGATGGAGAAGCACGCGAAAGAAGCCGGGCGACAGGCGGAACTGGTGCTGACCGATAGTTCCGGAGCAGCAACCACCCCCGGCACCGGTATCCTCACGAGCACCGACAGCCTGTTGGCAATGGCCGACAGCGCGCTCATCGACAGCCTGCGCAACAACGCCCTCGTCCAGCGTTTCGGGCCATTCGCGCCAGCAGCCGAAGGCACCGCCGAAGGAGTGGTCATCGGCAACGACAAGTTGGAACTGAGCATCAGCACGCATGGCGCACGCCCTACGGTGATGCTCCTGAAGGAGTACCAGACCTACCGACGAACCCCGCTCCTACTGGCCGATCCGGACAGCGGCACTTACGAATACGACTTCTTCATCGGCGATGTCCATCTGACCACCAGCAAGCTCCATTTCAGCGTGCTGCAGAAGGACAGCAGCTCGGTCACCCTCAAGGCCGCGACCAACGACCCGGACAAATTCCTGCTCGTACGGTATGCGCTGGAGAGCACGGGCTTCTTCTTGAGCACCACAACGGAGTTCGTAGGGCTGAAGGATGCGGTGCAGGCCGACAATCTCATGTTCCGCTGGGTGCTCCATGGGCTGAACAATGAGAAGCACCTGCCCACCGAACAGCAGAAATGCGGTGTCTACTACAAGTACTTCACCGAGGACCGCAACTACCTGAGCGAGACCTCGGCCGACAGCACCGACCTCGAGGGCCGCACCAACTGGGTCGCCTTCAAGCAGGATTTCTTCACCGTGGCCATGGTGAGCGAAGAAGGGTTCAGCGGAAACGGAAGCAGTCTTCGCATCGATCCATCCGCTGATAGCACGCATACCAAGCGCTACCAAGCCGAGCTTTATTTCGACAAGAAACGCGGCTCGGAGCCGACCACGGCCATGCGCTTCTACCTGGGCCCCAACCATGTGGGCACCCTGAGCGCCACCGGCATCCCCGACTTCGCCAAGATCATCGACCTGGGCTGGGGCATCTTCGGCTGGATGAACCGCTGGCTGGTGATCCCCATCTTCAACCTCTTCGACGGCTGGGGCTGGAGCTACGGCATCATCATCCTAGTGCTCACCATCGTGATCAAAGCGCTGCTCATGCCCCTCACCTACTGGAACCTGGTGAGCAGCACCAAGATGCGCGTGCTGAAGCCCGAGATGGACGTGATCACCGCCAAGCACAAGGACGGCGATGCGCTGAAGAAGCAGCAGGCCACGATGGACCTCTACCGCAAGGCCGGCGTGAATCCCGCCAGCGGCTGCCTGCCCATGCTGGTGCAGATGCCGATCCTCTATGCCATGTTCCGCTTCTTCCCCGCCAGCATAGAGCTGCGGCAGGAGAGCTTCCTGTGGGCCGATGACCTGAGCAGCTACGACAGCATCCTGGACCTGCCCTTCACCATTCCGGCCTATGGCGACCACGTGAGCCTCTTCACCCTGCTCATGTGCATCAGCACCATCATCTACTCGGTCATCAACCAGAAGCAGATGCCCACCCAGCAGGGCATGCCCAGCATGAAGCTCCTGATCTGGCTCTTCCCGATCATGATGCTCTTCTTCCTGAACAACTTCAGCGCGGGCCTCAGCTACTACTACCTGCTGGCCAACGTGATCAGCATCCTGCAGATGACCGTGCTCAAGAGCTGGTTCGTGGACGAGGAGAAGATCCGGGACAAGCTGCTGATGAACATGAAGACGCCCAAGAAGAAGAGCCGGTGGCAGCAGCGGTTGGAGGAAATGCAGAAGCAGCAGGCCGGACGGAAGAAGTAGTCTCCGCGCAGCCCGGCGATCAACGGCACGCGATCAGCACCCTCCGCCACCATGACCCTCCAATCGCTTCTTCTTGTGGCCCTGTGCTCAGGCACCATGACCGCCTGTTCAACGTCTCGCGAGCCTGCCAGTGCGGTGCCAACAACCTCCGGACCCTCCGCTAAGGAGCAGATCGCGAATGATGCGTCGACCTCGCCGTTCGGCGGTGCAACGCGTGCCGATTCGCTCTTCTTCACCATCGAACGCACACCCTGCTTCGGCACATGCAAGGCGTATCGGATCGAAGTGTACCGCAGCGGCTACGCCACATACAACGGCCGCAGCAACATGGAGAAGCAAGGCCCGCATTCCGCATGGGCCAAGCCGGAGACCATGGCGGCGCTGCTGCGCAAGGCCGGAGCCTGGGCTTCTTCGGCATGCAGGAGAAGTACGACGCCGACGTGACCGATCTGCCCAGCACCACCATACGCGTTGTGGCTGGCGGAAAGGACAAGAAGGTGATGGGCCGGATCGGCCAGCCTGCGGCCTTCAAGGCCCTGGTCATCCAAGTGGAAGAGCTGTTGCTGCCCGTGCCCTGGAAACCTGTGCGCTCCGAGCCATAGGTTCCGGGCAGGCATTCATCCCTCCCACCCCCTTCCATCCCGCAACCGTCCGTCCCGCATGGGCTGGTCGCCTACATTTGACGCCCTTCGCAACCCCCAGAACACCTGAACATGAAGCGTATTCTCCTGCTCTGCACCGTAGCCATCCTCGTGCTCGGTGCGCAAGCCCATGAGGGCATGTGGCTGCTCTCCAAGCTGAAGCAGATCAACGAGGCCGAGATGCAGAAGCTCGGCTTCAAGCTCACCGCCGAAGACATCTACGACATCAACCGCAGCGGCATCAAGGATGCCGTGGTGCGGCTGGGCGGCGGCTTCTGCAGCGGCGAGATGGTGAGCGCCGAGGGCCTCTTCCTCACCAACCACCACTGCGGCTACGATGCCGTGCAGGGCCTCAGCAGCGTGGAGCACGACTACCTCACCGATGGCTTTTGGGCCATGACGCGCAAGGATGAACTTCCCGCAGGCTTCAATGTGAGCTTCCTGCAGCGGATCGACGATGTGACAGCAGAAGTGCTGGCCGAACTCAACAACGGCATGAGCGAGGATGAGCGCAACGAGAAGATCCAGGAGATCGCCGCCCGCTTGAAGTCCGCCGTAGGCAAGGAGAACGGCCTGAGCGCCGACTTCAAGGTGATGTTCGAGGGCAACGAGTTCTACCTCTTCGTGTACAAGACCTACCGTGATGTGCGACTGGTGGGCGCGCCGCCAAGCGCCATCGGCAAGTTCGGCGGAGACACCGACAACTGGATGTGGCCCCGGCACACCGGCGACTTCAGCATGTTCCGCGTTTACACCGGCCCCGATGGCGAGCCCGCCGACCCGAGCGAGGCCAATATCCCCTTCAAGCCCAAGTGGCACTTCCCGGTGAGCA
Source organism: Flavobacteriales bacterium (assembly GCA_016710965.1). Lineage (GTDB taxonomy): Bacteria > Bacteroidota > Bacteroidia > Flavobacteriales_F > PHOS-HE28 > PHOS-HE28. The sequence goes on from JADJTW010000031.1 coordinate 77,514, forward strand.
TCGCCGGTGTGAAGGAGGGCGATTTCGCCATGGTGATGGGCTATCCCGGTAGCACCGACCGCTTCCTGAGCAGCCATGGCGTGAAGCTCGCGCTCGACATCGAGCAGCCGAGCCGGGTGAAGATCCGTGGCGTGAAGCTCGAACTGATGAAGCAGGACATGGATGCCAGTGATGAGGTGCGCATCAAATACGCCAGCAAGTACGCCAGCATCAGCAACTACTGGAAGTACTTCATCGGGCAACAGCGCGGCCTGAAGCGGCTGCATGTGTACGACAAGAAGAAGGCCCAGGAGGATGCGCTCATGACTTGGGTGAACGCGGATGCTGGTCGAAAGGCCAAGTACGGTGATCTGATCACTTCCCTGGAGAAAGGCTACGGCGACCGCACAAAGTGGGAGAAGGCCAACACCTACATGCAGGAGGCGGCCTTTGGCAGCGAAGCCATCATGTTGGGCTTCCGCCTCTTCGGTTTGAAGATGCAACTGGCGACCGACCCGAAGGACGCTGCCAAGGTGAGCGCCATGGTGGCGCGCGTGCAGGCCGCCGCAGACGAGTTCTGGAAAGACTACAACCCTGCCACCGACCAGAAGGTGACCGCATCCATGTTCCGCATGCTGCACGCGGATGTGGACCGCGACCTGCAACCCGGCGTGATGGACGTGATCGAGAAGAAGTACAAGGGCGACTTCGACGCGTGGGCGAAAGCGCTCTTCAGCACCAGCATCCTCACCGATCGCAAGCGCCTCGATGCCTTCCTGGCCAAGCCAACATTGAAGGCCCTGCAAAAGGACATGGGCTTCACGGCTGCCGAGAGCTGCGTAGCGCACTACCGCAATGTCATCGGGCCGGCCGTGGACGCCAGCCAGGGCGATCTGGACAAGGGCTATCGCCTGATGGTGGCCGCCATGCGCGAAAAGGACCCTGCCAAGAGCTGGTACCCCAACGCCAACAGCACCATGCGCCTCACCTACGGACAGGTGGGCAGCTACGTCCCCGGCGATGGCATGTTCTACAAGCATGTGACCACGCGCAACGGCATCCTCGAGAAAGAGGACAACACCAACGAGGAGTTCGTTGTTCCCGCCAAACAGCACGAATTGCTGGTGAGGAAGGACTACGGTCGCTACGCCGATGAGAACGGTGAGCTGATCACCTGCTTCATCAGCAACAACGACATCACCGGCGGCAACAGCGGCAGCCCGGTGATCAACGGCAATGGCGAGCTCATCGGCATCGCCTTCGATGGTAACTGGGAAGCCATGAGCGGCGACATCGCCTTCGAGAACGAATTGCAGCGCACCATCAGCGTGGACATCCGCTATGTGCTCTGGTGCATCGACAAGCTCGCCGGTGCAGGCCACCTGGTGAATGAGATGACCGTGGTGGAGCGCAAGGCGCCGGAAGAAGTGAAGGCCGCCAAGCTCCTCGAATCGCTGCCGCAACTCGTTGGCGAAGGGCTCATCAGCGCGGAGCAGGCCGAGCAGATCCGTGCGCGCTATGCGACGGATGCAGCGCGCAGCGGCCATCGGATACTGCTGGTCTTCGCCATCCTCGGCAGCTTGCTGGTGGGCATGGGCATCATCCTCATCGTGGCCCACAACTGGGACGACCTGCCGCGCACTGCGCGCACCGTGCTTGCGTTCGTTCCAGTGCTGCTCGGACAAGGCCTGGTGTGGTACGCTCTGCAGCGCAAGCCTGATGCGGCATCGTGGCGGGAAGGCAGCGCGGTCCTGCTCGCATGCGGGCTGTGCGCCTGCGTGGCGCTGATCAGCCAGATCTACCACATCAGCGGCAACCTCGAAGGCTATCTCTTCACGTGCGCGCTGCTCGTAGTGCCCCTCCTCTACCTGCCGGGTTCGCTCATCGTGGCGCTCTGCTACCTAGGCATCATCGCGTGGTACGGTTGGCTCTTCCGCTTCGAGCACGATGATGAGCGTCCGTGGCTCTTGCTGCCACTGATCGCGGCGGCAGTCCCCTTCTACCTGAAAGAGGCACGCACGAACGGTATGAGCATCGGATTCTGGTGGTTGAGCCTGGGCATGGCGCTCACCGTGGGCATCAGCAGCCAGCTCTTCTATACAGACTGGGATATCGAACATGCGCTGGGCATAGTGGCCATATCCGCGGTGTTCACATTGGTGCCGTGGCTGCATTCCGGGCATGCACTGCGAACGTGGCCGTGGGTGCTCGTGGGCGGCGCTACCATGCTCATCACCTTCTGCGTCTTCAGCTTCCGCCTGGTATGGCATGATCAAGACCATGGTGTTGATCCGGGGTCAGGGCCGACCTGCCCCATCATCGCGCTCTGCGTCATCGGTACCGCGGCATACGCGCTCTCACTGCGTAGGCGCAAACCTTTCGAGGGCTATGCCTACCCGGAAGGCTGGTGGCTCTTCCTGCTCTGCTATGGCGTGAGCCTCGTCTCCCCCGTCGCAGCCACCATCCTCGTGAACCTCTCGCTGCTCGCCATTGGCGTTGTCACCGTGAAACATGGCATCGAGCGTGATTCGTTGCGGAGGATGAACCTCGGCTTGGTGATCCTGAGCACCACCCTCCTCATGCGCTTCTTCGATACGGACATGAGCTTCGTGCTGCGCGGCCTGGTCTTCATCGCCATCGGCTGCGGCTTCCTGTACATGAACTTGCGCATGGTGCGTGCGCGCGACAAGACAAAAGTCCCCGTGGATCGGGATGAAGCACATGCGTCGTAGCGCCGCGATATTCACTGTGATCGCGCTGGCGCAGCTGGCCGTGCCCGCATGGATGATACGCTCGCATGAGCGCATCATGCGCGAAGGCGAGGTGTTCAAGTTCCGCACGGCGCCCATCGACCCGCGCGACCCCTTCCGGGGCGAGTACGTGGCGCTCAACTTCGAAGCAGCACGCGGATCCTGGATCGCTCCGGATACCTCGGGCCTCAATGCCGAAGGCTATGCGATCTTCGATAACCTCACGGCCTACGCCTCGCTCGCCACGGACAGCGCCGGTTTCGCTTTCATCCCCGAACTATCCGCAGAGCCACCGGTCCATCAGGCGCATGTCACGGTTCAGTATGGGTCGGCCAACCACGACAAAGTGGAAACGGTCGCGCTCCCGTTCGACCGCTATTACCTGGAAGAAGGCGACGGTGCGAAGACCGAATCGATGCTCATGCCGCACTGGGAGGAAGGCATCATGTCGCAGCCCTTGCCAGCGTACGCGGTGGTGCGCGTGTACCAGGGCGAGGCTGTGATCGAGGACCTCATCGTGGGCCACAAGTCGATACACGAGTGGCTGAAGGAGATGCCTTCCGAATAGCAGGCACCATCGTAGCCTGGCGCATGGCGCGTGCATCTCAGGGCGCGAGTGTTGCAGAGCCGCAAGAGAAGCATGCTTCGAGCCGGTAGTCCAGGAACAGATGCCAGGCGTGTGGAAAACTCAACGATGGTCCTCCAGCGCTGCACGAAGCTCCGGTAAACTTGCAGCGCCGCCGATGCAGTTCCTCCCCAACGCCGACCTGACACCTTACAACTCCTTCGGGATCGCCGCGCGCGCCGCGTTGCTCGCGCGTTTCAGCACCGTGGAGGACTTGCGCGTGGTGCTGATGGCCCCCGAACTGAAGGGGAAGGATAGGCTCGTGCTGGGCGGCGGCAGCAACATACTGTTCAGGCAAGACTTTGAAGGCGTGGTGCTGCTGAACGAATTGCCCGGCATCGGCTTGGTCCGGGAGGACGATACGCGTGTGTGGGTGAAGGCAGGGGCCGGAGTCTTATGGCATGAATTCGTGCTGCATTGTGTGGCGCACGGCTGGGGCGGCATCGAGAACATGTCGCTGATCCCTGGCAAGGTGGGGGCCGGTCCCATGCAGAACATCGGCGCGTACGGAGTGGAGCTGAAGGATGTCTTCCATTCGTTGGAAGCCATGCGCATCAGCGATGGCGAAGTGATGGTGTTCGATCATGCGGCGTGCAACTTCGGATACCGCGAGAGCTTCTTCAAGCGTGAGGGCCGCGACCGGTTCATCATCCTCAGCGTCACGTTCTTGCTGAACAAAGCCCCGCACTCGCTGAACACGAACTATGGCAGCATCAAGGACGAGTTGGCGCGCATAGGCATCTCCCAACCAACGATCAAGGATGTGAGCGATGCAGTGATCGCCATCCGCAGCAGCAAGCTCCCCCTGCCATCGCAGCTGGGCAATGCGGGCAGCTTCTTCAAGAACCCCGTCGTTCCTGAAGCGCACGCGCAACGGATCAAGCAGGAATACCCTGATGCTGTAACCTACCCCGCCAGCACTGGCGAAGCGAAACTGTCAGCAGGCTGGCTCATCGAGAAGGCCGGATGGAAAGGCCACCGCGCCGGCAACTGCGGCGTGCATGACAAACAAGCCCTGGTGCTGGTGAATTACGGCGGTGCCACCGGCGCCGAAGTGTACGATACGAGCGAACGGATACTACGCAGCGTGGAGCAGAAGTTCGGCGTGGAACTGGAGCGCGAGGTGAACCTGATCCTGAGCCACCCGCGTCGCATCTTCGTGATATGAGGCGCTTCTTGATCATCGGCGCATGCGTGGCGGCCGCCTGCCATTTCCCGCAGAAGGAGGCCACGGTTGCGCATACTACACCTTACCACTTCGATCTGCCCCAGTGGGCGGTGGCAGATACGACGCTGCGTATGGCGATCCCATACGACAACCCGACAACCGTGGAAGGCGTTGCTCTCGGCCGTGCGCTCTTCCATGATCGAGCCCTCTCCGCCAACGGCACGCTCTCCTGCGCCAGCTGCCACAAGCAGGCGCACGCCTTCGCCGATCCCCGAGCGGTGTCGAGCGGGGCAGATGGCAGCACGGGCCGCCGCAACGCGCAGCCCCTCATCAACCTGGCATGGGACCACTTCTTCTTCTGGGACGCGCGGGCGCTGAGCTTGGAGCTGCAAGCCTTCGAACCTGTGCGCGGCCACCGCGAAATGGGCAGCGACTGGGGCGCGGTGACCGATCGCCTCCGGCATGACCCCAGTTACCCAGGGCTCTTCCGCGCGGCCTTCGGCGATGAACGCATCGACAGCATGCGCATCGCTTTCGCGCTCGCACAATTCGAACGCACGCTCATCTCACTGCGATCGCGCTATGATCGCTTCGCATACGAAGGCGACCGCACAGCGTTGAACGAGCGTGAGTTGCGCGGCAAGGACCTCTTCTTCACCAGTGCGCATTGTGTCGACTGTCACGAGCCGCCGCTCTTCGACCATCATGATGTATCGAACATCGGCTTGGACAGCCTCTCCGCTGATGGCGGCCTGGGCGAACGCACCGGCATGCCCTGGCATTGGGGCCGCTTCAAGACACCCACCTTGCGCAACATCGCGCTCACCGCACCCTATATGCACGACGGTCGATTTAGCACCCTGGAGGAAGTCATCGATTTCTACGCTGACGATGTGCGAACGGGATCGCCCACACTGGACCCGCATATGCAACCGTGGGTGAATGGCGAGGTGAAATTGAGCGAGCAGGACCGCGCCGATCTGGCTGCATTCCTGCGAACCCTCACGGATAGTGCCTTCGTGATCGACCCGCGACACGGCCCAGCCGAACGCTGAACTACTTTGGCGGCATGAAGCAGGCTCGTCGCGGCATACTGGCCATCGTGCTCTTCGCCATCGGAGCCCTGGCCTGCCGCAAGGACGAGGTGATCCTGCAAGAAGCGGCTTCCTCCGGCCCTACGCCCTTGCAGTTGAACGTGCCCGCATGGGCCATGGCACAGATCCATCCGATCTACCTGCCGGCGGACAATCCGCTCACTGTTGAAGGTGTGGCGCTCGGCCGCAAGCTCTTCTATGAGGAGGCTCTCAGCGACGATTACACCATGAGCTGCGCTAGCTGCCACCAGCAAGCACATGCATTCTCCGACCCGCGCCGCTTCTCGCCCGGCACCGATGGCTCGCTCGGCCGTCGCAATTCCATGCCCGTGCAGAACATGCTATGGGACCACTTCTTCTTCTGGGACGGCCGCGTGGGCACCTTGGAGGAACAGGCGTTCAAGCCTGTGACCAATCCGGTGGAGATGCGCAATAGCTGGCCGGTGGTGGAGCAGCGCCTGCGCCTGTTGCCTGATTATCCGGAGCTCTTCCGCAGGGCCTTCGGAACCTCTGCCATCGACAGCGTTCGTATCGTGCGGGCCATCGCGCAATTCGAGCGCACGCTGCTCAGCTTCGAATCGCGCTTCGACCGCTTCTACTTCGGCGGCGACAGCAGCGCATTGGATGCACAGGAGAAGCGCGGCAGAAACCTGTTCTTCAACGAAGCCCAATGCTCGCAATGCCACATGCTGCCCAATTTCCAGGACCATGCCTTCCGCAACATCGGCCTCGCGGCCTCGCCCCTCGACGCCGGACGAGCGGAAGTGACGGGGCTCAGCGCGGACCGGGAGAAGTTCAAGGTGAATTCATTGCGCAACATCGAACTCACCGCGCCTTACATGCACGACGGGCGATTCGCCACGCTGGAGGACGTGGTCCGATTCTACGCCGATAGCGTGGTGCTGAGCACGCCCAATCTGGACAATCACATGGGCGCCTGGACCAGCGGGGCCATGGACCTGGACGAGCAGGAGCGAGCCGACCTGGTGGCCTTCCTGCTCACGCTCACCGATCCTTCCTTCGTGACCAACCCGGCCTTCAGCGACCCGGACTGAACGTCAGTGATCGTTGGTTCTTCATCTTCGCTGCCGCATCAACGCCCATACGCCCATGCGCAAACCACTGGTCCTCTCATGTGTGCTGCTCCTCATCGCCCCGCTGAGCGCGCAGCAAACCCTCACACTGCGCGATGCCATCCTGAAGGCAGGCACCGACCTGGCGCCCGAGCGCATCAAGGGCCTTCAATGGATCAAAGGCGAGGACGCATACAGCTTCATCAAAGGCGAACAACTGAGAGGTTCCATCGGCCGCGCGGCCGATGCGATGATCGCAGAACTATCCGGGCTGAACAAGCAGCTGCCCGACAGTGCCCAGTTGACCGCGTGGCCCATGGTCCATTGGAAGGACGCCACGCACTTCCGCATCATGCACAACGAGCGCGTGTATCTGTACGACACCAGCACGGGCAACTTGCAGGTGGAAACGATCATCGGCCCGAACGCATCGAACGAAGACCTGGAGGAACACACCGGCTCCGTTGCCTACGTGGTGGACAATAACGTGTACCTGGCACGGCCCGGCGTGGGCAAGCGCCTGAATGCGGCTATGACCACGGATGGCACCGATGGCATCGTGAACGGCAAGAGCGTGCATCGCGATGAGTACGGCATCACCAAAGGCATCTTCTGGTCACCAACAGGCGGACGTTTCGCGTTCTACCGCATGGATGAGAGCATGGTGTCGCCCTACTGGCTCGAAGACATCAGCAGCAAACCCAGTCGATTCGATAAGATCCGCTACCCGATGGCCGGTCAGGCGAGCCATGAAGTGACCATCGGGGTGCATGACGTGGTATCTGGCAGCACCGTCTTCCTGCGCACCGGGGGACCAGCGGACCAATACCTCACCAACATCGGGTGGGAGCCCGACGGTCGGCACTTGGTCGTCGTACACCTCGATCGTGCCACGGAGAGCTTGAACATGATGCGCTACGATGCTTCCACGGGTGAAGCGCTCAGTTCCGTGCTCACAGAGCACGACGACCGATGGCTGGAACCGGTCCATCCTGCGCGTTTCCTGAAGGCACGACCCTCGCAGTTCATCTGGCACAGTCGTCGTGATGGATGGAACCATCTGTATCTGTACGATGTGAAGACCGGGCTGGTACGGCAACTAACCACCGGTGCCTGGGAGGTGAACGACGTCATCGGACTCGATCCCAAGGAGAGCTTCGCCATCGTCGAAGGCACCGGGGTCGTGGACCCAAAGGACCCCAAGGGCGCATTGGAAACGCACCTGTACCGGGTGGACCTCTTGAAGGGTGGTACGACGAGACTGACGAGCGAAGCTGGATCGCACCACGGAGCACTGAGCACCGATGGCAAGTGGTTGACCGATACCTGGAGCAGCTCGAGCGTGCCCAACCGGGTTGTACTACGCGATGCACGCTCCGGTACCGTGGTGAAGACGCTGGTGGAATCGAAGGACCCATACGCTGCATACACCATGGGCACCATCGAATGGATGACCATCATGGGTGAGCGCGGTGACATGTTGAACGCACGCATCATCAAGCCCAGCCGCTTCGACCCGGTGAAGAAGTACCCGGTACTGATCTACGTGTACAATGGTCCGCATGTGCAATTGGTGAGCAACAGTTTTCTTGCAGGGGCTTCTCCGTGGATGCTGCACGCTGCGGAGCGAGGGTACGTGGTCTTCACCGTCGATGGCCATGGCACACCCTCACGCGGCAAGCAATTCGAGCAGGTGATCCACCGGCAACTCGATGTGGTGGAGGTGATGGACCAAATGCACGGGGTCGAATGGTTGAAGCAGCAACCTTGGGTGGATGGCGCGCGCATAGCAGTCCACGGATGGAGCTATGGTGGGCACATGACCACGGCGATGCTCACGCGCTACCCTGGCGTCTTCGCCGCAGGAGTTGCGGGTGGGCCGGTGATGGACTGGAGCATGTACGAGGTGATGTACACCGAACGGTACATGGATACGCCGGAAGAGAATCCTGAAGGCTATGCCAGCACCACGCTGCCCAACCTGGCGAAGGACTTGAAGGACGACCTGCTCATCATCACCGGCGGGAAGGACGACACGGTGCTTCCCGAGCACAGCTACACGTTCCTCAAGGCGTGCGTAGCAGCGGGAGTTCCAGTGGACTTCTTCAACTATCCCGGCCATGGGCACAACGTGCGTGGCAAGGACCGACTGCACCTGATGCAGAAAGTGCTCGGGTATTTCGACGAACGCTTGCATCCGGCCAACGAACAGCTTCGATCCCAATAGTGGCAGGGCCAGGGAAGAGGCGCGCGACATCGCTTGGGTAGTTTCGCCCATCGAACCACTCCCATGAAGAAAACCCTCACGCTATTCGCATTCCTCCCGCTCACTGCCGCAGCACAAATGCTCTGGCCTGTGGATATGGGCGGCAGTACCCAAGGTGGTGCATCCCCTTACTACAGCCCGCAGAATCTCACCATCAGCATCGGCGACATGGTGCGGTGGACCAACATCAGCGGCTCGCATAGCGCCAACGGCAGCCTTTCGGAATTCCCATCCAACCCGGAAGGATTCTCCAGTGGCAGCCCACAAAGCGGATCATGGAGTTGGCAATTCACCTTCACCGTGCCTGGCATCTACAACTACCACTGCACGCAGGATGGGCACGCTGCCACTCAATTCGGCCAGATCATCGTGCTTAACAACGTGGGTATGGCGGAAGTGGATGACGCGGATCAGCGGATCAGCGTATACCCTGTGCCAGCCACCGAACGGCTGACGATCGAGGCGAACGGGATCGACCTGCGGGCGGCGCGCATCATCGATCTGGATGGTGCCACGGTGCAGAACCTGACGGTGAACGCCACCGGACGCACCGATGCCGACATCAGTTCGCTCGCGGCAGGCAAGTACTTCGTGCTGTTCACCGATGTCGAAGGAAACGTGAGCACCAAGCCTTTCGCCAAACAATAGCGCCTTCCGATTAGAACGATGAGCCCGGCCATGAGCCGGGCTTCTCATTTCCAGGCAGCAGGTCATTCACCACGGCAGCCGCACCACACGGACACTTTGCGACGGCGCCCCATCGACGGTCGCATGCACCACATAGCCACCGGGTGCCTGTTCTGCCAACGGCAGGGTGAACCCATGCTTTCCAGCGGCGAGCAATCCGTCATGCAGCACGCTCACCTCGCGGCCCAGGGCATCAAGGAGCACAATGCGCGCCCGCTTCATTGAACGCTGTTCGATCCATAGGCTCGCATCATCGGCCGTTGGATTGGGGAACGCATAAAGCGCATTGCCCGCGACAGGTTCTTCGCCCACGACCAACCCGCTCTCCACCGGTATGGCCAGCGTAGCCACCGTTGCGATGCTCAGCTTCGCGAGCTTCTCGTAGTACGGCACATCGAAGTACTGAATGCGATCGTCAGGGGTGTGGTAGTGCGGATTGCCATCGGCGCTGAACTCTTCGATCACGAGCACCGCGCCATAGCCCTCGGTCCAGAACGAGGCGTGATCGCTGTACGTGGCACCGGGGTTCGTGAGGATCAGGTCCAGGTCGATGTTGTAATCCTCCCTGACAGCGAAGACGGTATCGCTGATCTCGAAGCTGTTGGCCACGGGCCGCGTGTGGATACGCGCTTTCGTATCGCCGTTGCCGTCGTATGCGATGGCATCCATGTTTACCACCCCACGGATGAGCGCATCATTGGCGGCCATGGCACCGGCGTAGAAGAGCGAGCCGATCTTGCCCTGTTCCTCTTCGTCCCACAGCGCGAAGATGATGGGATGCACGAAATCCACGTCGGCGAGGATGCGCGCAGCTTCAAGCACAGCGCAGGTGCCGCTCCCATCGTCGTCGGCAGCTGGTGCTGCGAGTATGCCTCCGGGCATGGCGTCGTAATGCGCGCAGATGATCACTACTTCGTCGGTACTGCCATCGCCGGGTTTGGTCACCAGGATGTTCTTGCCCGTGGTGCTGAAGCTCTGGATCACTGGCGTGTAGCCGAACTGAGCGAGTTTCTGTTCCAAATAGGTCTGCGAGAGCGCATTGCCTGCGTTGTTCTTGTGCCTGCTTGTGATCACCTGCGAGGTGCCATCGATGGGCGTGGCCACCTCGCCGCTGAGCTCGCCCACCCATTGCATCATGCTGTCGATGCGCACATCGTCCAGGATGCCTTGGATGATGGGGTTTTGGGCCTGGGTGACAAAGGGTAGCGCGATGGAGAACGCGACGGCGTAGCGTACGGTCATGGATCAAATGTAGCGGGCCTCACTGCACCACCACCCGCTGCACGAAGCTCCGCCGGGCAGTGCGCACGACAATCGCGTATATGCCCGCTCCATCAGGCAGGACCAGGCTCCAATAGCCCAGGCCTGCAGGCCGATGCTGCGCCACCAATGCTCCCCGAATATCGCGCACCTCGATCAATGTGATGCGGTCATCGATCCCATCGACGCGAAGCAGCCCGTCGCGCACGGGATTGGGGAAGATGCGCAGACCAAGTTCCTCGAGATCGTCCACCGCATCGGTCACGTCCACGATGGACCGCGTTCCGACGAGCACCGGCGTACCATCAGCGGCGTCGAAGAGATCGCGAAAGGCATCGATATCATCGCTGTTGTGGGCGAACATCTCCTCGTTCCAGCGTGGTGGCACAGCCTGGAACCAGACGCGTGCGGTGATGTTCAACGTGCCCAGGTAGCCGCCGAGGGGCACATGGTACTTGATGATATCGGCGCCCGTTCCCTCCTGCCCCGCATCGTCGAGGTTGAAGTCGATATCGCTCGCTGGCACTCCGAAGATGCGCGTGGTATCGTAGGCGTAGTGCGTGCTGTTGAAGCCGAGCGGAGGCAGGCGATTGTCCTTCAAGGGCTCCTTCGCGCGGCCGAGCACGGTGGTCTTGTTGCCGTTCACATCGCCCATCACCATCTCGTAGATCTGCGCCTGGTCCGCGTTGGTGATCACGTCGAAGTGCGGCTCCCATTCGGCATCGTGGCCGATCACTTCATGGTCGGCATCCCATCCGCCACTGCGGAAGAGCGTATCCCCCGAAGGGTCGGTAACGACCAATTCCACGAAGGCGCGGCGCGAAGGGTATCCGCTCGGGAACTTGTGGCCTGCCAGGTTGGTGAGTTGCACTGCGATGCGCGCGGTATCGGCATCGCGTTCGGCCACGCTCACATCCAGCAGCAAGGTGTTCTGCTGCAACATGCGGTTCGTTCGCGCAATGGTGGTATCGAAGTGCGTGCTGCTGGCGGTGAGACCAAGGTCCGTGAGGTTCTCCTTCAGCAGTTGCAGCATGAACACGTTCCCGCCCGCGAACTGATGCTCGCCGAAAGGAACGCGCGGTGTAAGCCAGTCATAGAGGCCCGCTATGACGATGCCATCGGTGATGCGCGGTACATGGCAGCCCTGGCAGGTGATGGCGTTCGCGCCGCCCTGTTGGCTGTACGCACTGTTCACCCATTCGTGATAGGTGGCCTGCTCCACGAACTCTTCACCCGTAAGGTTGCCGCTCAGGTCCTCGGTCTCGGTGATGAGCGTGTGGCACGCAGCGCACAAGGTGCTTTGCGCCACATGCGCACCGAACTGCGGCGTGATGTTGAGGAAGGACTGCATGGCGCCGGTGAACACCTCATCGTAGGGGCCGTAGAGCACGAGCGCGGTATCGAAGCGCACATCGCCGCTGAAGAACAGGCCGTTGCTGTCGGGCCTTTGCTTGTGGCAGGCCATGCAGCTTACGCCGTCCTGTGCCACCAGGTCGAAGTAGAGCTCGTCCATGGAGTAAGGCCCACCGCCGCTCAAGTGCTTGTCATGGCGGCCCAGCGGTGCGTGGCAGCTCGTGCACTTATCCTCGATAGCCGCTTGATGACCTGGGCTCACCAGCACCTCGTGGTCCACCTTCGCCTTCCAGAAGGGATCACGCGCACTGTTGGCCATCATGGTGCTGCGCCAGGCGTCGGCCATGTTCACGTCACGCCCTTGCGCGTCGTGGTTGGCCCAGACAGCACCAACGGTATCGATGCCATGGCAGCCGTAGCAGTTGCCACTGGCCATGAAGAAGTTATTGTTCCCGCTCACCAGCCCAATGCCGGCACCCCGTGATCCCATGTCCAAGCTGTGGAAGCGCGCGTGATCGACGGGTGGTGGATCATTCCATGAAGCAATTACTACCACGAGCGCGAAAGCGAGGAACAGCACGGCGGTGCGCAAGACCGTACTCCGCTTGCGCTGCCCTGTGCTCATGAAATGGCCGATCAGAACACCACCACCCGCTGCGTGAAGCGCTTGCCACGAGCATGCACCACAACGATGTAGGTACCAGCCCGCTCAGGCAGGATAACCTGCCAGTTGCGCTCTCCGTTCGGGCGGTAACGCGCCACCACGGCTCCACGGATATCGAGCACTTCAAGCGCTGTCACGCGCTGGCCGATACCATCGATGCGCAGGATACCGTCGCGCACCGGGTTGGGCCAAACATGCACTCCCAATTCAGCGATGTCATCGACCTCGGTGCTGATGTCGGTGAGGATCTGCTCACGCACCAGCACAGGTGTACCATCCGCTGCCTCGTACATGGTGCGGAAGCTGTCGATCTCGGCGGTGTTGTATGAGAACATCTCCTCGTTCCAGCGCGGCGGCACGCTCTGGTACCATACGCGTGCATGCACATCGATGAGACCGGTGTAACCGCCCATCGGCACATGATAATGGGTGATATCGGTACCGCTTCCCTCGACGCCCACTTGATCGTGATTGAAATCGATATCCGATGCTGGCACGTTCACCACCAAGGTGGTGTCATAGGTGTAGTGCAATGCGCTGAAGCCATGAGGTACCAGGCGGTTGTCCTTGAGCGGCTCCTTCGCCCGTTCCAGTACCGTGGTCTTGTTTCCGTTCACGTCGCTCATGACCATCTCGTAGATCTGGGCCTGGTCCTCGACAGTGATCACATCGTGGTGCGGTTCCCACTGGGCATCATGGCCCACCACTTCGTAGTTGCCATCCCATCGACCGCTTTGGAAGAGCGTATCACCGATCTCGTTGAGGACGATCAGTTCGATGAACGCACGGCGTGATGGGTACCCGCTGGGGAAGCGGTGCCCGGCCAGGTTGGTGAGCTTCACATCGATGAACGCTGTATCGTTGGTCCGGTCCGGCACGAAGGTCTCCAGCAACAGGGTGTGCTGCTGCAGCATGCGATTGGTGCGTGCGATGGTGCTGTCGAAACGCGTGCTGCTGGAAGTAAGGCTGAGGGCATCCAGGTTCTGCTTGAGCAACTTCAGCATGAAGACGTTACCGCCCGCGAAATGGTGCTGGCCGAAAGGCGAGCGGGGCGTGAGGAAGTCGTACAGGGCTGAGATGATCACGCCATCATCGATGCGGGGCACGTGGCAAGCCTGGCAGCTGAGGCCGGCCTCGGGGTCGGCATTGGTGTTGAAGCTTGAGTTGAGCCATTCGTGGTAGGTGGCTTGCTCCACGAAATGATCGCCTGTGAGGTTGCCGTCCAGGTCGGCCGTTTCGGTGATGAGGGTATGGCAGCCAGCGCACAAGCCGGCATCATTGATATGCGCGCCAAAGTTGGGGGCATAGCCCACGAAGCTTTCCATGGGCGCACCGAAGACCTCGCTATAGGGGCCGTACACCACGTTGTTCGTATCGAACTTCAGGTTGCCGCTGAAGAGCAGGCCGCTGCTGTCGGCACTCTGCATGTGGCATGGCAGGCAGCTGACGCCGTCGAGCGCGATGGGGTCGTTCGTGAGCTCGCCGATACTGTAATGTCCGTTGCCGCTCAGGAACTTGTCATAGCGGCCCATGGGCGCGTGGCAACTGGTGCATTTATCCTCGAGCTCCGATTGATGGGCGGGGTTCACTGCGACCTCGTGGCTCACCTTGGCGCGCCAGAAGGGGTCACGTGCGCTGTTGCCCATCATGGTGCTGCGCCAATCGTCCAGTGTGTTCACGTCCTGGCCCAGCGCATTGTGGTTGGCGAGGACCGGCCCCACGTTGTCTGCCCCATGGCAGCCGTAGCAATCACCGCTTGCGCGGAAGTAATTGTTGGCACCACTGGCCAGGCCGATGCCACCACCGCGAAGTTCTTCCAGCTCAGCAGGCGAATGGTAGGCATGCGCCGTAGGCAATTCGCCCTGGTCCCAAGCGACCAGGAGCCCTACTGTGCCCAAGGCTCCAGTGATCACCAATGTGCGTACGGGAAGAGAGTAGGACTGCTTCATGGGGTATGCCTTGCGGGGTGGCAAAGTACGGCTCGGCCTATTCGTACGGCTGACCAGCATCATCGCGATGCTTGGGATGAACACCGGAAGAATGGGCTCGGTTCAGAGCTTCTCCAGTTCCTCGCCCACGAAAGCGACGAGATCGGCGATATGCTCTCGGGAGAAGTCGAACCGTACACCTGCGGCGGCATAGATCTCCGGCAGGGTGCGGGTGTACCCCAGCTTCAATGCTTCCATATAAGCCGACACGGTGGCTTGCGAATCATGCTTGTAGTTGCGCCAGAGGCCTATAGCCCCCAATTGTGCGATCGCGTATTCGATGTAGTAGAAGGGCAGTTCAAAAATGTGCAGTTGCTTGTGCCAAAGGTTTGCGCGCTCGTGTTCGAGGCCCGACCAATCGACGACATTCCCGGAGAATCGCGCATGGCACTGCGTCCATGCCTGAGTACGCTGGGCTGGCGTCCATCCCGGGTTGGTGTACACGAGGTGCTGGAACGAATCAATGGTTGCCACCCAGGGCAGGATGGAGAGCACGCGTTCCAACTGATCGCGTTTCGCGCGCTTGAGCTCATCCGGATCGGGATACACCAGGTGCCAATGGTCCATGGTGAGCAGTTCCATACCCATGCTGGCCAGTTCGGCCACTTCACTGGGGAAGCTCTTGAAACCCGTGATGGGCAGCGGATGCGTGAGGAAGGAATGCACCGCGTGGCCACCTTCATGGACCATCGTCACCACGTCATCCGAGGTGCCCACGGCGTTCATGAATATGAACGGAGCACCGGATTCGTAGAGCGGGTAGTTGTATCCGCCCGGAGCCTTGCCCACACGTGAACCCAGGTCCAATCGGCCCATGTCGCGCATGGTACGTATGCACTCGCTGAAGTAAGGGTGCAACTTCCCGAAGACGGTCTCGGCAAGGTTCATCAACTGGTCATCGCTCGTGAACGGACGAAGCGGAGGCTTGCCTGCGGGGTCCACCTGAAGGTCCCATGGCCGAAGAACGTCGAGCCCAAGGCTCTTCGCCCGTTCACGCTCAATGCGCTCGTTCAGCGGCACCACCTCGGCTTCGACACTGGCATGGAAGGTCGTTGCATCAGCGGGTGTGTGGTCGAAGCGGCCCAGGGATCGATACGAGTAGTCGCGGAAGTCGGATTCTCCCGCATTGAGCGCCATTCGATGCCGTTTGGCCACCATCTCGTCAAAGAGCGTATCGAGCTTCCCAGCATCCTGCAGACGACGTGAGGCGATGAGCCTGAAGATGGACTCGCGTTCAGAGCGATCTGTGCATTCGAGGATGGCTGCGGCCTTGGGCAAGGTGATCGTCTCCCCTTTCCATTCGACCTGCATGGCACCGATCGTCGCACTATAGGTCTGTGCCAGGTTCCGAAGTTCGGCCTGCAAGGGCACGTTGGCTTCGCGGAAGATCCGCACTTGCTCACGCAAACCGCGCAAGTACACCGGGAAGCCTTCGCCGGTGAGCTGCTCGGCGAACGGTGATCCCACCAGCTTACGGTTCAGCTTGTCCATGCGCTCCTCCACCACGGGGAGCACATCGTTCACGAAGCGTTGATAGTTCGCGGTGGCGGCTTCATCCTTGGTGTCGCAGGTCATGCGGATGTAGCGCCATGCGCCTTCCTCGCTGAGCACCGCTTCCAGTTCGCCAAGATCCTTCAGCCACTGGTTCAGGTCTGCCGCACTCGCGATCGCACGTGCATCCAGTTCATCGAAATAGGCAATGACCGTGGCCTTATCACCAAGCACCGCATCGGCGGGCAGGTAACTGCGCGCAGCGTGTGCAAGCACCTCCATGCTTCAGCTACCGCGCTGGCCGCCACGGCGCACGGCCGCTGCTTTCGGGGGACCCGCAGCGCCACCCGGCTTCGGACCCTTCGCCGCCGCTCCGGCCTTGGCCTTTTTGGCAACCGCCTTCTTAGGCTTCGCTTCGTCCTTCACTTCAACCTTCTCCTCGTTAGCCTCCTCCTTCTTCGCGAACTCACCGGCGGCAAGCAGCTGTGCGTACCAGGTGAAGAGCTTGCGCACATCACTAGCGTAGATACGGTCCTTGTCGGCGGTGGGCAGTGCCAGGAGCAAAGCGGCCCAGAGGGTGCCATCATCGCTCTTGGGGTCGGCGGCGGCGCCACCGTTGTTCACTTCGTGCAACTTGGTCAGCACATCCTTCAGCAACACATCGTCGCCCGTGGTGAACATGCTGATCTCTTCGAGGCTGCTCACCTTCACACTTAGCGGCACAGGGTTGCGCTTGCCATCGGCGAGCGATTCGACGATGAGGGCTTGGCGGCCTTGGGCCACCACGCGGTGCAAACCCGGCTTGCCTGCTACGGTGATGATCTTCGTGAGGTCCATGTACGGATGTTGGGAGGGCAAACTTAATGGCGAAGGATCGCCCTGGCCTGCTCTATTTCAAGTCTTCTGCTTCCGCTTGCGCGCGGCGGGGAACAGGATGTTGTTCAAGATCAATCGGTAGCCCGAGGAATTGGGATGAAGGCTCAAGTCGGTGGGTGGATCACCCACCATGTGCTGGTAGTCCTCGGGGTCATGGCCTCCGTAGAACGTCCATTGGCCGAGGCCGAATTCGCCATGGATGTACTTGACGGTGCTTTGGGCCTTGTTCTCGCCCATGACGGTTACGCCGGGCTTCACCAGGTCCTTGCGGAAGGCAGTTGTCTGGCCCATGAAGCCGCGCACGACCTGCTCATGGCTTTGGCAAAGCATCGTGGGCACGATGTCCCACTTAGCGCTGAAGTCGAAGAGCGTGAAGAAGTCGCGCGGCTGGCCGATGCGCCCGTGGATGTCGGTGGCGTCGATGTTGGAGAACTCGTAGATCATCGGGTCGGTGATCAACGTGAAATCGCGGAACGCGAAACTGCGCGTGAAGTCGAGCCTGCGCTGCGCCATGGGGTCCACGGGGTCGTGATCGAATTCGGGCGCACAGATATCCACGCCTTCGGCGGCAAGTGCGATGTCGTAGCTATCGGTACCGCTGCACATGGTGAAGAGGTATCCGCCTCCGGCCACGTAGTCGGCGATCTTGCGTGCTACGGCGCCTTTCATCTGGCTCACCTTGGCGAAGCCCAATTGGGCCGCGAGCGTCTCGCTCTCCCTTACCTGCGCCTGGTACCATGGCGCGTTGCTGTAGCTGCGGTAGAACTTGCCATACTGTCCCGTGAAATCCTCGTGGTGCAGGTGCAGCCAATCGTACTTGGGCAGCGTGCCAGCGATCACTTGCTGGTCATAGATGCGCTCGTAGGGGATCTCAGCATAGGTCATCACCAGTGCAACGGCATCGTCCCAGGGCTGGAAGCTCTCCGGTGCGTACACGGCGATCTTGGGCGCCTTCTCCAGCTTCACCACTTCCATGTTCACCTCCGGGTCGGCGATCTCGGCCAGTATCGCAGCGGCTTGCCCGTCAGCGATGACCTGGTAGGTGACACCGCGTACGGTACACTCGTGCTCCACCGTGAGGAAGTGATCGATGAGGAAGCTCCCACCACGGTAGTTGAGCAGCCATTCCACCGGAACATTCTGCTGCAGCACCCAGTAGGTGATGCCGTACGCCTTCAGGTGGTCGCGCTGGCTCTCATCCATGGGGATGAGCAATTTGGTGGCCGAAGCGGTACCGGCGGCAGCGAGGAAGAGGAGCGCGCAAAGAGCGCGCACGGTACTAGAAGGGCGCAGCTTGATCGTCGAAGTCGGTGTCATCGTTCATGCGGCTTGGCCGCGTGATGGTCCGGAATCCATCTCCGGATCCCGTGCCATCAACGCCAAAGCTACCGGATATCGTTTCCAGGTCGGTGAACTTGGCGAGTTCGGGTATGAAACGCAGTCGAACGGTGTCCAAGGCGCCATTGCGGTGCTTGGCCACGATCACCTCGCCGATGCCCAGGGTGCTGCCGTGATCGTCCTCATAGATCTTGTAATACTCCGGGCGGTAGAGGAAGCAGACGATGTCGGCATCCTGCTCGATGGCGCCCGATTCGCGCAGGTCACTGAGCATCGGCCGCTTGTCCCCGCCGCGGGTCTCCACCGCACGACTGAGCTGGGAGAGGGCGATGATCGGGATGTCCAATTCCTTGGCAATGCTCTTGATGGAACGCGAGATTCCGCTGATCTCCTGCTCCCTGTTGCCGCCGCGGTTGTCACCGCCGCTGGTCATCAGTTGCAGGTAGTCGATGATGATCAGGTCGACGTTGTGCTGGCTCTTGAGGCGGCGGGCCTTGGCCCTCAGCTCGAAGACATTGAGCGCGGGCGTGTCGTCGATGTAGATGGGCGCATTGGTGAGCCGAGCGATATGCTGGTGCAGGATGGTGAACTCGCTGTCGCTCAGGTCGCCCTTGCGCAGCTTCTCGCTGCTGATGCCGGCCTCGCTGGCGATGAGGCGGGTGACGAGCTGGGTGCTGCTCATCTCCAGGCTGAAAACGGCCACGGCCTTCTTATGCTCCACGGCGATGTTGCGCGCCATGCTGAGGACGAACGCCGTTTTGCCCATGGCAGGCCTGGCAGCCACGATGACCATGTCACTGCGCTGCCAGCCGGCCGTGATCTTGTCCAGCTGAACGAAACCGGTGGGGATCCCGCTTACGCCGCCGGTTTTGCTCTTGGCGTTCTCTATGTTGGTGATGGCGTCCTGGATCAGGTCGCTCATCGGCTCGTAGTTGCGCTTGAGGTTGCCGCTGGTGATGGCGTACAGGTCCTGCTCGGTCTTGTCCAGCAGGTCGAAGACGTCAGCACTGTCATCGTAGGCATCGCGCTGGGTTTCGGCGCTGATGCGGATGAGCTCCCGCAGGATGTGCTTCTGGCTGATGATGCGCGCGTGGTATTCCACGTTGGCGCTGCTGGCCACCTTGTTGGTGAGCTGGCTGATATAGAAGGGACCGCCCACCACATCGAGTTCGCCTCGCTTCTTGAGCTCTTCGGTGACAGTGAGGATATCGATGGGCTGATCGTTCCGGAATAGATTGAGGATGGCTTCGAAGATGCGCTTGTGCGCTTCAACATAGAAGCTCTCGGGCTGCAGGATGTCGATAGCCTCGTTGACCGCATTGCGCTCGAGCATGAGGGCGCCCAGCACGGCCTGCTCCAGTTCCGGTGCCTGCGGTGGCAGCCTGCCGGCCTCAAGGGCATTGGCCAGCAACGAAGGAGAGGGACGCCGCGCTGCGCGCAGCTTGTCCGGGGATCGGGAGGAGGAGAATTCGGCCATGGAACACTATGTGGACGCGGCAGCAGGCGGATCGCACTTCAGCGCGGACAGGTCGGCAAAAGTAGATGGGCTTGCATGCCAGTGAAGCTAGCGATCAACAAGCCGTGCGCATTGGATCAACAAAGACGATTGTGAACAACTTGGTCGTTCATCACCAATGCCTTGCTGGGCGGCTATCTTGCAACGATGCGCGATCAACAATGGGCGTGGTTTGTGGGCTGTAGTGTGCTTTTGATGGGCGCATGCAGGAAGGACAAGGATGACACCGCACCTACGGTGCATATTCTCTACCCTGCTGCGGGTTCCACGGTGAACGTGCCCGATACGATCACGATCGGCGTGCATGTGGAGGACAATGAGGGCGTGGAACAATTGACCGTGATGCTGACCGACAGTGAAGGTCTCCCAGTCGGGCCCATCGCGTTGTTGGACATTCATTCGGCATCTGCCCAGGTGCAGGTTGAACTGGCCATCACCAGCGAGCGGCTGGAGAGCGGGAACTATCAAGTGATCGCGCGTGCTTCCGACGGGGAAAACGATGGTCGAGCCTTCCTCGACCTTTGGCTGCTGGGCGCACCCTTGCGGCTGCGTTCCATCTTCCTGGTGCCACCCGCAGCGTCCAGCCCACCATACACCATCACACGTATCGATAGCACAGGTGCGCTCTCAACCTGGGCAACCACTTCGGAACTGGGGGGCACCGCGATCGATCTGGACCATATCTACCTCGCGGGCGAGAGTACCCAACCGCTTGTCAGGCGGCGGATCAGCAACGGCTCATCGACCACCTTGCTTGCGAATGAAGGCGTGCCCGGCGCACCTCTCCCCTTCTTCCATGGCTTGGATGCCAACGGGCATGACAGCCGCACCTACGTCGGAACCGTCACGGGGGCGTTGAGAGGATTCAATGCACAAGGCAACGGAGTGTTCAACGCCACCAGTCCGATTGGCACATACAGCGAATTGAGCGCGGTCATCGGCAACTACGTGGTTTCTATCGCCCGGAATGCTGTCCTGGGTACTCGCCAGACGATCAACTACGCGCACAATTCCGGCGCGACTCTCGGGCAATTCCCATTCGACTTAACGCCAGTGGCATTGCATACCTCTGGCGGTGACCACCTCCTGGCATTCGGGAACCGTAACGGCGACGGGGTGATCCAGGAGCGGAATGTTGAAGCCGGGGGGGTATACGAAATGCAGGTGCTGAGCGGCACCGAGATCGGCTCAGTGGCGCGGGTGGACGAGTACACGTTCGCTGTGGCGACCGAGAGTGGGGTGCTGCGCTTCGAAAGGCCCGGTAATTCGATACAATTGCTGGCACCGCTCCCTGGAGCCGGAGCAATAGTGTTCGATAAGACCTCAGGTTCATTGTTGGTCGGCGTGGGTGATCAATTGATCCGCATCGACCCGAGCACCGGAGTGCAATTGGACGTGCTCACAGCGCCTACCGCGATCGGTGGCATCCTGCTGCAGTCGAATCGTTGATTGCTCAAGCCTTCTTCTTCTCGGCCTTGGCCTTCAGCACAACACCCATGTCGCAGAACTTGCGAATGCGGCGTTCAACGAGCTTATCGGCATCCACTTTCGATAGTTTGTCCAGGTGCTTGATCACCTCGGCCTTCACCAGCCTGCAGGCCGTGTCGATATCGGCATGGGCTCCGCCAGGCGGTTCCTTGATGATCCCATCGATGAGCTTGTTCGCCAGCATGTCCTCTGCTGTGAGCTTCAACGCCTTGGCTGCCTGCTCTTTGTAGTCCCAGCTGCGCCAGAGGATGGATGAGCATGATTCGGGCGAAATGACGCTGTACCAGGTGTTTTCCAGCATAAGCACCTTGTCCCCCACTCCGATCCCGAGTGCACCGCCCGATGCTCCTTCGCCGATGATCACGCAGATGACGGGCACCTTCAACTGCACCATCTCATACAGGTTGCGCGCGATGGCTTCGCCCTGGCCGCGCTCCTCCGCCTCCAGTCCGGGGAATGCACCAGGAGTATCGATCAGCGTGACCACCGGCTTGTTGAACTTCTCGGCCAGCTTCATCAGCCGCAAGGCCTTGCGGTAGCCTTCGGGGTTGGGCATGCCGAAATTCCGGTATTGCCGCATCTTGGTGTTGATGCCTTTCTGCTGGCCAACGAACATGACGCCCCGTCCGTTGACGAGGCCAAAACCGCCGATCATGGCTTTGTCGTCCTTCACGGTGCGGTCGCCGTGAAGTTCAATGAAGGTGCCATCGGTGATCGTGTCGATGTACTTCAACGCATAGGGGCGATCAGGATGACGGCTTACCTGCACGCGTTCCCATGGGGTCAGCTTGTCGTAGATCTCCGCACGGGTTTCGCGGAGCTTCTTCTCCAGGTCCTTCAACGTGGAGGTCACATCCACCTCGCCCTGAGCGGCCACCTCCTTCAGCTTCTCGATCTGCTCGATGATGTTCTGCACCGGCTTCTCGAAGTCCAGGAACGTCTGCATCTGCTGGTTTTGGGGTAGCGAAGGTAGAAGGATGACTGAGAGACGGGGCGTCGATGCGACGGGCTACTTTCGCCGGCCATGATCGCGTTTCCCAACGCCAAGATCAACCTGGGCCTCAACATAGTGCGCAGGCGCGCTGATGGATTCCACGATATCGAGACGGTGATGGTTCCAGTCGGCCTGCATGACGTGCTCGAAGTGATCGTGGACCCGTCACTACCCGCAGGGGAGGTCGTCTATTCGCGCTCTGGTATCGCCCTTGATGGCACTTTGGAATCGGACCTCTGCATGCGGGCGGTGCGCCTGATCGGCCGCAACTTGCGATTGCCTGGCTTGCGCATGCACCTGCATAAAGTCATTCCCATAGGGGCCGGGCTCGGAGGAGGTTCAAGTGATGCTGCGCATGCGCTCCTGTTGCTGGACAAGCTACTGGATCTCCGTCAAGGACGCGATCGACTGGACTTCCTGGCTGCTGAACTCGGAAGTGATTGCCCCTTTTTCATCGAAGGAAGGCCTTGCATCGCCACCGGGCGAGGCGAACTCCTTCGACCGATGCAACTGGACTTGAGCATCTGGATGATCCAAATCGTGCATCCAGGCATCCATGTACCTACCGCGCAAGTCTATGGTCAAATCGATTCCAGCGGCAGGTCGGTCGATCTTGCTTCCATCCTTCACGGGAGCGATCCGAGCGCTTGGCAGGACCAGGTCATCAACTCCATGGAGAAGATCGTCTTTGCCCAACATCCTGCGGTGGAAGCGATCAAGTCCCGGTTGCTGGCTGAAGGGGCGAGCTATGCTTCGATGAGCGGATCCGGGTCGGCCGTGTTCGGGATCTTCCGGACGACTCCGCCCATTATGCAATGGCCAAACGGATATCGCTCTTGGAATGTGAGAGCGCTGTCTTAATAGGGCAGCGTCAGCAGGATCTCTCGCAATTCGAGAGCATCATAAGGTTTGGCAAGGATGCGGCCGCGGTGGTCCAGCAGGATCAAGGACGGTGTTGCCTTCACGGCAAAGGCCTTCGCTGCGGGTGAGCCCCACGCCTTGAGCTCGGTGTAGCAGGGGAAGAGCAGCCCTTGTTCCCGAATGTTCGCGTCGAAGTCCTCAACATTATCATCCAGTGCGATCCCGATGATCTCCAACCCTCGTGGCCGCATTTCCCGGTGAAGGGCCGCCAGCAGAGGCATTTGCTCATGGCAGTGATCGCATGTGCTCGAGTAGAAGAAGAGCGCCACGTAGGCATTGCCTTCCAGGAACTGATGCAGCTGGAGGGTATCTGCGCGGCCAGGCAGGGGCAGGTTGATATCCGGTGCCATGCTGCCCACGGATATCTTCAATTGTTCGGCGATCAGTTGCAGCAGTCTCGGCTCCGGTGGGTAGAGTGCCTTCGGACCCATCACATGAATATCGACCAAGTGCTGGACCACTTGGTCCGCCGCGTACTGAACGAACAATCCTAACAAGAAGCGGCGGGTATACCGCCAGCACTCCTCGTTGCCCCTGGACCACGAAAGCAGGGAGTCCGATGCCTGGATGAGCACATCGCCTGTTGCCGGAACGGCGCTCTGCAACAAAGCCGACAAGGCGTTGGGGTATACGGCTGAATGCAATAGCTCCGGGTCCGACCAATCCATGCTTTCTCGAATGGCCAGACTACCGTAGGGGACGGCATGGTTAAGACGACGGTCCGCTTCAACCACTTTGGCGAAGAAGCTGCGCGGGGCCGCGTTCATCAATCGATCAAGTGCGACTACACGTCGCGCGTTCGCATCGGCTTCGAGGCTGTCGATGGTGATCAGTTCGGCTCCGTTGCGCGGATCGGTCCGTTGCCTTCGCTCTTGGAGAATCCGCATCGCCTGCGCCGCAGCGCGGCTCGCACGTTTGTATTCCCACAATCGCATGTTCTCATCGGAAGCGAGGATGGTGATGTGCTCTTGCAACGGGGTCCCATCGAAGCTGAATTGGGCGGCGGGCTCCTCCGAGGAAAGGATGATGTCCACCCGATCGGATTCGGATATTGCAAGTTGATAGAAGCCCGTCGCGAATCGTGAGCGGGCGAACTCGAAACGTCGATTCTGGTCCACGCGTGCCGAATCGATGAGAGGATGCTCATTCCCGATGGTGGCATACAGGTAAATGATACCAGGCTCTCCGGCACCGACCAACTCTCCGCTCAAACGCTGAGCTGCGGCGGCGCCGATAAGGCTGACCCATGCAATGAACCCGAGTATCCTGGCAAGACCCATGGTCGATGAACGCTGAAGCAACAAAGATGCCCGTTCCAATGGGTGCAAAAAAAGAGCCCCGTCCATTGCTGGACAGGGCTCAGATCGGCGACGACATACTCTCCCAGGCTTGCGGCCTAGTACCATCTGCGCGGGTGAGCTTAACTTCTCTGTTCGGAATGGGAAGAGGTGGACCTCACCGCAATAGTCACCTGAAATCGTGGATACGATTTGACAGGTCGTTGGACAAGACCAAAACAGCCGAGGATCGTTCCACGAGCGATCTGATGTATCGAAAGTCTACGGGTAATTAGTACCACTCGGCTTTGCCATTGCTGACTTTACACCTGTGGCCTATCAACGTGGTAATCTTCCACGACCCTTAAAAGAAGTCTCATCTTGGGGTGGGCTTCGTGCTTAGATGCTTTCAGCGCTTATCCCGTCCGAACATAGCTACCCAGCGGTGCCCCTGGCGGGACAACTGGTACACTAGCGGTTCGTCCACCACGGTCCTCTCGTACTAATGGTAGCTCCCCTCAAACTTCTAACGCCCGCAACAGATAGGGACCGAACTGTCTCACGACGTTCTGAACCCAGTTCACGTGCCACTTTAATCGGCGAACAGCCGAACCCTTGGGACCTTCTCCAGCCCCAGGATGTGACGAACCGACATCGAGGTGCCAAACCATTCCGTCGATATGAGCTCTTGGGAATGATCAGCCTGTTATCCCCGGCGTACCTTTTATCCTATGAGCGATGGCCCTTCCATACGGAACCACCGGATCACTTTGCCCTAGTTTCCTACCTGCTCGACTTGTCAGTCTCACAGTCAAGCTCCCTTGTGTCAATGCACTCAACGCACGGTTACCAAGCGTGCTGAGGGAACCTTTGGAAGCCTCCGATACTCTTTTGGAGGCGACCACCCCAGTCAAACTACCCACCACACACTGTTTCCCTGTTTCGCAGGGATTAGACATCAGATGAACGAAGGGTGGTATTTCAACGTTGACTCCATCACGCCTAGCGACGCAACTTCAAAGTCTCCCACCTATCCTACACATCGGGCAGCCGATGTCAATGTGAAGCTATAGTAAAGGTGCACGGGGTCTTTCCGTCCCGTTGCGGGTATCCGGCATCTTCACCGAAACTACAATTTCACCGAGCTCGTGGCCGAGACAGTGCTCAGATCGTTACACCATTCGTGCAGGTCGGAACTTACCCGACAAGGAATTTCGCTACCTTAGGACCGTTATAGTTACGGCCGCCGTTTACTGGGGCTTCGATTCAAAGCTTCACCTTGCGGCTGACTTCTCCTCTTAACCTTCCAGCACCGGGCAGGTGTCAGGCCCTATACGTCATCTTTCGATTTTGCAGAGCCATGTGTTTTTGTTAAACAGTCGCCTGAGCCATTTCATTGAAACCCACCGAAGTGGGTACCGCTTATCCCGAAGTTACGCGGTCAATTTGCCTAGTTCCTTAGCCACGGATCACTCGAGCGCCTCAGGATATTCTCCTTGACCACCTGTGTCGGTTTACGGTACGGGCGGCTTGCATCTGAAGCTTAGAGGGTTTTCTCGGAAGTCTGATTAGGATCTCTATCCGCTTGCCCGAAGGCTCGCGGTACTGTTGGGCTTCAGCAGGAACGGCGGATTTGCCTACCATCCCTATACCTACACCTTTCAACGCACTATTCCGTCAGTGCGCGGATCTTTCACTCCTTCGTCACCCCATCGCAATGCAAGTCGGTTACGGAATGTTGACCGTATGTCCATCAGCTTCGCCGTTCGGCTACGCCTTAGGTCCCGACTAACCCTGATCCGATTAACGTTGATCAGGAAACCTTAGTCAATCGGCGAGCAGGTTTTTCACCTGCTTAATCGTTACTTATGCCTACATTTTCTTTTCCGGACGCTCCAGCATGCCTTACGACACACCTTCAACGCTGACCGGAATGCTCTCCTACCGCCCCATTGGGGCCCACAGCTTCGGTAACATGCTTGATGCCCGATCATTATCCACGCCGGACCGCTCGACTAGTGAGCTGTTACGCACTCTTTAAATGAATGGCTGCTTCCAAGCCAACATCCTAGCTGTCAATGCAGTCCGACCTCGTTAGATCAACTTAGCATGTATTTAGGGACCTTAGCCGATGGTCTGGGTTATTTCCCTTTCGCGCACGGACCTTAGCACCCGCGCGCTCACTCCCGGATATTGATGTTGTGGCATTCGGAGTTTGTCCGGGTTTGGTAGGCGATGAAGCCCCCTAGCCCGATCAGTAGCTCTACCTCCACAACAGTACATCCGAGGCTGCACCTAAATGCATTTCGGAGAGTACGAGCTATCTCCCCAGTTTGATAAGCCTTTCACCCCTAACCACAGCTCATCCGAAGACTTTTCAACGTCTACCAGTTCGGACCTCCATCCCGTGTTACCGGGACTTCATCCTGGCCATGGTTAGATCACTCAGGTTTCGCGTCTGCCGCCACTGACTAAGCGCCCTGTTAAGACTTGCTTTCGCTTCGGCTGCGGGCCTCAGGCCCTTAACCTTGCCAGTGACGAGCAACTCGTAGGCTCATTATGCAAAAGGCACGCCGTCACCCCCGAAGGGGCTCCGACCGCTTGTAGGCGTACGGTTTCAGGGACTATTTCACTCCTCTAATAGAGGTGCTTTTCACCTTTCCTTCGCAGTACTGGTTCGCTATCGGTCTCTCAGTAGTATTTAGTCTTGCCAGATGGTTCTGGCGGATTCAGACAGGATCTCACGTGTCCCGCCTTACTCAGGATACCACTAGGTACAGCATGCATTTCGTGTACGGGACTATCACCCGCTAGGGTCCAACTTTCCAGATGGGTTCCACTACACATGCTGAGTCCACATTGTGGTCCTACAACCCCGGTTGCGCCGAAACGCCCCCGGTTTGGGCTTTTCCCTCTTCGCTCGCCACTACTAGGGGAATCACTACTTGTTTTCTTTTCCTCCAGGTACTTAGATGTTTCAGTTCCCTGGGTTGGCACCCTTCGCAGGGTATCCCGACTTCATCGGGATGGGTTGCCCCATTCGGAGATCCACGGATCACAGGATATTATGCTCCTCCCCGTGGCTTATCGCAGCCTGTCGCGTCCTTCGTCGCCTCTGAGAGCCAAGGCATCCACCGTACGCCCTTAGTAACTTTTCGATCCGCTCAAGATCGTTATTGCTCGGTGGACCGATCACTCGGTCTGTTTTGGTCTGTCCAACATCATGTCAAAGAACGGTGCCCTGGGCTGCCCGACGTTGTTCACTGGAAGCGAACGTGGTGCGGGCGCAGTGGAGAATATCGGAGTCGAACCGATGACCTCCTGCTTGCAAAGCAGGCGCTCTAGCCAGCTGAGCTAATTCCCCGTTCCCTATCCCTTGGTAGTCCTGCGCAGATTTGAACTGCGGACCTCTACATTATCAGTGTAGCGCTCTAACCAACTGAGCTACAGGACTAGGAGACGGTAACGGTGTACCGTTCAAAATATCATCCATCTGAAACAGCAGGCATCGAACGGCGTTGTTGCCAGCACCTACAGAGACCTGTCACTTACTCTAAAAAGGAGATGTTCCAGCCGCACCTTCCGGTACGGCTACCTTGTTACGACTTAGCCCCAGTCACCGGTTTTGCCCTAGGTAGCTCCTTGCGGTCACCAACTTCAGGCACCCCCCGGCTTCCATGGCTTGACGGGCGGTGTGTACAAGGCCCGGGAACGTATTCACCGCATCATGGCTGATATGCGATTACTAGCGATTCCAGCTTCACGGAGTCGGGTTGCAGACTCCGATCCGAACTGAGACGAGTTTTGAGGATCTGCATCTGGTCACCCAGTAGCTTCCCTCTGTACTCGCCATTGTAGCACGTGTGTAGCCCAGGACGTAAGGGCCGTGATGACTTGACGTCGTCCCCACCTTCCTCACCGTTTACACGGGCAGTTTCTCTAGAGTCCCCGGCATTACCCGCTGGCAACTAGAGATGGGGGTTGCGCTCGTTATGGGACTTAACCCGACACCTCACGGCACGAGCTGACGACAGCCATGCAGCACCTCGCACGCAGTCCGAAGAAGATCACGTTTCCGCGACTGTCTACGTGCGTTCGAGCCCTGGTAAGGTTCCTCGCGTATCATCGAATTAAACCACATGCTCCACCGCTTGTGCGGGCCCCCGTCAATTCCTTTGAGTTTCAATCTTGCGATCGTACTCCCCAGGTGGATCACTTAACGCTTTCGCTAGGAGACTGACCGTATATCGCCAATCTCGAGTGATCATCGTTTACGGCGTGGACTACCAGGGTATCTAATCCTGTTCGATCCCCACGCTTTCGTGCCTCAGCGTCAGTATCGCCTTAGTAAGCTGCCTTCGCAATTGGTGTTCTGTGCCATATCTAAGCATTTCACCGCTACACGGCACATTCCGCCCACTTCAAGCGCACTCAAGAGCGCCAGTATCAATGGCAATTCCACAGTTGAGCTGCGGGATTTCACCACTGACTTAACGCTCCGCCTACGCACCCTTTAAACCCAATGAATCCGGATAACGCTTGCACCCTTCGTATTACCGCGGCTGCTGGCACGAAGTTAGCCGGTGCTTATTCCTCCGGTACCGTCAACCCTCCACACGTAGAGGGGTTTCTTCCCGGATAAAAGCAGTTTACAACGCGTAGCGCCTTCTTCCTGCACGCGGCATGGCTGCGTCAGAGTTGCCTCCATTGCGCAATATTCCTCACTGCTGCCTCCCGTAGGAGTCTGGTCCGTGTCTCAGTACCAGTGTGGGGGATAACCCTCTCAGGCCCCCTAACGATCGTAGCCTTGGTGAGCCGTTACCTCACCAACTAGCTAATCGTGCGCATGGTCATCCTTTACCGCCGGAGCTTTCAAAGCAAGGTGATGCCACCTCGCTTGTTATGGGGCATTAATCCGGATTTCTCCGGGCTATTCCCCAGTAAAGGGCAGATTCCATACGTGTTACGCACCCGTGCGCCGGTCGCCACCCATGTATTGCTACATCGTGCTGCCCCTCGACTTGCATGTGTTAAGCCTGCCGCTAGCGTTCATCCTGAGCCAGGATCAAACTCTCCATTGTAAATGTTCGTCTGATCTGGTTCGTTGACGAGGTCTCTCATGTGGTCCGCCCGAAGGCGGACTCAAGGATACCTTGCTGTTCTCAGAATGGACAATACGTCAAAGAACTTTATCGGCTGGGCCTAAGCCCGTTACCGATCATGTTCGTGCGCCTTGCGCACCTCTCCTTGGAACACGTTCCGCGAGAGGGACGGCAAAAGTAGAAGCTCCCATCGACCCTGCAACACCCGTTGAAAAATTATTCACCGGTAGCACGGTCCTGGAAACTTGACTTGCCGCGGACCACAATAACGACTTGAAAGAACGCTTTCCCGTAAGGGGCCGCAAATGTAGACGCATGTATTGTTCATGCAACACCTGCGTGAAAATAATTCGAGGAGCTGTGTCTATGGAGTGGTGGAAGCCACCGGCAACACCTTGCCGTTGAAGAGCTTGTGACCCTCGATAACAAAGCGCGCAACGAAGCGGCCCATCTCTGTAGCGGTGGTTGGCGCGGTGTAACCGGGGAATGCCGCTGCGAGCATCTCGGTGGCCACCGAGCCGATGGCCAGGCAATTGCTGCGTACGCCCCTATCCTTCCCTTCCTCGGCAATGCACTGCGCTAGGCAGGCCAAGGCGGCCTTGCTGGAACTGTAGGCCGCAAGGCCCGGGAACTTGGCGCTGTCCTGGAAACCGCCCATGCTGGCAATGTGCAGTACATGACCCGGCGGATCACCGGCGAGCTGCTTCATGAGTGCCTGGGTGAGCAGCAAGGGCGCGAAGACATTGACGGCGAACACGCGATGCAGATCCTCGGCAGTGTAAGCGCCCAAGGGCTTCTTGAGCAGGAGGCCGGCGTTATGCACCACCCCATGCACGCGCCGCTCCCCTACCACCTGCTGCACTTGTGCGGGCGCATCGGGTTGCGATAGGTCCAAGGCAAGGGTGCTTACCCGGGTGCTGTCGGGCGCTGACCGAAGTTCATCCAACGCTGATTGATCCCGGGAAATGGCGAGTACGTGTGCGCCGTGCTCATGCACCAGGGCATTCGCGGTCTCGCGGCCAATGCCGCGCGAGGCGCCGGTGACGATGATGAGCGGTCTTTCAACCATGCACCTAACTCCGATACTACTCCACCACCACCCTCTCGAAGCTCGTGCCCTCGGGATGGGTGAACTTGATCACGTACGTACCCTTGCCGAAGCGCGAGAGATCGATCTCCTCAGTCTCCTTGCCGCTGGGCAGCGGGCGCTGGTAGAGCAACTTGCCCATGGCATCGTACACACTGTAGTAGCTCTCGGCCATGAGGGGATCTTGGAACTCCACGGTGAAGCGGCCGGTGTTGGGGTTGGGGCGCACGCGCGGTTTGCTTGGTGCGTGGCGAACCATTGATGGTATGCCGGTAGTGAAGGTGCAGCCATCGTACGTAGTGAAGATGCTCGGATCGAGGATGCTGTCGTTCACGAAGACCTGCGTTACTGTCGTCAGCACATCTTCTGCACTAAGCGTGAAGCTGCTGTCCACGGGGAAGAGATCGTATGCCTCCACCGGATGTACCCGCTCCCAGCAGGGGAAATGCCCCAATGAATCGGCCTTGTAGATGTATTTAAGCTGCTGCTCGAGTTGGGCATGTCGCCATAGATGATCCCGCTGATCAGGAAACCACCATCTGAATTGGGCAGTAGGTCCTGGGTGATGTATGCGTAGTCCCCACGCCCCACCGAACGGGTCCAGATGGTATCGCCGTTCAGATCGGTCTTCATCAAGAAGGGTCGAAACCACCAATGGTCCTGTTCCTCGCCGAGATTCGCCAGTATGACATAATTGCCATCCTGTGTCCGCTCGATGCGGTTCTTTTGTGGGATATACCAGAGGTTCGTGGGGCTTTTCCAGCCACGGCACCATTGTACCTCCCCTTCGCCATCCAATTTCATCATGAACAGCTTCGGTTGGAACGATGGCGGCGGGGGCGGGTCGAATAGCCCGGTGGTTTCCATGCTATCGGTGTATCCGATGATTATGAATGAACTGTCCGATTCGATCAACACATCGTGCACCATTCCTTTGGGCCTGATGTAGCTCTTCGCCCACAGAAAATCGCCGTTGGCATTCATCCGTGCCAGCACCACCCCGGCGGTATCCATGTTAATGCCTGCAAGCAGGTCGCCACCAGGAAGTTCCTTGATGAAGCGGAAGCCGCCGCTACGATAAATTCTCTTGCACCAAACTTGTTCCAAAGCTGCATCGGCGCGCAACGCGAAGAAATCGTGATCTCGCCCCCATGTGATTGCCCCCGCATCGCCGGTCACCTCAAGCCCACCAGGCGTATGATAACATGGCCCGGAATTCAGTTCATAGCGGCGCATGGTCAGCACGCTCCCCATGGAGTCCATTTTTCCCAGTACCGGATAATCGACCGATCCACTGCCCGAAGGGCAAGGCACCGGAACCGTGCTCGTTGTAAAACAGAAGACGTTCTCACTGACGGGTTTGAGGGTTTGAGTCAAATAGGTTCCTCCGCTGTGATAGTAGCTCGAGTGATCAATGTACCCTTCCGCATCGAGAAGGTGCGTTGCACCCATACACGTGAAGATGCTACCACCAGGGAGTTCATTCAGATCGAAGGTGTAGCTCGTGGACGATTGGTACATTTTGGTGAACGTTGGCTGCGCACACACCATGCCCGCGAAGAGCGTCAATAGCACGATGCAAAGGGAGCTTCTCATAGGCTATTGCATGATCAGTTTCTTGGTCCTCTGATGCAAGCCATCCGCCACGCGCACCCAATAGGCGCCTTGGGCGAGCCGAAGTTCGGGAAATTGCAGGTTGGCGGTCGTCACACCAGCCTTACGCGTGATTATCCGGCCTGAAAGGTCCAGTATCATCACCTCCTTTGGGGTTTCATCTTGGAACCTCAAGGTGAACCCGTTGCGCGCTGGATTGGGATAGATGCCGAAATCCCACGATCCTTCTGCAACCACGTCGTCCGCTACGGCTTGGAATGGCAGGCTCTTCACGAAGGGTTCCGGGGTGATGATGAAGGCATAATCGCCCCTTAGCGTATCCAGATAGTCATTGTCGATACCGCCGAACTGACCTTCAAGGTCAATGTAGAGGAGCGTGGTGCCGAACAAGGTCGAGACTTCCGCGTCCGGCGGATGCACTGTGCTGTTCATGCGCGTAGGGAACCAGCTCACATGGTAGGTCCCCGGCTCGAACAACAGGTAGATCCCCTGGCCGTTTACGGGGTCTGGCGGTTCGCAATTGAAGAACTGTTGGGCGGTGCTTGCCAGATAAGACGTGTTCAAAATGGAGGAATTGCGTTTGCGCACCCATCCGATGGCCACAGTGGCTTCGCCGGGCTCTCCATTCTGCAGATAATAGGCCTCCAGGTTGCCGGGCCACTGCCCAACCGTGTATTCGCCGTTGAAGAAATCGTATGCCAGCCAGCTTGGATGATTTAGCAGATCGGTGAGCGGCTTGAAATTGTGGAACACCGATCTGTTCTGGACGGAGAATGGCTGATTGTTCACTCGTATATCGTTCCGTTCGCCCGGCCGATTATCGAATTGATAAACGGGATGTGACGACACGAAGGAGTTATTAAGGTCATCTGGCGGCGGCAACTGCGAACCCTCCCACCAGAACACGCGCGGACCTTCCCAGGACATGCCCGCCGCAAACTTGCCGCTGAAGGCACTGGACCAAAGCTCGTTGTGGAAGGCGATCTCGTAGTTGTGGAAGAATGGGGCGAGCCCGTAATCCTTGGTACCATATGCAACCTCTACACAGTGGGTGAACTCACCATTGCTGAAGGGCCTTTTCACGCCGTTGGCCGCATACGTCTCTCGTATTTCATCGACCTCGGCGCTGCGCACCTGCAGATCCTGTTCGTTGTAAAGCCCCTCATCCACGTCGATGAGATCCAACTTGGGGTTCTGGTTGGGCGGCAGGTAGACCGGATCCATGTTGGGGTCGTAGCCGGTGCCGCTGATGAACATCTTGCTGCTCTCACCCAGTGATGAATGCACGGGATCAGAGGCATCCACGGGGTCTTTCACGAAGCTGATGATGTCGGTGAGCCAGTCGTTATAGGTGCCAGGCAATAGTGGGTCGGCCACCCAGTCTACCCGATTCTCCACGCATTCGCCGCCAAAGTAATCGCACGGGTTCGCTGGGGGATCAGGGGTGTTGGGGCCGAGAACCATGTTGCTGGCCCGGTAAGAGAGCATCTGATCCGGCTCGTTGAAGGGCGGGTCTGTTATTCTAAGTGTGTCAATCGGTCCTTGAAGAGTATCTCGATGCTCAAGTATATGAATCTCCAGCTGAGCACGGGTCTCTGCCATTGCTCTTGGGCGTTGCGTTGCTGTGCGAGGTAGAGGAGCTTGAGCAGGGCCTTGTCGCCATCGAAGACGCGCTTGGTCTTGGTGACCCTGCGTAGTTGGGCGTGGTAGCGTTGGAGATCCGCCTCTCCGCAGGGCTACTTGTCCTTCTTCTTCCGCCGCGCCTCCCGCTCCTCCTCCCTCCTTTCCTCGGCCTCGATCTTGGCCTTGCGGCGCGCGAGCACCTCGGGGTCGAGCACGTCGCCCACGTTGCGCATCTGGCGCTGCACCCATTGCTGGCGGCCACGCACGTATGCTGATGGCGATGAGCAATTGAAGCGCCGAGGCGATGGAAGTGTGGCGGTGATAAGCGCGGCCTGAGCGGATGAGAGCTTGAGCGCCGGGCGACCGAAGCACTGTTGTGCGGCGGCCTCGGCACCAAAGACGCCTTTGCCCATCTCGGCCACGTTGAGGTAGACCTCCAGGATGCGCTCCTTGCTCCACAGCGCCTCGATGAGCACGGTGAACCACACCTCCATTCCCTTGCGCACATAGTTGCGGCCGGGCCACAGGAAGACGTTCTTGGCCGTTTGCTGGCTGATGGTGCTGGCGCCCTTCACGCGCCTGCCCTTCTTGTTGTTCTTCAGGGCCTTCTCGATGGCCTTCCAGGAGAAGCCGTTGTGGGTCATGAAGCGTTGGTCCTCGCTGCTGATCACGGCCAGCGGCATGCACCGCGCGATCTCATCGAGACGCTTGTTGGAGCGATGAAAGCTCTCCTGCTCGGCGGCCTGCTCCACCATGACCCAGGTGACCGGGGCGTTAACGAAGCCCAGAAGTCCGACCCAAGTGGCAGAGATGAAAACGAACCAGAAGGCGCAAGCACCCAGGAAGGCGAAGGACTTGCGAACTGCACGCATGCGCGGCGAATATATTCCGCTCCAACAACGAAGAGCGGGGCCCCTCGCCCCGCTCCCCAAGCCGACCGCAATGAGCCACGGTCAACCCCTCGTACGCGAGCAGTTCAATCGGGCGAACTGCCCTTGTGCTGCTTGGCGATGAAGTGGTGCGCGATCAAGGCGATGCCGCAGCAGAGCATGACCATCATGAAGTAGGGCAAGGGCGTATCGCCCATATCGCCGTTGACGCCGTAGCCCTGCATGCGCGAATCGAGCAGATAGCCGAGGAACAAACCAACGCCTACACCCACCAGCACCAGTCCGTTGCGCAGGGTGCGGAAGGGCACCTCGCGCTCCTTCAGCAATCCGGGGTCCATGCCCTTTTCGATCATGGCCATGCGTTGGCGGTGCCTACTCGTGACAGTGACGTACACGATGCCGAAGATCATGGCGAACATTGCGAGCGGGACGAGGACTTCCTGGGGTTCCATGGTGCGATGCGTTTGTTTTGCCCATAGGACGCGGGTATCTCCGGGCCGGTTACGATCACGTTCATCACGGTCTTCTTCCGCTGGTGTGTTGGGGTATCGCCAAACGGGACCGGCCTTGCACTTTCGTAACCGCGAAAGTCCACCGAGCGTCACATCCGCGCGAACCGTGAACGAAGCCCAGGCCATAGCCCTCGCCACCAGCGGTGACCATGGCGCGTACGCGTGGCTGGTAGGCAAGTACAAGCACATGGTACACACGGCGTGCTACCGGATCCTGCGCCACCG
Source organism: Flavobacteriales bacterium (assembly GCA_016710965.1). Taxonomy (GTDB): domain Bacteria; phylum Bacteroidota; class Bacteroidia; order Flavobacteriales_F; family PHOS-HE28; genus PHOS-HE28. Next base: position 113,375 of record JADJTW010000031.1, read on the forward strand.
CGAGGAGGCTGAAGAGGCCACGCAGGACAGCTTCGTGAAAGCCTACCAGAACCTGGGCAGCTACCAAGGCGGAAGCAAGTTCAGCACCTGGCTCTTCAGCATCGCCTACCGCACGGCGATCTCGCAATTGCGCAAACGGCGCGACGGCATCAGTACCATTGACGAACTGTCCACGGGCCAGGAGCCCTCGGAAGCTGCTTCGGCTACTGTGGAGATCAACGACCGCACGGTGGCATTGAACAAGGCGCTGGGGCGATTGCCCGCGGAGGACGCCGCGATCGTGAGCTTCTTCTACCTGGAGGAAATGAGCGTGGAGGAGATCGTAACCGTTACCGGACTGGGGGCGTCCAATGTGAAAGTGAAACTCCACCGTAGTCGTAAGCGACTATTGGAGATCTTGCAGGACGAATTGAAAGAGGAAGCATGGACGCTCATCGCAGACTGAAGGAGGACGAGGCCGACAAGGCCCTGCGCGAGCTCTTCGTTGCGGCTGGCCGCGTGGAAGCGCCTTCAAGCATCGATGTGCGCATCCTCCAGCGGATCGCGCTGGCTCCCAAGCCGATCACCCCTGAACCGGAACTGTTGCCCAAGTGGGTATGGATCGCAGCGGCCATCGCATTCTGCGGACTTGCAGCCTTCCTCTTCGCCACCAGTCCAGCCGCTACCGGGCCCAGTTACACGGACAAGTTGCTCCAGAGCGTTCCGGAGTTCTCCCTGGAGCGCGTGTTCACTTCGCCGTGGCTGATGATGACCGTGCTCACGATAGGCGTCTTGATGGCCCTTGATGTGTTCCTGGCACGCGGGCGTGCGCGGTTCTCGCTGCTCTGATCAGAGCAATCCCTTCGCAACAGCGAGCGCCGCATCGTAGTCGGGCTCAGCGCCCAGTTCGGGGGCTACTTCGCAGTAGCGCACCGCACCCTCCTTGTCGATGACGAAGGTGACGCGCCCGAGCAATCCGTTCAAGTTGCCTTCGGCGATGCGCGTTCCCCAGTCGTCGGCATCGCGGTACCGGAAATCACTGCCAACCTCCACGTTCTCGATGCCCTCGGCCGCGCAGAAGCGCTTCATCGCGTAGTGCAGGTCCGCCGTAACGGCGAGCACCGTGGCGCCCATGCCGGTGGCCAGCTTGTTGAAGGTGCGCATCTCGGTGGCGCAGGTGCTGGTGTCCACGCTTGGGAACATGAGCAGGACGACCACATGACCGCGATGATCGGCAAGCGAGCCTTCGGACCTATCGACCTTGACATAGCGCAGTTGCGGGGCTTCGGCGCCGATGGCGGGAAGAGAACCGGAGAAGGCGGGTTGGGGCATCGAGAACAAGATTCAATGTTCAAGTCACAAGTCTCAACGAGTTAAGGTTGAAGGTGCGCAGTGCAACCTCTATTGCTCGCGCATGATGCGTGGGATCGCTTCTTCGTAGACCTTACGCGCATCAGCGATCATCCCGAAGGGCGCATCATCGACTACGAGCTTGCCCTGCGTGACGTGACCCAACAGTAAGCTCGATACGCGGCTTGCTGCCATCAGGTCGAGGAAATCGTTCTCGTTGTCCTGGTCCACGGTGACGATGGCGCGGCCCTGGGCTTCGCCGAAGAGGAAGGCGTCCTCGCGCACTTCGCTGTCCGTAACCACATCGAAACCGAGGCCGCGCGGGAAGCCCATCTCCACGAGCGTGGTCCACACGCCGCCATCGCTCACATCGTGCGCAGCGTTGATGAGGCCCTTACGGATGAGCATGAGCAGCATGGTGTGCAGGCGCTTCTCCTCATCGAGGTTGAAGTAGGGAGCGGGTGAACGGTGGATGCCGTGCGTGCGCACGAGGTATTCGCTGCTCGCGATGTCGTCCACCACCTTGCCAAGCAGGAAGATGAGGTCGCCCTTCGCCTTGAAGTCGAGGGTCATCCTTTTCGTGACATCCGGCACCACGCCCACCATGCCGATGGTCGGCGTGGGGAAGACAGGGATGTTCTTCGTGTCGGTGACGGTGTGGTTGTAAAAACTGACGTTGCCGCCGGTGACGGGGGCTTCGTAAGCGCGACAGGCATCGCCCATCCCTCGTATCACCTCTGCGAACTGCCAGTACACCTCTGGATCGTAGGGGTTACCGAAGTTGAGGCAATTGGTCACGCCGCAGGGTTCGCCGCCAGTGCAAGCGATGTTGCGCGCGGCTTCGCTCACGGCGATCATCGCACCCACATAAGGGTCAGCGTGGACGTAGCGGCCGTTGCAATCCACTGTTACCGCCAAGCCCTTGCCGGTTTCGCGGATGAGCACTAGCCCTGCATCGCTGGGTGCGTTGGTGCTCATGTTGTTGGTGCGCACCATGGTATCGTACTGCTCGCTCACCCAACGCTTGCTGGCGATGTTCGGACTGGCAAGCAGGTCGTAAGCGACCGCTTTCAGGTCGGCTGGCTCGTCCAGGTCATCCAGCTTGAACTTCTTGTTCTCCTTGATGTAGGCGGGCTCCTTCGTCTCGCGTGTGTACACTGGTGCACCGCCGCCAAGCACCAGGCTCTCGGCCGGAACCTCGGCGATGAGTTCCTTGTTCATGAAGTAGCGCAGTGTATTGCCATCGGTCACGGTGCCGATCTCCACGCAGTTGAGGTCCCACTTGTCGAAGATCTTCTTCACTTCCGCCTCGCGGCCCTTCTTCACCACAACCAACATGCGCTCCTGGCTTTCGCTCAGGAGGATCTCCCACGCGTGCATGCCTTGCTGGCGTGTGGGCACGCGGTCCAGGTGAATGTCCATGCCGCTCTCGCCCTTCGCGCTCATCTCGCTGGTGCTACAGGTGATGCCCGCCGCGCCCATGTCCTGCATGCCGATGATCGCATCGGTCTGCGCGAGTTCGAGCGATGCTTCCAGCAAGAGCTTCTCCATGAAGGGGTCGCCCACTTGCACCGCAGGCAGGTCGTCCATGCTGGTCTCGGTGATGTCCTTGCTGGCGAAGCTGGCGCCGTGGATGCCGTCCTTGCCGGTGGCTGAACCAACGATGAAGACCGGGTTGCCTTGGCCGTGGCTGGTGGCGCTGATCACCTTGTCCGTGCGCACGATGCCCACGCTCATGGCGTTCACCAGCGGGTTGGTGGTGTAGCAGGGATCGAAATACACTTCGCCACCGAGCACCGGCACACCGAAGGCATTGCCGTAGTCGCCGATGCCTTTCACCACGCCGCGCATGTGCCAGCGGCTGCTCTTCTCCTTGCTGATGTCGCCGAAGCGCAATGAGTTCAGCTGCGCAATGGGACGCGCGCCCATGGTGAAGATGTCTCTGTTTATTCCTCCGACGCCCGTGGCCGCGCCTTGGTAGGGCTCGATGGCGCTGGGGTGGTTGTGGCTCTCGATCTTGAAAGCGCAGGCCCAGCCATCGCCGATATCCACCAAGCCGGCGTTCTCCTGCCCGGCTTCGGCGAGCAATTTCGGGCCGCTGCGCGGCAGCGTCTTCAGTTGCTTGATGGAATTCTTGTACGAGCAGTGCTCGCTCCACATGGCGCTGTAGATGCTCAGCTCAGTGAAGTTGGGCGTGCGGCCTAATACTTCCTTGATCTTTTCGTACTCCTCGGGCATCAGGCCGAGCTTCTTGGCGGTCTCCACGCCGGCGGGCGCGGTGTCGGGGTTGACGGCGGCAGTGGTTGGCATGGGGCCGCGAAGGTAGATGGACACCGATGCCCGGAATACCCGATCCATCAACCAACGTCTCTGCCTGTCAAGCGTCTTTTCTCCACATTCGCCTCGATGCCCGCCATCCTCCTCGCAATCGCCTACACGGCGCTCTTCCTGTACCTCATGCGGAGGATCCCCTTCTTCGCGCGGGTACCGGGGCTGCCCATGCGAACGGTGGCAGCGTTGTTCGTGCTGAAAATCCTGGCCGGTACCGCTTTATGGGCCGTGTACACCTACGCCTATCCCGACCGCACCACGGCCGACATCTTCAAGTACTTCGATGACAGCAAGGTGCTGTACGATGCGCTGTGGAGCGCTCCCGGCGATTTCATCCGCATGCTCACCGGCATCGACAACGATTCGCCCTTGTTCGACAAGCAGTACTACGGTGTGATGAACAACTGGGTACGCCAGTTCGAGAACAACGTGTACAACGACTCTCATACCATGATCCGCTTCAACGCAGTGCTGCGTCTCTTCTCCTTCGGCGAGTACCATGTGCATACGGTCTTCGCATGTTTCATCAGCACCACCGGGCTGGTGGCGCTCTATCGAGCGGTGCATCCACTTCTAACAGAAGCCACGCGTGGCCTCATGCCGGCGATCTTCCTATGGCCGAGTGTTCTGTTCTGGAGCAGCGGCGTGCTCAAGGAAAGCCTGTTGGTCTTCGGCCTCGGCCTCTTCCTGCTGGGCATCATCGGCAAGTGGCCCGACCGTCTGGCATGGCGGCCGATGATGGCTTTCCTCGTGGGCCTCTTCGTCATGCTCGTGGTGAAGTTCTACGTGCTGCTGTGCCTGTTGCCCGGCCTGCTTGCCTGGTCGTGGGCACAGGCGCGCCCGGGTCGCGCGCTATGGCAGAGCGCTGTGGTGCATGCGCTGGCCCTCCTCGGTGTGCTCCTGTCCGGTTCGCTGGTGCCCGGCTATGGCATCCTGGAGTTGCTCGCGGTGAAGCAGAAGGACTTCATCGGCATGGCCACCGAGGTGCAGAGCGGAAGCCTGATGCGCATTCCATTGCTGGAACCCAGCTTGTGGAGCTTGATCACCAATGCCCCGTACGCTCTTTACATGAGCTTCATCTCTCCATTCCTCGTGCTGGCCAACGGGCCGCTTGCGTGGATGGGCGCTGCGGAGAACCTGCTGTTGCTCTTGGTGCCCATTATCGCGTTGCGCTTCGCGAAGCCGTGGAGCGCAGTTGATAGGCCAACGCTCTGGTTCTTCCTCTCCTTCATCCTGTTGCTCGCGCTGCTGATCGGCTTCACCGTGCCAGTAGTCGGTGCCTTGGTGCGCTACCGTGTGCCCATGCTGCCGTTCGTAGCGTTCATTGCGTTGCTGATCGTCGATCCAGCACATCTTCCGCGTTGGCTTCCTTTGGGCGCTCGACCATGAAGCCATCACTCCTCCTGCTCGTCCTTGCGCTGCTTACGGGTTGCGGGTACAAGCACCTCGATGCCGACCTCGTCGTGCATAACGCCATCATCCATTCGCTCGATGAAGGTGACAGCGTCTTCCAAGCAATGGCCATCAAGGATGGACGGATCCTGGAGCTTGGTCCAGAGCAACAGATCCGTAACCGGTACAGCGCGAAGGAGACCTACGATGCAGCGGGCCAGCATGTGTACCCGGGCTTCACTGATGGCCATTGCCACTTCCTCGGCTATGGCTTAAACCTGCAGAAGGTGGACCTGAGCGGCACCAAGAGCTGGGCCGAAGTGCTGGGGCGAGCGAAGGCATTCGCCGATGCGCACCCGGAGAAGACCTGGATCATGGGCCGCGGTTGGGACCAGAACGACTGGGAAGTGAAGGAGTACCCCGATCGGAAGGAATTGGACGATCTTTTTCCCGACAGGCCCGTGCTCTTGCAGCGGATCGATGGGCACGCCGCTGTGGCGAACGCCGTGGCCTTGCGACATGCCGGGATCAATAGTGGCTCAAAAGCCAGCGGCGGGCAGATCGTGGGACGCTTCACAACGCCCGATGGGGATCGGTCGTGGATGGCCACCAGAGGTCGCCAGGAGGACGAGCATATGCGCTACCCCATGTGGGAACCCACGGGCCTGCTCATCGACAATGCGTTCAATGTTTTCCAGGCCATCTTCGATGAAGCCGATGAAGCCACCAAGCGCAAGGCTTTGCTCGATGCACAGCGCGACTGCTTCGCTGTGGGATTGACCGGTGTGCATGATGCGGGGCTCGACACCGGCTCCATCGCGCTCATCCAGCGCATGCACAATGAAGGCGTGCTGAAGATGCGCGTGTACGCCATGGTCACCGATAGCGCAGCGAACCTGGATTACTTCGCCAAGCGCGGCCCGATCAAGACCGATCGCCTGAGCGTGCGCAGCGTGAAGGTCTACGGCGATGGTGCATTGGGCTCGCGCGGAGCGTGCCTGAAGGCGCCCTACAGCGACCGACCCGGCGAGCACGGAGCGTTGTTGGCTTCGCGCGAGCACTTCAGCGAGGTCGCACGCTGGTGCAAACAGCACGACTTCCAGATGAACACGCACTGCATCGGCGATAGCGCGAACAAGCTCCTGCTGGATGTGTACGCCGAAGTGCTCGGCGGCACCAACGATCGGCGGTGGCGGATCGAGCATGCGCAAGTGGTGAGCCCCGATGATCGCCCGCTCTTCAGGCAATACAGCATCATCCCGAGCATCCAACCCACGCATGCCACCAGCGATGGTCCGTGGGCCGAAAGCGCGATCGGCCCTGAACGGATCGGCAACGCCTACGCCTACGAGGACCTGCGCAAGACCCTCGGTCTTCTCGCCCTAGGCACCGACTTCCCTGTGGAAGCCATCGATCCGCTCGCCACGTTCTACGCTGCAGTGGACGCGAACGCCGCGCGAGCGGAGCCGGATGCCCAAGCAGCTATCACTTCCTCCCGAACGGCCCTGACACGCACCGATGCTCTGCGCGGAATGACACTCTGGAATGCGATCGCCTCCTTCACCGAGAACGACCTGGGCACGTTGGACGCTGGCAAATTCGGCGACTTCACGGTGGTGAACGTCGATCTGGAGAAGGCACCGGCAGCGATGCTGCGCCAAGCGAAGGTCACCGCCACCTTCGTACACGGCGAGCGCGTGCATTGATCCTACTTTCGGCACCATGCCACCAGGCGCCTTCATCATCTCCCTCGACTTCGAGCTCTTCTGGGGCATGCGCGACAAACGCACGATCGAAGGATACGGCCCCAACATCCTTGGCGTGCGGCAAGCATTGCCGCGTATGCTCGAAGCCTTCGATGCGCATGGCGTGAAGGCCACTTTCGCAACGGTCGGGCTCCTGTTCTTCGAGAAGAAGGACGACCTGCTTAAGGCCCTGCCGGCACTACGGCCAGGTTACGCGAACAAGGACCTCTCCCCGTTCAACGGTCACATCGACGGCATCGGCGGTGATGAGGCAAGTGACCCCTACCACTACGGCGCATCCCTCATCCGCGAGATCCTGAAGCACCCGGCGCACGAGATCGCCTGCCACACCTTCTCGCACTACTACTGCCTGGAGCGCGGGCAGACCGAAGAACAGTTCACCGCCGACCTCGAAGCGGCCAGGAAAGCAGCGCGGTCGTTCGGTGTCGAGCTGAAGAGCTTCGTGTTCCCCCGCAACCAGTACAACCAACGGTACCTTGCGGTGTGCGCCGCGCATGGCATCACCGCCTATCGCGGCAACGAGCGCAGCTGGCTCTATGGCGGGCGCAACCAGGAGGACGAATCGAAATTCCGTCGCGCCTTCCGCTTGCTCGACACCTGGTTAAACCTCAGCGGCCGCAATTGCCACCCGCTTCCGGAACCGGGCGATGTGCTTCCCTTCGACCTGCCCAGCAGCCGCTACCTGCGCCCGTACAACCGGAAGTACGCGATGCTCGATGGCCTCAAGCTGCGTCGTATCACTCGCGCCATGGACCACGCCGCGCGCAGCGGCACGCTTTTCCATCTCTGGTGGCACCCGCACAACTTCGGCTGCGACCTGGAGGAGAACATGGCCATGCTGGAGAAGATCCTCTCTCACTACGACACCCTCCATCGCGAGCATGGCTTCAGGAGCTGTACGATGAACGAACTGGCGACCGGCAATGCCTGAGCGCATCGTCCTGCTCGCACGAGAGAGCGCTGCTACGGCGATCCTCTACAACGCCCTCGTTGCCCACTTCGATGTTCGGGTGGTGTACGAGCAACCGCCCTCTACCATGCATTTGCTGCGCTCGCGCGTGCGGCGCCTTGGCATCTGGCGCGTGTTCGGTCAAGTGCTTTTCCAAGTGCTCATCGCGAAGCCATTGGGCGCGCTCTCGCAAGCACGTCGCACTGCCATCCTCGCCGATCTCGATGCTTCGGATGCTGCCATCCCGCACCATGCGATCGCACGTACGGCCACAGTAAACGACCCTCTCTGCTGGGAGTTGGTGCGCGCTCTCGCGCCGCGCGCCGTGGTGATCAACGGCACGCGCATCCTCTCTGCGAAGACCATTGCGGCGCTCGGCGTGCCCATCCTCAACACGCACGTGGGCATCACGCCCATGTACCGCGGCGTGCATGGCGCGTATTGGGCTCTGGCGCAAGGCGATCGCCAGCACTGCGGCGTCACGGTGCATCTCGTGGACGAAGGAATCGACACCGGTGGCATCCTGTACCAGCAGGCCATCGACCCCACGCCTCAAGACAACTTCAGCACCTACCCGACGATGCAGATGGCCGTGGGGAGCAAGCTGATGGTGCGAGCCCTGCACGACGTGCTGTCAGGTACCCTGCGCCCGCACACCGCAGAAGGAACGAGCCGGCGATGGGAGATCCCCACGCTGTGGGCGTACCTGGCCAACTGGCTGCGAGGAGCGAAGTAGCGCCTACTGCACCTTCACGAAGCGCGCCAGCCAACGCTGATCGCCCTGCTGCACCTGCACGTTGTACACGCCCGCTGGCAGTGCGCCCACATGCAATTCGTTCAGGTTCGCATGCGCTGTCGTGCGGTCGCTTATGGTACGGCCATTCGCATCGGTGATGATCATGCGCATCTCATCCGACGAGCCGAACGGCACACGGATGCTCACCTGCTCGCTCGCCAGCGCAGGCCAGAGCGCGAAGCTTTCGCGTGCCAGTTCTCCCACACCGGTGATATTCACCGTGACCGGCGCACTGATGGCCGAGCAACCGTTGGCAGCGGTCACCTCCACTGTGTACGATCCGTTCTGCGTGGCGGTGTGTACTTGTGCGGTGGCGCCATTGATGATGCCTCCATTCAAGTACCACTGATAGGCCGGTCCGGTGCTGCTGGTGAGCACGGCGCCGTTGGGCGTTATGACAGGTGTGGGCGGCGCGGGCAGCACCGTGAAGGTGAGCCCGTTGCTGTGCGCGCAGCCCGTAGCGGTGCTCGCCACCACCGTCACGGGGCCAGCACCGGAGTAGGTGGAGGGATTGCCCGTGCTGCCGTTGCTCCACAAGTAGGCGTCGAAGCCCGCAGGCGCGGTTACGTCCACCTCTTCGTTGGAGCACATTTCATCATTGCTGGCTGTGATGGCGATATCGGGCAGGTTCGATGAGGTGAGCGCGTTGAAGGCATGCAGGCGGCCATAGCCGAAGCGGTTATTGGGCACGGCGCCGGTGAGTGCATCGCTTGTAGCGGTGCCGATGAAGGCCTGGCGGATCTGCTGCCAGTCGGCATTGGGGCATTTCTGCAGGTACAGCGCCACGGCACCGGCCACCACGGGCGAGGCCATGCTGGTGCCGCCATCGCGCATGTGCCAGCCGTCGGGGTCCACCTTGAAGGGCTCGTTGGCGATATAGCTGGCGATCTGCGGCGCGGCACCTGCCGTCATGGTGATGTCGGCCGGCGCGCCCAGCTCAGGCTTCACGCGCAGGTCGCGCGTGGGTCCAGCGCTGCTGGTGATGCTGATGGTGTATGGCACGGTGCCCATATCCACGGTGCTGCCGTCGTAGCCCGTGTAGATGCTCTGGTTGATGTAGTTGGCCACAGTGAGCGTCTTGTCGCTGCACGCCCATGAATCCACGATGTGCTCGTTGACATCCGGCTCCACGTAATGCGCCATGGGTGGATAGGTGGCAGCATCTGGGAAGGGAAGCGAAAGCGCTCCGGCGAGCATCGGGCCAAGCACGTTGCTGGTGGCGGTTATGGTGGTGAGGGTCCAGATATCGAGGCTGCCGCTGCCGGTGCTCATGAAGCGCCAGTTGTACCCAGCGCTGTCCGGATTGGGCATGTACACTTGCAACAGCACCTGATCGCCGCGTTGCTGGGCGTAGAACTGCACCGTACCGAGCAAATTGCCGCTGAGGCTGGTGATGGGCGCGCTGATCATGGTGCCCAGATTCGCTGCCACGTTCTGGAAAGCAGTGCGCCCCCGGTACTGCAGGCTGGGTGTTACGCGGTCGGCGCCGATGGCGTATTGCACACCGGCGAACTCATCCAGGTCGGCCCACAGTTCGAAGTAGAGGTTGGGCGGCGGCAGGATATTGTAGGGCGTGTCATTGGCGTTGGTGGTGAACCAGGTGAAGCTCGTGTCGGCATCGACCACATGACGTGTGTGGATGGGGAAGAACTGGTTGAGGTTGCCGCCGGCGCATACCATGGCGCGGCCGCGTTCGGCGGTGATCAAGCTGTCGATGAAGAGCGCCGCAGCATCCTGGCCATCGTGCGAGCCGCTGTACGTGCCCAAGCTGGCGTTCACCACGGCGGGCTTGCCCATTTGTGCTGCGCGATCGAAGATGTACTTCACGCCATCGGCCACCGCCGCGCGGAAATTGTTGCCTGCGTAGCGCACCACGATGATGTCGGCTGCAGGTGCCACGCCCTTGTGCTTGCCGCTGGCCGATCCATCGCTCACGGCGGCACCGGCCACATTGGTGCCATGGGTTCCGTTATCCGTCACGGTGATCTGCCCGGCGTTGATCTGCGCGCTGTTCCATTCCCGGCCGTAGCCGAACTCGGGAGGTGCGCCGCTGCCGGTAACGCCTTGGTCCCAGTAGTGCGCCACGCGCGTGGTGCCGTTCGCGTTGCGGAAGTCGGGGTGATCGTAATCGAGGCCCGTATCGATGATGCCCACCACCACATCCTGCCCATCATAGGCTTGCGGCAGCGGCGAAAGACCGGCATGCACTTCGTTCACGTGCGCCTTCACGCGCATGCTGTCGCAGAGCTCATGCACCCTGTCCATGCTGAACTCGAAGCTCTCCACCGCCGTTGCTTCCGCCAGCGCGCGCACATTCGCCACCGGCACCCGCGCGCTGGTCAGGCGTGCCATGCTCATCTTCACCGTTCCGCCTCGCTCCCTCACGGCCTCGCCAACGGCGCTCACGCCGCCATGTATGAATAGATCCACCATCTCATCCGAAGCATGGGGCTGCTTCAGGAAATGATCGAGCTGGAAATCGATCTTGGTCTTCTGCTGCGCGAAGGAAGAAACGCTTGCCAGCAACAGCGACGCGAGGAGGATTCGGCCTTGGTTCATGCGCTAAAGGTATCGGTGGTCACGGAGCGCTCATGGTCGCGTGGTCCGGGATATCCACGACGAAATCCACGTTTCCCTTGGAATGGTCCACGCGGCAGCAATAGTGCTTCAGCCCGTTGGTCACCAGCAGCCAGCGCACCTTGAAGACCACGTTGTAGCGTGCCGCCTGCTCGAACACGCTTTGGCTGATGCGCACTCCCGGCGCCTTGCACTCCACCAGCGCCACGGGGTGACCATCGGCGGCATGCACGAGCACATCGGCGCGCTTGCTCAGCTCGTTCAGCACCAGCGCCGTCTCCACCGCTATGAGCGAGGCCGGGCAGCCCTTGTCCTGCACCAAGTGGTTGATGAAGTGCTGCCGCACCCATTCCTCGGGGGTGAGCGCCACCCACTTGCGACGCACGGGATCGAAGACCTGTGTGCCATCGGCCCCATGCCTAAGTTTGACGCCGTGGTCGGGCAGGCCCAGCACGGGCAGGTCCTTCGCATTCACCCCGCAAAAGTGCGCACCAAGCAAGACATCGTCACCAACTGGCTGCCGCGGTACACCGGGTTGCCGGTGGAATCCTTCAAGCGGCACATACTGCTCACCAACTTCGACAACTACCTGGACATCTTCTGCCAGCAGACCGGTGCCACCATACCAGTGAAGGACAAAGCCATGAAGGTGGCCGTGGCCGAGGACATGATCATGATCAACTTCGGCATGGGCAGCCCCAATGCCGCCACGGTCATGGACCTCCTCAGTTCCATCCAGCCCGAGGCGGTGCTTTTCCTGGGCAAGTGCGGCGGCCTGAAGAAGAAGAACCAACTCGGCGACCTGGTGCTGCCGATCGCGGCGATACGCGGCGAAGGCACCAGCCTCGACTATTTCGCCGCCGAGTTGCCGGCGCTGCCCAGCTTCATGATCCACCGCGCCGTAAGCCACGTGATCCGCGACATGGAACTGGACTACTGGAGCGGTACCGTGTACACCACCAACCGCCGCGTGTGGGAGCACGACGACAAGTTCAAGGAGCACCTGCGCCTGCTGCGGTGCATGGCCATCGACATGGAAACGGCCACGCTCTTCATGACGGGATTCGCCAACGAGATACCCACGGGTGCGCTGCTGCTGGTGAGCGACCAGCCCATGGTGCCCTGGGGCGTGAAGACCAGCGAGAGCGACGCGAAGGTGACCGGCCACTTCGTGGAAACGCACGTGCGCGTGGGCATCGAAAGCCTGCGCGAGATCATCAACGGCGGCCGCAGCGTGAAGCACTTGCGATTCGAGTGAAAGAGGAAAAAGGAAAGACGAAATAGGAAAGATGGCTTCCGCTTCAACCACCGACGAGTACAAGAAAGCCATGCTCGAGATCCGCTCGGGCAAGTTCCGGCCGGTGTACGTGCTGCACGGCGAGGAAGGCTTCTTCATCGACCGCATCGCCGAGGAGGTCGAACGCCTTGCACTACAGGACCACGAGCGCGACTTCAACCAGACCATCCTGTACGCGCGCGACACCGATGCCGACCAGATCAAGGACATCTGCCTGCGCTACCCCATGATGGCCGAGCGCCAACTGGTGGTGGTGAGGGAACTGCAGACCTGGCGCATCGATCAGGTGGAGAAGCTGGAGCCCTACCTGGCCAAGCCCACGCCCACCACCGTGCTGGTGCTCTGCTACAAGCACAAGAAGATCGACGGGCGCAAGAGCATCCTGAAGACCGCGCAGAAAGGCGGAGGGCTGGTTTTCACCAGCGACAAAGTGCGCGACGACAAGCTCCCCGAAGTGCTCATGAGCTTCGCCAAGAACCACAAGCGCAAGCTGGGCAGCACCGAAGCGCAACTGCTGGCCAACCACTTGGGCAGCGATCTGGCCAAGGCCGTGAAGGAAGTGGAGAAGCTCTGCCTCGTCACCGAGGAAGGCGGGGCCATCACCAGCGATTCCATCCAGCGTTTCGTGGGTATCAGCAAGGAGTACAACGTGTTCGAATTGCAGAACGCCATCGGCACACGCAACGCGGCCAAGGCGCAACGCATCGCGCAGCACTTCGCCAGCGACCCCAAGGACAACCCGCTGGTGCTCACCGTGGCCTCGCTCAACACCTACTTCAGCAAGCTGGCGATGGTGCATTCGCTCCGCGGGCGCAACCAAGGCGAGATGGCCGCGGCGCTGAAGGTGAATCCCTATTTCGTGAAGGACTACGTGGCACAGGCCGAGAACTACCCGCTGGCCCGCATCACTGAGGTGCAGCGATACCTGCGCCAATGCGACCTGCGCAGCAAAGGCATCGGTGGCGATGGCGGCGACGACGGTGAACTGCTGCGTGAGCTTCTGGCGAAGGTGATGGGGTGAGCAGTGCATGTAACAGAAAGCCCGGAGCGTGCCCCGGGCTTTCTGATCATTGTTCCGTTCCTAACGTCCCACCTTCACCGCCTTTTTCACCACGGGCTGGCCATCGAGCAGCAGCGTGAGGTAGTACATGCCGGGTTGTAGCGCGTTGGTATCCCACACCAGTTGGTACGCACCTGCTTCCATCGCGGCCTCGTGCAGCACGCTCAGTTGCTTGCCATCGGCGCTGTTGGCGATCAGCTGCATACGGCCAGCGCGCTCCAATGCGTACAGCACCGTGGGCGGCTCGCTGAAGGGGTTGGGCTGGATGGAAAGTGTCGCGCATCTCCGCTGATGGTGGCATCGTCAACGCTCATCGCTGTTCCGTGCGCTGGGCCGTTGCCTTGCAATTGCATGCCTGAAGCGCAGCAGTTGGCGAGCGCTTCGGCGAGCGCGTCCAGGCGAGCGCCTTGCTCCGCGATCAATGCCTGTTGCGCTTGGTAGCCCGCAACGAGGTAGGGCACGAGCGCACCATAGTTCACAGCCTTGAAGCTTACCGCAGGATGCACTTGGTTCCCATCGGCATCGAAGGTGGGTGGCTGCACCGCATCCCTCACCAGGTTGGGCATCACTGCGGCGAACTCGTCGGCGAGCACGCCCAGTTGCGGGCCATTGGGCAGGTCCATCTGCGGGCATGCGTCCTGATTGAAATCATATCCATGCAGCGTGATGGCATCGAGTACCTGTGCAGCCGCTTCCACGTCAGCTGCTACGATGTTCGTCTTCAACGAACCATCCGAGGGGTTCCAGACTCCGCTGGGCGTATAGGCCGCGCCGGTCGTGTATACCGACCAGTTGTTGGTGGTGTTCGGAGCGTAGGCGTCGAAGTACCCGGCGTAATTCGATGTGCCTGTGGCGTAGCTGTACGCGATGGACCGTACGCCGAAGTTGTACGTGATCGCGGAACCGGATTGCGTGGAGGTCTCGGCATCAACGGCCACGTTGTGCGTAACGGTGTTGTCGGCAAGCACGCTTGCAAGGCCATGCACGCCGCGGTTGGATTCGGTCGCATCTCCGCCATCAGCCGTGGCCGCGCCGTACACACCTTGGTTCCCTTCGTAGTAGTTCGAACTGAGAGCGCCATTCGCACTGGACTGCACCCCATAATGCACCGTTCCGGTTCCCGTGGTGGTGAACAGACCGGCGCGCTTGCCGGTGGACGAACCGCTGAGCTCGAAGGTGCCAGCGAACCCGGCGGTGCTCGTGGCAACGTGCAATTTGGCCGTGGGGCTGCTGGTGCCTATGCCTACGAAGTCATCCGCATCCGGGCAGAGGTTGTCGCTGCCTACCGCCGTGTACACGTCGTGGCTCGTGCCCGATCCGCTGGTGCCTGCGTTCTCCACGGTCCAGTCGCAATCCGTCTGCCCCGCGAAGTCCTCCATCGGCCGCCAGTGGACCACGCCATCATCATCCACCACCATCACCTTCTCGTCCTCAGTGGGCGCGTCATCAGGCAGCTGCCTTATCCGCACCTTGCCATCCACGATGTCCAGCCTTTCCTCCGGCTCGGTGATAGCGCCGCTGCTGTTCACGTTCGCCGCGTACCAGTCGCCGATGCCCACGTTCACGTTGTCATCATCAGCCGGGAAAAGGCGCATGCCTTCCAGCCCTTCCAGACTGCCCGCGCCCGTGGCCGATTCGTCGTAAGCGCTGGTGAAGATGAAGCGCAAACGGTCCTTGAGCCACTTGCCCGGATTGTCGCTCCACTGGATCACGATGTCGGTGTAGTCCTCAAGCTCACCCGACTCATGGTCCGTAGGATCCTCGAAACTGAACTTCTGCCCCAGATAGCCTTGATCGGCATTGCCCGTGAGCGAGATGCCGTTGCGCTGCCAGGGACGGTAGCCCAGCGCTTGCTCATTGTCCCCGGAGCCTTCGGCCAGGTGCAGGCGGCTGAACGGTGTCTTGTACGTGCCGCTCCAGAAATCGGAGCTGGGGCTGATCCCTACGAATCCATCGCAAGGCATAAGCGTGAAACTGCCGATGGTATTGGTCTCGGTCTCGTTCACCTGTATGCGATACAGGTCATCGGTTCTGATGGTCAACCGAGTAGGGTCATCCGTTCCGAGGAAATTGCCGGTTGCACTGGTGCTGCTGTTCCCGTTGGTGTTCCAATCAGGAGCTTGGCCGCGCATACATACGCTCAAGAGCATGGCTCCGAGCAAGACTTTGGTTCTCATTGTTCAATGGGTATTCGCCCATCGCACACTACTTCACTTGACGAACCTCGTGCCGTACCTCGATTGTCCCCTGTTGACGCAGGCTACATAAGCCCCTGCTGCCAATTCATTTGGGATAGGGTATCGCCCTTGAACGACCGTGCCACCATTGAACCGCCACACCTCCCGACCACTGGCGTCAACCACCGCAAGCCCGTCCGCAGTTTGTCCGTACCACACCATCCATGGGCCTTCAAGGACCAGCCTATCATCGCTTTCTGGAGAGGTAACAACGGATTGACCCAGTAGCGGCTGAACTTCAAGAAGGTCGATGCAGTAGTACGCCGTGCCCGGAAAACTGCCCCAGCCTAACCAGATTCCATCAACATCGTTCGCATCCAGGAAGGTGCCCACGGTAACCCATTGCTCCCCGCCCACAGCCACGAATGTGTCCACGAGTTGTACCCAGCTCGTATCTGTGATGTACGTACTGTTTGGATCGCGAAGCTGCGCTTGTGGAACAAACGGCAAGGTCGTAGAGTAAGGCTCGTGGATGCTGTCCGTACCGAAATGGACCCCAATATGATCGATCGCAGCATTCATGCCGTTCGGCCGCGCGCACCAGAGCGTTACGGAGTAGCTGGTACCAACCTGCAACGGGGAGGTCAGCTTTGCCGTGAAATAATCCCGGGTGTTCGAACTGTTAGGTCCATACCAGTGGAAACATCCTGCAAACCGGTCCCCATCATATGCGTACTTGTAGCCTTGGATCTGGATCCCACTATCAGTGGGGTCCATCACCTGCCCGCAACGTCGTACAGTATCGCAATCCCAGATGTCGGGTGTGGATGTGTTCGGGTTGTACCAAAATACCGCTTGTGTTCGCAATGGGTCATAGACATCACAAAGCGTGGTGTCTTCAAAGCTCGGGTTGGGAACGAGGTTCTGCGCCGTCGCTGTCACAGCGAGGGCAAGGTTCATCAAGAGAAGAAAGAGTGCTTTGAGCATTGTTGTTTCTCCTTACTTGTTGTGGCGCTCCTTGGTACCGGGGAGACAGCGCACCGCTAGGATGCGCTGCCTTCCCGTGCGGATGTGGTGTCAGCAGACCCGCCGTACCGGACACCTCCTGGGCCATGCGCTTGGTTCCCTGAAGGCCTGTACCTTTGCCTAGCTTGTGTTCATCTTACGTCAGAGTTGGGTGAGACATGAGCAACCGGCCCCTGGCGTTGCAAGCGCTGGGGGCTATTTCGTAGTGGGCCGTTGGCCGCGTTAGCGTAGAGAGAGAGAGAGAGAGAGAGAGAGAGAGCCCGCTTCGCATAGCCTCGCGGTGACAGAGACTCCTTCGCTTTGCTCGGAGCGATGGAGAGAGCAGACATGAATTACCCGATCGGTTCCCACCGCAACCACCAGCTATGACGAGACGCACCAACTCCATGGTCGAACAATTAGTGAATGCTCCGTACAATGCCGACCGCGAACCTTGGAGCGAATGAGAAGCTGGCTCAAGCGGAAGACAAGTCGAATGTAACGCATGAAACGCCGCATGCAAGGGCTTGTGGAAAACTCGAGAGTCGCAGCACCTTCGATCAGCAGGCCTCAGCACCTTCCTCTGGGACGGTTCCTGTCCACACTCCGCTGTGTACAGCACCGGGCCGCGATGAGCCCTGGCCTGAACGCCCCCGAGCACCTTTGTCGCTAGCATGCGTCGCGCGTTCCTCGCCTTGGTGCTGCTGGCCATAGCAGCCGCCGCTGCATGGACGGTGTGGCGCTGGAATGATGCATCGGGTGGTGGGGCGGATCCCTGGCGCGCAGTGCCCGCGCAGGTGGCAGTGATCATCGAAGTGCCCGACGCATGGGCGGCGTGGGACCGCTTCACGCACACCAGCTTGATCTGGCGCGATCTGGAGAAGCAGCCCGGTCCGCATGACATCGCCACGCTGATGGCGCACGTGCAGCAAGGCCTGGAAAAGGACCCGGCATTGCGCAGCGCCGTGACAGGAAGCCAGGTGATCATTGCGCTGATGCGCAATGGATCGAAAGGCACCGGCTGGGTGGCCATGGGCGCATGGCGCGGCGAGGAGCACACGGATGCCATCTGCGCTCTGCTCGGTGTTGCAGCGAATGAGCGAAGCAAGATCAATGACGGTCAGGTGACGATGGCATGGCCCACCGATCAAATGCCGCAGTACGCGATCGCGCTTCGACAAGGCCTGTGGTTCATGGGCTCCTCACCGGAACTTGTGGAAGAGGCCTTGATGCAGCAGGATGCTGACGCGTCGATCGCCTCGGACACGCTCTTCGCGCAAGCACGCGCCACGTTGGGCGAAGGAGCGGATGCGCATGTCCTCGTTCATACAGCGCGCCTGAACGGCTTGCTCATGTCGATCTGGGAACAGGAGCGCATCGAGCAGCTTGCACTGCCTGCAGGCTGGCTGGCGCTGGACCTGAACGCCCGGCCCGATGAAGCACTGCTCAACGGCCTGCTCGTGCCGGTCGCGGCGGATCCTTTGCTCGCATCGCTGTCCGCGCAAGGCACCGGCGCATGGAACATCGGTCGTCTGCTGCCGGCGAGCGTGGTGCAGTGGGAAGTGCGCCACGTGAGCGACGCCGAACGGCAGCTCGCCATCGCAAGTCCGGCGGATGAAGCCAGCCTTGGCATGGAAGTGCTGCCCAACTGGGCGTATGGCAGCGTGGGCACCGCTCTGGCCTGCGACAGTGCTGGCAAGCCGGGCAGAAGGTGGTTGGTGATCGGGGCGGGCGACCCCGAGAGCGCGCGCATCGAACTGGAGAGGCCGTGCGCGCTCCCGCCCTGCGACACGACCAACCATCGCGGCACGCGCATTTCGCGGATGAACGCATCGGAAGCGTACGAGCTGCTGATGGGCCGCCATGCGCTTCTGCCGCAACAGGCATGGTGGGCGATCCTCGGCGATCACGTGGTGATGAGCGACGACGTGGATGCCGTGCGCTCGAGCATCGACGCATGGAACGATGGCAACAGCCTGGCCGAGGACGAACGGGCTACCGCCTGCTTCCAACGCATGAGCGACAATGCAGCGCTCACGTGGTGGTGCGATCCTGCTCGCGGCGGCACGCTCTTCCGCGAAGGGTTGAAGAACGACTCCGCTTTCGCAGCCTGGCTGCCCGTGCTGGCTCATTTCGGCGCTGCTTCTGTGCAGCTTTCCCCTGCCACGCACGGCATGGCGCACGTAAGCATCGCCCTTCGGCACACGGCGTCGGATAGCGCCATCGTCATGGACGCACCGAGCGGCACCTTATGGAGTTGCGCGCTGGCTGCACCGGTGCGCCGAACGCCTGATGTGGTGATCAATCACGTGAACAACACGCGCGAAGTGCTGGTGCAGGATACGCTGCACAGGCTCCATCTGATCTCGGCGGCGGGCAAGTTGCTCTGGAGCCGTGCCCTCGATGGTCCCATCATGGGCGCGGTACATCAGCTGGACCGGTTCAAGAACGGCAAGCTGCAGATGCTGTTCAACACGGCCACCGTATGCTACATGATCGATCGCAACGGCAAGGATATCGGAGGCTTCCCGGTCACGCTGCGATCCAAGGCCGCAGCTCCCCTCTCGGTTTTCGACTACGACAACACACGGGAATACCGAGTCCTCATTCCCACGGAGGACAATCGCATCATCAACTTCACAGGCGAAGGCGCGGCGACTGAAGGATGGGCTGCGCCGCAGCTGGATGCACCAGCCATTGCCTCGATATACCATGTGCGTATCCGCAACAAGGACCACTTGCTGGCCATCAGCGGCAACGGTGCCATGAAGCTCTTCGATCGGAAAGGGAACCTGCGCGAGAGCGTGAAGACCACGCTGAAGAACGTTGACCGTGTGCATGCTGTGATCCCCGGGCCCGACCTATCTCCGACACGGGTGGTGTGGACGGACAAGTCCGGGGCGCTGCGCGAGACTTCCCTTGGTGGAGACGAGCGCGTTGTTCTTGACGGGACGGAGACCATCCTCAGTGCGGGTGATTCCGATGAGGACGGCATTGTCGAAGCAGTGTGCGTCCGCAATGATTCTGTATTCCTGCGGCATGGCCAGTCCACGATCACCGGACTGCAGGTGGTCTCATCCACGCAAGCCCTGTCGATCAGGCTTCGCGATGGCGGCGTGCGTTTCACGCTGGCCTCTGCCAGGACAGAAGAGGCGTGGGTATTCGACGAACAAGGCAAGTCAGTCACCGACGAGCCGTTGCGCGGCCTGCTGGCGCCGGTGCTCGCAGACCTGAACCGTGACGGGTCATTGGAGGCGATCACCCTTACCCGCGACCATCACGTGGTTGCGCTACGGCTGCCTGCACCATGACCGCCGAACCTCCATCGCACGCACCCACGCCGCGCCTAGCTTTGGCCCCGCGTTCCGCCAAGGGTCTGCCTGGCCCTGCCCGATGAAACAAGCCCTGCTCCGATCGGTGCTTCGCAAGGAAGTGGTGGCCCTGGCGCGGGTGCTCGTCATCCTGCTCACCGTCTTCTTGGTGCTGCTGCAATTCGGGTATCGTGCCGATGCGACCACCAACGTGCTGCTCGGGCAGTTGAGCTACGGTCTGGTGATCGCCGCATCATTCGTTACGCTGGGCAGCTTGTTGCGGGCTGCCTTCCGCAAAGAACATGTGCGCAAGGCCGAACTGCTCTGGTTCCTCACCGCCCTATTCCTCATCATCAGCCGCACGGCGCTGTACACCTTCTGGAGCGAGGTTGGCCACTGGCCATTGCTTCTCTTCCTGGCGATCTTCTCCTTCATCGAGCTCTCCCGACTGGAACTGGGCCGCAACAGCACGCTCTTCAATCCTGCGTTGCTCTTCGTGGTGAGCTTCATTCTCTTGATCGCCGTTGGTGCAGCGCTCTTCAAGCTGCCCAATGCCACCACGCATCCCATCTCGCTGGTCGATGCCATCTTCACCTCCACCTCGGCCGTGTGCGTCACCGGGCTCACCACCATCGATGTGGGGCGCGATCTCACGTTCATGGGCCAGTGCGTGCTGATGCTGCTGATCCAGCTCGGCGGCCTGGGCGTGATGACCTTCACGAGCTTCTTCGCCTTCTTCTTCAAGGGCCGCACTTCGTTGGAGGAGCAACTTCGCGTGCGCGACATCGCGAACACCACCCTCAGCGGTGCGCGGGGCTTCATCGTGCAGGTGATCCTGTTCACGCTCGCCGTGGAATTGGTGGGCGCTGCCCTCGTCTTCTACAGCGTGCCTGCCGACCCGTTCGCCAGCGCGGGCGATCGGCTCTTCTTCGCGATCTTCCATTCCATCTCATCGTTCAACAATGCGGGCTTCAGCACCTACACGCAAGGTCTGTACGACCCGGCCTTCCGCTTCAACTATTCGTTGATGTGGATCATGTCGCTGCTCTTCATCTTCGGTGGCCTGGGCTTCGGCATCGTCTTCAACTTCAGCAAGTACGTGCGGGTATGGATCACGCAACGTGTGCGTCGCATGTTCACGGGCCAGCCTTGCCAACGGCACCCGCGCGTGGTCACCCTCAGCGCCCGGCTGGTACTGCTTACAACGGCGCTGCTGATCATGGTAGGCACGGTGGCCATCCTCGTATTCGAATGGAACGGAACGCTTGCCGAGCACCCCACCTGGTGGGGAAGGCTCAGCACGGCCTTCTTCACCGGCACCGCACCCCGCACGGCAGGATTCAATGTCGTGGACACCGGCGCGCTCACCGTGCCCTCGCTCATGATCATCCTGCTTCTCATGTACGTGGGCGCGTCGCCTGGTTCCACCGGCGGCGGCATCAAGACCACCACCTTCGGCATAGCCACGCTCAACATCTTCGCCACGGCGCGCGGCCGTCGGCGCATCGAATTCATGGGCCGCGAACTGAGCAACCTCAGCACGCGTCGGGCCTTCGCCACCATCGTGCTCTCGCTGGTATTCCTCGGCCTTTCGGTGAGCGTGGTGGCCTCATTGGAAAAGGACCTCGGACTGATGCCACTGGCGTTCGAGTGCTTCAGCGCCTTCGGCACAGTGGGCTTGAGCATGAACCTGACGCCCCAGTTGGGCGATGCGGCCCGGCTGGTGCTCGTGGTGGTGATGTTCGTGGGCCGCGTAAGCGCGCTAACATTGCTCGTCGGCGTGCTGCGGCAGGTGAAAGTGAACAACTACCGTTACCCCAAGGAGGACATCCTCATCAACTGATCCATCATGAAGATCGCAGTGTTCGGCCTCGGCAATTTCGGCAAGCACCTCGCCGCCAAGCTCACCGGCATGGGCCACGAAGTGATCGCCATCGATCACGACATGGAAAAGGTGGAGGCGATCAAGAACGAAGTGAGCTATGCCGTGTGCTTGGAAAGCAACGACCCGCAAGCGATGAGCACCCTGCCGCTTTCCGATGTGGACGCCGCCGTGGTAGCGATCGGCGAGAACGAAGGAGCCAACATCATGACTACCGCGCTCCTGGTGAACCTTAAGGTGAAGCGCGTGATCAGCCGCGCCATCAACCCTTTGCACGAGATGGTCCTCAACAGCATGGGCGTCACTGATATCGTTCACCCCGAGGAGAAAGCCGCCGAAGGACTTGCCCGCAAGCTGAACCTGCGGCGCCTAGTGGACCAATTCGAATTGCCGGGCGGCTTCATCATCGCGGAGATCGTGGTGCCGGACAAGTTCGTGGGCCGGGCATTGGGCCAGATCGAAGAATTGCGCCAACGGAAACTGGGGATGGTAACAGTGCTGCGCAAGGAGAGCGAGAAGAGCTTCCTCGGTCGACGCACCATCAAGCTGGGCGCGCTCGGCGTCATGGACCCCGACTTCCTCCCCGAGAAGGGCGACATCCTCGTGCTCTTCGGCACCAAGGAGGATGTGGTGCGCTTCACCGGTGAGAACGACTGAGCCATTGCCCGAACGGCACGACATCAGGGATGCCGATGATGTGCGAACGTTGGTGGCTCGCTTCTACGCCTCCGTCACGCAAGACGCACAGATCGGCCATTTCTTCACGCACCTCGATCTATCCGCTCACCTTCCCAAGATCGAGGCCTTCTGGCGCATGGTGCTCTTCGGCGATCGCAGTTACCAAGGCGACCCGATGGCGGTGCATATCAGCCTGGACCAGCGGCACCGGATGGAAACCGCGCATTTCGAGCGGTGGCTGGGTGCGTGGGAAGCGAGCATCGATGAGTTGTTCGCCGGTCCGCGGGCTGACATGGCGAAGGCACGCGCACGCGCCATCGCACCGCTGATGATGCACAAGGTGAAGCAGGCGCGCGACAGCTAGCGACGCGGCTTGCGCAAAGCGATGCGTTGGCCTTCGCTCAACGGCGCGTCCGCATCAAGCCCATTGTACTTCGCCAGCTTGCTCAGTTTCACGCCGTATTGCTGGCTGATGGACCAAAGCGTTTCACCAGCGGTGACGGCGTGGGTAGCGCTGCTCTTGCACGCATTGCGCTTGGGCTGGATGTAGATGATCTGTCCTTCCTCCAGTGCGGCCTCCTTGTCCATGTCATTCCACCGCGCGATCATGCCGTGGGTCATCTCCAAGTCGGTTGCCAGCTTACGGAAGGTATCGTCGGCCCTTGTCCGCACGAATTTGATCCGGCCCTCGAAGACCTCCACGCTGCGCCCGCCCGCGATCACGATCTCGCCGCCAGCAGCGGGCCTGCGACCGCCACGCACCTGGCGCACGACGGGGCGTTCATCAGCCGGTTTCGGCTTGTAGTTCACATCAACGCCTTCGTCCAGCTTGTGCAACTGGTAGCGCTCGATCAGGTCGATCAGCTTCTGGGGATACCGGGGATCGGTGGCGTAGCCCGCATTCTTCAGGCCGTGCGCCCAGCCCTTGTAATCAGTCGGCTTCAATTCAAAGAGGGAAGCGTAGCGTGCGCGCTGCAGGAACTTCGCATGGTCCTCGAAGCTCTCAGCCGCGTCCCTATACACGCGGAAGCAGTCGTCCTTCTTATCGTCATCGTGGTAGGTGCGGCCGCCGTTCCAGTCGGCTGTGCATTTGATGCCGAAATGGTTGTTGCTCTCGCGTGCCAGGATGCTGTTGCCGTTGCCGCTCTCCAGCAGCCCCTGCGCCAGGGTGATGCTCGCCGGTATGCCATGCTGCTTCATCTTCTTCACGGCCACCTCCTTCCACTGCGTGATGTACTCCTCGGCCGTGATCGGCTTGTACTGCCCATCGATGGCCACGAAGCCGCTGCCGAAAAGGCCCGTGATGACCAAGGCCAGCCGTGCGAAGAGATGTGCGTTGGGCGAAGGGAACAGGGGTGCCATGAGCGTGGAACGCGAAGCTATCCGGGCGGGTAGCGGGACTTGGGTGCTGGTAACGACCACCTGCCAACAGCGGCGTGTGAAAAGAACGTGCCGCCATGGGTCCATAGCATTCGGCGAAAAGGACCTTCGCGCCGCAAGCGAACCAACTGCCGCCGCCGGTGTTTGGGCATTCAGGCCATGGAGCAGGAGAACAATGGGTCGGTGGAGCAGGACGAACAACGGTTCGAACGTTCGGGCCTGCAAGAGGGGGACTACTACTTCTCGCCTGAAGGCTACCTGGTCTTCACGGAACAGTACCACTTGAGGCGCGGGTATTGCTGCGGGAACAGGTGCAAGCATTGTCCCTTCGGGCATGAGGCCGTGAGGAAAGCCAGAGGTTAGGCAGCGTTCCGGCCTGCGCGGCTATCTTTCCAGTGCCATGCGGAACCGAGCGCTTCTGGGAACTCTTCTGCTCTGCGTCGCGGCGCATGCTCAGAACTGGGCGCTCCTCAACCCCGCATACAGGTACAACTACAGCAACGACGGCACGGACACGATCAGCAACCAGATCCGTGTCATGCACATCGACACGCTAGGACCGGACAGTTTCAGGTATGAGTTGAACCTGATCGGGGTGGTGTGCGATACCTGCCCGGCGAGTTTGGGAGGGCCATGCGATGGTTGCTTCGTGCGTGTGGATCAGCCACAGTTCATGGGATACGAGTGCATTCGCTCGGAGAACAATTGGACCTTCCAAGGGAAGGACACCGTGCTTATCCGAAGTGATACTGACGTCGGCGCCTCATGGATCTTCCATGCGGCAGATGGGATCACTGCAACCGTAGATGAAGAATGGGCGACTAACGTGTTTGGTATACTCGACACCCTACAGAAGATATTGTTGAGCGATGGTGACTCCATTCTGCTGAGCCAGTCGTTCGGCATCATGAATTTCCGACGTGGGGCTATTCACCACGATCTGCTTGGGGTTGAGGGGGCGGGGGTTGGCATCCTTCTGACGGACCCGATGGATTTCTTCGACTTTCAAATCGGCGATGAACTAACCTATCGAGTAGTTGACACCTATACCGCCACTCCACAAGGAGGTTTTCCTTTCCCGCAGACCACACATTACTATTGGAGGGCGGTCATTTTGGGCCGGGAGGACTTCCAGGATAGCGTGCGATACGCTACTTCCGTGGCTCGGACAACGCCAAGCTATGGTTATCCGGGTGGTGGTGGATTACCGTGGTTTTGGCGTATGCCTCAGAACCCCTGGGTCTTTGATCGAGCGATCCTGAATCAATCCCATCCGGTTCTTGGCGCACACCCTGGACAATTGCTGGAAAGCACGGTCGTGTGGTCCGCAAATGTGGAAACTGGATTCCTCGCAGAGTGGTCGATGTCGAATAATGGTCGCCGAGTAGTGCGCTCAAAGTCTTTGCAGATCGTGCCCACTGGATTGAATGGCGGGATCAATTTGTACTCTTCGCCTTCTCCAGGCCTTCATCCATTCTTCACAGGTTATGACCAGACGGCGATCGTAAATGTTCAGTATGAAGAAGGGCTAGGGCTCATTGAGGTCATACGTCGAAGGCAATCAATTATCGAGTACAGCGTCACGTTGGTCGGTGCCATCATAGCCGGGGATACGATCATATCGCCTCCGCAGATCAATTGGGCAGTCGGGATTGATGAGGACCGTACCGCTGAGTTATCGTTCCATCCGAACCCCGCATTCGACTTCATTGTCCTTTCCTCCTACACACCGGGCGCGCTCTGCTACATCACCGATCTACAAGGCCGCGCGATACTCGTACAGCGGGTCACAACAACCAATGCGCGCATCGATGTCCAGGCCTTGCCCCCGGGCGTGTATGTGCTGACGATGGAAGGGTTCCGGCCACAGCGCTTCGTTATCGCACGCTAGAGTCCAGTCCTTCCAGCGATCTTAGCGGCATGCCCGTCGCCACTACTTCCGACCTCTCCTTCCCGCAGACCATACGCGAAGGCATCCCCGATGTCCTTCCCCCAGCCCGGCCGTTGGACACTTCCGTGAGCCACGCGCCAAAGCGCAAGGACATCCTTACCGCAGATGAGAAGAAGCTCGCGCTGCGGAACGCGTTGCGCTACTTTCCGAAGAAGCACCACGCGACCCTTGCACCAGAGTTCGCGCAGAAGTTGAAGGAGCTCGGCCGCATCTACATGTACCGGTTTCGACCCGAGCATCCGATGCACGCACGGCCGATCGGTGAGTATCCCGCCCGGTGCAAGCAAGCGGCGGCCATCATGCTCATGATCCAGAACAATCTGGATCCGGCCGTGGCACAACATCCGCACGAGCTGATCACCTACGGCGGCAACGGCGCGGTGTTCCAGAACTGGGCGCAGTACCGGCTGGTGATGCAGTACCTGAGCGAGATGACCGATGAGCAGACGCTGGTGATGTACAGCGGGCATCCGCTCGGCCTCTTCCCCAGCCACACCGAAGCGCCGCGCGTGGTGGTGACCAATGGCATGGTGATCCCCAACTACAGCAAGCCCGATGATTGGGAGCGCATGAACGCATTGGGCGTTTCGCAATACGGCCAGATGACGGCGGGCAGCTACATGTACATCGGTCCGCAAGGGATCGTGCATGGAACGACGATCACGGTGCTCAACGCGTGCCGGATGTTGAAGGAGGCGGGGACGAAGGGTAAGCTCTTCGTTACCAGTGGGCTTGGCGGTATGAGCGGAGCACAACCCAAGGCAGGCAACATCGCCGGTGTCGTCACCATCTGCGCGGAAGTGAACGCCACCGCCGCGCAAAAACGCCAAAGCCAGGGCTGGGTGGATGAAGTGATCGGCGATGTGGACGCGTGCATTGATGCAGCACTGGCCTGGCAGAAGAAGGGCGAAGCACACAGCATCGCCTTCCTCGGCAACGTGGTGGACCTCTGGGAGCGGCTCGCTACGCGCAATATCAAGGTGGACCTCGGCAGCGACCAGACCAGCTTGCACAACCCGTGGGCGGGCGGCTACTACCCGGTGGGCCTGAGCTACGAAGAGAGCAATGCGCTCATCGTGAAGGACCCTGAGGCGTTCAAACAACGTGTGCAGGAAACACTGCGCAGGCATGTGACAGCGGTGAACACCCTCGCCGCACAAGGCATGTACTTCTTCGACTACGGCAACGCCTTCCTACTGGAAAGCAAACGCGCCGGTGCGGACATCGGTGGTTCGAAAGGCGAAGAGTTCCGCTACCCCAGCTACGTGGAGGATATCATGGGGCCGTTGTGCTTCGACCATGGCTTCGGTCCGTTCCGTTGGGTATGCACGAGCGGTGATCCGAAGGACTTGGAGACGAGCGATCGCATAGCCGGTGATGTATTGGAGGCGATGCTAAAAGAGGCCCCGACTGAGATCGCGCAACAGATCGCCGACAACCTGCACTGGATCCGCAACGCTCAGCAGAACAACTTGGTGGTGGGCAGCCAAGCCCGCATCCTTTATGCGGACAGTGAAGGCCGTGTGCGCATCGCCGAAGCGTTCAACAACGCCATCAAGAATGGTGAGATCAGCGCACCAGTAGTCCTTGGTCGTGACCATCATGATGTGAGCGGCACCGACAGCCCCTACCGCGAAACGAGCAACATCCGGGACGGCAGCCGCTTCACGGCGGACATGGCCGTGCAGAACTTCGTGGGCGATGCCTTCCGTGGCGCTACATGGATCAGCCTCCACAATGGCGGAGGCGTTGGTTGGGGCGAAGTGATCAATGGCGGCTTCGGCATGGTGCTCGACGGCAGCACCGACAGCAACCGCCGACTGAAGGCCATGCTGCACTGGGATGTGAACAATGGCATTGCGCGCCGTGCTTGGGCGCGTAACCCGAATGCGGTGTGGAGCATCGAGCAGGAGATGAAGCGCTCCCCCATGCTGAAGGTGACCCTGCCCAACGAAGCCGACGATGCTGTGCTCGATGCCGCGCTCGGGTAAAATCCGACCTTCGACCCAACCCTCGGCATCCATGAGCCGTGTATGGTCCTGAAACCTGAAGCCAAACTTTCCAACCGACCATGAAACACCTGTTACGCAACTCGCTCTTCACCGCGTCTGCCCTACTAGGCATGGCTGCGCACGCACAGCAGCCCTACAGCGTCACCATTGCGGGTACGGTCCTGGGTTGCACCCCGAACTCGTCCGTCAACATCGTGACCTTGCCTGGCACGCTGCCCGCGCAGGATATCGATGTACCAGTGCTCCCACCGTCCTGCTCGTTCATCGTCACCATCGGGCTGAGCACCGCAGGCGGGGGCTTCACCATCAGCACACCCTGCCTCGGCGCCATCCAATCGCAGGTGGTGCAATATGGTGTGCCGCCCTTCCTCGATAGCACGGCGGTGAGCGTCACCTTCAACTGTGGCAACTCCATGGTGGATTGCTTGGGCCTGCCAGGTGGCACGGCCTTGCCAGGCACTGCCTGCACCACCTTCGCGGGAGCTACCGGCACCTGGAGCACCAACTGCATCTGCGTTGCTGACAGCAGCAACGGCGGCGTCGATTGCCTCGGCATTGCCAACGGCCCGAATGTGCCTGGCGCACCTTGCCAAAGCCCAGCAACAGGTGTTTTGGGTGTTTGGACGGCAGACTGTGCCTGCGATGCCGACACCACCGGTGGAGCGTACGACTGCATGGGCCAGTTGAACGGCCCTGCCCAGCCAGGTACGCCTTGCTGGCTCTTCGGCACCAACTACGTGGGCCTCTGGGACGCCAACTGTGCCTGTGTCGATAGTTCCAACACCGGAGGAACCTGCGCTGCTTCGTTCTACGCGATGCAGGCCTATGACATCGACAGCACGAACCCGAACGGCGTGGGCACCCCAATCCCGTACGAGATCTGGGTGTGGAACTTGAGCACGACGAACGTTCTCCCTGTGACCTACCTCTGGGACTTCGGCGATGGCAGCAGCAGCAGCAGCGCCTACCCCACCCATGCCTATAGCGGCAATGGTCCCTACCTGCTGTGCCTCACCATCGCTGATGCCGGCGGCTGCACCAGCACCTATTGCGACAGCATCTCCATCGATCCGGACGGCATCCTCAACGGCATGGCGATCGATCCCGAAGCGAACGGAAATGAAGCACGTGCGAATGGTTTCACCATCAACGTGCAGAACCCGCTTACAATGGGCCTCACCGACGCACCAGCCCTGGCTGATGTGCATGTGTGGCCGAACCCGGCGACCGATCAGCTCTACCTCGCGCTGAATGCCCGATTCGATGGCGCCGTGAACATCGCAGTGATCGATGTAAATGGCCGCGTTGTCGCACAAGAGCAACGTGTCCTCAACACAGGTCGCAACCAGCAACGCATCGATGTGGCGGCACTGCCCACGGGGATGTACACCGCTCGGGTGACGGATCGGTCATCTGGCACCGTGGCAAGCATCCGCTTCGTGCGCAACCGTTAGTTCCGTAACAATTGTCGCGGATGCCCTGCTCAGGCGGGGCATTCGCTTGTACGGGCCGGCCGACAAGCACGCAGGCCTTAATTTTCGGGTCGACCCAACCTGGCGCCATCATTCCCCGTGTATGGCGGTGAAGCACTAGCTCACTCTAAACCCAACGAAATGAATCTTCGCTCGCTCCTACTCGGACCATCGCTCGCGCTGGGTATGGCCGCCTTTGCTCAGCCGCTGCCACCGTACCTGGTGAATATCTCAGGCCAGGTGATCGGTTGCAACCCCAGCAGTTACGTGAACATCCTCACCGTCCAGAACACACAGCCCGCGCTGGATATCGACGTACCGGTCGACGCGAATTGCGGCTTTTCCATCGACCTCTCCATGGATTCCTTCCAAGGCTGGTTCGTGGTGAGCACAGCATGCTTGGGTGCGATACAGTCCGAGACGGTTACCTACACGGTCAATTCGTTCTTTCCGGATTCGAACTATGTCTATGTCGTCTTCAACTGCGGAAACACCAACACCGACTGCTTGGGAGTTCCGGGTGGCAACGCTCAACCGGGCACCGCTTGCAGTCTGGATGGCGGCGTCACATTCGGTGGCACCTGGAATACCTCGTGCGTCTGTATGCCTAACACCGTTACCTGCAATGCTTGCTTCACGGTGAGCCAGACCGGTGCCAACCCGAACGGTGGCGGTGGAACACCTTGGAGCATGAGCGTTTCCAACTGCACGACTGGCACCGGGCCGTTCACCTACCAGTGGTGGATGCCTGACGGAAGCACATCGAATTCGGCCGAGCCGAACTTCATCTTCAACATGGAAGGCGTTTACGGCATCTGCCTCACCATCGCTGATGCCGGTGGTTGCACGAGCACACTCTGCGATACGGTCGTCGTGGATGCCAACGGCTGGATCAGCAGCAACCCCGTCGTGTACGATTGTCTGCAGATCGTGAACGGACCGAACATGCCCGGTACGCCATGCACCGTTTTCGGAACCACCACCCCCGGCACTTGGAGCGCCGCCTGTGCATGTGTGCCGGACAGCACCACGGGGTGCCAGGCTGGTTTCTGGGTGATGCAGGCCTACGAGATCGACAGCCTGAACCCGAACGGCGGTGGAAGCCCGATCCCGAACGAGCTCTGGATCTGGAACCTGAGCAGCGGCGGAAGCGGCAACTACCAGTTCGTTTGGAGCTGGGGCGACGGTACGCCCGACAGCACCGACCCCTACCCCACGCACTTCTACGCCAACGGAGGGCCGTACTACCTCTGCCTGACCATGACCGACAACAATGGTTGCACGGACACCGCCTGTGATTCGATCTCGATCGATGGCGATGGCTTTTACACGGGACTGGCGCCACAGGAAAACGCGGAACGCAGCGGATTCACCGTCAACGTGCTCAACCAATTGCCCACCGGTATCGACGATCGCCCAGTGGTGGAAGAAACCACGGCATGGCCGAACCCCGTGGAGGATGCGCTGAACCTTCGCTTCTACACCACCCTGAACGGCAACGTGCCCATGACGATCACGGACATGAATGGCAGAGTGGTACGCATGGAGAACCTCCTGATCAACGCTGGCGGGAACAACACGCAGGTGCAGGTGGGCGATCTGGCGCCCGGCCTGTACATGCTGCGCTTCGGCAACGATGCGAGGGCCGTTGCCCTGCGCTTCGTCAAGCGCTGATCGGATGATGCGTGATCGGGGGCTTCGCGATCCGGCGGAGTCCCCCGCTCACATCGAAGCATGGTGAACGAATCGCTCATAGCACGCTGCCTGCGGGAGGAACCCAGGGCGCAGCATGAGCTCTACCGTGCACTGTACCCGCAGATGATGAGCATCTGCAGCCGATACGAACGCAACAAGCAGGACGCCGTGGCCCGCATGAACCAGGGCTTCCTGAAGATCCTGAATGGCCTGAGCAAGCGCAAGCCCGAAGTGCCCTTCGAGCTTTGGACCCGACGCATCATGATCAACACCGTCATCGACGACCATCGCGCGCAGCAGCAGCGCAAGGCTTCGGAAACGCTTGACGCTCCGCTGGAGAGCAGCACCCTGGCCGAGGTGAACGACTATCTGCACCACATGGAGGCCGATGCCTTCGCCGTGCTGCTGGAACGCGTACCGGAGATGAGCCGGCGTGTCTTCAACCTCTTCGCCATCGACGGCTACCCGCACCAGGAGATCGCGCAGATGCTCGGCATCAGCGAAGGCACCAGCAAATGGCACGTGTCGCATGCGCGACAGGTGCTGCAGAACGCATTGGCACGGATGGCTTCATCCACCGCAACGACCGCCACACCATGAACAGCAATGAACAATTCGACGAGCTGGCCCGGCGCAAGCTGGCCGAGCGCGACTTCCCCTTCCAGGAGGCGCACTGGCTCGACGCGCAACGCGCAATAGCCGCGCAGCACAAGGGACGACGCGGTGGCGCGCTCTGGATGGTGGGCGGCGCCGCTGCGGTGATCATCGCCGCATGGCTGCTATGGCCAGCGAGCGAAGTGCCCGTGATGGCCGAAGGACACGGAGCAGGTGCGGCAGGTCCGGTGGAAGCGGGCGTGACCGGGAACACGATGGAGGAGACCACGGCGAGCCGATCTGAAGTGGTGAACGCTCCAATTGCCGAAGTAGAAAGCACGACGATCGAGCGGACGGTGAGCAATGAACGTCCGCAACAACGCCCAGTGCGCGACAGGGCCACGACGACCGCCAATGAGCGTGCAGTATCCAATTCTCCCGCTGTCGATCAGCGCATGGCGAACACAACCGACGCTGGTCGGCCAGCACCGCAAATCGCCAACACGCATCATTCTGGAACGATGACCGCATCACCGGTGAACGACGTGACCGACGATCTGAAGATCGATCCGCTTCAGCCAGGACCAGATGCAGTCACAACCGATGCATCGGCAGTGACCCCGGCATCCGATCCGGCCAACAGCGCGGCAAACGTTCACGACTCGATGAGGTACACCGCAGTGCCCGGGCGCAACTGCGAGTGGTGCTTGCGCGACCAGTCGGTTGTGCAGGTCACACTGCCGGCTCCGGGCCTGCGTGGAGCGGTGAACGTGCCGGTGAAGAGCGATACCGTTCCAGTGACGATGTCATCCACAGGCAATACGCTACCCGTTGATCCCACACCGATGGTACCGACAGCCATGGCCGCTCCCGTGGATCCACCGCTCGCTGAGGCCGTTCAACCCAACGAAACCGCCAACGCATCACCGGACCCCGCACCGATCGCACCTCCGTTGATCACGCCGCGCTCTCCGTGGGAGCTGTCTGCGCTCATCGGTGCCTTCAACAGCACGAGCACTTACAGCGGGGGCAATAGCGCCGCATGGAACGTGAGCCCTGAACGCACATACGGCGGCGGTGCTGAGCTTGTGCGCATGGGCCGCAACGTGGGGTTGGGTTTGGGCGTCCACTACGGCACCTATGCCGACCGCCTGCGCACGCCCGGGGAAAGCCGTTCCGAACTGAGCACCAGCCGCTCGTGGTTCCTCGATCCGGTGGACACCACCATCCTCATCGTCACCGGCTTCGATACCGCCACCGGCTTCTTCACCACGCAGAACGTGAACGTCACCATCAACCAATTGCGCATGACGCTGGACAGCAGCTATGCCAGCGTGGTGATCCGCGAAGCGCGCGAGCGCATCAATCGCACCAGCTACGTGGAAGCCGTCGGACTCCTCGATGCGCACCTCGTGCAAGGGCGCTGGAGCTTGGGCGTGCGCGGGGGGCCGAGCATCGGACTGCTCACCACGCACAGCGGGTCGATCCCCTCGAACGGAGCCGAGGAGATCACCTTCAACGACCTGTCCATGCAGCGCTTCGTGCTGGGGTGGACGGCACGCGCGTATGTGCGGTACCGTTTCAATGCTGCCTGGAGCTTGGGTATCGAGCCGGCGGCACGCGGGCAGTTCGGCGACGGATTCTCGCAGGATGGCAGCACGCGGCGGTCGAGCGCAGTCGGAGGCATGATCAGCGTGAGCTACCGGCTGCCATAGTCGCGATCTTGCAGCGCGGACAAGGCCGCACCGTCCATGACCGATCTGGAAGAACTGCCTGCCTTCGTGCGGCAAGGCGTGCTGCGCGCCGTGATCGAGATCCCTGCGGGGGGCGTGGAGAAGCGCCAGTACGACCGCGCGACGAACAGCTTCCCCATCGATCGGCGCAACGGCCTGCCGCGCAGGATCCGCTTCCTGCCCTACCCCGCCAACTACGGCTTCATCCCCGGCACCCGCACGCTGAAAGAGGAAGGAGGCGATGGTGATGCAGTCGACGTCTTCGTGCTCTGCGGAAGCCTGCCCAGCGGAACGATCGTCGACGTGGAGCCCATCGGGATCATCGAATTGCTCGATGCCGGTGAGCGCGACGACAAGGTGATCGCACTGCCCGTGGATCCTGCATTGCGCACCGTTCACGCCGACGACATCCATGAATTGCCTCAAGCGGCACGCGAGATCCTCGTGGCCTGGCTGCTCAATTACGATCCCGAAGATGGCGCGCAGCTCGTGGGTGTGAAAGGCAAGGCCGATGCGCTGGCCACCGTGGTAAGATGGCTCGTGCCCTAGCGCACGATCAGGAAAGGCAGCGTACGTGATCCATCCGCCGTGCGCACCTGCAGGCGATAGGCCCCGCTCACAAGAGCTGTGACATCCACTTCGGCACGATCGGAAGAGATGCTGCCCAATGCGCATGTGCGACCAGTGGCATCGATGATCACATAGGATGCACCAGCCAGAAGGCCACCGAGCTGTACCCGATCGTCCGCGGGGTTCGGACCAAAGGTGATGCGTGCAAGCAACCCGTCCATGATCCCGGTGGCGCAAGCACTATTGCTGCAGTAGGTCACAGTGCCGGCGATCGTCCCCGTGTTCTCATCAACGAAAGGTGCCGTGAACACTGTGGGCGATGCGTCGCAGATGTCCACTGTACCTGAGATGTCCCCTTCATTGGTGGTGGAGTCGATGACGCAAATACTACCAGTGCCGTCGACCGAGGCCAAATTGATGAAGTTGCCCTCCACTTGCAGGACACCGCCGTCCATGACCAGGTTGCCATCTGTATGGAAGACGCCAGCGACCTCGAAGAAACCGGTGATGTCCACCAGTGCCAGGTTGATGAACGAGCCTTGGAAGAACACGTGACCTTCCATGATGAAGTTACCGTCGTTGATGACGTTCACCGGAAAAGTGGTCATGATCTCGCCGGTGTTGGTCACTTGCACCTGCGGGTAGAGCATGTTCAGATCACCCAGCAATTGTACCGAGTGCATGATCACAAGCGATGAACTCGGCGCAGGCACACAATTGCAGCTCCAGGTCGAAGGCGCATCCCAGTTCCCGTTCTGAACGGTGTTCACTGTTTGAGCAGAAGCGAAAATGGTCGAGGCAATGAACGCGAGGGTGTGAAGTATCCGCATGGCCGTGGGTTGTGCCATGGAGACGGCCACGGACGCCATGCCGGTGTCCGGCCTAGCTCCTCACTTCCGCTCCCACCTCGGCCCCGAGCGCTTTGCGGATGCGGCCCATGGCCTTTTCCACCTGTTCGTCAGTAAGGGTCTTCTCGTCGTCCTGCAAAGTGAAGCGGAGCGCGTAGCTCTTGGTGCCTGCGGACAACTTACCGCCTTCGTACACATCGAACAGTTCCACCGCGCGGAGCAATTTGCGCTCGGCGTTGTACGCTGCCTGTTCCAATTGATCGAAACGGGTGTCCGAGGAGATCACCAGGCTCAGGTCGCGATGCACCGCAGGGAATCGCGCGATATCGGCGAAAGCGATACGCTCCTTCACACAGGCCGCCAGCAAGGCCTCCTCGTCCAGTTCAGCGCAATACACCGGTTGTTCCACATCACCATGCCGCGCCTCGGTCAGCTGAACGCGACCCATGATGCCCACCGGATACTTGTCCACCAAGATGCGCACGGCATCATCCAGCCCATTGTCGGTGGTGGCTTGCCAAGTGCAGCGATCGCGCAGGCCCAGGCGCGCGAGCGCCGATTCGACCTCCTCCTTCACATCGGCCCATTCCACGGCCCGGTCCTCCGCACGCCAGTGTTCGCGCCAGCGCTGACCGGTGAGCGCTATCGAGAGCGATTCCGTTTCGACCACCTCCGTTCCCTTCCGACGGTACACACGGCCGCGCTCGAAGAAGCGCAGATCGCGCTGTTGTCGGTTGATGTTGTGGGACATGGCCTGCAACACTCCGAAGCGCATCGTCGGCCGCAGCACATCAAGTTCGGAGCTCAATGGATTCGCGAGTGCGACGAGTTCGTCATCGCCGAGCAACTTGTGCGCACGATCGGCGCCTACCAACGAGGGGGTCATGATCTCCCGGAAGCCGCGCGCGACCAAATGCGCGGCGAGCCCATCATGCAGACTTTCCAGCGTGAGCGCCGGTCGATGCACCGCTGGAACCTGCAAACACTCGGGCACGGGCACGTTATCCAAGCCATGGATGCGCAGGATCTCTTCGATCACGTCGGCCGGCCGATGGACATCTACACGATACGCAGGCACTTGAACATGCACACCCTGCGCGTTGCGCTCGCGGATGCGAAAGTCGAGCAGTTCCAGGATCCGCACCGCCGCATCGGGTTCCATCTTCAGTCCGCTCAAAGCCTCGAGGTCGTGGAAGCGGAGGTGTACTTCGGAACGGTGCTTCAGCGTGTGGTCGATATCGGTGATCACAGAACTGATCTGCGCACCAGACACTTCCTTCAGCAGCAATGCCGCACGCTTCAATGCGTACACGGTGATCTCCGGATCGACGCCACGCTCGAAGCGGAACGATGCATCGGTGCTCAAGCCGTGGCGACGAGCAGTGCGGCGAATAGTTGCAGGTTCAAAGCAGGCGCTCTCCAGGAAGATGCTCGTCGTCTTCTCCGTTACCCCGCTCTTGGCACCACCGAACACACCGGCGATGCAAGCGGGCACACTGGCATCGGCGATCACCAGATCACCAGCGTCCAGCTTGCGCTCCTTGCCATCGAGGGTGGTGAAGGCTTCGCCGGGAGCGGCCATGCGCACCACGATGCGGTCATTGGCTAAGGCATCGGCGTCGAACGCGTGCAGCGGTTGCCCGAGTTCATGCTGCACGAAGTTGGTCACGTCCACCACGTTGTTGATCGGCTTTAGGCCGACGGCCGTGAGACGATCCTGCAACCACTTCGGCGATGGACCGACCTTCACCTGCGTGAGCGTAACGCCCGCATAGCGCGGACAAGCCTTCGCATCGCGCACCTCCACCTTGATGCTGCGTGCCTCGACGTCCTGCCGATAGGCGGAAACATCGGGCAATTGAAGTTCCAGCGCCGATCCCTTGCGGTGGTTCAACGCAGCGATCAGGTCGCGCGCCACGCCCACATGCCCCATGGCATCGGTTCGGTTGGGCGTAAGGCCGATCTCCAGCACATGATCGCTGACTAGACCGAGCTGATCGGCGGCAGGTGTGCCGGGCACTGCGGAAACGTCGAGGACCAGGATCCCTGCATGACTTTGTCCCAGCCCCAGCTCATCCTCCGCGCAGATCATGCCATTGCTCTCCTGCCCGCGGATCTTGCTCTTCTTGATCACGATGGAGGTGCCATCGGTCATGTTCAAGGTGCAGCCGACGGTAGCCACCAGCACCTTTTGTCCAGCCGTCACGTTCGGAGCACCGCAGACAATGCGCAAGGGTTCTCCTTGGGCAATATCCACCGTGCAGACCGTCAAGCGGTCGGCATCGGGATGCTTGTCGCATTGAAGCACATGGCCCACAACAACTCCGGCCAACATGCCCTTCACCGGCTCGTGCGGCTCCACGCTCTCGCACTCCAGTCCGGTGCTGGTGAGGATGGCGGCCGCTTGTTGCGGCGATAGATCGGTGCGGACGTACTGGCGGAGCCAGTTGTAGGAGATGCGCATGGGCTTGAGCGGGCGGGCGGGCGAAGATACCCGACGGGTACTTTCGCCTTGTTCATGGGCTACATCATCCTCTCCATCCCGCTCTTCTTCCTGCTCATAGGGCTCGAATTGGCATGGAGCGCGTGGCGCGGGCGCAGGGTCTATCGCTTCAACGATTTCGTTGCGAACCTCGGCTGCGGCATCGGATCGCAAGTAGTGGGAGCCTTCACCAAGACGGTGATCTTCGCCGTGTACCTGTGGGTGTACGATAACGCGCGGCTCTTCACGCTACCGAATACCTCGCTTACCTGGCTGCTCGCCTTCCTGCTCATCGACCTGCTCTACTACTGGTTCCACCGCCTGAGCCACGAGGTGAACTTCCTCTGGGCTGCGCACATCGTACACCACCAGAGCGAGGAGTACAACCTGAGCGTGGCGCTGCGGCAGAGCTGGTGGCAGGGGCTCTTCAGCTTCTGGTTCTATGTGCCGGTGGGGGTGCTCGGCGTGCATCCGCTCACGATCCTCACGGTGGGCGCCTTCGTCACGCTGTACCAGTTCTGGATCCACACCAAGGCGGTGGGCAAGCTCGGGCCGTTCGAGTGGCTCTTCAACACGCCCAGCCATCACCGCGTGCATCACGGCAGCGATCCCAAGTACATCGACCGCAACCACGCGGGCACGCTGATCATCTGGGACAAGCTCTTCGGCACTTTCCAACAGGAAGAAGAGGAACCGGTCTATGGTATCACCACTCCGTTGCGTACGTGGGATCCGTTGCGTGCGAACTTCCACTACTGGGTGGAGCTGGGTGCGCTTGCGCGCCAATGCGCATCCTGGTCGGACAAATTGCGTGTGTTCCTGAAGCCGCCGGGTTGGCGACCGGCTTACCTCGGCGGGTCCCAAAGGCCACGACCGAAGGACAAAGCGAGCTACATCAAATTCGATACGGCCGTGCCGCCGCCCGTGCGGCTGTATGTGGCCGTGCAGTTCGCACTATTGCTCGTGATCACCACGCTCTTCCTGTTCAAGCAAGCCGATCTGCCAGCATGGAGCCACTGGGCGTTGGCTGGGCTCATCGTCTTGTGGCTGATGGACCTGGGCCTCTTGCTGGACGGACGTGGTCCGGGCGTCGACCTGGAGGGATTGCGGATCCTGCTGTCCACCGGCCTTGGCATCGCGCTCTGCATGGTGGCAGGAGCATGGAGTTGGTTCCCCGTGGTGCTTTCCGCAGGAGTTGTCAGCTTGCTCCATCTGGCGACGATTTTGCGCACTGCATCTTCGCCCGCGTGATCGAGCCACCCATCCCTTCGCTCAACGGCCTGCTCACGGGGCGGTTGCACTTCCGCAAGCTGGTCGCTGCTGATGCAGAATGGTGGATGGACTACATCAACAGCGCCGAGGCGATCCGCTTCATGCCATTAACCTTGGGGAGCCGCGCCGATTGCATGGCGATGATCCAACGTTCGTTGGACCGGTACGCGGCGGACGGCAGCGGCTTGCACGCGGTGGAATTGCGTTCCACGGGGGAACCCATCGGCCAATGCGGTCTGCTGACGCAATTGGTGGATGGGGCGCAGGAACTGGAGATCGGTTACCACTTCCTGCCTCAGCACTGGGGCAAAGGGTATGCAGCCGAAGCCGCGATCGCCTACAAGCAATTCGCGGCCGAGCACGGGCTCGCTCCATCAGTGATCTCGTTGATCGACGAGGAGAACCACCGCAGCCAGGCCGTGGCACAACGCAATGGCATGCTGTACGAGAAGCGCACCGTGCATCGGGGCGTTCCCGCGCTGGTGTTCAGGGCCTCCCTGCCGCATTCGGCGAAAT
Source organism: Flavobacteriales bacterium (assembly GCA_016710965.1). Lineage (GTDB taxonomy): Bacteria > Bacteroidota > Bacteroidia > Flavobacteriales_F > PHOS-HE28 > PHOS-HE28. Next base: position 152,450 of record JADJTW010000031.1, read on the forward strand.
ACGGCAGCACCGGTGCAACGGGCGACTAATTTGGCGCCGCTCCTACCACCGGCGACGCTCCTTCGCCCCTCTTCATGGACCTACGCAAGAACCACCTCGTGAACGGTGTGGCCTACGCCGCCGCGACGCTCGGCACCATCGTGGGCGAACTGCGCGACCTGCATATCCTGGTGTATGTGTGCAAGCCGCTGATGATGATCCTGCTCAGCAGCTGGTTCTTCTTCAACAGCCGTCGCGTGGGCGATCGTTTCACCCTTCTCATCCAGTTGGGCCTCTTCTTCTCGCTCTGGGGCGATGTGGCGCTCATGTTCGACCACCTCGATCAGTTCTATTTCCTCATCGGGCTGGGTTCTTTCCTGCTGGCGCAGTTGTGCTACACGCTCGCATTCGCGCACAACATCGCCGATGCAGGCGCGGGCCACGGGCTGTTGATCCAATCGGTGCTGGCCGCCATCGTCATCGTCTACGGTGCGCTCTTCGGCAACATGCTGCTGGAAAAGGTGGATGTGAACATCCTGACGCCGGTAGGGGTGTACGCCGTGGCCATCACGCTCATGGGCCTGGGCGCAGCGCTTCGCTTCGGGCGCACGTTCTTCCCGAGCTTTCTCATGGTCTTCGCAGGGGCGGTGCTCTTCATCGCCTCGGACAGCATCCTGGCCACGGCGCGCTTCGTGCGGCCGTTGGAGCACGCGAAGTGGTCGGTGCTGATCACCTACGCCGTGGCGCAGTACCTGATCGCGCGCGGCAGCCTGCGGCATGTGCTTGACCCCGAGGAGATCCGACGCCGCGCAGCGTTGCGGGCATAGTCAGCTGATCCTTCCCCACACCACCTCGTCCTTGCGCTCGCGCAGCGTGTTCGCGATGGGCGCGTTCTTGGGCAGCCTGATGTCGGGATCCTCCTCGAGCGTGCGCCGTGCCACCTGACGCGCCTGTTGCAGCAGCTCCTGGTCCTCCACGAGATCGGCAATGCGCAATTGAGGCAAACCGCTTTGCTGCGTACCGAGCAGATCGCCGGGACCGCGCAACCGCAGATCGGTCTCCGCGATGACGAAACCGTCGTTGGTGCTGACCATGGTGGCAATGCGGGTTCGTGCATCGTTGCCCAGCTTGTCGCCGGTCATGAGGATGCAGTAGCTCTGATCGGCACCGCGGCCCACGCGCCCGCGCAACTGGTGCAATTGCGAAAGGCCGAAGCGCTCGGCGTTCTCGATCACCATCACGCTGGCATTGGGCACGTCCACGCCCACTTCGATCACGGTGGTGGCCACGAGGATGCTGGTTTCGCCTTTCTTGAAGCGTGCCATCTCGTAGTCCTTGGTGGCCTGGTCCATGCGCCCATGCACCATGCCAACGGCGTACTTCGGCAATGGGAATCGGCGCGACATGCTCTCGAATCCGTCGGTGAGGTCCTTGAGGTCGAGCGCGGCTTGGGGTGAACTGTCCTTCTTGGTGCTTTCCTCGATGAGCGGGTACACGACATAGACCTGCCGGCCCATGGCGATCTCCTTCTCCAGGAAGCCGAACACCGCGTTGCGTGAGCTGTCGTAGCGATGCACGGTGCGGATGGGCTTGCGGCCTGGCGGCAGCTCGTCTATGATGCTGGTGTCCAGATCGCCGTAGAGCGTCATGGCCAACGTGCGCGGTATGGGCGTGGCGGTCATCACGAGCACATGTGGCGGCACGGTGCTCTTGGCCCACAAGCGCGCGCGCTGTGCCACCCCGAAGCGGTGCTGCTCATCGATGACCACGAGGCCGAGCTTGTGGAAGACCACGCGGTCCTCCAGCAGCGCATGAGTGCCCACGATGATGTGAACCGCGCCCAAGCGAAGGGCATCCAGTATGCTCCTTCGCTCGGCGGCCTTGGTACTGCCAGTGAGCAGGCGCACTTCGATGGGCATGCTGCCCAACATGCGCGTGAGGGTGGTGAAGTGCTGTTGTGCAAGGATCTCCGTGGGTGCCATGAGCGCTCCCTGGAATCCGTTGTCGAGCGCGATAAGCATGCACAGCAGTCCTACGAGCGTCTTGCCGCTGCCCACATCGCCTTGCAGCAAGCGGTTCATCTGGCGACCGCTGCCCATGTCCTTGCGGATCTCCTTCACCACGCGCTTCTGCGCACCCGTAAGCTCGAAGGGAAGTTGCGTCGTGTAGAACGAGTTGACCAGATCGCCTACGCGGTCGAAGACATGGCCATGCTGCGTGCGCTGCGCGAGCTGCTTCTGGCGGAGCAAGCCGAGCTGGATGAAGAAGAGTTCCTCGAACTTGAGGCGGCGGCGCGCTGCTTCGAGCAAACCGGGATCGCGCGGAGCATGCACCTGCCGGAAGGCCTCCTCGCGGCCCATGCCGCCCAGCAATTGCAATTGGTCGCGGCCCAGTGTCTCGGGCAATTGCCCGGCGATCTGCGGCAGCAGGGCCTTCTGCAATTTCCAGATGGCACGGCTGGTGAGGCCGCGAGCAGCCAGCTTCTCCGTGATGCTGTACACGGGTTGCAGCGCAGCGTCGATGCCGTGCTCCCAGGTGCTGGCCAATTCCATCTCGGGGTGTGGCAGGTTGGGGCGGCCCCTATAGCTCAAAGGCTTGCCGAAAACGATGTACTCTTCTCCGGGCTTCAGCGAGCCTTGCAACCAGCGCAATCCCTTGAACCATACGAGCTCGATGGAGCCGGTGGTGTCGGTGAGCGTGGCGGTGAGCCGACGTCCCTGCTTTTCCCCCACAGCCTTCAGCGGACCCAGCTTGCCGCGCAATTGCACCTGCGGCATTTCGTCGGTGATCTCCCGCACGTGGTGGAAGCGGCTGCGATCGATGTAGCGGAAGGGGAAGTGGAAGAGCAGGTCGCGGAAGCAAGTGATGCCAAGCTCCTTGCGCAGCAGCTCGCCGCGTTGCGGCCCAACACCCTTGAGGTACTCGATGGGACTGTCCAGCACGGCTTGCACGGCTGAAAAGTAGAGCGCCCCCTACTTTCACCGCATGGCCAGCACCGGCAATGGCACCGACCGCTACGCTATCGCGATCGCACGTTTTTTCCCGTGGGCGGTGCTCGGCTTCCTTGCGCTCTTCGCGGTTCGCTTCGCGGATGAACGGCTCTATTCCGATAGCGGCTACTACCTGGCGCGGGTCATCAACGAGGGCACCTTCCGCATCGAGCACGGGCGCTGGGTGCTGGCCTTGTCGCAGGTGCTGCCACTGGTGGGCGTGAAGCTCGGGCTGGGGATGAAAGCGCTCATCGTCCTGCACTCCCTCAACAATGCGGTGTGGCTGTGCGCCTGCATGCTCTTCGCGGGCCGTGTGCTGCGCGATGGCGACGCCGTCATCGCACTGGCTGCCGTGCATCTCATCGGCCTCACGCACGGCCTTTTCTGCCCCATCTTCGAACTGTACTACGGAGCAGACCTCCTGATCCTCTTCCTTGCTGTGAATCGGTGCGAAGGGCTTGCGCCCGCCTGGCGATGGCTGCTCCTCATCACGCTTTTCACGGGTGCCATCACCAGCCATTTCCTGGGCTTGTTCCTGGCCTTCGGTGCGATCGCTTTGGAAGAGGCCTGGAGCAACCGCAAGCTGCTGGTGGTGCTGTTCGCGCTCACCGTTGTGATGCTCATCGTGCGCTTCCTCACCCTGAGCGTGTACGAGCAGAGCGGCCTGGAATTCCTTGCCGACCTCCGTGATCCACAGAAGCTCCTTGCGCTTTTCGCTCTGGATAGAATGATGGAATTCGCTGGTTACCTGGCCATCCACTACGCCGACCTTTCGATCCTTGCCCTCGCCGCCACCACCATGCTCTGGCGTTCGGGCGAGCGCCGGTCGGTGCTCGTGCTCCTCGGCGGTCTCTTCGTTCTGCATGTATTGGCCGGGCTCTTCCTGCCGGGCTTCATCCACGACCGCTACCGCGAGCAGGTGAACTTCGCTACCACGGCCTGGGTGCTGCTCGTGATCGCCCTTCGCTTGCTGCCGCTGGCGCGATGGCGCACGATCACGCTGGCCATGCTGGCAGCAGCGGGGCTATTCCGCATGGTACGCGCAGAGTGGATCGCACCCTGGTACACCGAACGCACAGCATTGACCAAGGCACGCATCGACGCGGCACGCGAGCGCGGAGCATCGAAAGGCATCGTGCAGGCACCGGTGTATTTCGGGCCACCGCACCACCTGATCGACCTCTCCTGGTCCACGTCGGTGGAGAGCCTTCTGCTCTCGGCGACGAACGGCCCGGAAGGAACGGTATCGCTCATCACCACCGAGGACCTGGAACTGCCCGAAGTTCGCGCGCAGCTCGACCGCTTCATCTTTCGCCGCTGGGATATCATGGACCCTTCCTGGCTGGACCAGCGCTACTTCCGCGCGCCCACTGGGCGCTACACCCCCGCTCCCGCCGGATCCTCAGCCATGAGCACGCGCTCCACAGGACGATGGCTGGACCGGTTGACGGTGGTGCTTGCGATCCTCGTCATGGCCTTTCTGGCCCAATTCGCGTGGCGCTTCGCCGAAGAACGGCTCTATGCCGACAGCGGCTACTACCTGTTCCGCACGATCAACGAGGGTGGGTTCCACATCGAGCACGGCCGCTGGGTGCTGGCATTCGCCGAATGGCTGCCTCTGCTCGGCGCGAAGCTCGGGCTTCCACTTCGTTCGGTCATCACCCTTCATTCGCTCAGTAGCGTTGTCTTCCTCCTTTTCGCAATAGGCTTTGCTGGCTTCGTGCTCCACGATCGACGCACGGTGCTCGCACTTGCGGTCGTCCAGCTCGTTGGCCTTGCGCACGGCCTCTTCTGCCCGGTCTTCGAGTTGTACTACGGCGTGGGCCTCATCATTCTCTTCCATGCCACTGCCGTACACGACAAGCTGGAAGGGCGCACGCGGATCATTCTAGCGTGCCTGCTGTTCATCGTCGCGCTCAGCAGCCATCCGATGGCGTGGTTGCTCCTGTTCGGATCCATCATGCTCCTGGACCATCGGCAACGTCGGCCGATCCTCGTTCCGCTCGGCATTTGTGCGATCATGTTCGCCGCAATGCGCTTTAGTAGTATGAGCACCTACGAGGCGGCCCAATTGTCCTTCGCGCAGCGGATCGCATTCCCCTCGCTCGTCTTCGGTCTGTTCCGGCCGGGCGTTATCGCCGAACAAGCCGGGCATACGTGGTTGCACTACCCGGATGTCATCGTGCTCGCGGTCTTGTGCATGGTGGTCCTATGGAAGGATCGAAGAGCCGTGCAGTTGTTCGCTTCGGGAATGCTCGTGCTCTATGTGCTCGTTGGTCTCTACCTGCCCGACCTTCGCCACGACCGCTACCGCGAGCAAGTGGACTTCGGCTTTGCTGCATGGACCATCCTGGTGCTCCTCTACCGTGCTTGGGACCAAGCCTCGTGGCGCTGGGCGATCGTCCTGCTCATCGCCTTCTGCGGTGCTTACCGCATGGTCGAGGCCGAACGTGTGGCGCCCTTCTATGCTAAGCGCACGCAATGGCACCTCGATCGCATCGCCGAAGCACGCGCCCAAGGTTTATCCAAGGCGATCGTGGATCCGGGCAACATCGAATTCGGAACGATGGACGACCGCGTGACGCTGTACTGGAGCACGGGCGTGGAAAGCCTGCTGCTTTCGGCGAAGGATGGTCCGCAGAAGGCGGTGTCCATCATCACAAAGGATGATGCGTTGTGCGTCCCACAAGATGTGGACCCCGGCACGGTGGTGCTGCGCTGCGCCGATGTATTGGGCCCGGAAGAAGTGGATGGGCGCTACTTCGCTCCAACGCCCGGGGCCTACGCTCCGCCTGGGGAGGGAAGGTGAAATTATCCTACCTATTGGTATGGTACCATATGGTACCTTACCTTTGGGCACCATGGAAGAAGAGACCACCCCTTTCGATTTCGGCAGCACCGTGAACCGGGTCACCTTCACCAACCGCACCAAGGACCTGGAGCGGCTCAAAGGCAACATGGCCGGCGGCATCAATACCATCCTCATCAGTCCGCGCCGTTGGGGCAAGAGCAGCTTGGTGGAGCAGGCCGCGATCGAACTGGGACAGGAGCGCAAGAACGCCCGCGTGGCCGTGCTGGACATGTTCGCCTGCAACAACTTCGAGGAATTCCTCGAGAACCTTTCGCGCGAAGTGCTCAAGGCCACATCGAGCAAATGGGAGGAGCAGGTGCGCAACGCGAAGACCTTCTTCCGCAACATCAACCCACGCATCGAAGTGGGCAACAATGTTGACCCCGGCATCAGCATCGGCTTCGATTGGAAGCACGCAAGCAAGCATGTGGGCGACATCCTTGACATGCCCGAACGGATCGCCCAAGCCAAGAAGTTGCGCTTGGTGATCTGCGTCGATGAGTTCCAGAACATGACCGGTTGGTACGACGACCTCCGGACCCAAAAGCTGATGCGCGCCCATTGGCAACGCCACAAGCATGTGACCTACGTGCTCTACGGCAGCAAACGCCAGATGATGGCCAAGCTCTTCGACCACAGCGGCAAACCCTTCTTCCGCTTCGGTGACATCCTATGGCTGCAACGCATCGCCCTGGAACATTGGACACCCTTCATCGTTGCGCGGTTCAAGAGCACGGGCAGGAGCATTGCGCCCGGCCTTGCTACTGCGCTGGCCAATACCATGAAATGCCACTCGTGGTATGTGCAACAGCTCGCACATTTCACGTGGAGCCTCACGCGGAAGAAGGCCGACCACGCCGCACTGGAGCGCGCATTGGAACTGGTGCTCGACTCCAATACCCCGCTCTACCAACTGCAATGCGAGAACCTGAGCCTAACCGGGATCAACATGTTGCGCGCCATAGCCAATGGCGAAACACAGCTTACCAGCGCCGCCGTGATGCATGAGCACCGACTGGGCACCTCGCGCAATGTGCAAAAGGCGCGTGCCGTGCTCGAGGGCAAGGACCTCATCGAGCGGACCACGGACGGTTACGCCTTCCTCGACCCCGGCTTCGAGCTCTGGTTCAAACGGGAATTCCTGGGAATACCCGCCAAGGTTTGGGAAGCGAGAACATCACCAAACGCCGGGTAGCAAGCGCGCCACACCCTTCATCCGTTGCGGATAGTCCGGATGCTTTGCAGTGAGCAGCGCTTCCTCGTGGAACACTTTGATCACCAGCACGACCGCACACACCGCCAGTGCGATCCAACGCGCCATGCTCGGCGCACCGAAGGAAACCGTGATGCCGCACAACAGCACGGCGGTGTACATGGGATGACGCAACCACCGGTAGATGCCGCGTTGCGAAAGCGTGTTCGCGCTGCGCGGATCGGGAAGGATGGTGAAGTTGTTGCCGCCGAGCGATACGACCGCCCATGCGAAGACCAAGAGGCCTAGTGCAAAGAGCACCCACGCCCACCAGGGCAAATGCCAGCCGCCGCAGAATAAAAGCACGGCAATCGACCCGAACTGACCGATTACAAGAAGGATGGATCGCATGAGCGATCAGATCGCCCCCACCCCCAGCAACAACGCCGGCTCTTCCAGCAGTTGCTTGAAGGTGTTGAGGAAGGCCGCGCCGGTAGCGCCGTCCACCACGCGGTGGTCGCAGCTCAGGGTCACCTTCATGGTGTGGCCGGGCACGATGGCGCCGTTCTTCACCACGGGCTTTTCCATGATGCCGCCGATGGCCAGGATGCAGGCATCGGGCGGGTTGATGATGGCGGTGAACTCCTCGATGCCGAACATGCCGAGGTTGGAGATGGTGAAGGTGTTGCCCTCCCAATCGGCGGGTTGCAGTTTCTTCTCCTTGGCCTTCTTCGCCATGTCGCGCACCTCGGCGCCAATGGCGCGCAAAGACTTCCCATCCGCGAAGCGAACCACGGGCACGAGCAAGCCATCCTCCACCGCCACGGCCACGCCGATATGCACGTGCTGGTTGTAACGGATGCGATCGCCAAGCCAGCTGCTGTTCACTTTCGGGTTCTGCTTCAGCGCAACGGCCACGCCTTTGATCACGAGGTCGTTGAAGGAGATCTTGTCCGGCGCGATCTGTTTGTTGATGGCTTCGCGCACGCTCATGGCGCGTTCCATGTCGATCTCGATGGTGAGGTAGAAATGCGGCGCGGTGAACTTGCTTTCGGCCAGGCGCTTCGCGATGGTCTTGCGCATCTGGCTCACCTCCACCTCGGTGAACGATTCAACCTGCGGCGAACTGTAGGATCCACCACCGCCGTTGTAGTTCTCGATGTCGCTCTTGGTCACACGGCCCTCCGGACCCGTTCCACGCACGCGACCGATGTCGATGCCTTTCTCTTCGGCCAGATGCTTGGCGAGTGGACTGGCTTTCACACGACCGTTCGTTGGCGAGGGAGGTACGGAAGGTGAAGGACGAGAGGGGGGAACAGATGCCGCTGGTATTGGTGCAGCAGGTGCCCTCACCTCCCTTACCCCCTTCTCTTCCTTCACCGGCATTTCCGCCTTCGCTTCTGCTTTCGGCGCACTTGCGCCAGCGCTTGCGAGCAATGCAGTGATGTCCTCTCCTTCCTTGCCGAGCACGGCGAGCACGCTGTCCACGGCCGCAGCCTTGCCCTTCTCCACGCCGATGTGCAGGAGCACACCATCGGTGAAGCTCTCGAACTCCATGGTGGCCTTGTCGGTCTCGATCTCGGCGAGCACTTCGCCGCTCTTCACCTTGTCACCCACCTTCTTGTGCCAGGCGCTCACCACCCCTTCGGTCATGGTGTCGCTCAACTTGGGCATGCGTACGATCTCGGCCATGTGTGTGTTCAGTCCTTCTCGTAAGGGTAATCCGGTTCGCGGTACACGTCGTTGTAGAGCTCGTCCACGGAAGGCGACGGGCTTTCCTCGGCGAACTTCACGGCCTCCTCCAGTTCCTTCTTGGCGGCTTCGTCCATCGCATCGAGTTCGGCTTCTGTCGCCCACTTCTTCGTGAGCAGGGTGTCACGCACGCCTTCGATGGGGTCCTGCTTCTTGTACTCCTCCACCTCCTCCTTGGTGCGGTACTTCTGCGGGTCGCTCATGCTGTGGCCCTTGTACCGATAGGTCTTAATGTCGAGCAAGTAAGGTCCGTTGCCAGCGCGCACATGTTCGCAGGCCATGCTGATGGCTTCATGGACATCCTCGCAGCGCATGCCGTTCACGCCGAGGCCGGGCATGTCGTAGCTCTCGCCGATGGTGCTGAGGTCATGCACGTTGCTGGTGCGCTCCACGCTGGTGCCCATCGCGTAGTTGTTGTTCTCGATGATGAAGATCACCGGCAACTTCCACGTCATGGCCATGTTGAAGGTCTCGTGCAGGATGCCCTGGCGGATGGCGCCATCGCCCATCATGCACAAGGTCACGTGATCCTCGCCGCGGTACTTGTCCGCGAAGGCGATGCCGGCGCCAAGGCCGATCTGCCCGCCCACGATGCCGTGACCACCGAACAGGTTGCGCTCCTTGTCGAAGTAGTGCATGCTGCCACCCTTGCCCTTGCTGGTTCCGGTGGTCTTGCCGAAGAGTTCGGCCATGACGTTCTTGGCCGGTGTGCCGAGCACGAGTGGATGCGCGTGGTCGCGATAGCCGGTGATCACCTTGTCGCCTTTGCGGATGGCGGTGATCATGCCCGCGAGGATGGCCTCCTGCCCGATGTAGAGATGGCAGAAACCACCGAATTTCTGCATGGTGTAGAGCTGCCCGGTCTTCTCCTCGAAGCGGCGCATGAGGATCATCTCCTTGAACCAGCGGAGGTAGATCTCTTTGGTGAAGGAGGTGCCGTTGGCCTTGGTAGCGCCTTTGTTGGCGGCGGTCTTGGTGCTCATGCGGTGGGTGGGCAAATATACCTGCCTGCTGCAGGCAGGGCCGCCCCTCTTGGGCACTAGCGGCCGAGGTAGCTGCGATCGAAGTGCAAAGGAAGAAGGTCTGCGGCGCTGGCAAGCTCGATCACTGTGCCTTCGCTGGTGCCCAACAGCACCCGCATGGGCGAGCCTTGGCGCACTTCCTGCTCCAACAATGCTTGTCTGCAGATCCCGCAAGGGGAAACGGGCATTCCACCCTTCACCTGCGGAACGACCACCGCGACGGAGGAGACGACGGCCGTTGGGTCCTGCGACATGGCGGCGTGCAGGGCGGTGCGCTCTGCGCAGATCCCGGCAGGGAAAGAGGCGTTCTCCTGATTGTTGCCGGTGATGATGGGGCCGGTATTCAGCCTCAGCGCAGCGCCCACGAGGAAATGCGAATACGGCGCATAGGCGTTGGCCGCTGCCGTGCTTGCGCGCTCCATCAGTTCCTGGTCGATCGCAGGCAATTCCCCCACCCGCATTCGCCTGTAGGAAACAACATGCGAAAGGGTCTCGGCCATGGGTCGTCGAAAAGGAGAGCGAAAGTAGCCCCTGACCGATGAACCGGACGCTGGCAGCGATGTCTCCCCCCGTGGGTTGCCTAAGTTTGGCGCCCTTGTCAGGCACCTTGGAGATAGCTGCATCCATCATCGAACGATTCGATCCGATCTCTTTGGAGGAGATGGACGGTGTGAAGCTGCAGGACCGTGTGGATACCAAGTACGTGCTGCCGGAGGCCGACCTGCCTGCGCTGCTCGAAGCGATGCGAGCGCATTATCGCGTACTGGAGGTGAAGGGCGTACGTGGCACGGCGTATCGCAGCCTGTACTTCGACACCACGGATATGCGGCACTACCGCGACCACCACAATAAGCGCACCTTCAGGGTGAAAGTGCGCTACCGCGAATACGTAGGTTCGGGGCTGGTGTACCTGGAAGTGAAGCGCAAGACAGGCCGCGGACGCACCGATAAGGTGCGCATGCGCGTGGAGGCCATACCTGATACGCTGAGCGGTGATCACCTCGACTTCGTGCAGAAGGCCAGCCGCAGCACGGATCAACTGGGGCCGTCGCTGTGGAACCACTTCACACGATACACCTTCGTGGCCAGGAACAGCGCAGAGCGATTGACGATGGACCTTGGCCTGCGCTACACCGATCCGCAGGGCGAGAGCGACCTGGGCGGGATCGTGGTGGCCGAGCTCAAGCAGGAGCGCGCCGATCGCAGTTCGCCTTTCATCGAGCGCATGCGGAGCATGAACGTGCGCCCCAGCGGCATGAGCAAGTACTGCGTGGGCATGATCACCCTTCAGCGGCCGGTGAAGCACAACGCCTTCAAGGAAACGATGCGCAAACTGCAGCGCTTGCGCAGGGCTGCGTGAAACAGAAACAGCGACCATGAAACTATTCGGCATGCCACTCTTCCACAACGACCTGTGGGAGCTGCTCTTCAAGTTCGTCATGGACCTGGTGGTGCTCTTCGTCCTCATCCGGCTCATCTACTACCCCATCCATCGGAAGAAGGACTACCTCTTCACCTACTTCCTCTTCAACATCCTCATCTTCTTCCTGTGCGTCCTGCTCAACAATGTGAAGCTGAGCACGGGCTTCGCGTTCGGGCTCTTCGCCATCTTCAGCGTGCTGCGCTACCGCACCGAGCAGATCAGCATCAAGGACATGACCTATCTCTTCGCGGTGATCGCCGTGGCGGTGATCAACGCACTGGTGAGCAAGAAGATCAGCATTGCAGAGCTCGTCTTCACCGATGGCATGATCCTGCTCTTCACCTATGCGCTGGAGCATCTCTGGCTCACGCGGCATGAGGCCATGCGCCAGTTGATCTATGAGCGCATCGACCTGATCAAGCCGGGGAAACGGGAGGAATTGCACGCCGACCTTCATGCACGCCTTGGGGTGACGGTCTCCCGCATCGAGATCGGCCGGATCGACCTGCTGCGCGATACGGCCCAGTTGCGCGTGTTCTACTACGAGGACGAGCAGGGGCTGGCGGGGTTCACGGAAATGGCCCCGGACGACGGCGACGACTGATACGTCCTGAGTTCCGCCGACCTGGACTGCCGACCTGTCGCCACAGGACCTGCCTCAACTCTTGTGAACGAGCGCCACCGCATAAGCGCACGCGCCTTCTTCGCGGCCCACGAAGCCCATGCGCTCATTGGTGGTGGCCTTGATGCTGACGTGATCGAGGGCCAGACCTAGCAACGGAGCCAGCACCGCGCGCATGGCGGGCACATGGGGCATCACCTTGGGGCGTTCCATCACGAGCGTACAATCCACATTGCCCACGCGCCAGCCGCGTTCTTGCAATAAGCTCATCACCGCCACCAAGAGGCGCTTGCTATCGATGCCCTTCCATTGCGCATCAGTGTTGGGGAAATGAGCGCCGATATCGCCAAGTCCGACGGCGCCGAGAAGCGCATCGCAGATGGCGTGCAGGAGCACATCAGCATCGGAGTGCCCTTCGAGCCCTGTTCCGTGCTCGATCCTGACCCCGCCCAACCAGAGTTCGCGGCCCTTTGCAAGCCGATGTGCATCGTAGCCGAAGCCCACGCGCATGCTGGCTTCGGCTGCAGCCATTACTGAGGCTTCTTGCGGTCGCCCTTGCCGTCGAAGATGAAGCCCAGCGTGAAGCGGAGCGTATTGGCCAGCGGGCTGCGCTGCGTGTTGGCGATGAGGTAGCTCATGTCCAACGCGAACTTGCTGTAACGCACACCGGCGCCCAGGGTGAAGTACTTGCGGTTGCCCTTGGTGTAGTGCTCCCAGAAGTATCCGGTGCGGAAAGCGAATTGACCAGCGTACCAGTACTCGAAGCCTCCAGCGAGGTTCACTTCGCGCATCTCCTCCTTCCACTGGCTGCCAGGCAGCACGCTGTAGGTACTATCGGCATTCATCGTCACCACGCCAGGAGCGTCATTGAAGCTTCCGAAAATGCCGGAGGCCACGCCGACATTCGGGTTGCGACCGCTGATCACCTCACGTTCGTTGGTCACGGGATCGATCTTCGTTCCATACACGGGCGGGGTGGGCACCAGCAGCTTGTTCACATCCAGGTTGAAAGCAATGCTGTTGTACTGGTCCAGTTCCATCTTGAACGAGGGACCGATGCGCAGATTGGTGGGGATGAAATCCTTGTTGGAGGTCTCGGTGTAGGACATCTTGGCCCCGACGTTGGAAACGTTGATGCCGAATGCGAAGGTGCCCTCCTTGCTGCTGCCCAACTCGATCTCGGGCTTCACGAAGTAGAAGGACACATCGGCAGCAACGCTTTGGCCGGCCTTGGAGTTGGCGCCCTGCACGCTGATCCCGCCAGTGAGGTTGCTATTGACGTAACGAATGGCCACGCCGCCTGAGAAATTGTCGCCGAACTGCTGGGCGAAGGCGATATCGAAGGCGAACTCGGCAGGCTTGAAGTCGCGGATGGTGGCACCATTCACATCGGTGAAGGTGATGCTGCCGAGGTTGAAGTACCGCAGCGACGCACCGACCGCACTGCGCTTGTTGCCAAGCCGCTTGTAGCCGGTAAGGTAGGCGAGGCTCATGTCGGGCACCAGATTGCGCAGCCAAGGGCTGTAGCTCATCATGAACTCGCCATCGTTCTCGGCAAAGGCCAGCTTCGACGGATTCCAGTGGATGCTGTTGGCATCGGGGGATGCGGCCACACCGGCATCGCCCATGCCCCCCGCGCGCGAGTCGACGCTGATCATGAGAAAGGGCACCGCTGTGGTGATCGTATTGAGCACGCCGTCCTTGCAGTCCTGGCCGGTCAGCTGGTTGATGCACCCTGTACTGACCTGGGCCCGAGCGCTTGAGGCGATGAAGGAAACGCTGAGCACCAGCGCGTTGCGGACGAAGGACAAGGTCATGGGCAGCGGTTCGGGAAAAGGACGGCAAATATACGCGGGACGGTCGGCCTTATTGTGCTAGCGCAGGATCACCAGCTTCTCGAATTTCTCGGCATCCTCGCCCTCGGTGGTTGAAACGTGCAAGCGGTAGACGTAAGCACCACGCCCTAGCTTGTCGCCGAAATCGTCCCTGCCATCCCACTCCATCGGTTCGGTGCGGAAACCCTCGCAGTTCAGCTGCCGGTTCAAGGTCTTCACCAACCGCCCAGCTACGGTGAACACCTGCACCTGCACATTGAGGCTGGCGCACGGCCGGTTGTGCTCGAAGTAGAATTCGGTGTAGGTGGTGAAGGGGTTCGGGTAGTTGAGCACATGGTCCAATGCCAGCTCGGCGCTCGGCGCTACTACGAAATCCGTGGTGGACTCGGAGGAGTTATTGTGCGCATCCCAGGCCTTCAGTCGCAGCGTATGGGTGCCCTCCGCCAAGCCATCGAAGCGATAGCGCACCTGGCCGCTCTTGTAGGTGTCGAGGTCAGCTTCATACAGGTCGTTCAGCACCACGGCCTGTTCAGAGTTCTCGTCAAGGGTGGCCAGGAGGTCGTGGCCGATGCTGCTGCCCACGGTGTTGATCCCGTTCTCATCGAAGATCTTGGCGAAAAGCAGCGGGTCTTCGTTGGTCATGCCACCGCGTACAAAGCGGTCATCGTTCAAGAACAGGTCGATCCGGGGCCCTTGATCATCGAGGACCACATCCGTTGCAGTTGATCCAATGAGCGGGTCGTTGGAATAGCCCGATGCGTTGAGCGAGCTCGATTCAGCGTAGCAACTCACGCGGCCGGGCCCTACTTGGTAGTTGATGTCCTTGGGCACGACGAATGTGAACTTGAATACCCCGTCGTTCACGGTGGCCTTTCCCCGGTAGATGATGTTCTTGCGGATCTCAAAGTCGAAGGGTGCGCCTCCATCGTTGGCCAGTGTGTACTGCACCTGCTTCTTGTCATACACGGTAGGGACCACCACGCCGTCGAAGCCGGTCATGGGCTCGCCGTTGCCGTCGTCCACATAGCCTTCGATGCGCACGGTGGCCAAGGCCTTGAGGGTATCCAGTGGATTGCCGAGCGTGTCCGTGATAGCGGTGATGCGCAAGGTGCCTCGGGGACGTCCCAGGCGCATGCTGGGGTCGCCCAGCAACGAGAAGTTGCGGTGATTGCGCAGAGTGGGCTGCACCGTTGCGATGGCCACCTTCATGCGTCGGTAGGTATCGCCGAGCCTGGCTTCGCGACCCAGTTCATCGGTGTTCTCGAAGACGAAGTCGTAGAAGTCCTGCGCCAACGCGAAGTTCTGGCTGGAGTAAGCCAGCCGTGTGGTGCTCATGAGGCCGATGCCGCCACCATCTGGATTGAGCAGGACAAGCTCGCCAGCGGATGTGCGGGCCGGGTCGTCCCAACGGCTGAACTCGCACGTGGCGGTCATGAAGAGCGGGAGCCTGTCCTTGTTGGTCCAGCCCAAGATCGTGTTGTTGTCCAACAGGCGCTCGTGCGCCCAGCCGACTTCGCCGCCATGGCCCACGTAGTTTACCAGCAACTGGCCCTTTTGCACCTTCTCGCGCAACTCATCGATCGCATCAGGATAACGTTCACCGCCCGGCGTGGAGAGTTGTTGGTAGGCGTCCATGTAAAGCTTCTCCACGTTCAGCTCAGGATGCTCGGTCTCCACGATCGTCGCCAAGAAATCGCTCTGCTCCATGTGAATCGTCCCTTCGAAACCATCGCCCTCCTGGTCGTCGCTCACGAATAGGACGTGCGTGCGCCAGTCTGCGATGCCGCCATCACCGGTGGTACTGCAGTTGTTCCCACTGGCGCTCAGCAACTGTAGCGCGTCGTAGCCCAGGAGCTTGTCCACGAGCTCACGCGCCTGTTGGCCCGTATGCGCGATGAGACGGCCGACACCGATATCGACCAGGTCGCCCGTGTACTCGCCTTCTCCCGCATCGAGCAGCCCGAAATAGTCATCGGAGGTGTAGGAGCGCGATGGATCGATGGCATCCTCTGTTTGATACGTGGGAATGCGGCTTTGATTGCCGAAGGTGAGCACGACATTGTTGTATGAGCCGTCTCCGAAGAGCAGCAGGTAGCGCGGCATCTCTTCCGGGGCACTGGCGCGATCATAAAGCATGCGCATGTATCGTTTGATAGCGGTGGCGTCGCGTGCTCCGCTACTGAATTCATTGAATACCTGTTGCGGCGTAACGATGCGGACGCTAAGGCCCTCGCTAGCACGGCGCTCAGCCAAGCGCTGGGCCTGCCCGAGGTACTCATCGTAGCATACGATGACCAGGTCCGTGGGCACCGTTGTGGCATGAAGATCCTGGTTCTGCACGCGGCCGATCTTGACTGGCGTGAGATAGTTGGCATCCCGGAATGCAATGAACTGGCGCAGGCTGTCGGCATGAAGTCGGAAGAGCTTCTGGCTCCCGTTCACCGTGTAGTCTATCCGGCGCACGTTCGTGGGGTCGGTGATCTCCCAGATCCGCTGCGCATTCTGGGCTTGATCGAGCACGAATTCAGCGACGTTGCCCGTTCCTGCTGAAACCGGGTCCCGAAAAGCGAGCTGATCGCCGGTCATGCGCAGTTCCCTCGTGCAGTTCAGGCGCAAGTAGTTCAGCCAAGCCACCGAGGTGACAGGATCGAACTTGTTGAAGGTGACTGTGACAGGGACGTTGTTGCCGCCCGTGCTCCATTGAGCAATGTGGTGGAAGTTGCGGCCTTGCGGACCAGTATAGCTGTTGGCGATCCCTTGCACTTGGAAGCTGCTGGATAAACCGCCGGTGGAGGACACCGAGAACGAACTGTAATTCACCGTGGCTCCCGCATTGAAGGTGCGCGCGGCACCATCGACTTCCAGCACGAGAGGCACGGAGGGCACGAGAAAAGGCGTTTCGAAATTATACGTGTAGGTAAGTGTCAGGTCGAACACATCACTATACCAGGTTCGTCCGGATTTGATGAGATTCACGAGGTCGCGATCGATGACCTGCCGGTCTCGGAAGTTGGTGACCGTGTGCGATACGGGATCGGTAGTGAGCACTGCCGGTCCTATCCGCTTCGGCGGATCGGCATCGATACCAATGAAATAAGAGGCAGAATCCGTGAATACATTCTTGCTATGGGCGAAAAGCGAATCGCCCATGGCCCAACGTTGCGCACCGGAGGCGAAGAAGAGCAGGTAATCGCCGGCATTGAAAACACCGTCCCCTCCATCGACCACTTCGATGGCATTGGGGATAACGTCCGTAGGCCGGTCGACGTTGTTCTGGAAAGGCAGCATACCGAAATGGTTGCCGTACACATTGATGCGGTCAGAAGCCAGACCGGCCACCTCTGCACCCATGTCCCTGAGCATTTCATAGGACACCTTGTACACGCCATCCTTCGCCAAGGTGACCCTGAACCAATCGCCGCTTGCAAGCCGTGAATGGTCGGGGTAGCTGCGAGCTCCGCGACCACCTCGCCCGGAGACCGTTTCGACAAATCCGATATCGAAGGAGACAAGCTTCTCGATGACCCCGGTGGTTGGGTTCCGACGGAACGGCTCTACGGTAACCAGTGCATGCGGTCGTTTGCGATGCCAGGATAAATGGCTAGTGACCAAAGGCTCGGACCCTGCATCGGCCAAACTGGGCCATACCATTCTCTCTTCATTGGTCAGGAGGGCATATTCAGCACCGAATACATATGCTGATACTGCCGTGGTCCCGAAGTCCAGGGGAATCACCTCGGAGAGCAGGGGAAGTCCATTGCGATCCATGTCCAGCACGGCTTCTGGAAAGGCCAAATTGGTCTGGCCCGTTGCTCCGCTGGCGGGGCCAATTCCCTTGCCTATCGGCGCTCCCCGCGGATTAGCGCTTGGGGCCGTCGATGGCCATTCAAGGGTCCGATGTTCAACCCGTTGGGCCAAAGCTGCGTGGCCAAGCATGGCCCAACTGAGAATGAGAGGAAAGGGACGGAGGAGCTTCATAACAGCCGATCAACAGGTTTTCAACAGAACGGATCGAAACTACTACCTTCGACCCTTGCGTTTTTGGAACACGTGAGCAACGGCCCCGGTTCGTTATTATTGCCGATCGCTTCCGGGAACCGAAACCGCTGGGGATCCGTACAATTGACGCTGCAAGGAGAGCTTGAACCGATTGAGCGCATGATAAAGAGGACCGGTTGGCATGCGGCCCTGTGCTTCGCACTGGGTGTTTTCGCGACCATGGGTACCAAAGCCCAGGACCCGCAATTCACCCAGTTCTACGCCAATCCGCTCTACTTGAACCCGGCCTTCGCCGGCACAGCTCGTTGCCCTCGCGTAGTGCTGAATTACCGAAATCAGTGGCCCGCGCTGACGGGGACTTTCGTTACCACAAGCGCCAGCTACGACCAGCACGTTGATGGCATGCAAGGTGGCTTGGGCTTGCTTGTTACGAACGACCAGGCTGGCAAAGGCACGCTGAACACTACAACAGTAAGCGGCATCTATTCGTACCAACAGGCTATTTCGCCGAAATTCTCCATCAAGGCCGGTTTCCAAGCCACCTATTTCCAGAAGTCACTGGATTGGAGCAAGTTGACCTTCGGCGACCAGATCGATCCGCGTCGCGGATTCATCTATAACACGAACGATGTGCCACGTGGAGGCAGCGTCGGCAACGCCGATTTCAGTGCCGGGATCCTCGGATACACCGACATCTTCTTCGTAGGCTTCGCCGCTCACCACCTCACGCAACCCAATGAATCGCTTATCGTGGGCACAAGCAAGCTTCCCATGAAGCTTACCGGCCATGCAGGTGCTGCCATTCCCCTTGGCATGCACGGCAAGTACGGAGACGCAAGGACACGCATTTCACCCAACGTACTATACCAGCAGCAGGCTGCGTTCCGTCAGTTGAACTTGGGCCTTTATATCGACCATGGTCCGATCACGGCTGGTGTTTGGTACCGTACACGGGATTCCTTCATCGCTCTCATCGGCTTCCATACCGATAAGTTCAAGTTCGGCTATAGTTACGACCTCACCACCAGCAAACTCACCACCCAAACTGCCGGTTCTCACGAAGTGAGCATGCAGATGACGTTCAATTGCAAACCGAAGCGCAGAAGGTTCCGAGTCGTTGCCTGTCCCACCTTCTGATCAGCATTACCCTAACGAACACCCCCAAGATCATGAGCCTTGCAAGGAAGACAGGGATCCTGCTCACGGGAGCCGCGCTGTTCTCAGCTTGCCAATTCGAGAAGAGCGGTGCCACCGGATGGAACTACAATGATTCCAAGAACGGCGGCTTCGAGAAGGCCTCCTTCGAGGAGCAGGAGAACGGGCCTGGCTTGATCCTCGTCGAGGGCGGCCAGTTCACCATGGGCCGTGTAACGGACGACCTGCGCCATGAGTGGGACAACATCCCACGGACGGTAACGGTCTCCTCGTTCTACATGGACGAGGTGGAGGTGACCAATTTCTATTGGCTCGAATACCTCTACTGGCTGGAACGCGTGTTCATCGCGGACTATCCGGAGATCTTCAAGAAGGCACTGCCCGATACGCTCGTCTGGCGGAGCAAGCTCGCATTCAACGAGCCCTATGTCGAATACTATCTCCGCCATCCGGCCTACCGCGACTATCCGGTGGTGGGAGTGAACTGGCTTCAGGCCAACGACTACTGCGCTTGGCGCACCGATCGTGTGAATGAGATCATCCTCATCCGCGAAGGCCTCTTCGAGCACTACACCAACCAGATCAATGAAGACCACTTCACGACCGACGCGTACTTGGCTGGCCAGTACGAAAGCGGCAAGAAAGTGGACGGCGTGACGGATTTCAACCCCAACAAGGACACACGCAACGTGAAGATGGAGGATGGCGTGCTGTTGCCCCGCTACCGCCTGCCTACTGAAGCAGAGTGGGAATACGCGGCCTACGGCCTCGTAGGCAACACAGTGGATGAGCGTGTTGTGGAACGCCGCATCTTCCCTTGGAACGGACACTGGGTCCGTTACGACAGCCGTAAGAAAGGCGGTGCCTTCTACGGTGACTTCCGCGGCAACTTCATGCGCGGCCGTGGCGACTACATGGGTGTTGCCGGCAGCCTGAACGATAACGGCGATATCACCACACCGGTCTTCAGCTACTGGCCCAACGACTATGGCCTGTACAACATGGCTGGCAACGTGAGCGAGTGGGTCATGGACGTCTATCGCCCGCTGAGCCCGGAGGACAATGATGACTTCCGTCCTTTCCGCGGAAATGTGTTCAAGACGAAGGTGCTCAACAGCGATGGCGCCGTGCAGGATAAGCATGACCTGGTCATCTATGATGTGGATGGCATCAAGTACTACCTCACCGAGTTCCAGACCACCATGCAGGGCCGCGCGACGGATGAGGAAGGAGCCCTGATCGACGAGCTGCTGACCACTGTGGAGCAGGCGATCGAATTCAACAACACCCGCAAGCATGATGCAGCCATGCAGCGTGTGCAGGACATGATCGACCTGATCAAGAGCAAGGACTTGGAGATCTGTCCGAAACTGCTCAGTGGCATCAGCGACTATCAGGCCGACCAACCCGGAGATGTGCGTGTTCGCACGGTGACAGTAGAGGAGAACATCGATCGCCGCAACTATCGCCAGAGCGATAACATCGATTTCCGCGACGGCGATGTTGAGAGCAGCATCTATTACGAACAAGCCTGACTTCGAAGGCAACCCGATGTACGACTGGGGCAAGACCACCTTGGTGAACGATCGCAGCCGAGTATACAAAGGCGCATCATGGGCCGACCGTATCTACTGGGCTAACCCCGGCACTCGACGCCACTTGGACGAACGCCAAAGCACGGCCACCATCGGTTTCCGTTGCGCGATGACTCGCGTGGGCAGCCCCAAGGGCCTAGGTGACGATAAGCGCCGCAGCAAGATCGACCAGCAGGGCAAGCGCTGACCGTTCTTCACTGGAACTACATTCGACCCCCGGCCTCTGAGCCGGGGGTCTCTGTTTGTATGACGATCCAGGAGCTTCACCATTTGTATTTGGAATGCAGCGGGGCATGCACCGATACGCGCGCCATCCGTCCCGGCTGCATGTTCTTCGCGCTGAAAGGGCCAAGCTTCGATGCGAATGCATTCGCTGCCGATGCACTCTCGAAGGGCGCCCGATTCGCCGTAGTCGATGATGCGCACGTAGTGAAGGACGACCGCTGCTTGCTCGTGCCCGATGTGCTCATCGCGCTCCAGGTCCTTGCACGCCAGCATCGCAGGATGTACAAGCTTCCGGTGATCGGCATTACCGGAAGCAACGGGAAGACGACCACGAAGGAGCTGCTCGCGGCAGTGCTGGGCACCACCTTCCCGACACTCTCGACCACCGGCAATCTGAACAACCATATCGGGGTGCCTCTCACTTTGCTCCACCTGAACAAGCAGCATCGAATGGCCATTATTGAGATGGGCGCGAACAAGCCAGGCGATATCGCCGAGCTGTGCGCGATCGCGGAACCCACGCATGGACTGATCACCAACATCGGTAAAGCCCACCTCGAAGGCTTCGGCGACTTCGAAGGCGTGCTCCGGACCAAGAGCGAACTATTCGAGTTCGTTCGCGCTGGGAAAGGCTTGCTATTCGTGAACGCAGACGACCCCTTGCTGATGCAACGCGCACATGATGTTGAACTGATCACCTACGGTACCGGTGCCACCTCTGACACGTGCGGGCGGATGGTGGATTCCGGCCCCTTCCTTCGGATCGCGTTCAAAGGGCGGGATGGCTTGGCGCGCGAAGCGACGACGCATCTGATTGGAAGCTACAATTTGCCCAATGCCCTAGCGGCCATTTCCGTGGGTCAGCATTTCGACGTGCCCGATGACCGGATCACCGATGCGCTCTCCGCCTATCAGCCTGGGAACAACCGTTCTCAGTTCTTGGATTCGGGCCGCAATCATCTGGTGCTGGACGCATACAATGCCAACCCGACCAGTATGGCAGCAGCACTCGATAATTTCGCCAACATGCACAGCGAGCGACCGAAACTGGCCATCCTCGGTGACATGCTCGAGCTCGGCAGTTCGTCCCCTAAAGAGCATCATTCTATCGCGGAGCGCGTCGCAAACCTGGGAGTCGACGTCTTCTTCGTTGGTCCTCGATTCAAGGCGGCTATCGGGAATTCGGGTCCAAGGGCATACGTCTCAGCTGCGGACCTCCTTGCTGATCTGCGAGCGCATCCGGTGGCTGGCCATTTGATCCTGCTCAAAGGCTCCCGGGGCATGCAGCTCGAGAGCTTACTGCCAGCCTTCTAACCCTTCCAGAAAGCAAAAAGCCTCCCTTTCGGAAGGCCTATGCGAAGTAGTAGCCCGTAGGGGAATCGAACCCCTGTTTCATCCGTGAAAGGGACGCGTCCTAACCCCTAGACGAACGGGCCATTATTTCAGTTCCCCTTTCGGGGGCCGCAAATGTAACCAGGCCGGTCGTACACGCAAGGCCGTTAGATCATGTCATCCGAGTCGGACTGGAACCGGAACCCGAGGCGCTTTCCGGTACTGATCTGCAGGTTCGCGTTCAGCTCGTTCATCTCACTTACCGTCACCTGGTTCACTTGGTCGTAGGGCGGGGCCAGCAGATCGAATTCCAGGACATAGAGGACAGCAGACCAAAGGACAGCCTTGATGCGATCGCGGTCCAAGTCATTGTTCAGCAGGTCGTCGTATAGAAAACCGAGCTGTCGCTTGCCTTGGACGAAGAACTTCTTGTCCCGGTTCAGGAACAGACGCGCCACGAGATAACCGAGGTCACGCTCCCGGTTGTACTTGAAGGAGTCGCTCAAGAAGTTGTACATGTTCACCACACCGAAGTAGCCCCGCAACTCGTCCTCTTCCAAGTAGCTCGTCTTCCAGAGGCTGTGGCTTGCATCGAGCTTGAACACGTTGGTATGCACGTGGAAGATGATCACATCGCCCGCTACGCGAAGCTCGCAAGCAGTAGCACCTTTGTCCGTGAAGGCGACCGCCAGTCGTCCATCATGGGCCCTGGCCTGCTCGCCTAGGTCCGACGCGATCTCCTGCAACAGCTCCTTCACTATCTCGAACAGTGCCGCCGTATTCTGATAAACGTCCTGCTTCATGCACGACTTGGTGCGAAGCGCGTTCAGGATCAGCGCACGCGCATCGGGCGGCGTGTTCTTCTTGCTCATCAGTAGGCTCTGGCGAAGATGACTCTTCCGGCGCTGGGCTTTCCAGTGACCATGCAACGACCAGGAGTGCGTTCGCCATCCAAAGGAATGCAACGTATCGTAGCCTTGGTCTCTTCCTTCACGCGGGCCTCGGTTTCTGGGGTTCCGTCCCAATGGGCCAGGATAAGGCCGCCAGCTTCAATGACGTCCTTGAACTCATCATAGGTGTCCACCGCCCGCGTCCCAGCCTCGCGCATGGCAAGCGCCTTCTGGTAGAGGTTGTCCTGGATAGCTTGGAGGAGGTGCTCGATCTTGTCGGCCAAGTCGATGACTTCGATCACTTGCTTCTCCAAGGTGTCGCGGCGGGCCAATTCTACCGTCCCGTTCTCCATATCGCGCGGGCCGATGGCGATCCGCACCGGACAGCCCTTGAACTCATGCGCTGCGAACTTCCAGCCCGGTTTGCGCGTGTCGTCATCGTCGAGCTTCACCGTGATGCCCTTTGCTCGAAGGGCCTTGAGCACCGGTTCGATGTAGGCCGCGATGGCCGCCATTTGCTCCTCGCTCTTCGCAATGGGCACCACCACGACCTGTAAGGGTGCCAGCTTGGGTGGAATGATAAGCCCGTGGTCATCGCTATGTGTCAGGATCAGCGCTCCCATGAGACGAGTGCTTACGCCCCAGCTCGTTGCCCATACATGCTCTTGCTTGTTCTCCTTGTTGGTGAAGAGCACATCGAAGGCCTTTGCGAAATTCTGGCCGAGGAAATGCGAGGTGCCGGCCTGCAGTGCCTTGCCATCCTGCATGAGCGCCTCTATGCAATAGGTCTCCTCTGCTCCAGCGAACCGTTCGCTCGCGGTCTTGACGCCTTTGATCACCGGCATCGCCATCCACTCCTCGGCGAAGCGCGCGTACACATCGAGCATGCGTCGCGTTTCTTCCAATGCTTCTTCCTTGGTTGCATGGGCGGTATGGCCCTCCTGCCAGAGGAATTCGGCGGTTCGTAGGAAGAGGCGCGTACGCATCTCCCAGCGCACGACGTTCGCCCATTGGTTGATGAGAAGCGGGAGGTCCCGGTAGCTCTTGATCCAGCCGCGGTAGGTGTTCCAAATGATCGTTTCACTGGTCGGCCGGATGATCAGCTCCTCCTCCAGCTTGGCTTCGGGGTCCACGATAACGCCATGGACGGGGTCGCTCTTAAGGCGATAGTGCGTTACCACAGCGCATTCCTTGGCAAAGCCCTCCACGTGGCTGGCTTCCTTTGCCAGATAGCTCTTCGGAATGAAGAGCGGGAAATACGCGTTCACATGGCCCGTTGCCTTGAACATGCCGTCAAGCGCCTGTTGCATTCTCTCCCAGATGGCATAGCCGTGCGGCTTTATCACCATGCAGCCCCGCACATCGCTATGCTCGGCCAGATCGGCCTTCAGCACAAGGTCGTTGTACCATTGCGCATAGTCTGTGGATCGTTTGGTCAAGAGTTCGGCCATTCCCTTCTTCGCGGTACTATTTTTGGTGTTCTGCGGAAGGCGGCTAAAGTACGAACCCCCCTTCAGGCCTCCAGCCCCGAAGGACAATACGAAAGGTCATGAGGATCACCATCAATCGCGCGCTCCAGATCGCACTGGTGTCAGTGCTTCTCGCTTCCTGTGCAGGGTTCGCACCCACTGCGCAGCGTTCTGATGATGTCTACTACCTCCCTTCCGAGGCGCCTCCAGCGGCTCAGAAAGGGATCGCTGAAGCAGAGCCGGCGCAGCAACCATCGCCTGCTGCCTCCGATGACTACTACGATTCCGAACAGGCCCAACAATACAGTGGTTCGGGCAGCTACTACGATATGGCCTACAACGATCCTTTCTACTACAACTACGGACGTTTCGGCTTCGGATCCAACCTGATGTGGGGCTATGGCTCCGGATGGAACATCGGCATGAGCTACGGTTGGGGTTACGGATCAGGACCTTACAGCGGCTGGATGGGACCTGGATTCGGCTACGGGTACTACCCCAGTCATCTGCAATATCCTTGGTATTCCAACAACCCGTGGGCGTGGTACAATGATCCGTATTACAACTACGGAGGCTACGGTTATGGCTACGGAAACAACTGGGGGCCATGGGGCAACTGCAATTGCGGCTATATGCCCATCGTCATCGGCGGATCGGGCAATGTGGTGGTCGGCCATCGGCCATCGATGAGCAGCAACAGCCGGGCGGAGAATGGCGTTTACCAGACCCGGGCGATGTATCGTGATCCCGTACGGCTTTCTTCGGGCATGAACGACCGCCAGGTGCGCGTCGAAGACCGCTACCGTGCTCGCGACGGTGAACGGCCTGTTCCGCGTTCTCGACCTACACCGCCCACGGCAATTCAACAACCAGGCAACCGACAACCGTCGCGGAGCGATGACCGACATCATGCTCCAACGCAGCGCCCGTCAGCACCTGAGCGAGCACCGAACCTTGGCGGAGGAGGTAATGACCGCAGCGGAGGAGATCGTTCTGCGCCGTCGCGATCTGGTGGAGGATCACGGTCCCCGGGCGTGATCCGCTCACGCTGATCGCGATGCCGTTCCAGAGGAACTCATGCGTATGAGAAGCATCATCCCAGGTATCGTCGCGCTGCTATCCAGCACGGCTCTCGCCCAAAACGAGGAGGACGCGCTGCGGATCTCCATGATGTCGCCAAGTGGCACTGCGCGGAGCAGTGGCATGGCCAACGCATTCGGCGCCCTAGGCGCTGATCCGGTGTCCTCGGGCATCAATCCTGCCGGCTTCGCACTGTATCGCAGCAGCGGGCTATCCATCACTTCGTTGCTGGAGATCAACGCATCAACGACCACGCACTATAGGACGACCGACAACGCCACGCAAGCACGATTCGCCTTTCCCAACATGGCTTTGGTGCTGCACTACCCAGGTAACGAAGGGTCGGACTGGCGCAGCAGCGCGTTCGGTGTGGTCTACGACAGGCGACAGAGCTACCACTGGAGCACCGTGGCCAGTGGCGATGCCAACAGCACCATGCTGCAGCGGTTCGTGAACGAAGCCGAAGGAACCGACTACGCAGGCGTGGCCGATGCCTTTCCCTTCACTGCGGGCCTCGCTTGGAATGGCTGGGGCATGGATACGGTTGCCGGTCAGCCGACCAGCTACTACAGCTTCATACCATACGGCTCCCCCACCCGGCAACGCCATGTGATCGAATCGAAAGGCCGTAATGCGCACACCTCCTTCTTCTACGCCGGCAATTTCAGGGACCGCCTTTACCTCGGCCTGCAGGTGGGTGTGCTCAGCCATCGGTACGAACGTACTACGGTGCATGCCGAGAACACGTTGGACCAGTCGCTCTTCCTGTCGAACGCCACCTATAAAGAGACATTGGTCACCAGCGGAAGCGGCTTCGACGTGAAGGCGGGATTCCTGGTGCGCATCACAGAACGATTGCGTACAGGCGCCTCCATCCACAGCCCGCAATGGCTGCTCTTGAACGATGCCTACAATGCCAAGTTGAACACCACATGGCGCACGCCGGACAGCGAAGGCAACTACGCCTACGAAGCACTTTCGCCGGACGGTACCTTCTCCTACCGGCTGAGCACCCCATGGCGAGCCACCGCGAGTGCTGCATACATCGCAGGAGCCAATGGTTCGGTGAGCGTGGACTACGAATATGCCGACATGAGCGCCATGCAATTGCGCGCAGCCAATAACCTCGAGGACCTCTATGATTTTGCTGCTGAGAACGACGCTGTCAATGATCGTTTCCAAGCGATCCACACCTTACGGGTGGGTACGGAGTGGCGCGCAGGCAACTGGTATTATCGAGCGGGATGGGGCTTCGTGGCCGATCCTTACAAGACCAGGGACGCACTGCACGCTGGAGGCCAGAAGACGTACGCAGCGGGCGTGGGCTATAGAAGCGAGCATATCACAGTCGACTTGGGCCTGAACTACATGATGCAGCCCTTGCGGTTCTTCCAATACAGCCCGGAGCTGATCGATGCTACCTCGGAGCAGCGGAAGAGCTACCGCACCTTCCTCACAGTAGCCTTCAGGCCCTGATCGAAGCGGCACTGCAATGAAAAGCCCCCGTCACCGGGGGCTTTCATGTTCCTGTTCGGGGGTTTCTACTTGCCTTCCTTCACACGGGCCACAACATATTCATCCACGAGGATGCGGCCACAGTGCTCGCACACGATGATCTTCTTGTGGCTGCCGATGTCGAGCTGGCGTTGTGGCGGAATGGCATTGAAGCAGCCTCCGCAGCTTCCGCGCTCTACCGGCACAACGGCCAGGCCGTTGCGCGCATTGCTGCGGATTCGGTGATATGCGCTCAGAAGGCGCTCTTCGATATGCTTGCTGGCGGTATCGCTCTTCTTCTGCAGGTCCTTCTCCTCCTTCTCCGTCTCCGCAATGATGTCGTCCAGTTCCTTCTTCTTCAGCTCCAGGTCCTTCTTGCGCTCGTCATGGCGGGTCTTGCTCTCGTCGACCACGGCTTTCTTGCCATCGATCTGGGCCTTCGCTTCCTTGATGCGCTTCTCGGCCAGTTGGATCTCGAGGTTCTGGAATTCGATCTCCTTCGTGAGCGAGTCGTACTCGCGGTTGTTGCGC
This sequence comes from Flavobacteriales bacterium, assembly GCA_016710965.1. Taxonomy (GTDB): domain Bacteria; phylum Bacteroidota; class Bacteroidia; order Flavobacteriales_F; family PHOS-HE28; genus PHOS-HE28. The sequence goes on from JADJTW010000031.1 coordinate 179,886, forward strand.
ACCTTGGCCTGCTGGCCTTCGTACTTCTTGATCTGGGCCTTGGCGTCCTTGATCAGGTTCTGCTTCTCGCTCACCTGGCCCTCCATCTCTCCCAACTCGTCCTGCAACTTCTTCAGTCGGGTCTCCAAGCCAGCGACCTCGTCCTCAAGGTCCTGGACTTCCAAAGGCAGTTCGCCCCGTTGGACCTTGATCCGATCCACCTGCGAATCCACATGCTGCAAGCGGAACAGCTCCACAAGCTTCTCAGCGATGGTGATCTCGGCCTTGGCCGCTGGAGTAGCTGCCTTGCCGTTGTCGCTTGCGGCCTTCGCCACCTTCACCGGAGCCTTCACGTCGCTCTTCGCCATGTCTAATAGTGGTATATGGGGTCCGTGGCGGTTTCCGCCAAACGGACGGCAAATGTAGAGAAATGTTCCCCTAGCCAGCGCTGAATGAGCCGGGGAGTGAACTGCTCGCTGCCGAAGTGCCCGATATCGGCCAGGAGGAGCCGTCCATCGGCATCGAAGAACTGGTGGTACTTGAGGTCGCCGGTAATGAAGGCATCGGCACCAGCTGCGACCGCCTTGCTCAGCAGGAATGCCCCCGATCCACCACAAAGGGCCACACGTCGTACGGGCCTGCCCAACAGCCTGGTATGCCTTACCTGGCTCAAGTTGAATGTGCTTTTAAGCAGGGCAAGGAACTCTGCCTCGGGCATGGCTTGCTCCCATTCGCCCAGCAAGCCAGCACCCACGCCGGGTAGCTGGTTGGTCAACGGATACAAGTCGAAAGCCACCTCTTCGTATGGATGAACCTGCTTCACGGCATCGATGACGACATCTGCTAAATGGGGCCGCAGGACCACCTCCACCCTAACCTCCTGCTCATTGTGACGATTACCTCGCTGGCCAACGAACGGGTTCGTGCCCTCGCCTCCTCGGAAGGTGCCTGTCCCCTCGGCATTGAAGCTGCACTCGTCATAGGCGCCAATGGCTCCGGCTCCCGCATGGAAAAGTGCGTTGCGCACAGCTTCTGCATGGTCCCTCGGCACGAAGACCGTCAATTTGAGCAACTGGCCAGGCTTGGCGTCAAGAACGCACAAAGGCTTCAGGCCTAGGGTTTTTGCTATTTCTCCGTTGACGCCCTCTAGAACATTGTCGAGGTTCGTATGGATAGCATAGAGCGCGATGTTGTTCCGGATGGCCGCCAGCACGGTGCGTTCTACGTAGCTATTGGCCACCAAGCTCTTGAGGCCCCTGAAGATCACCGGATGATGGCTGATGATGAGCCCGCAACCGTGTCGCGCGGCTTCCTCCACCACAGCCTCCGTGCAGTCCAGGCATACCAATGCCGAATTCACCTCTGCTTCGGGGTCGCCTACCTGAAGGCCACTGTTGTCGTAGTCTTCCTGCAGCGAGCGTGGTGCCCGCCTTTCGAGGACGGACACTAGTTCTTTGATCTTCATCTTTGAGGCTGCGTGCCATCCTCGGCGCGACATGGCAAAGATGCCCTTCTGGCGCGTGGCACTCCTCCCGGTCTCATGGTTGTATGGAGCAATCCTTCGCCTTCGTCATGCGCTATACGACACGGGCCTTTTCAAGTCCACGCGACCGGGAATACCCACCATCGCGATTGGCAACCTTGCTCTAGGGGGTACCGGCAAGACCCCGATGATGGAACTGGTACTGAGCATCCTGGACGGACTGGGTCCTATCGCGACACTGAGCCGGGGCTATGGCCGCAGCGGTGGCACGTTCCACGAAGTATTCGCCGATGACCTAGCGCAACGCAGTGGCGATGAGCCCGTGCAGGTGAAGCGCAAGTTTGCTGAAGCGCGGGTATTCGTTGGTGTTGATCGAGCGGCATCCATCGAAGTGATCATGCAGGAAGTGCCCGATGTGAAGGCCGTGGTGCTGGATGACGCCGTGCAGCACCGCGCGTTGGATGCGGGGTTGAACATCATCCTCACCACATGGCAACGCCCTTGGTGCGATGATGCGCTAGTGCCAGTCGGCCGCCTGCGGGATCTTCCTTCGCGGAGCAGCGCAGCGCAGATCGTGGTGGTGACCAAGTGCCCCGATCTGCCCGCACCGGCAGAACAGGAACGATGGCGCGAACGTCTTCGCCTGCGCGAAGGGCAGGACTTGTACTTCGCCGGGATCGAATACACCGAGCCCATGCTTGATATGGCCGGTGATCGGCCAACAAGAATGCCGGGTGACAAGGGAACCGATAGCTACCTACTCTTCACCGGCATAGCGGATGCACAGCCGCTTGTGGACCACCTGAAGGTCGGCCATAAGGTGGAGCACATCGCCTTCCCGGACCACCATGCGTTCACTAGATCCGACCTGGACGGCCTGGCGGCGAGGTACGCTACATTCGCGGCCGGTCCGAAAATGCTGATCACCACGGAGAAAGACATTGCGCGGCTCGGGTCTGCGGCAGGCACTCCGCTGGAGGGGATCCCTTTGGCGACGATCGGCATGAAGACCGTGATCCTGAACGAACCCCAACGCTTCGCCCAGCTGATACGCCGCCATGTTGCAACGCATACAGCGCATAGCTGACCACCTGAAGCAAGCCACCGGCGGCTTCGTCCCGGAAACAGGGATCATACTGGGCACCGGCCTCAGCGGCCTGGGCAAGGAGATCGAGGTGAAGCATAGCATTGCCTACGCCGATATCCCCGAATTCCCAGTGAGCACCGTGCAAGGTCATCCCGGCCGCTTGCTCTTCGGCGTCCTGGGCGGAAAACCGGTGGTGGCCATGCAGGGGCGCTTCCACTACTATGAAGGGTGGACCATGGATGAAGTGGTGCTGCCCGTGCGCGTCTTCAAATTCCTCGGCATCCATCGGCTCTTCGTAAGCAATGCCTGCGGCGGTGTCAACCCGGCCTTCGAGACCGGCGACCTGATGATCCTCACCGACCACATCTGTCTCTTCCCCAATCCGCTCATCGGCCGCAACATCGATGCGCTCGGCCCGCGCTTCCCCGACATGAGCGCGCCGTATGACCATGCGCTCATCAGCAAAGCGAAGGAGATCGCCCATCGCAGTAACATAGCTGTACGGACCGGCTGCTACGTGGGCCTTACCGGACCCACATTGGAAACTCCTGCGGAATACCGCTATGTGCGCATCATCGGTGGCGATGCCGTGGGAATGAGCACGGTGCCCGAGGTGATCGCTGCGCGCCACATGGCGATACCGTGCTTCGCCATGAGCGTGATCACCGACATGGGCGTGGAAGGCCGGATAGAGAAGACCACGCACGAGATGGTGCAACGCGTGGCCGAGAAAGCCGAACCGAGCTTGACATTGATCATGCGTGAACTAATCGCCAACTGCTGATGAAGATCCTAGAACGTCCGGCGATCATGGTCGCAAAATGCGGTGCATTCGCCCTGGCGTCGCTCATCGCGAACAGCACCATGTCACAAGACAGCCTGAACGTGCGCAGGCTCTTCCATTGGGATGATCCTTCGATCCCCATGGGCGTGGAGGTCTATTTCAACCAATACAACGATGTATGGGGCTACGCCGCCAACGGCCGTGAATACGCCTTCCTCGGCAGCACCTTGGGCGTGCATGTCTTCGATGTGACCGAACCCGCGAGCAGCGTGCTCGTGGACCACGTGCCCGGAGCCTTCAGCGGCACCGGGGTGATACACCGCGATTACAAGGTGTACCAGGGCCACCTCTTCGCCACATGCGACCAAGGCCCGAGCACCTTGCAGGTCATGGACCTCCAATACCTTCCTGACAGCGTGCATGTGGTGTACGACAGCCCGGCGCTGTTCGCACGCGCGCACAACATCCAAATCGATACGGTGAACGCACGCATGTACACCTGCGGAGGCAGCACCGAGTTCAGCGTTTACGACATCAGTGATCCCGCGAACCCCGCGCTGCTCAGCAATTGCGAAGCCGACGTGCCTTGGTGGGGCAACGTGGTCGGCTACGTGCATGATTGCTTCGTACGCGACAACATCGTGTGGACCAATGACCAGGATGGCATGCACGTACTGGATTTCACCGATGCGGCGAATCCCGCTCTCCTGGGCTCCCTCACCAACTACCCCGACCAGGGCTACAACCACAGCAGTTGGATGAACGACGCCGGTACGCTCCTGGCGATGGCGGATGAAACGCATGGCTCACCGCTGAAATTCGTGGATGCCACCAACCTCAGTGACCTGCAGGTGATCGCCACAGTGACCTCCGGCGTGGATCCCACCAGCGTGCTGCACAATCCGTTCTTCGTTGGCGACATGGTGCATGTGGCCTACTACTACGACGGCTACTGGCTGTGGAACCTGGCCGATCCGCAGCAGCCCATCCTCCTAGGGTACTTCGACACTTGCCTGGAGCCCAATACCAACAGCTACAGCGGGGCATGGGGCACCTACCCCTTCCTGCCCAGCGGCCATGTGCTCGTAAGCGACATGCAAACAGGTCTTTGGGTGCTGGATGTGGACCAGGCCACCGGGGTCGCGACACCAGCGACCGATGCATTCCGGATTCACCCCACGATCACCAACGGCTTGGTGAACATCCAGTGTTTGCTCAACGAGACAGGGGCCTCACGGATCGAGGTGATCGATGCGAAAGGCGCGCTGGTGATGACTACCGGCATGAACTCGACCACTTCGTTGCTGGACCTGAGCCGCCTGGATGACGGCCTTTACATCGTGCGTGTTTCGGGGGCTGCCACGCACACCCAACGGATCGTGAAGAACGCGGCGCGATGAGCCATTGGAGCGAGCGTTGGGAATTGGTCGTTGGCCTGGAGGTGCATGCGCAGCTCATCACGGCCAGCAAGGCATACAGCAGCGATGCCAATGCGTATGGCGACCATCCCAACACCAACGTAAGCCCCATCACCCTCGGGCACCCCGGAACACTTCCTGTGGCGAACAAGAAGGTGATCGAGCACGCGGTGCGGCTGGGCCTCGCCACGCATTGCGCCATCGCCCCCTGGATGCACTATGCGCGCAAGAACTACTTCTACCCCGATCTGCCCAAAGGCTACCAGATCACACAAGACCAGACTCCGATCTGCACCAAAGGCTACATCGACATCCCGGTGGACGGTGGCGAGAAACGGATCGGCATCACGCGCATACACATGGAGGAGGACGCGGGCAAGAGCATCCATGATGTGGATCCCTTCAACACGCTCGTCGACTTGAACCGCGCTGGCGTTCCCTTGGTGGAGATCGTGAGCGAGCCCGACATCCGCAGCGGGCAGGAAGCATACGACTACCTCGTGGAGGTTCGCCGGTTGGTCCGCTACCTCGACATCTGCGACGGCAACATGGAAGAAGGCAGCTTGCGATGCGATGCCAACATCAGCCTGCGCGCCAGGGGCACCACGCCGTTCGGCACGCGTTGCGAAGTGAAGAACATGAACAGCTTCCGCAATGTGATGCGTGCCATCGAGCACGAAGCCCAGCGCCAGAGCGAGGTGCTTGAAGCGGGCGGAACCATCCACATGGAGACGCGCACGTTCGACGCCGCCAAGGGCACCACGCTGGGCATGCGCAGCAAGGAATTGGCGCACGATTACCGCTACTTCCCCGAGCCTGACCTTCAGCCTGTGACCGTGAGCGAGGCCCAGAAAGAAGCCATCCGCAAGGCCATGCCACCGCTGCCGCGCGAATTGCGCGAGAAGTACACCGGCTCGCTCGGCCTTAGCACATACGACGCCGCCATCCTCACGGACGATAAAGCCACGGCGCTCTATTACGAGGCTGTCATCGCCCATTCGCCCAATTTCAAGGGCGCCGCCAACTGGGTGATGGGCGATGTGCGCAGTTGGGTGAATGAACGCGGCCTCGCCATGGAGCAGTTCCCCATCAGCGCCGAACGCCTTGCGGGCTTGATCGCGCTGATCGACAGCGGCAAGGTGAACCACACCATCGCCAGCCAGAAGCTCTTTCCGCTGATGCTCGAAGACAGCGCTTCTTCAGCGGAAGAACTCGCGGTGAAGCACGACCTGGTCCAGGACACGCGTGAAGATGTGATCGAAGGGATCATGCGCGGGATCATGGCTCGCTACCCCGACAAGGTGGAAGCCTATCGAAAAGGCAACAAGGGCCTGCTCGGCCTCTTCATGGGCGAAGTCATGAAAGGCACCAAGGGCAAGACCGACCCCAAACGCGCCAGTGAAGTGGTGCGCATGATGCTCGAAAAAGACCACGCATGAACCGTTATCACACCATAAGCATCCTGCTCGCTGGCAGTCTCATGCTCTCGGCATGCAGCTACAAGAACGACCGGCGTCCCATTCGCATCGTGGCGAAGGAGGGGGGCGGCATGAAGTGCTATTTCGACCGCTTCGAGAACAACGTACCGTACCATGTCGACTCCATCACGCTTGACAAGAACGGCGAAGGCGCCTTTCTCATACCGCCTCTGCCGCTCGACTTCTATCGGCTCAGCATCGGCAACGAACAGTTGATCGTGGTGCTCGACAGCGCCGAAAGCCTCGACATCCACGGCAGGGCAGGCACCATGTCCACACCGGATGGCATCGCTGGATCGGTGCATACCGATCTCCTCCGCCGCTTCCAGGAGGAAGTGCAGGGCTACGACATGAAAGTGGCGGCGCTGAAGAACGCGCTGCGCGAAGACCCCTCCAATACCGCCAACATGGAGGAGCTGAACAGCACGAACAGCATGTTCTACGAGCATTGCAAGCAACTGGCGCGCGAGCACAGCGGATCGCCCGTAGCCATATCGGCTGTAAGCAGGCTCAACATCCAGCAGGAGCTCGAACTGTTCAAGCTGGTGCGCGAGTCGCTGCGCAAGACCATGCCGCGCAGCACCTTCTTCACCAATTTCCGCGATCAGGTGGATCGCGTGGAGCAGGAGCTGCTGAGGTTCAAGATGCAGGAGGAGGAGCAGAAGCGCCTGAGCAACCTGTTGCCCGTGAGGGGACGTGCGCCCGAGATCGTGCAGCAGACGCCAGAGGGCGGCACCTTCGCGCTCAGTGCGTTGCGCGGCAAGTACGTGCTCATCGATTTCTGGGCCAGCTGGTGCCGTCCGTGCCGGATCGAGAATCCCAACGTGAAGCGCGTGTATGAGAAGTACAAGGGCAGAGGATTCGAGATCCTCGGCGTATCCCTTGATCGCGACCAGGCGGCATGGCTAAAAGCCATAGAGGACGACGGCCTGCCATGGAAGCACGTGAGCGACCTGGCGTTCTGGAACAACGCGGCAGCGCAGGAATACGGTGTGAGCAGCATCCCGTACACTGTACTGGTAGATCGTGAAGGCATGATCATCGAGAAAGGCTTGCGCGGCGAGGACTTGGAAAGGAAGCTGGGCGAGCTGATCGGCCGCTGAGCCGGACCGTGCATCCCCCGTCATCCGCCTTAGGGCCGTCACTCCTGCGCAGGCCGGAGCCACATCACCTTTTTGAACAACCTTAGCATGGTCATGAACCGGATCTTCCCCTTCGCCTTGGCATTGCCTTCGGCGCTCGCCGCACAGGACTACTTCCAGCAGCAGGTGGACTACACTATCAGCGTGCGGCTCGATGACGAACGCCACCTGCTCCACGCGCAAGAGTCCTTCGTGTATGCGAACAACTCGCCGCAAGCGCTGGACACGCTGTGGATGCACCTGTGGCCGAATGCCTACCGCGATCGCGAGACAGCGCTCTGCGAGCAGTTGGACCGCATGGACGATCTCAGTCTGCACTTCGCCGAGGAAGACGACCGCGGCTACATCGACAGCCTTGATTTCCGCAGCGGTGATACGCCGCTCATCTGGGGATACCACGCCCGCCATGCCGACATCGCATGGATCAAGCTCCCGCTGCCGTTGCAGAGCGGGTCATCCATCTCCATCAGCACGCCCTTTCGCGTCAAGGTCCCCGATGGCAAGTTCTCCCGCCTCGGCCACACCAAACAGGCCTACTACATCACGCAGTGGTACCCCAAGCCAGCGGTGTTCGATGCAACGGGCTGGCACGCCATGCCCTACCTCACCGAGGGCGAGTTCTACAGCGAGTTCGGGAGCTTCGATGTGAGCATAACGCTCCCTTCGAACTATGTGGTAGGCGCAACGGGTATCCTGCAAGAGGAGAGCGAGCGAAGCTGGATGGACTCGCTGGCAAGCGTGCCTTACTCTGAAACGCAGCAGCTCCATCTCGGAAAACAACGCTCCGGGCTCAATGTCTTCCCGGCGTCCGCATCAACAACAAAGACCATCCGCTACAAACAGGGCCGCGTCCATGATTTCGGGTGGTTCGCCGACAAGCGCTTCATCGTTCGCAAGAGCAGCGTGGCCCTTCCGGCCACCGGCCGCGATGTGACCACCTGGGTGATGTACACGCCGAAGAACGCCCTCACGTGGGAGGGGGCCGTCGAGTACGTGAATGAGAGCGTGCGCCTTTACAGCAAATGGGTGGGCGACTATCCTTACACGGCGGCCACGGCCATCGATGGCACCATCAGCGCGGGTGGCGGCATGGAGTACCGGATGATCACCATCATCGGGAACATGGACAGCAAGGAAAGCCTGGACAATGTGATCGCGCACGAAGTGGGGCACAACTGGTTCTATGGCATCCTGGGCAGCAATGAACGCGACCATGCATGGATGGACGAAGGCATGAACAGCTTCGTGGAGCTTCGCTACATGCGCGAGCGCTACCCGCATAGCGGCTTGAGCATCGACATCCCGGGTCTCAGGAAGATGACGGAGGGGATCACTGATGCACACCGTTACCAGAGCGAGATGGGCTATCGCCTCAATGCGCGCCGCAACCTGGACCAACCGCTCTCGCTCACCAGCAACGACTTCACGATGGTGAACTACGGCACGGGCGTCTACATGAAGACGGCGCTGATCATGGACCACCTGATGGCCTACCTCGGCGAAGAGACCATGGATAGGTGCCTGCACGCATACTTCGAGGAATGGAAGTTCAAGCACCCAAGGCCGGAGGATATGCGCAAGGTGTTCGAGCGGGAGAGTAGACAGAAACTGGCTTGGGTGTTCGATGATTTCTTACGCACAGACCTGAAGGTGGATATCAAGGCTCGAAACCTCCGAATGAGCGAAACCGACCAACGAGCAAGGGTCACTGTAACTACCAGTGGAGAAACGCCGATCCCAGTTCCTGTTACTGGATACAGTGGTCAGGATAGTGTGGGGACGGAATGGATCATGGCCGAACCTAGTTGGATGAACCCCACTTGGGAGCTTACGAAGATGAATCCTGACCGCGTCAGGATAGACGCTGGCAACCGCACCCTTGACATCGATCGCCGCAACAACGAGGTGCGGGCGCATGGGCTGTTAAAGCGTTGCAAGGCGCCCAAGTTCGAATCGTTCGCAGGCCTGGAGAGGAACGATCGACGATCCATCTACTACGCGCTGCTTCCCGCTTGGAACGGACATGATGGCTGGCAGGCAGGACTTGCCTTGCGCAACACCACCTTCCCTTCGCAACGCACCGAATGGATGCTGGCACCGCTCTATGCATTCGGCAGTGAGCGCATGGTAGGCGGCGCGCGGATCGAGCACCACTTCGATCGTATGCGCAGCAGCGTGTTCCAGAACATCCATCTCGGCCTCAGCGCGCGCACCTCCGGCACCTTCCATGATCACGATGCGGTCGCCTGGTACGAGAAGTACTCACCGTCTATCCGATTCGACCTGAAGCGTGATCCGCTCACGCGGCCATGGTCGCATTCCATCGCACTGCGGGGTGTGCGCATCTATCGCACCAGCGAGATCGCCTACGACAGCGATGTCATCTACCGCTATCGAACCTACGACGACTACCTCGAACTCAAGCATGTCATGGAAGATGCACGCAAGCTGCATCCCTCCACCATTGCCACCGCGCTCACCGTCGGCGAGGATTGGCTGCGCGGCTCCTTGGAGATCAAGCAGGCCTTCGCATACAACGAACGCAACAAGCAGTTCCGCATCCGAGCCTTCGCAGGATCCTTCCTGTACAAAGGCGGCGACCACCTGACCAACGGGCTCGACGCCTGGAGCCTCACCTGGGGCCCCGAGGACATGCTGTATGATCACGCCTACTTCGAGCGCGGAGCCGACAAGGGGTTCACGAGCCGCCAATTCAACAAGCAGCAGGGGGCTTTCAAGACACCCTTCCGCCAAGGCGGAAGTGATACCTGGATCGCTTCCATCAACGCAGAACTGGACATGCCCTTCAAGCTGCCGATCGCGATATTCGGCAGTGCGGGCTGGGTGCCGATCACCACCGTGACCCAGGAAGGCAAGAGCACAAGTACCGCAACCTACTTTGAAGCAGGGATCGGCATGCCGGTGATCAAGGACGTGCTGGAGATCTGGTTCCCGCTCTACGTTTCCGAGCGGATCGCGGATGAAGAGGAGTTCCTCGATCGCGTGGTGAGCGACCGCGTCCGCTTCGTCATAGCGCTAGAGAAACTGGACCCCACGCGGATCGTGCGCGGGATCAGGCCGTGACCGACCTTCGCCCCGTGCAGCCCGGCAAACGCATCCACTTCCTCAGCGACTTCCACCTGGGTGTACCGGACGCTGCCAGCAGCCTTGCACGTGAGAAGCGGATCTGCGCGTTCCTCGACGAAGCAGCCAAGGATGCTGAGGAGATCATCCTCCTCGGCGATCTCTTCGATTTCTGGTTCGAGTACAGCCGTGCCGTGCCGCGTGGGCATGTGCGCCTGCTGGGGAAGATGGCCGAACTGACCGACCGCGGCATTCCTGTGCATCTCTTCATCGGCAACCACGACATGTGGATCTTCGATTACGTACCGAAGGAAACCGGCGCCATCGTTCATCGCGGACCGATCGTGCGCACGATCGGTGGCAAGAAGTTCTACATCGGCCACGGCGACGGATTGGGACCCGGTGATCACGGCTACAAATTCATCAAGCGCGTGTTCCGCAACCCGGTATGCCAGTGGCTCTTCGCGCGACTGCATCCCAACTTCGGGCTGTGGCTCGGCGACGCGCTCAGCGGCCAGAGCCGGAAGAAGAGCTACGCCAACGACCGCAAGTGGCTCGGAGCCGACAAGGAATGGCTCGTTCAGTACTGCACCGACGAACTGAAGAAGGATCGGTACGACTACATGGTCTTCGGCCACCGCCACCTGCCCATTGACATGGAAGTCGGGCAGGGATCACGCTATGTCAACCTCGGCGATTGGATCACCTGGTTCACCTACGCCACCTTCGATGGCACCGAGCTGAAGCTGATGAAGCGCATGAGCGATGGTCCGCTGAGCGGGGATGTGCGGATCACTGGAGGGCCGGCTGTATGAGTCCGTCACTCCGGCCGATGCGAGGCTCCGCGAGCGAGAGCCGGAGTCTCACCAATGCCAAGGCAATAGCATTGGTGAGACTCCGTCGCTTCACCGAGCCTCGCGAGGCCGCGACAAGTGATCTTCGATCACCCAGCCTCCGGAGTGACGATCGCCCACGCTAACGCCCCAACATCACAACCAGATCCACCAAGCGGCTGCTGTATCCGTACTCGTTGTCGTACCAGCCCATCACCTTTACCAGGTTGCCCACCACGCTGGTGAGCTGCGCATCGAAGATGCAGCTGTGGGGATCGCCCACGATGTCCACGCTCACGATCGGGTCCTCGGTGTAGCGCAGGATCCCCTTCAACCTCCCTTCGGCCAGTTGCTTGAAGTAGGCGTTGATCTCCTCGGCCGTGCGCAAGTTCTTCACATGGCAGGTGATGTCCGTGATGGAACCGTCGGGCACCGGAACGCGGATGCCCCCGCCACCCAGTCGCCCTTCGAGTTCGGGAAAGATCCGTGTGATGGCCTTCGCAGCTCCGGTAGTAGTGGGCACCATGCTCACGGTAGCAGCACGCGCGCGGCGCAGATCCTTGTGCGGCGCATCATGCAGCCGCTGGTCGCCTGTGAAACTGTGTACTGTGGTGATGAAGCCGTCCTCGATACCGCACAGCTCCTTCACGGCCATGATCATCGGTGCCGCGCAGTTCGTGGTGCAGCTGGCGTTGCTGATGATGGTCTCGGTTCCGTCCAGGATGTGCTCGTTCACGCCGAGCACCACGCTCTTGATATCGGCATCCTTCGCCGGGGCGGAGAGGATGACCTTCTTCGCTCCCGCCTTCAAGTGTGCTGATGCGAGCTCACGCGTGAGGAAGAAACCAGTGCTCTCGATCACCACGTCGATGCCCAGGTCCTTCCACGGAAGCCGTGATGGGTCCTTCTCCGCATAGGCCTTGATCCTTCGTCCGCCAAGGATAAGGTGGTCCGCATCGTGGCTCACCTCACCAGCGAAGACGCCATGCACGCTATCATACTTGAACAGATGCGCGAGCGTGAAGGTGTCAGTGAGATCGTTCACGGCGACGAGTTCGATGTCGTCGCGTTGTAACAGCAAACGCGCCGTGACACGACCGATGCGACCGAAGCCGTTGATGGCGATCCTCATGTGTGAAGTACTTCGTAGGGCTTGTTGCAGTTGTCAGTTGTTCGTTGTCCGGCGTCAGGCTGGATATGCATCGCCATTGCATAGGTATCGGCTAAGCAAGGTCGAAGCCCTGATAACTGACAACCGACAACTTCCCGGTCAGAGCACATGCTTCTCGGCATGGTAGCTACTGCGCACGAGCGGGGCGCTCTCCATAAAACGGAAGCCGCGCGCAAGGCCCTCTTCGCGGTAACTCTCGAATCGTTCAGGCGTGACGAACTCCGCCACGGGCAGGTGTTGCTTGGTGGGTTGCAGGTACTGGCCCAGGGTCATCACATCGCATCCCACGGAGCGCAGGTCGTCCATGGTCTCGATCACCTCGGCTTCGGTCTCACCAAGACCCAGCATGATACCGCTCTTGGTACGCAGGCCGGCCCGCTTGGCCCGCATGAGCACTTCCAGGCTGCGATCGTACTTGGCCTGCACGCGCACTTGCTTCGTGAGGCGGCGGACGGTTTCCATGTTGTGGCTGAGCACATCGGGCCTCGCCTCCAACACCACCTGCAGGTTCTCCCACTTCCCTTGGAAGTCGCCGATGAGCGTTTCCAATTTGGTCTGTGGCGAACGTCGGCGCACCGAGCGGATGGTCCTCTCCCAGATGTCGGCACCGCCATCAGCGAGGTCATCGCGATCCACGCAGGTGATCACGCAATGCTTCACGCCCATGAGCTCCACACTGCGTGCAACACGTGCCGGCTCGAACGGGTCCACCGCTTCGGGCCTGCCCGTGGCCACTGAGCAGAATCCGCAACTGCGCGTACACACATTGCCCAGGATCATGAAGGTAGCCGTGCCTGCGCCCCAGCATTCGCCCATGTTGGGGCAATTGCCGCTCTGGCAGATGGTGTGCAGCTTATGCTCGCCGACGATGCCCGCGACCTTGCGGTAATTCTCGCCCGTGGGCAGCTTCACGCGCAGCCAATCAGGCTTGCGCACACGCTCCTTCACCTCTGGGGAACCATCGCTCATTGCACGTACTTCTTGCCGAATTGGATGGCGAGATAGAACTCGAAGAAGAACTGCTTGTTCTTCACATCCTCCACCTCGGCCATGATGGGCACCGGCTTCGCATAGGCGTCCATGCCCATGCCCACTTCAATGGACTTGATCCCCGTGGTCCGTCCACTGTACTCGAAGTTGAGCCCCAACCGACCGAAACCACCAGGGTACAGCACCATTTCGCCGAAACCGGTGAACCACGATGCGCGACCGTAGATGTTCTGTACATTATGCACAGCAGGATCGTAGCGTTCGATCACGAACTGCTTGTTTGAGCCGTTGTCCGATTTCTCGATCTCCAGGTACACCGGCTTGGCCAGACCGAGCGAGGGACCAATACCCCACACGTAGTTCAGTTCCACGCCTGTACGCCGGATCTTGTCCGTGATCTGGTGTTTCCTGCCGAACGTTGGGCGTATGATCAACAGTGCATTGCTCTTGCCGTAGAAGTACCCACGCGAATCCTCGTAGTACGGATTGAAGCTCTTCACCTCCTTGGGGTGCTTCATGCCAACAACCTCCAGCCCGTAGAGTTCGCGATCGATGGCGTTGCGATGACGCGCGTAGTAGAAATTGAAGCCCCAACCATCGCCGTGCAGTGTGAGGCCGCCATAGATCTCGCGCCGGAAAGGCACCCGTGACTCATCGTAGATCCCCTGCTGCGCGAACAGCGCTTGGCCCATTGGAAAGAGCAGGAGCGGGAGCAGTAGGGAACGCATGGCGAGCGAGCGGAGCAAATCTAAGGTGGACCTAGGCCGCCACCTTTGGGGCCAACGCTACCTTGCCCGCCTCAAGTACCCCCTGATGGACACCTCTCATATCACCTATCTCGGAAGCCTGCGCACCGAGGTGACCCATGTGCGTAGCGGCCAACGATTCGTTACGGATGCTCCCGTGGATAACAAGGGCAAGGGCGAAGCCATCTCACCCACCGACCTGCTGGCCACATCCTTGGCGGCCTGCATGATCACCACCATGGATATCGTAGCCCGGGACAAGGGAATCGAGTTGCGCGAGGTGAAGGCCCGCGTGCTGAAGCATATGGCCTCAGGCCCTCGACGGGTGCAACGCGTGGAGGTTTACCTGGAATTGGACGGCAGCGCCTTGGGGCCCGCCGAGAGGGAACTGATGGAGAAGACCGCCCATGAATGCCCGGTAGCCTTGAGCTTGCATCCGGACCTCGTGCAGGAAATGCACTTCAGCTACGCCTAGAAAGAGGTAAGCCCCGACCTAGGGGCCGGGGCTTCGGGATCAGTGAGGAATGTTCGGACCTATCCGCGCTGTTCAGCAGGGACCTTGGTCACCTTGCTGTATGCGGGGCAGCCGTGAGTGGAACCGCAGGAACTGAGCACCATGCAGGCTACCACCACCACCGCGAGCGTAAGGAGCACCTTTTTCATCGTTCGGTTGTTTGTGTCCATTGAAGTCCGGCCTTGTACGCCGGGTCGGCGGCCAAAGTTAGCCCTCGGAACGCACGTCGATCCAGAATGTTTCAACACCGCGCCGTGCCGATCTTTCGGGGCATTGGCAACCATGGCCGAACAGGATAACGCCCCTCCCCGACCGGATATTGGCGAAGGCTGGTACGAAGCCCTCCAGGCTGAATTCCATGCGCCCTATTTCGCCGAACTCAAGGCCTTTCTCGTGGCCGAGCGAGCTGCTCACCCCGTTTACCCCAAGGGCCGTGATATTTTCAACGCATTCAAGCACACCCCTTTCCCTGCCGTCCGGGTTGTGATCCTGGGCCAGGACCCCTACCACGGACCCGGCCAGGCGCATGGGCTCTGTTTCTCAGTACCTGCGGGAATTCCTCCACCGCCATCATTGCAGAACATCTTCACCGAGATGCAACGCGACCTGGGCCTGCCCAAACCCTCGCATGGCGATCTTACCCCATGGGCCGGCCAGGGAGTGCTCCTTCTCAACGCCACGCTCACCGTTCGCGCCGATCTGGCCGGCTCGCACCAAGGCAGGGGCTGGGAGCGTTTCACCGATGCTGCCATCCAGCGGCTGAGCGAATCGCACACGGGGCTCGTCTTCCTGCTATGGGGCCGTTTCGCGCAGCAGAAGGAAGCATTGATCGATACGCAGAAGCATTACACCTTGAAAGCTCCGCACCCATCGCCGCTCTCGGCCCATCGCGGCTTTATCGGCTGCGGGCATTTCGGGCAGGCGAACGAACTGCTGGCAGCGCAAGGCAAACCCACCATCGATTGGAAGCTGTGATGAGCGATCGCCGCTTCGCGCGCACCGCTATGCTGGCGTTCGGTCTCGCGTTCGCTGCATCCGCTCACGCGCAGAAGCACACCGTCCGTTTCGTGGCCGATGCGGAATTGCCGGAACGCTGGATGCGGCCCATCACCGTGGGTTCCTCGGAACAAGTGCCCGCCGCGCTCACCCAGCAGATCGCGTTTCTCCATGGCCAGGGCTATTTGGAAGCAAGTATCGATAGCTGCACGCGCGACAGCAATGCCACAACTTGTCCTCTCATGGTGGTGCATGTTTACCGTTGGGCACGATTGAGCGGTTCTGGCATTCCTCCCGAAGTCGCCAGTGAAGCACGCTTCCGTGAGAAGCTCTACGCCCGGAAGCCCATCGCCCCCAAGGCTGTGCAGCAGCTCTTCGAGGACTTGCTGAAGCGTTGCGAGGACAACGGATATCCCTTCGCCCGCGTGCGCCTGGACAGCTTGCGCATGCAGGAGGATGGCATGAACGCGCACGTGCTCCTGGAGAAAGGGCGGCTCGTGAAGTTCGATAGCGTGCTGGTGCGCGGCACCGCGAAGACCAGCGACCGCTACCTGCAGTCGCTCATCGGGATCAGGCCGGGAGACCTCTACAACGAGTCGTTGGTGCGGGGCCTGGAGCAGCGCGTGCGCGAGATGCCATTCGTCATGCAGCGCCAACGCCCCTACGTCCAGTTCACTCCTGATCGTACCAAGCTCTTCCTCTTCCTCGATGCCAAGAAGGCGAGCAGCGTGAACGGCATACTGGGCGTGCAGCCTGATCCGAATACGGGCAAGGTGAAGCTCACCGGCGACCTGGACCTGCGCCTGCGCAATGCCCTTAAACGTGGCGAAGCCATCGACCTCAACTGGCGCAGCCTGGCCGATGCCACACAGGACCTCAAGGTGCGCTTCAACCTGCCCTTCGCCTTCAACACGCCCTTCGGCACCGATGCGAGCCTGAAGCTCTTCAAGCGCGATACGACCTTCCTGGAAGTAAGCGCACGCGGTGCGCTGGAGTACCTGTTGCTGCGTGGCGACAAAGTGAGCGTCTTCGTCAATACAAAGACCAGCGAACGGCTGGGCCGCAACACGATCGCCCTTGCAGGCCTCGCCGACGTGAAAGTGCTCAGCTACGGCCTCGGTCTTTCGCGCGAGCGATTCGACTACCGTTTCAATCCGCGGCGCGGCCACAGCGTGCATCTCGAAGGCTCGGTGGGAAACAAGCGCACGACCACCGCCACGTTCGGGCAGGATGTGCCCTCTCCCACCATCCGCACCGTGCAGTACGAGCTGGATGGGAAAGTGGTGGCGCACGTCCAACTGAAACGCAGGAGCACCTTCCGCTTTGCGGCACAGGGTGGTTGGATGGTGAACGAGGATCTCTACCGCAACGAGCTCTATCGCATCGGAGGCCTGAAGACCATGCGAGGCGTGGATGAAGCTGGCATCTACTGCTCTTCCTTCGCTATCGGTACTATCGAGTACCGTTTCGTTTACGAAGAGAACGCCAACTTCTTCCTCTTCGTGGACCAAGGATGGTGGGAGGACACCGCGCAGCAGCAACTGGTTACCGATACGCCCTTGGGTTTCGGCCTGGGCACCAGCTTCGAGACCAAGGCCGGGCTCTTCAGCCTCACCTATGCCCTCGGTCGGCAATTCGAGAACCCCATCCTCCTGCGTGGCGGCAAGGTGCATTTCGGGTTCACCAGCTTGTTCTGAATGGCTGCAGAGAAGCGCCCCATCGCCTGGAAGCACATGCTTTGCCCAGCAGACCGGCAGGTGCTGAGGAGCAAACGGCTTGGGCTGCTCTCAATAGCATCTTTGTGCTTCGTGCGAAGCCTCGTCGTCATACTCGTGATGTTCTCCATGATCGACGCCATCGCCCAATCGCCCATGCCCACGCTGCACCCGAAGCAAGGCTTGATCGACCTGCTGATGGAGTATATGGAGGTGCGCTATCCCGGCCATGACCTGGATGGCGACCTGTTGTACATCTCCGTAGAACGGCAGCGCCTGTTCCATGTGCGCGCAGGTGAGCTCTTGAGCGAGTATCCCATCGCTACGGCCAGCAAGGGCCTCGGCGCACGAGTGGACAGCTATCGCACGCCCACTGGCCTCCACCACGTGAGCGAGAAGTTCGGTGATGGCGTGCCACCGTTGGGCATCCTCAAGGACCGTGATTTCACCGGCGAGTTCGCGGACACCGACTTTGCCGGTGTGGACAAGGACTGGATCACCTCACGCATCCTCTGGCTCAGCGGCCTGGAGCCCGGGGTGAACCAAGGCGGTGGTGTGGACAGCCACGAGCGCTACATCTACATCCACGGCACGGCCAACGAACGCTCCGTGGGAAAACCCAGCAGCATGGGTTGCATCCGGATGAAGAACAACGATGTGATCGCGCTGTTCGATGCGGTGCCGGTGGGGGCGTTGGTCGTAGTGCTCGATAACTAACCTGACCGCCGCTCCTACCTTCGTGCATCCATGGATACGATGAGCCTGCTACTTGGCATTCTGTCGGGCGCCGCACTGGGTGCGCTGGGCTATGCGTGGTGGACGCGGCGCTCGAGCATGGATGGCCTGGCACCCATGCGTGAAGCGCACGCCCAGGAGAAAGCCGATCTGCAACACCGCCTGAGCGAACAAGAGCGGGTAAGCGAAGAACGCATGCGCGAGACCATGGCCACCGCCGCGCAACTCGCGTCGGAACAACAGCGCGCCAAAGGGCTGCTGGAACGCCTTGAGCAGCAGAAGACAGAGCTGGAGCAATTGCACGCGCGCATGACCACCGAGTTCGAGAACATCGCAGGTCGTTTGCTTACGCAGCGCGGCAAGGAGTTGAATGAACAGCAGCAGGCACAGCTCACGGGCATCCTGAAGCCCCTGCAGGAGCGCATCAAGGATTTCGAGGAGAAGGTGCAGAAGGCGTACGACGAAGAAGGCCGCCAGCGCTTCGCACTGAAGAGCGAGATCGCGCGCCTGGTGGAGCAGAACCAGAAGCTGAGCCAGGAGGCCAACGACCTGACCAAAGCGCTGAAAGGCGACTCGCAAGCGCAAGGTGCGTGGGGCGAGATGATCCTGGAGAAGTTGCTGGAGAGCTCGGGGCTGGTGCCTGGCCAGGAGTACAGCATGCAGGAGAGCACGACCTTGAACGATGGTTCGCGCTTGCGTCCCGATGCGGTGATCATGCTGCCGGAGGGCAAGCACCTGATCATCGACAGCAAGGTTTCGCTGCTGCATTACGAGCGCTTCGCAGCGACCACTGAAGCGACTGAGAAGGACCGCCTGCTGAAGCTGCACGTCGAGAGCCTGCGCACACATGCACGCGGTCTCTCGGACAAGGACTACACGAAGCTCTATGCGGTGAACAGCGTGGACTTCGTGCTGATGTTCGTGCCCATCGAGCCAGCCTTCCTGCTGGCACTGCGCGAACGACCGGAGATCTTCCAGGAGGCTTACGACCGCCAGGTGGTGATGGTGACGCACAGCACCTTGATGGCCACTTTGCGAACCATCCATGGGATCTGGAAGAACGAACGCATCGCGCGCAATCATTTGGAGATCGCGGACCGCGCCGGCAAGCTATACGACAAGTTCATCGGCTTCACGGAGGACTTGATCAAGGTGGGCAACCAATTGAAGCTGGCCAAGGGCAGCTACGACGATGCCATGGGCAAACTGAGCGAGGGCAGCGGCAATCTCGTGCGCCAGGTGGAGATGATCAAGGAACTGGGCGCAAAGACCAACAAAGGTCAGAACGATAAACTGCTCCAACGCGCGTTGGACGAGTGAACCATGAGAGCCCTCCTTCCAATCCTCATGCTGGTTGTGCTTGCATCCTGCGGCTCTTCGCCCCAAGCCATGAAGCGTGACAATCAGGTGGCGCTCTATGGCAAAGGCACCACGCAACTGCGCCTGAGCGCACGCGTTCATCATACCAGCCCGGACCACAGCACGGTATACTACAAACTGAACACGCGCGATCTGCTGTATAAGAGCGACGGCACCGGCGGACCCTTCCGCTCGGTGGTGCGCATCACCTACGAGAGCTACGCCGACTGGGGCAGCAAACAATTGCTCGACAGCGCGAGTACGCTCATCCAGGACAAGAGCACGGACACGAACGAGGACCGGGAGCTCATCGGCAGCATGGACCTTCGCCGCAACGAGAGCCGCTCGTTCATCGTGCGGGTGACCGCGCGCGACCTCAACCGCGACAACGAGAGCAGCATGGTGTTGCGGGTCGAGCGCGATGGCGCAGGTTCCCGCCAGTATTTCATGCCTGCCGACACGAGCAATGGCCTGCCGCTCTTCGACGACCACCTGAGGGCGGGCACTGCGGTGCAGGTGCGTTGCGAATCGCTCGCGGGCCGCTCCCTCTTCGGCACCCGCCACCCCAATAGCGCAGCATTGCCCGGTCCCGTTTTCAGCGGAAGCATCACCAACACCGCCGACCCTCGGCCCGACAGTACCTTCACCGTAACAGTGGACCATGATGGCCGATTCCACTTCGCGCCGATCCGGCCCGGCATCTATCACTTCCGCACGGATACCAGCGCCACGGCCGTGCGCGATGGCTTCACGCTCTTCGTCCTGGACCAGAGCTACCCGTGGGTGGATGAGGCGCCCGATATGCTGAAGCCGCTCCGGTACATCACCAGCGTGCAGGAGTTCGACCGAATGGCCAAGGCCGCTGACGTCCGCAAGGCTGTCGAACGCTTCTGGATGGATGCCGCCGGCGACCGGGAACGGGCGCGGGAAGCCATCCGCATCTACTATTCGCGCGTGGAGAACGCCAACCGGCATTTCAGCGCCTTGGTCGAGGGCTGGCGCACCGATCGCGGCTTGGTGCATATCATCTTCGGAACCCCTACCACCATTTACAAGAGCGAAACCAACGAGACCTGGATCTACGGCGAAGAGAACAACCTCATGAGCCTCACCTTCACTTTCGTGAAGCGCAAGAGCGCCTTCAGCGACAACGATCTCGTACTGGAGCGCGACCCGATGCTCAGGGGCGCTTGGTACCGCAATGTGGAGAGTTGGCGGAGCGGGCGTGTGTACCAGAATTGACTATTTGAATGGTGAGAGCTGAATGAAGGAAGAAGGGATGTCCCATCGCTGATGCAGGTACCTGCTTTCGGTTTTCAGCTTTCATATTTCAGCTTTCCTAAGACCTTCGCCCTCCCGCAAGCGGGATGAAACACATGCCCAAGGACCTTGTATGCGGCGTTTGGCCGGTGATCGAAGCATTGCGCTCGGGCGCCAACGTGGAGAAGATCCTTCTGAGGCGCGAAGCTGGCGGCGACGGGATCAAGGAGATCCGGCAGTTGGCGCTGGATCGCGGCGTTCCATGGCAGCCCGTTCCTGTGGAGAAGCTGGACCGCCTGACGAAGACCGAGCACCAAGGCGTCATCGCCTTGATCAGCCAGGTGGAAGAACAGGACCTGGATGAAGTGATCACCAGGGCCTACGAGCATGGCGAAACACCGCTGATCGTGGCGCTCGACAGCGTCACCGACGTGCGCAACATGGGCGCGATCGCGCGAAGCGCTGAGTGCTTCGGCGCCCATGCCCTCCTGGTGCCCAAGCAAGGCACTGCCAGGCTGGGCGAGGATGCCGTGAAGAGCAGCGCCGGTGCGCTGGTGCGCAAGCCGGTATGCCGTGTATCGCGCCTCACCGATGGACTGGTGCGCGCCCGCGAGCAGGGTGCGCGCATCGTGGCCCTATCCGAGAGAGGCACAACCGAACTGGACGCAGCCGACCTGAAGGGCCCGCTGGTGGTGGTGATGGGCGCCGAGGATACCGGCATCTCCGATGCGGTGCTGCGCATGGCCGACGAGCTTGTGCGCATCCCCATGGTCGGCAGCATCGGATCGCTGAACGTGAGCGTGGCCACGGGCATCGTCCTGCATGCGGTGCTCCGCCAACGCCAGGCTGGGTAACATTCTACCTTCATCGCAGGTATAAACCGCCGCTCAGCAAGGTGGTACGGACCACTCCCCCGTACCAGCCACTGACCGACGGACCATGAGGACGACCCCTTCCTTCCGAATTCTCTGTGGCTTTGGCCTTTCGCTGTTCGCGCTCCCTGGGCTGCACGCGCAAAGCACCATCAGCACCACTGTGGCCGTGCATATTGCCGACCTCACCAGCGAGGAACGCGATGCCGTGGCGCAAGCCCTCGAAGCATCGGGTGAAGCACGCATGGTCTTCGCCTGCGTGCCGGCCGGTGTGATGGTGTTCGCCCCGAAGCCTGACCGGCCCACGCACACCTTGCGAAGCCAGTCGCTTGCGGCCCTGCATGCGCGCATGCCGCAACAGCGCATACAGGAAACGGCCTTGAGCCTCGCAGACGCCGAAGCGGCATGCGACGAAGCACGGAACCGATGAGCGGGACCATGCAGCGGATCATCCTTAGGGCCGCCATCGTTGGCGGTCTTGGCGTGTTCAGCGGTGGCTTGGACGCGCAATTGATGGTGAACCCGCAGACCGACCTGCAGGCACTGGCACAAGCCATTGCTGGTGACGGGGTGCGCATTGCGAACCCGGTGATCGATTGCCACGGCAGCGGCTATGGCGAATTCACCTATAGCGGCTCGTTGCTCGAAGTGAGCGGCGGGGTTATCCTTACGAGCGGGCATATCGACAACGCCATCGGCCCGAACACGGTCACCAACAGGACCTTCCAGCAGAACTACCCCGGCGATCCGTTGCTCAACACCGTGACCGGCCGGACCACCTACGATGCATGCCGGTTCGAGTTCGATGTGATCCCCGGCGGCGATACGCTCAGCTTCGATTTCGTCTTTGCCAGCGAAGAATACAACGAGTGGGTCGGATCGCAGTTCAACGACGTCTTCGGTTTCTTCATCAGCGGCCCTGGGATCTCCGGTGATGCAGGCATCGGCAACGACCACAACATCGCCCTGGTTCCCGCCACCACCCAAGCGGTGACGATCAACAATGTGAACGCAGGATCCAATTCCGCGCACTACTATTTCAATGCGGGCGGCTCACAGGTGCAGTACGACGGCATCACGCGCGACCTGCGCGCCATGGCCCATGTGCAGCCCTGCCAGACCTACCACCTCAAGCTCATCGTTGCCGATGCCAGCGATCGCAAGCTCGATAGCGGCGTGCTGATCGACCGCTTGCAGAGCAATGCAGTGAACATGACAGCCTTCACCGCCAATGGCATGGCCTCCATGGTCGAAGGCTGCAATTCCGCCACACTGCGCTTCACGCGGACCAACGTGACCGCCCTGCCCGTGGACGTGCCTTACTTCCTCGCGGGCACCGCCACGAACGGATCGGACTATCCGCTCATCGGCGATTCCGATCCGCTGGTAGCGAAGACGGCCACCATACCTGCGAACGCAGTCAGCACCGATGTGATCATCGATCCCTTAGCAGATGGGATCATCGAGGGCGGAGAACTCGTGAAGGTCTATCTCGGTGCTTCGGCCTGCCCGAACAACTACCTCGATAGCCTGGTCATCGCGATCCAGGACTCGCTGCATGTGGCCGTGAATGTTCCATCGCCGATCTGCGCCGGAGGCAACGCACCATTGAATGCTAGTGGAGGCCTCTCCTACTCCTGGTCACCTGCTGCTGGGCTCAACAACGCTTCCATCCCCGGTCCGGTCGCCGCTCCGGCAGCGACGACGACCTACACCGTAACGGCCACTGCCGGTTCCTGCACAGGCGCAGCGAGCGCCTTCGTGCAGGTGAGCAGCATCGCATTGAACGCCAACATCACCTCGCCGCTCTGCAACGGAGGGAACAGCGGACTCATCAACCTCACTGCCACCGGAGGCCTCGCACCTTACGCCTTCGTTTGGAACGGCCCCAACGGCTATACATCCAACAATGAAGACATCGTGAACGTCGCGGCAGGCACATACACCGTTAGCGTGACCGATGGCGCCGGATGCGCGCACGTGCAGAGCTTCAACGTTCCCCAACCGCAGCAGCTCGCCATCGCATTCGCACCGAGCATCCTCACCTTCGGCCAGAACATCGCCTGTTTCGGAGCAACAACAGGATCGCTCGGTCTGACCATTACGGGTGGCACCGCTCCTTACGGCATCGCATGGTCCGGACCGAACGGTTTCGTGTCGGTGCAGGAGGACTTGAGCGCGATCGGGGCCGGAACCTATTCGGTGCTGGTGACCGACGCGCATGGATGCGCCACCAGCGGCTCCTTCGACATGACCCAGGCCGATGCGCTGCTGTCCGGTATCGGCAATGTGCAGCATGTCAGCTGCCATGGCGCGAACGATGGTTCGGCCGAAGCCAGCGTAAGCGGCGGCATGCCACCATACCTGTACTCGTGGAATACAACGCCGGAGCAGAACAGCGCGCTAGCCAATGGGTTGGCCCCAGGCAACCACACCGTGACCATCACCGATGGCTATGGCTGCACCGCGACCCAGGACGTCGACATCGATGAGCCCGACGCGCTGACGATGACGATCGGAAACGTTGCGCACATACTCAACTGCCAGGGACAGCCCCAGCAGGATGGCAGCGCCATAGCGATCACCCAGGGCGGAACGCAGCCGTTTGCCCTCACATGGAACACCAGCCCAGCGCAGAATGCAGCTATGGCAAGCTTCAACTCGGGCGGCACGTATACAGCAACAGCCATCGATGCGAACGGATGCGCCGCTAGCGCTGATGCCGAGATCCTCCAGCCCGGCGGTGCGAGCATCAGCGTGATCGCGCAGACGAACACCATCTGCTTCGACGATCCCATCGGCAGCGCCACAGTGGAGGTGCTCGGTGGAGCGAACGTGACCTCCCTCATTTGGAACACGGTGCCTATGCAATCCGGTGCAACAGCATCGGGCCTGAGCGCAGGCACCTACACCGCCACAGCAACGCATGCCAACGGATGCACCACGAGCATTGATGCGATCATCACGGGTCCGACCAGCCCATTGCAGGCAAGCATCGATCCCAGCATCGCTAATGTGCTTTGCAACGGAACCGATGCTGGCAGCGCAACGGTGTTCGCAACCGGCGGTGGTGCGCCCTACTCCTATTCCTGGAATACGGTGCCGGAGCAAACAACGCCTTCTGCCGGCGGGCTTGGCATCGGCGCATGGACAGCGATGGTCACCGATGCGTTCGGATGCGTCGCGCAAGCCACTGCCACCATCGCCGGACCTGGAGAACCACTGAACGTGGTGATCTCGAGTTGGACGAACGTGCTGTGCTCCGGTGCAGCTCAAGGTGAAGCCACGGCACAGGCCAACGGCGGAACAGGGCCCTACACCTATCTGTGGAATACGCCCATGCAGCAGACTGGCGCAACAGCATTCAGCCTGCCGGAAGGGACCTACTCTGTTACCGCGACCGATGCGAACGGTTGCACGGCGACCACCAGCGTCACCATACTCGGCCCCAACCTGGGCATCGAAGCCATCGTCGAAGACTATGGTAACGTAAGCTGCTTCGGCGCAACCGACGGCTTCGCGACCATACTGGCCAGTGGCGGCAGCAACAGTTTCTCCTTCCTGTGGAACACGGTGCCCCCGCAAACCGGTCCGACCGCGACAGGCCTTGGCGCTGGCACCTACCTGGTCGCCATATCCGACAACAACGGATGCGACAGCACCAAGTACCTGCCCGTGGCGATCAGCGGACCTGCCAGCCCATTGGCCATCGACCTCGACATAGCGCCCATCCTGTGCGGCAACGTAGAGGATGGCGCCGTGGACCTCACCGTGAGCGGTGGTCAGTTCCCCTACACCCAGCAGTGGAGCGATCAGTGGGGCAACAGCACGGGCCTGGAGGACATCAGCGGCTTGAGCGCTGGCAACTACTTCCTCCATGTCTTCGACGCATTCGGATGCACGGTGGATACCAGCTTCACCCTGACCGCTCCTGATCCGATACTCTACCAAGCCACGGTGAATGCGATACCGTGCCAGGGATCGAGCACCGGTTCCATCGATGCGACCGTGGCCGGTGGCACCGGCGCAGTGGACATCAGCTGGTCAGGCCCGAATGGATTCACGGCGAGCACCGCATCCATTGCCAACCTCGACGCCGGCCAGTACATCCTGAACATCACGGACGATAACGCCTGCCTCGAAGTCGACACCTTCACGGTAATCGTGGGCGCGCCGCCAGCACTGAGCGCGATCGCCACTTCGCACAATGGCGCCGCCATCTCCTGCGCGGGTGCAAGCGATGGCGCCATCGATCTGACGATCACTGCGGGCACGGCTCCCTTCGCCATCGCCTGGACCGATGGTGTCGGCTTCAACTCGAGCGATGAGGACATCGATAGTCTTGCCGCAGGCGGCTACCAGGTTACCGTGACCGATGCACTGGGTTGCACAGCTGACACGCTGGTGCTCCTGCTGCCCCCGGCGCCCGTATCGCTCTCTGCCACGATCGCGAGCACCAATGGAAACAACATCGCTTGCGCTGGCGGAAGCACTGGCGCGATCGACCTGAGCGTGAGCGGTGGCAGCGCACCGTATTCCTACGCCTGGAGCAACGGGACTGCCTCCGAAGACATCAGCAACGCGACGGCGGGAGCACTGAGCGTGCTCATCACCGACGCGAACGGCTGCACCGCCAGCGGCAACTGGACGCTTACTGAACCAGCTGCGCTTGAAGTGGCGGCGAGCAGCTTGCTGCTAACGAATGGCTTCGGCATCAGCTGCAATGGTGCAGCCGACGGTGTGATCGATGCCACGATCACCGGAGGAACCACCGCCTACAGCGTCCAGTGGAGCGGCCCGAACGGCTACACAAGCAGCGATCCTTCCATCAGCGGTCTGGTCGCGGGCGACTATGCACTGGCCGTCACCGATGCGAACGGCTGCACGGCCTCGGCCGCTGTGCTCGTCAACGAGCCTCAAGCGATCACCGTAGACCTGAACGCCACCATTTACAACGGCGGCGTGAATGTGGGCTGCGCGAACGGGTCGAACGGAGCCATACAGAGCGATGCCGACGGCGGTATGCCAGGCTATTCTTATTCCTGGAACGGCCCCAACGGGTTCACGAGCACCGATGCATGGATCAATGGACTCGGCGCAGGCAACTACGATCTCACCATCTCCGATGCGAGCGGTTGCGTCGAACAGGCAAGCATCACCTTGAACGAGCCGCTGCCGCTGGAGGTGAACGCGATACTCAGCGATGCAGGCAACGGCTTCAACATCGGCTGCGCTGGCGGCGATGGCGAGATCGACCTCAGCATCACAGGCGGTACTCCGCAGTATGCCATCGGATGGACCGGGCCTAACGGCTTCGGTTCGATGCTCGAGGACATCGGCGGGCTCGCCGCAGGCACTTACCAGCTCGAAGTGATGGACGCCAACGGCTGCGTGAGCAACGAGAGCATCGTGCTGCTCGCACCGATCCCAGCGCAGGTGGACCTTGCTGTCACCGGTACCGATTGCAGCGGCAATGCCAATGGCGTCATCGACGCGACGGTGGTCGCCGGTGAGGCACCGCTCTCGTTCATGTGGAACGGTCCGAACGGTTTCAACAACACGGACGAAGACCTGAGCGGGCTGGAGAACGGCGACTACACGGCCACCATCACCGACGCCGCAGGCTGCGTGAGTATGCAGACCGTGAGCGTGAACGGACCTGCACCCCTGGTGGCAGGAGCATTCCTTTCGTTCTACGGCCAGTACAACCTGCAGTGCATGGGCGATAGCACCGGCGTGATCGAGATTGATCCGCAGGGCGGCTACGGACCCTTCAGTGCATTGGTGAGCGGACCCGGTGGATACAGTTCCACAGCGCTCGATCACACATCGCTGATCGCAGGCGATTATCAGATCACCATCACCGATGCCTTCGGCTGCGCGCTGGATACGGTGGTAACGCTCGTCGAGCCGAGCACCACCATCGATGCAACGTTGAATGTGTCGCTGTACCCCAGCGGAACCAATGTGAGCTGCTTCGGTTCCACCGACGGGTGGATTGATGCCTCCATCAACGGTGGCATCGGGCCGTTCACCTTCCTCTGGCGCGGACCTGACAGTACCGAGTACAGCACCGAGGACATCACCGGATTGCCAGCGGGCAGCTACGCCTACGAGCTGGTGGTGACCGACGCCAACCAGTGCAGCTTCTTCACCGATGTGGTGCTCACGCAACCCGCCGAGCCGTTGTCCAGCAGCTTCGTTCTCAGCGATTTCGGCGGCAGCAATGTGAGCTGCTCAGGCAGCAGCGATGGCGCCATTGACCCCACCGTGAGCGGAGGCAGCCCATCGTACACCTATGCGTGGAGCGGTCCATCGGGCTTCGCCTCGTCCAGCACCGCCATCAGCGGGCTTATCGTCGGCACGTATAGCCTCACCGTCACCGATACCAATGGTTGCGTGCTCTCCACGCCGGTGGAACTGATCGCTCCGCTGCCCATCGATGCGCAGCTCGTTGCCCCCGCGTTCCCCGGCGGCACCTCGATCTCCTGCTTCGGCGCAACGGACGGCACCATCGATGCGACCATCATAGGTGGCACGCCGGGCTACGCGTTAGCATGGAGCGGCCCTAACGGATTCACCTCCGATCAAGCTCAACTGAGTGCGCTTGCAGCAGGCCCGTATTGCCTGAGCGTGACGGATGCCAACGGCTGCAGCGCACAGGAGTGCATCACGCTGAGCGAGCCGCAGGCCCTAGCGGCAACGAACAGCGCGCAGCTCGCGAGCTGCGGCAACAACAATGGCGCGATCGATCTGAGCGTGGTTGGCGGCAGCCTCCCATACCAATATGCCTGGAGCACTGGTGCCGCAACGGAAGACCTCAGCGGTATCGCCCCCGGCACTTACAATGTACTGGTGACCGACGCCAACGGCTGCACAGCCATCTCGACCGCAACAGTAACCGGCACGCCCGGTGTGGATGGGACCGCGATGACCCAGGACAACCTCTGCCATGGCGGCAACGAAGGCGCGATCGACGTGAGCGTGCTCAGCGGCACCGCGCCTTACAGCTACCAGTGGAACGACGGTAGCACCGATGAGGACCGCAGCGCGATCGGCGCTGGCACCTATACCCTGCTGGTGACCGATGCCAACGGTTGCACGTGGAACGACACTTGGGACATCACAGAATCCAGTGCCATCGAGATCGACAGCACGGTGAGCGTGTACAACGGTGGCTTCAACGTGAGCCACTACGGCGGCTCCAACGGCAGCATCGAAATCGCTATCAGCGGCGGCGCACCACCGTACGCCATCGCGTGGAGCAACGGAGCCACCGGCAACTCCATCGACAACCTCAGCGCAGGAGAGTACACCGTAACCATCGCCGACGCGAACGGCTGCACCACGGTGCGGACGATCATCATCACGCAGCCGCAGGACCTGGACATGCCCACGGGCTACACGCCGAACGGCGACGGATACAACGACTTCTTCGTCATCCACGGCCTCGAGGCCTACCCGAGCAATACGCTCACGGTCTTCAACCGCTGGGGCAGCAAGGTGTACGACCGCCTCAACTACACCAACGACTGGCATGGCGAGAACAGCCATGGCGAGGCGCTTCCCAATGGAACCTACTTCGTGATCCTCACCATCGAAGGCGGTGGACGAACCCTGCAAGGCTATGTGGACCTGCGCCGATAGACCAAGAACCATGAAGCAACTCCGCCGCTCGCTCGCGATCACCGCCACCCTATGGGCGTTGGCATCGCATGCCCAGCAGGAAGTGATGGTGAGCCAGTACATGTTCAACGGGCTCTTCCTCAATCCTGCTTATGCCGGCAGCCATGGCTACGTGAGCAGCAGTCTCCTGCACCGCGCACAATGGGTGCAGATGGAAGGCGCACCGCGCACCAGCATGCTCGCCATCGATGGTCCGCTGCTCAACGGTAAGATGGGCGTGGGCTTCTCTCTTGTGCATGACGAGATCGGCATCAGCAAGGATGTGGACCTCAGCGGGCACTATGCCTACCACTTGCGGGTGGGCCAGCGCAGCCGGATCGCACTGGGCCTGCGCGCCGGTGTCAGCATCTACAGCGCCCGTGTGGGCGACCTGCAGTACTGGGACAGCAACGACCCGCTCTATCAGGGAAACATCCAGAACCAGCCGGTGGGCAAGTTCGGCTTCGGACTCTACTGGTACGATGCCACCAGCTACGTGGGCCTCAGTGTCCCGACGATCTACGCCGCCGATGGCGCCATCACCATCAACGCGCCTGATGCACTGGATCACTATTTCACGCAGCACTACTACCTGCAAGCCGGTAAGGTCTTCCCGCTCGGCGAGTACTTCAACGTGAAGCCCAGCACCGTGATCAAGTACGAACCCGAAGCACCGCTGCAGGCCGATATCAACTGCAACTTCCTGTACAAGGAACGCGTGTGGTTCGGTGCGGGATACCGCACCGGCGATGCGCTCGTGGGCATGGTGGAATACCAGGTAACGCCTCAACTGCGCATCGGCTACGCCTACGACATGACCACTTCGCGCCTGCGCCCCTACGGCGGAGGCAGCCACGAGATCATGCTCGGCCTCGACCTCGGCCGCGACCTCATCAAGATCAAGACACCCCGCTACTTCTGATGCGCACCGCCAAGCACCTCCTCTTCATCCTGCCTATCGCTCTCATGGGGCTACTGGCCGGTTGTGCGCAACACCAATTGGTGAAGGGGGATCGTGCCTACGAGCGCATGGCCTGGGCCGAAGCCACCTGCCACTACGAGAAAGCCATGCAGAGCATGGATGATCGCGCCATCGCCTTGCGCCTCGCCGAGGCCTATGGCCAGCAGAACAACCTGCGCAAGGCTGCGGATTGGTATGCGTACGCCGATCGCTTGCAAGCGCTCAACGGCGAAGAAGCATTGAACTACGGCCGTGCATTGCAAAGCCTGGATCGCATCGGCGAAGCCGCAAAGCAGTATGAGCGGGTGCTGATCGACAAGCCCGAGGATGCCGTGGTGCGCGAGCTCGGCCTGGCCATTGCCGACCACGAGGCCTTTTTCGTGGATACAACGCTCTTCACCGTCGAGCCTGTCGCTCTCCCCGGGCTCATCAGCGCCTTCAGTGCCGTGCCGGTGGGCAACAGCATCGTCTTCGCCGGGGAGATAGTCCCGCAGGGCAGCAACACGAATCCGTGGAATGGCGCCAGCTACCTCGACCTCTACATCTCCTCCCCTGGCGTTAGCGGCAATTGGTCCGCGCCCATGCCGCTTGCCGGCGAAGTGAACGCGCGCTTCCACGACGGGCCGGCCGCATTCAGTGCCGATGGCCGCACCATGTACTTCACGCGCAGCGATTACTACAAGTTCCGGTTGAACAAGGATGACAACAGCGTGAGCCACCTCATGCTCTTCAGTGCGGAAAAGCAAGCCGACGGCAGCTGGGGCGATGTGAAGTCGTTCGCCTACAACGGCCTCGACTTCTCCGCGGGCCATGCCGCGCTCAGCGCCGATGGCACCAAGCTCTTCTACATCAGCGATATGCCCGGCGGCTTCGGCGGTACGGACCTCTACGTGTGCGAACGCACGGTGGAAGGTTGGGGCTATCCGAAGAACGTCGGGCCCACGATCAACACCAGCGCCAATGAGATGTTCCCCACGATGAAGGGTGATTCGCTCTTCTTCGCCAGCAACGGGCATCGCACGCTCGGAGGCCTGGACATCTTCCTCAGCACGCGCACCAGCGATGGTTGGAGCGAGCCGGAGAACATGAACTACCCCATCAACTCCACCTTCGACGATTTCTCACTGGCGATGCTACCCGGCGATCGCAGCGGCTACCTGAGCAGCAGCCGAAGCGGTGCCGATCGCATCTACACCTTCGATGCACACGACCCGACGCTCACGCTCAACGTGCGCTTCCTGGATCAGGAGGAGGGCGAGCCCATGGCCGGTGTGGAGGTGAAGTTGCTGGACATGACCAGCAACGACACCATCGTGCTCTTCACGGATAAGGACGGTGGCTTCGCCTTCCCGTTGAAGCCCGGTCGTGAATACCGAGTGCAGGGCGGCAAGGATGGCATGTTCACCGAAAGCCGCGATGTGAGCACATTGGGCCAACGGACCAGCCGCAACTACAACGAGGAGTTCCGCCTGAAGAAAGTGGTGATCGACAGGCCCATCGTGATCGAGAACATCTACTACGATTATGATCGCTGGGACATACGCCCCGATGCCGCCGTGGAGCTGGATAAGATCGCGCGCCTCTTCATCGACAATCCGCAGCTGGCCTTCGAGCTGGGCTCGCACACCGACAGCCGCGCCACCGACCTGTACAATCTGGTGCTCAGCGAAGCCCGCGCCAACAGCGCCGTGGACTACCTCATCCGCATGGGCGTTCCCGCCGACCGCATCACCGCACGCGGCTATGGCGAAAAGCGACTGGTGAACCGGTGCGCGAACGATATCGAATGCTCCGAGGAGGAGCACCAGGCCAATCGCCGCACGGAGTTCAAGGTGACGAGGACGACGGCGCCGCTGCCGTGATCGATCAGGTCGGCTTCATCTCCAACTGGCGGCGCATCAGTTCACTGTAAGGCACGCCTTCAACGTGGCTGCCCGCCCATGACAGCACATCGAAGTACTTGAGCACCATGCTCTCGTTGGGGTCCTTGAGCAGCACCTTCAGCTCCCCGTAGAGCGTCTTGAACATCTCGCGCTTGAGCACCGGGTCCGTTGAACGAGCCATCTTCTTGATCGCCTCGATCAGCAGCGTTTCAACCTGCTGCGAGCCCAGGCGCTTGCTCAGGAAGCGGTGCGTGCTGCGCACGATGTACTCCAGCAGGTCGTAGTTGCCCAGCTCGAAATGCACCACCAGGTTGAAGACGCGCGCGTAGGTGAAGATGTCCTGACGCAGTGTCTGTTCGTTGTCGTTGAGCACCTTGTTGAGCCAGAACAAAGCCTTGTTGAACTTACCCGCCCCGAAATGCACGCACGCGAGGATGAACCAGAACTCCAGTTCATTCTCCTTGTGCAGCCGATCGCCCAACTTGTCCATGCCGGCAATCACCTCCTGGCTCAGTGACACGGCCTTGTCGTGCTCTCCGCCACGGTCGAGCAGGCGCAGCTCGCAGAGGTAGCTGGCGGTGAACACCTGCGTCGCGATGTTGATCCCGGAGAATCCGGGTTCGCCCGGCAGCGAACGCATGAGGGTGATGTTCTCGCGCGCGCTCTTCAGATCGTGCAGCTCGATCTGTCCGTTGATGATGTAGGTGAGCGCGCGGATGTAGCGCTTCGGCAGGTCCGTCTTGATGGCCGGGTTGTCGTCCAGGATCTGCTTCACCCGCTGGAACTTCTCCAGGCTGGTCTTCCAATCGCGCTTGGCCCATTGGCAGAAGCCCTGGGTATAGAAGCAGATGGTGGCCGCCCTGCGCGATAGCGCGGTGTTCTTGCCTTTGATCAGCGGATGCTCGCTGATCTCCTCCACCATGGCATGCTCCTCTTCGCTGCGCACATAGCCGCCGCTGCGGAACACGTGGTTGATCTTGCTGTACAGGATGTGGTAGGCCGCCAGGTTGCGCAGCTTCTCGATCACGTCGCGCTCCTCCTCGATCAAGGCATCGAGGTCCTTGGTGAACTCGCCGCTCTCGTAGGCTTCCTCGAGCAACTGCTTCTCCCAGTTGAGCAATTCGAACCAGTAGTAGAATCGCTCGTTCTCGCGGGCGATCCGTTTCGCTCGGTGCAAGAGCTTGTTGCACTCGGCGTACAGCGCCTTCTGGTAGAGGATCTCGATGTTCTTGATCTCCTGCTTGAGGATCCCGCTCACCGAGCTTTCGCTGTGGAACGCCCTCAGCGATTTGAGGATGAGCTTGTACAGGTGGTTCTTCTCCGAGGGCAGGTGCTTGATGAAGGTCTCCTTTTCGAAGTGCTCCTTGATCCCCTCCTCGTCGTACACCTTTTGGCGGTCGATGGCCTCGAAGAGCCGCATGTAGTTCTTGTCGCCGCTCTGTAGGGCCGAGTGCAGCTTGAAGAAGCGCTTCTCTGACTTCGTGAGCGACTTGATGAGGTCGTGCAGCTCGGTGCTGGGCTTCATGGTCGGAGCGGAATGGGATCCCAAGGAGGCCTTCCAAAGGTAGGGATCGCACACAAGGACGAGCGCAGCGCGTGCTTCGCTGCCGGGGGGTACTTTAGCGCGATGCGCTTCCCCCCTATCAAACATCTCCTACCCAAGCTGGCAGCGGCTTTCATCGCCATCGTCACGGGATCTTCCGCTCTTCTGGCCCAGCAGCAGGCCCGTCACTTCGAGCACCAACAAGCTGGGGTTGCCAAGGACGGTGCAGTGCTCTGGCCCCTGGACATCCTCCACCAACGCATCGAGCTCAACCTGGCCTTGGGCAGCATCATCGAGGGCCATTGCACTATAACGGCCGTGCCCCGCGCCGATGCCACCACCACTTTCCCCCTGCAACTGCTTGCCCTCACGGTCGATTCCGTCACCTCGCCGCTCGGCGATCTCGCCTTCACCCAGACCGCTGAAGACTTGAGCATCACCCTTGCCGCCCCGGCCAATACCACCGATACCATCGAGCTCACCGTCCACTACCAAGGCGACCCGCTCACCGATGCCAGCGGCTTCGGCGGCTTCTACACCACTGGCCAGTACAGCTACAACCTGGGAGTGGCCTTCACCAGTCAGCCGCACTCTTATGGCCGGGCCTGGTTCCCCTGCGCCGACAACTTCACCGAGCGCAGCAGCTACGAGTTCCTGGTGACCACTCCGCTGGCATGGAACGCGTGGTGCAATGGCGAGAAGCTGAGCGAATCGCAGCCCTCGCCCACCACCCGGCTGGTGCATTGGCGCATCAACGAGACCATGCCCGCCTACCTGGCTTCGGTAGCGGCCAGCAACTACGCCGTGGTGCACGATACGCTGCCCAGCATCAGCGGCACGGACATCCCCGTGGTCCTGGTAGCCCGCCCGCCCGACACCACCAACATGAAGAATTCCTTCATCCACCTCCCCGAAGCCTTCGCGCTCTTCGAGGAGTGGTTCGGTGCCTACCGATGGAACAAGGTGGGCTACGTGCTCACACCGCAAGGCGCCATGGAGCACAGCACCAGCATCCACTACCCGGTGTCCATCACCAATGGCACCCTGGCCTATCAGGATATCATGGCGCATGAGCTCGGGCATCAATGGTTCGGCGACCTGGTCACCTGCGACCGCCCCGAAGAGATGTACATCAACGAAGGCTTCGCCGAATACCTCAGCTACCTCTTCCTCGGCGCCGTGAATGGCCAGGTGTCCTACACCAACACGGTGCGCAACAACCACCTGAAGATGGTACACCAGGCGCATCGCCTGGACCAAGGCTGGTGGGCGCTCGACAGCGTGCCGCAGGACTGGACCTACGGCGAGCACAGCTACAACAAGGGAGCGGATGTCATCCACAGCCTGCGCGGCTATCTCGGCGACAGCCTCTTCAAGGCGGGCTTCACCAGCTTCCTTGATGCCTACGCTTTCCAGCCAGTGAACACGGAGCTCATGCGCGACCACCTCACGCAAGCGACAGGCGTCGATCTCTCCGACTTCTTCGCCGATTGGATCCAACAACCGGGCTGGGCATCGTTCGAGGTGGATTCGATGCATGTGAACACCAACCCCTTGCCCGGTGGCTACTACCTCACCGATGTCTTCCTCCAGCAGAAACAGCGCGGACCTGCCCAGCCTTACCACAACGTGCCCGTTACGCTCAGCTTCATGGATGCGCTGGGCAACTCGTGGACGTATCCGTTGCCTGTGATGCTCGGCGGCGAGAGCTGCACCGTTGGAAGCGCGCCGCCCTTCATTCCCAAGTGGGCCTTCATCAACGGCGATGACAAGCTCTCGCTCGCCGTCACCGGCACCACCGACACCATCAACGCCGTCGGCAACCAGGCCTACCCGTACGCCAACTTCGACCTCACCTTCCCCGCCGGTACCAGCAACGCACGGCTCCGCGTGGAGCACTACTGGGTAGCGCCCGACAACGACGAAGTCGCCGACGCGTTCGCCTTCATCATATCCCCCGATCGTTACTGGCGCGTCATCGGCAACATCCCGGCAGGCACCATCGGCCGCGCCTACTTCGATGGCCGTACCACGGTCATCACCAATTACGATCCCGGCCTCATGCACGACACCCTGGGCTTCGACTTCCGCGAGGACAGCCTGGTCATGCTCTATCGCGCCGAGCCCTGGCACCCCTGGGCCGAAGTGCCCACAACGGTCAATACGCTCGGACCCGCTACCGATGGCTATGGCCGCATCACCATCGACAGCCTGTGGGCTGGTGAATACACGCTCGCCTGGCGGAAGAGCGCGGTGGGCATGGCTGAAACCACGCCACCCGAACTCGCGTGGACCATTGCGCCTAACCCTGCCAGCGAACAGGTCTCCGTCTCCACCGCATTGCGCTTGCGCGGAAGCATGGAGCTCATCGATAGCACCGGCCGCATCGTCGGTACCGACCGCGTCGTGCATGGCAATGCACGCTTCGATCTCAGCAACGTGAGGCCGGGCATCTACGCACTGCGCTTCATGCCTGCTGATGGCGGCAGCGAACAGTATGCGGGGAGCCTGGTGGTGGAATAGGATCGGCGTGAACGGTATGTTCACGCCCTGAACATGCTCTCCCTCCTGCGTTACTTGATCGCGCTCCTCCTCTGCTGGCTGCTGCTCTTCCTTCTGCAGCAAACCTGCTTCCTTTTCTTCGAGCCCGTCTGGACACGCGCCCTGGACGGCGCCGCGCTAAGCAGCAGCTATTGGCATGCCTTGCCCATGGACCTCTCGGCGGCATGCTACTTCACGCTCCCCGTGCTGCTGCTGTGCCTCCCGCTGCTCTGGAAGGAAATGCGCTGGGCGCGCAAGGCGATCAAGGTCATCCTCATCGTGCTCGTCATCGCCAGCGCCTTCATCAACGTGTGCGACATCGCCCTCTTCCGCGCGTGGGGCACCAAGGTGAACCACAAGGCGCTCAGCTATCTGATCTACCCCGAAGAGGTCTTCCTTACCGCAGCAGGCGTGCGGCCGGGGCAGCTCGTGGTGGTCTTCCTCGCCCAATG
Source organism: Flavobacteriales bacterium (assembly GCA_016710965.1). Lineage (GTDB taxonomy): Bacteria > Bacteroidota > Bacteroidia > Flavobacteriales_F > PHOS-HE28 > PHOS-HE28. The sequence goes on from JADJTW010000031.1 coordinate 216,577, forward strand.
CGCCGTGGCCTGGTTCCTCTTTTCCCGCATCGATCACAAGCGCGCCTTCATGGGCGGGCCGATCTGGCAGGGCGGCACGGCAGTCGCGCTTTTCCCCTTGCTCCTGCTTACAGGCATGCGCGGCGGCTGGCAGGAATTCCCCATCGATCGCAGCTGGAGCTACCACAGCGTGCATCCTGTCCTCAACCTCGGCGCCCTCAACGGCGCATGGAACGTGATCGTGCTCCTGGCTGAACCGCCCGAGATCGAGGCCAACCCCTACGTGTACATGCCGACGGAAGAGGCGGAGCGGATCTTCATAGAACTGCACACCGATGGCAAGGGCGCGCGCGACAGCATCCTCCACACCCCGCGACCGAATGTGATGCTCGTACTGCTCGAAAGCTGGACGGCCGATGTGGTGGGTGTGCTTGGCGGTGACAGCGGAGTGACACCTGGCTTCGATCGCCTGGCGAAGGACGGTATGCTGTTCACCAACTTCTACTCCACCGGATTCCGGACCGAGCAGGGCTTGTGCGCGATCCTGAGCGCCTTTCCCTCGCAGCCGAAGACGACCATCATCCGGCAGTACGGCAAGTTCGATCGCCTGCCCAGCATCGTGAACGGGTTGGATTCCGCGGGCTACACCTCCACCTATTGGTATGCCGGCGACCTCGCATTCGCCAACCAGCGCGCCTATCTGGAGACCATCGGATTCGATGTGCTGCACGATGAGAACTCCTTCCCCATCGAACGCCGCACGGACTGGGGCGCGTTCGACGAGGAGCTCTTCGCCTTCCACCTGGGCAGCACCAGCGATGCGAAGGAGCCTTTCTTCCACACGGTGATGACCGCCACCAGCCACGAGCCCTTCGATGCGCCCGTGCAGGAAGGCTTCTCGGGCACTGAGGATCCGCAGCGCTACCGCAACAGCGTACACTACACCGATCGCACGCTCGCCGCCTTCATCGACTCATGCCGCACGATGCCATGGTGGGACCGCACGCTGGTCATCATCGTTGCCGATCACGGCCACTATCTGCCGCACAACCTCGGGAGCCATAGCGCCGAGCGGCACCGCATCCCCTTCCTCATCACCGGTGGTGCCTTGCGCACGGAATTACGCGGCACTACCAACAGCACGTTCGGTTGCCATGTGGACATTGCTGCGTCCTTGCTTGGCCAGCTGGGGTTGCCTGCTGAGCAGTTCGCATGGAGCAAGGACCTCTTCCGCAACGACAGCCACTTCGCCTACTGGACCTTCGACGATGGCTTCGGTATCGCCAACGCCCAACAGACCGTCGTGTGGGATAACATGGGCAAGCGGGTCTTACAGCTGCGCGATAGCACGGCCCGCGAAGCGCTCAATAGCGACGCAGTACACAAGGGCAAGGCGCTGGAGCAGGTGCTCTTGGACAGGTACATCGAACTGAGCCAGTAGCTCAGCCTACGTATCGCAGGCTCCTGCCCGGATACACCGCTGCGGCACCCAGCTGCTCTTCGATCCGCAGCAGCTGATTGTACTTCGCGATCCTGTCGCTGCGGCTGGCGCTGCCGGTCTTGATCATGCCGCAGTTCAGTGCCACGGCCAGGTCGGCGATGGTACTGTCCTCGGTCTCGCCGCTACGGTGGCTCATCACGCTCGTGTACCTGGCGCGATGGGCCATCTCCACGGCCTGGATCGTCTCGGTGAGGGTGCCGATCTGGTTCACCTTCACCAGGATGCTGTTCGCGGTGCCCTTGTCGATGCCTTCCGCGAGGCGCGTGGTATTGGTCACGAAGAGATCATCGCCCACGAGCTGCACCTTGTCGCCGATGGCGTCGGTGAGCTTCTTCCAACCCGCCCAATCGTCCTCGGCCATGCCGTCCTCGATGCTCACGATGGGATAGCGTTTCGCCCAGTCCGCCCACATGCCCACCATCTCATCGCTGGTGAGCACATCGCCGGTGCTTTCCAACGTGTAGCGCTTCTTCTTCGCGTCGTAGAACTCCGTACTGGCGCAATCCAGCGCGAGGACGATATCGTCGCCCGGCTTGTACCCCGCCGCTTCGATGGCTTGCATCACCAGCTTCAGCGCATCCTCGTTGCTGGGCAGGTCGGGTGCGAATCCGCCTTCATCGCCCACGTTGGTGCTCAGGCCCTTCTTCTTCAGCACGGCCTTCAATGAATGGAACACTTCGGCGCCCATGCGCAATCCATCGCTGAAGCGCTTCGCTCCCACGGGCATGATCATGAACTCCTGCACATCCACCTTGTTGTCGGCGTGCGCGCCGCCGTTGAGGATGTTCATCAGCGGAACGGGCAGCACACATGCGCTAACGCCACCTACGTAACGATAGAGCGGCAGACCGGCTTCGCTGGCAGCGGCTTTGGCCACGGCGAGGCTTACGCCGAGGATGGCGTTGGCGCCGAGGTTGCTCTTGTTGGGGGTGCCATCCAAGCCGATGAGCGCGCGGTCGATCATAGTCTGATCGCTGATGAGCGCGCCATGCAATTCGTTGTTGAGCGTCTGGTTCACATGCTCCACGGCCTTGCGAACGCCTTTGCCCAGGTAGCGCTTCTTGTCGCCATCACGCAGCTCCATGGCTTCGTGAGCGCCGGTACTGGCACCGCTGGGTACCGCAGCGCGGCCCATGTGGCCGCTGTCGGTCCATACATCCACTTCGATGGTCGGGTTGCCGCGCGAATCGAGGATCTCGCGCGCCTGGATCTTGGCGATAAGGCTCATGAGGGCAAGGTGAAAGTTGAAAGAGGAAAGCTGAAAGGCACGGCTCGTCCGTTCATGCGTTCTGCGGTACGGGGCGAGTTGCACGCGTATGTTCCTTCATCATCAGCACGAATCGATCGAAGAGGTAGCGGCTGTCGTATGGGCCGGGACCTGCCTCAGGATGGTATTGCACGCTGAAGACCGGACGGTCCTTCAAGCGGATACCAGCGACGCTGCCGTCGTTCAGGTGGACATGCGTGATCTCCACAGCAGCGTTCTTCTCCGCATCGGTGCGCTTCACCACGAATCCGTGGTTCTGCGAAGTCACTTCATCGCGGCCGGTGGTGAGGTCCTTGATGGGGTGATTGATGCCGCGATGGCCGTGGTGCATCTTCTCTGTGGCCATGCCCAGGCTCTCGGCGAGCAGCTGGTGGCCCAGGCAGATGCCGAAGACCGGCAGGCCGCTCTCAACGATGGCCTTCACCTGCTTCACGCTGGCGGGCATTGCACCAGGATCGCCGGGGCCGTTGCTCAGCATGATGCCGTCGGGCTTCCATGAGAGGATCTCCTCCATCTCCGTGGCGATGGGGAACACGCGCACACGGCAGCCACGCTCGGTGAGGCAACGTTCGATGTTCCGCTTCACGCCATAGTCGACAAGTGCCACCCGGAACGCGGCATCCCTGGCCCCCACTTCGTACGGTTCGCGCGTGCTAACCGTGCTGGAGAGTTCGAGGCCCGCCATATCGGGAGCCTCCTTCAATCGCGCGCGCAGCTTCTCCACATCCATCTCGGTACTGCTGATAAGGGCATTCTGTGCGCCGTTGTCGCGGATGTGGCGCACGAGCTTGCGCGTGTCCAGGTCGCTGATGCCCACTACACCATGAGTCTTCAGGTAGTCATCCAGCGAGCCTGATCCTCCGGGGCGGCTCCATACTTCGCTGTACTTCTTCACCACGAGGCCTGCGATGGTGGGCTTGCTGCTCTCCTCTTCGCCGTCCTTCACCCCGTAATTGCCGATATGCGGCGAGGCCATGGTCATGATCTGGCCGGTGTAGCTGGGGTCGGTGAAGATCTCCTGGTAGCCGGTCATGCCGGTATTGAAGCAGATCTCGCCGGTGGTGATGCCCGCTGCGCCGATGGCGCGACCCCGGAAAAGCGTTCCATCCGCTAAGAGCAACAGGGCTTCGGGGCGTTGGCTGATGAGCATGGCTCGCTAAGGCGCGGCGAAGATACCCGGACAGCGGAACGAGCGAGCCAGGGAAGATCAACAGGTGTTGAAAAGGGCGGCACAAGATGCACCGCCCTTCCCAGAAGTCTTATGGGATCAGTTCCTGATCTGTTCGATCCTGTTGCTGCGCGCGCCCGTCGGATAGGTGCCGGTGGGCTTGTCCGCCGCGAAGTTCCCTTCGTACAGCACGCTGCCGTTGGCGGCATAGCAGATGCCCCAGCCCACCTTCTTGTCGTCCTCCCACTGGCCCACGTACTTCTTGCAGTCGGCGCAGTTGGCCACAGTGCCATCGACCACCGTGAAGGTGCCCGTGCCCTCCATCATGTTGTCGTTCCATTCACCGTCGTAGGTGTCGCCATCCTTCCAGGTGTACTTGCCGTTGCCGTGCATCTTGGCCTCCAGCCAGTCTCCGGTGTAACGGCCGCCACTGGACCACTTGTAAGTGCCGCGGCCTGTGCGTGAGCCATTGTTCCATGCACCATCGTACTGGTCACCGTCGTCCCACACCATCTTGCCACGCCCATGGCGCATTCCGTTGCGCCATGCACCATCGTAGTAGGTGACCGTGCCCGTCTTGTACGTGGCGCGGCCCTGGCCGTGGGGCTTGCCATTGCGGATCTCTCCCTCGTAGTCGTAGGTGTCGCCGTCGCCATCGACCAATCCAGTGAGGCGTCCCCGCCCTTCATCGGCCGTGGTCGTACGCACTGGTTCATTGACAACAGGGGCTGGAGCCGCGAACGTATCGACCGCCGCGACCTCGGAGGATGCCTGCACACTATCGAGCATGGCCTGCGCCATCAGGCTATCGCTGAAGGCCTTGGCCACGCTATCGGCACGCTGCTGGGCAAGCAATTCCGGATCGACATCCGATCGCATGTACCGCCAGAGGCCAGCGCTTCCCAGGGCAAGCACCACGAGACCGCCGACGATCCAGATGGCGGCCTTGCTGTTGCCGTCCTTGCTCTTCGTAGGTGCGGTGCGCGGGTCCAGGGAGGAAGCTCCTTGCATGGTAGCCTGGCCGGTACCGTAGCCCGGCGCAGCCTGTTGCGGCATGGTCGCACCTGGCGGCGGAGGCGGCGGCGTGGGCATCTGCTCGGTCTTGCGGCTCACGTTCGCGGGCGGTGGCGTTGGCGCGTTCCAACGTCCGGTGCGCGTGTAATGCTCTGCCGACGCATAGAGTTCTGCGGCAGTGGGCCTGCGCAGCGGGTCGTAGTGCAGGCAGCTGCACACCAACTGGTTGAGCTCGGCGCTGTGGTTGCCGGGAGGCACCGGTGCCACGGAATCGGGAGTGAGGTACACACCGCCGATGCCACCCCAGGGCAGTTCGCCGCTGAGCATCTCGTACATGGCCACGCCCAATGCGAAGACATCGCCCCCGGGGCCGGTGTTGCCGCTTCCTTTGAACCGTTCAGGCGGCGAATAGGCCACGGTGAGGGCCTTGCTGCTCTCGGTGCTCTTGCGCAGCGTGTTGCGTAGTTTGCTACTGATGCCGAAGTCGCATAAGAGATACCGGCCCTGCGCATCCATGAGCACGTTGTCCGGCTTGATGTCGCCGTGCATGACATCGCGCGCGTGCAGATAGGCCAGTGCACCGCTCATCTGCATGATCGCCTCGGCGGCATCACGCTCGCTCATGGGCCCTTCATCCAGGATCCGCGCGGCCAGCGATCCCTTCTCGCAATAGGGCATCACCAGATAAGGCGATCCATCATGCACATCGAAGTGCGTTGCGCGCAGCAGGCCTTCGTGGCGCATGCCAGCGGTGAGCACGTATTCCTTGCGGAAGAGCTTCAGCCCGGCTTCATCCATGCCACGCTCTGGGGCATAGATCTTCAGGGCCACTTCCATGTCGTCGGCCAGTTGATCGGCTGCGAGCCATACGACGGAGAACCCGCCCAAACCCAATTTGCGCACCAGACGGTAGCGCCCTCCGAAAATGTCTCCTTCCCTCATCATGGTGCGTTGGTTCGGTGTTCGTTGATTGCGTAATGGTACGGGGTCATTCGAGCCGGAAAGCGCGATCGCCCAGCAGGATCACATCACCGCTGCTGAGCTTGGTGCGCTCGGCCACGCGAACGTAGGTGGTGCGCAAGGCACTGGTATCGGTGATGTACCAACTGCCGTTCTCGTGCTCCAGCAGGGCTTGTCCCTTGCTGGTGATGGTCATGTTGCCGGGATCGACGTTGTCGCGTTCGAGCGAAACGCTTTCGCCCGGCAGTTCAATGGTCTGTTCCTCCTCGCCTTCACGCGGCAGGCGCACCAGCCGCAAGCCTGCGGCAGCGGCCACCGGTGTTCGGCTGGGATCTATGGTGCGGTCGAACTTGCCAGGCGCTGCCTTGCGCGGTGGTGGTGGCGCTTGCGCTGGGGCTCGACGGTCATCGCCAGCGCCCAAAGGATCGGCATTGTCGCGGTCCCAAGCATCGCTGCTGGGAAGGTCGCCCTTCATGGTGCGCGCAGGATCGGCCGAAGGGCTGCTGCTCGGTGGCGGTGTGGCGCCAGCGTTGAGCGATCCTCCCAGCGGGTAGTTGCATCGGTCGCAACGCAGTGCCGTGGGTGTGTTGGTGTATCCGCAATTGTTGCAGCGCATGATGGAAGGGTGTTGGTTCAGTCGTCTATGGGTTGCTTCAAGGGATCGGTACGATCCGGTCGCAAGCTGTCCACTGAATCCGCAGGGGCAGGTACAGGAACCGGTTGGATCGGTTGAGGATCGGCATTGCGCGATGGCGGTGTTCGGTCGGTGCGCGTTTGCTGCGGAGCCGTCTCGCGTTGCGAGGGAGTCTGCTCCGGCGCCTGTTGCGCAGGCTCTTCTTCTGCTGGCGTTTCCTTCAAGCTACCGGGCCGCGTGGATCCATCTTCCTTGTTGCCGCCGACAGGTTCCTGCGGTGCTTTCGGAAGCTCCTTCACCGCGGTGGTATCGATTGCCTCGCCTTCGCCATGCACCATGTTGCGAACGCCCAGGAAGTAGCCCAGCGCGATCGCGAGGACGATGGCGAGGATGACGATGATCGTCTTGCCCTTCCTACCGTCCTTCGATGCGGTGGGGACCGTCGCTGCAGCGGCAGCATGGGCGTTCTCCATCACACGCACCGGTGCAGCCTCTTCCTTCATCTCCGGCGCATCATCGATACGCGCCAGGACAACAGTGATATTGTCGTGTCCACCCCCGGCCTTCGCCGCTTCTATGAGCTTCCCTGCCATGTCATCCAGTGCGCCGCCTGCATGGAGGATCTCTTCCATGGAGGCATCCATGACCATGCCGTTGAGGCCATCGCTGCAGAGCATCACCAGGTCATCCTTCTGAAGGATGGTCTCAGTATGGCCAGGCGCGAGGTCGTCCGATCCGTCGCCGAGGCTCTGCAGGATGATGTTGCTCTGCGGATGATGGAAGGCCTGCTCTTCGGTAATGGTTCCCGCTTCGACGAGCTGTTGCACGAGCGAATGGTCCCGCGAGATCCGCCGCAAGCGTCCCTTGCGGAAGAGATAAGCGCGGCTATCGCCCACCCACGACACATGCAAACGATTGCCGCGCAACCAGCCGAGCACGGCAGTAGTGCCCATGCCTTGCGAGGAGGGATCCTTGCGCGCATGCTCTGCAATGGCCTGGTTCACCGCCATGAGCGTGCGTTCGAGCACGTCCGGGCTCGCATCGGCGGGGGGAAGTCCCGCAGCCCGCAGGTCATTGAAGGTCTTCTTCACATGCTCCACCGCGATGTTCGATGCCACCTCGCCAGCGTTGGTGCCGCCCATGCCATCGGCTACCACCCAAATAGCGCCCTTGTCGCCCGGCGCATAGTCGCGACTGTCGTCGAAACGCCACTCGCCGGCACCCAGGTCCGGGCACACGATGAAGTTGTCCTCGTTGTGGTCGCGTACGAGGCCGACATCTGTCTTGGCAGCGATCCGGTATTTGAGAGTGGCGCTCATCGGCGAATGTTCGGGTTCAGTTGCAATGCCCTTTGGCAAGCGTGCGGTTCATCAGCGCAACGAGTGTATGGGAGCCAGTGAGCCGATGGCCTGCCCCTCGCCCAGTGTGGCCGAAACGATGCCTACCACCTTGTAGCCTTCGGGAGTGTGGTAGAAGACGGGGCCGCCGGAGTTGCCGCCATCGAAACCGATGGTGGTGATCAAGAGCGATCCATCATCCAGGCCGCTGCGCGCGGTGGTGGTGGTGCTATAGATGGGCTGCATGTCATTCGGGTTCGAACCCAAGCCCAGCGGATAGCCGAGGATCTCGAGCTGCACGCCTTGGCCGAGGTTCGCCGAGAGGTCGCCATCGAGCTGCAAGCCACCACCGGCGTTCACGCGCGTATAGGCCCAATCGTCGCGGCCCACCCCTGCGAAGCCTTCTTCGTCATTGCTGCGGTTCACGTTGAACTCCGACGACCATTGGTCCCAGGATCGGCCATCGGGCGTGATCATCGTGTAGCGCGCATCAACGGTCATGCCCGCCATGATTGCGCCCAGCAGGTCCTCACGCTGCCCCGGGAAGTACCATACTTCGGCGCAGTGACGCGCGGTGACGAAGCGCCCGTCATTGGAGAGGAATCCGGAGCAGAAGAAACGACCTCCCTCCTCTTCGCGATGGATCTCTTCGCCATCGCTGTTCTTCACCACGATCTCCTGCAGGTACATGGCCGCCACATCCTTGTGCAAAGCAGCGATCTCAGCCGTGCTCGTGCCGCGAGCAGGAGCAGTGGCTCCACCGGGCGATGCGTACTGGCTGTCGCGCTCGGCCATCTCGGCGCGCATCGCCGCCATACGCCGGGCGTTGGCCGTTTTCAAGCGCTCCATCTCATCATACAAACGGCGCGCTGCATCGTCGCCAAGGTTCAACTTGCTCTGCAATGAATCCACTGCGGCCTGGATACGCCTTTCCTGTTCGGCGATGGTCTTCTCCTGCTCTCTGTTCTCGTTGTTCAACTGAACAAGCATGTAAGCCCCCGATGCCCCGCCCACCAGCAGCACCAACGCCATAGCCGTAACCGCCGTCCGGTAGGGCCGTAGCGCCTGCTTGCCGAATGCGTTGAGCCGCTTGGTCATGCCCAAGGTGCCCAGCTTGTTGTTTTGCGGGATGCGAAAACCGATGCGCGGACCGCCCACGGAGAGTTGGATCTCATCGCCGCTCTTGAGGTACCATTTCTTGTTCACCGGCTTGCCGTTGAGCAAGGTGGGGTTCGTTGCGCTCAATTGCATCAGCACCCACTCGGTGCCCTCCCGTGCGATGGCCGCATGCTTGCGGCTCACCGTTGCTTCCTTGTCGCTGTAGCGCAGTCCGCACGTGGGGTCGCGTCCTATCTCCAGGTAGTTCACGATCACTTCCTCCTGCTCGCCCCGGCGGTGCGTGCTGCTATCGTCCAGGTGCTCCAGCACCACGTAGCCGCCCTTGCCGCCGGTAAGCGCCGAGAATCCGGCGCCGATGGATTTAGAGAAGCGGTTCTCGATCTTTTCTGTTGGGCGGTCCATGGGTTCAGGCTTTGTACATGCGGTTGATGAGGTTCTCGATGACGTACTCTTCCATGTCGCTGTGCAGTCGCTCGACGCGTGCTTGCACCACGTGGAAATAGAGCATGAGGATGGTACTAAGCACGAGGGCCACGAGCGTGGTGTCGAAGGCAACGTTCATGGCATCGGTCACTTTCTTCAGCCCTTCGTCGGTGCCTGCTTCGCTGGCGTAACCGAGCGATTGAGCGATGCCGAGCACCGTGCCGATGAAGCCCACTGATGGGATGGCCCAGGCCGAATAGCGCACGATACCCTGCTCGCTCTCGGCCTTGGCCAGATTGATCTTGCACTGGCTGGTGACTATCCCCAGCGCATCGGCGCTCGACTTCTCAGCGCGGTACTTGGTGCAGGCCTTCTTCACCACATCGGTGAGAAGGTAGTGCCCGCCCCGCTCCTTCTCGATCGCGGTGAGCTTCACCTGGTTCACATCGGGCGGTGAGAGGACGAACTGCTCCTTCTCCGGCAGGATGCCCCAGTCGTACACTTCCTCTTCGCGGGCCACGCCCTTGCTGATCGCCCACAGCTCGAGCATGGCGAAGAAGAAGATGAAGTAGGTGGCGCCCTGGATGGCACCCGAAGGGAAAGTGCCTCCGAGCATGATCAACACACGCTCGGCAGTGGTGCCGGGGGCAATGCCGCCTGCGATGAGCAAGAGGAAGATGTAGAAGGCAATGGCCAGGCCTAGGGCGATGACCGTTCTGCCGATGCGTGAGCCCATGGTGTTCGGTTATGCGTGTGTGGTTTTCAATGTCCGTGCGTTACGCAGCGCTCCCTTATCGTGTCAATTCGATCCGTTCGGCGGTCACCTTCAGCGTTCCCACGCGCTTGCCTCCGCCAGCGTTGGGCTCGACCTCCCCACGTACTACCGTGATGGGCCCGAAGGGGATGGCCTGCTCATTGGGCGTGGTCGGGTAAAGCACCACCTTGCCGTTGACGGTGGCAGACTCATCGGCACCGGTCTCCTTGTAGCGGTGGATCCAGAGGTCGTAGGTGCCGGGCACGATCTTCTCCTGGTACATGAGCTCGTACTTCGTATCGCCGGTGGCGGCACGGATGTCCTCTTGCAGTCGCGCGAAGAGCGTAGCTGGCTTGCTGTAGGAGCACCATTCGTCGGTGGCGGTGTTGCGCAGCCATATATCCACATCGGCGTCTTGCGGCCAGGAGCAGGTGATGCCCAGCTCGGCATCTATGCCGAACATGCGACCTCCACCGGGTGTCGGCTGCTCCGCCAATTGCCGTTCGAGTTCGCGCACTTGTGCTTCCGCTTCCGCGGCCTGCTGCCGCGCATCGGTGAGGTCGGCTTGCGTCGCCTCCAGCTGCGCGCGCACCGCATCGCACTCGGCCAGCTTGCGCTGCATCTCTTCGATCTCCATTCGCAGTTGCGCCATCTCGCGCCGCATGGCCTCCATGCGCTCCTGGATCTGGGCATAGAGTTCTGCCGGCACACCGTTCTGCGCCAGCTGCATCAAGCTGTCCAGATCGCTGCTGGCCACCTCCAGCCGTTCCAGCGTTTCCATGGCCTCGGCTTCCTGCCGGCTCATCTTGGGCACGAGAATGAAGAGGATGATCACGGCGGCCAGTGCACCGCTGAGCAAGTCCAGGAAGGACAGGTTGAATACGTTGATCTCCTTGCTCCTGGCCACGGTGCGTCAGCTTCTTACAACAACCTTCAAAGTGGTGTCACCCAAAGTAATGATATCGTCCACGCGCAGTGCTGCACCACTGCGGCCCACCTCCTTGCCGTTCACCAAGGTGCCGTTGGTGCTGGGGTGCCAGTCGTTGCGGCCGTCAACCGCGCGCAACTGGCCATCGCGCAATAGCAGCTCGCCGTTGCCGATGAGCTCCAATGTGGCATGCCGCCGACTGATGTAGTTGGTGTGGCGTTCGACCACCGCGATGTCGTTCACGCGTGGATTATCGCGGTCGAACCATCCGATGGTGAGACGATCTCCATGTGCGCGTATGTCGCGCGAGACGTTGTAGATGAAGCCTGATTGGTCCCCATGCATCACCAGCAGCCCCACGGTATCACGCGCAAGGTCGACAGCTCGGCCCACCGGTGATGCAGGCACGGAGCCGAACAAGCCGAGCAAGGCATCAGCTGTTTGCACGCGGGCGTGGTGGTCCGGCTCGAAGCACATCGTCAACGCCTGCCTCCACGAACTGCTCAGTGAAATGCCGTAGCGTGCGGGATCCTCCCACTTGCCCGCGCTCGCCCGTGCGATGTAGGGAGCCACGTCCTTGTCCTCCTGCAGATCGCCGAACGGCAGACGGCCGGTGATGAGCTCGTAGAAGCTGGCACCGAAGGAGAAGAGGTCGGTGGTCGGCCCCATGGCCTTGAAGGAGACGTTGTTGTTGATCTGCTCCGGGGGCATGTAGGCGATGGTTCCGAAGATGGCTTCGGCGTGGCCCATGATGTTGCGCTTGGTCATGCGCGCGTTCTGGAACCCCGCGATGCCGAAGTCGGTGAGCTTGGCGGTGCCGGAAGAATCGACCAGGATGTTCTCGGGCTTGAGGTCGCGATGCACCACGCCATTGCGGTGGAGCTCGCGCAAGCCTTGCAGCACATGCACGGCGTAGCGGTCCAGTGTAGCCGGATCGCTGCGCTCGTCGCGCAGGCATGAGCCCACAGAGCCCTTGGCACAGAACTCCATGACCATGTACGGGTTGCCTTCCACCTGGCCCATGGCAAGCGAGCGGACCAGGTAGGGCGATTCGATCCGACCGCAGTTGAACTCGCGCTCGAAGCGATCCATGCTGCTCTTGCGCTCACCAGGCGCCACTTCCCACAGCTTCAGCACCTTCACCGCCACATCGTCCTCAGGGCGCGCACCGCCCGCACGCCGCGCGCGCCATACGATGCCGAAAGTGCCTTCGCCCACCTCATGCTGCAAGGCATAGCCGTCGAGCACCATGCCCGTGCGCAGGTTGGCGCGCTCCACAGCGAGGCTCATGGGCGTATCATGATGGGCGAGAGCAGCGATCAGCTTACTTGCTGGAGAAGATCGCCACGCCGTAGCGGCAGGGATTCACCTTGCAGTCGTACATCTTCACCTCCAACGTGGCTCCACTGTTGGCGTTGGCTGTGATAGCAAGCAAGGGCACACTGTCGTCGCTGGTGTCACAGGCCACCTGATCGCCGTCCTCGTCATAGAGACAGAGGTCGAGGTCGCCGCAATCGCCATCGCATACCGCAGCGATCTTGTAGGTGCGGTCTCCGGTCAGCGTGATCTCCAAACGCTCGCTGCCGCCATTGGCCAGCTCGCTGTAATGAAGCGCGTGCGACAAGGCCAGTCCTTCCTTGGCGAGTTCAACGCACCAATCGAGCACCTGCTTCTGCACAAGGCAATCGGACTGTGCATTGGCAACCGCGAAGGTGCCCACGCAGAGCGCGAGCGTGATGGTACGGAGCATGGACATGGTGAGGGGTTTGGTGCGGACCAAGATAGAAGGGGCATGGTACGGTCGCCACCGTAATCATCCACGGCGATCACCGTAAATGAAGAAGGGCCCCTAGCGGAGCCCTTCATCCAGTTCGGTTCGATCGATCACTCAGCCTTCGCTTCGTCAGCGCCAGCCTCGGTCTTGGCTTCAGCGGCAGGGGCATCGGCCGCCTTCTTGGCACCGGTGCTTCGTCGGCTGCGGCGGGTCTTCTTGGCTTCCGCACCGGCCTTCTCCTTCACGTACACCGTGTTGAAGTCGACCAGTTCGATCATGGCCATCTCAGCGGCATCGCCGTGGCGGTTGCCGAGCTTGATGATGCGCGTGTAGCCACCAGGGCGCGTGGCGATCTTGGGTGCCACATCGCGGAAGAGCGCGGCCGTGGCCTCCTTGTCCTGCAGGTGGCTGAAGATGGTGCGTCGGCTATGCGTGCTGTCGCTCTTGCTCTTGGTGAGCAATGGCTCAACGTAGAGGCGCAGGGCCTTCGCCTTGGCCAGGGTGGTCTCGATGCGCTTGTGCTCGATCAGTGAGATCGCCAAATTGCTCAGCAGCGCGCCGCGGTGGGCCTTCTTGCGGCCAAGCGCGTTGTTCTTGTTTCCGTGTCTCATCGTCGGTTGTCGTTAGGGCGCGTGATGACGCGCCCGTACACGTTATTCCTTGTCCAGCTTGTACTTGCTCAGGTTCATTCCGAAGCTCAGGCCCTTGTTCTCCACCAGGTCCTCCAGTTCGGTAAGGCTCTTCTTGCCGAAGTTGCGGAACTTCAAGAGGTCGTTCTTGTTGTAGCTCACCAGGTCGCCGAGGGTTTCGATATCGGCGGCCTTCAAGCAGTTCAGGGCGCGCACGCTCAGGTCCATATCGACCAGCTTGGTCTTCAGGAGCTGGCGCATGTGCAGGCTGTCCTCATCGAAATGCTCCTCCTGCACGCGCTCCTCGATCTCCAGGCTGATGCGCTCATCGCTGAAGAGCATGAAGTGGTGGATGAGGATCTTGGCGGCTTCTTGCAGCGCGTTCTTCGGTGTTACGCTTCCATCGGTGACCACTTCGATGTTGAGCTTCTCGTAGTCGGTCTTCTCCTCCACGCGTGTGTTCTCCACGGTATACTTCACGTTCTTGATGGGCGTGAAGATGCTGTCGATGAAGATGGTGCCCATCGGCGCCTTCTCGTTCTTGTTCTCGTCGGCCGGCACGTAGCCGCGGCCTTTGCCGATGGTGAGCTCCACGTGCAGTTTCACGCTGGGCTCCATGTGGGCGATGACCAGTTCGGGGTTGAGCACCTGGAATCCGGTGGTCTGGCGGCCGATGTCACCTGCGGTGAAGCTGTCCTTGCCGTTGATGGTGATGCTCACCTTCTCGGTGCTGCTGTCCTCCAACTGGCGGCGGAAGCGCACCTGCTTGAGGTTGAGGACGATCTCGGTCATGTCCTCGATCACGCCCTTGAGGGTGGTGAACTCGTGGTCCACTCCATCGATGCGCACGGCGGTGATGGCATGGCCCTCCAAGCTGCTGAGCAGGATGCGTCGCAGGGAGTTGCCGATGGTGATGCCGTAGCCGGGCTCGAGGGGACGGAATTCGAAGGTGCCGCGCTTGTCGTCGGATTCGATCATCGTGACCTTATCGGGCCGCTGGAATTCGAGAATGGGCATGTTGATTCGGTGTTCGTTGTTGGTTCTCAGTTGTCCGTTGTCAATCCTTGTCCTGTTCGTTCGCCGGCTGCCTGACAACGGACAACCGACAACGGGTCACTTACTTGCTGTACAATTCCACGATGAGCTGCTCGCGGATGTTCTCAGGGATCTGGGCACGCTCGGGCATGGCAATGAACCGCCCCGTCAGGCTGGTTCCGTTCCAATCGAGCCAGTCGAACCGCTTGCTGTTCACGCTCACGCTGTTGGCGATCGTCTCCAGCGAACGGCTTCTCTCACGCACGGCAACATTTTGGCCAGGGCGCAGCGTGTAACTAGGTATGGTTACTACGCCGCCATCCACCGTGATGTGACCGTGGGCTACGAGCTGGCGGGCTGCACGGCGCGTGGGCGCCACGCCCAAGCGGTACACCGTATTGTCCAAACGGGCTTCGCACAGCTGCAGCAGCACTTCGCCTGTGATGCCCTTCTTGCTGGCAGCCGTATGGAACATCTTCTCGAACTGGCGCTCGAGGATGCCATAGGTGTACTTGGCCTTCTGCTTTTCCTGCAGCTGTACGGAGTATTCGCTCTCCTTCTTCCGGCGCTTGGTGGGGCCGTGCTGGCCGGGGGAGTGGGGCTTGCGCTCCATCCACTTGTCGGGGCCGAGGATCGCCTCCTTGAACTTGCGGGCGATGCGGGTCTTGGGTCCTGTGTAACGTGCCATTCTTCTTTGCTTTTGGGTGCATTCAGCACCAACAACAGAGCGCGCGTCCACGCGCTCCTACGGTTTGTGTTATACGCGGCGCTTCTTGGGTGGACGGCAGCCGTTGTGGGGCATGGGCGTGATATCGACGATCTCGGTCACTTCTACTCCGCTGTTGTGCAGGGCACGGATGGCGCTCTCGCGACCGCCGCCGGGGCCCTTGACGAACACCTTCACCTTGCGAAGGCCCAGATCGTGCGCCTCGCGAGCAGCCTCTTCGGCGCTCACCTGGCCGGCGTACGGGGTGTTCTTCTTGCTTCCGCGGAAGCCCTGCTTGCCCGAAGAAGACCAGCTGATCACCTCGCCTTTGTTGTTGGTGAGGCTCACGATCAGGTTGTTGAACGTAGCCTGGATGTGGGCCTGTCCGTAGGCTTCCACCACTACGTTCTTCTTCTTCTTCTTGCCTGCGCCTGGGGCGCCTGCTTTGCCTTCTGCTTGCTGCTTTGCCATTTTCCGTTCGATTGGTTGGTTCTGGAACCGACCGCGCCCTAGTCGGGCCGGTCATGCTCCGCCCCTACTTGGTTGCCTTCTTCTTGTTGGCCACGGTCTTGCGCTTGCCCTTGCGGGTGCGGCTATTGGTGCGGGTGCGCTGGCCGCGCACGGGCAGGCCGCTGCGGTGGCGCTGCCCACGGTAGCTGCCGATGTCCACCAGGCGCTTGATGCTCAATTGCACTTCGCTGCGCAGTGCGCCCTCCACCTTGATGTGCTCGTTGATGTACTGGCGGATGTGCGCCTGTTCATCATCGGTCCATTCCTCCACCTTGGTGTCGGGGTGTACACCCGCTTTCTGGAGGATCTCCAGCGCGCCGTTGCGGCCGATGCCGTAGATGTAGGTGAGGCCTATGCAGCCCCGCTTGTTCTTGGGTAGGTCGATGCCTGCGATACGTGCCATGCTCGTGCGTTTATCAGCCTTGACGCTGCTTGAACTTGGGGTTCTTCTTGTTGATGATGTACAGACGCCCTTTGCGGCGGACGATCTTGCAGTCCACCGAGCGCTTCTTGAGGGAGGTCCTGACCTTCATGGTTCGGGTGTCTTGTGCTAGCTCTTGTATCGGAAGGTGATGCGCCCTTTGCTCAGGTCGTAAGGGCTCATCTCCACTTTCACCTTGTCGCCGGGCAGGATCCGGATGTAGTGCATCCGCATCTTGCCCGAGATGTGGGCGATGATCACGTGACCGTTCTCCAGCTCGACTCGGAACATGGCATTGCTCAGCGCCTCTTTGATGACGCCGTCCTGCTCTATGGTCCCCGTCTTGCTCATCTACTTCCGATCGTTCTTCTTTTCGTTTTCCGTCCTGTTCCGTTCATCGCATCGGCCGAACCATGGTTCGACCTTACGCGGTGATCAATTCACCCTTCTTCTTCAGCACATCCTCGATGTAGCTGAACGTTGATAAGACCTCGGCTTTGCCTGCGCGAACCGCCACGTTGTGCTCGTAGTGCGCGCTGGGCTTCCCATCGCGCGACACCACGGTCCAACCGTCCGGCAGTTGCTTCACTTCCTTCACGCCCATGTTGATCATGGGCTCGATGGCGAGCACCATGCCCGTGCGCAGCTTCACTCCGTGCCCGCGGCGCCCATAGTTGGGCACTTCGGGGGCTTCGTGCAGTTTGTGCCCCACGCCGTGCCCCACCAGTTCGCGCACCACACCGTAGCCACTGCTTTCGGCGTGCTGCTGAATGGCGTACCCGATGTCGCCCGTGCGGTTGCCTTCGATGGCTGCTGCGATGCCCTTCTCCAGGCATTCGCGCGTCACGCGCAGCAGGCGCTTCACGGGCTCGGCCACTTCGCCTATCATGAAGGTGTAGGCGCTGTCGCCATACAGTCCGTTCATCAGCACGCCGCAGTCCACGCTCGCGATGTCGCCATCGCGCAGCGCCCGGTCGCCCGGCAGGCCATGCACCACCTGCTCGTTCACGCTGATGAGCAACGTGCTCGGACAGCCGTACAGGCCTTTGAATCCCGGCACCGCACCATGGTCCCGGATGAACTCTTCCGCCAGGCGGTCCAGTTCACCGGTGGTAACGCCGGGGCCGATGCGTTTCGCCACTTCGGCCAAGGTCTTCCCAACAAGCAAAGAACTCTCCTTCAACACCGCGATCTCGTCATCGCTCAGATCGACCAGGGGTTTCGTCCCCATGGTCTATCCAGCCATGCCGTAGGCCGCTCCCTGATTCCTTCCCTTGATGCGCCCGCTCTTCATCAATCCATCGTAATGCCGCATCAGGAGATGACTTTCGATCTGCTGCAGCGTGTCCAACAACACGCCCACCATGATCAACAATGAGGTTCCACCGAAGTATTGCGCGAAGCCCTGCTTGATCCCCATCCCCTCTGCGAACGTGGGGAGGATGGCGATGAGGCCGAGGAAGACCGCACCGGGCAGCGTAATCCGCGAGAGGAGCTCATCGATATGGCCTGCCGTCTGCTTGCCTGGCTTCACACCGGGAATGAAGCCGCCATTGCGCTTCATGTCGTCGGCCAGCTGGTTGGGGTTCACCGTTATGGCCGTGTAGAAGTAGGTGAAGGCGACCACCATGAGGAAGAGCATGATGTTGTAGAACCAGCCCTGGTTGCTCGCCAAGTTCTGCAGCCACATGGGCGGCTGATCGAAGGCTTGCGCGATGTACATGGGAATGAGCACGATCGCCTGGGCGAAGATGATCGGCATCACGCCCGCAGCGTTCACTTTCAAGGGGATGTAGTTGCGTACTCCACCGTATTGCTTGTTGCCCTGCACGCGCTTGGCGAACTGCACGGGTATCCGACGCGTGCCTTGCACCAGCAGGATGCAACCGGCTATGATGAGCACCCAGAGCACCACTTCAACAAGCAGCAGCACGAGGCCGCCACCGCCGGGGCCCATGCGACCCACCACTTCCTGTGCGAAGCTCTGTGGGAAACGGGCGAGGATGCCGATCATGATGATGAGCGAGATGCCATTGCCCAAGCCGCGTTCGGTGATGCGCTCACCGAGCCACATGACGAAGAGCGTGCTGGCGGTGAGGATGACAAGACTGGTGCCCAGCCAGAAGGAATCATCCAACGGGGCTGCCTTGGGATCGATGGTGGTGAAAATGTAGCCGGGAGCCTGGAACATGCAGATGGCGATCGTGAGATACCGCGTCCACTGGTTGATCCGGCGACGGCCGCTCTCCTCTTTCTGCAATTTTTGCACGGCAGGCACCGCGATGCCCGCGAGCTGCATGATGATGCTTGCGCTGATGTAGGGCATGATGCCCAGGGCGAAGATGCTGGCACGGGTGAATGCGCCCCCGGTGAAGATCGAGAGGATCTCCACCAGACCGCCTCCGCCGGAAGCCTGCTCCTTGGCCATCACGGCGCTATCCACGCCGGGCAGCACGATGAAGCTGCCGATGCGGTATACCAGCAACAGGCCCAGCGTAATGAGGATGCGCTTGCGCAGCTCCTCGATGCGCCAGATGTTCTTGATCGTGTCGATCAGGTTCTTCATGCTTCAGCCTTGGCAGCGATGGCTGCGATGACCTCCGTTTTGCCCCCTTTCTCTTCAATGGCTGCCTTGGCGCTGGCGCTGAATGCGTGCGCTGTGATCGTGAGCGCAGCCTTGATCTCGCCACGGCCAAGCACCTTCAGCTTGTCGTTGCGTGCGATCAGTCCGTTGGAGCGCAGCACATCGGGATCGATGGTCTTCAACCCCTTTGCTTCGGCAAGCGCCTGGATCGCATCGAGGTTGATGCCCTTGTACTCCACACGTGTAGGGTTGGTGAAGCCGAACTTCGGCAGGCGGCGCGTCAGTGATGTCTGACCGCCTTCGAACCCGCGCTTGCGGTTGTAGCCCGTGCCAGCCTTCTGGCCTTTGTGGCCTTTGCCGGACGTGCCGCCTTTGCCGCTGCCTTGGCCGCGGCCCATGCGCTTGTTGTTCTTGGTGGCCCCTTTGGCGGGCTTCAGATTGCTCAGGTCCATGATCGTTCGCTTCTAAATGTTCAGGCCTGCTTCACGTTCACGAGGTGCTCCACTTTGCGCACCATGCCCAGCACCTGGGGCGTGCCTTCAACGGTGGTGCTCTTGCCGATGCGGCCAAGGCCCAACGCCTTCAGCGTCGCCTTCTGGCGTGCGGGGCATTTGATCTGGCTGCCTGTCTGTGTGATGATGATCTTGCTCATGGTCGTTCCGGTTGGCCGGCACGTTGTCGTTATCCGTTGAATACGCGTTCGAGCTTCACGCCTCGCTGACGCGATACCTGGTTCGCATCGCGCATGTTGGTGAGCGCTTCGATGGTGGCTTTCACCACGTTATGCGGGTTGCTGCTGCCCTTGCTCTTGGCCAGCACGTCGGTGACGCCCACGCTCTCGAGCACGGCGCGCATGGCACCACCGGCGATTACGCCCGTACCATGGGCAGCAGGCTTCAAGAACACCTGCGCACCCGCGAACTTGCCCTCTTGCGAATGCGGAATGGTCCCTTTGAGAACAGGAACCTTCACCAAGTTCTTCTTCGCATCATCGATGCCTTTGGCAATGGCCTCCTGCACCTCCTTGGCCTTTCCCAGGCCGTGGCCCACCACTCCGTTCTCATTGCCCACCACCACGATGGCCGCGAAGGTGAAGGTGCGACCGCCCTTGGTCACCTTAGTAACACGGTTCAAGGCGACGAGCTTGTCCTTCAGCTCCAGATCGCTGCTCTTGACCTTCTTGATGTTCGTATCAGACATGTTGAGGTGTGATCAGAAGTTGAGGCCTGCTGCGCGGGCGGCTTCGGCCAGGGCTTTCACCCGGCCATGGTAGAGGTATCCATTGCGGTCGAACACCACCAGCTCTATGCCTGCGGCCTTCGCCTTCTCGGCGATGGCGGTGCCAACGAGCTTGGCCTGTTCGATCTTGGGAATCCCGGTGGCCTTCTTGTCTTTGAGCGATGAGGCGCTCACCAGCGTGCGACCGGCCTCGTCGTCGATGATCTGGGCGTACATGCCCGTGTTGCTCCGGTAGACCGACAGGCGAGGGCGCACCGGCGTACCGGCCACTTTCTTGCGAACGCGTGTCTTGATCTTCTGTCGGCGTGCTTGTCTGCTGAATGCCATGGCTATGCTTATTTACCAGCGGCCTTGCCTGCCTTGCGACGCACCACTTCGTTGACGAAGCGGACACCTTTGCCTTTGTAAGGCTCGGGCTTGCGCAGCGCGCGCAGTTTGGCGGCCACCTGGCCGATGAGTTGCTTGTCCACCGACTCCAAGCGGATGATCGGGTTCTTTCCTTTCTCCTGCGCGGCGGCCACCTTGATCTGCGGCGGCAACACCAGCGTTACGGTGTGCGAGAAACCGAGCGACAGCTGCAATTGCTGTCCCTTGGCGGTGGCGCGGTAGCCCACGCCTACCAATTCCTGCTCGATCACGAAGCCGTCGGTGACACCCTTCACCATATTGGCGATGAGGGCCCGGTAGAGGCCGTGCTTGGCGCGGTGCGGCTTGGCATCGCTGGGACGCTCAAGCGTTACCACGGTACCGTCCTTCTTCAGGCTGATGGCCGGATCGACGGCCTGCTCCAAGGTGCCCTTGGGACCTTTCACGGTCACCAGGTTCTTGTCGCTGATGCTGATCTCCACCCCTTTGGGCAGATCGATCGGTGCTTTTCCAATGCGGCTCATGTTCCTCGTGTCTTAGCTCACGTAGCACAGCACTTCGCCCCCCACGTTGAGGGTACGGGCCTCCTTATCGGTGATGACGCCTTTGCTGGTGGAGATGATGGCCACGCCAAGCCCGTTGAGCACGCGGGGCAACTGCTCCACGTGGGCGTACTTGCGCAGGCCAGGCGTGCTTACACGGCTCAGTTCGCGAATGGCGCTCTGGCGGGTCTGCTGATCGTACTTGAGGGCGATCTTGATGATGCCCTGCTTGCCGTCCTCCTCGGTCTTCCAGGAGAGGATGTAGCCTTTGTCGTAGAGGATCCGCGTGATGTCCTTCTTGAGGTTGCTCGCGGGGACCGTTACGACCTTCTTGCGCGCCAGGATGGCATTGCGCAGGCGGGTGAGGTAATCGGCGATGGGATCGGTTGTCATGGTCTCGTTTCTTGTGGATGATGGGTGAGGAAGGCCTCTCCCTTACCAGCTGCCTTTGGTTACGCCCGGGATCTTCCCTTCAAGGGCCATGAGGCGGAAGACGTTCCGCGAGATGCCGAAGAGCCGCATGTAGCCGCGCGGGCGGCCCGTGAGCTGGCAGCGATTGTGCATGCGCACTTTGCTTCCGTTCGCGGGCAGCTTCTGCAAGCCTACCCAGTCGCCCGCAGCCTTCAGCTTGGCGCGCTTGGCGGCGTACTTCTCCACCATCTTGGCGCGCTTGCGTTCGCGTGCCTTCATGCTTTCCTTGGCCATGGTCTCTTGTTCTTTTGTTGGGGCGCTCTCTCTCGCGCCCTTACTTGTTCTTATCGGCGAACGGGAAGCCGAAAGCGGTGAGCAGGGCCTTGGCCTCCTCATCGCTGTTGGCGGTGGTCACGAACGTGATGTCCATCCCTTGGATCTTGGTCACCTTGTCGATGTCGATCTCGGGGAAGATGATCTGCTCCTTCACGCCCATGGTGAAGTTGCCACGGCCGTCGAAGCCGCTGGGCTTCACGCCGCGGAAGTCGCGCGTACGAGGGAGGCTTACGGCGATCAGGCGATCGAGGAATTCGTACATCTTGTCGCCGCGCAGCGTAACGCGGGCGCCGATGGGCATGCCCTTGCGCAGCTTGAAGTTGCTGATGTCCTTGCGCGAAACGGTGCTTACCGCTTTCTGGCCGGCGCTGGCGCTCATCTCGACCACAGCGTTCTCCACCACTTTCTTGTCGCCCACGGCGCTGCCAAGGCCCTGGTTGAGGCTGATCTTCACCAGGCGGGGGATCTGCATGGTGGAAGTGTAACCGAACTCCTTCTTGAGCGAAGGTGCCACCTCGGTGGTGTATTTGGCGCGGAGCCTTGGTACGTAGCTCATTTGGTGGCTGCGGTTTTCCGGGTCTTCACATAGCGTTCCAGCTTGTCGTCCTTGTCGGCCTTCCGGCCAACGCGCCCGGGCTCGCCGGTCTTCGCGTCGATGAGCATGAGGTTGCTCACATGGATGGGGCCCTCCTGCTCCACGATCCCGCCTTGGGGCTTGGCCGTGGTGGGCTTGCTATGCTTCTTGTTGATGTTGAGGCCTTCGACGATGGCGACCATGCGGTCACGGTCCACCTCGAGCACACGCCCCTGCTTGGAGCGGTCCTCGCCGGCGAGCACTTTCACCATGTCGCCTTTCTTGATATGCGTCTTCTTCTGCATGGCTCAGAGCACTTCGGGTGCAAGGGAAATGATCTTCATGAACTTCTTCTCGCGCAGCTCCTTGGCCACAGGACCGAAGATGCGCGTGCCTTTCATCTCGCCTGCGGCATCCAGCAGTACCACGACGTTGTCATCGAAGCGGATGTAACTGCCATCCTTGCGACGGGTTTCCTTGCGGGTGCGCACCACCACGGCTTTATGCACGGTGCCCTTCTTGGCACCGCCGTTGGGCATAGCGGCTTTAATGCTCACCACTATGGTGTCGCCGATACGGGCATAGCGACGGCCGCTGCCGCCCAGCACCCGGATGCAGAGCACCTCCTTGGCGCCGCTGTTGTCGGCCACGTTCAGTCGTGATTCCTGTTGGATCATGGCAATGGGGTGTTACTTGGCGCGTTCAACGATCTCCACCAGGCGCCAGCGCTTCAATTTGCTCATCGGGCGCGTTTCAGCGATGCGCACAGTGTCGCCGACATGGGCATCGCCCTTCTCGTCGTGTGCCATGAAGGTGCTGGAGCGCTTCACGAACTTGCCGTACTTGGGGTGCATGACCTTGCGCTCCACCGTTACGGTGATGCTCTTGCTCATCTTGTCGCTGGTGACGATGCCCACGCGCTCCTTGCGGAGCTTGCGGTCGGTCGTTGTGGTCTCGGTGCTCATTTCGCAGTGAGTTCGCGCTTGCGCAGTTCGGTGAGGATGCGAGCCACTTCCTTGCGCTTGGAGCGCAGCTGCATCGGGTTCTCGATCGGGCTCACGGTGTGGCTGAAGCGCAGCTTGGTGAGCGCCGAACGCTCCTCCTTCAGCTTGTCTTGCAGCTCAAGCATGGTGAGGTCTCCCAGTTCCAGTCCTTTCTTCTTCATGGCGCTCGCTTATTGGCCGTCGTAGTCTTCGCGCATCACGAACTTGGTCGGGATGGGCAGTTTCTGTGCAGCAAGGCGCAGGGCCTCCTTGGCAGTGGCGGTGGGTACACCGTCCACTTCGAAGATGATGCGCCCGGCGTGGCATACCGCCACCCAGTGGTCCAGTGAACCTTTGCCTTTGCCCATTCGCACTTCGGCGGGCTTGCTGGTCACCGGCTTATCGGGGAACACCTTGATCCACACCTGGCCTTCGCGCTTCATGTAGCGGGTGAGCGCTACGCGAGCAGCTTCGATCTGGCGACCGGTGAGCCATACGCTCTCCATGGCCTTGAGGCCGAATGAGCCGAGGGCTACGCGATGGCCGCGTTGGGCCTCGCCCTTCATGCGGCCCTTGTGCATATTGCGGCGCTTGCTGCGCTTGGGTTGCAACATGGCTGTTAGCTGTTACGAGTGTTTCCACGACCACCACCAGCGGGGCCGCGACGATCTCCTCCACCTCCAAAACGACGATCACCGCCGGGACCACCGGGTCCGCGACGCTCGCCACCACGATCTCCGCCAGGGCCCCGGCGATCACCGCCACGACGCTCAGGACGATCACCGCCCATGCGCGGACCCGCAGGGCCGCCCTTGGCCTGGCCTTGGTTCGGGCTCAGGTCACGCTTGCCGTACACTTCGCCGCGCATGATCCAGCACTTCACCCCGATGCGACCCATCTTGGTGTGCGCTTCGGTGATGGCGAAGTCGATATCGGCGCGCAGGGTGTGCAAAGGCACGCGACCCTCACGATAGCTTTCCGTTCGCGCGATCTCGGCGCCGTTGAGGCGGCCGGCCACGGTGAGCTTGATGCCTTCGGCGCCCATCCGCATGGTGCTGGCCACGGCCATCTTCATGGCGCGGCGGAAGCTGATGCGGCCTTCGAGCTGACGGGCGATGCTGTCAGCGACGAGGCGTGCGTCGAGCTCAGGGCGCTTGATCTCGAAGATGTTGATCTGAACGTCCTTGCCGGTGAGCTTCTTCATCTCCTCGCGCAACTTGTCCACTTCCGCGCCGCCCTTGCCGATGATGACACCGGGGCGTGCCGTGTTGATGGTGACGGTCACCAGCTTCAGGGTGCGTTCGATGACGACCTTGGCCACGCTCGCCTTCTTAAGCCGGGTCATCAGATACTGGCGGATCTTCTCGTCCTCCACCAACTTGTCGGTGTAGTCGTTGCCGCCGTACCAGTTGCTGTCCCAGCCCTTGATGAAGCCGAGGCGTGTTCCGGTCGGATGTGCTTTCTGTCCCATGTTATCGCTCTGCTTAGGCTTGGGCGGTGGTTGTGGAATCGACGATGAGGCTCACGTGGTTGCTGCGCTTCTTCATGCGGTAAGCGCGGCCTTGCGGTGCGGGCAGCATGCGCTTGAGGCCGCGTGCTTCGTTCACCTGGATGCTCTTCACCACCAGGCCGGCGCCGTCGGCCTTGCGGCCGTCATTCTTGGCTTCCCAGTTCGCAATGGCGCTCATCAGGAGCTTCTCCAAGTCGCGGCTGCTGTGGCGTGTGCTGAAGCGCAGGATGCCCAACGCCTTGTCCACGTTCTCGCCACGGATGAGATCGGCCACCTGGCGCATGCGGCGCGGGCTGGTGGGCACATTGCGCAGGTGCGCTACAGCCACGGTCCTCATGGCCTCCTTGCGTTTGTCCGCTGCTAGTTTCTTACGGGCTCCCATGGTCTATCAGTTCTGCTTGTTGCCGCTATGGCCACGGAACACGCGCGTGGGCGCGAATTCGCCGAGCTTGTGGCCTACCATGTTCTCGGTGACATAGACCGGGATGAACTTATTGCCGTTATGCACGGCAATGGTCAATCCCACGAAATCAGGCGCAATGGTGCTGGCACGTGACCAGGTCTTGATTACATTCTTCTTGCCCGAGGCCTGCGCCTCGCCCACGCGCTTGGCGAGCTTGTAGTGGATGAACGGCGGTTTCTTGAGTGAACGGCTCATGATCTAGTGTGTTCAGGCGCCCTTCTTGGCGTTGACGCGTTCGAGGATGAAACGATTGCTGCGGTTCTTCGGCTTTCGGGTCTTCTTGCCCTTGGCCAGCAGTCCCTTGCGGCTGCGCGGATGCCCGCCGGAGGCGCGGCCTTCGCCACCGCCCATGGGGTGATCAACCGGGTTCATGGCCACCGCACGGGTGCGGGGACGACGACCCTGCCATCGGCTACGGCCAGCCTTGCCGCTCTTCTGCAGCATGTGCTCGCCGTTGCCCACGGTGCCAACGGTAGCCAGGCAGGCCACCAGCACCATGCGCAACTCGCCGCTCGGCATCTTCAACGTGGCATACTTGCCTTCGCGAGCGCTGAGCTGGGCGAAGGTGCCCGCGCTGCGTGCGATGGAGCCGCCCTTGCCGGGTTGCAATTCGATGTTATGCACCACGGTGCCCAGGGGATCTCGCTCAGTGGGAGCGTATTGCCCACCTCGGGCGCTACACCGGTGCGACCGCTCACAAGCGTCTGCCCCACTTTGAGGCCGCTGGGCGCCAGGATGTAGCGCTTCTCGCCATCGGCATAGTTGAGCAGGGCGATGCGTGCGCTGCGGTTGGGATCGTACTCGATGGTCTTCACCACCGCGGGGATGTTGTGCTTGTCGCGCTTGAGGTCGATCTCGCGGTAGAGCTGCTTATGGCCACCGCCGATGTAGCGCATGGTCATCTTGCCGGTGTTGTTGCGGCCACCGCTCTTGTTGGTGCCGGAAACAAGCGACTTCTCCGGGACGTTGGTCGTAACGCCCTCGAAATCGGTGATCACCTTGTGGCGTGTGCCGGGGGTGACAGGGTTGAGCTTGCGGATGCCCATGGCTTAGATGCTGCTGTAGAGGTCGATGGTCTCGCCCTGCTTCACGGTAACGATGGCCTTCTTGTAGGTGCTCGTGAAGCCGTGCAGGACGATGCTCTTGGTATAGCGCGTGCGGCGACGGCCGCCGCAGATCATGGTGCGAACACCGGTGACGGTGACGTTGTACTCCTTCTCCACAGCCTGCTTGATCTGCACCTTGTTGCTGGTGCGGGCCACTTCGAAGCCGTAGCGGTTCTGCTTCTCGCCCTGCGCCGTGAGCTTCTCGGTGACGATGGGTCGGATGATGATCTGGCTCATGACTTACTTGGTAAGGGTGGCCTCCAGCGGAGCGATCGCATCCTTCACGATCAGCAGGCCGTTGGCGTTCATGATATCGTAGGTGTTCAACTCGCTGGCGACCACTACGCGGGCACGCTGCAGGTTGCGCGCGCTGAGCAGTACGTTGTCGTCCTTGCTCGGCACCACCAGCACGCTCTTGCGGGTGTTCAGTTCGAAGGCCTTGAGGAGCGCGGCGAACTCGCTGGTCTTGGGCGCGCTCATGCTCACGGCGTCGATCACCTTCAGCGATCCGTCCTTCGCCTTGTATGCGAGGGCGCTGCGGCGGGCCAGGTCCTTCACCTTCTTGTTCAGCTTGAAGTGGTAATCGCGCGGACGCGGACCGAACACGCGGGCACCGCCCTTGAAGAGCGGGCTCTTGATGGAGCCTTTGCGGCTGCCTCCGGTGCCCTTCTGGCGATGCAGCTTCTTGGTGCTGCCGCTCACTTCGCTCTTCTCGAGCGTCTTGGCCGTTCCCTGGCGCTGGTTGGCGAGATGCTGTTTCACATCGAGCCAGATCGCGTGGTCGTTCGGCTCGATACCGAAGACCGCGTCGTTGAGCTTGGCCTTCTTGCCGGTGGACTTGCCGTCCTTGCCGTAGATCTCGAGTTCCATCTTACTTCCAGATGATGACGATGCTGCCCTTGGGACCGGGAACGGTGCCTTTGAGCAACAACAGGTTCTTGGACGCATCCACCTTCACCACCTTGAGGTTCTCGGTGGTGATCTTCTTTCCGCCGGTGCGGCCAGCCATGCGCATGCCTTTGAACACGCGTGCGGGGTACGAGCTGCCACCGAGCGAACCCGGTGCGCGGCTGCGATCGTGCTGGCCATGGGTGCCTTCGCCCACACCGCTGAATCCGTGGCGCTTCACAACACCCTGGAAACCTTTGCCTTTGCTGTCGCCGGTGACGGTGACGAAGCTGCCTTCCTCGAAGAGGTCGACACCGACGGATGCTCCAAGCTCAAGCTCCTTCTCGAATTCCTTGAATTCGTGGGCCTTCACCTTGGGGGTGGTATTGGCTTTCTTGTAATGGCCCATGGCGGCGGCCGGCGTGCTCTTCGCACGGCGCTCTCCGTAGGCCAGCTGCACGGCTTGGTAGCCGTCCTTCTCCATGGTCTTCACGTGGCTTACCACGTTCGGGGTGGCCTCGATCACAGTGCAAGCCACGAGGCTGCCGTCCGCGTCGTACAGGCTGGTCATCCCGATCTTCTTTCCAATGAGTCCGCTCATGACGTTGTCGTGCTATCGGTCAGACCTTGATCTCCACATCCACGCCGCTGGGGAGCTCCAGCTTCATCAGGGCATCGATCGTCTTGGAGGACGAGCTGTATATGTCCATCATGCGTTTGTAGCTGCAGAGCTGGAATTGCTCGCGTGCCTTCTTGTTCACGTGCGGGCTGCGCAGCACGGTGAACATGCGCTTGTGCGTGGGCAGCGGAATGGGTCCGCTGACCACGGCGCCCGTGCTTTTCACGGTCTTCACGATCTTCTCGGCGCTCTTGTCGACGAGGTTGTGATCGTACGACCGCAGCTTGATCCGGATCTTTTGGGTCATGGCAGTTGTGCCTTAGGCTGAGACTTTGCCGCGCACCTTGGCCAGGACGGCTTCGGTGACGTTATTGGGTGCAGGGACATAGTGGCTGAACTACATGGTGCTACTGGCACGGCAAGAGCTCATGGTACGGAGGGAGGTGACGTAACCGAACATCTCGCTCAAGGGCACCGTGCCCTTGATGGCCTTGGCGCCGGCACGGTCGTCCATTCCGAGGATCGTTCCACGACGACGGTTGAGGTCACCGACGATGTCGCCCATGTTCTCTTCCGGTGTGATCACTTCGATCTTCATGATCGGTTCGAGCAGCACGGGCTTGCACTTGGGGATTGCGTTGCGGAATGCAGCCTTGGCGCAGATCTCGAAGCTCAGCGCATCGGAGTCCACGTTGTGGAAGGAACCGTCGTACAGGGTCACTTTCAAGCTCTCCATCGGGAAGCCCGCGAGCACGCCGTTCTTCAACGAAGCTTCGAAGCCCTTGGAAACAGGCGAGATGAATTCCTTCGGGATGGAACCGCCCTTGATCTCGTCGATGAACTCCAATCCTGTCTTCGCAGGGTCGGTCTGGGGCTCGATGCGCACATGGATGTCAGCGAACTTACCGCGACCACCCGTCTGCTTCTTGTAAAGCTCGCGGTGTTCCACGGAGCCACTGATGGCTTCCTTGTATTTCACTTGCGGCGCGCCCTGGTTGCACTCCACCTTGAACTCGCGCTTCATGCGGTCCACGAGGATCTCCAAGTGGAGTTCGCCCATACCGCTGATCACGGTCTGGCCGGTGTCTTCGTCCGTGTGCACTTTGAAGGTCGGGTCCTCCTCGGCCAGCTTGGCCAAGGCAGCCCCCATCTTGTCCAGGTCGGCCTGGGTCTTGGGCTCCACTGCTATGCCGATCACCGGCTCTGGGAAGCTCATGCTCTCCAGGATGATCGGGTGGTCTTCGGAACACAGCGTGTCGCCGGTGCGGATGTCCTTGAAACCAACGGCCGCACCGATGTCGCCTGCCTCGATGCGCTCAACGGGGTTCTGCTTGTTGGAGTGCATCTGGAAGATGCGGCTGATGCGCTCTTTCTTGTCGCTGCGGGTATTGAGCACGTAACTGCCTGCCTCCAACACGCCGCTGTAGGCGCGGAAGAAAGCCAGGCGACCCACGAAAGGGTCCGTCGCGATCTTGAAGGCAAGACCAGCGAAAGGCTCATCGGGATCGGGATGACGCTCGATCTCGGCATCCGTGCGGGGATCGATACCGACCACCGCTTCGAGGTCCATCGGGCTGGGCAGGTAGGCCATCACCGCATCAAGCATGGTCTGCACGCCCTTGTTCTTGAAGGCGCTGCCGCACAGGATCGGCGTGATGCTCATGTTGATCGTGCTCTTGCGCACGGCCTCCATCACTTCGGCCTCGGTGAGGCTGTCGGGATCGGCGAAATACTTCTCCATCAACTTGTCGTCGCTCTCGGCAACGGCTTCGATGAGCTTGTCGCGCCACTCCTTCACGGTATCCTTCAGGTCCTCGGGAATGGGAACTTCCTTCCAGGTCATGCCCTGATCGGATTCGTTCCACACCATGCCGCGGTTGTTGACCAGGTCGACAACACCGAGGAAATCGGCTTCGGCACCGATGGGCACCTGCAAGGGGACTGGGTTGGCACCGAGTCGCTCGCGGATCTGCGCGACAACGTTGAAGAAGTCGGCACCGCTGCGGTCCATCTTGTTCACGAAGCCGATGCGGGGCACCTTGTACTTGTTGGCCTGGCGCCACACTGTCTCGCTTTGGGGCTCAACGCCGCCAACCGCGCAGAACAAAGCAACAGCACCATCCAGCACGCGCAAGCTGCGCTCCACCTCCACGGTGAAGTCCACGTGGCCGGGAGTGTCGATCAGGTTGATCTTGTATTTGTCTCCGCGATAATCCCAGAAGGTCGTCGTAGCAGCGCTCGTGATGGTGATGCCACGCTCCTGCTCCTGGGCCATCCAATCCATCGTAGCCGCACCGTCATGCACCTCGCCAATCTTATGCACAAGGCCGGTGTAGTACAGGATGCGCTCGGAAGTGGTGGTCTTCCCGGCATCGATGTGCGCCATGATGCCGATGTTGCGCGTGTATGTGAGGTCCCTCTTGGCCATTGTGCTCGTTCTCTACCGGATCAGAACCGGAAGTGGCTGAATGCTTTGTTGGCTTCGGCCATCTTGTGTACTTCCTCCTTCTTCTTGAAGGCTGCGCCTTCCTCCTTGCTGGCAGCGAGGATCTCGTTCGCCAGCTTCATGCTCATGCTGCGCTCGTTGCGGCTGCGGGCGTAGCCGATGAGCCACTTCATGGCCAGGCTCTTCTTGCGCTCCTCGCGCACTTGCTGCGGGATCTGGAAGTTGGCACCACCTACCCGGCGGCTGCGCACTTCCACTTGCGGAGTCACATTGGTGAGGGCCTTGCGGAACACCTCCAGGCCGTCCTCGCCACTCTTCTCGGCAACGATGTCGATGGCGCTGTAGAAGATGTCCAACGACTTGCTCTTCTTGCCGTCGTACATCAGGTTGTTCACGAACTTGGTCACTTGCACGTCGCCGAACTTGGGATCGGGAAGCGTGGTGTGCTTGACTGCTTTCTTGCGCATGGCTTGTTGTCTATCCGTTAGCGCTTACTTCTTCTTGGGAGCGGCACCTGCCTTGGGCTTCTTGGTGCCGTACTTGCTGCGACGCTGATTGCGGCCTTCGACACCCGAGGTATCGAGCACGCCGCGCACGATGTGGTACTTCACACCAGGCAAGTCCTTCACCCTGCCGCCACGCACCAGCACGATGCTGTGCTCCTGCAGGTTGTGGCCCTCTCCGCCGATGTAGGCGATTACCTCATAGCCGTTCACAAGGCGCACTTTGGCCACCTTGCGCAGGGCCGAGTTCGGCTTCTTGGGCGTGGTGGTGTACACCTTGGTACACACGCCACGACGCTGCGGCGAGGACTTCAGCGCAATGGACTTGCTCTTGTACACCGGGGTTTCCCGGCCTTTGCGAATGAGCTGCTGAATGGTTGGCATGCGTGCTTTCTCTTGGCTTTCAGGCGTTTCCGCAAAAGGCTGGCGGAAAACGGGGTGCGAAAGTAGCCGAATTGCGTTTCCCACCAGTGCGTGTTCATTGAATTTTCTGTGAGTACTCTCCGTTGGCCTCAGGTATCAACCCGATTCGCACTCAGAAACACGCGTCCATTAAGCCTGATAGTGAGAGACATAGGCCCAGTGCTAGGTGCCACGGACGACGCCTTCCCAAGCGCGACAAAAGCGATCAGATCCGTGCTTGCGACCGAGATGTGAACTCTACATTTGTTCGCATCATTTGATCTAAACTATGGACGTCGGGAGCATCGTTTATTACTCCATCAGTCCCCGGATCATGAACCTGCTGGTCCAGGTGCATGGCCAGTTGGGGGAAGTGACCGCCCGCCACCTTCATCTGCCACCATCGGGATCAGCGAAGACCTACCGGGCCAGTACGGTCCATGCCACCTTGGCGATCGAGGGTGGACTCCTTGATCCGCATCCGGTGGCTGCACTTGCCGAGGACCACAGCGCCAGCACACAGGGACCTGCGGCTTTGGAAGCGCTGAACACGCACCGTACCTACGACCTCCTCCCCTCGCTCGATCCCTTCGCCGACCAGGACCTACGACAGGCGCATGGCGTGCTCATGCACGGACTGGCCGTGGATGCCGGTCGCTATCGCACCGGTCCCATGGAGGTCTTCTATGGCGACCCACAACCGCTGCGCACCGCACCGGCCAATGGACTACCCGTTGCCGTGCAGGACCTCTTGCGTTACGCAGAAGAGGATGACTTCCCGCCCCTGCTCACCAGCTGCGTGCTCCACTTCGGCATGGTCTACCTGCGGCCCTTTACCGCCGGCAACGGCCGTCTCGCAAGGCTCTGGCAGCGGCGGATGCTCATGCGCCATTGGCCGGTCTTCGCCTACCTGCCGGTCGAGGCTTTCATCCACAACGCGGAGCCCGCGTACAACGCCGCCTTGGAGTTCGCCGATCGCCGGGGCGATTGCGGCGGCTTCATCACCTATGCTCGAACGCATCCAGGAAGCCCTCGCCGAATTGCTCGCCAGTTCCGATCCAAGTGCGGCTCGCCTGAGTGACGGAGCCTGGACTCTTCCTGCACCAGGATGCACCGCAACGGAGAAGTGCCACCCGTTCAGGAGGAAGGATTACATGGCCACCACCCAGATTGTCCACGGCAACCGCTCGACGAGGGCCAATTGAGGAGGCGGTGACAGCGAGAGGCGGAAGCTCTCGGGGTGGATGGAATGTCGGTCCGACGCGCGGCTGGTCTGGAGTATCGGTCCAGACACGCACAGCTCGCAACCGTCCTTTTCACTACGCCTGATTCTCGCGTCGAATGCGGCCGGATCCAATACCTTCGGCGCCGATGAACTACCTCGAAGGCCTCAACCCCGCCCAGCTCGCAGCGGTCGAAGCCACGGAAGGCCCCATGATGGTGATCGCCGGCGCGGGCAGCGGCAAAACACGCGTGCTCACCGTGCGCATTGCGCACCTCATGGCGGCTAAAGGCGTCGATCCCTTCCGCATCCTGGCGCTCACCTTCACCAACAAGGCGGCGCGCGAAATGAAGGAGCGCATCGCCAAACTCCTCGGCGAGAACGGCAGCACCGAAGCCCGCAACCTGTGGATGGGCACCTTCCACAGCGTGTTCTCCCGCATCCTCCGCGCCGAAGCGGACAAGCTCGGCTACCCGAAGGATTTCACCATCTACGACACCGACGACAGTCGCAGCGTGATCAAGGGGATCCTGAAAGAGTGGCAACTGGACGACAAGCTCTACAAGCCGAGCCAGGTGCACGGCCGCATCAGCATCGCGAAGAACAACCTCATTGGTCCGCTGGAGTATCTGGCGAACGTGGAGTTGATGGCCGGTGATGCAGCCGTGGGTCGCGAACGGATCGGCGATCTGTACAAGGCTTACGCGGAGAAGTGCTTCCGCGCGGGTGCGATGGACTTCGACGACCTGCTCTACAACACCGCACTGCTTTTCCGCGATCATCCGGAAGCGATGGTGAAGTACCAGGCCCGCTTCCAATACCTGCTCGTGGATGAGTACCAGGACACCAATGCGGTGCAGTACAGCATCGTGAAGACGCTCGCCGCACGCCACGAGAACATCACCGTGGTGGGCGACGACAGCCAGAGCATCTACGCCTTCCGCGGAGCGAACATCCAGAACATCCTCAACTTCCGCAGCGACTACGCGGACCACAAGCTCTTCAAGCTGGAGCAGAACTACCGCAGCACCAAGACCATCGTGGGCGCGGCCAATTCGCTCATCGAGAAGAACAAGGACCAGATCAAGAAGACCATCTGGACCGACAACG
This sequence comes from Flavobacteriales bacterium, assembly GCA_016710965.1. GTDB lineage: Bacteria > Bacteroidota > Bacteroidia > Flavobacteriales_F > PHOS-HE28 > PHOS-HE28. The sequence continues at coordinate 250,040 of JADJTW010000031.1, forward strand.
GCGAAGGCGAGAAGATCAAGGTACACCGCTCGTTGAGCGACAACGAGGAAGGCTCCTTCGTGGCGCACACGATCTTCGAGAACAAGATGCAGAACCAGGTGCCGAACAAGGGGTTCGCCATCCTGTACCGCACCAACGCACAGAGCCGCAGCATGGAGGAAGCGCTGCGCAAGCTCAACATCCCCTACCGCATCTATGGCGGCCTCAGCTTCTACCAGCGCAAGGAGATCAAGGACCTCATCAGCTACTTCCGTTTGGTCTGCAATCCGCGTGATGAGGAAGCGCTGAAGCGTGTGATCAACTACCCCACGCGCGGTATCGGGCAAACCACCATCGACAAGTTGCTCGTGGCTGCTGCGGCAAAGCAGATGTCCATCTGGGACTTGTTGCTCCAGCACCTCGGCGAACTCGACTTCCACGCAGGCACGCGCAAAGCCATCGCGGAATTCGTGCTGATGATCCAAGGCTTCCAGACGATGCTCACCACGCACAGCGCGTACGCCCTGGGTGAGCATGTCGCGCGCAGCAGCGGGATCCTCAAAGACCTCTTCACGGACAAGATCGCCGGCATGAAGGAGTTCAGCGATGCGCAGGCCGAAGGCACCGATGTGCCGAAGACGCTGAGCGACTTCCTGATCGATGTTGCGCTTTTGACGGATGCGGACAATGTCGATCCCAACGACAACGACCGCGTGAGCCTGATGACCATCCACAGCGCGAAGGGCCTGGAGTTCCCGTACGTGCATGTGGTTGGCTTGGAAGAAGACCTCTTCCCGAACCTGATGGCCGTGCAGAGCCGCGCCGACCTGGAGGAAGAACGCCGCCTCTTCTATGTGGCGATCACACGCGCCGAGAAGCGTTGCACGCTGAGCTATGCCATAAGCCGCTACAAGTGGGGCAACCTCACGGCCAGCGAGCCCAGCCGCTTCATCGAAGAGATCGATGCGCAATACCTGGAGATGCCCCGGCAGGTGGAGCGCCCTTCGCTCTTCGGCGGAACGGACCGCGCAATACCGCCTTGGGCCCGGAAAGCACCGGGCTACGAACGGCAATCCGAGGACCGCGACTCCTCACGTCCGGTGTATGGTCGTGAGCGCACAGCACCTGGCATTGGAAAAGCGAAGCCTCCAGGAGCGCCATCGCGTACGGTGCGAACACCACCTTCAACAGAGCCGGCACGTAAGAACCTCAAGCGTGTTTCCTCTTCGGGCACGCCGCTCGAAGCCACCAGCACGTTGGGTGGGCTGGTTCCCGATCTACAGGAAGGCCAGACCGTGCAGCACGAGCGCTTCGGCAAAGGCAAGGTGCTGAAGGTGGAAGGCAATGCGCCGGACTTGAAGGCGACGGTCTTCTTTCCGAGTGCCGGGCAGAAGAACCTTTTACTGCGCTTCGCGAAGCTGACGGTGGTGGAGGGCTGATCCCTACCGCTCCCACACCACCTTCACGAATGCGGCGTCCCGGGCGAATTCTTCGGTCGGTCCGGTGGGAATTCCAGTGATACCGCAACACGAGCAGATCATCTCGCATCTGCTATTCACCACTTCAGTCGGGTAATCAGCGCAGCCGCTCACCACCTGGCGATAGACCTTCTCGCCACGGAAGAGGTGCTCCTCCACTTTGGTGACGCAATCGGCTCCGCCAAGGGCGAGCTTCTTGGCGAGGCACTCGGGCATGCCACCTGAGCCCTCCTTGTTGCAACCCGCACCAAGCGCAATGCTAGAAGCGAGCAGTAGACCAGGCAGTGTTCGCATGCTCAATGTTACGGAGCAAGCTGTTCTGCCAACTGCGCTATATGCAGGACCCGGACTCGATGACCAGCTACGGATCCGTGGGAAGCGGGACGGGCAGCATGGCTAGCGGATGTGGTGTCTACCTTTCAACCAAACCCTCACCGATGGCAAGACCGCTACCTCTCCTCCTCGCCCTTCTTCCATCGTTCACCAGCGCACAGTACTACTACCAGGACTTCGATGGCAACTGGAACAACCTGCCCTACGCCATCGACACCGATGCGGGCAACCTGTGGCAGGTGGGTCCGCCGCAGAAGACGCATTTCCTCGCGGCGTACTCCTTACCGAACGTGATCGTAACGGACACGATGAACGCCTACCCCACGAGCAACCACTCATCGTTCACCATCGCCGCGCCACAGGATCCGTTCAGCTGGTCGCCGGTGTTCTTCGTCTCGTTCTACCAGAAGATCGATACCGACAGCCTGCAGGACGGCGGCTACATTGAAGTGAGCTGGGATAACGGCGGCACATGGGCCAACATCTTCGAGGATTGGATGATGCCGGTGAACATCGAGTACTACGACGGCGGGTGGATACCCATGCAGGCCGACACGCTATCGAACGGCCAGATCGGATTCAGCGGCGTGAGCAACGCGAACGGGAGCGATCCGGAGTGGAGCTTCACCAGCATCTGCTGGACGAACATGGGCCTTACCGAGGTGGACACCTTCATGCTCCGGTTCAACTTCATCAGCGACACGCTCGCCGAAGCGCGTGACGGCTGGATGATCGACAACATCGAGATCCAGTCGGGCCTGGTGCATCCCGTAGCCGACTTCATCCTCAATGACGACTACTTCCTGGTAGCCCCGAATCCCATGGGCGATCGCACGCACATCCTCTTCGACCTGGATGAGGAGATGAACGATGTGCATATCGCGCTGCTCGACCCGCAGGGCAGGCCGGTGCGCGTGCTCCGCGACGGCCTGCTTCCACGCAAACGCGACCACATCGTGCTATGGCGCAATGAGCTGCCAGCCGCCGATGGCATCTATTTCATACAAGCGCGCATCAACGATCGCACCACGGTGCATAAGCTCATGGTGCATTCCGGAGGCGGCTACCTCTGGGGCGTGAAGTGATCACCGACCCAGGACGCGCCGGGCCGCGCCGCGCAATTTGCGCGCAGGTGCGATGAGAAGACGGTGCGCAAAGGCCACTCGCAGGGAGCGCAGGCGATCAATGCGCTTGGGGCCGGGGATACCGAATTCCTTTTCCAGGTCGATCGCGAAACGCACCCGCCCGCTGGCAAAACTGTTGAGCACGTTGCCGCTATGGATCATCTGCAGCCACATCGGCGTCGCGATGCCCACGTCGCGCAGCAACCCGGTATCCTGGGCTTGGTGATGCATCACATCGAGAATCGTTTTCACCTGTCCCTCCTTCACGCGTTCTATACGTGCGATGAAGGGATTGCTAGGCTTGCGTAGATCGGCCGCCACGCCACGGTCCATGTCGTACTGGATACCGTTGAGGAAGTTGATCATCTCATCGTCCTGCCCGTGGAACTCAGCACGCAGCCGTTCCACGTACGTGCGGTGGAACGCATCGTCATTGTCGATGCGCGCCGTGATGATATGGCTGTCCTCGGGGCCCAGCCGCTTTACTACTTCAGTACGATACCGCCGCACCTGCATTTCACCGTCCTTCAGGAAACAGGGGATGAACTGCGGGAACCGCTGGTTCAGCTCCGCGATCCGGGTGAGGAAAGGCTCGGGCGTGCGGTCGCTGAAGAATACCAGCCAGTGGAAGTCGGTGTCCGTCTGCGCCATGACCGAAGGCAGGCACACCTGTTCGAAAAGGTCGAAGCGCTTGGCAAGCCAATCGAGCGTGCCCGTGGGCGAGCCAGCCTTATCCGTGCGCTCGATATTGCCCTTGAGCACGATGTTGAAGCGCGTATTGATGAAGACCTTGGGGCGCATGGCGTGGGCGGCCAAAAGTAGGCGGGGACTTCCCGCTCAAAGGTGTTCTCTACATTCGCACCAGCGCTCGCCGACCATCGTCCACGCTGAGGCGCATTTTCCCTTCCTAGCCGCTCCCACATGAGCACACCATCATACGATTACAATACGCAGCGCCCGCACCTCATCATCCCCGAGTATGGGCGCAACGTGCAGCGGATGGTGGAGCACTGCCTGGGCATCGAAGAGCGGGACAAGCGCACCTACACCGCCAAGGCCATCATCCAGGTCATCGCGCGCCTCAACCCCCAACTGCGCAACAGCGACAACTTCGAGCGTACGCTCTGGGACCACCTCTATATCATGAGCGAGTTCAAGCTCGATGTGGACGGCCCCTTCCCCAAGCCCAGCCCGGAGGAACTGGAGAGCAAGCCCGAGCGCGTGCCCTACCCGCAGGCACCGATCAAGTACGGCCACTATGGGAAATTGGTTGAGCGCATGATCGCGCAGTGCGCGGAGATGGAGGCCGGTGAGAAGCGCGATGCCTATTCGTTGATCATCGCCAACCTCATGAAGCGGCAATTCCTGGCTTGGAACCGCGATACGGTGCCCGACACCATCATCATCAAGGACCTCGCGGAACTGAGCAAAGGCAAGGTGAAGCTGGCCCCGGGTGCCGAACTGGCGCACACCGCCGATCTGCTGCGCGCGCAGCAGCAAGGACCGCGCAACGAGGTGGACCTGCGCAAACGCCCGAGCGGTGGTGGCAAGAAGCGGCACCGCAAGCGGAAGAACCGGTATTAGGTCACAGTTGTCGGTTGTCAATTGTCAGGCTGAACCTGCTGAACGGTGGGGCGTGCCGAGTTTGACATGCCTGGCAACTGACAACCGACAACTGACAACTCCCCCCATAACACACGGCACAACCCGCCGCGCGCGTTGTTGCTTCGCGCAACAGACGTCAGCATGCACAGTTTCCGTATTGAAGGAGGCCGCCGGTTGAAGGGCGTACTGGTGCCGCAGGGCGCCAAGAACGAAGCGTTGCAGATCCTCTGCGCCGTACTGCTCACGAGCGAGCCATTGACGATCCACAACATCCCCGACATCGTGGATGTGAACAAGCTCATCGAGCTATTGAAGGCGATGGGCGTGACGGTGGAGAAGCTCGGGACCGGCAGCTATCGATTCCAGGCGAAGAGCGTGAACCTGGAGTTCTTCCTGGACCCCGAGTACAAGCGCATGGGCGGCAGCTTGCGCGGAAGCGTGATGGTGGCCGGCCCGGCGCTCGCCCGCTTCGGCCGCGGCTACATCCCCTCGCCCGGCGGAGACAAGATCGGGCGGCGTCGCATGGATACGCACTTCACCGGTTTCGAGAAGCTGGGCGCAGAGATCAGGTACGACGCCAAGGAAGGCTTCTACCGCGCTGAAGCGAAGCAGTTGAAAGGCGCCTACATGCTGCTCGATGAAGCCAGCGTGACCGGTACCGCGAACATCGTGATGGCAGCCGTGATGGCCGAAGGCCGCACCACCATCTTCAACGCCGCATGCGAACCATATCTGCAGCAGCTCTGCAACATGCTGGTGCGCATGGGTGCGCGCATCAGCGGCATCGGCAGCAACCTGTTGACCATCGATGGCGTGAAGGAGCTCGGCGGCACCGAGCATCGCATGCTTCCGGACATGATCGAGATCGGCTCCTTCATCGGGCTGGCGGCCATGACGCGCAGCGAGATCACCATCAAGGACACGGGCTACGACCATCTGGGCGTGATACCCGAGGTCTTCCGCAAATTGGGCATCGCGGTGGAGCGCAATGGCGACGATATCCACGTGCCGGCGCAGGAGCACTACTCCATCAGCAAGTTCATCGATGGCAGCAACATGATCGTCGCCGATGCCCCGTGGCCCGGCTTCACGCCCGACCTGCTGAGCATCGTGCTGGTCACCGCCGTCCAAGCCAAGGGCAGTGTCCTCATCCATCAGAAGATGTTCGAGAGCCGCCTCTTCTTCGTGGATAAATTGATCGAGATGGGCGCGCAGATCACGCTCTGCGATCCGCACCGCGCCCTGGTCATCGGCCACGATTTCCAAATGCCCCTGAGGGCCATCCGAATGACCAGCCCCGATATACGCGCTGGCGTTTCGCTGCTTATCGCTGCGCTCAGTGCCGAAGGGACCAGCACGATAGACAACATCGAGCAGATCCGTCGTGGATACCAGGATATCGAAGGCCGCCTGAACGCCATCGGGGCAAGGATCGAGGTGATCTGAAGCCGGGGGCCGGAAGGCGACCCTATTGCGGCATGAACTTGGCTTACCGCGCGGCCACCTTCCCTACTTTCGCCCCATGAACATCCGCCTCGTCATGAACAAGATGCAATTCGCCTCGCTCGCGGCCGTGGCTCTCCTGGCCCTCTATGGTTTCACTGCCCGAATGGAGAATGATGCCGCCCCGGTTCACGGCATTGCCCAAGTGGGGACCAACATCGGAGACAAAGCCCCCGAGCTGGCGTTCATGAACGCCGACAGCACCAAGGTGCTGAAGCTTTCCGAGCTCAAAGGCAAGTACGTGCTCATCGATTTCTGGGCCAGCTGGTGCCGCCCCTGCCGTATGGAGAACCCGAACGTGGTATCGGCCTACGCCAAGTACAACGCGGCCAAATTCAAGGAAGGCAAGGGCTTCGATGTCTTCAGCGTCAGCCTCGATCGGAGCCGCGACGCATGGAAACAGGCGATCGCACAGGATGGCCTCAAGTGGAAATACCACGTGAGCGACCTCAAGTTCTGGCAGTCGCAAGCCGCCCAGCTCTATGGCGTGAACTCGATCCCGATGAGCTTCCTCATCGACCCCAATGGCATCATCATCGCCAAGAACCTGAGAGGCCTCGCCCTTCACCAGGAATTGGACAAGCACATCAAGGCGCTCTGAGCCGACGTGCTACCCTGAGAAGCCCCTGCCTCGGCAGGGGCTTCTTCGTTCAAGACCGTGTCGAGACCCTTCCTGCGATCATCGACCAACCGAACGGTTCGGCCGAAGCTGTTGAAAGATCCTGGCCTGAGGGCAGTGCCGGTGGTTGCATCGAATGCTCATTCCAGCTAAGATCGCAGTGACGAACCGTTGTCTTTCGTTCCGCACGCAACCAAAACCTCTTTCAATGACACCCCATCTTCGCTTCGGACGGACCTCGTTCCTCTTACTGGGCCTGTCCCTCTCCCTCCTCGCTGCCGCCCAGCGCACCTGCGGCAGCATGGAGTACCTGCAACAGCAGATCGCCACCGACCCGGATCGCGGGGCAAGCCTTGAAGGCATCGAGTCCTTCACTAACCAGTGGATCGCAGAACACGGTGCCGAGGACCGCGCGGTGGTCACGATCCCAGTGGTATTCCACGTGGTGTACGCCAACAGTGCGCAGAACATCAGTGATGCGAAGATCCAGGCACAGATCGCGCAGTTGAACGCCGATTACGCACGCCTGAACAGCGACGCCAACCAGACGCCGAGCATCTTCACCGGCGTGGCCGCCAACACCGAGGTGCAATTCTGCCTCGCCCAGCGCGACCCGAGCGGCGCAGCAACCACAGGCATTGTGCGCCGCAGCACCTCCACGAGCAGCTTCAGCGATAACGATGGGGTAAAATACACCAGCAGCGGTGGCAGCAATGCCTGGCCGCGTGATAGCTACTTGAACATCTGGAGCTGCAACCTCGGCGGCGGCCTCCTCGGCTACGCGCAATTCCCGGGTGGCGCAGCAGCCACCGATGGCGTTGTGATCCTCTATAGTTCTGTGGGCAGCTTGACCAATCCGGGAACAGCCAGTCCGTACCACCTTGGCCGCACTCTCACGCACGAGGTGGGCCACTGGCTCAACCTGCGCCATATCTGGGGCGACGCCAACTGCGGTAGCGACCTGGTGAGCGACACTCCCACGCACAACACCTCGAACTTCGGTTGCCCTACCTACCCGCACTACAGCACCTGCAGCGGAACACCCGTGGAGATGACCAGCAACTACATGGACTACACCGATGATGGCTGCATGAACATCTTCACCGCAGGGCAGAAAACACGGATGCAGGCGCTCTTCGGAGCTGGAGGCTCGCGTGTGTCATTGGCCACTTCGCTGGGCTGTGTTCCTCCGAGCGGGGGCACATGCGCGGTACCCTCCGGCCTCGGCTCAAGCAGCGTGACCAGCAGCAGCGCAACTGTGAGCTGGGGCGCTGCAAGCGGCGCTGTTAGCTACAACCTGCAGTACAAGACCAGCGCTGCATCCACCTGGACCACGGTGAACACCACTGCGACCAGTCACGGCCTGAGTGGCCTCGCATCGAGCACCACCTACAACTATCAAGTGCAGACGGTATGCTCCGCGAGCAGCAGTGCGTTCAGTGCGGCCAGCAGCTTCACCACCAGCGCGGCCGGCGGCACCTGCAACGCCCCTTCGGGCCTGGCCGCATCAGCCATCACCAGCACCACCGCAACGGTCAGTTGGGCTACTGTAAGCGGAGCCACCGGGTACAACCTTCAGTACAAGCTGGCGAGCAGCGGCACATGGACCACCTACAATACCACAGGCACCGCCGTGAACTTCACGGGGCTTACCGCCAACACCAGCTATAACGCGCAAGTGCAGGCCGTGTGCAGCGGTGGCAATAGCGCGTACAGCAACGCCATCACCTTCACTACGACCGGTGCCGCATGCTCAGACACCTGGGAGAGCAACAACAGCAGCAACACGGCGAAGACAATCAGCGTGAACACCGACATCAGTGCTCTCATCAGCAGCACCACGGACAACGACTGGTTCAAGTTCAACAACACCAGCAGCCAGCGGCGGATCCGCATCAACCTCACCAACCTGGCTGGCGACTATGATGTGCGCCTCTATCGCGGCACCAGCACGCAAGTGGGCATCAGCCAGAACGGTGGCACCACCGCCGAGCAGATCATCTACAACACGAGCACAGTGGCCACCTACTACATCCGCGTGTACGGATACAACGGCGCATACAGCACCACCCAGTGCTACAACCTGCGCGCGAACATCAGTGCTTCCAATTGGCGCGAGGGCCAGTTCGATGAAGAAGTAGCGCTGGATGCTGCCGAGGAAGAAGGCCTCATGGGCCTCTATCCGAACCCCGCGAGCAATAAGGTGATGCTCGATTACCTCGCCAGTGGCGAAGGCACCGTGCAGATCCAGTTCATCGATGCCATGGGCCGCCAGGTGCTGAACATGCAGCAGAGCGTGGTGGAAGGACCTGCTACATACGGTCTGCCATTGCCCCCCTTGAGCGATGGCATGTACGTGGTGAACATCATCGATGGCGACAGGCGTTACCAGCAGCGCCTGCTGATCGAGCAATAGGCCGCGATCCCCTCGTTGCGCCGGATGGGCCGCCCAGCGATGGGCGGCCTTTCCATTGCGTGGTGATGCGCACGCCGGGCCTTCGCTGCCAAAAAGTCCCCGACATTCGCGCCCGCGATTGCCCAGCGTGCTGTGGCACCGTGCTTGACCACAGGCCATGATCTTCAAAAAGCCACGAAACGCCATGTCGGAACGACCCGAAGTCAGTCCCGCCAACGATGCTTCTGACAATGCGGCGGACAGAGCACTGCCTACCGACGCAGCCTACGAACAGCAACGCGACGCCTTGACTGCGGCAAGCGAAGCGGCGGCCGAGCACGTGATGCACGATGCTGAAGCCGGAGGACGCGAGGATATCGCGGAACTCACGGCTCAACTGGCCGCGGCAAAGGCCGATGCCGCCGACCTCAAGGACAAATGGCTTCGCCTCAATGCGGAGTTCGACAACTTCCGCAAGCGCACGGCCAAGGAGCGCTTGGAGCTGATCCAATTCGCCGGTGAGAACACGCTGAAGAACATGCTGCCGGTACTGGACGACATGGAGCGTGCGATCGCCAACAACGACAAGGTGGAGGATATCACCGTGGTTCGCGAGGGCTTCCACCTCATCCGCAGCAAGTTGCTCCACATCCTGGGCAGTCAGGGCGTGAAACCGATGGCCGATATCAAAGGGCAGCCCTTCGATGTGGACCGTCACGAGGCCATCACCAATGCACCAGCGCCCAATGAGAAGCTCAAGGGCAAGGTCCTGGAGGTGGTGGAGAACGGCTACACCCTGCACGATAAAGTGATCCGATACGCCAAAGTCGTTGTGGGCGCCTAGGATCGGACCATCGTCCGCTCGCTATGCAACCGCACGCGCACACACATGAGCAAGAAGGACCCCTACGCCGTACTCGGTGTCGAGCGCAACGCCAGCGCAGAGGACATCAAGAAGGCTTATCGAAAGCAGGCCATCAAGCATCACCCGGACAAGAACCCTGGAGACAAGGCCGCTGAAGAGAAGTTCAAGGACGCAGCTGCGGCGTACGAGATCCTGAGCGACCCCGAGAAGAAGGCGAAGTACGATCGGTTCGGGCACAATGCGCCAGGCGGTTTCGGTGGAGGCGGCTTCCATGGCGGAGGCATGAACATGGAGGACATCTTCTCCCAGTTCGGCGACATATTCGGCGGGCACTTCAGCGGTGGCTTCGCCGGCTTCGGCCAACAGCGTGGTGGCGGCCAGCGGATCAAGGGCAGCAATTTGCGCGTGCGGTTGCGCATGACCTTGGAAGAGGTGGCCAACGGAGCCGAGAAGAAGATCAAGGTGACCAAGCTGGTGCGGGGCAAGGGCAGCGAGTACGGTACCTGCGGCACCTGCGGAGGGAGCGGTCAAGTGCGCCGCGTACAGAGCACCTTCCTGGGCCAGATGCAGACCGTGACCACCTGTCCGGCGTGCGGCGGTGTGGGCCAGACCGTAAGCAAACGCGGCCCTGGCAGCGACGAGCACGGTCTTGTGCGCGAGGAAGTCGTGGTGCCGATCAAGATCCCCGCTGGTGTTGAGGAAGGCATGCAGTTGAACATCAGCGGCATGGGCAACGAGGCCCCTGCCGGCGGCATTCCGGGCGATCTGCTGGTGGTGATCGAGGAGGAGCCGCACGCCGAACTGAAGCGGGATGGCGCGCAACTGCACTACGAGACCTATCTCAGCATGGTCGATGCTGCGTTAGGCACAAGCATCGAAGTGCCGCTTGTTGCTGGCAAGGCCAAGGTGAAAGTGGAAGCAGGCACGCAGAGCGGCACCACCATGCGCCTGCGCGGCAAGGGACTGCCCAGCGTGAACCAGCATGGCACCGGCGACCTGCTCGTTCACCTCATGGTGTGGACGCCCACCGAATTGAGCAAGGAAGAACGCGCCACGTTGGAGAAGCTTCGCGAAAGCCCTGGCTTCAAGCCCAAGCCGACTGCCAAAGACAAGGGCTTCTTCGAGCGCGTGCGGGAGATGTTCGGGAATTGATCTTCCCGGTAGCTTCGCCCACATGGATCATTCGGCTGGAACGCATGCGTATCGCTGAGCGCGTCCTCTGGGCCATCACCGGCTTGGCCGTGGTGATGAAGCTGCTTCACCTCCCGCTCGCGAACTTCCTGCTGATCATTGGTGCCTCCACGCTCATGCTGCTCTATTTCTTCCTGAGCTGGCTGCTCCTTCCCTCGCCGACTCGCAAGCATCAGGTCCTCGGGGTGAGCCTTCTGGCCGGAGTTGCGCTGACCTTCATGCTCGAAGGGATCCTCTTCAAGCTGCAGGCCTGGCCGCTGGCATCCTTCAATACCCTGGTCGGGCTTTCCTTCGGCAGTATCGCGATACTGGTCCTCTGGCTGATTACGCGCAGTCGACCCGATCTGCGCGACTACCGACGAGCAGTCCTCTGGCGTGTTGTACCCCTGATGCTCTGCGGTACATTCCTCTACCCGGTCACAGCGCATGATATGATCCTGTTCCACCATCGCGATGCCGTTCCTGAGATCCGCGAGTTGTACGACCACCTGTATTCTACGGACAATCCGGAGGAACGCGAAACACTCCGGCAACGGATCGACAGCCTGGAACAGGCGGCTTTCCGTGGCCAACCCGGCATACCATGAACGCTTTGCGGTGGCTAAGCCCTTCGGTGCCCGCATTGATCATCCTGGTCCTTGTCTCATGCGAGGGTACACGCACCATTGGCGAAGGGCGCCTGCAAAAGCGCGTGCATCAACGCGGCTGGCACATCGACTTGCACGGCCAACGCTGCACAACGACCGATCGACCTCAGCGAAGTATTGCGCGTGCGGGTATGCGTGCGATCGACACCGATGTTGCCGTGGCTTCCATCCATGCACGGCCGTTGGCAACAAGAGCAACTGCTGCCTTTCCTGCGATCGTGGAATCCACACGGCCGCAGCTCCTTCGGATCAGCGAGCCGCCATCGCATCCCGCGAGCACGGCTCCAGCGAAGAGCGACGACCAGGAAGACCCGGAGAACCTGATGCCGCGCAAGAAGCTGAACCCGCTGGCCATACCATCGTTCGTGCTCGCGCTCGGTGTTCTATATCTGGGCTTCTTCACCAACAACACCCTGGCCCTCGTGATCGCCATCGTGCTCACGCTTGCCCTATCAGGCATCTCCCTCGCGCGCATGCGCACACGCGAGCAGGGTGGTAAAGGCTTTGCGCTCGCGGGGCTCATGATCGGCGTCATCGCCACCATCTTCACGGCCATCGTCATAGCGGCATTCGGTTTCGACTAGCCACGCACGATCGCAGCGAGCATCTCCTCGGCCTGCCGTAGCAACGACGCGCGGCCTGAGCCTCTCTCGCGCATGCTCTTGAGCGCCTCTGCACCTTCGCTCTTGCTCAGCTTGCGGCCTTGCGCATCGGTAACGAGTGGATGGTGGATGAAGCGGACATCCTTGAATGCATGCAGACCAAGTCGCTCAGCGAGATAGAGCTGGCAGGCCGTGCTGGGCAACAGGTCCTCGCCACGAACGATGAAAGTGGTGCCGAAGTCCACATCGTCGATCAATGATGCGATCTGGTAGGCAGGCCTTCCGCCATCGTGCTGTCGTTGCCGGATCACCGGATCGGTCATGAGAGTTGCCGGATGAAACTGGCTTGAGGCACCATGCAACGCGTGCATGCGAACAGAGGCATCACTGGCCATGTGCAAGCGCCAGGTCGCGTTGGGGTCGTTGAAGTCGATGTGCTTCCCTCGGCATTCGCAGTCGCGTCTTCCCTGCTTCACCATATCGCGCAAGCGGCTGCGCGAGCACCTGCAGGCGTAGAGATCGCCCTGCTCCTTCAGGACGGCAATGGCCTCGGCGTACCTGTCGAGACGTTTCAACTGCGAGAAGGAGCGCTCCTGGTCGGTGGGGTCCCGCGGTCCTTCGGTCCAGGAGATGCCCAGCCAAGCAAGCGAGTCGAAGATGTCCTGGACATAAGAAGACCTGGCCCGTTCGGCGTCCAAGTCATCGATGCGCAACCGTAGCGAAGCACGGTGCATGCGGGCCAGCAAGGCAGTGAGCGCGAACGCGACGCCGTTACCCGTGTGCAAGTACCCGCTGGGCGTTGGTGCATTGCGCGTTCGTTGCTCAGCGGGGCTCATCGCACAAACCTAGAGAGGCCGCGCCTCTGACCGGTTTTCGGGTTCGGGCCTTTGGCTACATTCGCGACCGCTTTCGCAAGGACAGGGCGAAGGCACTGAACGACAAAGACATACACGACAACCGAGAAGAACATGGGAAGTGAATTGATGTACTATGTGCCACTGATGGGCGTGGTGGGCCTGGTAGTGATGATCGCCAAGGCCATGTGGGTGAGCAAGCAGGACGCTGGCGATGCCAACATGAAGGAACTCGCGGGCTATATCGCACGCGGGGCCAGTGCCTTCCTGAAGGCCGAGTGGAAAGTACTTGGCGTGTTCGCTGCCATCGCCGCCGTGCTGCTCGCCTGGAGCGGGACGCTCGTCGAGCACAGCGACTGGGTCATTGCGGTAGCCTTCCTCATCGGTGCTTTCTTCAGCGCCTTCGCAGGTTGGATCGGCATGAGCATCGCCACCAAGGCCAATGTGCGCACTACGCACGCAGCACGCACCAGCTTGGCTCAAGCGCTCAAGGTGAGCTTCAACGGCGGCACGGTCATGGGCCTTGGTGTTGCGGGCCTGGCCGTGGTCGGCCTCAGTTCGCTCTTCATTGTGTTCCTCGGCATGTATGTGACCGATGGCAACGCCAATGGAGACCAGATGATGAAATGCCTGGAGGTCCTCGCGGGCTTCTCGCTCGGCGCCGAGAGCATCGCGCTTTTCGCGCGCGTGGGCGGCGGCATCTATACGAAGGCTGCGGACGTTGGCGCCGACCTCGTAGGCAAGGTGGAAGCCGGCATCCCGGAAGATGACGCGCGCAATCCGGCGACCATCGCCGACAACGTGGGCGACAACGTGGGCGACGTGGCTGGCATGGGCGCCGACCTCTTCGGCAGCTACGTGGCGACGATGCTGGCGACCATGGTGCTCGGACGCGAAGTGATCAGCCAGGACAACTTCAATGGCATGGGACCGATCCTGCTCCCCATGGTGATCGCGGGCCTGGGCCTGCTCTTTTCCATCGTGGGCACCTTGTTCGTGCGCATCAATAGCGAAAGCGCCAGCGTGATGGCCGCCTTGAACAAAGGCAACTGGTTCTCCATCCTATTCACGGCTGTCGCTGCATACTTCGTCATCGACTGGATGCTGCCGCACACCGTGCATTTCGTTCGCGACGATGTGTACACCGGCATCCTCAAGATCAACATCTTCTGGGCCATCGTGCTCGGCCTGGTCGTGGGCGCGCTCATGAGCATGGTTACCGAGTACTACACCAGCATGGGCCGCCGTCCGGTGAACAGCATTGTGCAGAAGAGCGGCACGGGCCACGGCACCAACGTCATCGGCGGCCTGGCCATGGGCATGGAAAGCACCGTGCTGCCGATCATCATCCTCGCGGCAGGCATCTATGGATCGTTCATGCTCGCAGGCATGTACGGCGTGGCGATCGCAGCCGCAGGCATGATGGCCACCACCGCCATGCAGCTGGCGATTGACGCATTCGGCCCTATCGCCGACAACGCTGGCGGCATCGCCGAGATGAGCGGGCTGCCCAAGGAAGTTCGTGAGCGTACCGACAACCTCGACGCTGTGGGAAACACGACTGCCGCCACTGGCAAGGGCTTCGCCATCGCCTCGGCTGCACTCACCGCGCTCGCACTGTTCGCAGCCTACGTGGGCATGGCCGGCATCGATGGCATCGACATCTACAAGGCCGAGGTGCTTGCCATGCTCTTCGTGGGCGGCATGATCCCCTTCTTCTTCAGCAGCCTTGCCATCAGCGCCGTGGGCAAAGCAGCCATGGACATGGTGAAGGAAGTACGCCGACAGTTCCGCGAGATCCCTGGCATCATGGAAGGTACCGGCAAGCCGGAGTATGAGAAGTGCGTGGCCATCAGCACCAAGGCCTCGATCCGCGAGATGATCGCACCCGGTGCGCTCGCTTTGCTCTCTCCGATCATCGTAGGCTTCTCGTTCGGCCCTGAGGCGCTGGGTGGACTTCTCGCCGGCATCACCGTCAGCGGCGTGCTCATGGGCATGTTCCAGAACAACGCCGGCGGCGCCTGGGACAATGCCAAGAAGAGCTTCGAGAAGGGCGTGGAGATCGACGGGAAGATGTACTACAAGCACAAGGCCGACAAGCCTTCGGCCCCCACCAGGCGGCTGTGACGGGAGATACCGTGGGCGATCCATTCAAGGACACAAGTGGCCCGAGCATGAACATCCTCATCAAGCTCACTTCGCTTGTCGCGCTCATCATCGCACCGCACCTCAACGCAGGCGATCACGCGGCGGCCATCGATGCAGCCGCCATTTCCGATGCGAGCCGTAGTGCGGTTGAGGCTGCCAGCAACGATGGCAGTACGTCGGCTGAACAGGCTAACGCCGCTGACCCTCGTCCTATGGCCGTGCGCAACGTGGAGTTCACTCACACCCTGACCACCGGTGCCGTGGTGAATGGATCCGCCAGCGGCATGGAAGCCAGCTTGATGACCTTCATCCAGCGCGCCATCCCTGCTGACAAGACAACGTGGATCGCCATGAACGAGGTGGTTTACTACGATCAGGGCGATGTGGACATGCATTACAGCGCTGCGCAGTTGGACAACCTGGCCGAGATCCTGAAGGCTTATCCAACGTTGAAGATCGAAGTGGGCACCACCGCGCTTGATGTCGCAGCCGCTGAGTCCGCTACGGTCGCGAAGACCGCTGAAGCGCGCGCCAGCACCATAGCTGCTGCGTTGGCCAAGCGTGGCATCGCCACCGAACGCATAACCACCAAGACCTTCGGCGCCGATGCGCCCTTCGCCACCAAGCCGCTCTTCCTGGACGGCGCCCCGACGAAAGGCGCGGCGCTGCGCGTGAGCGAACGGTGAGCTGGGCAGGCAGGAAGTTAATCGATCGAAGGGCTGCCGAAAGGCGGCTCTTCTTGTTCCAACTCTCCGTGCAATCAGTCGTGAGGCGGTGTGGCCTTCCATTCCCCGCTCAGGGCAGCGTGGGTCGCAGGGATTCCCCTTTGAGTTGCTTCTTCGTTCCGGTGAGGTGTCGGGGCGGCCTAGGCACCGATGGCGTGCGTTTGGGCTGGCGCGCTCCATGAAGGAGTGATCAACCCTTCTCCAACGAACAAGCCCCGGCTGATGTCGGGGCTTGTTCGGGCGTGATCGTTCCGCTCAGCGCTTCTTCGCCAGCACCTTCTTCTTGCTCGTCCCGTTCTTGCTGGGGAGAGGCTTCAAGGAGCCTTTCTTCAGCGGCTTCATTTGCGCTTTCACCGCTGGCTTCGCGATGGGTTTCGCAATAGGCTTCACCGCTGCGGTAGGCTTTGCAACAACGCTTGGCGCGGGCTTCTCCAGCGGGAACAGGCCGTGGATCTCGGCGTCGATGGCCCGGATGATCTTGCCCAGGTCCTCGGGCTCGTTGTGGAAGGCATTGTCCTCCACATCGATCACCAGCAGTTTACCCTTGTCGTACTTCTCGATCCAGCCGTCGTAGCGCTCGTTCAGCCGGCGCAGGTACTCGATGCTGATGGAGTTCTCGTACTCACGGCCGCGCTCGCCGATCTGCTTCACGAGCTTCTCCACCGGCGCCTGCAGGTAAATGAGCAGGTCGGGCGGCTGGATGCTCTGCTCCATGTTGAGGAAGAGGCGGTGGTAGTTCTCGAAATCGCGCGTGGTCATGAGCCCCATGGCGTGCAGGTTGGGGGCGAAGATGTAGGCGTCCTCATAGATGGTGCGGTCCTGCACCACATTGCGGCCGCTCTTGCGGATCTCGATCAACTGCTCGAAGCGCGAGTTGAGGAAGAAGATCTGCAGGTTGAAGCTCCACCGCTGCATGTCCTTGTAGAAATCGAACAAGTAGGGGTTGTTGTCCACGGCTTCCTGCAGCTGCTCCCATTTGTAGTGCTTGGCCAGGAGCTGCGTGAGCGTGGTCTTGCCTGCGCCGATGTTGCCTGCGATCGCGATATGCATGCGCGGTGGTTGGAGGTTTTCCCGGATGGATACGGGGAGTGATGGTGGTTGGTGGCGTCGCGATGTTCGTGACGGGGAGTGCGAAGATACCCGCGCATGCAAGCGCGAACCGGGTTGTGGAAAAGTCGTGCTAGCGGTCCTCGTTCGGGATCGGCCGCACCAGGATCCCCTCGGCCGTGAGGAGATGGAGGTGCCCTCGTTCCACCCGCAGATCGCGCACGATCCCCGCGTCCACAGGCAGCGGGATCCTCCGGGTGCCGAAACTGCGCATGTCCATCACGTGCAGTCCGTCCTTGCCGAAGGACCAGAGCGCATTGTCGCTCACGCCGAACGATCCGGCACCGAGGACCGGCAGGGTGCGCATGTACGTTCCGAAGAGATCGAAGACGAGGATGCCATGCGTTGGATCGTTCACGTAAAGGCGGCTCTCGTGCTCCAGCATGCCGCTGGGTTCCGGCGCGAAACCCAATTGCTGGTCCAGTCGGCCGGTGGTGGCTTGCACGCGCAATTGGGCATCGACCCTGATGAGCGAGAGGTCGCGCTGGTCGAAGAACCAGAAATGGTTCTGCACGCTCATGCACACGCTGGTCACCTGCGGGTAGCCTTCGCGGGGCAGGTTGATCACGCTGCCCTGCAAGCTGAGGGTGTTGTCCAGCACGGCGATCTGCCCTTGCTCGGGCGCGAAGAGCATCGGCTTCAACGAATAGAAGGCATCGATGGAGCCGATGCGGCCGAAGGTCTTGGTGCTGTTGCGCAGCCACGAGCGGCCCTTGGTGTCGAAGATGCGCAGTTCATCGCCCTGCAAGGCGTACACGTTGCCCAGCTCGTCGGTGGTGAAGGTGTCGAAGCGGCCCTCGATGGTGTAGCTCGCAGGCGGCCGATTGCGCTGCTGCGACGAGCGGCAGCAGCAGGAACAGCGCGAACGGACCAGGCTACGCATCAGGCGGTGACAGGCGCAAGGATGGAATCCAGGATCGCTCGATCGTTGCTCAATCGCGGCACCTTGTTCTGACCACCGAGCTTGCCGCGCTGTTTCATCCATTCGTAGAAGGTGCCGCTGCCCACGGCATGCAGCACCGGACGTCGTAAGGCCATATCGCCCCGCCGTTTGGCATCGTAATCGGAATTGAGCGTGCGCATGGTGGTGTCCAGCACATCCACGAACCGGGCCATGTCCCCAGGGTGCTGCGCGAATTCCACTACCCATTCATGGCCGCCCTGCGCATCCACGCCCATGTACATGGGGGCAGCAGTGTACTCGCTCACCACAGCGCCCGTGGCCAGGCATGCCGCCTCGATCCCGCGGTCGGCATTCTCCACCATCAGCTCCTCGCCGAAGGCGTTGATGAAGCACTTGGTGCGGCCGCTCACCTGCACGCGGTGGGGCTTCACGCTGGTGAAACGCACCGTATCGCCGGGCATGTAGCGCCACAGGCCCGCGTTGGTGCTGATGACGATGGCGTACTGACGGTCCACCTCAACCTCATGGAGCAGCACCGTGCGCGGCCGTTCCTGCCCCAATTCCTCCACCGGCAGGAACTCGTAGAAGATGCCGTAATCCAGCATCAGCAGCATATCGTCAGCGCCCTGGCGGTCCTGTATGGCGAAGGATCCCTCGCTGGCGTTGTAGCTCTCGAGGTAGTTCATCGTGGCCGATGGGATCAGCGCTTCGAACTGCGAGCGGTAGGGCCTGAAGCTTACGCCGCCGTGCATGAAGAGCTCCAGGTTCGGCCACACCTCCAGGATATTCTGCTTGCCAGCGAGTTCCAGTATGCGTCGCAGCAGCACCAGTGTCCAGGAGGGCACGCCCGCGATGCACCGCACATCCTCCCGCATGGTCTCGCGCGCCATCTGGTCGATCTTCACCTCCCAGTTCTCCAGCAGTGCCGTCTCTATCACCGGCGTGCGACGCATCTCCACCCACAGCGGCAAATTGCGGATGATGATGGCGCTGAGATCGCCGGTATAGGCATCGGCGCGATGCTGCTCGATGGTGCTGCTGCCACCCACCACCAAGCTCATGCCCTGGTACAGTTTGCTCTCGGGGAAGTGCTGGTAGTGGAAGGCGATGAGGTCCTTGCCTCCCTTGTAGTGGCAATCCTCCAATGCCTCGCGGCTCACGGGGATGTACTTGCTGCGCGCACCCGTGGTACCGCTGCTCTTGGCGAACCACCGCATGTCGGTAGGCCAAAGCAGGTTCTGCTCGCCCTTGCGCAGGCGTTCCACGAACGGCTTTACATCCTCATAGTCCTGAAGCGCCACGCGCTTGCGCAGATCATCGGGATGAGCGATGCCGGAATAATCATGCTTGCGGCCCCATTCCGTGTAGCGCGCTGCATTGATCAGGTAATGGAAGACCTCAAGCTGCGCCATGCGCGGGTTCTCCTTGAACAGTTCGATCTGCTGCAGGCGCTTCTTGGTGAGGAAGCTGACGAGCGCGTTGAGGGCCATGGCGAAGGTGAGGAGCCTATCTTCCGCACCAAGATAACCACCGGCTGCAATGGGCGATGGCCAACCCCTTTCCAAGATGCGCGCAGAGCTGGCCGGCAGCGTGCGCTATGTGCTTCCTTTCGAGCAACCGTTGGAGCTCACGCCATTCATCGGCAAGCCATTCACCGTGCGTGCCACCGGCGTGCTCAGTTGCGTGAGCTGCGGCAAGAAGGTGAAGAAGCTGTTCGCCCAGGGCTTCTGCTACCCGTGCTTCACCAGTGCGCCTGAAGCGGCCGAGTGCATCGTGCATCCTGAGCTGTGCCGCGCGCATCTGGGCGAAGGCCGCGACCCGGATTGGGAGATCGCGCACCACGCAACGGAGCATATCGTGTACCTGAGCTTCACCGGCAACGTGAAGGTGGGCGTCACGCGCAGCACGCAGGTGCCGACTCGGTGGATAGACCAGGGAGCGGTGGCCGCGCTCGCGATCGCACGCGTGCCCTATCGCCAGCTAGCGGGCCTCATCGAAGTGGACCTCAAACGGCTGTTCGCGGACAAGACCAACTGGCGGGCAATGCTCAAGCAAGTACCGCCCGATGCCGGCGCGTTGCACGGAGCACGAGCACAAGCCATCGGCGCCTTGCGCACCGATCTGCAGGAGCACCTCCTCCTGACAGAAGAACCGCTCGCGATCACCTACCCCGTGCTGGCCTACCCGCCCAAGGTCGCCAGCGTGAACTTGGGGAAGACGCCGGAGGTAAGTGGCTTGCTCATGGGCATCAAGGGCCAGTACCTGATCTGGGAGGACGGCCGCGTGCTGAACGTGCGCAACCACAGCGGCTATCACGTAGAGGTGGGCTGACCGCAACCTTTCCCCTCCGCTCCCGTTCCAGCACCCAGGTTTTGGTCAGGTCAGGAAACTGACATCAGGGCAAGCGAAAGCCTCGGAGAGATCCGGGGCTTTCGTGGTTTTATCAACAAGCCTTGCGACAGGCGAAGGGCGGGCATAGCTTCACCTGCCCCAAAACCTACTGCCATGCAGAACGCAGAACGCAGGCCCTTGGCGCCTTGCGTTAGCGGCCATCTCCCTGGCCTCGGCTCTAACACCTGTCCGGCCCTAGCGCAACACCCCGATAGTATTCCCAGCATTCACGGGGACAAAGGACAAGGCTTATCCCTCATTCGCAAAGAGCAAGGACAGACCTTCGACACGGATGGAGACCACGTGGACGATCTACGGTACTATTTCGAGCAAACGCCCGTTGGCATCCATCTGATGCAGAAGAGCAAGGTCTCCTTCACCTTGGCGGAGGTGGACAATGATACCTCGACAGTTGACACGCTCTACCGGATCGACATGAGCTATGCCCATTCAAGGTCCATCGACCCGGTCCCGATCGGCGAACCCGTTGGCCACCTGACCAACTACTATCGCAATAGCGTTTCGGTCGAGGAGGTGAAGGCCTACGCCGAGGTGGTGTACCGGAGCGTGTGGGATAGCATCAACGTGCATTTCTACAAGAGCGCCGGCGGCCCGCGCATGGCCTATGTCATCCTGCCGGGCGGCAACCCTAACGATATCACGCTCGCCTTTGCCGGACAGGACAGCATCCATGTGGATTGGCAGGGGAACCTGAAGCTGTATCTGGATGGGGATTGGATCGAACTGCGCGAAGCCCTGGCCTACCAGGTGGATGCCAACTACGATGCAGTTCCGCTGAACTGGACGGCAGACTATCTGCATACCGATGGCAGCGTGCAAGTCACGTTCGAATTCGATACCTACAATGAGCAATTGCCGCTGGTGCTGGAGATCGGGTACCCGCCGATGCCCATGGGCGGAGGAGCGGACCTTGGTTGGAGCACTTTGTTCGGGACGGCCACTGGAACCGGCTATTCTGAGTTCATAACGGCAGGCGATGCCGATGCGGATGGGAATTTATTCGTGGCCGGCAACACACGGGATGAAGAATACCCTGCAACAGTTGGCTTGCTCACGCATGCAGGAAACTACGATGTCTTCTTCGGGCGTCTCCGCTATGCCCCAGGTGATTCCGAGAATGATGCTGTACTAACTTGGATGAGCTACTACGGAGGTGGGGGAAACGACAAGCCTACGGTCTTGCATATAGCCGAGTACTCCGATGAACATGGTTTCATAGCCGGATGGAGTTCGAGCGAGGACTTGCACATTCTACCATCCGCTGATCCGGCCAATGGTTCTTTCTACCAAGATTCCAAGCAAGGTTCCACCGATGGATTTCTGTTCTGCTTCAATCCAGCAACTGGTTTCGTGCTTCGTTCCACCTACTTCGGTGGCGAGGGCGGTGAGATGTTCACGGCAATAACCGAGGATGTGGATGGAAACATCCTGCTTGCCGGCGCCACCACTTCATCAACAGGTACCACCGGTTGCACTGCGGGTAACGGCATGCGCCTGTGCAGCACCGAAGCCAACGACTACCAGCAGACCAGCAATGCAGGCGGGACGGATGCATTCCTTGTTCGCATCGATGTCGCATTCTTCCTGAGCTGGTGTACGTTCTATGGCGGCGAAGGAGATGATTACATCTACGACGCCACCTACCAGATCGGCACTACCAACCCACTGACTCATCGAATTGCGTTCGTGGGCAGCACCACGGATGATGTGCCATTCGGCGCTACCGGGAACTACCAACAAACCGGAACGGGCAGCACGAATGCATTCATCATGACGATCGACGCCGACCTCGCGCCGAAATGGGGCACGAACATCCACGGTGTTGAACGACTAGAAGCCGTGATCGGCCGCACTGCCGGGTTGGTGGTGATGGGCACCACCGATGAAGGAGCCGCAACCACCCCAACATGCGGTGCAGTGGCCAATACCCTTTCCATTTGCGATCCTGGATTCGGGGCCTACCATGATGATGTAGTAGCGTCGGGCAGACATGATGCCTACTTCGCGGAATTCAGGCCCTTGAGCGGGAGTCTGAATTGGAGTACGGCCTACGGCGATCAAGGATGGAATGGAGCGCACGGAATCGATGATGATCTCACGCCATTGTTCCGATACTCCAACAGGCAGCAGCAACCCTTCCCCATCTTCCGGTTCAGCGATCTTCAAGTGGATGCAGCCTTGAACGTTTACGCACTGGGCTTCTTTCACCACGGCTATCCAGGGGTCATCGACGACCAGTCCACCGTTTGGGCCTGGGGATTCTACAACCAGGAGTGGGACAGTGATGTGGGGCAGAACCAATCGGATGTTTCGCTCTACCTGTTCAATCAGAACAACGGACTGGAATGGATGAGCTTGTTCGGTGGCGGCTTCGATCATCTCTCAAGCCCAGCAGACCCTTACGGCTTTGATTGGGTCTGGCAGCTGAAAGGCTCTGAATTCGGGCACAATCTGGTGCTCGTGCCCGGCGAGGCTTTGTACTGGGTGGGCACGGCAGGTGGTGTGGCATTCCCCGAAGAGTGCCCTTCGCCCGGCACCTCCTGGTGCGAATCGTCATTGTTCGCCGTAGGAGACAACTTGGATCCCATGCAAGGATTCATCACGCGCATGCCGCTTCAAGGCATTTCCATCGGAGTCACGGAAGCGGAACTGGGTGCAGGTGCGGCTCTTGCGTGCTACCCGAATCCAGCGAGCGATCAGCTCATGATCACGCATGCCGGACGATTGCTCGATGGCGCAAAGGTGCAGGTGCTTGATGCGCTAGGTCGGATCGTTGAGGAGCTTGCCATGGTCAAGGGCGCTATGGATGTGAGCGTTTTGAGCAGTGGCGCCTATTGCGCACGCGTGAGCGTGAAAAGTTCGGAGTTGGTTGGCGCCGTCCGGTTCGTGATCCGCTGAACCATGCTGCGCCAATTCTTTGCTCGCGAGCACGCTGCTCGCCACATCAGCTCCCATTGTGCAAGGCCAGCCCTCCTTGTTCACCCAGCTTGGCGAAGGTGGGCGTTGGCGGCCTCTACGCTTTCCTGGAAGATACCACGCTTGACGTGCTCTACTGCAGTGGTGCAGCCTTCCACGCTGACGATGACGTTACAAGTCCCGGTATCTTCAAGTGGGACGGCACGCAGTTCCAGGCTATGGGCTGCGGCGTGAATTGGGACTGTGTGACGCCGTTGAGCAACGGGGGGCTTGCGAATGGAGGCGTAACAGCCATGGCGTTCTGGAACGATGAACTTTACATAGGAGGCGATATCACTGAGCTCAATGGTGAACCGGCGGCATACGTGGCGCGCTGGGATGGCAACGCCTGGCAAAACGTGGGCGTGGGCTTCAATGGGCCGGTAAGGAAGCTGCGGGCCTATCCCGATGGGCTCTACGCAGTGGGGTACTTCGATGAAGCGGAAGGACAAGCAGCCCATGGCCTCGCGCGCTGGGATGGAACCGCCTGGAACAGCGTCTTTGACCTGCCGGTCATCAGCCCTTGGCAGGAGTTGAACCTCTTGCAGGACGTGGCCTGGTATAACGGCAAGTTGTATATCGGGGGAAACTTCGGCGGGGGCACGGGCACGGGCCTGAACGATATCATGTGCTGGGATGGCAATGCATGGGGCCCCATCGGCAACGGATTCCTAGGCGTGTTCAGCAGTGTGCAAGTGCTGGAGGTGCATGATGGGTTGCTCTATGTGGCTGGTTCCTTCGCCGACTACCCACCCTACGGCAATGTGAACAATCCTGGCAGCGGCATTCTCACATGGGACGGTTCGAATTGGGCTCAACTCGGCAGTGGGACGAGAGGCGCAGTGAACGCATCGGTCAACAGCTTGACCTGGATCAACGACACGCTTCACGCCGGCGGACGATTCAACGTTATCGGCGATGTACCAACAGGCCGAGTAGCGAAATGGGATGGCACCAAGTGGTGCAGCCTTGTGCCGCCCGACTACTTCGACATTGATCTCGGACCCGTGGGCCAGTTCCGCGACACGCTGCTAGTAAGCGGCTCGTTCTTGATGGCTGGCCCGGACAGCGTTAGGCGTGTTGGCAAATGGATCGGCGGCGACTACGTGGATACATGCAGCGTAACGACCTCGCTTCCGGAAATAATTGCGGAGTGGCGACTTGATCTGTTCCCCAACCCCGCGAACAATCGGATCACCTTGTTCACCGAAGGTCCCACGCAGATAACGATCACCGATGCGCTGGCCCGCACGGTGTGGAGCGGCATGGTGAATGGGCGGGAGACCATCGATGTCTCCAAATGGGCAGCAGGGAGCTACACCCTGCGGCACGATCATGGCGCGATGAAATTGATGGTCGTGCATTGACACGCACTTGTAGAACCACGAAAGCCCCGACTTGCGCCGGGGCTTTCGTGAGTCTTGGCCGCATGCTTATCGGACCACCAGATCGAAGGGCATGCGGGCCTGTATGCCCGTGTGCTGCTTCACATCCCGCAGGTGCTTGTATTGCTCCAGCAGTTGCGCATCGTCACCGAGCAATTCGGTGGCAGCCCAAGCACGGGCGTCGCCACTGAGGTCCTCCATCAGTTTCTGGAAGAAGTCCTTCTGCGCGGGGAGTTCTACCTCGCGATAGTTGGTGAGGTTGGCCAGCTCGGCCGCAGCCTTCACGGCATCCTCCAAGCCGCCCAGTTCATCCACCAGGCCGCGCTCCTTGGCATCGACGCCTGTCCACACTCGGCCCTGTCCCACTGCATCCACCTGTTCCTTGGTGAGCTTGCGGCCTTCGCTCACACGCGCCACGAATCCTTCGTAGAACTCATCCACGTAGCCTTGGATGATTCGCTTCTCCTGCGCGGTGAGGGCACGGCTGGTGGTCATCATGTCGGCATAGCGATGGGTCTTGGTGCCATCGAAGGTGATGCCGAGCTTGTTGTTGAAGAAGCCCTGCATATTGGGGATGATGCCGAAGACGCCGATAGAGCCGGTGATGGTGGTGGGCTCGGCGTAGATCTTCGTGGCCGGGCAGCTGATGTAGTATCCGCCAGAGGCCGCCACGTCGCCCATGCTCACCACGACGGGCTTTACTTCGCTGGCCAGTTTCACCTCGCGCCAGATCACCTCGCTGGCCAGTCCGCTGCCACCGGGCGAGTTCACACGGAAGACGATGGCCTTGATGGTGCTGTCCTCACGTGCCTTGCGGATGGTCTCGCTGAGCGACGTGCTGCCGATGCTGCCCTCCTCGCTCTCGCCGCTGCTGATGCCTCCTTCGGCGTAGATGATCGCAAGCTTGCCTGCGCCGTCCGCTTTGGTGTCGCCATGCGTGCGTGTCTTGAAGGTCTTGCGGTATTTCCCAAGCTCCACGAACTTGATGTCCTTCTTCTCATCGAGGCCCATGCGCGTGCGCAGTTCAGCTAGCACCTCATCGCGGTACTTGATGCCGTCGATCAGTTTCAACTCCAGCGCGTCCTCGTCATTGCGCACCATCAGGCTGTCCACGATGAGGTTCAGGCGCGCAGCGTCAAGGCCGGTCTTGCCGCTCACAGCGGCCAGGTGATCGGCCCACAGGCCTTTGAGGAGCGCGTCGATCTGCACGCGATTGCTATCGCTCATGTGGTCCTGGGTGTAGATCTCCCCGAAGCTCTTGAACTTGTTGTTGCTGCCACGGATGAACTGCACGTCGATATCGAGCTTCTCGAACATGCCCTTGAGGAACATGTATTCGCTGTGCAGGCCACGGTAGTCCAAGTCGCCCTTGGGCTGCAGGTAGATGGCATCGGCGGCGGTGGCTACGTAGTACGTCCCTTGCGTGTACAGTTCGGCCCAAGCCACCACAGGCTTGCCGCTCTCCTTCCTGAATTCGATGATCTTCTCGCGGATCTCGCGCAGCGTGGTGAAGCCGGCAGGTATGGTGAAGCCCAGGTCCAGGAAAACACCCTCGATGCGATCGTCCGTCTTCGCGGTCTCCAGCGCTGCCAGAATGGTGTTGAGTCCCGTCTTGGTCTGTTCGCTGAAAGGACCGAAGTCGAAGTCGATATCCTCTTTGCTTCCCCTGTCCACGATCTCCTTGTCCAAGGTGAGGTGCAGCACGCTACCGTCCTTGATGGTGGTCTGGCGGTCGCCACGGCTGAAGCTGGCACTGAGGCCCGCGATCATGGCGAAGAAGAGCAGGATGAGCACCACGCCGATGAGGAGTGTGCCGAGCATCGATGCGAACATGAACTTGAAGAACTGGCCCATGGGATAGGAGCGTTTCGGGGTTTGCGGGCCGAACTTAGGCCGCCGGGCTTGGAGCCTTCCGTGCCTCTTACACGAGCGGGATGGCTGGGGGATGGGAGGCCCCGATAGCTTTGACCACCATGGAAGTGCTGCTGCTGCTGGGTGGTAACCTTGGAGATCCAGCATCTGCCCTTGGCGAGGCCGAACGCTGGATCGCTGAGCGCGTCGGCACGGTCCTGTCACGCAGTCGCGACCATTGGACCGCGCCTTGGGGCTTCACGGATGAGCGGCTGTTCCTGAACCGGGCAGTGATCCTGCGCACCGCACTGGAGCCGCAAGAGTTGATGGCCGAGTTGCTTAGGATCGAAAACGAACTGGGGCGAACGCGCGATGAAGCAAAGCGCTATGCCGCCCGCACGATCGACATCGACATCCTGCTCATCGGCGATTCGGTCGTCGACATTCCCTCCTTGCAGGTACCGCACCCGCGCCTGCACGAGCGGGCCTTCGCGCTCGCTCCCGCAGCCGACATCGCGCCGGACTGGCGGCATCCGGTGAAGCATCGCACCGTGTTGCAGCTCTTGAACGACCTTCGCCAACCTGCCGTGTAGCACACATGCGTTATTCGTACATCGCCATCGAAGGCCTCATCGGTGCGGGCAAGACCACGCTGGCCCGGCGCCTTGCCGAACAATGGCGCGGTCGATTGGTGTTGGAGGAGTTCGATGAGAACCCCTTCCTGCCGAAATTCTACGAGGACCAGCAGCGCTATGCCTTCGCTGTGGAACTTTCCTTCCTCGCCCAGCGCTACCACCAGCTCAAGCGCACCACCGAGCAGGACTTGTTCAGCCCCTGCACCATCGCCGATTACTCGCTTGGCAAGTCATTGGTCTTCGCCAGCGTTACGCTTGCGGCAGATGAATACGCCTTGTTCCGCGACCTCTACCAGATCATGTACGGCGATCTTCCGCAGCCCCAGCTGATCGTTTACCTGCACCTCGGCATCGAGCGCGTGCGGGAGCGCATCAAACAGCGCGGGCGCAGCTACGAGCAGCGGATCGGTGCCGATTACCTCATGCAGCTGCAGGACCGGTACCTGGACCATCTGCAGAAAAGACCGGGCTCACAGGTGCTTGTCGTGGACCTCGAGCAGCACGATCTGATGAAGGACAGCGACGCATATGACCGCTTGATCAGCTTGGTCGTCGAAGAAGGTCAGGCGCCCCATCGCGTCGCAACCCTCTGATGCGCACGCTTCTATGTGAAGAAGTGTGGAAAATACATGCCGGGCCGCGCGGCGGGCAGTGATTATACTTGCCGCCGAATCAACCAACCCGCATCGAATTCATGGAAAAGCGCCACCTGAAGGGCATGTCCCTCGTGATCGCCGCCGCTGTCCTGCTCGTAGGCTGCAATGGCCTAGGCAAGATGAAGAAGTACGCCGAGAACGTCAAATACACCGTGGAACCCAGCCCGTTGATCGTGCAGGGCGACTCGGTTGCTGTTGCCATCAACGGCAATTTCCCGGGCAAGTACTTCGCGCGCAAGGCGCAGGTTGAACTGACCCCCACCCTGACCTATGCTGGAGGCGAAACGCCTTACAAGATGGTGGGCTTCCAAGGCGACAAGGCTGTTGGGAACTACACGGTGATCCCCTACGAGACGGGCAAGGCATTCAGCTACAGCGGCAAGGTCGCCTACACCCCGGCCATGAGCACCAGCGAGCTTATGGTGAAGATCATGGGCAAGCAAGGCAAGAAAGAGGTTCCCTTCGAGGATTTCAAGCTCACCGATGGTGTGATCACCACGCCTTATCTGCTCCTGAGCGACGACAAGGTGCTTATGGCCAAGGACGCCTTCGAGCGCATCACCCACCACAACGAGAATGCGATCATCAACTACTTGGTGAACAGCAGCGTCGTTCGCCCAAGCGAGTTGAAAGAAGATGATGTGAAGGCTCTTGCGGCCTTCGTGAAAGGCGTGACCGCTGCCGGGAATATCAGTCTCACCGGTGCCAGCTTCGATGCGTGGGCCAGCCCCGAAGGCGAACTGAGCAAGAACGAGAACCTCGCCAGCGACCGAGCGAAGAGCGCCATGAGCTGGCTGAAGGCTGAGCTCAAGCGTTACAAGATCAAGGCTGACAGCCTCGATACCTTCTACACGCTCAATCCGCGCGGCGAGGATTGGGATGGCTTCCAGCGCGCCATGCAGGCCAGCAACGTTCCCGATAAGGACCTGGTGCTGCGCGTGCTGCAGATGTACCCCGACCTCACCAAGCGCGAGGAGGAGATCCGCAACATGGCCGCCACCTACAAGGAGATCGCTGAGGAGATCCTGCCGCAACTGCGCCGCAGCGAGATCCGCCTGAACTACGACCGCGTAGGCAAGAGCGACGAGCAGCTGATCGCCATGAGCAAGACCACGCCCGATAGCCTGAACGTGGAGGAATTGCTCTACAGCGCCACGCTCACCACCGACCTGAACGAGCAATTGCGCATCTACCGCGAGGCCAGCCGCATCTTCCCGAGCGACTACCGCGGCCCCAACAACGTCGGCTACGTGCTGTACCAGCAGAACAAGCTGGCCGAGGCCGAAATCGAGTTCCAGAAGGCCAGCAGCATCAGCGACAACCCCATCAGCACCAACAACCTGGGTGCCTGCACCCGCCTGAAGGGCGATCGCAAGAAGGCCATGGAACTCTACCGCAAGGCCACCGCCGCAGGCCCTGAAGTGAAGTACAACATGGGCATCATCGACATCCAGAACGGCGACTACGGTGCAGCCAACAGCAACATGAGCGGTGTGAACAGCTTCAACGCCGCTCTTGCCAAGACCCTCGGTGGCGACGCCGCTGGTGCCCAGCGCATCCTGGAGGCCAGCCCCGACAAGGACAGCGCCATGGGCCACTACCTCATGGCCATCATCGGTGCCCGCCAGAACAACGGCGACATGGTGCGCAACCACCTCGGTATGGCCGTGCAGAAGGATGCCAGCCTGCGCGACAAGGCCATGAAGGATCTCGAGTTCCGCAACTTCAAGGGGCAACTGGGGCTCTGAGCCGAATAACCTGAACGTATCCGAAGCCCTCGCCGAAAGGCGGGGGTTTCGCTTTTCTTAGCCGTCAGATAGGCTGAACGATGCGTGCAGTACTCGGATGGATCTCGTTGTTCACGGTCGCGCTCGCGATGATCATCACTTGCGCCATGTCTCCTTTCCAGGATTGGGACACGAGCGCGACGGAAGTCGATGCTACTCGCGTGTTGGTCGTTTCGGTCATCGTCGCTTGCGCGACGCTTCTCGCGTCCCTCGCCTTTCTGATCTTATCCTTGGGCCAAAGTGCAAATGCAAATCGCGCATTGCTGATCTCGAATACAGGCTTGGCCCTTGTCATGATCATCCTATGGCTCGTGAAGTGGTTTCCGCGCTACCAAGGCTGATCCCACTTGCCCGAACACGTCGACCGCGGCGTTCCTGATCCAAGCCGCTCTGGAGACCTTACTTATCTCACTCTGTCCTCTAGGTCAAGACGAACGTCTCAGTCGATCCCGGTTCATAGCCGCCGATCCCTTGCAGAGCCTGATGATCAATGGCCCCGGCAAGATGAGCCCTATCGCGAGCACGACATCGTTCCAAGGTTGAAGCTCGGGAATGAAGCCTGGCAATGCCTCACGGGAGTGCCTTAAGCCCGAACTGATCAACACGCCGATTCCGATCACGACGAAACCGGCCCCGATGCCGAGAAGGCCGAACGAGAGCATCCAGAGGAAGAGATTCTTAATCGGCATTCGTGAGAACGCAGGTGCGTAGCAATCGGCTTCCGTTGATGAGAAACAGCAAACCCCGCGAATGATCGCGGGGTTTGTTGTGTAGGATCCGTCGCTGGACCTAGAACACGATCTTCTGCCTGCGTATGCGGGCGCGGTACTTCTTGCTGCCGCTCTTGTACTTGTACAGCTTCCAGTCGGCGGTGAACTTCAGGAAGAGGTAAGCATCGAGGTCCTTCTCATCGCCACGTTGCTCGCCGGTGGCGGTGGGGTCCAGGCCGTATTCGTACGGAAGGCCTATGCCAAGGCTCGGATCCGCGAGGTAGGCCGCCATGTCGCCATTGGCCGCACGGATCGCATCGTTGTCGTAGTAATTGGTGCTCACATCGTCGATGTAGTCCGTGAAGGTCTTGGTGTACTGCAGTTCCAAGCCGCCGCTCCACTGCTTCGTGAATGCACGGCGCAGGCCCACGCCCATGGGGATGCACAGTTGGATGTTCTTGTCCTCCTCGGCGCCGCCGGGCAAGCCCTGGCCTTCAGTGCCCAAGGGCTGGAGCCTTACCCAAGCATTGTTGAATTGCGCCCGCGGATCGAAGTAGAATCCGCCGATGCCGCCGAAGAAGTACAGGCCGAAGCGGCTGCTCTTGGTGCCCTTCACCCCGCGCAGGTCGTAGATGTGGCCCAGCTCCTCGCGGTACAGGTGTATCTCGAAGACCAGGCTCAATTCAACTACATCGCTCTTGAAGTTCAGGTTGCGGTTCTGGCGGAAAGGCTCGGTGGTAAGGTTGTCGTTGCCAGCGAGAACCCCGTATGTGCCCCGGAGCCGCAGTGCCATCTTGCGGGCGAGGTAATAGCGGTAGGCGATGCTTGCTGCCGGCCGGGTCTGGCTCAGCTCCAAGTCCCACACGAAGGGGGAGCCGATCTGGTTGCGGCCTCCGAGCTCGCCAAGGAAGTTGGAAATGCCGAAGCCGAATTCGACCTCCTCCCGGTGGGTCTTCCAGTAGCTCGATTGGCGGAAATACTGAGCGGCAACAGGCCCGAGGGACATGCCACCCAGAACGAACGCCAGTACAAGGAAACGGGGTCGGGTTAGCAGCATATGGGCCGATGGCGGGGCAGCCAAATATAGACGGTTCGCTTGTACGCCCCGGAAGGCGAAAGAGGTTCCACTACCAAAGACCCCGTTCAAGGGCTTGGGTTGCCTTCCTTTTATCAATGGCCCGGGGCTATGGGGGTGCCTGCGAGCCAATGCAGCACCACGCCGGCGCACACCGAAACGTTGAGCGAGTGCTTGCTTCCGCGCTGGGGCACCACCAGGCATTCGTCGCAGGCGGAAATGACCGCATCGGAAACGCCGTTCAGCTCATTGCCGAAAACGAGGGCCAGCGGCTGATGCGCTGCGCGGGAGAACTCGCTTAGTGGCCTGGCGAGAAGGGTCTGTTCCACGGCGATGACCCGGTATCCTTCGGCCTTCAAGCGTGCCACGGCATCGGCGGCATCGGGCGCATGCTGCCAAGGCACCGAAGCGGTGGCACCGAGGGCGGTCTTCTCGATCTCGCGGTGCGGTGGCAATGGCGTGAAGCCGCAGAGCACCAGGCCCTCGACCCCGAAAGCGTCCGCCGTGCGGAAGAAGGCGCCCACGTTGTGGCGGCTGCGCACGTCGTCCAGCACAACACGGATGCGCCGGTCGAGCGCACCGGTGTACTCCGTTGCCGCTATGCGACCGAGCTCATGCATGGTCAGCTTGCGGTCGTTAGCGGGCATGGCAGGGTTGTCAGCAAGTTGTGGGCGATGGCCCCAATGGCGGAAAGTACCTTCCCGCCGCGAAAATGGCGCGATCGGCGCCAACTGAAGATGAGCAAGACGGTCAGCACGGAAACACCGTTGATGAAGCAGTACGCTTCCATCAAGGGCAAGTACCCCGATGCGCTGCTGCTCTTCAGGGTAGGCGACTTCTACGAAACCTTCGGAAGCGATGCGGTGACCTCCGCGCGCGTGCTGGGGATCACCCTCACGAGCCGCAACAATGGCGGGAGCGATGTTGAACTGGCCGGGTTCCCGCATCATTCGCTCGAGAGCTATCTGCCCAAGCTGGTCCGGGCCGGTTTCCGCGTGGCCATCTGCGACCAACTCGAAGACCCCAAGCTGGCCAAGACCATCGTGAAGCGCGGCGTCACCGAGGTGGTCACCCCGGGCGTATCGTTCAGCGAAAGCGTGCTCGACCGCAAGGACAACCACTGGCTGGGCGCGGTATGCGGTGCCAACGGGCGCTACGGCATCGCTTTCCTCGATGTGACCACGGGAGAATTCATCATAGCCGAGGAAGAAGGGGGATCGGCCATGAAACTGCTCGACACCCACGGTCCACGCGAGCTGCTGCATCCGCGGGGCATACGCGACGCCATGGTCCAGTCCGCCGCAGCGCGCTATAACGGTTTCGCGCTCGATGACTGGGCCTTCGCCGATGAATTCGCCCGCGAGCGGCTGCTAGCGCAGTTCGGCACCGCCTCGCTCAAGGGTTTCGGCGTGGAGCATTTGGCGCTGGGCCAACGGGCCGCTGGAGCGGTATTGCACTACTTAGGCGAAACACGCCATGACCGGCTTGCGCACATCACGCGGATCGGCTGGATGCAACCATCGGCGCACGTGGGCCTGGACCGCTTCACCGTGCGCAATCTCGAGCTGGTGGCACCGGTGAACGAAGGGGCGCGTACCCTGCTGCAGAGCATGGATGCCTGTGCTACTCCCATGGGCTCGCGCACCCTCAAGCGCTGGCTCCTCTTCCCTCTGCTGGACCATGCAGCGATAGCGCAGCGGCATGACCGCGTGGAGGCCTTCATTGCCTCGCCCGCCCTCACCGAGGACATCGGGCGCGAGCTGGACCGCATCAGCGACCTTGAACGCCTTGCTGGAAAGGCCGCGGCGGCGCGGATCGCACCGCGCGAACTGCTCCAGATGAAACAGGCCCTGGAGGCCGCGGCTCGCGTGCGCGAATTGCTCTCCGTGCAGGAGGGCGCTTTGCGCGATGCGGCCTCGGAACTGGCCCCGCCTTCGGAGATCGTCGCGGCGATCGCCTCATCGATCGAGGAGAACACGCCGGCGTCCCTTGCGAAAGGCGGCGTGCTCAGCAGCGGAGTGAACGCCGAACTGGACGAATTGCGCCATGTGACGACGCATGCGAAGGAACTGCTCCTGGACGTGCAGCGGCGAGAGGGCGAGCGCACCGGCATCACTTCCCTGAAGGTCGGATACAACAATGTGTTCGGCTACTATCTGGAAGTGCGCAACACGCACAAGGAGAAAGTGCCTGCCGAATGGGTGCGCAAGCAAACGCTCACCGGCGCCGAACGATACATCACCGATGAGCTGAAGACGCTGGAGGAACGGATCCTCGGTGCCGAGGAACGCATACTGGCTTTGGAGAGCGAGCTCTACGCCGCATTGGTGGAGCAGGTGGTCGCACGGATCGACGCTGTGCGGACCACTGCGCAGGCCATCGCTTCCTTGGATGTGCTGCGGGGCTTCGCGCTCAATGCCATCGCGTGGCGCTACGCCCGGCCCGTGCTGGACGATGGCCGCATCCTCGCCATCACGGACGGTCGCCATGCCGTGATCGAGCAGCAATTGCCGCCCGGTGAGGCCTATGTGCCCAACGATGTGCTGCTCGATCCCGCCGGGCACCAGCTCATCGTGATCACGGGCCCCAACATGAGCGGCAAATCGGCCCTGCTTCGACAGACGGCCTTGATCGTTCTGATGGCGCAAGCGGGCAGTTTCGTCCCAGCGAAAGCCGCACGCATCGGCATCGTCGACCGCATCTTCACCCGCGTGGGCGCCAGCGACAACCTGAGCACCGGCGAGAGCACCTTCATGGTGGAGATGAACGAGAGCGCGAGCATCCTCAACAATCTGAGCGATCGCAGCCTGCTGCTGCTCGATGAGATCGGGCGCGGCACCAGCACCTACGACGGCATCTCCATCGCCTGGGCCATCGCCGAATTCCTCCACGAGCATCCCGCGAAGCCGAAAACGCTTTTCGCCACCCATTACCACGAGCTCAATGAAATGGCCGCGACCTTCCCGCGGATCCACAACGCCAACGTAGCCGTGCGCGAAGTGGACAGCCGCGTGCTGTTCTTGCGCAAGCTGGTGCCTGGCGGCAGCGATCGGAGCTTCGGGATCCACGTGGCCCAGATGGCGGGCATGCCCAAAGCGGTGGTGGAGCGCGCGAAGAAGGTGCTCTCGCACTTGGAACGCAGCCACGCTGGCGATCTCGGTGAGAGCAGCAGCGATGGGCCCTCGCAACGCATGCCGGCGAAGACCTCCTCGTTGGAGCCTCAGTTGAGCATCTTCCAGTTGGACGACCCGGCTCTGGAAGCGATCCGCGACCAGCTGAACGATATGGACATCGATACGCTAACACCTGTGGAAGCCCTGCTTAAGCTGAACGAGATCAAGCGCATGGCCGGGTCCGGCAAGGTGCGCCTGAGGAAAGCGTGAGCCTATCACCTTCGTTTGGAGCGGATCGGAACCGGGCTATATTTGCCGCCCCATTGCGAGAGTAGCTCAGTTGGTAGAGCACGACCTTGCCAAGGTCGGGGTCGCGGGTTCGAGTCCCGTTTCTCGCTCGAAATGATGCCTCCCTAACGGGGGGCATCGTTGCTTTGTAGCAGGTCCATGTCGCCCGGGTGGTGAAATGGTAGACACGAGGGACTTAAAATCCCTTGGCCCGCAAGGGCTGTGCGGGTTCAAGTCCCGCCCCGGGTACGAATACCGCTCAGTGAGCGGCTACTTCACCGCGTACATCACCTCTTTGACAGCCCTTACCACGCGAGCCACGCTCGGCAGCGAAGCGTCGATGAGGCCCGGTGCGAAGGGCAGCGGCGTATCGGCCTGGTTGATGCGCAGCACGGGGGCGTCGAGCGAATCGAAGGCGTCCTTCTGCACGCGGTAGGCGATCTCGCTGCTGATGCTGGCCACGGGCCAGTTCTCATCCACCACCACGCAGCGATTGGTCTTGCGCACGCTAGCGAGCACGGTGGCATGGTCCAGTGGGCGGATCGTACGCAGGTCGATCACCTCGGCATCGACGCCTTCCTTCTTCAGTTCATCCGCTGCGCCCAAAGCCACCTTCATCATTTTCCCGAAGGAGACGATCGTGACGTCCTTCCCTTCGCGTTTGATGTCGGCCTTGCCGATCGGCAACAGGTATTCGCCATCGGGGATCTCGCCCTTGTCGCCATACATGCGCTCGCTCTCCATGAAGAGCACCGGATCATTGTCCCGGATGGATGCCTTCAACAGGCCCTTGGCATCATAAGGGTTGCTGGGCGTCACCACTTTCAGCCCTGGCACGTTGGCGTACATGGCCTCGAAGCTCTGACTGTGCGTAGCGGCCAATTGGCCCGCGCTTCCGTTGCCACCGCGGAACACGATGGGTATGTTGAACTGGCCGCCGCTCATCTGCAGCATCTTGGCCGCGTGGTTGATGATCTGGTCGCTGGCCAGCACCGCGAAGTTCCAAGTCATGTACTCCACGATGGGGCGCAATCCGTTCATGGCGGCGCCGACAGCGATGCCCGTGAATCCCAGCTCGGCGATGGGCGTGTCGATGATCCGTTTCGGGCCGAACTCCGCCAACATGCCCTTGCTCACCTTGTAAGCACCGTCGTACTCGGCCACCTCCTCGCCCATGAGGAAGACATTGGGGTCGCGGCGCATCTCTTCGGACATCGCCTCGCTTAGGGCCTCGCGGAATTGGACGGTACGCATCGGAAGTGAGAAGTATGGTTCCTGGCGAACGGCCAGGAGGGAGGCGAAGGTAGCTGCCTCTTGCCGAGGCCCGGTCGCACGCGCCCGGTGGTTACTTTCGGCGCCCCGAAACCGAGCCCGTGAAGATCCTTGTCCTCCTAAGCCAGGTGCCCGACACCACGGCACGTATCGCCTTCACAAACGAAAACACGCAGTACGACGGTAATGGGGTCACCTTCATCGTGAACCCGTACGACGAGTGGTATGCCCTGGTACGTGCGCTCGAGTTGAAGGAAGCCAAGGGCAGCGGCAGCGTCACCACCATCACCGTGGGCGGTGCCGATACCGAGGCGACCATCCGCAAGGGACTCGCGATCGGTGCGGATGATGCCGTGCGCGTGGATGCGCAGCCCACCGAAGCATTGCAAGTGGCCGAGCAGATAGCTGCCTTCGCTAAGGACAAAGGCTTCGACCTGATCCTCGCGGGGAAGGAGACGATCGATCACAACGGTGGACAGGTCGGTGCCATGGTCGCTGAATTATTGGATCTGCCATACGTGCCGCTCGCCAGCAAGCTCGACGTGAACGGGACGGTGGCGACCGTGGAGCGCGATGTGCCCGGAGGGGTGGAAGTGGTGGAAGTATCGTTGCCCATGGTGATCGGTGCTGCAAAAGGAATGGCCGAACAACGCATTCCGAACATGCGCGGGATCATGGCTGCACGCACCAAGCCATTGACCGTCATCCCGGCCGCAGCGGTGGACGACACAGGTGGTACCGTGAAATTCGAATTGCCTCCACCGAAGGGTGCAGTGAAGATGATCCCTGCTGAAGAAGCGGGAAAACTGATCGAGTTGTTGCACACTGAAGCCAAAGTGATCTGATCATGAGCGTGATCGTCTTCATCGATACCCGGGGCGACAAGATCCCGAAGGCAGCACAGGAAGCTGTTACCTACGCGAGCCAATTGGCCGGAGGACCGGTAACCGCCGTGACCTTCGGCGGAAGCAAGCTGCTGGAAAGCCTTGGCGCACAAGGCGCGAAGAAGGTGATCGTGGCGCGCGGTGTTGCGACCGTGGATGGCCAGCAACTGACCAGGCTCGTTGGTGATGTGGCCGCCAAGGAGGGCGCGACGACGATCGTGTGTGTGCATGATGCCACTGGCAAGGCCGTTGCTCCGCGTATCGCGGCAAAGCTGAAAGCCGGACATGTCGCTGGGGCTTTGGGACTGCCTGTCGATGGCAAGTTCAAGCGCAACGTCTTCAGCGGAAAGGCCCAGGCCTGGATGCAGGTGACGAGCGCGGTGAAAGTGATCAGCCTGATGCCGAACTCGATCCCCATTGCGAAAGGCGACGGCACTGCGACGGTAGAGGAGTACATCGGCGACCTGGGTACAGCCCGCATCACGGTGAAGGAAGTCCGCAAGGCAGGTACTGGTATCCCCCTCCCCGAAGCGGAGATCGTTGTTAGCGCTGGACGTGGCATGAAAGGCCCGGAGAACTGGGCACCTGTGGAGGAACTCGCCCAGCTACTCGGCGGCGCCACTGCATGCAGCCGCCCCGTGGCCGA
Source organism: Flavobacteriales bacterium (assembly GCA_016710965.1). Lineage (GTDB taxonomy): Bacteria > Bacteroidota > Bacteroidia > Flavobacteriales_F > PHOS-HE28 > PHOS-HE28. Next base: position 287,788 of record JADJTW010000031.1, read on the forward strand.
TATGCACTGGCGCCCGCACCACGAGCATGTGGGCCAGACCGGCGTTGCCATCCGCCCCAACTGCTACATCGCCATCGGCATCAGCGGTGCCATACAGCACCTGGCGGGCGTGAACCAGAGCAAGGTCATCGCGGTCATCAACAAGGACCCCGAGGCGCCCTTCTTCAAGGCGGCCGATTACGGGATCGTGGGCGATGCCTTCGAAGTCCTGCCCAAGTTGATCGAGGCTGCGAAGAAGCTCAACGCCGAACGCTGAGCCGTAAGAAGGCGCCGCGTATCTTCACGGCCCCGCACGCTGAGGATGGACAAGGTCGAGCTGAAGTTCCTGCGCATCACGTACAGCCACACGCACGCGGGGGCGTACGCACTCATCCTCGCCGAGGCGCAAGGCGATCGCCGCCTCCCCATCATCATCGGCGGCGTGGAGGCCCAGGCCATCGCCATCCAGGTGGAGAACATCAAGCCGGCGCGTCCGCTTACCCACGACCTGTTCAAGAACGTTGCGGACACCCTCTCCTTCAACCTCAAGGAGGTGATCATCAATGACCTTGTCGAAGGGATCTTCCACGCGAAGCTGGTGATCGAGCAGAACGGCCGCGAGGAAGGGATCGACGCGCGCAGCAGCGACGCCATTGCCCTGGCACTGCGCTTCGATTGCCCGATCTACACCTATGAGTTCATCCTTGGTGCCGCAGGCCTGAAAGTGGAGGAAGGCGAGGAGGAAAAGGAAGCCGCCGAAGCAGGCGAGACCAAGAAGAGCGGCAAGGGACGCGAGAAGCGACCGGTGAGCGCCGCCACCATCGATGAGCTGCGCACCATGCTGGAGGAGGCCCTGGACAATGAGGACTACGAGCGGGCCTCCAAGTTGCGCGACGAGATCAAGCGACGGGAACAGACCAATTGAGGCCGCATCGAATGCGGAACGCCGTTCGGCCACCTGCAGTCGGGCCGGACCTTTTACCTGCTCCGGGGTTCGTCCTTTCCGCCATCTTCGCCGGACCAGACCCGCTCCGATGAAGAACCCACCGTACCGCGCGTTGCTGAGCCTCATCGCCCTGGCGCCCGTGCCGCTCTTCGCGCAGGGAACGCCCGCACCGCTCACCGGCGCATCGTTCGAGAGCATCACGCGCGGCGCGGTGGGCATGGCGGCGATCATCGGCATCGCATGGGCCTTCAGTGCAAAACGCAAGAGCGTGAACTGGAGAGTGGTGGGCATCGGCCTCGCCTTTCAATTGGTCATGGCGCTGCTCGTGCTGTACGTGCCTCCCGCCCAATGGGTGTTCGAGATCGTGGGCAAGTGCTTCGTGAAGGTGCTGGACTTCACCAGAGCTGGCAGCGAGTTCCTCTTCGGCGGCCTGCTCAACGTGAAGAGCTTCGGTTTCATCTTCGCCTTGCAGATCCTCCCTACCATCATCTTTTTCAGCGCGCTCACCAGCGTGCTCTTCTACCTCGGCATCATCCAGAAAGTGGTGTATGCCCTCGCATGGGCATTGAACAAGACCATGCGCCTTAGCGGTGCCGAAAGCTTGAGCACGGCCGGCAACATCTTCCTCGGGCAGACCGAGGCCCCATTGATGATCAAGGCCTACCTGGACAAGATGAACCGCTCGGAGATCTTCCTGGTGATGGTGGCGGGCATGGCCACTGTTGCGGGCGGCGTGCTCGCAGCTTACGTGGGATTCCTCGGCGGCGACGATCCCGTGCAGCGCCTCTTCTTCGCCAAGCACCTGCTCACCGCCAGCGTGATGGCAGCCCCCGGGGCGGTGGTGGTGGCCAAGGTGCTGTTCCCGCAGACCGAGGCCATCGACCAGAAGATCCAGGTGGGTATGGACAAGGTGGGCACCAACCTGCTCGATGCCATGAGCAACGGCACCACCGAAGGCCTCAAGCTCGCCGCGAACGTCGGTGCCATGCTCCTGGTCTTCTTCGCCTTCATTGCGATGGCCAACTACGGCTTCGAGAAGTTGGGTGCAGTCACCGGGCTCAACCCTTGGGTGGCCTCCATCTCACATGGCAACTTCGACAAGCTTTCGTTGCAATTCATCCTGGGCTACCTCTTCGCGCCCATCATGTGGCTCATGGGCGTGGCCGGCGAGGACGTCACGCTGGCCGGAAGGCTTGTTGGCGAGAAGATCATCGCAAGCGAATTCGTGGGCTATGAAAGCCTCGCGACCTTGAAAGCAAGCGGCGCATTCGCCTACCAGCGTAGCATCGTCATGTGCACCTACATGCTCTGCGGCTTCGCCAACTTCGCCAGCATCGGCATCCAGATCGGCGGCATCGGATCGCTGGCGCCGAGCAAGCGGCAATGGTTGAGCGAATTCGGCATGCGCGCGCTGCTCGGAGGTACCCTGGCCTCACTGCTCAGTGCCACCATCGTGGGCATGCTGGTCTAATCCGTCCGGAACGTGAAGAGGCTCGCGCTCATCCTCGTCCTCATCGTGGCCTTGCTCGCAGCGTGGTGGAGCGTGCGCAGCGGGTCGTCGCCCATCGGCCGCAGCGATCGCCCGGCAGGCCAGGTCCTGGACTCGCTCAGCGGCGTACAGGTGTACCACAACGGAAGCATGGAAGCCACGCACGGCCGGAACATGGTGGATGGCTACAACGTGGGCTTGAAGTACCAGTGCGTGGAGTTCGTGAAGCGCTATTATCTGCAACGGTACGACCACCGGATGCCTGACAGCTATGGCCACGCGAAGGACTTCTTCGATCCCCGTACGCAGGATGGCGGACTGAACAAGCGTCGTGGGCTCCTGCAATTCAATAATGCAAGTGCTGCACAACCCCAAGCGGGCGACCTTATCGTGCTCGATGGTTGGTCAGGGAATCCATACGGCCACGTGGCCATCATAAGCAAGGTGGGCGACGGCGAAGTGGAGGTGGTGCAGCAGAACTGCGGCAGCACGCGCGACATCTACGATCTGGACTTGGTCGACGGGCGATGGCGCGTGGACAACAAGCGCGTGCTTGGCTGGCTGCGCATGAGGTGAAGCTAACTTCACGCGCACAACGCGAACGCCCATGCATTTTCGATCGCTCTTCTCCCTCCTCCTCCTTCCGCTCGCGCTGAGCAGTGCCGCGCAAGCCACGGTAGTCCAGCAAGGCAAGCCGTTCGTCCGCGCGCTCAAGGGCATGAGCGGCGACCTCCTCACCGTGGTCGATGGCGTGTTCGCCGCAGATGGCAGGCATTTGCTCTACGTGGAGGAAGGGATCGCTCCGAAGGTGGTACGCTTGGATGCGATGTTGCAGCCCACCGAGGAACTCGTGCTGAAGGACCTGTTGATCGACGGCTTGAAGTGGACGGCCGTCACCGGCGTGGCCGATGGCGACGGGCTACGCTGCATGCTGGTGAGCAGCACCAAGAAGGGCAGCGAATTCGGGATGGGAACAGTGAGCGCCAGCGGTACGCTCTCGCTCAGCGGCTTCCGCAAGTTGGCCTCGTTCGACCTGCCGTACGCCAACGACCCATCGAACACCATGGCTGCACGGCCGTTGCCCGACCCCATCCTCTTCACCAAGGGGCTGGCCTATGCACAATGCGAGCGGATCGTGCGCTCGAGCGATGGCCAGCATGCGCTGCTGAACCATTTCTCCAACGGGGGCAAGGGCAACAAGCGCTTCTGCGCCGCCTACCTCGACCATGACTTCGATGTGCTGTGGAACGCGTGCGCCGAGCTTCCTTACGTCGACGAGAGCAGCAGCATCCATCAAGTGGTGCTTGGCAACGATGGCACGATCCGCCTGCTGGTGTATGTGTTCAACTGCAAAGGCGACGCGGGACTCTCCGACAAGAACTGCCACGAGTTGCACCTCACCACCATCACCGACAATGGCAAGACCGTGAGCGATGTAATGCTCGAAAAGGACTTCGTGAGCAGCGCACGCATCCTCGATCGCGGCGATGGCAAAGTGTCCCTCGCCCTTCGCTATGGATCGCTCACCGGCCAGCCCGGCATGGTGCTCACCTTCGATCCCAGCGATCCGAAGCTCAAGCCCACGCCATTGGTGGCGCAACGGCTGCCCAGCATCCGCAAGGCGAAGCTGATGGCCTACGGCGACCCCACCGCCGATCCGCGCAAGCCACCCTCGCGCACCGCCAAGGTGCCCGATGAGATCGTGGACCTCTTCGCAACGAAGGATGGAGAATTGCAGGTGGTGGAGACCTTCCTAGAGTTGCAATTCGCGCTGCCCATCGGCGATGCTATCGCCATGCGGCACCTGAGCGGACCGGTGCGGGTGAGCCAGGTGCTGCCCAACGACAGCATCGGCTGGCAGAAGGTGGTGGAGCGCGCGCTGATGACCACGGCGGGGCAGGGCTATGAGGGCTCCGAAGCGGTCGACGTGAACGGCGAGCTGCTCCTGTTCCACGGCCACACGCCCAAGGGCTACGAGGCCATCCTGCGCGCTGGCAACGAAGCGGGCAGCGGCAAGGACGACCTGCCAGCCGAGCCTCAGGTGCTGAAGGCCGTCCGCCTCGGCGCCGATGGAAGCCTTATCGCCGAAGGCACCGCGCTGATGATGGATGAAGCCTTCGTGCCATGCCCCACCGGCGTGCTGCTCGAAGCAAACGGTACGCGCGCACTGATCAAGAGCTACGACCGCGGCACGCAATACAAATTCACCGTGGTGGACCTCGCGAAGCTTGGCGAGTAGGCGCTGTTGATCACTTCCGTTCGCATGGCCCTTGCCGCGTGGCGCCACGGCTACTTTCGCCGCGATGCCGACCTCCCGACGCAACACGCTCACCGAGAAGTTGCAATCGTTCTTCTCCGGCCTGTTCGCGCGGTTGGGCCGGTTCGTCGTCCGCACGCGAGCCAAAGACCTCGTCCTGCTCGCATTGCCCTACCAAGTGAGCGCCGTGCTCACTGCGCTCGTGGCGGTGGGCTATGCGTGGCTCTTCCGGTGGATGGAGGAGCGCAATGCCGATCTGCTCGCGATCGACCATCGCCTCATCTTCCTCTCCGCCCCCATCACCTTCCTGCTCTCGTGGTGGCTGGTCTTCCGCTTCGCACCGCTCGCTGGCGGCAGTGGCATACCACAGCTCATGGCCGCCGTGGAAGTGGCCACCGAGAAGAAGACCGATCGCTCGTGGCGCTTCCTCAACGTTCGCATCATCCTGGTGAAGATCGCCAGCAGTCTGGCCATGGTGGGCGGCGGCGGTGCCATCGGACGAGAGGGCCCCACCTTGCAGATCGCCGGCAGCATCTACCGCACCGTTCACAAATTGCTGCCGCCCTTCTGGCCCAAGGTGAGCCGACAGGTGATGATGATCACCGGCGGTGCGGCAGGCTTGAGCGCTGCCTTCAACACACCGCTGGGCGGGATCGTCTTCGCGGTGGAGGAGCTCACGAAAACGCATATCGCCCAGTTCCGCACGGCGGTGCTCACCGCGGTCATCCTCAGCGGCATGACGGCGCAATGGCTGCTGGGGCCCTACCTGCTGCTCGGCTATCCGAAGCTCGCGCCCGCCACGGTCAGCTTCATGTACAAGATCCTGCTGCTCTCCGTAGTGGCCGGATTGCTCGGCGCCCTCTTCTGCCGCGGACTTCTCGCCTTCGATAAGCTGCGACGTCGGCTGAAGCATGCTTGGAGCGCCGGCGCCTTCGCCATCATCTGTTCACTGCTGTTCGCCACCACCGTGTACTTCACGGGCGATACCGCGTTGGGCTCGGGCCATCACTTGCTCGAGGGCCATCTCTTCGGCGATACCGTCGATCCCTCATGGCGCGATGTGACCGGTCGCCTGCTGGGACCCTTGTTCTCCTTCAGCAGCGGTGGTGCGGGGGGCATCTTCGCGCCGTCGCTTGCCAGCGGTGCCGCCGTCGGTGGCTGGCTCACCGAGCACCTGGGCCTCGCCGACAATCGCGGGCAATTCAACCTGCTGGTGCTCGCGGGCATGACGGCTTTCCTCACCGGCGTCACGCGCTCGCCATTCACCAGCGCCATCATCGTTCTGGAGATGACCGACCGGCACAGCGCCATCTTCCAACTGATGTACGCCAGCATCGTGGGCTACCTCATCGCATACGTGGTGGACCGCAAGAGCTACTACGAGCGCATGAAGGAGCGGCTGTTGAAAGCGCTGCCGGACTACGAAGCGCCGGAAGCACCGCCGACGGGTGCCGGGCAGAGGCCCACCGTGTAATTTCACCGCCGCGATGAAGCAATACCACTCCCTCTTACGCCACATCCTGGAGAACGGCACGCGCAAGACCGACCGCACCGGCACGGGCACCATCAGTTGTTTCGGCTACCAGATGCGCTTCGATCTGGCGGAAGGATTTCCGCTGCTCACCACGAAGAAGTTGCACGTGAAGAGCATCATCCACGAACTGCTCTGGTTCCTGAAAGGCGATACGAATATCAAGTACCTGCAGGAGAACGGCGTGAAGATCTGGGACGAGTGGGCCGATGCGAATGGCAACCTCGGACCGGTGTACGGTTACCAGTGGCGCAGTTGGGCAACACCCGACGGCCGCACGATCGATCAGATCAGCGAGCTGGTGGCCATGATCAAGAAGAACCCGGATAGCCGGCGCCTGATCGTGAGCGCATGGAACCCGGCCGACGTGCCGAACATGGCCCTGCCGCCCTGCCACTGCCTCTTCCAGTTCTATGTGGCTGATGGGAAGTTGAGCTGCCAGCTCTACCAACGCAGCGCCGACACCTTCCTAGGTGTGCCCTTCAACATCGCGAGCTACGCGCTGCTGACCATGATGGTGGCGCAAGTATGCGGCCTGAAGCCCGGTGAGTTCGTACACACCTTCGGCGACGTGCATCTGTACAACGACCACCTCGAACAGGCGAAGCTGCAATTGACGCGCGAACCACGCGCGCTGCCACGCATGGAGATCGACCCGAGCGTATCCGACATCTTCGGGTTCCGCTTCGAGCACTTCACCCTGAAGGACTACGATCCGCATCCGCACATCAAGGCGGCCGTCTCGGTATGATCGTCAGCGCCATTGCAGCGGTCGCGGAGAACGGGGTGATCGGCCGCGATGGCGATCTGCCCTGGCACCTGCCCGATGACCTGAGGTTCTTCCAGCAGACCACGCGTGGCCACCACGTGATCACCGGCCGCAAGAACTATGAGAGCATCCCGCTGAAGTACCGTCCGCTGAAGGACCGCGTGAACATCGTGGTGACACGCAGCCGAGGGTATGAAGCGCCGGGGGCAGTGGTGGTACACACGCTGGAGGATGCGCTGGCGCATGCCCGGCTGCACGGCGAGACAGAAGCCTTCATCATCGGCGGTGGTCAGGTCTACCGCGAGGCTTTCGATCGAAAGCTGCTCGACCGCATCTACCTCACCCGGGTGCATGCGCAGGTCGAGGGCGACACCAGCTTCCCTGTGATCGAGGGGGGAGCCTGGAGCGAGATCCTTAGAGAAGAGCACCCTGCCGATGAGCGTCATGCCCACGCCTTCTCCATCGTCATTCTGGAGCGGATCTGAACCCTCGGCACCGTCCTTGCGTCATACGGCCCGCAACCAACGACGCAAACCATGCGCTTTACTCATTCCCTCCTCCTCTTCGCCGCTGTGTCGTTCATGGTGGTCGCCTGCCGCAAGGACAAGGACGAAGACCCCATCGACCTGGACTATACCAGCGCGAGCGACAATGCACGCGCCGATGACGCCTTCTCCGACATGATGAGCGTCGTGGACAAAGCGGTGGTCGACAACGGCCTGCGCGATGAATGCGACCCCACGGTCACCTTCGACACGTTGAGCACGCCGCGCACCATCACCATCGATTTCGGCACCGTGAACTGCACCGCCGCGAACGGTCGCACCCGCCGGGGCCGCATCCTGGTGAGCTATACCGGCCCGTACCGCCAGGAAGGCACCGTGATCACCATCGTACCGGAGAACTATTTCGTGAACAACAACCTCATCCTGGGCACCAAGACCATCACCAACCTGGGCCTCGATGCCGATGACAACATCCACTTCGCCATTGCCGTGAATGGTTCGCTCACCACTCCCAGCGGACAGGTGGCCACGCACACCGCTGCGCGCACGCGCACGTGGATCGAAGGGTCGGGCACGCCCGAAGTGATCGACGACGTGTACCTGATCACTGGCGGTGGCAGCGGCACCAACCGCAACGGCATCCCATACACGATGAGCATCACCAGCCCTTTGCATATCGCCCTCAGCTGCCCTTTCATCACGCAGGGAACGGTGCAGATCACTCCCGCCAGTGGCGTAGTGCGCACCATCGACTACGGCAACGGCGCCTGCGATGGCACCTTCACCGTAACAGTGAACGGCCAGACCTTCACCGTTACTATCGGCTAGAAGGAGGTTGAAGGGTGCAAGAGTGCGAGGTGATCATCTCGCACTCTTGCACCCTTCCGCTTTTCGCGCCTCTTGTTTGCCACCAATGCCTTGCACGGAGAGCGTCGGGCATTCCTTCGCCTCCCCCGAACCGCTCATCCCACCCATTGCCGCTCATCACGTTGCTGTAGGGCGGCGCCAAGTCACCGGCCTAGTTTCGTTGCGAGTCGCAGCATCGGACGTCAAGGCCTTCGAGGGGATCGCCCGCCGTTCCTAGCGCGACGCAAAAGCACAGTCCCGCAACCGGTACCGAGATCCTCAACGTATCGGAAGCGGGGCTGTCGATCAAGAACCATGGCCTACTTCAGCCGCGTCCCCATCCGCTATCGCACGGTCCTCATCACCGCCGGGGTGCTGGCCACGCTCTTCCTATTCCAGGCGTACATGCACCACTACGTGTACCAGGACCTGAAGGACATGGGCGAATTCAAATGGCTGCGGGAAGCGCCGGTGCCCTACCTCAACTTCCTCTTCTGGGCGCTGCTCTGCCCCTTGGTCTATTCCATCTTCCGCCGTTGGCCCTTCAGTTCACGGCCGTTCTGGAAACCGCTGCTCGTCCATGTCGGCTTCGGCTTCCTCATCGCTGCTTTCCACGAGGTCATCACCAGTAGTATCTATTACGCCATCCTGCAAAGCGTCGGCGACTTCGACTTCGCCGATCCCAAGTACCGCGACTGGGCCTATCACTCGCTCGTGCCCGCCATCTTCACCCGCACCATGGAGTATTGGGTGCTCATGGGGGTGCTCATTGCACTGGACGGGGCGCGCATGCGGCGCGAGGAGCACGAGCAATTGCTGCGCCTGCGCAACGAGCTCCACATCAGCCAGCTCAACGCGCTGAAGAAGCAGCTTCAGCCGCATTTCCTCTTCAACACCCTGAACACGGTGAGCGCGCTCATGGACGAGAACCCCGCTGATGCGCGCAAGGTGCTGAGCCGACTGGGCCAGTTGCTGCGCATGACGCTGGATAAGACGCAGCGCGACAAGGTGAGCCTTGAGCACGAGCTCGATCACATACGCACGTACCTTGACATCGAGAGCATCCGTTTCCGGGACCGGCTCCATGTGACCTACGATGTGCCTGCTGGATTGTTGGGCGCCCAAGTGCCCAGCATGGTGCTCCAACCCCTGGTGGAGAATAGCATCAAGCATGGCACGAATGCGACCAGCGATCGGGTGGAGATCGTGGTGCGGGGCGAACGGCATGATGGCCGGTTGACGCTTCAGGTGCAAGACAACGGAAAGGGTTGTCGCGATGTCCATGATGCGATGGTCAACGGCGGGATCGGTCTTCGGAACGTGAGCGAGCGCATGCGCTTGCTCTACGGCGATCAAGGTTCGCTGCAGATCGAGAGCCCGGACGGCCGTGGCTTCATTGCCACGGTGACCATGCCATACGAGAACGGACTAAACGGAAGCAGATCATGAAGCACATCCGCACCATCATCGTGGACGACGAACCTGCCGCGCGCGCCAGGCTGGCGAAGCTGCTTGCGCAGGATGCCGAAGTAGAAGTGATCGCCGAATGCCGCAACGGGCAGGAAGCTGTGGAAGCCGTGAGCAAGCACCGTCCGGACCTGCTCTTCCTCGACGTGCAGATGCCGCTGATGAACGGCCTGGAAGCCGTGAGCCGCATCCCGCAGGACCGTTTGCCCTTCGTGGTATTCGTAACCGCGCATGACCAGTACGCGCTCAAGGCCTTTGACGTGAACGCCGTGGATTACCTGCTGAAGCCCTATGACGACGAGCGCTTCTTCGCCTCCCTGGAAAAGGCCAAGAAGCACATCGACATGAAGATGAACAACCGCCTTACCGGCAAGCTCCTGGACCTGATGCGAGAGCACATGCACGCCAAGAGCGAGTACACCGAGGTGTTCACCATCCGTGAGAAAGGTCGCGAGCACAAGGTGAACGTGGCCGATATCGTCTACCTCCGCGCCGAAGGCAACTACCTGTGCATGCAGTTGAAGGACCGGCATTTCCTCTACCGCTTCACCATGAACGCCGTGGAGACCGAACTGGATCCCGAGCGCTTCCTGCGGATCCACCGCAGCTACATCGTGAACAATGCCCACGTGCGCAGCAGCCGGTACAGCGGCAACAACGAGTTCATCTTCACCATGGCCAACGGAGAGCGCATCGTGAGCGGTCGCAGCTACAAGGAACAGATCGCGCGCGTGCTTCAGGAGCAGGCAGCGTAGGCACACGTTCCATCCCGCGATCCACCGTTCGCGACCCTGTTCATCAACGCCCTCGCGTGCCGCGCTAGTTTCATGGCTTCAACCCCCTGGCCATGAACCGCTCGCTACAACTCGCCGTCCTCTCCGTTGTCCTCTTCTGCGCCTATCCCTTCCGCATGAAGGCGCAGTACTCTCAGCTTGACCTGCCGCGTGAAAGCCAGGCGGCGGCTACCTCGCAACGGATCGGGATCACCGATATCAGCGTGAACTACAGCCGACCCAGCGTGAAAGGTCGTACAGTGTGGGGCGATATCGTGCCGTACGGACAGGTATGGCGCATGGGAGCGAACGAGAACACGGTCTTCACCTGCACGCACGAGATCAGCATCGAAGGACAGAAGCTGCCCGCTGGTTCCTATGGATTGCACGCGATTCCGGAGAAGGACAAGTGGACCATCATCTTCAGCAAAGACCACACGGCCTGGGGATCCTTCTTCTACAAGAAGGAAAAGGATGCGTTGCGTGTTGATCTGACGCCACGCACCTGCGAGATGACCGAGCAGGTGACCTTCAGCTTCGCCGATGTGAAGAAGGACGGTGCCATCTTGCTGATGCGCTGGGAGAAGATGGAGGTGCCCATCAACATCGGCGTGGATGCGAACGGAATCATCCTCGCCAGCATCGATGAGCAGCTGCGCGGGCTGGGGGCCTTCGCTTGGGAGGTGTGGTACGAGGCTGCCCACTACTGCCACGAAGAGAAGATCGCTCCTGAGCGCGCCATGAAGTGGGTGGACATGAGCATTGCGCGAGGCGCGAACTTCGAGAACCAGACGCTGAAGGCCACCATGCTGGAAGAGCAGGGCAAGACCGCAGAAGCCACCGCGCTTCACAAGACCATGATTGATGGCGCCACGAACGCCCAGTTGAACACCTATGCCTACCAACTCGCTAACCAAGGCAAAGTGGACGAGGCCGTGCGCATGTTCGAGCTGAACGCAAAGCGCCATGCGGACGATCCGAACGTGCATGACAGCCTTGGTGAAGGCTACATGATGGCCGGCAACAAGACAGCGGCGATCAAGGCTTTCAAGAAAAGCCTGAGCATGAATCCGCCGGAAGGCGTGAAGGCGAACTCGATCAAGTGCCTGAAGAAGCTTGGCGTTGATACCACCGTGTGGGAGGGAACGAAGAGTTGAGGAGGTCGCGGGCCAGAAGCTCGCATTCTACCTTCGACCCATGCACTTTCGTTCCACAGGCGCTGGGCTTCTGCTCAGCGCGCTCCTAGGTCTTTCGCTCTCCGCTAACGCTCAGCACCCACCCGCCCAACCCAACGCCGCCGAGATCCTGCACCGCATGCAGAAGCTCAATGTGCTGGGCAGCGTGCTCTATATCGTGGCCCACCCCGATGACGAGAACACCCGCCTGATCGCCTGGCTCGCCAACGGCAAGAAGGTGCGCACGGGCAACCTCAGCCTAACGCGCGGCGACGGCGGACAGAACCTCATCGGTCCCGAGCTGGGCGACGCGCTGGGCATCATCCGCACGCAGGAGTTGATGGAGGCGCGGCGCATCGATGGTGGCGAGCAGTTCTTCACCCGGGCCGTGGACTTCGGTTACAGCAAAAGCGCCGAAGAGAGCTTTGAGAAATGGGGCAAGCAGGAAGTACTGAGCGATGTGGTAAGAGTGATCCGCATGTTCCGACCGGATGTGATCATCACGCGCTTTCCTACGGATGGCGGCGGCGGCCATGGTCACCACACGGCCTCCGCGATCCTCGCCCATGAGGCTTTCGATCTGGCGGGAGACCCGAAAGCATTTCCCGAACAACTGAAGGAAGGCTTGGAAGTGTGGCAACCGCGCCGACTGTTCTTCAATGGCAGCAGCTGGTGGCGGAAGGACGTGGCTGAACTTGTAAAGACCGACCCCGATTGGTTCAGTGTGGATGTGGGTGGCTATGATCCCTTGCTCGGCTTGAGCTACACCGAGATCGCCGGGCGGAGCCGGAGCATGCACAAGAGCCAGGGCTTTGGTGCGGCCGAAACTCGTGGCGAGATGCTGGAATACCTGCACTTGGAAAAAGGCGATAGGCCGAAGACGAAGGACATTTTCGAGGGGATCGATATGACGTGGGGGCGGGTGAAGGACTCGAAGTCTATCCAGACCAAGCTTAATGACTTGCTGCGTGAATTCAACGCAACCGAGCCAAATGCATCCGTTTGGAAAGTCCGCGACCTACGTGATGCGCTCAGCGCTCTGACAAACGATCCTTGGGCTATCAGAGCGAAGCAACAACTAGGTTACCTCCTCGCAGCATTGGACGGCTTGAGTGTTGAACTCATCAACTCCACCTACACCGTAGCACAATGTGATACAACTCCTTTGGTGGTCAACGCTCTTACACGAAATAAGTCCAAGCTCTTGAAGACTGGTATTTGGGAGTGGAGACTAAGTCGCACAGGAGGTTGGTCGTCGGTATACATCCCGTCAAATGGAAGCACGGCATCGTTTGATTGGCCTCAAGGACCATTCGCGCGATTCGACCAACCATACTGGCTGGAACAACCTCATAGCTCACTCCATCAGGTTACATCAACTGCGATCATCGGCTCGCCACGAGCTTTGAACTTGCTTGAACTTGATTTCACAGCCGAACAACTCAGCCAAGAGGTTGACTATGGTCTGCCCACGTACTACCGATGGGTCGACCGCGTGGCCGGCGAGCGCATCCGTCCCGTGTACATCACGCCCGTGGCCTCCGTGATCCCGAAGGCCGACGTGCTCATTGCCAGTGGCGGCACACAAATCATCACCGTGGAAGTGGAGGCGCTCACCGACAGCCTCACCGGGGAACTCGAGGCCATCCTTCCTATGGGCTGGAACTTCGCTGGGCAGTCGCAGATTATTCGAGAACCAGCAATTCAAATCCAATCTGAGGACGTTGCCATTCAACACCGAAACGAGCGTCAATCCTTCACCTTCGAACTCATCGCCGATGAGAATGCACAAGCCGGCTTGGTCAAGTTCGAGTTCACTGGTCCGAAGGCAAGGCGGAACGCACCCTGCACGAGATCGACTACCCGCACATCATGCCGCAGGTGTACTACACGCCCGCCGAGGTGAAGCTGGTGCCGCTTGACGTAACAACCACCGCGAAGACCGTGGGCTATATCAAAGGCGCAGGCGATGAAGTGCCAGAGGCGATCGAACAGTTGGGCGCCACTGTGGAAATGATCGAACCTACCACCGCCACCTTGGAGAGCATCAGCAAGTACGACGCGATCGTGGTGGGCATCCGGGCCTACAACAACAACCAGGGGATGAAGCGCTTCAATCCCGTGCTGATGAAGTACGCGGAGAACGGCGGTACGGTGGTGGTGCAGTACACCACACGCACCAGCGATATGGTGCTACCCGATTCGCTCATCGGCCCCTACCCTTTCAAGCTTACCCGCGATCGCGTTACAGTAGAGGAAGCGCCGCCCACTTTCCTCGCCCAAGCACCCGCTCCTGAACACTCCGAACAAGATCACCGCCGCCGACTTCGAGGGCTGGGTGCAGGAACGCGGCCTCTACTTCGCCAGCGACTTCGGCACCAACTACACCCCGCTGATCGCATGGAACGATCCCGGAGAGCAACCGCTGAATGGAGGGCTGATCACCTGCGACTACGGCAAAGGGCGCTATGTGTACACCGGGATCAGCTTCTTCCGGCAATTGCCGGCGGGGGTGGGAGGAGCGTATCGGCTGTGGGGGAATTTGATAAGTCCGAGGAAATAGAAGACTCAATTCACAAGTCTCAATGATCAAGTCACAAGTCTGAAGTCTCAATGATCCTGGGTACACCGATCCTACTTTGAACTTTGGTCTTGAGACTTGTGAATTGAGTCTTTAAACACCAACCCGATCTGCCCATGGAAAAGGAACGGATATACGACCTCGAGGATCGAACAACGGCCTTCGGTTCAGCGATCATCAACTTCGTGGACCGGTTGCCGCATACGCTGGCTGGCCGTCACATGGGTGGCCAACTGATCCGGAGTGGCACCGCACCCGCGCTGCACTACGGCGAGTCGCAAAGCGCCGAGTCTCCGAAGGACTTCATCCATAAGGTGAAGTTGGCGTTGAAGGAACTCAAGGAGAGTCGAGCGAACCTTCGAATGATCAAGGGCTCGGGTCTTATGCCAAAGGACGATGAAGGGATGAACTGGCTGCTCAACGAATGTGTAGAGCTGATCCGCATCCTGGCGAAGAGCGTGGCCACTGCGAAGAAGAACCTAGTGGATCAAGACTCAAGTCACAAGTCTCAAGGACAAAGACTCAAGTGAACACCGCAGCTGCCTTTGGCCTTAAGTCTTGAAAGTTGTGAATTGAGTCTTCCACATGCACTGGCTCGACTGGCTCATCCTCCTCGCCACCCTCGGCTTCATCGTGGGCTATGGCGTGTGGAAGACGCGCGTAGGTGCCACCAGCGAGAGCTATTTGCGGGGCGGCAACGACAACCGCTGGTGGGGCGTGGGGCTCAGTGTGATGGCCACGCAGGCCAGCGCGATCACCTTCCTCAGCACGCCGGGACAAGGCTACACCGATGGATTGGGCTTCGTGCAGTTCTACTTCGGGCTGCCGCTGGCCATGCTGGTGATCAACCGGGTGTTCATCCCGCTCTACTACAAGTGGAATGTCTACACCGCGTATGAATTCATCGGCAAGCGCTTCGATGCGCGCACACGGCTGCTCACGGCGGGGCTCTTCCTCATCCAGCGCGGGTTGGCGGCCGGCATCACCATCTACGCGCCCAGCATCATCCTCAGCAAGGTGCTGCACTGGCCGCTCAGCTGGACCTGCGTGTTCATCGGCGCGCTGGTGATCCTGTACACCACCACCGGCGGCGCCAAGGCCGTGGGCGTGACGCACAAGCAGCAGATGGCCGTAATGTTCGCAGGCCTGTTCGTGGCCTTCGGGCTCATCGTCTGGTACCTGCGCGAGCACATCGGCCTCGTGGAGAGCCTGCAACTGGCGGGCGCACTGGGCAAGACGCAGGTGATCGACACCAGTTTCGACCCGAGCAACAAGTACACCTTGTGGAGCGGGCTCATCGGCGGCTTCTTCCTGCAGCTGGCCTATTTCGGCACCGACCAGAGCCAGGTTCAGCGCTACCTGAGCGGGCAAAATGTTCAGCAGGCCCAGCGCGGGCTGTGGATGAACGCGCTGCTGAAGATCCCCATGCAGTTCTTCATCCTGCTGATCGGCGTGCTGGTGTTCGTGTTCTACCTGTTCAACCAGGCACCGGTGCACTGGAATAGCGCGAACGTGGATGAAATGCGGAGACTGGAGTTTACGGATCAACGCGCAGAGCTCGATGGAAGCATCCGTAGCGTCGACCCACCGGGTCGACCTAACGAGGTGCTGGAACAACACACAGCCAATACCACCATTATTGCCACCGCCGCTACTACCTGGGTGACCGCCCACCGCGCTGGCCAGCACACCGACAACCATCAGTTGACCACCGCACTGGCCGAAGACGCACGTCTCCGCGAAGCCTACCGCGCCGAGGTGAAGGCCGTGCTGCCTTCGGCCGAAGCCAACGACAAGGACTACATCTTCATCACCTTCATCATGGACCACATGCCCATCGGGATCATCGGGCTGCTTCTGGCCATGATCTTCAGCGCCGGCATGAGCAGTACGAGCTCGGAGCTGAGCGCCCTGGCTACTACAAGCGTTGTTGATGTGGTGAGGAAAGAACGCACCGATGCGCAACAAGTGCTGGCGACGAAATGGGCTACCGTGCTCTTCGGTGCAGTGGCGCTTGGTTTCGCGGCTATCTTCTCGCTCTTCGAGAACCTCATCCAAGCGGTGAACATCATCGGCTCGCTGTTCTACGGTACCATCCTGGGCATCTTCCTGGCGGCCTTCTTCCTGAAGCGCGTGGGCGGCACAGCGGTGTTCATCGCTGCCCTGGTATCGCAGGCGCTCATCCTCGTCATCCACTTTTCGAACATCGAGATCGCCTTCCTGTGGTACAATCTCATTGCACCGCTCATCGTGGTCGCCCTGGCACTGCTCCTCCAAGCCGCGATGCCAGCTATCGCGAACCGATAAGCAACAAGGCCGCTCCGCTTGCGCGGAACGGCCCCGTTGCTTCAATGCAATAGGGTCACTTCTTCGTCGCCCACTCTTCGATCTTCTCCTTGTTCATCTTCACATAGGCCTCGGCCTTCGCCTCCTGCGCAAGCTTCATGCTCTCCTCGGCCGCAGTCACGGCCTCCTTGTACCTGCCATTGGCTGCCAGCGCGCGAGCCAGCGTGTGGGTGTTCCAATACTTGCGCTCCATGCTCGTGCTCTTCTGCGCCCACTCCAGCGCCTTGGTCAGCTTCACATTGCGATCGAGACAGAAGCGTGCTGCACCATTGTATCCACCGAAGGTGGCCTTGGGGTCGGCGAGGGCCGCTTCGATGTTCCGGAAGCCCTGGTCCGTGGCATCGGCGTACAAATCGATGCTTGCGCGCGTGGCTTCCCAACGCAGGTCCATCCGGGCGCGATCGTCCTTCACCGCTTCGAATCCGATGGTGAAGGTCTCGGTCATCTCGGACTTCTGCTGCGGCACTTTCACGCGCAGTACATCAGCGCTGTCCTTGCGGTCCTCCTCGCCCCACAGGGAGGTATCGGAGTTGAAGATGATGACCCACTTGTCATCGTTCGGAATGGTGAACAGCGCATAGGCCCCTGCCGGGAGCTTCTGCCCTTCGACCAGCACGGGTCCATCTGTCTTGAAGAGGGTACACTTGTTGGCGCCCGTGCGCCACACCTTGCCCTTGGGCACCAGGTCGCCGAAGATGACGCGGCCCTTCACGCTGGGGCGCGAGTATTCGACGCTGACAGTAGTGAGGCCGATGATCTGCTCGACCTTGCCGAGCGGACTGGGTTGAGGGAGTTCTTGGGCCGATCCGAGCAGGGGAGCTGCAACAAGCGATGCGAGAAGTAAGTTCTTCATGGTCGTTCCTTCCGGAATGATGTGCCGGTAAAAGGACGACGAAAATAGGGTGCGCAGGCCTAGGCGACCTTCAAGTTGCTCAATCGCGAGCGATCGAACTTCTCCCGTGCATAGCTGAGCGTGATGCGCAACTCGGCCGGACGCTCGGGAGCACCTGGCATCTCATACATGGCGTCGGTCATGATGGCTTCGCAGATGCTGCGCAAGCCGCGTGCGCCCAGCCTGTAATCGAGCGCCTTCTCCACGATGAAGTCAAGGACCTTCTTATCGAAGGAGAGCTTCACCTTGTCCATATCGAAAAGCTTCACGTACTGCTTCACGAGCGCGTTCTTGGGCTCGGTGAGGATGCGGCGAAGGCTCTCGCGGTCGAGGGGGTCGAGGTAGGTGAGAACGGGGAAGCGGCCGATGAGCTCCGGGATCAGGCCATAGCTGCGCAGGTCCGTGGGGCTCACGTACTGCAACAGGTTGTCATCATCGATGCGTCCGTCCTTGCTGGCGCTATAGCCAACAGCACTGCTCTTCACGCGCCGGGCGATGATCTTGCTGATGCCATCGAAGGCGCCGCCACAGATGAAGAGGATGTTCTTCGTATCCACCTGGATGAGCTTCTGCTCCGGATGCTTTCGGCCGCCCTGAGGGGGCACGCTCACCGTGCTGCCTTCGAGCAGCTTCAACAGGGCCTGCTGAACGCCTTCGCCGCTCACATCACGGGTAATGCTGGGCGTATCGCTCTTGCGGCTGATCTTGTCGATCTCGTCGATGAAGACGATGCCGCGCTCGGCCTTGCTCACATCGTAGTCCGCAGCTTGGAGCAGCCGACTGAGGATGCTCTCCACGTCCTCGCCGACATAGCCCGCTTCCGTGAGAACGGTAGCGTCGGCAATGGCGAAGGGAACATTGAGCATACGGGCGATGGTCTTGGCGAGCAGGGTCTTCCCGCTGCCGGTCTCGCCTACCAGGATGATGTTGCTCTTCTCTATCTCCACGTCGTCAACAGAGGTGACGGGCTTCTGCAGCAACCGCTTGTAGTGATTGTACACGGCCACGCTCAGCACCTTCTTGGCTGCGTCCTGCCCGATAACGTAATCGTCCAGGAAGCGCTTGATGTCCGACGGCCGTTGCAGGATGAGGCTTCCCTCCATCTCGGTACGGGAGCGCTGGCTCAGTTCCTCGCTGATGATGTTCTGCGCCTGCGCGATGCAGCTATCGCAGATGTGGCCGGTGATGCCCGCGATGAGGACGTTGGTGTCCTGTTTATCACGACCGCAGAAGCTGCACTTGATCTCTTTCTTATCCATGGGGGGAAGCCAAGGGACCGGCATACGCCGGAAAGGCCCCGCAAGATACAGCACGGCCCGGAGGAGGATCCGGGCCGTGCTGATCAGGATACCGTCTTGACGGCCGGGGCAACCGGTCCTACCTGTTGCGTACCAGCAGTTCGTCGATCATGCCGTAGGCTTTCGCCTCATCGGCGATCATCCAATAATCACGGTCGCCGTCCTTCTCCACCTTCTCGAAGGGCTGTCCGCTATGGCTGCTGATGATCTCATAGAGCTCCTTCTTCAGCTTCTTGATCTCGTTCACGGTGATTTCCATGTCCGTGGCCTGGCCCTCGGCCCCCCCCATAGGCTGGTGGATCATCACCCGGCTGTGCTTCAAGGCACTGCGCTTGCCCTTGGCACCGGCACAGAGCAGCACCGCTCCCATGCTGGCGGCCATTCCGGTGCAGATGGTGGCCACGTCGGGGTTGATGTACTGCATGGTGTCGTAGATGCCCAGGCCAGCATACACACCACCGCCCGGGCTGTTCAGGTAGATCTGTATGTCCTTCTTGGCATCGACGCTTTCAAGGAACAGCAGTTGGGCCTGGATGATGTTCGCCACCTGGTCGTTGATGCCGGTGCCTAGGAAGATGATGCGGTCCATCATTAAGCGGCTGAACACGTCCATCTGGGCCACGTTCAACTGGCGCTCCTCGATGATGTACGGTGTCATCGAAGCGGTGACGTAACCGTTCAGCGCTGTGCTGGAGATACCGCGGTGCTTCACGGCGTACTTGAGGAACTCGTCTTTGGGGAACATCCTGTCGGTGTTTGGGTCACGAAGTACGCCAAGGATCGCGAGGGATCCTATGCGGTACGGGCCAAGTTTATGAACTCATCGAAGCTCACCTTCTTCTCCTTGGGCTCCAGCAGGGTCCGGAAGTGAACGGTAAGTTTCTGCTGCACGATGCTGTCGCGCATGCGAGTGATCTGCTCGCGGTCGCCCAACAGCCGACCTGCCATCTGCTGCAGCTTCTCCCCTTCTGGCGCCGGCATGCCGTATTGGGCGAACTGGTCGCTTATGTACCGCTTGGCGAAGGCGTCGATCTCCTCGCCCTTCGCCTCAAGCCCGTATTTCTCGATCACGCGGTCTTCCACCAGCTGGCGCTTCAAACCTTCGGCGTAGCTGGCATAGCTCTCTTCCACTTGGTCGGCGGAAACCGGCTCCTTGCTCGTCTCCTGGATCCAGCGCTTGAGGAAGCTGTCGGGCAGGCCGAAGCTGGCCTTCTCGTTCAGTGCTTTCATCACCAACCGCTTGAAGATGCGGTCGCTGTCCCGCTGGAAGCTGCGCTCCAGGCCTTCCTTCACTTTCGCGCGGAAACCTGCTTCATCGCTCACGGCGTCCTTGCCGTAGATCCGATCGAAGAGGTCCTGGTCCAAAGCCACCATGGCCATGCGCTTGATCTCCGCTATGCGGAAGATGAAGTTGCCTTCGATGTGGTGGATCCGGTCATGGTCCACGCCCAGCATGCGGGCCAGGTCCTCCTGGTCCTGGTGGCGCGGTGCATGATGCCGCCTTCCTTCATGGAGCCATCGGAAGCCAGCTCGATCATGTCGCCGAGGAGCATGTCATTGGCTTCGCTCACCGTCCCGTTCTCCAGCTTCCCGAACCGACGTCGCATATCATCCACCTCCTTCTGAACCAGTTCGTCGTTCACATCCACCACAGGGTATTCGACCTTCACCTTGTCCAGTTCCACATCGATGGAAGGCGCGAGGCCCATCTCGTATGCGAATTCGAATTCGCCGGGTTCGTCCCAGTTGTTGTGATCCGCTTCGGCATGCTTCGGCAGCGGTTGGCCAAGCACCCTGATGGCGTTCTGCTGCAAGTAGTTCCGCAGGTTCTCATCGATCAACCGCTCCACTTCATTCACCAGGACGGCCTTGCCCACGCGCTTCTTGATCAAGGTCATGGGAACCTGGCCGGGCCTGAAGCCTGGCAATACAGCACTCTTGCGTTGCTCCTTCAGTGCCTTCTCCACCCCGGGGTTGTAATCCTCCGGGCTCAGCTTCACCTTCAGGGTTGCCGTGAGGGATCCGGTCTCTAGTTTCTCGATGTTCATGGGTGATCAGTTGTCCGTTGTCAGTTGTTGGTTGTCAGGCGGGCGGTTCGGCAGGCGGCCAGGAAGCCGGACAACAGACAACCAGCAACTGACAACTCGTGCATCGTACGGACGGGGGGACTCGAACCCCCACACCTTGCGGTACTGGCTCCTAAGACCAGCGCGTCTACCAATTCCGCCACGTCCGTGAAAATGGACGGCGAAGATAGCCGCCCGGCCATGGTCATGTATGGGTTCGGCGCACGCGGCTACATTCGCCCTTCTCCAAGGCAGATGAAGCATTTCGACGCATCTACCCTTTCTGTTGGCGAGATCCATGGCCTGCTTGTGGGGGCCATCGGCCCGCGCCCCATCGCCTTCGCCAGCACCATTGATGCGCTGGGCCGCCCGAACCTGAGCCCTTTCAGCTTCTTCAATTGCTTCGGTGCCAACCCGCCCATGCTGATCTTCAGTCCAGCACGGCGCGGCAGGGACAACACGACCAAGCACAGCTACCACAACGTGAAGGCCGTGCCCGAGGTGGTCATCAACGTGGTCACCTACGCCATGGTGCAGCAGATGAGCGTGGCCAGCGGCGAATATCCGGAGGGCGTGAACGAGTTCGAGAAATCCGGGTTCACACCCATCGCCTCAGAGAAGGTGAAGCCCTTCCGTGTGAAGGAGAGCCCTGTTCAGTTCGAGTGCGTGGTGAAGCAAGTGATCGAGACCGGCAATGGTGGCGGCGCGGGGAACCTGGTGATCTGCGAGGTGGTGATGATCCACGTGGACGAAGCCGTACTGGATGCGAGCGGAAAGATCGATCAGCAGAAGATCGACCTCGTGGGCCGCATGGGCGGAAGCACCTATGCCCGCGCGCACGGTGATGCGCTCTTCGATCTGCCGCAACCCAACACCCACATCGGCGTAGGCGTGGACGCACTTCCGCCCGAAGCACGCCTGAGCACGGTGCTCACCGGTAATGATCTGGGCAAGCTCGGCGCCGCGCTCGTCATCCCGGATGAAACAGCGGTGAACGAATACAAGTTGACCGAGTTGAGCGATACCTTCATCGCCCTGAAAGACCAACCCGAAGAACTGCGCACCTCACTTCATCACTACGCCCAACAGCTGCTCGCTCAGGACCGCGTAGATGAAGCATGGAAGACGATACTCTCCTATAATTCACGATAAGAACATGGCACAAGTCACCATCACCGGCACCGTAAAGGTGGTCGGAAAGACCCAACAGGTCAGCGAGAAGTTCAGCAAGCGCGAACTCGTAGTCACCGAACAAGGCGGGCAGTTCCCCAAGCACATCCCTATCGAGTTCAAGCAGGACAAGACGGGGCTGCTCGAGGGCTACAACCCCGGCGATGAAGTGAGCGTGACCGCGTACGTGGACGGGCGGGAATGGACCAAGGATGGCGTGACGAAGTACTTCCTCAGCCTCAGCGGCAACCGCATCGAGCGTGCCGGTGCAGTTCCAAGCGCAGCTGGCAACGGTGGCGCCCGCCAGAGCGCACCTCCGCCAGCCGTTGCTGATATGCCGCCAGTGGGTGGCAGCGACGAGGACGATCTGCCGTTCTAAGAGTTTCGCAAGCAATGATCAGCACTGGCGAAGCCAATGGCTTCGCAGGCTCCTTCGCGGTCATAGGTTGCGGCCCTTCCACTTGGGGCGGACGATCAGCGAGCCAAGCGCGATCAGCGGAGCATAGCACGAGAAGACGATCAGGCTGAGCACCGTAGCCGGGATGTTCGTGGGTCGACCCGCCTGGCGACGTACATCGCCCACCATGGCGATGATGGGTACGAACCAGCACGACCACGCCATGATCAGGAGAGCGGTGCTGTAGAGAAGATGGTCACCGATGCCGGCGGCGAGGTCATGCCGCAGCGAATGCCAGAGCAGGACCCACGGGAACAACAGGGCTGCAAGGCCGGGAGCTGCAGTAGTGAAACCCGCGCCGCCCATCTTTCCCGCCCAGCGCAAGCGCTGCGCAACAAAGGCGCCGGCCGAATGCACTGCACTGGCTGTGACAAGCGCCTCCCTATCGAACAGGCATGTGATCCGCTTGCCCGCCCTTTGCATGCGTTGCAGGAGGAACAGATCATCGCCACTGGCGAAGCGATCGCCCTCGTATCCACCCACAGCCAGGAAAGCTTCGCGTCTGAAGGCCAAGTTGGCACCATACGCCAGCGAAGGCCTCCCACGAGTTGCGCTGCCCATCGCCATGCCCAACAAAGCAGCCTGCTCTTCTTCTTGCAAGCGACCGAGCGCCCCATGACCATCCGTATACACCGGCAGAATGACCAGGTCGCTCTGCACGCTTCGCCAATGCGCGGCTATGCTGATGATACGATCCAGGCCGCACCGCACGTCGGCATCCGTCAGCACGACCAGTTCGCCCTTCGCTGCGACAACGCCCGTGGTGATCGCGCTCTTCTTGCCCGTCCCATCGCTCTTCAGCAGGCGCAGTTGTGGCCAGCTACGCATCATTCCCTCCACGATCCCGGCTGTGGTGTCGGTGCTGCCGTCGTCCACCACGATCACTTCCATTCGCTCCTGCGGATATCGTTGCCCATAGAGGTCCTGGAGCAGCACCGCGATGTTGCCGGCTTCATCACGCGCGGGTACGATCACGCTCACAAGGGGCTGATCGCCCAGTTCCCCCTTCGTCGCTTGATCCTCTTTCCGGATCGCTTCGCGCCAAGCGCCGATCACCTGCGCGAAGACCAACGCGCAGGCGAAGAGGACGAGTGATGTGATCAGGAGCCCGTTCATTCACCTGCCGAACGAATGCGCGCCAGCAGCAGGATGAAGCTGCCAACGAGGGCGGGCACCCCGATGTTGATGAGCCAGAGCAAGGTGCTGGCGAGGAAGACCCCTTGGTCCTGGGATACCTGCGGGGAAATGAGCGCAACGGCGACGGATCCGCGCACGCCCAGCTCGGTGAGCATCACCGTAGGGATCAGCGTGGAAATGAGGAAAGCCACTGGAACGGCGAGCAGCGCTTCGCCCGGCGCAATCCCGGCCACTGCGGCCAGCACGATGAGGAATTGCACCGTGAACACCACGTAGCGCGCAAGGCTGAGCATGAGCACGGCGAAGAGCTCCTTCAAGCTGAACCCTTCGAGCACCGCCGCATGGCGTTCCCAACGACGTACCACCGGCAGGCGTGCGATCAGGGTGCGCAACAGATCGGGGTTGAAATAAAGCACCAGGCTGCCGCCAGCGACCACGGAACACAGCACCATGCCGGCGATCGACGTCCACGGGCTTCCATCCAATGGCCACGTACCGGCCCGCATGAGGCTGAAGGCGATGGTGCCGGTGACCACGGTGACCACGAACTGCGCGATGCTTCCAACTGCGGTTGCGAAGCTGCCGGGTATGCGGTGCGCTGGCGCGAGGAAGAGCACACGGCCCACGAATTCACCCACGCGGTTGGGGGTGATCAGCCCGATGCTCGTACCCGCATAAACCGCTGCCACCGCGCGGCGCAGGCTCAGCGCTTCGAGCCCTTGGACCAGCTTGCGCCACTTCACCGCTTCGATGCCCCAATTCAGCAGCATAAGAACGAATGTGGAAGCCATCGCCGACCACAGCAAGCTCCGATCCCTTGCAGCAAGCAGTTCGGTGAACGCCGCAGGATCGGAGTGACGAGCGAGCCGCACGTAGAGGAAGCCGCACGCCAGGATGAACACGCCCCAACGGATGAACAGGATGGTGCGGCGGCTCACGGTACCTTCGGCGGCGTTGGTTTCAAGACGATCAAAAGTAGACCGGTGGCCACAGAGCGCAACTTGTCCCGTAGAGGCGGGATCATCCTAGGCATCGATCCCGGCACGACCGTGATGGGCTACGGCCTGCTGGTCGTGGAAGCTGCCGGAGTCCGTCTTCTGGAAGCTGGCGCCATCCGTTTCCCGGTGAAGGGCGACCACGCGTTGAAGTTGCACGCCATATTCCGGGAAACGGCGCGCATCATCGCCCAGCACAGACCGGATGAACTGGCCATCGAAGCACAGTTCTTCGGCAAGAACGTGCAGAGCATGCTGAAGCTGGGACGGGCGCAAGGCGTTGCGATCGCCGCAGCGTTGCAACGCGACATACCCGTGGTGGAATACGCGCCGAAGCGTGTCAAGCAGAGCATCACCGGGAATGGCAACGCCAGCAAGGAGCAGGTTGCTGCCATGCTGTTGAACATCCTTTGCATCGCCGAGCTGCCCGCAAGCACTGACGCCACCGATGCCGTGGCCGTGGCCGTGTGCCACCACTTCGCCAATACCGGCCGAAGCGTGCGCTCGATGGCCGCCGGAGGAGGTGGAAAAGCCCGGGGCTCATCGGATTGGGGCGCCTTCGTGCGCAACAACCCGGAGCGGGTGAAATAGGAACCTAGGCCATCCGGATCCGTTCGGCGATCGCCGCGAATTCCTCCGGTGCGTACATCAGCTTGGGGCCTGCGAAATCCATGTCGCTCATGCGATCGATCGGGATCAGGTGCATGTGCGCATGCGGCACTTCCAGGCCGATGACGCTCACGCCTACGCGATCGCAAGGAACCGCCTTCGCGATCCTCCGCGCCACGCCTTGTGCGAACGGCAGCATGCCGGACAGTACCTCCTGTGGAAGGTCGAAGAACCTATCGATCTCCAGTTTCGGCACAACAAGGGTGTGCCCTTCCTTAAGGGGATTGATGTCGAGAAAGGCAAGGAAGCGCTCGTCCTCGGCCACCTTGTAGCAGGGGATCTCGCCGTTGATGATGCGTGTGAAGATGCTGGGCATCGTCAACGCGTGATCTCGATGATCTCGAACCGGGTGCTGCCCGCCGGTGTGACCACTTCGGCCACCTCGCCCACGGCCTTGCCCAACAGGCCCTTGCCAATGGGCGATCCCACGCTGATCTTGCCGGTCTTGATGTCCGATTCGCTCTCGGCAACAAGGGTGAAGCTCCTTTCCGCCCCGGTGCCGATCTGCTTCACCTTCACGGTGGTATGGATGAAGGCCTTGCTCGTATCCATTTGCGAGGCATCGATCACGCGGGCATTGGCCACCACTTCCTCCAACTTCGCTATGCGCGCCTCCAGCAGTCCCTGCTCCTCCTTGGCTGCGTGGTACTCTGCGTTCTCGCTCAGATCGCCTTTGTCGCGGGCGTCGGCGATCTGCTGGCTGAGGTGGGGGCGCTCCACGCTGCGCATTTGGTGCAGCTCGTCCATCAGCTTCTTCAACCCTTCTTCGGTGTAGTAGGCCGGTGTGCTCATGGCAACGGACTTGATGATGATAGAATGGAAGAGGACCCCTAAAGGTCCTCTTCCCGAAGGTAGTGCTCTGCGATCAGAAGCTGAGGCGCAGGCCAATGCTGTGGAAGCCGCCGAACGGGTTGGTCGTCCGGTAGCCGTAGTCGATGGCAACGGCGGATTTCTTCTCCTGACCGAAAGGGAAGTCGAAGCTTACACCGGCCGAAGGGCCCGTGAACCAGCTTGCGCGCTCCTCTGCACTGGTGATGTCCTTCTCGTAGAGATAGCCTGCCCGCAGGTGGACCATCTTTCGGAAAGCATACTCCACGCCGACGAGGCCCTGGTCCTTGGTGAAGGAGTTGGAGATGAAGGTGCCTGCGAAGGTGACGCGGTGCATTTCGTTCACGTTCCAATCGTAGGCCGCACCGATGTTCAGCAACGAGGGGATCTCGAATTTGCCCGAGCGCTGCTGCAAGGTGAGCTGGTCGCTCCCGTTCACAAGCAGGCCCTGGACCGCAAGCCCGTCGCCGCTGAACTGCATGGCGGGTCCGACGTTCTTGAGCGCGATGCCGAAGTGCATGTTGTCCTGCGGACCGGTAACGTAGTGTATGCCGGCATCGAAGCACACGCCCTGCGTGCGCACGTTGGAAGTCGCCTCTGAAACCACACGGATGAGGATGCCACCGAAGATGCTGTTGGAAAAGCTCTTCGAGTAGGCCAGACCGATGTTGGCCATGGTGGGCTTGTAGCCGCCCCGGCCGCCTTCGGGATTGTCGTAGGTGGTCACCTCCAGTTCGCCGAAGGAGAAGGTCGTGGCCGTAACGCCCAGCACGCCAGAGGACCCCAGCTTCTGGCCGAAGCCGATGCTGTTGACGTTCATGCCCGTATCGGCCACGCGCGTGCTGGAGAAGACCAGCTCGGTCTTGTTCACCTGCGACAGGCCCGCGATGTTGCCATACATGGCTTCCACCCCACGCACGCTGGCGCTGTTGGCCAGGCCCCAACCGCTGGAGCGAGCCCACGGATTCAGCAGCAATTGGGTGGCACCCGCGCTGCCTGCCCGGTCGGGGTTGCCCGCATAGGCAGTGCCTCCGCAGAACATGGCCAGTGCCGCCAGGAGCACTGCCGTTCGGTTCATCGTTCTCTTCATGGTCCTTCGGTTCGTCAGGTACGGCTTAGAAGTTCTGCAGGTCGAGCGGGCGCAGCACGCCGAACCACTTGATCACTTTCTCGCCCACGCCAGGCACCTCCACATGGCAGATGTACACGCCGCCAGCGATGGGGATGTTATTGGAGTTCTTCAGGTCCCAATCCACGTAGGTGAGCGAGTTGTCCTTGCGGAACTTGCGCACCAGCGTGCCATTCACCGTGTAGATGGAGATCGTGCATGTCTGTGGCAGGTTGATGAACTTCACGCGGTTGTCCAGGCGTGATGTCTCGTAGCCGCTGAAGGCGTAGTAGGGATTCGGGGTGATGTTGATCTCCTCCAGGAAATCCTCTGCCACCGTGGCCACTTGCGTCTGGGTAGCGAAGCCCTGCGTGCCGAACTTGTAGAGCGGCAAGCCGTTGTTGCGGCTCACATCGATGGCCGGATCCGTTGGTCCGCCGTTGTAGTTCACGTACGCCTTGTACGGCTTCTCAACGTTCAAGCGGATGCGCACTTCGGTGCTCAGGAACTCCTTGCCCGGTGCGACCAAGGCACTACCGACCCAAGCCAAACCACGGAAGACCTTCAACCGACCCTGACCAGGTGTGGGCAACGTGGTGTAGATGTAGCGTGCCTCATCGTAGTTCGGAACGCGATCCGCGTTGCCGCACGCGCGATCGTTCTTCCATACGTAGATCCAGTGCCCGCCACCGAAGTATGGCGTGGGGATCTCTCCTTGCGGGGCTGGCAGGAATGCCTGGCTGTTCGGGTTCCAGATCATGTCGCGGCCGATCTCACCGCCCCAGAAGCTGTTCTCGCCATAGCCCATATTGAGGCGTTCGCCGGTCTCCAGATCGATGGCATAACCCGGGAACCAGCCCATGCCAGTGGGTTGCAGGTTGCCGAGCGTGGCCTCGTTCTCGTTGCAGCCTGGCGTTCCGCTCTTGCGGCCGTTCTTGTCGATGCTTGGCGAAGCGCGCAACGCCAGCCTGGCCACGTTGCCGACGGAGAGTGTGGTGTTGGACTCCTGCTCAAGTACCGGAGCGCGTGTCCACTTGCTCTTGTCGCTGGTGATCACCACCTGCACGCTCGGCAGTTCGTTGATCTTCGAGAGGGCCATGCTCTGGTTCACATCGGTGGCGGAACCAGGTTGGAAATTGGCTTCCCCTACCAGAGGCCAGGGCGCCCAGGTGCCGTTGAGGATATTCTCGTAGGTCTCCAGGTCGTCCTTGCCCAAGCGATCGCTGTACACGGCTACCTCCGGCGCGGTGACCTCCTGTACAAAGGTGCCGCTACGGATCCAGTTGTCGGCCACCTCCCCATCGTTGTCCGGAATGCCGGTGAGCCATGCCTTGGAAGGATCGGCAAATTCGATCTTGCCGGTCCCTATAGGGGTGGTGTAATCCCCGTTATAGTAGCTCTGGCCGATGGTGACGGAGATACCGTACTGCGGGAAGAGCTGCTCGTAGCCGATGTCGATGGCGCGGTCGCTGTCGATGGTGTCACCGGTGGTGGTGTTCACCAGGTACCAGAACGCATCGTTCAGGTTGCCAGCGGTGGCGGTGTCGGCGAACCATACTTCGAAGCTCGCATCCGGCACGCGCAATGGGTCCACCACTTTAACCTCGATGGGGCCTTTGCCCAGCTCATAAGTGAGCTGGTCCACACGCGAAGTGCTCGCTGCTACGATTGCGTTCTCAGTGGCCTTGGTAAGCTGAAGCTCCAGCTGTCCGTTGCCCTGTCCCTCCAACCGTGTCACCTGCAGGCGATCGCCGTAGCTGGAGTTCTGTACCGTGCCGCCGGCTTGGGGTTGCGGCTTGTGGGGGATGCCCACATAGCTGCGGATGCCACCGAACGCCGCCTTACGACCAGCAACGTAGGGGAATGGCTGGCCCGTACCGCTTTGCAGGTTGTAGTCCTCGTAGTTGTTGTATCCGTATGCAATGCACAGGTAATAATAGGTCTTGAAGTTCACCAGCTTGTTATCGCCCTGGGCGAAGAAGTCCTTGGTGATTCGCAGGCTATGAACGACGCCGGTATCCGGACCATTCACCATGGCCACTGGCACCGTCTGCTGGATGCCATCGTCGTAGAAGTAGTTCACGATCTGGCCTACGCCGTTCTGCACATCGCCTTGGTAAACGAGGCGTGCGAGCTCATCATTGCCGATGTCGGCCACGCTCGCATCGGCACTTCTCATCTGGTACAGTTTGTACCCCTCGAACTTATACTCACGATCGTACGGAGGCCCGCCTGCACCATTGTCCAGCGGGATGATGGGGTCCACCTCATGGTACTGCTCGTTCTCGTTGTTGCTGCCTGTGGGGTTGCTGATATAGATGATCAGCTCCTGGTCCAGTTCGCGGATGCTCAAATCCGGCGCATCGGGACCATCGAGGATCTTGAAGCAGTTGTCGAAGAGCGCTTGCGCCTTGTCGTCGGCAACACGAAGCGGTCCAAGGCTGGAAGCTGCGTTGCCCGTTTGACTACGAGCCCATACCACGCCCACGGTGATGTTGTTGAAGGCACCGGCTTCGAGCGTGAAGGGACCCGCGCTCTGCACGAAGCGGCGGTCCGGCGTGGCCGGGGTCTGCACGGTTTCGCTCCAAGGGGGCTGCGGCACGCAATCGGTACCCCAGCCCACGGGATCGCTATCGCCGGGGAACATGTAGTACGCGCGAATGGCGTTCGGGTCCTCGCTGTATCCAGTGCCACCATAGCTCTGGGGGATGTTGTTCTTCCATATGCTGCGCAGGTAGTTGTAGAACTGCGGTGCGCTGCCCGGATCGGTGATGTTGCCGTTGGGGCTGCTGCGGTTGAAGTAGATGAAGGCGCGCATGCCGAAACGCTCGTTGTCCGCGACGCCATCGCCATAGCCGATACCGATGCCCTTGTACGGGATCCCATGCAGCAACCTTGCTTGCTCGCAATCATAGGTCTCCAAGTAAGACTGCGGACCGGGGTTGTCCACCCCATCAGCATCCTGGAAGGGTCCCTCGAAGAAATCCACGCCCACAGCAGGCGGAGGCGGAGCTGGACCACCATATCCCACAGCCCCCAAGCAGCCGTTGTCCACGTCCTGCCAGTTGTACACATAGCCCAAACCGCGGCGCACATCGCATCCGGCGAAATCGTCGTTACTGCAACCCAGGTCAGGGTCAACGAAGTGGCCGAAGTAGGTGTTCGTAAGGGTTTGCGACGCCCAGTTGATGACCGTGTAGTTGTAAAAGGTCATATTGTTGATCTCGTTGTTGGCGCTGAAGGCGAAAGCCTGTGCGCGCACCTCGAGACCGATAGGCTGACCTTGTGTTTCCGTGTGGGCATCCCCCTTGTCGTTGAAGATCCAGAAGATGTTGTAGTCGCCGAAGAGCGGCACGGGATCCTCGCGCTGCTTGTTCTTGCAATCCTCCACGCTCAGGTCGAAGCCGTAATCGGGGTAATCGCCCGCATCAGGGTTGTAGCTGCCGTCGGCATCGTAGTCGAAGAATGGCGCCAGGTACAGGTCCTGCCCGGCTTCGGGATCGCCGAGTGCCGGCCAGCTGCGGAAGGTCTCCGGAACGGAATAGCCATTCGGGAAGAGCGCGTCGATGCAGGCTTGGTCGCTGCCGCAATTCGCCCATGCCAGATGCGCTTCGGCTTGCGCGCGCGTGGTGATCCAGAATTCATCGTACTCGTTGCATACGTCAGCCTCGGTGCTCGCATCCTCGCGGTTGAGTGGGCCGGGCCAGAAATCGTTGCCATCGGTGCGGTAGAGCACCGCCGCGATCTTCAATTGTCCTGCGGAGGAGAGACCGCCCATCCAGAGCGCACCCGCAAAGATGGAGCAGGGGCCTGTGAAGTCCTCGGTCTTCGGCACCTCGTAGCCCGAAAGCCCTTGGGCGCGTCGCTGCCAGAAGTTGCCGCCGTTCTCGATCACCGCACGCACATTGTTGTATGCGATCTCGGTGAGTTGCGAGGCCGGCGAGCAGGCTGCGGCCTTGGGCGCATTGGCGGCATTCCCGCCGCCTTGCGTGGCCATGCCACCGCCCGCGGGCGGGTTCCATGCCATGGCGTGCAGGGCCATGGCGGCAAACAGGCTCAGAGCGAAGGTTCTGGTGGAATTCGCGCTAGTGAGGCCTTTCATGTTCTTCGGTCGTTTGTTCATCAGAAATCGAAACGTACGCCCAGGCGGATGGTGCGCGGAGCGCCATAGTTGCCGGGGTTATTGATCTTGATCCCGTACATCTCGCGGAACGCATCGGGGTCGATCTGCGTGCGGTCGTTGAGCTGTGCGAGGTATCCGTCGTTGTTGGGCGAACCGGTGTAGCGATAGACGCC
The DNA here is from genome assembly GCA_016710965.1 of Flavobacteriales bacterium. Lineage (GTDB taxonomy): Bacteria > Bacteroidota > Bacteroidia > Flavobacteriales_F > PHOS-HE28 > PHOS-HE28. Next base: position 319,369 of record JADJTW010000031.1, read on the forward strand.
GGTGATGTTCTCGGTGTTGAACACGTTGGTCACAAGCAGGTACACGTTCAGGTTGGCGCTCTTGGCCTTATCACCCTCCTCACCAGCGAAGGTGAGCGGGATATCGCGGTCGATCTGCATATCGGTGGTGAACTGCCAGGGCAGGCGCGCACCGTTGAGCGTACCGTCGAGACGATAGTTCGTCTGGGCGGTGCCTTCGCTAACCACCTGGCTGCTGCGGCTGTAAGGCGTACCGCTGCCCAGGATGCTAACGAAGTTGATGCCGGTGCGTTGGAACACGGGCTTGCCGAAGAGCATCGGGCCGTTGTAGTCCTTACCACCTCCATAACGGAAATCGGTAGTTACCTGGAAGCGGTGGCGTTGGTCGAAGTCGAGCGGCGAGATGGTGCGCAGGTTGGGCTGTCCGCTGTTGATGAGAGTGAGCCCGGTATTGGGACCGCTGCCCGTTCCGTCGGCGAACTGCAAGGTGTAGCTGGCGCGCATCCACACATTGCCTGTGCGGCGAAGGTCGAAAGTGGTGCTGAAGCCCTTTACCGTGCCGAAATCGAAGTTGTCATAGGTGCGGTAGGAGCGCGGCCATGCGTTGGCCACGTTGCGCACTTGGATCTGGTCGCGCAATTCGCGGTAGAAGGCCGAGAGCTTCAGGGAGGACGACTTGCTGAGCACCTGCTGGAAGCCCAGTTCGTAGTCGATGGTCTTGGTGGGCTTCAGCGCAGCGTTGTTCTGTATGTCGCCCGTATTGGCGATGTATGACAGACCGACAAGATCGAGGCGGGATTGGCCGGCGGCCGGACGCTGCGTGAGCACATCGTAGTGTGCGAAGAAGACGGCTTCGTCGCTGATGGGGAAACTGAAGGCCACACGGGGCATCACGTTGATCACCGGCGTATAATCCTCGAAAGCGCTCTTGCGCAAGGTGCTGCCATCGAGATCACCGGCATCGCTCTCCCCGTTCACGAGGTAGGGTCGCACAGTACCTCCCTCTTGCAACGAGGTTCCATCAGTGAGCTCAGTACCATTGGCACTGTACCACTGGTCGCCATCGCGATAGCCTTTGATGCTCGTGGGGTTGGCGTAGTCGTTCACATACACCACGAAATCGTCGCCGATGTTCTCCGGGCGGTTCGCGAGCAATCCGCGGATGTCGCTGTTGGGCACCGCATCCCCCGCACGAAAGGCATCACGCCAGAGGTACTTGTCCTTCAGCACGTTCTGGTTGGCGTCATAGCGGTCCACACGTACGCCCACGTTGAAGATGATGTCGTCGAAGGCGAACTTGTCCATGACATACCCAGCCATGTAGATCGGCTGGAATGGGGCTTGTTGGCGCATATAATCGCCTCGCTCATCCTTGGCATCGAAGAAATCGTCGAAGCTGGGCTTGGCCGTGAGCAATTTGCCCAAGTGGTCGTAGCCTACATAGCCCACCAGACCGTTCCCGTTGTTGATCAGCTCGTCCGGTGAGAACATATCCAGCGAGAGGGCATCGGGCGAGAGCGCATCGAGGTTGATCATGTCGGTGCCGTTGGGATCGAGGCCCAGCGAACTGCGCAAGCTGCGGTCGAAGGTGCTCTGATCGGCCGCGCTGAACTTGCGCGAATAGATCCAGAAGGGGAACTGGCTCTGTGGGATCTCGACGATCGTCACGGGAGGCAGGCTGTCGGCGGGTCCATACCACTGCTGGATGTGATCGTTCACGAGCAGACGACCGCGGCCCCAAAGGCCGGTAGGCGCCAGGTCGTAGCGGCGTTGGGTCAGTTGCTCGTACTCCACCCCCATGCTTACAGCATGCTGGCCCACATCAGCGCTGCCAATAGCGGTGAAGCGGATCTGATCGTTGCGGCGCTTGCGGAACTCAGCTCCATTGGGATCATCGATGAAGCCGATGTTGTTCCAGAGGTCGTAAAGGCTGCTGGGGCGGTCGCCGTTCCAGATCACGCCCTTCCCGTCGCTGAGCGTATAGTTCTCGCGGTAGCCTTGATAGCCATCGACGCTGCCCCCTTGATCGCTGAAGAGCAGAGCAATGGGGAACTGCTCCACCGGCATGTTGTTGAAATAGTAGTTGGTGAACGCGGCCAGCTCGGGATTGATGGTCCCAGGCGAGTAGGTCACCAGCGTATCGCGCTCGCCGATCTGGAAGAACCGGTTGTTCTGCGCGTCGAATTGGAACTGCCTCGCTCGGTAGGTGTCAAAGCGGCCCACATAGCCGTAATCCCAGAGGCGGTCGGCATGCACGAAATCCTCCACTTTGTTCTGGTAGCGGCTGTAGTCGAACTGCAGGCTGTAGAAGGCGTTCTTGATCGTTGACCGGTTCTCCTGATCCTCGGTCCTGTTGGTGAAGCGCTGGGTGAACTTGATGAAGCTCCTCCAAGTGGTCTCCTTGATGCGCGTGTTCTGATCGGGATTGAGGAGCGAGTTGCTGCGGTTGTAGTTCTGGCGATTGCCGTAGTCAAGAGATCCGCCGCCGGTAAGGTTCACCGTGGGCGTGGTGGTGATATCGATCTTGCCCGATGCGAGATAGCTGGTGGAGCCTGCGTTCTGGCGGGTCTTGATCGTCTCTACATCCGAACTGCGAAGGAAAGAACTGTTGTATCCGACCGTATAGCCTTCACTACCAGCAGGAAGCAGTCGTGCGGGCTCGGCGCTCAACTGCGCCAGCTTGTCAGGGTTCACGCGCACATCGCCGAGATAGCTGGGGGCGCCATCCACTACATTGGTGTACTGGCCGCTGAAGAAGAAGCCGATGAGCGGCTTGGTCTTGTTGCCCACGCTGTCCTTTTTGAAGAGGATGGGGCCGCTGAGGCTGGCTTCGAGCTGGTTGAAGGCATACTTGTCCAAGCCGATGATGTCCGTGATGTCCTCACCCACCTTGTAACCGCTGGTGAGGTATTCCACGCCACCGAAGAAACTGCGGCTGGGACCGCGGGTGGTGATGTTGATGAGGCCGCCGGTCACATCGCCGTAGTTGGCAGGCACGCCGCCGGTGATCACTTGCACCTCCTCGATGGCGCTCTTCGGCAGGCCAGTGCCTGCACCAGCCGGCACTTTCACGCCGTCGATATAGTAATAGGTGTTCTCCGAGCGCGCACCGCGGATGCTGATGCCACCGCCCGTCCCGGCATCGCTGGCGCCTGCCACGGTTGTAGCGATGCTAGCGGCGCTACGACCCGGCATCTTGGCGATATCCTCCCGGGTGACCGTGCCGCCACTGGCTCCGCCATCCTTCTGGATCAACGGCACAGTGTATTGAATCACTTCGAACTCCTGGAGCTCGATACCGGCCGTAAGGGCCATGTTGAGGAAGGTGATGATGTTGCTGTTCACCACTACTCCCGTCTGCTTGTAAGGCTGGTAGCCAACATAGCTCACCACAACATCATAGGTGCCCGGGTCAATGGGCTTGATGAAGTAGTTGCCATCGAAGTCCGTGGCGCCACCGCTTACCTGGCTGCCACGCGTCTCGATGACCACGTTCACGAACGGCAACGGTTCGCCGGTCTTCTTATCGGAGATCTTGCCCTTGAGGCTGCCGGTGCCCACCTGGGCGAGCGCAGGCAGCGCTACGATGACACAAAGGGCGACTGAGGAGAATAACCTTCTCACCATCAACGGTAGGTTTTACGTTCTGCTGAACTGCGCGACGAGGGGGCGTAAATATAGAAAAGCAACCGATCGGCGGAATTTTCGCATTGCCGCGCTGGACGGCCGCTTCCGAAGGTTCGCGGCGATCGGCGGGGGCGTTGATGAAAGTGCTGCGCACGCATCGTATCGTGATGTGGGGGCAAGATATCCGTGCAACGCACCGATGCGCTTGATAGGGCGCCCGAAGATGCGCGTGTTCTATACACGTCCGAGCCTGTCTAGCGAGTGAACAAACGCCGGAAGAAGCCATCGCGATGCGGACCGGGACCGCCACGCTCTGCGCGCCGACGATTGCGCTCGATGCGTTTGCGCGTCTTCTTGTCCTGCACCGAGAGATGCCGCTTGCGATCGTCCTTCTCCTTCTGTGCCTTGGCCTTCTTGTCCTCCTTCGCTTTCTTGGCGAGGATCTTCTCCTGCTGCCTCTGGCTGATGCCATCCTGGGCATGCGAAGAAGCGGGGACCCCCGTGAGGAGGACCAGTACGAGCAGGAGGCGTCGGAGCATGGGGCAAGATTAACGCCCCGGTCCGAGGCAGCCGCATACCTACCTTTCGCACGTTCGCGTTGCTATCGCATGGCCCGCACCAACCATTCCCTCTTGCTCCTTCTTTGCGCAGGCCTCCTGGCCCTGCCGGGATGCCGCAAGGAGAACACGAACGGGGTGCCCCCGGTGAACCTCGACATCAGCATCAATGTGAACAACCCTTCGTACGTGGACCTGGCCGTGCCCGGCGGATGGCTTTACCTCACCGGTGGATCCCAAGGCCTTATCGTGTACCGCGCCAGCCCCACCGAATTCGTGGCATTGGACCGCCATTGCACGTACCAGACCAGCAACCTGTGCCGGGTATTCGTCGACAGTTCCGAGGTGATCGCTCGCGACAGCCTATGCTGCCACTCCGCCTTCCTCATCAATAACGGCAGCGTCATTGAGGGCCCTGCGTCCATAGACCTGAAGCGCTACAACACCACGTTCAACGGGACGATACTGAGGATCTACGATTGAGCCCGTACGATGTATAAGTTGAAGGCCCGGTCGAACGACCGGGCCTTCCATTGTTGAGGTACTCGGTTCAGTAACGGTAAGCGTCGCTCTTGAACGGGCCGTTCTTCGGTACGCCGATGTACTTGGCCTGAGCGTCGGTGAGCTCTTCCAGCTCCACACCGATCTTGGCCAGGTGCAAGCTGGCCACCATCTCATCGAGGTGCTTGGGCAGCACGTACACCTTGTTCTCGTATTTGCCGTGGTTCTGCCACAACTCCAACTGGGCCAGGGTCTGGTTCGTGAAGCTGTTGCTCATCACGAAGCTGGGGTGGCCCGTGGCGCAGCCTAGGTTCACCAAGCGGCCCTCCGCAAGTATGATGATGTCCTTGCCATCGATGGTGTACTTGTCCACCTGTGGCTTGATCTCCACTTTGGTGTTGCCGTACGCCTTGTTCAGCCAGGCCATGTCGATCTCGTTGTCGAAGTGGCCGATGTTGCACACGATGGCCTTGTCCTTCATCTTCCGGAAGGCGGCTTCCGTAACGATGTTGAAGTTGCCCGTGGTGGTGATGATGATGTCAGCACGATGCACGTTCGGTACCAGCTTCTTCACCTCGAAACCGTCCATCGCGGCTTGCAATGCGCAGATGGGATCGATCTCGGTAACGATCACACGCGCACCTGCGCCACGCAGTGATGCGGCAGTGCCCTTGCCCACATCACCGTAACCGCAGACGATGGCCACCTTGCCGGCCATCATGATGTCGGTGGCGCGGCGAATGGCGTCCACGGCGCTCTCCTTGCAGCCGTACTTGTTGTCGAACTTGCTCTTGGTCACGCTGTCGTTCACGTTGATCGCGGGCATCACCAACGTGCCGTTCTTCTCGCGTTCCATCAGGCGGTGTACGCCTGTGGTGGTCTCCTCGCTCAAGCCTCTGATGCCCTTCACCAGCTCAGGGAACTTGTCGAAGACCATGTTGGTAAGGTCGCCACCATCGTCCAGGATCATGTTCAGCGGCTGGCCTCCTTCAAAGGCGCAGATCGTCTGCTCGATGCACCAGTCGAACTCCTCGTTGTTCATGCCCTTCCACGCGTATACAGGAACGCCTGCCTTGGCGATAGCGGCGGCGGCGTGGTCTTGCGTGCTGAAGATGTTGCAGCTGCTCCAGCTTACCTCGGCGCCGAGCTCCTTCAGCGTCTCGATGAGCACCGCCGTCTGGATGGTCATGTGCAGGCAACCGGCGATGCGGGCGCCTTTCAGCGGCTTGTCCTTGCCGTACTTCTCGCGCAGGGCCATGAGGCCGGGCATTTCGGCTTCGGCGAGTTCGATCTCTTTACGGCCCCAATCCGCGAGGTTGAGGTCCTTCACCTTGTACTTCAGGGCGGTTTGGGTATGGGGCATGGTGCTGTTCATTTCGGGGCGCGAAAGTAGTCGGTTCTGTGCAGCAGGGCTACCGGTGAAGCGTTGAGTATGTTCGCAGCGATGGGCCCGGTCCTACAACAACTCGAAGACGCCAAGGTTCGCGGAAGGAAGTTCCTGGCGGTGCTCATCGACCCCGACTTCGGGCAGGCCGAGACCCGGCTGGAGAAGACGGTGCAGAACGCCTGTATGGCCAAGGCCGACCTGCTGTTCGTGGGCGGAAGCCTGCTCACCTCCGCCTCATTCGACCATTGTGTGAAGCGCGTAAAGGAAATCGCCGACCGCCCGGTGGTGCTCTTTCCTGGCAGCCCCGCTCAAATGAGCAAGCACGCCGACGCGGTCCTCTTCCTTTCGCTCATCAGCGGGCGCAATCCCGAACTGCTTATCGGCCACCACGTTACCGCCGCCCCAACGATCAAGGCCATGGGTATCGAAGCCATCCCGACCGGTTATATGCTCGTCGATGGTGGCAGGCCCACGACCGTGAGCTATGTGAGCCAGACGCTTCCTTTACCGCATGACAAGCCCGGGATCGCTGCTGCAACGGCGATCGCTGGTGAATTGCTTGGCCTGCGCACCATTTACATGGATACGGGCAGTGGTGCTCAACGCACCGTGAGTCCAGCGATGATATCAGCCGTTCGCAAGAGCGTGGGCCTTCCGATCATCATAGGAGGTGGGATCCGAGATTCCGTCACGGCAAGCGCCCTCTGCGAAGCAGGTGCGGATGTCCTTGTCATCGGCACCGCGTTCGAAGAAGATCCCGAGCACATCTTCGCCATGAGCGAAGCGGTGCATAGGTGATCCGCGAGGGGCGCTCATCTATCTTCACACGGTGACCTCGCTTCGCGTCGTTCCCCTATTGATCGGCCTATGGTCAGCCCTGATGTGCACGGCACAATCGGATTCCCTGTGGGGCGTCTGGAACGATAGGAGCCGACCGGACAGCGCACGCTTGAAGGCGATGCAGGTGCTGGCTTGGAAGACCGTTTTCGAGCAGCCCGATAGCGGCATGGCTCTGGCCGTGAGGCAGCTCGAACTGGCACAACGGGCCAGGGCGCCGCTCTCCGAATTCGAAGCCTATACCACGATGGCCGTTGGCAGCAGCATGAAGAGCGACTATACCGCATCGCTCGGCTACCTGCAGAGATGCCTGACCACCGCCCAGGACTTGCACGATCGCAAGCGCGAAGCGAACACGTACAGTAATCTGAGCAACGTGTACAAGAATCTCGGCGATCTTCCGAAGGCGTTGCAACAGCTCGACCACAGTTTGCGGATCGATGTGGAACTGGGCAACAAGGAAGGACTTGCGGGCACGTACAACAACATCGGGAATATCCACACCGAACTCGGCGATCTAGGCAAGGCCTTGGAGAACTACCAACGCAGCGCAGCCCTGTCCGAAGAACTGGACAATGCCAAGGGCCGCGCACAAGCGTTGTTGAACCTGGGGGCCACCCACCTGGAGCTGGGGGCGCTGGATACCGCACTGGCCGAGTTCGAGCAGAGCCTGACGCTCTACCGCATCATGGGCCGGAAGCTGGAAATGGGCATGGCCTTCAACAACCTCGGGCGCGTGCATGCGCGCCTGGACCACATGCCCGAAGCCTTCGCCTGCCTGGATTCTGCTGAAGCCTTGCTGAGCGCAATAGGCAGCATGCGGCATTTGGCGCGCACGCATGTGAACCGCGGGAACCTCTTCCGCCAGCTCGGCAACGCCCGCAAAGCCATAGCCGCTTGCACCGAAGGAGAACGCATCGCCACGGCGAACGGCCTTCTTCAGCAGCAACGCGAGTGCCTCCAATGCCTCATGCAAGCGCATGAGCTTGCCGGCGACTACCGCACGGCTTACCGCGAACAATCGCGCTACATGACAGTGAACGATTCGCTACTGGGCCTGAACAACAGCAGGGAAGTAACGCGCCTGGAGGTGACGCGTACCTTCCGGGAGCGCATGCTCGCCGACAGTCTTGACAATGTGCGCCAGCGTTTCGAGCAGGAGATCGCCTACCAGGAGCAGTTGGGGAGCGAACGCGACCGGCGCAATCTGTTCCTCATCGCCAGTATCGCAGTGCTGGCCGTGGCAGGTGGCTTATGGGCGCGCCTGCGTTTCGTGCGCCGCTCACGGGCCGCCATACAGAGAGAGAAGGACCGCAGCGATGACCTCCTGCACAACATCCTGCCCGTTGAAGTAGCCACCGAGCTGAAGGACAAGGGCCACGCCGATGCGAAGCACTTCGACCAGGTGACGATCCTGTTCACGGATTTCAAGGGCTTCACGGAGGTGAGCCAACTTCTCTCCCCGGCCGAATTGGTCGATGAACTGAACGTCTGCTTCAAAGCGTTCGACAAGATCATGGGAGAGCACGGGATCGAGAAGATCAAGACCATCGGCGATGCATACATGGCCGCAGGTGGTGTTCCACAGGCACGCGCGGGTTCCGTGCGGGATAGCGTGCGCGCGGGCCTGGCCATGCAGGAATTCATGGAGGAGCGGGCCCGTGCCCGGGAAGCAGAAGGGAAACCCGCGTTCCGCATGCGGGTGGGACTTCACACGGGGCCCGTGGTGGCGGGCATCGTGGGCGACCGTAAATTCCAGTACGATATCTGGGGAGACGCCGTGAACCTGGCGAGCCGTATGGAGAGCAGCGGTGAGGTAGGCGAGGTGAACATCAGCGCCGCCACGCATGAACTGTTGAAGGACGATGCCGATCTCACCTTCACCGCCCGCGGAAAGGTGCTTGCGAAGGGCAAGGGCGAACTCGAGATGTACTTCGTGGCACGGCGCTGATCAGGCAGCCGCCTGCGCCTTGCATTCCGGTCATTCGCCGGATCGACCCCCATGCGGACCGATCAGTAATGCACCACCATGCGTTCGGTGAGGACGGCCTCTCCATTGGTGGCCGACACGATATACATGCCCACGCCCAAGGCGATCGGTCGCACAGCGAAGCCAGCGCTTCCCTCGGCTACTGTCGTGCGTGATGCATGCACTTGCCTTCCGGCGAGGTCATGGATCTCCACTTCCCAATTTCCGTGCGCCGAACCGACAGGTAGTCGCAGCATGAACTCATTGCCTTGGTTCGGATTGGGGGTGAGCACCAGGCGGTCGTCGGGATCCTCGGCATCCTCGGCCGACATCCGTAGCTCGGCGCCGCCAAGGATGGTGAGCGTGCATACATCGCCCCATGGATCACTCCATGCCGGTGCGATGAAGTCCGTACACCACGTGGCCCCATTGTCGAAGCTCGCGCGCACATCCACATCGTAGGTACCCGGTAGAAGCAGATTCGCAGCCCCCGACAGTTGAATGAAGTACTGGCCGGTGGCGCTGGTGCGTACCAACTCGAAGGCACCACCATCTCGCCTGAAGCGGAACTGATAGCGATTGGCATTCTGTGAAGCACCGCTGATCGGGTTGATGCGTGTGACCGGACGCGCATGCACATAATTCCCACTGCCCCATGCGCGGCTCGCTCCGCAACTGTACTGCGCATTGCCCGGCAAGTCGAGGAGCTTGGTGAGCGGGCACTGCGCCCGTTGGGGGTCCAGCTTCATCCGGCAGGTCGGCCCCCACTCTGCATAGGCCCCGTTCACTCGTGAGCGCACGCGCATGTTGTACAGCACCGTCTCTTGCAGTTGGTTGCCCACCCAACCATTGATCCTGAAGTAGCACGCTCGTGTGGCGCTGGCGGCAAGGCCGTTGGCGGTGGTGTGGCTTTGGAAGCGCTTGAAGCTGTACCCGCCGTTGGGGTCGAAGAACCAGATCTGGTAGCCGCTGTTGGCATTGTTCACGCCGTACTGGTTGGTTACCACAGCGTTCGGGTTCGCCACTATGTACTCATTGCCGCGCCAATCGAGCTTATTGCAACTGGTGCCTATGAAACGGTCCGTGCCAAGCGGAAGGCAGAACCCTTCGTTGTTGCCGATGGCGCTGGAGCCACCGCTCACGAAGTTCCCTCTGTCGTCAATGATCGCCTGGCCCCCACTGGTCCGAAGCATGTATCCCCCGCTTGCAATGCCATCCCCACCGCTGTCGTACACACGCAGTCGATAACAGCCATCAGGCAGGCAGCATGGTTCGATCAAGGTCTGGGCGATATCGGCATACGGCCCGCCCGTGCATACAACGGCTCCTGTTCCTTCCCTCACGATCTCCCACCAGTTCTCGCTGCCAAGCGCATCGGTGGTCACCTCGTATTCCAAGGCGTTCGCGCACGGGGCGCCCGTTCCGGTGGTGAGTCCTTTGCTATAGAGCGATGAGAGGTCGCCTGCATTGATGAGCGTGTTGCCATTGCGCTTCACCTTCACCGATGATCCGGTCACGCTCCGCAGCGCGTCCTCGGCGTAGAAGGTGTAGCAGCCGTTCGACGGGAGATCGATGCTCTCCGTCACAACGCTGTTCTCATCCTCGTAGGGGCCACCGCCTGCCACCACCTGGTTCAGGTCATTCTTCACGGACCAGGTGACCGAACCGGGATCAGCGCCCAAGGCGATCTCCACCTCCATGTCGCCACCGATCGCCGCTGCCGGAGCCTGGTCCAGCTCGATGCCCAGGATGTTCCCGTCGCTGTCCTCGTCAGGCACCGTATTCACGCTGATGATGCGGAACTCCAGTTCGTCACTGGGAAGCACGACGCCGATCGGAGGAAGTGCGGGTTGGCGCGTTTCGCCAGTTACGGCAGGGATGGCCAATTGCCAGTTGAATGAGCTCACGAAGAGGCCGTTCTTCCAGGTTTCAACGACACAACCGCCCATCGATGCGCTCCCCTCATTGCGGATCTTCAGGATGGGCGTGGTGCCACCCTCGCACGGGTACTTCTGGCCCACGTAGTCCAGGATGCGCGCATCGTAGGTCGTTTGAGCGAGGCACATCGGCACCACGATGATGGCCGTCAGGAGAAGGAGGATGTTGCGCCGCATGGGTGAAGGGCTTTGGTCGTTCGATCAAATATACCCGGCTCCCAGCGATCAACACACCATAACCTTGGTTATGCCCTGGGCTCAGAGGCGCACCGTCACTCCGCCCAACACGTTGAGCGGCGCTTGAGGGTAAAGCCCGACCATCTGTTGCCTGCGTCCTTCGTACACATAGCTGTACACCCAACCGTTGCTCTCGTAGAGCTCGCTGAAGAGATTGCGCACCGTGAGGTTGAGGTCGATGCTGCGTGTACCCTTCAACCCCAACAGGGTGACATTGGCCCGCAGGTCGCTCACCACGTACGCATCGAGCATGCGGTCGGTGCTGGCGGTATTGTCCAGGTATTGCCCGCTCACGTATTTGGTCACTAACGTGAGGTCCGCGTGGCCATGATCGTCCTTGTTCCACATCCGGAAACCCAGTTCGCTGCTGGCGATCATGCTCGGTGAGAATGACAGATCGTTCTCGCCATAGGCGGTTTGCAACTGTCCGCCACTATCCCAGTCGTCCACGAACTCCAACAGGTTCTGCACCTTGTTCCGACTGATCGTGGCATTGGTGCGCCACGACAACCAGCCAGCGACCTGCACGGAACCCATGAGTTCCAGGCCAGCACGGTAACTGCTTTTCACATTGGTACGAAGCGCCGCGCCCACATCGTTCAACTCACCGGTGAGCACGAGCTGGTCGGTGTAGTCCATGTAGTAGCCGTTCACGCCGGCGCTCCATTTCCCCGATCGCTTCTCGTAGCCCAGCTCATAGTCGACCAGTTGCTCACTACGCGGGCGGCTCTCCGGCGTGGTCTCCTGGAGGTCCTCACGATTCGGCTCCCGATTGCCCACGGCCACCGAAGCATATGCCTTTGCACCATCGCGCAAGCGATAGAGCATGCCCGCCTTCGGATTGAAGAACGCGTAGCGCATGGTCTGCAGAGCGCTGGCGAAGTCGCTGTTGTAGCCGAGATAGGTGTGCTCTACATGGCGGAATTGCACGTCGCCGAAGACGTCGATACGGTCATTCACGGCATAGGTCAGCTTCGCGAATGCATTGGCATCGGTCTTTGTCGCATCCTCATCGTAGTAGCGATCGCGCAGGTCCGTGCTGCCGGCGTACCGCGCCCAGATCACCTCTCCGAAATGCGCTCCTGCGTACTTGCTGTAGCTGCCGCCGAGCACCAGTCGATGCCGGCCCATCTTCACCTCGGCGCTCAAATTGGCACCGGTGAGCGCATTGTCCAGCCAACGGCGGCGGATGATGTCAGTGCTGAAGATGGTGTCGTCGTTGATCACCGCAGGTGCAATGCCATAGGTTGCGAGGTCGTCATTGCCACGGAATTGCTCGAAGTAGCCGGCACCGAGCACGCGGAAGAGCGTGAGGTTGAGGTTAGCGTTCTCCGAAAGCTTCTGGTCGAAGAGCAACTGATAGTGCGCCTGGTCGTAGTCGTCCACCTCGTTCTCGTAGGTGTATGGATTGAAGGTGCGGTTGGTGTCGATCACCTCGCGCGGCACGCCACCCCAGGCTTGGTAGGTGATCTCCTTCCCGCGGAAGGTGATGAAACGCAGCGACCGCTTCGCTCCTATCCAGGCGCCTTGCAGGAAATAGCTCTTGAGGTCCGCCGATGCACGATCGACGTAGCCATCGCTTGTGATCGAGGAAAGTCGAACATCGAAACTGAAGCGATCCTTGATCAGTCCGGTTCCCGCGCTCGCCGAATAGCGCTTCGTGTTGTAGGACCCTCCGCTCACGCTCACCAAGGCCCAGGGCTCGCGCTTCACAGCCGTGGTGCGCACGTTCACGCTGGCACCGAAGGCGGCCGGCCCGTTGGTACTGGTGCCCACGCCACGTTGTACTTCGATGTCCTCTGCGCTGGTGACCAGGTCGGGCATGTTCACCAGAAAGGCGCCCTGGCTCTCGGGGTCGTTGAAGGGCACGCCGTTCACCGTGATGTTCGTGCGCGTGCCATCGGTGCCGCGGATGCGCATGTAGGTGTAGCCGATGCCCGTGCCCCCATCGCTCGTGGAAACGACGCTGGGCTGCTGGTCCAGCACGTACGGGAGGTCGACACCGGTATTGATGAGGTCGATCCGCTCACCCGTAACGATGCTCTTGGCGAACGGCGGGCGATCGCCCGCGCGCAAGGCGCTCACCTCAACACCGCCGATGACGAAGGCACGCGGCTGCAACCGGAATCGATAGGCATTGCCATGCGCTACCAGGATCGCCGAATCCAAAGGCAGGTAGCCGAGATAAGTGACGCGCACATGCTGCGATCCATCAGGAACGCCCACTAGAGTGAATCGACCGTGCGCGTCAGTCGCATCGCCGATGCTGTTCACCTCGCCTACGATCACATGAGCACCGGCGAGCGGTGCATCGCCGTCGCCGAGCACAACGCCCGTGATCGTGGATTGCGCGCCTGCGAAGAGCGGGGCGACGGTTGCCGCCAGTACGATGATGCACTTCTTCATGGTCCTCCGTGTTCGATGGCCTTGCACGGAGGCGCTCCGATCGGAGCAGGTTCCCTTCGCAGCATTACCTGCGCAGGTTCTACGGGTATGATCTCAGCTCGCCGAAGCGGCACCCCGATGCAAGACGGGGCGAAGCTATGCCAAGCGTAGAAGAGTTGATTGCATCGATCAGCTACTGCGTTGCCGCAACAGCCCAGCGATGGCCTTCGACGCTTGGGCCAAGCGCTTCTCGCGCGAGCCTTCCATGATCACGTACGGCTTCTCCAACCACTTCAGCATGCCCTCGTACACCGCGAAGAGGCGATCCCGGTCGTGCGGATTCTCGCGCAATGGATCAGGCTCCCATGGCATATCGGGCTTGCACAAGAGCCACAGGTCGTATTGGCGCGCTTCGCTTTGCCTGAGGATCCACGGATGGCAGCGGCCGAATTTCTCCTCGCTCCAGATCCGTATGGTCATCAAGTCGGTGTCGCATACCAGCACGCCCTTGCTGAATTCGCTGGTGAGCATGTCTTCGTTCGCTGCCTGCGCCTTGGCGATCTCCAGCAGGTCGGCCTCCACGTATGGACGGTCGAGCTCGCCGAGGAATTCACGTGCCGCCTCGGATACCATCCACGCGTGTCGCTCCAGCATGAGCGCTTCGCACAGCGTGGTCTTCCCGCTGCTCTCCGGTCCTACAATGGCGATCTTCAGCATGCTCCGTTCCCGCCGAAAGTAACTTTCGGTCACCTCGCAGGCAGCGCATTGCTCCATCGCGGGCGTCCTTGGTGCGATGAAGACCGGCACGAACGAATAAACACGACCATGAGAACCACGTTACTCCTTGCCCTGATCAGTTGCGCCACACGCGCGCTGGCCGTTCTCCCACCGACCAGCAATGCCACGCTTGCCGATCACCTGCGCGAAGTGAACGTGCAATGGGCGAGCAGGATCCCGACCCCAGCGATGCGCGGCAGACCGTTTCGTACAACGTTGATGCGGAAAGGATCGCGATGCACCTGCACATGGTGAGCGACAGGCTGGCGCATCGGCATGCCGAAGGGCTTTCTGCCAGGCAGCTTGAGGCACGCCTTTCTCTGCTGAGCCGTCTGCATGCTTACGCCGATGGCGGGATCTTCCCGCAGAATCATGTGCTGCCCTATCGCAACCCCGTCTTCATCGATCCGAAGGGCACTGCCTGCGCTGTGGGCTGGTTGATGATCGAGAGCGGCCATCGCGATCTGGCCGAAGGGATCAGCCATGAGATGAACCTGGCGTACGTGCTCGACATGCCTGGCACGCCCTTGTGGCCCGAGATCGCAACGTGGGCAACTGTGCATGGCTTCACCGCCGACGAGCTGGCATGGATACAACCGGCCTATGCGCCCAACTACGATTGGCTGCCATTGGGCGGAGGAACGAATGGCACGGTGACCGTGGCCCGATCACTCGCCAATGGCAATGTCCTCCTTGGCGGCGACTTCACGCAGGCAGGCACGACCTCGGCAGAAAAGGTGGCCATTTGGAACGGGAGCACATTCAGCGCGCTCGGCGCAGGGCTTCAAGGAACCATCAACTGCGCGGTTGAATTCAATGGCGAGCTATACGTGGGAGGCGCGCAGCTCAATGGCTGGAGCGATCTGGCGAAGTGGAATGGAAGCGCATGGATCTTCACCACAGTCTTCGACGGCAAGTACCCTTGGATCAGCGCCCTGCACGTGCATAACGGCGAGTTGTACGCTGCGGGTGCCATGAGCGGCTTCGCGGGCACCACGGACTTCGTGCAGAAGTTGACCGGCGCGACCTGGTCGCAGGTGGGCAGTGCGTTCAACTCACCGGTGTATGCGCTGGCCTCGCACAACGGATCTCTCATCGCGGGTGGAGCGTTCACGGGGATCATCTCCCCCGCACTGCCACCACCGGTCATGCACGTAGCAGAGCTTGAGGGAAATGAATGGGGACAGCACGCCGATGGCCTCGACGCCAACGTGCGCACCCTGCTCGATGTGAACGGTACGCTCTACGCTGGCGGCGACCTGTACGCGAACATCGTTCCGACCTTCGGCCTTGCCCGGATCGCACAAGGCGCAGGCGCTTGGGAAGCTCTCCTGCCGAACCATCCGACCTATATGACACCTGGTGCCGGCCCCACATGGATCGGCTGTATCACCGCGCACAACGACGAGATCTATTTCGGTGGCGAATTCTACATCGCGCAGATGGTGGGGAGCTACGGTAACAACCTCGCGCGTTTCTATGGCGTGGCTGATGCGGTTGCCCCGATGATCATTGTGGAAGCAACGGTGAACGCCCTGGCCGTTGCCGGCGATCAGCTCATCGCCGGTGGTGCCTTCGAAGCCGCTTACCCGCATGCCATCACGCTCGATATCAGCACGGGGATCGGCACGCATGACCGTACGCGAGCCACCATGGCACCGAACCCTGCGACGGACAGGATCACGATCACCTCCGCAGAGAGCGATCTGCTCAACGGTAGCATCACCATAACCGACCTAGGCGGCCGCACGGTGATAGCCCCTGTGGCACGCGGCACGAATTCGATCACCTTGGACATCGGGGAGCTACCCGCTGGCTCATATTGGATCCGCCTGCAGGGTCGTTCTGGCAACAGCGTCATGCCCTTCGTGAAGCAGTAGATGCACGATCGACAGGTGCGGGGCTGTTGCGATCGCAGCAGCCCCGCACCTTTTCAGGTCTCGCGTGTTCCTTTGCCACAACGCATGGAACGCTGGTACTACCTCGGGCTCGATCTCCTGAGCATCGCCTTCCCGCTGGCCGCCAGCTTCGAGCCACGCATAGCGTACCATCGCAAGTGGCCGGGGCTCTTCACGGGCATCGGCGTGATGATGGTCGTCTTCATCCTCTGGGACATCATCTTCACGGTGAATGGCGTGTGGGGCTTCAGCCCGCGCTACACATTGGGCATCGGCATATTCGGGCTGCCGTTGGAAGAGTGGCTCTTCTTCATCGCCGTTCCGTATTCGTGCGTGTACCTGTATGAGGTGATGCGCTACACGATCCGCCGGGATGTGCTGGGGCAGATCGCACGACCCGTGAGCATTGTCCTGATCATCACCCTCACTGTCGTCGCGATCGCATATTTCGATCGCATCTACACCGCAGTCACCTTTCTATGCACTGCGGCGCTGCTTGCCGTGCATGTGTTCCTGTTGAAGAGCCTTTACCTCGGCCGCTTCTTCCTCGGCTATGCGATCAGCCTTGCGCCCTTCTTCCTCGTCAACGGCATCCTCACGGGCTGGTTGTTGCCCGAACCGATCGTGTGGTACAACGATGCGGAGAACCTCGGCATCCGGATCAACACGATCCCGCTGGAGGACAGCGTGTACCTGCTCTTCTTCCTTTTGCTGACGATCACATTTTACGAGCGGGGACTGAAGCGCGATCATGACGGCCGTTCGCGGAATACAGCGTGATCACGCCCTCTGCTGCCGCATCTTCTTCCTCCAGCGAACAAGCCCGACCACCGCCAGCCCAACATAAACCATGTTGAGCAGCGCATAACCATCATAACCGATCAGGTGATTGTACCACACGGCAACCACATCGCCAATGGTCCAGTAGAGCCAGTTCTCCAACGCCTTCTCGCTCATCATCCATGTAGCCACCATGGCGAAAGCCGTGATGAACGCTTCCATGCCGTGGAACTTCCCTGGCACTTGGAACAGATGCATGAGATAGGCAAGCAGCAGGGTGCCGAGCGCGCCGATGCTCAGCATCACTACGTGCTTGCGCCAGCTGTAGCGCACGATGGGCCGCTCTGCACTGTCGCTTCCCCAGCTCCACCAGCCATAGGCGCCCATGGCCGCATAGAATGCATTGAGAGCGGCCATGAGCCAGGCATCCTGTGCCAGGTAGAGCAGGACCCCGAAGATGGCCGCGACGAAGCCGAGCAACCAACCGGCCCTTCGCTCCACTGCGATAAGGATGGTGAAACCGATGTTGAGCACCACGGCGCTCCATTCCAGCACGCGGGCCGCTTCTTCCGTCAAGGTCACGCAGCGAAGGTGGCGAATCGCGAAGGTCCAGGCCGATCAGGGCTGCACCCCGCAGTTGCAGGGAGCGGAGAAGAAGATCTTGGCTTGCGGGAAGAGGTCCTGGATGCGCTCCATTTCGGGGGCCTCGAACATGATGTTGCGCAAGTCGAGGAAACGTAATGCCTCCATGCCTGCGATCTCGTTCGGGAAATCGACCAAGTCGTTGTCCCAAAGATCGAGCGAGACCATGGCTTTGAGACCGCCCATGCACTTGGGCAGACCTTCCAGGGCATTGCGGCTGAGGTCGAGGCGCTTGAGATGCGTGAGCTTGCATAGTTGCTCCGGGAAGGCCGTGAGCTTGTTGCGAGATGCACGGAACTCTTGCAGGTAACCAAGCTGGCCGATCCAATCCGGCAGCGACTTGATCTTGTTCTGGCTCAAGTCGAGCGCGTTGAGGTTCTTGAACACGCGCAGGTCCGGGAGCTCCTTCAGTTTCTTGCCGCTGAGGTCGAGGCGGTAGACATTGTCGGGCTGCGCCAATGCGCGCTCCATGCTTCGGAAGGTGCGCACAGAATCGAGCGCAACAGCGTCGAGCAGTTGTGCATGCAATGCGCCTGCGAGGAGCAGGCCTGCGAAGAGGTGCGCGATGCGTTTCATGCCGTGCGCTGAAAGCGTTCCATGACCATGCTGCGGTCCGTATGCAATTGCTCCTTCAAGGCATCGAGCCCATCGAAGTGGATATCGCCCCTGATCCGGCCCATGAAACGCACGGTGATGGCCTCGCCGTACAGATCGCGGTCCACGCCGAAGATGTTCACTTCCACAACGCGCTGCTGTCCCTGCACAGTGGGCCGTTCGCCCACATAGAGCATTCCTTGGAAGGAGCCATCCTTCAACTTCACTTCCACCGCGTAGACACCGTCGCCAGGAACGAGCTTGTAGGGGTCGATCGCTCCGACATTCGCGGTAGGGTAGCCGATGGTGCGGCCCAGCTGGTCGCCTTTGACCACCACACCGCTCAGTGGGTAGGCGTAGCCGAGCAATTCGTTGGCCCCTCCTACATCGCCTACGGCGAGCGCCTGCCGGATCTTGGTGCTGCTCACTTTCACGTGGTCCACTTCCATGGCTGGGATCTCCTCCACGTGCACGTCATAGGCCTCGCCCAGTTGGTGCAACAACGCCAGATCGCCCTCGCGATTGCGGCCGAAGCGGTGGTCGTAGCCGATGACGACGGCATGCACGCCGATGGCGCCCACGAGCACATCGCGCACATAATCCACCGCATGCATGCGCGAGAACTGCCGCGAGAAGGGCACAACTAGCAAATGGTCAAGCCCGGCTGTTTCCAACAACGCGCGTTTCTCCTCCTGCGTGCTCAGCAGTTTCAAGTCGTTGTCCGCCGGGAAGAGCACCATGCGCGGGTGCGGGTGGAAGGTGAAGAGCACGCTCTGCCCCTGTTCCTTGCGTGCCCGCTCGGTCAGCCGGTCGAGGATGGCGCGATGCCCGGTGTGTACACCATCGAAGGTGCCGGTGGTGAGCACAGGCCGAAGCACGCCATTGAAATCGGCGATGTTGGTGTGGACTTGCACGGCGCGAAGGTCGTTCGTAGCGTCGGTTGCAGATCGCAGGGACAGAGAGCCAATCACCGACTGGCCACCGACCAGGCACTCTCGGTCAGAAGTCTTTCAACAGTGCCATCCCGCGTACAGAGGGCAGTGCGCCAACTTGCGAACACCATTTGTACGAACCGGATCAAGCCCTACTTTCGCGGCCGCAAAACGGAGGTTCACCTCCTAGAATAGCTCAACTCCCTCATGTCCAAGCACATCGGAAAGGTCGTACAGGTCATCGGACCCGTGGTCGACGTTCGCTTCGAGGCCGGTAAGGACCTGCCCAACATCTATGACGCCCTGCACATCACCCGCGCCGACGGAACCACGCTGGTGCTGGAGACGCAACAATTGATCGGTGAGGACACCGTTCGCGCGGTGAGCATGGAGAGCACTGACGGCCTCGCGCGCGGCGCGGATGTCATCGGCCAAGGGCTGCCCATCAGCATGCCAGTGGGCGATGCCATCAAAGGCCGCCTCTTCAACGTCACCGGCAATGCCATCGACGGCATGAAGGCGGTGAACACGGGCAAGAGCTATCCCATCCACCGCGAAGCGCCGAAATTCGAAGAACTCACCACCAGCACCGAGATCCTGTTCACGGGCATCAAGGTCATCGACCTCATCGAGCCCTACGCCAAGGGCGGTAAGATCGGCCTGTTCGGCGGTGCCGGCGTGGGCAAGACAGTGCTGATCCAGGAGCTGATCAACAACATTGCCAAAGGATACAGCGGCTATAGTGTGTTCGCCGGCGTGGGCGAGCGTACCCGCGAGGGGAACGATTTGCTGCGCGAGATGATCGAAGCCGGGATCATCAAGTACGGCGAGGATTTCAAGCACAGCATGGAGAAGGGAGGCTGGGACCTGAGCAAGGTGGACTACGCCGGGCTCGCAGAATCGCAGGCCACCTTCGTCTTCGGGCAGATGAACGAGCCCCCCGGTGCGCGTGCCCGCGTGGCGCTCAGCGGTCTCACCCTCGCCGAGTACTTCCGCGATGGCGATGAGCAGAGCGGCGGTCGCGACATCCTCTTCTTCGTGGACAACATCTTCCGCTTCACACAAGCGGGCTCCGAAGTGAGCGCGTTGCTCGGCCGAATGCCCAGCGCTGTGGGCTACCAGCCCACCCTGGCTACCGAGATGGGCGCCATGCAAGAGCGAATCACCTCCACCAAGCGCGGGTCCATCACATCGGTACAGGCGGTGTACGTGCCTGCCGATGACTTGACCGATCCCGCGCCCGCCACCACGTTCGCGCACTTGGACGCCACCACCGTGCTGAGCCGGAAGATCGCCGAGCTCGGCATCTATCCGTCGGTCGATCCGCTCGATAGCACCAGCCGGATCCTGACACCGGCCATCGTGGGCGCACAGCACTACGATTGCGCCCAGCGTGTGAAGGCCATCCTGCAGCGCTACAAGGAACTGCAGGACATTATCGCCATCCTGGGCATGGACGAGTTGAGCGAGGACGACAAGCTCAGCGTGTACCGCGCCCGCAAAGTGCAGCGCTTCCTCAGCCAGCCCTTCTTCGTGGCCGAGCAGTTCACGGGCCTGCCTGGGGTGATGGTGCCCATCGAAGAGACCATCAAGGGCTTCAACATGATCCTCGATGGCGAACTCGATGAGGTTCCCGAGAGCGCCTTCAATCTGAAGGGCAACATCGATGACGTGATCGCCGCCGGCAAGAAGCTGATGGCCGAATCCGCGAAGGCCTGATCATGAAGGTCGAGATCCTCACCCCGGACAAGGCGCTCTTCAAAGGCGAAGCGCAAAGCGTGACCGTTCCCGGCGTGGATGGCAGCATGGGATTCCTGAACAACCACGCACCGTTGATCACCGTTCTCAAGGCCGGTGACGTGAAGGTGAGGACGGAGAAGGGCGAGGAGCTCTTCGCGGTGAAGGGCGGTGTGGTGGAAGTGATGAACAATACCGTACTAGTGCTGGCCGAGTAACGTTACTACCGTACGATGGTGGCACTGACGGAGTAAAACTCAGCCGAGAGCCATCATTCAGAAGGGCGTCCGAGAGGGCGCCTTTCGCTTTGGGCGTGAGGCGATAGCGAGTTGCCTCTAACGAACCAATGGCTTACGCATGCTATACCTTGCTCCAATGAAACAGTGTTCGACCCCCATCGCCAGCGGTTTGCTGCTGTTCGCCTTGCTTATGATCTGTAGCTGCAAGAAAGACAATGAGCACGAAGCCTGCTTCTATACACCCGCGCCGCGGATCGACCTGAACTCCTGGCCCGCTGGGCTGAGCTGGGACAGTACGTGGAGCGTTCCCCGCACCAGCATCCCTTTGAACGTGTACGCCGTGGCGGACAAGAGCAACGACCCGGTGGACGTGCATTTGACGAGCTTGATCGTGCGCATACGAGCCAACGCCACCGACAGCGTGCTGTACGCCGACGACCGGGTGCCACACATGTTCTCGGCCTCCTTCCAAACCACCGTGGTGTTGGACACGTTCTCAGTGGCCCTTCCAGCTACGCTAACGATAAACACCACCAATGCCTGCGGCTACAGCGATGCAGTGGTGCGGCATCTGCTGATCACGCCCTGATCGGGCGCCTTGGCCCGTTCGCTTCAGCGCATGGATGAGGGTAGCACGAGCGAGCGCATCGTTTTCTTCGATGGCGTGTGCGGCCTGTGCAACCACTTCGTGGACCGGTTGCTGCGGATGGACCGTGCTCGCTCATTGCACTTCGCACCGCTGCAAGGCAGCACCGCTCAGGAGCGACTTCCAGCTGGGATGGCAGACGCCATGGAGAGCGTGGTGTACCTGCGCGATGGCGTGGTGCTTCAGCGCTCGGATGCGGCGTTGCAGATCCTGATCGACCTGGGCGGCTGGCGTGTGTTGCATCGCGGGTGGTTCATCTTCCCCCGCACGTTCCGCGATTTTGTGTACGATTGGATCGCGCGCAATCGCTACCGCTGGTTCGGCAAACATGAGACCTGTCGTATCCCTACCCCGGCGGAACGCTCCCGGTTCCTGGCCTGATCTCAGGGCTGCGCCCCACCATCGCGCACTCGCTTCCTCTCCTTCTCCTTGAAGTACTTCCGGAAGAACCAGTTGCGTTGCAGCGCCTTCAGGTTCTCATTGAGGGTCTCGCTGCCCGTTTCCAGATTGGCGATCGAACGGCGCACTTCCCCAGCCACGGTGGTATCCTGCGTCAACACGTTCGCGAGCCCATTCCGGTCGTTGAGCGCAGAGCTGAAACGGCTGACCTCACCGGCCGCGCTGGCAAGCGAGTCGGAGAACTGTTGCAGGCGTGCAAGCATATCCTTCACCTGGCCTTGAGCCACGGGGTCGCCGATAAGGGTGCCTAGCACGCCTTTGCCACCGCGCACATCAGACACCAACGCGCTCACCTGTTCGGTTGCGGAGCGCGCGGCGGTCGCGGTGGCGTTCAACTCGCCCAATGAAGCGCGCAACTGCGACGCAAGGGCTGTGTCGGAAAACAGATCGATCACGCTGCCCGGACGGGTCAGGCGCTCGGACAGGATGCGCACGTCAGCGGTGATGGCCGCGAGGTTGTCGTTGGTGACATCGAGCGTGCGCAGCATCGCATCGGTGTCCAGAGGAATGGTACTAGGAAGCATGACGCCATCGGTGAGCGGTTCGCCATGCCCATCGCCGGGCTCGATGTTCACCAGCTTGTTGCCCATGAGCCCGTCGGAGCCGAGGCTGGCGATGGCGTTGTCCAGGATGTAGGTGGTCTCGTCCTCGCGGATCATCAAGGTCACCAGCACGGTGGTATCGTTCTGGATGCTCACACCTTCCACCGTGCCCACGTTGATGCCCGCATAGCGCACATTGTTCCCCGGCCGCAAGCCACCGGCATTGTGGAAGGTGGTGCGCACCTCCATCGTATTGCTGAACAGGTTGCGTTTGCTTCCCAGCATGTACAAGCCAACGACCAGTACGGCCGAGCCTGCCAGTACGAAGAGTCCGAGACGGATATGGTCACCTTTCTTGGCGGACATGGACATTGGTGGGCTGAGGGTGATGCGGATATCCGGCGTTGAAGTTCGGCAATCGATCGATGAGCTTCATTCCACGGGCTTGGCTCACATGAATATGAAGAACTTCTTCACCAACGGGTCGTCCGAGGCGAGGAGGTCCTGGTAGGTTCCTTCGAGGTAGTTGCGGCCCTCGTGCAGCAGGGCGATGCGGTTGGCGGCGAGCTTGGCCACATGCAGGTCGTGCGAGATGATGATGGACGAAGTGCCGTAGGTGCGTTGCAGCTCCAGGATCAGCTCCACGATCTCCTTGCCCGAGATGGGATCGAGGCCGGTGGTGGGTTCATCGTAAAGCACGATCTCGGGCTTCAGGATCAGGGTGCGGGCCAGTCCGATACGCCGCTTCATGCCGCCGCTGAGCTCACTGGGGTACATGGCCCGGGTCTGCGGGAGGCCCACCGCGGTGAGGACCTCTTCAACCAGAGACTCGGTGTCTTGCGCGCCTTTGGCGATCCAGTGCCGGCGCAACGGGAACTCCAGGTTCTCCTGCACGGTCATGCTATCGTACAATGCGCTGCTCTGGAAAAGGAAGCCGATCTTCACACGAATGCGGTCCAGCGCATCCTGGTCCAGGCCAAGCACGTCCTGCCCGAGCACGTTGATGCTGCCAGCATCGGCATCCAGCAACCGAACGATGCACTTGATCAGCACGCTCTTGCCGCTGCCGCTCTTGCCCAGCACCATGAGGTTCTCGCCACGTCGCAGGTCCAGATCGAAACCCTTGAGCACGGCGTTGTCGGCGAAGGACTTGGCGAGCCCGCGGATGCTGATGACCTTCTCGGCCGAGGCATCGGGCGGGGCGCTGGAGATGGCCGGTTTGGCGTCCATGATCAGTTGATCCCCAGGAAGTCCGTGATCTGCACGGCCATCAGGTCCAGTATGAAGATGAGCAATGAGGCCACCACCACCGCGCTATGCGCTGCCTGCCCCACGCCTTCGGTTCCCTTCAGCGTGTGATAGCCTTTGTAGCAGCCCACCACACCGATGGCGAGCCCGAAGAAGTAGCTCTTGACGAAGGCTGGGATGAAATCCGAGAACTCCAATGACTCGAATACCTGGCGGTAGAACAGGTCCCAACTCACCGCATCCTTTATGTTCACGCCCACCCAGCTTGCCCAAATGGAGATTCCCATGGCCAGCACCACCAGGATGGGCAGGGTGAGGATGGTGCTCCATATGCGGGTGACCACCAAGTAGCGGAAGGGATTGGTGCCGCTCACCTCCATGGCATCGATCTGCTCGGTCACCTTCATGCTCCCTAGTTCGGCACCCATGCTGCTCCCGATCTTGCCCGCGCAGATCAGCGCCGTGATCACCGGAGCGATCTCGCGCACCATGCTGATGGCCACCATGGCAGGCAGCATGCTCTCCGCCCCGAAGCGCGCCAGTGTGGGCCGGCTTTGCACCGTGAGCACCAGCCCCATGATGAAGGCCGTGATAGCGACCAGCGGCAGCGAGCGATACCCGCTTATCGAGCACTGTCGAAGCAACTCGCCCCACTCGAAACGCGGGTACAGCGCATTGCGGAAATAGCGCCCGGTGAAATGAGCGATCCCACCCACCTCGGAAACGAACGCATCGAAGCCGATTCTCCAACCCACGTGGCCCTATTTGGAGGAAAGATACCGGATGCCCAGCGCCTTCCGGCCGAGTTCGATCACACCAATGGCGCCATGCTTCCTTGACCGGGCATAGGTGCATGCAGGCCGGGGATACCTTCGCCACCACTTCGCCCATGCTTCATCTGGAAGGCATCACCAAGCGGTTCGGAACGTTCACCGCGCTCGACGGCATCACCATGGACGTGCCAGCCGGGCAGGTATTCGGCCTGCTGGGCCCCAATGGCGCGGGCAAGACCACGCTCATCCGCATCATCACGCGCATCAGCGGCCCTGACGAGGGTCGCGTGCTGTTGGACGGTCAGCCCATGACACAGGAGGACGTAGCGCGCCTGGGCTACCTGCCGGAAGAGCGCGGCCTGTACAAGAAGATGAAAGTGGGCGAGCAGGCCCTCTACCTCGCGCAGCTCAAGGGATTGAAGAAGGCCGAGGCTTTGAAACGATTGAAAGAGTGGTTCGCCCGGTGGGAGATCGACGGGTGGTGGAACAAGAAGGTGGAGGAATTGAGCAAGGGCATGGCGCAAAAGGTGCAGTTCATCACCACCGTGCTGCACGAGCCGAAGCTGCTGATCCTCGATGAGCCCTTCAGCGGCTTCGACCCGATCAACGCCGAGTTGATCCGCAACGAGATCCTGCGCCTGCGCGATGCCGGTGTGACCGTGATGCTGAGCACCCACAGCATGCCCAGCGTGGAGGAGCTCTGCGACAACATCGGCCTCATCGACAAGGCGAAGCTCGTCTTGCACGGCAATGTGCGTGAGATCCGCAGGCGCTACTCCGACAACACCTACCGCATCGACTTCAAGGGGAACAAAGTGGCCCTGGCCAATGCGCTCGCCTTCATGGGCGAGCTGCTCGATGCGCAAGAGAAGGACGAATACACCAGCGCGCGTGTGCGACTGGCCAGGGACGCGAAGTTGAACGACGTGCTCCGCCAGATCCTCCCCTCGGTTGACGTTCATGGAGTGCAGGAGGAGGTGCCACGCATGCACGACATCTTCATCAAGGCCGTGGGCGAGCGGGCGCCGGAGGAGGTGATAGCGGGTTTCACTGAATGAGAGCAGTTGTCGGTTGCCAGTTGTCCGGCGTAGCTGGTCAAGACAGATAACCGACAACTGGCAACCGACAACGAAGACCATGAACAAGATCCGGCTCATCATCTGGCGCGAGTTCAGCACGCGTGTGCGCAAGCCCAGCTTCCTGATCATGACGGTCCTTGGGCCGTTGCTCATCGCCGGGGCCATCTTCGGCATGGCGTGGATCGGCTCGCAGGAGAACACGGCGCACCAGGTGCTGGTGGTGGATACCGAAGGGGTCATCGGCACCCGGCTCGAAGGCTCGGACAGGGTGAGCTTCTTCCTCTCCGGCGAGCAGGTGACCGACAGCGCGTTCAAGGCAGGGCCGTACACCATCCGTGTGGTGCTGCTGAAAGATGTGCTGAACGACCCGCACGCCGACCTCTACTACAAGACCGTGCCCAGCGAGTTCGTCATGAACAGGGTCCGCAGCGAACTGGACAAGGCCATCGAACTGGCGCGGCTGGACAAGGAGAAGATCGATCCCGAGGCCTTTGAGAAGATCCGCAAGCCGCTGGACATCGACAGCTTCGATATCGAGAAGGTGGGCCAGCAGTCCTACGCGCAGGAACGCGCGGTCATCGGCTTCTTCTTCGGCTACTTCATGTTCATCTTCATCTTCATGTACGGTGTGCAGGTGATGCGCGGTGTGATGGAGGAGAAGCAGAACCGCGTGGTGGAGGTGCTGATCAGCAGCGTGAAGCCCTTCCAGCTGATGATGGGCAAGATCATCGGCATCGCGCTGGTCGGCTTTACGCAGTTCCTCTTGTGGATCATCATCACGGGCACCATCACCATCGTCGGCCTCGGTGTTCTCGGCGCCAGCCAGTACGATCCCGCCACGCTGGCGCAGAACGGTGTTACCACGGAGATGCGCGACCAGCTCATGCAACAAGGCATGCCGGCCGCCTCTTCGGGGCTCGACGAGGACAAGATCACCGCCATCATCACGCAGGTGAACATCCCGCTGGTGCTGGGCGCTTTCCTCTTCTACTTCATCTGCGGCTACCTGCTCTACAGCTCCCTCCTCGCTGCCATCGGCAGTGCGGTGGACAGCGAGACGGACACGCAGCAGTTCATGTTCCCGGTGACCATACCGATGATCATCGCCATCGTGGTGGCGCAGATCGCCGTGATGAACCCCACGAGCCCGGCCGTGCTGTGGTGCAGCTTCATCCCCCTCACCAGCCCCATTGTGATGATGGTGCGCGTAGCCATGGGCAGCGCACCGGTCTGGCAACTGCTCCTGAGCATGGCCCTGCTAGTGATCACGTTCATCTTCACCACCTGGCTCGCCGGCCGCATCTACCGCACGGGCATTCTCATGTATGGCAAGAAGGTGAGTTGGCGCGAGTTGGGGAAGTGGTTGTTCTACAAAGGCTGAATGCGGCCCCAGGCCATTGTCGATCTCGGCACGAATACCTTCAACCTGCTCGTCTTCGAGCGCGGCGTGGACGGCATGCGCATCCTGTATTGTGAAGAGTTGCCCATCTTCCTCGGCAAAGGCGGAATAGAGAAGGGAGTGATCACCGATGATGCGTTCGCGCGGGGCATGGAGGCGCTGCGAATGCAAAAGGCCACAGCCGTAGAGCACGGTGCCCCAACCATCATCGGCTTCGGCACCTCGATGCTGCGCAACGCGCGCAACGGGCATGATTTCGTTCAGCGGGCCAGGGAGGAACTGGGGATTGCGATCAGCATCATCCCCGGCGATCAAGAGGCCGAGTTGATCCTCGCTGGCGTGCGGCAAGCGGTTCCCTTCGGTGCCCAGCCTTCGCTTGTGATGGACATCGGCGGCGGCAGCACGGAATTCATCCTCGCCACCAACAAGGCATTGATGTGGAAGCGCAGCTTCGAGCTCGGTGTAACGCGATTGCGTGAACGCATCTCCATCAGCGACCCCATCACGGTGGAAGAGGAAACACGCATCGCACGGCACCTGGATAATCGACTGGAAGCGCTCTACGCCGTGGTGGAACGCCAGGAGCCCCATGTGCTCGTGGGCAGCGCAGGCAGCTTCGATACACTCGCGCATATCGTGGCCGAAGGGAAAGGCAACACGCTCCTTCAGGAGTCCACTACCCTACCCTTCTCCGCCTTTGAATTCGATGCGATCAAGGATCACCTGCTGCGCATGACGCGCGAAGAACGCTTGCGCGTTCCGGGATTACCGGAGCACCGTGCGGACACCATCCCCTACGCCCTCATCAGCATCGAGCGTGTGCTCATTGCGGGGGAAATACGCGAACTGGCGTGGAGCAGGTATGCGCTCAAGGAAGGAGCGGCGGCGCGGATGAACTCCGGTCAAGGAAGCTGATGAACGCGCGTGGCCGTGGGCACCGAACCGCCCACCGTCTGCAGGATCGGATCGCGATCGTTGTTAGCCCCTACATACTTCACCACGCCATCCATGTTCACATCCGTTGAGGAGTATGTGCTATTGACCGTGTTCGTGGGCGCACTTCCTCCAATGGCCACCAGGATCGGGTCCCGGTCGTTGTTACCACCCACATACCGCACGGTGCCATCTGCCAACACCTCGCCGCACCACATCGTCATCTTCGTTCCTACCTGCTTCTGGGCATTGGTGCCGTAGGTCGCTGTGCCAGGGTTGGTGAAGTCGATCGTTGTAGGTATGGCAGTGAGGGCGACCCCTGCACTGGTCATCACGCCCAGGTGGTTGCGGTGGCGGATCGCAAGCGCGTAGTTGCCGGGTAGTGCATCGAAAGCCACTGGTGATGCCCCGTCCATGCCCACCACATCGCCATCGCGCTGAAGTAATGCGGTGCGCGTAGTAAGAACGGAATATGGCGAAACAGGTTGTCGCAATTCCACCACGACCCAATCAACAATGGCGCTGCTTCCGGTGTTTGCAGCGACGTTGGCCGAGATCGCCGTCCCGCTCCCACCAGCCACCATCGGGTAAGAAAGGCCCGTGTATGGTTCCAGGCCGGGTATCAGGCTCGCACTGCGCAAGACATCGTTCATCAGCAAATTGGCTTCAACGTACGGTCCATCCAGGAATACCTTCGGGGCTACCGTGATCCGCGGTGCGCATGGCGCGCCGGAGACATACAGTTGCATCACTTCACCGGCCGTCAATTCGCGTCGGTGGAAGACGAGATCGTCCAGCGAGCCGTGCAATTGGAAATTCGGCAGGAAATAGCCGCCGATGTATAGCGTTCGGTTGAGATCGGTGATACTGCCAGCGTGCTGTTCGCTATCGAACAAGCTGCCGTTCTTGTAGATCTTCATGGTATTGGACACCGCGCTGGAGGTGACGACGTAGTGCTCCCATTCGCCGTACAGCGGGTAGCCTGTGTAGTAGCATCGACCTGTGCCGTCGTACGTGCCGAAGGTCCAATTGAAGTCGTTGGAACCTGTGTGGAAATAGTGCGGGCTCACCATCAGTCGATCGCTTGCGATATCCGGCCACGCCCACATGATGAGGTTGCCTTTGCTCTCGACGGCCTTCACCCAGAAGCTGATGCTGACCTCGTTGCTGATGGCCCATGTATTCAGGTCTGTGATCGCGATGTTGTCATCCACACCATCGAAGGCGTAGGCCGCGTTCGGAACACCATATCGATCAGCGGTCGGCAACGGCCCGGAGAGCACGCCATTGTGCCCATTGCCAGAAGCATCGTTCGGTGTGTTGTTGAACGGATAGCATGCGACCAGCCCGTCGCTCAGGCTGTTCCCCGCAGTGGTGAACCCGGCGGCGGCTGCATAGGCGGAAGAACCGGAAGCACAATTCGTCTTCACTTGGAAGGTGTAGTTCGTCCAGGCAGAAAGCCCGGAGAGCGGGTATGAGGTCCCAGCGATCGCCAGCACCGTGTTCCACGTTGGCGCACCCACCTGTTTCCATTGCAGTTCATAGGAGACCGCCCCTACTGCTGGCATCCAATTCAGCAGCGCCGTGGAAGTGGTGATGTTGCTCGCGTTCGATCCGAAAACGGTTCCGCACGCCACGCTCGCGCAAGTGATCAGACAGGGAGCAACCGACACGGAATTGGTGATCACCGCCAGCGGTTGTGGACCGAATCCATTGTTGAAGTTGATCCCCACCGCGTTCAAGTGGCAATAGCTCATGAGCGTACCTCCAGTGGGCGGGATGGGACCTGTTGCGCAATTCCCACCTTCCGGGTAACCGGCCGTGGGGCCGCAACCATCGATCTGCGTGTTGTTGCTGTTCCACACGCACGCATGGGTATGATTGGATCCGAGGAGGTGACCTTGTTCATGCGCCACGACGAAGACGCTCGATGAATAGGTTGGCACGTTCAAGAAGGTGGTGTTGATGTTGCTGTAGCACATCGAATTGTCGTTGTCGATGTTGCACAGCCCGGCCAGGCTCGCCGCGCGTCCGCCACCACCCGTGAGGCCGAGCAAGTGCGCGAGGTCGCCATTGAACGAGTTACGCGTGTTCTGGAAGTAGGTGAGCTGCTCGAGCATGGTGGTCCCGATGTACGGACTGGGCATATCCCACACGAAGACCTGGTTGAGCACGATGCTGATCCCATCGTTCGTGTACAGCGCCGCGCATTGGTTGAAGAGCGCCGTGACGTAGTTCACGGTGTTCACCACGCTGCCCTTGGCCACGAAGACATCATAGTTCACCTCCCAGTAGAAGCGCACGCACTTCAACGAACGATCGCCGCCATTCTCCTGAATGCCGTCCTCTTCAGCCGGAACAACTTCCTCCGCTGTCTCACATACGAAGGGCTGCGGAGGCAGGTCCACCGTTGCATAGTAAATGTGCTTCTGGTTTCCTTCCATCGGCCCGAGGACATGGTCGCCATGCCCGTCGTTGATGATGCCCATGACCTGGCCGGGGAAGATGCTGATCGCCGCCAGCGTGTTCGGGTCATCGTTCACAATACCCACATAGTGCAGACCAGGCAATGCAGCGATGGCTCTTCCGGTGCTGGCAAGGACGACCTGGAACTCATCGGTGATGCGGTCGGAGGCGACCAAGTGAAGGCGTCGCTCGCCCTCCCGTGTGGGCACGATCAATTCCAGTGCTCGTGGACCCGATCGCAGTAGTTCTTCCAGTACGTCTTCGTCCACGGAGAACAGGGACGCGCTTGGAAAGGACCGGCTCGTGCGCGCATCCAATGGGACCCGGTAGAAGGGCCGATAGGCTCGGTGAGCCTCCGTTCGGGGCTCCGCTACAACCCGGTCGGCAATACCACGCACGGGCGTCGTTTGCCCCGACATTGAAGTAGTTGTTAGCAGGATGACGTACGCAC
This sequence comes from Flavobacteriales bacterium, assembly GCA_016710965.1. Taxonomy (GTDB): domain Bacteria; phylum Bacteroidota; class Bacteroidia; order Flavobacteriales_F; family PHOS-HE28; genus PHOS-HE28. The sequence goes on from JADJTW010000031.1 coordinate 350,380, forward strand.
AAAGCGCTCGAAACCTTCGAAGGAATGGTGGCATGGCGATCTGTCCGTGGTCATTGCGACCAACCATCGGCCCACGGAATCACAGGGAAGACGGATTCACAAAGAACCGGTTGTCCGGAAGGATACCCTACGCTTCGCATCTTCGTGCCCAGCATAACTCCGCCATGGCCCACATCCTCATCATCGACGACGAGAAAGCGATCCGCGCCGCGCTGCGCGACATCCTGGAGCACGAGAAGCACAAGGTGGAAGAGGCCGAAGACGGCATGGCCGGGCTAGAGAAGGCCAAGGCGGGCAAGTTCGACCTGGTGCTATGCGACATCAAGATGCCCAAGATGGACGGGCTGGAGGTGCTCACGAAACTGCAGGCCCACAATGAAGAGCTGCCCGTGGTGATGATCAGCGGCCACGGCACCATCGACACCGCCGTGGATGCGTTGAAGAAGGGCGCCTTCGACTTCATCGAGAAGCCGCCGAACATCAGCCGCATCCTGGTGAGCGTGCGCAACGCGCTTGACCGTGGCAACTTGGTGCAAGAGACCAAGGTGCTGCGCCAAAAAGTGGGCAAGGCCAAGGCGAACGGTGTGCAGATGATCGGCGAGAGCAAGGCGCTGGAGCAGATCCGCGAGATGATCGAGAAAGTGGCGCCCAGCGATGCCCGCGTGCTCATCACCGGCGGCAACGGCGCTGGCAAGGAGGGCGTGGCGCGCCTGATCCACCAGAAGAGCAGCCGCGCCGAAGGGCCGTACATTGAAGTGAATTGCGCGGCGATCCCCGGTGAGCTGATCGAGAGCGAGCTCTTCGGACACATGAAGGGCAGCTTCACCAGCGCCATAAAGGACCGCAAAGGCAAGTTCGAGCTGGCCGATGGCGGCACCCTCTTCCTCGACGAGATCGGCGATATGGCGCTGAGCGCGCAAGCCAAGGTGCTGCGCGCGCTGCAAGAAGGGCGCATCACCCCCGTAGGCGGCGACAAGGATGTGAGCGTGAACGTGCGCGTGATCGCCGCTACCAACAAGGACCTGAAGAAGGAGATCGAGAAGGGCAACTTCCGCGAGGACCTTTTCCACCGCCTCAGCGTGATCCCCATCCACGTGCCTAGCCTGGGCGAACGCTTGGAGGATATCCCCCTGCTGGCCGAACACTTCATCGGCTTGGTTTGCGCGGAACAGGGTATCACGCCCAAGAAGATCGCGGAAAAGGCGCTGAAAGACCTCCAGAAACTGCCCTGGACCGGCAATGTCCGCGAGCTCCGCAACGTGATCGAGCGCCTGGTGATCCTCAGCGGCAAAGAGATCACCGAGGCGGATGTGAAGGCCTACGCGATGCCCAGAGCCTGACTTCGACCCTGTCCCGTCTGGCATTCCCCCTGGAAAGCAAAGCGACCCGCACCGCTTTTCCAGCCCAATCTCCCTTTGATTGGACCATTGGCGCCCTTGGCCGAACTCACATCAGACGGAGGAAAGTTCCCCGTTGGTACTAGGCAACCGCGCCCCATGCAAGCCGTCTCTTTGTATGGAACCACCGGTATTACGCGCTCGTTCTTTTCCCACCTAACCTGCATGCCATGGAGTACTTAAAGGCCTTTCACGACTTCTTCTACTTCAAGTTGGGGCTTGGCTTGGCGTTCTACTACGCCATCGGCTTCGCAGCCGTCATCGGCCTTCTGGCCCAATGGCGCCTTTATGAGAAGTGCAACCAGCCCGGCCTGGCGGCATTCGTGCCCATCTGGAACGTGATCATCTTCATGCGCATCGTCGGCCGCCCGGACAGGGATGCTTGGAAGATCCTCATCCCCATCTATGGCCAGCTCTGGTTCGTGCCCATGGTGTGGATCGAGATCTGCAAGTGCTTCGGCAAACGTTCCATTCTCGATTATGTGCTGGTGATCCTCCTCAATGGCCTCTACATCCTCAACCTGGCCTTGGGCGAGGACAACCGCTACATGGGCCCATTGCGCGGACAGGCTCCACTGCCCCCGCCGCATAAGCTCACGAGCAGCCGCCCTCAGCTGGCGTGAGGTAGGCCCTCGCTGTTTCACGCCGCCACGAGGCCTCTCCCCACCGGAGGGGCTTCGTTGTTCTCGGATAGCTACCATTGCACGTCGCCATGAAGGTCTTCAATGCCGTTCGTAAGCGCCTGCTCGATGACGGCCGCTTCAAACGCTACCTGGTCTATGCCTTCGGGGAGATCGTGCTGGTGGTGGCTGGGATCCTGATCGCGCTGCAATTGAATGCGTGGAAAGCGGACCAAAGGGACCGGGCCGCCGAGAAGGTGCATTTGGAGAATCTCCGGGAAGACCTCCGCCTGCAACTCGAGGTCATACGCGCGCAAATGATGCACGACACCTCCATGAGCCTGCGGGCCGATACGGCGATGGCCTTCTTCACCGGCGGCCTGAGCCTCGAGGACCTGGAGCGAAGGCTATATGGCAGTTACCAACTCGGTTGGCGCAAGACCTTCGTGGCCAGCGATGCCACCTTCAAGGTGCTGCTTTCAACAGGCGGCATGAATCTGATCGGCGATCCACGATTGCGCACCGATCTGATGCGCTATCATCAGCAACTGGACTACACCACGCAGGTGATCAACACGAACAACCGCTTGATCGATGAGCTGTTCAGCCTCAACGCGGCCAGCAACGCGCCTAGCTTTTCACGCGATGCTCACGGGCGGCTGGAGAACGATGTGGCACTGAGCGGGCAGGACCGTTATCGTCTCTTCGAGAGCATCGAACAACGGCGAGGTCTTAGCCGGATCGCGCTCGACATCTGCGAGAAGCAGCGACTGGCTACGGAACGGATGATCATGCGATTGGACCGGACGATCGATCACTGAACGCCTATCCCAACAGTTCAGCAGCCTTCTTCAGCGCCTCGGCCATTCCGTGGGGCTCCTTGCCCCCAGCAGTGGCGAAATCAGGCTGGCCGCCACCTCCTCCCTTTATGGATGGGCTGATCTGCTTGATGATGTCCACAGCCTTCAGACCTGTGGCCTCAATGAAGGCCTTGCCCAAGGACACGGCTAGCAGAGGCTTCCCATCTATAACCGATCCTGCCACGAAGCCGAGGTCGCTGTGCTGTTCGCGAAGCGCATAGCCCAAGTCCTTCAAGCCTTGTGCATCCATGTCGATCTGCTGCACGAGCACCTTTACGCCCTTGGCGTTGGCCCGGGCCTGCGCAGGCAGGCTGGAGGCAAAAGTCTTGACGCGCTCCTTCGCCACCTTCTCCAACTCCTTCGACATCGTGGCGTTCTGCTCCACCAGCTTCTCCACGGCCTGCACAATATCCGCCGGGTTCTTCAACAGCGTGTTGATCGCTTCCAGTTTCGCGAGCTTCTCGTTGATCTTGCGTTCGGCCTCCACGCTGGTGATCGCTTCGATCCTGCGTATGCCTGCCGCCAAGGCGCTCTCGCTCACGATCCTGAATGGACCGATGACACCTGTGCGGGGCACGTGAGTTCCTCCGCACAGCTCGATGCTCGGGCCGAACTTCACTACGCGCACGTTGTCACCGTACTTCTCACCGAAGAGGGCCATGGCGCCCATGGCCTTCGCCTCGGCGATGGGCATGTTGCGCTTGTCCTCGAACACGATGTCGTCGGTGATCATGGCGTTCACCTCTCGCTCGATGGCGGCCAATTCATCAGCTGTCACTTTGGCGAAATGACTGATGTCGAAGCGCAGGCGATCGGGTGCCACGAGCGAGCCCTTCTGCTCCACGTGCGTTCCCAGGTGCTTGCGCAGAGCGTGGTGCAACAGATGAGTGGCGGTGTGGTTGCGCGCGGTGAAGGCGCGGCGCTGAGCGTCCACCTGCGCGGTGAGCGGCGCCGCTAACTTCATCGGCAGCTCCCTGGTGAAGTGCATGATGAGCTGGTTCTCGCGCTTCGTATCGATCACCTCCACTTGATCCGTGCCCTGGATCAACCAGCCTTGATCGCCCACTTGTCCACCTCCTTCGGGATAGAAGGGCGTTCTGTCAAGCACGAGTTGGAATTGGTCGCCGCCTTTGCCGCTGACCTTGCGATAGCGAAGGATGCGCGATTCGCAGGAGAGCTCATCGTATCCGACGAAATCGGTTTCGCCTTTCGCGAGCTCGATCCAATCGCCCGTGGTAACGGCCGTGGCGGCGCGGCTACGGTCCTTCTGCTTCTTCAATTCGGCCTCAAAGCCCGTCATGTCCACATCGCGACCCTGCTCGCGGGCGATAAGCTGCGTGAGGTCGATGGGGAAGCCGTAGGTATCGAAGAGCTCGAAGGCACGGTCACCGGGAAGTGTGCCCTTCGATTCGGCCAGCGCTTGATCGATGCGCTTGCTGCCTTGCTCCAACGTACGCAAGAAGGCCTTCTCCTCTTCCATCATCACGTTGGCGACGATGTCCTGCTGCTTCTTCAGCTCCGCGAACTGGTCGCCCATTTGCGCGACGAGCACCGCCACCAGCTTGTGCATGAACGGTTCATTGAAGCCGAGGAAGCTGTAACCGTATCGCACGGCGCGACGCAGGATCCTGCGGATCACATAACCTGCACCCGTGTTGCTCGGTAATTGTCCATCCGCGATGGCAAAGGAGATCGCGCGCAAGTGGTCGGCGCATACGCGCATGGCGATATCCGCCTTCTCATCTGCACCATAGCGCTTCCCGCATTGCTTCGCGATCGCCTGGATCAGCGGTTGGAAGACATCGGTGTCGTAGTTGCTACGCTTGCCCTGCATCACCATGCACAGGCGCTCGAAGCCCATGCCGGTGTCGACATGCTGCGCGGGCAGTGTATGCAATGAGCCATCGGCCTTGCGCTCGAACTGCATGAACACGTTGTTCCAGATCTCGATCACCTGCGGGTGGTCGTTGTTGACTAGATCGCGACCAGGCTTCTGCTTCTTCTCTGCAGCCGTGCGCACGTCCACATGGATCTCCGTGCAGGGTCCGCATGGGCCCGTGTCGCCCATCTCCCAGAAATTGTCCTTGCGCGAGAAGGGCAGGATGCGCTCCTCCGGCATGAACTGCAACCACAGATCACGCGTCTCGGTATCGGCGGGCAGCTTGTCCTTCTCGTCGCCACCGAAGTAGGTGACGTAGATGCTCTCCTTGTCGATCTTGTATTCATCCACCAGCAGTTCCCACGCCCACTGGACGGCTTCCTTCTTGAAGTAGTCGCCGAAGCTCCAGTTGCCGAGCATCTCGAACATGGTGTGGTGGTAGGTGTCGATGCCCACCTCTTCCAAGTCGTTGTGCTTGCCCGAGACGCGCAGGCACTTCTGCGTGTCGGCGATGCGTTTGTGCTGTGCGGGCCGGTTGCCGAGGAAGAGGTCCTTGAACTGGTTCATGCCCGCGTTGGTGAACAGGAGCGTGGGATCGTCCTTCACCACCATGGGCGCGCTGGGCACAATGGCGTGGCCACGTTGGGCGAAATGGTCGAGGAACTTCTGACGGATCTGCTGGGAGGTGAGCATGAGGACGGCGGCCTGAAGGCGCGCGAAGGTAAAAGGTGTGAACACGGCGGCTATTCGTTCGGAGCATCGGATAGCTTCGCCTGCCCATGGCCGAGCACAAGTACCGCTTCAACCCGAAGACGCTCAACTTCGAGCGCATCAGGCTTTCGGCATGGCAGAAGACGCGGCGCGTGGCGCTCATGCTGCTGCCCGGCTTGGTGGTGGGCCTGCTGGGCATCATCCTCACCTACCAGTTCATCGACAGCCCCAAGGAGGCGGAGCTGCGCCGGGAGAACAAGCAGTTGCTGGTGCAGTATGAACTGCTGGACAAGCAACTGGCCGAACTGGAGCGCGTGATGGGCGATGTACGCCGCCGCGATGACAACATCTACCGCGTGATCTTCGAGGCCGACCCCTTGCCCGAGAGCATGCGACTGGCTGGTGTGGGTGGCATCAACCGCTATCGCGACCTGGCCGGTTATGCCAGCAGCGACCTCGTCATAGAGACGAGCAAGCGACTGGACCGCATCACGCGGCAATTGGTGGTGCAATCGAAATCGTTGGACGAAGTGGCGGAATTGGTGCTGGGCAAACAGGAGATGCTCGCGAGCATTCCAGCCATACAGCCCATCCCGAACGAGGACCTTACGCAGACCGCTGGCGGCTTCGGCTGGCGGATCCATCCCATACACAAGATCCAGAAGTTCCATGCCGGCATGGACTTCACCTGCAAACAAGGAACGCCCATCCACAGCACCGGCGACGGCCGGGTGGTCTACGCCGAATACGGCACCAATGGCTACGGCATGCATGTGGTCATCGACCACGGCTTCGACTACGAGACCTTGTATGCGCACCTGAGCAAATTGGAAGTGCGTCGCGGACAGAAGGTGAAGCGCGGTGATGTGATCGGCCGCGTGGGCAACACCGGATTGAGCGTGGGACCGCATCTGCACTACGAAGTGCATCGGCGCGGCGAACCGGTGGACCCGGCGAACTACTACTTCAACGACCTCACGCCCGAGGAGTATGCGCGCATGCTCGAGCTCTCGCGCAACGCTGGTCAGGCGCTCGATTGATCGGGTACATTTGGCAGACCATGCCTTGGAAGGAACGCCCTGTGGAGAAGCTCTACTTCAGCATCGGCGAAGTAGCCGAGGAACTGGGCGTGGCCAACAGCAGCATCCGTTATTGGGAGAAGGAGTTCGGGATGAGCGCCGCGCGGCGCACCGGCAAAGGCGACCGCCAGTACACGCGCAAGGAGATCGAGCAGTTCCGCTCCATACAGCGGTTGGTGAAGGAAAAGGGCTTCACGCTGCACGGCGCCAAGGTGCAATTGCGCAATCCCGATCCGGAACCCACGGCACCGGTGGACCTGGAGCAATTGTGCGCGCGCCTGCTGAAGGTGCGCCGCGAACTGGCCGAGCTGCGCCGGAACATCATCACCGCCGGTTGATGGCCGTACGCACCTATTGTTCCCGGGGCGTGTGGTACGCGTTGCGCGCCCTTACGAAGCTGGGCGTGCTGCGCTATCTCACCTTCAGTGTGCGCGCCATGATCATGGGGCGCAAGGTGCGCGTGCCGGTCATGCAAGGCCACGGTCCGGGTGCGTTGTCCGTGGGCGAACCATGGGGGCACGCGTTGTACACCCCTCTGCTCGATTCCTTTCCCGGCACCTTCATCGATGTGGGCGTGAACCTGGGCCAGACGCTCACGCGTGTACGGATCACGCATCCCGACCTGCCGTACTTGGGCTTCGAACCCAATCCGATCTGCGTGCAGTACAGTCGCGAGCTCGTGCGCCTCAATGGTTTTCGTGATTCGCCCATCGTGCCGGCCGGGCTCGCGGATCGTGATGGGGTCGTGGACCTGGTGATGAACAACGACGACCTCACCGACAGCGGCGCGAGCATCGTGCAGGATTTCAGACCGGGCCTGAAAGTACTCCACCGGGTAACGGTGACCGTGCTGCGCTTCACCAGCGTCGAGCGGGACCTGCACATCGGCAAGCTCGGCGTGGTGAAGATCGACGTGGAAGGCGCGGAGCGCGAAGTGCTCTTGAGCATGGAGCAGCGCATCAGCAGCGACCGCCCGGCGATCGTGCTGGAGATTCTGCCCGTGGGCCGCCCGGAGCACACTGATCGCTTGCGCCGACAGCAGGACATCGAAGCGTTCTTCGCACGGCTGGATTACCGGATGGTCCGCATCCACAACAAGGGAGCGAGCACAAGACTGGAACGCATGGCCGCACCCATAGGGATCCACAACGACCAGCAACTGGCCAACTTCGTGGTGCTGCCCGCAGAGCGCTGCGAGGAAATGCTGCCGCTGCTCGATCGCGCGATCGCTCAGCAGTAGGCGCCGTTCACCAGGTACTCCTTCACGTAGTCATCAACGCCTTCTTCGAGCGTGCGGAAGGACTTGTCATAGCCGATGGAGCGCAGCTTCTCCATGCGCGCCTCGGTGAAATACTGGTAGGTCTCACGGATGTCGCTCGGCGTGTCAATGAAGTCGATCTTCTCTTCGCGACCCATTGCGTTGAACGTGGCCCGTGCCAGATCGAGGAAAGTACGGGCCTTCCCACTTCCCAGATTGTACAGGCCGCTGTGCTTGCGGTGCTCCATGAGGAACACGCACACGTCGCAGAGGTCCTTCACGTACACGAAGTCGCGCAGTTGCTCGCCGTCCTTGTATTCGTTCCGGTGGCTGCGGAAGAGCTTCATGGCACCTGTTCCCATGATCTGGTTGAAGGCATGGAAGACCACGCTCGCCATGCGGCCCTTGTGGTATTCGTTCGGCCCATACACGTTGAAGAACTTGAGGCCCGCCCAGAAGAAGGGCTTCTGCTGCTGCTCCAACGCCCACTTGTCGAATTCGTTCTTGCTCTCCCCATACGGGTTGAGGGGCTTCAATCGCTGCGACAAGGAGTCATCCTCATCGCCGTAGCCCTGCGCACCATCGCCAAAGGTGGCCGCTGATGAGGCGTAAACGAGCGGGATACCATATCGTACGCAACGCCCCCAAACCTCTTTGCTGAAGCGCACGTTGAGCTCATCGAAGATGGCCTTGTCGGATTCGGTGGTGTCGGTGCGTGCGCCAAGGTGGAAAATGAACTGGACGAGCTTCTCGTTGGCATCGAGCCAGGTGAAGAAGTCCTTTCGCTCCACGCGCGCGGTCAGCTTCTTGCCCTCCAAGTTCGGCGCCTTCGCCAGCTTGCTGAAGTCGTCTACGGCCACGATGTCCTGCCAACCTTGACGGAGCAATTCGCCCACCAGGGCACTACCGATGAACCCCGCTGCTCCAGTGACGATGATCATGGTGCGAAGATGCGATGGCCCGGACGATCGTCAGCGCTACCGTTTGATGCCGAGGTAGTTCGCCGTATGGAAGACTTCGAGGTCGGGCGAGTAGGTAGGCAGTGGCCAAATACCATCGGGCAGGATGCGGTGTATGAGATAGCGAGGCGACAGAAAGGTGAAGACGTCTCGGAAGAACACCCGCGAGTCCAAGTGGCATTCGCCGAACTCGAACTGGATGAAGTCCACCTTGCCGCGTTCGATCATTTCATGCGCACCCTTCAACACGGAGAGCTCATGCCCTTCCGTATCCACCTTCAGGTAGTGGATGCGCTCTATGCCCTGCTCCTGGCAAAATCCATCCACGGTCCGCAGCTCGATACGGTCCACCACCAAGGCACGCCCTTGCATCTCGAAGGTGGTCGCATGCAACGTGGCGATGCTCGATCCGCTGGTGGGCGAGTGCAACATCGCCACGCCCGCTTCATCACTGAACCCGAAGCGATGGAGCCTCACCGATGGAACCTTGCCCACCGTTTCGAGAAAAGTCTTGGCGGCCGTGGGCGAAGGTTCGAAGGCATGCACCAGCACCGCTCGCTGAAAGGCGACCAGTGCCGCTTTCGTGAACTCCCCGTTGTTCGCCCCGACATCGAAGACCACGGGATGCTCCACATTACGAAGCGAACCGGCGGCACGACCCAACGCCCAGCGCTCGCCACTTCCGGCCACCTCGGCCCCGCCCCAATAGTTCATGCCCACCTTGGCTGCGCGATGCAACCTGATGTGCAACGGCTGCAGGGCTTTCTTGCGCGCCAAGCGCACCAACCACGACAGGAGCATGGCCGCCAAGGTAGGGACGTGCGCGTAGGGACGCTAGATCTCAGGCCCCTACGCGCACGCCCCTACCTTTGGCCTCCCTTACCAGGAAATGCCCATCGTACACATCACCCGCCGCGAACGCTTCAGCGCCGCGCATCGACTACGCCGTGAGGATTGGAGCGAGGAGCGCAATGCTGAGGTGTTCGGCAAATGCGCCAACCCCAACTGGCACGGCCACAATTACGAGCTGTGGGTGACCGTGAAGGGCGAGCAACGACCGGAAACCAGCTTCGTCGTGGACCTCAGCGAGTTGAGCCGCATCATCAAAGAGCGCGTCATCCAGCATGTGGACCATAAGAACCTGGACCTTGACGTAGCCTTCATGAAGGGCCGATACAGCAGCACCGAGAACCTCGCGATCGCCATCTGGGAACAGCTCGCCGAACCGATCGCCGCCCTGGGCTGTTCCCTGCATGGTGTGAAAGTGCAGGAGACCGAGAACAATTACGTGGAATACCATGGCGCGTAAGCCTTCACCACGCAAGAAGTCGGCCCTTGGCGGAGAGCACGAAACCATGGGCGAAGGTTACGAGCGCATCGACCTGTACGACGCGAAAGGCGTTGCGCGGATCGGATCGCACTATGGTGACATCCTCAAGGCGATCGGCGAAGATCCGAAGCGCGAAGGCCTGAAGCGCACCCCTGAGCGTGTGGCAAAGGCGCTGCAATACCTCACCCACGGCTACGACCTGGACCCCGCCGCCATCCTCCGGAGCGCCCTGTTCAAGGAGGACTACAGTCAGATGGTGCTGGTGAAGGACATCGAAGTGTACAGCCTGTGCGAGCACCACATGCTCCCCTTCTTCGGCAAGGCGCACATCGCTTACGTGCCAAACGGCTGCATCACCGGGCTGAGCAAGATCCCCCGGGTGGTGGACGCCTTCGCCCGCCGCCTGCAGGTTCAGGAGCGCCTTACCGACCAGATCCGCGACTGCATCCATGACACGCTGAAGCCCTTGGGCGTCGCGGTTGTCATAGAAGCTGCCCACCTGTGCATGCAGATGCGCGGTATCCAGAAGCAGAACTCTGTCACAACGACATCCGCCTTCACCGGCATCTTCCTTGATGACCCCCGCACGCGCGAAGAGTTCATCAAGCTCATCAGCGCCAAATTGCATTGAAGAGGCCGTCAGTTGTTGGTTGCCAGTTGTCAGGAACAGCCACGCTTCTGGCTTACTTCGTAATCCCAACGCTCCCAGCCTGACAAAGGACAACTGAGAACCGACACCTGCACATCATGGAACCCAACATCTTCCCTCAGCAACCCCAGACCATCTACGGACCAGCCAGCGGCTCCAGCACGCGCACCTTCCTGGCCAGCGTATTCAGCTACATGAGCACCGCGCTCATCATCAGCGGCGTGCTCGCCTGGTGGTTCGGCACCGACATGGGCCTGCAAGCCTGGCTCCGCCATATTGATGCGAACGGCATCGGCGGCCCCACCATGCTCGGCTGGGTGGTCATGTTCGCACCTCTGGTGCTCGTCTTCGTCATGGGCGGCATGGTGCAGCGCCTGAGCAGCACCGTGATGCTCGGCATCTTCATGCTCTACTCTGCGCTCACGGGCATGAGCCTCAGCACCATCTTCCTCATCTATACCGGCGGCAGCATCGCCAACGTCTTCTTCATGAGCGCCGGCATCTTCGCTCTCATGGCCTTCGCAGGCTACACCACCAAGACCGACCTCACCAAGCTCGGCAGCATCCTCATGATCGGCCTCATCGGCATCATCGTCGCCTCGGTGATCAATATGTTCATCGGCAGCAGTGGCATGGACTACATCATCAGCATCATCGGCGTCGTGATCTTCACCGGCCTCACCGCCTACGACATGCAGAAGCTGAAGCGGATGGGCGAACAGGTGGCCACCGGCACGGAGACCGCGCAGAAGATGGCCCTCATGGGTGCCCTGAGCCTCTATCTGGACTTCATCAACCTCTTCCTCATGCTGCTGCGGCTGTTCGGGGGTAGGAGAGACTGAGTTTCGGAAGTGGAAGGGTGGAAGAGTGGTATGATACGCCACTCTTCCACCTTTTCACTTTTCCACCGCACACCCGCTCGCGCCTATTTTCACCCCTCCAATGAGCCTCCCCGCATGACCGCTTACGTATTCCCCGGACAAGGCAGCCAGTTCCCCGGCATGGGCAAGGACCTGTACGATGCCGATAGCAACGCGCGCATCTGGTTCGAGCATGCCAACGACCTGCTGGGCTTCAACCTCACGAACGTGATGTTCAACGGCAGCGAGGCCGACCTGAAGCAGACGAACGTGACGCAGCCTGCCATCTTCCTCCACAGCGTGGTGAAGGCCAAGGTGATGGGCGATGCCTTCCAGCCCAACATGGTGGCCGGGCATTCACTTGGTGAGTTCAGCGCGTTGGTGGCAGCAGGCGCCATGGAGTTCGGTGACGGGATGAAACTGGTGGCCGCGCGCGCCAACGCGATGCAGAAAGCCTGCGAACTCCAGCCGAGCACGATGGCCGCCATCCTCGGGATGGAGGACGCCAAGGTGGAGGAGATCTGCAAGACGATCCCCGGTGTGGTGGTGCCCGCCAACTACAACTGCCCTGGCCAACTCGTGATCAGCGGAACGGTCGAGGCCGTCAACGCCGCCTGCGAAGCCTTGAAAGCCGCTGGTGCGAAACGTGCGCTGGTGCTACCCGTTGGTGGCGCCTTCCACAGCCCGCTCATGGAACCGGCCCGTGCCGAGCTCGCCACGGCAATCCAGTTCACGCCCATCGTGAACCCGCGCTGCGCCATCTACCAGAACGTGGATGCCCGCCCGCATACCGAACCCGCACGAATCAAGGCGAACCTGATCGCACAGCTCACCGCGCCCGTGCGCTGGACGCAGACCATGCAGAACATGCTCACCGATGGGGCAGCGAAGGTGGTGGAGGTAGGCCCCGGCAATGTGCTGCAAGGGCTCTTCAAGAAGGTGAGCAAGGAGGTGGAGACGGTGGCGGGGTGACCAAAATCGGCAATCATGGACTACCTCATAGCTCTTGTCGCTTCACTTGGCAGCTTGTACTTTGTGAAGAACCGATGGGTTGCCTTCATCATCGCCTTGGCCATGTTCAATTTGATTTCCGCACTCATGGGTGGATTGCCGTCTGATGGGACTGCTATCCCTGTTATCATTGGAAGAAGCACTGTGCTCGCAATCTTCTTTGGCATCTCAATAGGCTTGTGGACGATGTTCGCTACGAAATCTTCGCCCAAGTGAACAGAGAACATCCTCATCGGCCAAGACCATATCCCACATTTTTAGCCTCTAGCCATATGATGATTGCCTTTAGCCTCAAGTCGCTGGTCCTCTGCTTCGCCAGTTGGGTCCTTTCATCCGGATGTACACAAAGTTCAGATGGCAATCTCGGTTCCGCAGGGCTCGCAGAATTGTAAGAGCCCCCAAGAACAGGTACGGTTGTAACCAGAGACAACCACCTAAACTTGGGACAGATGAGAAAGAGCAAGTTCACCGAGACGCAGATCGTGGCGATGCTGGGCGAGCATGAGGCGGGCAAGAAGGCCGCAGACCTGTGCCGGGAGCATGGGGTGAGCCAGCCCACCTTCTACCACTGGAAAAGCAGGTACGGCGGTCTTGAGCCCAACCAGCTCAAGGAGTTGCGTGAACTGAAGGCTGAGCACGCGCGGCTCAAGCGGCTGTACGCCGAGGCGTGCATGGACCGCGAAGCGTTGAAGGACCTGTTATCGGGAAAGCTCTAGGCCCTGCCGCCAAACGCGAGTGCGTGCACAAGCTGGTCGAACAGCGCCAGATGAGTGTGCGGCGGGCCTGCAAGCTGATCAAGCTCAGTGGATCGGTGTTGCGCTACGAGCACCGTCGCGGGCTGGACCATGCCACCATGGACCGCTTGCGTGCCTTGGCCGCCAGGCACCCGCGCTGGGGCATGCGGAAGATGCACGCCACCCTGCGCATGGAAGGGATGCTGATCAACCGCAAACGCACCAGGAGGCTTTGCCGCATCCTTGGGTTGCACCTGCGCCGCAAGGTGAAGCGCCGCTTGCCTGCCCGCGTGAAGGAGCCGATGGTGCTGCCGATCGCACCGAACATCACCTGGAGCATGGACTTCATGCGACACCCTGGCCAGTGGCCGCAAGTACCGCACCTTCAACATCATCGACGACCACAACCGCGAAGCCTTGGGCATCACCGTGGATACCTCCATCAGCAGCCATCGGGTGGTACGCCAACTGGACCAGCTCATCGAATGGCGCGGCAAGCCCGAGCGCATCCGCATGGACAACGGACCGGAGTTCATCGCCCACGTGCTGGAGCTATGGGCCGAAGAGCGATGCATCGAGCTGCACTTCATCCGCAAGGGCAAGCCCACGGAGAACGGGCTGATCGAGCGCTTCAACCGCACCTATCGCGAGGAGGTGCTCGATGCCAACCTCTTCGAAACGCTCGACCAGGTGCGCGCCGAGACCAACCGCTGGATATGGGAGTACAACAACGAGCGACCGCATGAGTCGTTGGGCAACATCACCCCACGCGCGTTCCTGTTGAAACGTGGACAGCTCCCCGGCACACAACTCCACGCTGCTGACCTGCCCACCTTCCAACAGGACGATCAACACACCATCAACGACTCAGCTAACTTTACAAAAGACAGCGCCTGAAATGGGGGCTCTTACAGTTCCACCAGCAATCGCTATCCGCGCGCTGGAATCTGAGTTGCTCGAGTAGTAGTCACTATCGAAGACGCGATCGTCCCCCGCACCCCCGATGAAGCTGCCATAGGTCAGGTTGAAATCCGCATCGAAGCGGGCGATGAACATGTCGAAGCCACCGGCGTTGTTGTTTTGGAAATAGGCGTTGTTGCCTGGATCGCATACGGCCAATCCGCTGCCACTAGGCTGGCATGGCGTAGTGCTCCCATCCTCGGTATCGGTGATGCCGAAGAAGTGGATGCCGCCGAAATCATCGGCGACCACCGTGGTAACAATGTCGTGGCCAGCACCACCGTACAATGTGCTGCGTTCGAGTATGCCATCCTCGGTGAGCTTGATCATGAACCCTTCAGTTTGACCTCCAGTACTGGACTGGTAATAGGTACCATCTGCCGGGTTTGAGAATGGCCTCATGGGCCAACTAGTTCCATTCGTGTAGCCACCGACATAGATCCGTTCATGCGCAGCGCCATACTTCATGGCAATGGGCATGTCGTATCCGCTGCCGCTTATGAAGGTGGTCCAGATCAGTTCGGCATCACTCTCCGAGTCGCTTGGGGCGTAGTTGTAGCGAGAGACGAACACGTCCTTGTTCTGTGCAAAAAGGAGTGTTCCGGTCTGCGCAGGGAACAAGGGGTCCGCCGTAGCGCCGGTCACGATCAAGTCATGATCGGGGAGCTTGTCGCCAGCCATGATGTAGTCGTAACCTGCATAGCCGATATCGCGACCCGCTGAAGTGGACCACGTGAGGTTATCGCTACCTCCCATTGCACCGCCTTGGTCGGGTAGGTAACCGATCTGGAAAATGAGCGGCAATCCTTCATCGTAGGTGTCGAAGCCGAACTTCACCACACCTGTTCCATTGTTCGCCTCGTAGGTTGCTGTCCAACTGATCGGAACCACATCGTTGTTCGCATCCACCTGGTAGGCCACGGCTTGTTCCAGCTTGATCCAACCACCGGAGAGGTAAAGCCTCAGCGCGCCATCAAGATCCACCTTGATGCTGTCCTGGCCCGTGAACCCGATCTTGATCTCTTCGGGATCCCCGCCCGGCATGACCACGAATGCCATCCGGGGACCACTACTGGCATGGTAGAAATAGGCATTTATACTTTCCCAAAGACTGATGTAACTCACCTTGTTGTATGCTTCGATAGCCTCGGCAGAGAAGGAGCCACGATAGTAATTGCAGAGTTCGGAAACCGGGTCGCCAATGGCAACCGGATCTTGGGTTGCACCGAAGAAGTTCATGTCAATGCGATAACCCAGATCAGGAACGCTACTGTCACCGACCTCGATCGAATAGGTGAACGAAACCTTACTCGACTTGCGAAGGAAGATGCCGAGGTCCGCCCGCTCATGGTAGTATGAAATGCTACCCTCGCTGGTCCCGTTGCTATTGAAGATCTGTCCAACGCATCTTCTCAACACAGAATGACCTTCGAATTCATCGCCGTGATAATCACGAATGCTGTCAGGGTCTTGGGCATACAGCAATGGCGTGCCGAAAAGCAACACCATGATCAAACCAACCAAGCGCAACGCGCTTGCGTTCTGCGTTCTGCATGTCAGTGTGGTTTTGCGTCGATGAAAGTAAGTTCGACCAACGATTTATTCAAAGGAGAATTTATCAACCGCGCATTCCAGCGCACCGCCAATTATTGGGAGCACGCCTGCGTGAGCACGATGAAATCCGCCACGCTCAACTGCTCTGCGCGTTTGCCAGCGTACTGCTCCGGTATGCGCCCGTTCGTTTCCGGCAAAGCCTTCAGCGCATTGTGCAATGTCTTGCGCCGCTGGTTGAAGGCGGTCTTCACCACGCGGGCGAAGAGCGCTTCATTGCAGGTGAGCGACGTAACGGTATTGCGCTTCATGCGGATGACGGCGCTGCGCACCTTCGGCGGTGGAATGAAGGAATCCGGCTCTACCACGAAGAGCATTTCCATGGAATACCACGCTTGCGCGAGCACGCTGCTGATGCCGTAGGTCTTGCTGCCCGGCCCGGCACAAAGGCGGTCGGCGACTTCCTTTTGGAACATGCCTACCAGTTCGGTGAACCGATCCCGGTGCTCCAGCACTTTGAAGACGATTTGTGTGCTGATGTTGTAAGGGAAGTTGCCGATCACCGCGATGGGGCCATCGGTGATCCGGTCGGGTTCCACGCGCAGGAAATCGCGCTGTACGACCTTCAAGCCCGGCCAGGTGACAGCGAGGTGCGCGATCGATTCCGTATCCACTTCGAAGCAGGTGAGGTCGAATTCCGTACGGGCCATCAAGTGCTTTGTTAGTGCACCGCTGCCCGGACCGACTTCCACCACATGCTTGTAACCGCCATGGCCGGTGAGGCTCTCAGCGATGCGCTGCGCGATGCCGTCCTCCTTCAGGAAGTGCTGGCCGAGATGCTTCTTGGCCCGGACCCCGTTCATACAGGATGCACCACTTGCAGCAAGGTGCGGAAGGCGACGAAGCGGCCGCCATATCGCTCCTGCGTTTTGGCCTGCAGCCGGAGCGCATGCCCGTCCCGGTAGCGCTCGTAGTGGGCCATGTCGGGGGCGGTGTACTGGATGGCGTAGGTGATCCCGCCATCATCATCGGCGAGCACCTTCATCATGCGGCTGTCGGTGAAGAGGCCCGTGCTCATCACCTCGGGAATATGCTCGTCCTTCATCCAAGTGAGCCACTCGTCATGCGCATCGGCGTCGATGCTGATGGTGACGTTGTAGACGATCATGGCTGCGGGGTGGGTGGTGTCGGCTCTGCGGGTGCCTCCAGCTTGTCGCCGCGAAGGAAGCGGAACCGTTCACGCGCCTCGGGCACGAAGATGCTGCCGGTCTGCTCAAAGAGGAGCTTTTCGTAGTACGCTTTCGCCTTCTCCTTGTCGTTCAGCGGCCCTTCGTACAATCGGCCCAGGTCCATGAGCGCGTTGTCCACGAGGATATCCAGCGGGTAAAGCTCCAGTACCTTCTCCAGGAAGGCCGCGGCTTCGGCGTACTGGTGGCGGGCGCGCGCAATGCGGAACCGCTCGTACAGCACGTCGTCGCCGAGGCTGTGCATGGGGAATTGCTCGCTGAGCGAGTCCAGCGTGAGCAGGGAACGGTCGTAGAGGTGCTGCACGCGCAACAATTCTGCGCGCGCGAAGAAGGAGAGGGGCACGGCGTTGCTGTCGAGGCCCAGGTTGTCGGTGATACGCAGCGAAAGCTCCATGGCGTCGTTGGCGATGAGCTTGCTGGTGCTTGCCTTGAGCACTTGCAATTGCGCCTGCGCCCAGAGGAAGTCGCCGGCATAGAAGCTCACTTTGGCATTGCGCAGGCGCGCTTCGTGGCCGAGCACATCGTACTTGAAGTCAAGGTCGACCTGCGAGTAGAGCAATGATGCTTCCCAGATCTCGCCGCCAAGGAGGTACACATCGCCCAGGTCGAGCTTCAATTGCGCCTGCGATTTGACTTCGATTCCGGGCATGTAGATCCCCTCTTCGAGCAGCGCAGCCGCTTCGGCGCCCTGGTCCAGGTAATAGGCCTGCAGGTGCGCGCGGTCGCGCAACAGCTCCAAGGTGGTGCGGTTGAGGCCCAGTTCGGAAATGGTGTTGGCCATGCGCGTGTCAAGCTCGGTCATATCAGCCTGCACGGGCTCTGCTGCTTCGGTAAGCTGCAGGTAACGTGTGCGCACTGAGCCGATGCGCGCCATGAGGTAGTTGCCGTCGTTGCGCCCCAGCGACACCACATAGTCGTAGCACTTGAAGGCCGTTGCGTGGTCCTTGTTGTCCTGCGCGATACGTGCGAGCTCCATCAGTCGCGCTCCGCCCTCATCGCCGCGCTTGTCCAGCGCCTTGCTTTGGATGAAAGCCGCAGAGAGGTCCTTCTGCTGGATGTACATCCAGATGAGCATCTCCTGGAAGATGGTGCGCGAGGGGTCGCGCTGGATGCGGCGCAGGAGTTCGGTGCGGAGCACCTCGGAACGGTTGTCGGCCACTTCGAAATCGAGGTAGCGCGAGAGCGAGTTCTGCACCGATTGCAGGTAGGCATCGTTCTGAGCGATGAGGTCCATGTAGGCGTTCACCATGCGTGGCACATCGCCTTTCATGGCGTACAGATTGGCGATCTCGAAATGGAAGCCGACGGCATCGCCCATCATCTTCTGCCCGCGCTCATATGCTTGCAGCGCCAGGTCCAGTTCATCGATCCGCGTGAAGTTGTTGGCCACCGACCGGATGCTGTTCTGCTCGGGCCGCATCATGCGCAATGCCTTCTCGAATTCCTTCTGCGCCTTGTCCGTGTCGCCTGCCATGCGGTGGAGGCTTCCCATGTCGATGGCGTAGCGCGGGTCATCGGCATTGCGGCGCATGCGGTCCTTCACCAGCTTCTGCGCTCCTTCCACGTCCTGCAGGCCTATGTGGCTCTTCAGCAGTTGCTCATAGTAGTAGTCGGTGGGCTGCTGCTTGTACAGCTTCTCATAGTAGAGGATCGCCTTGTCGTACTCGCCTTGCTGGAAGTACTGGGCGGCCAATTGCTCGTCCATGCCGGGCTGTGCGCGCAGAACGGCCGCAAGGAGCAACAAGAGGGCGAGTAACAGATGGCGCATCATGGGATGCCTGGCGTATTCGTGTCGGCGAGGAGCACGGCCACAGAGTCCCTGCGGTCCCATGCCTGCTGCACCAATTTGTAATTGTCTATCACGCGATGCACCGCATCGATCAGGCCGGTATGCTGCTGTTGCTCGGTGGCGATGAGAGCCGCAGCGCTCTTCGGCGCTATGGCACCAGCGGTGAGGTCGTTGCGCAGAAGTCGGAGGCGCTCGCTCGCACTGCCGATGTCCGCCAGGACGCGCTCGTGGTCGGTGCCCATCGTTCCGGCAGCGCGCAGGACGATGTATTGGGAACCGAGGGCCAATGCCGCCGGGCGATCGAAGCGTATCGTCGAAGCGGGCGGCGAATCCGGCCTGTTGCTCGTTCAAGAGCGAATCGCTGCGGAGGTAGCGGTTGCGATCGAGCTCGTTCAGCGTGAGCAGGGCGGCATCGGTCACGGAGATCAGTTGGTCCACGGCGGTGAGCTGCGCGGGATCGGGGGCCTGGCCGCAGGCTGTCCAAAGCGCGCAGGTGGCGAACGCTGCGATCGGGAGCGTGCGTATGCCCAGGGTCATTTGGTGATGAGGGTGAAACCCGTGTAGGGTTGCAGCGCCTTCGGTATGCGTATGCCGTCCGGACCCTGATTGTTCTCGATCAGCGCGGCTACGATCCGTGCCAATGCGAGCGCGCTCCCGTTGAGCGTGTGCGCCAGCCGGGGCTTCTTGTCCTCGCCGCGATAGCGCAGCTTCAGCCGGTTCGTTTGGAAGGTCTCGAAGTTGCTGATGCTGCTCACTTCGAGCCAGCGTTGCTGCGCCGCGCTGAATACTTCCATGTCGTAGGTCATGGCGCTGGAGAAGCCCATGTCGCCGCCGCAAAGCAGCAATTGCCGGTAGGGGAGCTCAAGCGCGCGCAGGAGCCCCTTCACATGCTCCACCATCTCCTCCAACGCGGCGTAGCTGTTCTCCGGTTTCTCCACGCGCACGATCTCCACTTTGTCGAACTGGTGTACGCGGTTGAGGCCACGCACATGGGCGCCGTAGCTCCCCGCTTCGCGACGGAAGCACGGGGTGTAGCCCACGTTCTTGATGGGCAGCTTGTCTGCGTCGATGATCTCGTCCCGGTAGAGATTCGTGATCGGTACTTCGGCCGTGGGTATCAGATAAAGGTCGTCCACTGTGGCGTGGTACATCTGGCCCTCCTTGTCGGGCAGTTGTCCGGTGGCGAAGGCGCTTGCGGCGTTCACCATGTGCGGCGGGATGATCTCGCGGTATCCCGCTTCGGTGGCCTTATCGAGGAAGAAAGCGATCAATGCGCGTTGGAGACGTGCTCCCTGGCCGCTGTACACCGGAAAACCAGCGCCGGTCAGCTTCACCCCCAGGTCCATGTGCAGGAAGCCGTATTCCTCACCCAGTTCCCAGTGCGGTTTGGCGTTGGGTCCTAGTTCGGGGATGGCGCCTTCCTGCATCACTACAGTGTTCTCCTCAGGTGTGCTGCCAGGAGGCACTTTGGCGTTGGGTGCGTTCGGTATGGTAACGAGGTGGTCCTGGAGCGACTTCTCCGAGGCCTCAAGTCTCTCCTTCAACCGAGCGATGCCGTCCTTGAGCGCCGCGCTCTTGGCTTTGGCCGCTTCGGCTTCCTCCTTTTTACCACCCTTCATCAATTCTCCAACGGAGCGGCTCAGCGCGTTCAATTCGGCCTGCGTGCCGTCCAGTTCGGTCTGGGTGCTCCTGCGCACGCCATCCAATTCGATCGCGTGTTCGATGAGGCCCTTCGCATCGATGTTGCGCTTTGCCAGTCGCGCTTCGGTCTCGTCACGGTGCTCTCGCAGGAATGTCAATTCAAGCATTGGTTCAGTATCGGTCCAAAGGTAGCCGGAGGGCTGCGGAACGCAGGGTCGTTGCGCCTGGCGCCAGGGTCATGTAATGCAGAACCCCGCCTGCTGCGAACAGCGGCGGGGTTCGTAGCGACAGGTGCTTCTTAGTTGGCGGACTCTTCCGGAACAACGCTCACCCAGCTGCGCTCATCGCGCTTGGTCTGGAACTTCACGGTTCCATCGATGAGAGCGAACAGGGTATGGTCCACACCGATGCCCACGTTGCGGCCGGGATGGTGCTTGGTGCCCCGCTGGCGCACGATGATGTTGCCTGCGGTGACCTTGCTGCCGCCGAAGATCTTCACGCCGAGCCGTTTCGAGTGCGACTCGCGTCCGTTCTGGGTACTGCCTTCACCTTTCTTGTGTGCCATGGCGTTGGGGGCTTGTCTTTCCGGGCTTCAGCCGGAATCGCGTTGATCCTTAGGGTTACTTCTTCTTGGGTGCTGCTTTCTTAGCCGGAGCGGCCTTTTTCGCAGCAGCCTTCTTGGCAGGCTTGGCCGAGGCTGTTTCAGCCTTCGGGGCTGCAGCCTTCTTCACCTTCTTGGGCTCCTCTGCAACCACGGCCTTGGCCTTGGGCGCACTGCTCTTGCTGGCGTCGAATTTCTCGCCCTTGCCCAGGATCGCCTCGATCCACAGCTCGGTCAGGTACTGGCGATGGCCGTTCAGCTTCTGGTAGCCTTTGCGGCGCTTCTTCTTGAAGACCAGGACCTTGTCGCCCTTGCCGTGGCTGAGCACCTTGGCCGCGATACGGAAGCCGTCCACCGTGGGGGTGCCCACGCTGATCGTCTTGCCGTCGCTCACGAGCAGCACTTTGTCCAGTTCCACATGCTTGCCCTCCTCGGCTTCGAGGCGATGCACTTTCAGCTTCTTGGACTTCTCGACCTTGTATTGCTGGCCGGCGATATCGACAATGGCGTACATGGGGCTATCCGGAAAATGGGCTGCGAAAGTAGGGCGATCTTCCGATCCGGCAAACGGTCGAATGGAAAGGGCGCTTGGAGCAGATGGGACTAGCCCAGCTTGAAGGCCTTCCTAACGGCGTCCTTGGCGTTCAATTCCTCCCAAGGGAAGAGCTTCACCTTCACTGTGGCTTTCTGGCCGGCGTTCTCGAACTTCTTCGTGACCGTTTGGCACTTGCGACCCATGTGGCCGTAGCTCGCGGTCTCGCTGTAGATCGGGGTGCGGAGGGCGAAGCGCTTCTCGATGAAGTACGGACGCATGTCGAACTCAGGCATGGCCGCGATGGTCTTCGCTATCTGGCCGTCGTTCATCTTCACCTTGCTGGTGCCATAGGTGTTCACGTAGAAGCCGACCGGTTGGGCCACGCCGATCGCATAGGCCACTTGCACCAGTACTTCGTCGCATACTCCGGAAGCCACCAAATGTTTGGCAACGTGACGCGCTGCATAGGCCGCACTACGGTCCACCTTGCTGGGGTCCTTGCCGCTGAAGGCTCCGCCGCCGTGCGCACCCTTGCCACCGTAGGTGTCCACGATGATCTTGCGGCCGGTGAGGCCGGTATCGCCATGTGGACCACCGATGACGAAGGTGCCTGTGGGGTTGATGTGGTACTGGATGTTGCGACCGAACAGTGCCTGCGTACGCTTCGGCAGTTTGGCCAATACCCGCGGCATGAGGATGCCGATGATATCCTTCTTGATCCGTGCAAGCATTGCATCGTCTGCAGCTTTTTTTGCCGCTTTGCTCGCATCCTTGGGTTTGACAAAATCGTCGTGTTGGGTGCTCACCACGATCGCGTCGATCCTCTTCGGCGTGTTGTCATCGTTGTATTCGATCGTCACTTGGCTCTTGGCGTCAGGGCGCAGGTAGGTCATCTCCTTGCCTTCGCGACGGATGGCGGCCAGTTCACGCAACAGCATGTGGCTGAGCTCGAGCGGTAACGGCATGTAGTTGTCCGTGTCGCGGCAGGCGTAGCCGAACATCATGCCCTGGTCACCGGCACCTTGCTCTTCGGCCTTCTTGCGCTCCACACCCTGGTTGATGTTCGGGCTTTGCTCGTGGATCGCGCTGAGCACACCGCAACTATGCGCCTCGAACATGTATTCGCTCTTGGTGTATCCGATGCGCTCGATCACATCGCGCGCTATCTGTTGCACATCGAGGTAGGCCTTGCTCTTCACTTCACCGGCAAGGATGACTTGCCCAGTAGTCACCAGCGTTTCACAGGCGACCTTGCTGCTCGGGTCGAAGGCGAGGAAGTGGTCGATGAGGGCATCGCTGATCTGGTCGGCGACCTTGTCCGGGTGGCCTTCGCTGACGGATTCGGAAGTGAAGAGGTAGGGCATGGATGATCTGTTGCGGGCGGCAAAGGAAGGAGTTTCCTTCGGGAGAAGCGGAGCCTGGGAAGACGGGTCCTTGAATGGATCAGGGAAGCCCCTCGTACACCCGTGCATAGGTGTTGTCGAAGGTCTTGCGGAAGTGCCTGTCCAGTGTGCGTTGTGCATTCGCATGGCCGCAGTCGGCGGTGTCAACGGAATAGCCAAGCAGGACAATGCGGTTGATGGCGGGGCTGGCCCGTGCGGCAACGTGGGGTTCCAGCCAATCCAGGCAGGTGTTGTGGCCCATGAGGTGCCGATAGAGAGGCTCGGGAAGTTCATTGCACCACACCAAGGGGAAATAGTTCTGGTCGCACTCGTAGTTCTCAAGCACGGTGATCCTTCGCTGCGCGGCGAGCAATGAGCCAACATGCCCCAGCAGCCAATTGCCTTCTGTAACGATCGGCAGTACGACGGAGCCCTCGGGAATCGAATCCGCAGCCTCGAGCACCTTGGTTTGCACCTCGGCCAGGGCACCGGCCCGTTCGCCGATGTAGTGCTGACGCAAGCCATGCACGATGAGCAGCGCTACGATGGGTGGAAGCCGTAGCCATACAGGTGCCTGCTGAACGGCCAGCCATGCAATGAAGCAGATGGCCCCAAGCAGTTGCAATCTGAAGTGGAGGAACGAGCCATACCCGATGGAGTCGGGAAGCGCGATGGCCAGTGCGAGGAGCACCGCTGCAACGGCAAGGAGTTGATCGCTAGGGCGGAGCATGAATGCGCCGATGCGCAAGCGGCGCCATAGCACCAGCGCGAGGCAGGCCAGTAGAATCCATTTGATGGCGCTGATGAAGGGGTCCTCTTCGTACTTGCCGAAGAGCACCATGTGCCCCATTTCTCGCATCGACTTGAAAGCCGCTCCGGGGTCCACGACGCCCCATGCATTCTCCTGCTTCGTGTTGAATGCAAGCAGAGCGACAACGGCAGGGAGACAGGCCACAACGTACCAGAGCAGGGAGCGCCAAGGACTTCCCGACGAACGCATTTCCTCACGCAAGCTCAGGCCGGTGGCCACCCACACTTCGTGCATGCCGGTGAGCAGGAAGAAGACCACCACGGCAAGCGTGTGCGTGTAGAACAACAGGAGGCTGCCGGCCACGAAGAGCAGCGTCTTCGTCCATGTCATCCGCTTCTGTCGCGCCCACAGCGCAGCGAATGCCAACGCCAGGGCTGCGCCCAGGAGGAAATTGTGGAATCCCATCACCAGAAGCACATTGTAGGTGAACGGCAGCACAAGTGTTACCCACCAGATCGCGCCGCCGTGCGCACGAACCAGCATCCACACGCTGAGGCCGGTCATCATGACGATCAACGCAAGCATCACGCGTTCCGCGAGCAGTCCGGGCAATGCCATCTGCAGCAACCCCAATACGCAATAGCCCAGGCGATTCGGCACCACGCCGGGATTGTGGCAGAAGAAAGTGCCATCCGGGCCGTCCATGAGGATGCGCGCGGTTTGCAGATGGGCCCAGCCATCGAGCGTCGGGAACGCGGGCGGCAATAGCACCCAAAGCGCGTTGAAGACTATGGATAGGAGGACGACGATGTTCAACCCCCGCTCGAAGGGCGAAGGCCTCATCGCCCGCCCTGCGTGAGTTCCTTGAAGATCTCTTCGAGGCCGCGTTCGCTCTTCTGCATGCCCAGCACCTTCAGGCCCTTGTCCACCGCGAATTGGAACACTGCAGCGCGCACGTCGATTCCAGCGTCATGCGCCAGGAGCCACGCGCGATCTCCCTTGCGCTGTGCTTGCAGCACGCCGAGGATCGCGAGCAGTTCATTCGCGTCCGCATCGCCTTCGAACTCCACCTCCAGCACTTCGTGCTGCTGCTGGCGGCTGCGCAATGCGCTGGCCTTGTCATCGGCCACCACCTGGCCGCGATCGATGATGATCACCCGATCGCAGATGGCCTCCACTTCCTGCATGATGTGCGTGCTCAGCATCACCGTCTTGTCGCGTCCCAGGCCCTTGATCAAGGCGCGGATCTCCACGAGCTGGTTCGGATCAAGGCCGCTTGTGGGCTCATCGAGGATCAATACCTGCGGGTCGTGGATGAGCGCTTGTGCAAGGCCCACGCGCTGCCGGTATCCTTTGCTGAGCTGGCCGATGCGCTTGTTCTGCTCGGGGCCCAGGCCCACTCGATCGACCATGGAGTTCACTACAGCAGTCCTGTTCCGCAGCCCGTGCACCCCGGCGATGAAATCGAGGTACTCGCGCACGTAGAGGTCCACGTACAAAGGGTTGTGCTCCGGCAGGTAGCCCACATTGCGCCGCACCTCCATGCTGTGCGAACGCGTGTCGAACCCGCATACTGCGGCCTCACCGCTGCTGGCTGGCAGGAAGCAGGTGAGGATCTTCATCATGGTGCTCTTTCCAGCGCCATTCGGGCCGAGGAATCCCACCACTTCGCCAGCGCCGATCTCGAAGGACACATCGCTCAGGGCGCGCTGGGTGCCATAGAGCTTGGTGATGCTGCGGGCCGAGATCGACATGGGCAGCGAATGTAGTGGGCCATGGGCGCCCGACATTTGCCCTGCACCGCAGAACGGGCTGCGGTCAAGCCAGCATGTCAACCGGTATCGTCGTTCGCAGTACAGGTAGCCGCTACGTGGTACGTGGCGACGATGGCGTGCTTCACGATTGCGTGGCCAAGGGCAACCTGCGCGTGAAGGGCTGGAACAGTACCAATCCGCTGGCAGTAGGGGATGTGGTGGATTTCCATCCGCAGACGAATGAAGAGGAGGTGGGCTCCATCATCGAAATGCGCGATCGGAAGAACTACATGGTTCGCCGAAGCGTGAACCTGAGCCACCACAAGCATGTCATCGCGGCCAACCTCGATCAAGCACTGCTGATCGTCACCGTGGCGCGGCCGCGCACCTCGTTCGGCTTCATCGATCGCTTCCTTGTGACAGCCGAGGCTTACCAGGTCCCAGCGGTGGTGGTGGTGAACAAGATCGACGATCTGGACGACGATGAGCAGGACCAGCTCTTCGACCTCGTCGATATTTACCAGGAGGCCGGTTACCGCGTGATCATGGCATCGGCGCTCAAAGGCAAGGGTGTTGCCGAGGTGAAAGCGCTCCTCAACGGCAAGGTCACGGTCCTGGCAGGGCACAGCGGAGTTGGCAAGAGCACCCTCATCAATGCCATCGACCCGGACCTCGACCTGTTCACGCTGGAGATCAGCGAATCAAGCGGCAAGGGCGTGCACACCACCACCAACGCCGAGATGTACGAGCTGCATCCGCCGACGCTGCCGCCCACCTTCATCATAGACACGCCTGGCATCAAGGGCTTCGGGCTGGTGGACCTGGAGGCCGCGCATATCGGAGACCAGTTCCCGGAGATGTTCAAGCGAAAGGGAGATTGCCGATTCTCCAACTGCATGCACAAGGAGGAGCCGGGCTGCGCCATCCGCAAAGCTGTCGAGGATGGGGGTATCGCCGGCAGCCGATACCGAAGTTATCTTGATATCCTGGCGGGCATCGATGAAGAGAGCCCTTATCGAGTGGATTGAAAGCGGGTCGGATGATGAGATCAACTGCGATCATCGGAATGCTGCTCCTCTCCAGTTGCGCAGGCGTGCGCTTCTCGGCTAACGCGCCGTCGTCTGATGACCACGCGGCTCTGCTTTCCCAGCAGGGCGCCGATGCCGTGCTGTGGCAGAACACATCGGCAGAAGCATACTGGCTCTATCGCCAATCCTATGAATACGCGAGTTGGAAGCTCGAGTCGAAGCTCTCGGATATCGAGGACGAGAAGCAAATGGTGGACAGCCTCGAATGGGACCGGCGACCCCTCGCGGTGATCGTGGACATCGATGAAACGGTGCTTGACAACAGCCTCTACCAGGTGAACGCCATCCGGCAAGGGCGCACCTTCGACCAGAACGATTGGCGGGAGTGGACTGATAGGGCAACGGCGAAGGCCAGCCCAGGCGCGGTCGAATTCCTGCAGGAAGCCGCTTCGGACGGCTGCGAGGTGTTCTACATCACCAACCGCGATGTGCGGGAAGAAGCCAGCACGTTGAAGAACCTCGGCGATCTCGGATTCCCTTTCGCCGATGCCAGCCATTTATTGCTGATGGACGGCTCCAGCGACAAGACGGACCGGCGCGCCCGTGTCGCTTCCACCCATCGTGTCCTGCTGCTCGTGGGCGATCAGCTCCGCGACTTCGATGAGCGGTTCAAGGATCGCACTGCCAACCATGGACGCGGCGTGGTGGACGCCATGAGCGACAGCCTCTCGGAGCATTTCATCCTGTTGCCCAATCCCATGTACGGCACCTGGCGCGATGCGATCCAGGGCAAGGGCACCGATGCCGAGAAGCATGCGCGCATGAAAGCTTGGTTCGAGAGCAACGGCTACTGATATGCGTGCAGTGATCCAACGTGTGAATGAAGCGTCAGTGCGCATCGGCGACAGCGAGCATGCACGCATCGGTGCCGGCATGCTGGTGCTGCTCGGGGTTGAAGCAGGCGATACCGAGGGGGACCTTGAATGGCTCTGTGGCAAGATCATCCGCATGCGCATCTTCCCCGATATGGACGGTGTGATGAACCTCGACAGCGTTCAGGTGCATGCCGAGCTGCTGCTCGTGAGCCAGTTCACGTTGCATGCGAGCACCGCCAAGGGCAATCGTCCCAGTTATATGCGTGCAGCCCGGCCGGAGGAAGCGGTACCGCTCTACTTGCGAGCAAAGCAACGCTTGAGCGAATTCCTAGGCCGGCCAGTGAAGAGCGGGGAGTTCGGTGCCGACATGCAGGTGGTACTGGTGAACGACGGACCGGTGACGATCATCATCGACAGCCGACAACGGGAGTGAGTCCTCACTCGTCAGTACGCATCACTTTCGCAGTGCGCATGCCATTGGCACCGGTTGCCCGGATGGAATAGAGCCCGGGCGGATAGCCTTGGAGGTCGATCCGCCGTACCCCGGCTTGTGGGCTCGACACAACGAGGGTCAGGGGCCTGCCCAGCATGTCGAACACTTCGATGGTGGTGCCCTCGTCTACGTGATCGATGAGCGTGGCACCAGTGGTTGGATTCGGGTGGCAGACCAGTGCATCCGCCAAGAGATTCACCATAATGGTGCGCGAGAGAGTCGTGCTTCCATCCTGGTCCACCGAGCGAAGCCGGTAGTAGGACGCGTCATCGATCGGTTGCCAATCGGTGAAGGCGTAGGTGCGCGGCACATTGGATGTGCCTGCCGCTGCGAGTTGGCCCACTGTTTCCCAATGGTCCTGGTCGGCTGTGCGCTCCACTTCGAAATGGTCCGTGTTCACCTCGCTGCCAGTGATCCACCTAACCTCCACATCGGACCCGACCACGCGGGCATCGAAAGCAAGGAGTTCAATGGGCAATGGGGTGCAGCTGACCACTGCTGTTCCACCGAAGACCAAAGGCACCACGGTCGTCACGGAACTCCAGTTGCTGAAGCAGATGAGGTAGCGTTGACCGGAGAGCACGTTCAATGGAGGCTCATAATTCTCTGGGAATCCACCAGCGGGGATCGTGCTCGCCAAGCCGGTCCCACCGCTCGATGCATAGTTCCAGTTGCAGCGTACCGGTGCGATCGTGTTCGCTAGGATCTGGCCGCAGGTGGCTGCTGAGTACGGGAACATGGTCCAATCATAGAAGCCCGCTTGCGCGCCATTCGCGCCCAGCGTGAATTCGAGCGAGCCGCCCACGGCGATGTTCACGATCATCCACGTAGTGTTGATCTCCTGGCCCATCAGGCATCCATAATGATCGGTGCCCCACGGACTGAGTGATCCGTCCCCCCAAAGGAATTGCGGGTTGCTCGTGGAGCCGAGCACGGGGATCTCCCAGATGTTTCCCCATCCGTTCGGATTGATGGTGAAGTTGAGGTTGGTGCAAACGTTCACTGCTTGCGGGCAGTCGCTGGCGGTGACCACCGTCGGTACATCGCACGGGCTGCTGCTGCCGATCGCTACGGCCACGGCTCCGCTGGAGCCCGATGCGAGCGTGCCGCTCTGCACAGTCGCTCCAAGTGCATCCTGCAATGTCCAGGTCGCGCCGTTCCATCCGTTGTTGCCCGAGTCGTACATGTACATCACGAAGCATCCGGTATCGAGGCACATCGGTTCAGTGGTGGGCGCCCAGCCCGACCCATACGTAACGCCCATGTTGGAAAAGCTCCAGGAGATCTCCGAGGGAGCGCCGCCAGCGCTGACCACGATGGAGTAGTCCGTGCATGTTGTGATGCCGCATCCGCCTCCAATGGAGATCTGGAAACTACCGAAGCCGGCATTGATCAGTGTGCCGCTGGAAAGGACATTGCCGGAAGCTTGCTCCGAAACGGTGAACCCGGCGCCGTTCCAACCATCGTCACCGGCATCGTAGGCATACAGCGTGTAGCAGCCAGCAGCCAGGCAAAGCGATTGAAGCGTGGGCGCACCACCGGCTGCGATGAAGTTGCCCAGATCATCGTACAAGTCCCAGCTGATCTCCCCCGGCAGGGATCCTGCTGTGACCTCCAGGTCATAGAAGGCGCACGACCCGCAGCCCGTTCCGATGATGACCTGTGCCGTTCCATAGCTCCCGCTCGGAAGTGTTCCGGTGCCAACTACGGTCGAGCTGGAAAGATCAGTGATCGTGTAGAAGCCGCCTTCCCATCCATCGCCGCCGGAGTCGTACAGATATAGCGTGTAGCAGCCGTCGGCCAGGCAGACCACGAAGCTCTCGGGTGCGCCCCCGGAGGCCACCAAGACGCCGAATTCATCAACCAGTTCCCAGTACACATCATTCGGACTGGAACCGGCAGTTATGTCGATGAGGTGGTCCGTGCATCCGGTTGATCCACAATTCCCGTTGAGGTCGACCTGGGCGGTGCCATAGCCTCCGCTGGCCAGGGTGCCGGATGCGACCACGATGCTTGTGTTCTCGTAGTTGATCGACCATGTGGTTCCCTGCCAGCCGTTGTTGCCATCGTCGTACATCACCATCGTGTAGCCCCCATCATCGAGGCACTGGCCGGTAGTCTCCGGAGCATCGCCGGATGCCACGATGTTCCCGAGGCCGTCCATGAGTTCCCAATGCACTTGACCTTGGGCGGTACCACCACCTACAATGATGTCGTAGTCCGTGCACTGTGCGACAAGATTCCCTGCGAAGCCCATCACAAGGATGCTCAATACCAATGCGCGCAGCGGCAGCATCATCGTGTTTGTTCCATCGATCCACATGTGCGAGGATCAAGAAGGTGGAAGGGCGCGGAGGTGCGCGGTCTCCGGACGTAGCAGCGCAAGTGCAGCCCGTGGATGGCCATGTAGTGTTCCAAGCTCGTTGCTGAGAGCGTGCTGTGCGCCTCGATATGCAAGAGCAGGTTGCGCGAAATGGGGTCGACCCTGCACAGCAGGACGCCGGGACGTTCGGCGAGGTGATCACCAAGCGTGCGGGCGGCTTGGGCCGTGAGCGGCCCGGCGATGACCGCCTGGATCTGGTCCACGCCGCTCAACTGGGCATTGGTCCCGAGAACTGAGACGGAGAAGATCAAGAAGACAAGTCCACGACGCATCGCGATGGTGAAGGTCCATCGATCGATCCCGTGGTGCAGTGACGAACGTCACCATGCAGGCAAGGAGTTCGACGAACCGGGAAGCGAAGTGGATGGAACGGTTGGCTCAAGGCCCTGGAAGCGCGCTCCTCACGCGCTCTGGCAGCAATCCTGGATCATCGAGCGGTCACCAAGACGGAGGTGACCGATGAGGCGGTCCCACTGTCGATGCGTACGGCGAACATGCCAGGTGCTCCTCCGAGCAATTCGATGCGCAATCGGCCTTGGGCATCCAATTGGGTCAATGCTGGAGCAAGTCGTCCCAGTTGATCGAAGACCTGAACGATGGATCCTTCCGATACATCAAGTATGAAGAAGGTCCCCTCGTTCGGGTTCGGATGGCAGGTGGTCATCGCCGTGCCCATTCGCACCGAGCGTATCGGCGAGTGCTCGAAGGTGCCATCGGTGTCCACCAATCGCAGGCGGTAGTAGAGCATGCCGATGGTGCCGGGCCGATCACTATGGGCATAGTCGACGGGGGAATTCGAGCTGCCTTGGGCCGCTATTTCGGCAAGCTTCTCCCAGGTGAGCATATCCGATGAACGCTCCACTTCGAAATGCGAGCTGTGGAGTTCAGTGCCCGTGGTCCAAGACAGGTCCACATCCAATCCGTTCAGCGTTGCGTCGAAGGCCAGCAATTCCACGGGAAGCGGAGAGCAGCTCACTACCGCTGTGCCGCCGAACACCAGCGGAACGGCGGTGGTCACCGAGCTCCAGTTGCTGAAACAGATCAGCCAGCGGCTGCCCGTGGCCACGTTCAAGGGGGGCTCGAAGTTGGTGGCGTTGCCGCCAGCGGGCAGCGTGGCTGCCAGGCCGGTCCCGCCTGTGGATACACCATTCCAGTTGCAACGCACCGGCGCGAGGGTATTCGCGGCCACCTGCCCGCATGCAGTTGCGCTGTACGGGTACATGATCCAATCGTAGAAGCCCGCTTGTGTGCCCAAACCACCAAAGGTGAATTCCAGTGTACCGCCGGTGAGCACGTTCACCACCATCCAAGTGCTGTTCAGCTCACCAGCACGCAAGCAACCCCAATTGTCGGTTCCCCAAGGGCTCATGGCGAAATCGCCTTGGAGGTAATCAGGATTGCCAAGGGAGCCGAGTGCGGGTATCTCGTAGACCGAACCGAATCCGTTGGGATCGATCTGGAAATTGATGTTTGTACACACGTTCACAGCTTGGTTGCAATCGCTTGCCACAACGGGTGGTGGCACATTGTTCAGTGCGATGCTGAAACTGCCCGGGCATGGACTGATGGGCGTAGGCCATGTATCGAACAGCACCCAGTACTGCACGCCGGCGGTGAGGCTTGCGATCAGGCTTTGGGAGGCTGCTGCGCTGCTGATGCTAGCAACACATGTTCCTCCCGCAGCAGGACAGGCGCCTGTGAAGACCCAGATGGAACTCCAGGTCTGCCCATTGTAACTGAAGGTGTACGATCCGGTCGTTGTGGGCGTCACCGTGTAAAGAGCTTCGTTGCCGCCGAGGTAGAGGTTGCTTGCGGAGCCGCAGAGATTGAGGACGTTCGCTGTGGTGATCAGGTTCGACCCATTGCAGGCTACGGCCTGGCCTGTGACCGGAAGCGAGGGGATGTTCACTGCCGTGCATGGTGAGGCGCCGCCGGTCGCGCAGGTGATCGTCAGTGTGCTGCAAATACTGTTGTTGGTGCAAGGGTACTGGTCCACCAGCACGCGCAGCTGTCCGGTGTACGTCGCGGTCCAGGTCACCGTCGATTGCAGCCCGCAACCATCATCATTGTATCCGAGTGCCGCACCCCCGGCATTGTTGTACAAGGTGATCTGCGAATCGAAGGTGGTGCCTACGCACGTGCTGAAGGTGTAGGTGTTCCCGGCCACCACGTTGACGAGCAGGTACTCGCCTCCGAAGATGCAGGTGGTGGGCGTGCTGGTGCCAGGGCAGGTCGGAGTAGTGGTCAGCCAGAGCGTATTGTCGTTGGGGCATTGTGCCATCATCCCGGCCGGCGCCGCGCACAGGGCAAGTATCGCTATGTGCTTCCAACGTCTCATCGGCTGGGAGGCAGGGGCGAGTCGCAATTCAGGGGGTTGAGGTGCGAGAACCGCTCCGGGCCCACATCGCGCCGTTGGAAGCAGCGAAGGGTCAGCCCATAGGGTTCAAGAAGGAGGCGCAACCCGGCAGCGTCCAAAGCGCAGTCCGGCCGTACGTGCATGAATAAGTTCTTCGTGTTGTGGTCCAGTCGGCTCATGACCACCCCGGCGATGGGGGTCAAGGCCAAGTTCGCTTCATCAGCGTGCTGCGGTGAATTGATCCCATCTACAACAGCCTGGATCTGCTGCAACTCCTGGGCCTGCGATGAAGAACACAGCGCCATCGAGCATACGATGCTCAGCGCCATCTTTAACGCGCTTGCCACCAACCAAAGCGAACAACTCTTCACCATGAATGGGAAAACTAGGGGATTGCCCCGAAACCAACAAACGGCTGTGGATGATTTGTGCAAAGAAGTCGACGGATGGATCAAGACCACCGGGGTGAAATACTTCGACCCGCTCACCAACATGGCCATGCTAGCCGAGGAGGTGGGGGAGGTGGCGCGCATCATGGCGCGGCGCTATGGGCAGCAGAGCGAGAAGGCCTCGGACCGGGGCAAGGACCTCGGCGAGGAGCTGAGCGATGTGCTCTTCGTGGTGCTCTGCCTGGCCAACCAGACCGGTACCGACCTCCAGCGTGCTTGGCGCGAAAAGATGTTGAAGAAGACGGCGCGCGATGCGAAACGGCACCGACGCAATCCCAAGCTCAAGTAGCGCTGCGGCCGGGGCTTGCGAAGGCTGGCAAGGTCTTCGCAAAGCCGCGTCCCGCTACATTCACGCCCCATTCGAGAACGACCGCCATGCTCGCTCCACGCCTCATCGCCCCTTTGCTGCTCGCTGCACTGCCATTCACCCTGCTTGCCCAGGCCAAGCCGGAGGACAAGGTGAAAGTGAAGGTGCGGATCGGACCGGAGCAGAAGCCCGACGGCACTATGATGCCATACAGCATCATCCGCAGCAGTCCCACCACCTTGCTGGTCCTGCGCAGTCCCGACTTCGCCCAGCGCGCCTTCACCAGGCAGGAGCCGCGCATCGATGCTTACGACCGGGAGAAGCTCACCTACGAGCGCAGCTTGGTGCCCGTGATGCAGCGCCTGCACCAGGACCGGCTGTTGCTGGAGGACATGGTGCTGTTCCCGAAGAAGCCAACCCTCATCGCCCGCAGCAGCGGCGAGACCGAGGTTGCGCTCTTCTACCAGCATCTCGATCCCAACCTTGTCCGCCAGCCACCGGCATTCGAACGGCTTTGCACATTCCCCGTTGAGGCTAAAGAGCGCCACGCCGCATGGACCAATAACGGCAACCCCACGCGAGAGAAATGGAGCACGGTGATCGCCGCCGACTCGGCGCACATGCTCGTACACAGTCCGGAGATGCGGGGTCGGGATGATGACGATGCCTTCTCCCTGCTGGCCATGCTGGACAAGGACATGCGCGTGAAGTGGCAGCACATCATGCGGGTGGACAACGATAGCGAGCGCTCCGAGGTGCTTGACTCCGACGTGGACAGTGTGGGCAATGCCTACCTGCTGGTGAAATACAGGTTCGCCGAAGCACGCGGCAGCGGAGCCAACTACGATGTGGTCCTGCACAAGGTCGTCGCCGACGACATGTCGCGCATTCCCTTCGCCATGGATGCGGGCTACTACGCTACGGGCGGCATCCTGCAAGCGGTGGGCAAGCAGATAGCCTACGCAGGGATCTATGCCGGTGAAGGCAACAAGAAGCTCGGCAACTTCATCGCGTGGATGGATACCAGCGCCACTGGCATGAGCGTGCCGGTGCTTTATCCCTTCGCCGATGGCGTGGACCTGGAAGCCGAGGAAGTCACCGGTGTGGATGACGCGGACAAGCCCAAGGATGGCAAGAAGAGCGAGAAGCAATTGCGATCGACCACCGATGTGATCGCGTTGCTGCCAACTGCTGATGGCGGATTCTTCCTCTTGAACGAAGTGGCCTTCAGTGCAGTGCATATCGATGCGGAGAGCGCGCGCCGCTATCAGAAATTCTACCATGGACCGTTGCAGGCGCGTGCCATCGGTAAGGATGGCCAACTTAAATGGACCACGCTTTTCCGCAGGTGGGCCGTTAGCGATGACCCCATTCTTGGCCGCGCCTACCCGGTGCTATTCGACGAGAAGCTCTACGTTTTCCTCTGGGACAGCGAGGACGCCATGGAAGAACGCAAGCTCGGCGGGCAGATCAAGCCCAAGGGAACCTCGGGCTTATACAGCATCTACGCTTCGTTCGATGACAAGGGCGTGTTCCGCACCAAGCCGGTGCTGCGCTCTGACAAGGATGAAGCGCTCATCGCAGGTTGGGAGCTGGTGCGCACGGGCAAGGATGAATACATCGGCATGGGCACTGGTTCGCTCGTCACGGTGGAGTACCTGCCTATCCGTATCGACTTCATCAAAGAGGTGAAGAAGTGATCAGGCGACCAGCGTGCGGATCCCGCTGACGATACGAGCGGTAGCGCCCACGCGATTTCGCACGTAGCGGGCTGCAGCTTCCGAAGCCATGGCCAAGGCAGCGGGGTCGGTCAGAAGCCGATCGAGCACATCCTGCAATTCACTGGCGTTGTTCACCTCGAAGCCGCCAGCTGCCTCGATCAGTCCACGCGCCTCGGCGAACTTCCGGTGGTTGGGACCGAAGATCACCGGCTTGCCCCATGCGGCTGCTTCGAGCAGGCTGTGGATGCCATCGCCGAAGCCGCCGCCGACATAGGCGATATCGGCATACTTGTACAGCCGGGCCAGCAAGCCCATGCGATCAACCAGCAGAGTGGCCGAAGGTTGATGGCGTCTTGCATCCGGCGAATTCCCCTGAGCGGAAGGTTCCATATCGCTCCAGCGAGCGATCGGTTGCTGGAACCGTGTCCCGATGGCCTTCAATCGATCCACATCGATCTCGTGCGGCACGAGGATGCACTTGGGGCCGTGCTGGCGAAGCGCGAATGCTTCAAGCAAAATCGTTTCATCCGCTGGCCAGGTGCTGCCGCAGACGAGCGTCGCATCCGTCCCCTTGAAACTGGCGGCAATAGGCAGAGCTTCATTCGCTGCCGCTATCTCAGCAACACGATCGAAGCGCGTATCACCGCTCACGTCGACGTTCCTCACCCCGATAGAAGCGAGCAGATCGCGGGACGCTTCATCCTGAATGAAGGCATGAGAAAAGCATCGCAGCATGCTGCGATACGCACGGCCATACCAACGGAAGAAGGGCTGCTCCCTGCGGAAGAGGGCAGAGATGAGGAAGGTCGGGACCGCTGCGGACTTCAGCGCATGTAGGTACTGGTACCAGAATTCGTACTTCACCCACAGCACAGCCTTGGGTTGCACGAGGTCCACGAAGCGCTTCGCGTTCGCTGCACCGTCTGCCGGCAGGTATTCAACATGCGTTGCAAGTGCGAAGTCCTTGCGTGCCTCGTAGCCGCTGGGACTGAAGAAGGTGATCAGCACCGGCAGCTCCGGACGTTCCTTCTTCAGCGCCTCCAATACAGGTCGGCCTTGCTCGAACTCGCCCACACTGGCGCAGTGCATCCACAAGCAGCCTCGCAATGCATGGTGCTTTGCTTCGAGCCGTTCCCACGTTCCCTTGCGTCCGTCCACCCATGCCCTCGCCTTCGGGTTGAACAGCGCAGCTGTACGAATGCCCGAATGGTAGAGCGCCAGGCCGATGTCGTAAAGCAGCGGCATCTCAGTAGCGGAAACGATCGTCGAGCTTGCGATAGATAGGCAAGGTCCAACCCACGCGCAACCCGCTGAGCAGATCGAAGCGCTGTGCCTTGTTGTAGCTCTCCGTATCGAAATTGTACGGATGCAGTGCCTGCGTGAACCCGGCCATCAATTCGACCCCCACCTGGAAATTCACACGCCGCCTGTTGCTCAGGTGCTGATAGCCGACGTAGGCCAATGCGGCGGGTCCGGCGCAAAGGCGATCATATCCCTGCAGGTAATCGCCTTCCAACTGCGGCACCACGTTCTGCTGCGTTTGCACCCGCACCTTGTGCCGCATATATCCAGCGCCCGCCTTCAGCATGATGCCGCTGTTGGGATTGGGGCCGATGACGGGCAGCAATTTTCCGGCAACACCGAAAGCAGTCCAGCCGCGCTGGTACAGGAACACATCAGCCATCACGCCGTCCTGGTCCACGATCTGGCCCGCACTATTGACCAGGTTGTGGAGCATGCCCGGCTCCACCACGCGGTTACCGAACATGAACCCGGCTTCGACCCCCAGTGCGTAGTTGCTCTTGAACTTGCGCAAGCCGCCAAGGCCGATGCTGCTATTGCCGCCGAAGCGCAGGGCCATGTCGGCGCCCGGCAGTTGGTAGGCATAGCTGGCCTGCACCAGCACCATGGCCAATGTGGTGTCACGCAAGTGCCCCTGGGCCTGTGCGCGGTGCATCAGCATTGGAAGGATGAGCGCAATGAGCAGCGTTCGCATGGACGGCGAAAGTAACCGAGGCTTAACGCCACGCACGGCCTTGGATTGCCTGCCCGCCTTGGTGGCGACGCTATCTTCGCCGCCGCATTTACAGGCCCGTTCGACCATGGAGACCAAGACCGCAATGAAGCCCATACAAATGGTCGACCTCGTCGGCCAGTACCGGAAGATCAAGGATGAAGTGGATGCGTCGCAGCGGCGCGTGATCGAAAGCGCGGCCTTCATCAACGGGCCCGAGGTCAAGGAATTCGAGAAGGAGCTGGCAGCCTATCTGGGGTCCAAGCATGTGATCGGATGCGCCAATGGCACCGATGCCTTGCAGATCGCGATGATGGCCCTGGGGCTGAAGGCGGGGGATGAGGTCATCACCGCTTCATTCACCTTCGTGGCCACGGTGGAGGTAGTGGCCTTGCTGGGCATCACGCCGGTCTTCGCCGATGTGCTCCCGGGCACCTTCAACATCGACCCCGAGGACATCAAGCGGAAGATCACCCCGAAGACCAAGGCCATTGTGCCCGTGCATCTCTTCGGGCAAACGGCCGACATGGAAGCGATCATGGCCATCGCGAAGGAGCACGACCTGTTCGTGATCGAGGACAACTGCCAGGCGATCGGCAGCGATTACACCTTCAGCGACGGAACGAGGAAGAAAGCCGGTACTATCGGCCACATCGGCACCACCAGCTTCTTCCCCAGCAAGAACCTGGGCTGCTATGGCGATGGCGGCGCGCTCTTCACCAACGACGACGAGCTGGCGAAGAAGATCCGCCGCGTGTGCAACCACGGCAGCGACGTGCGCTACTACCACGAGGTGGTGGGCGTGAACAGCCGCCTCGATTCGCTACAAGCAGCGGTACTACGTATCAAGCTTCGCCACCTGGACGAGTATGCCGCCGCGCGCAACGCAGCGGCGGCCGCCTATGACAAGGCCTTTACCGGGATATCGGGATTGACCATCCCTGAGCGCAGCCTCAATAGCACGCACGTCTTCCACCAGTACACGTTGAAAGTGGCCGGGGGGAAACGGGAAGCCCTGCGGAAGCACTTGGAAGAGCGCGGGATCCCGGCCATGATCTACTACCCTGTACCCTGCCACCTGCAGAATGCGTACAAGACCGCCCGCTTCGCGGAAGGATCATTGCCCGTGACCGAATCCATCACCCACGAAGTGCTCTCGCTCCCGATGAGCACCGAGCTTGACAACGACCAACTCGCGCACATCACCGCATCGGTGAAGAGCTTCTTCAATTAAGTACGGGCCGCTCATGATCGGCCCCCACCCATACCAACATGAACATCGCAGTAGTAGGAACAGGATACGTAGGCCTCGTTACAGGAACGTGCTTCGCCGAAACCGGCAACCACGTGATCTGCGTGGACATCGACAAGGAGAAGGTGCAGAAGATGAAGGACGGCAAGGTGCCGATCTACGAGCCGCACCTCGATGTGCTCTTCGAGCGCAACATCCGGCAAGGCCGCCTGAGCTTCACCACCGACCTGAAGAGCGCCATCGACGGTGCCCAGATCATTTTCCTCGCGCTCCCGACGCCTCCGGGCGAGGATGGCAGCGCCGACCTGAAGTACGTGCTCGGCGTGGCCGACGAATTGGGCAAGATCATCACCGACTACAAGGTGATCGTGGACAAAAGCACCGTGCCGGTGGGCACGGCCGAGAAGGTGCATGCGGCGGTGGCGAAGCACGCCAAGGTGGAGTTCGATATCGTGAGCAATCCGGAATTCCTGCGCGAAGGATTCGCCGTGGATGACTTCCTGAAGCCCGACCGCGTGGTGGTGGGCACCAGCAGCGCCCGTGCGCAGAAAGTGATGGAGGACCTGTACAAGCCCTTCGTGCGCCAGGGCAACCCCATCATCTTCATGGATGAGCGCAGCGCCGAGTTGACCAAGTATGCCGCGAACGCCTTCCTCGCCACCAAGATCACGTTCATGAACGAGATCGCGAACTTCTGCGAGCGCGTGGGCGCCGATGTGGACAAGGTGCGCATCGGTGTGGGCAGCGACAGCCGCATCGGCAAGCGTTTCCTCTTCCCCGGCATCGGTTACGGAGGCAGCTGCTTCCCGAAGGATGTGCAGGCCCTCGCCAAGAGCGGCAACGACTCCGGCTACGAATTCCAGATCATAAAGAGCGTGATGGACGTGAACGAGCGCCAGAAGACCACGCTCACCGATAAGATCAAGAAGCACTACGGCGATCCCGCTATGGCGGGACAGGTCCTCCGCGGCAAGCACTTCGCCCTATGGGGCCTGGCCTTCAAGCCCGATACCGATGATATCCGCGAGGCGCCAGCACTGTACATGATAGACGCGCTTGTAGCCGCAGGCGCCATCGTCACCGCCTTCGACCCTGAGGCCATGCCGAACGTGATGAAGCTGACGGGCGATAAGATCAACTTCGCGAAAGATGAATACGAGGCGCTCAACGGCGCCGACGCCCTCATCATCGCCACGGAATGGGCGCTATTCCGCACGCCGGATTTCGAACGCGTTGGCAACGCCTTGAAAGAGAAGGTGATCTTCGACGGCCGAAACCTCTATGACCTGGATGAGATGAAGAGCCTCGGCTTCCAGTACGTGAGCGTGGGTCGCCAGCAAGTGAACGTGCCTGCGAAGGCCAACGCCTGATCCCATGCCGCAAGCGAAGGAGCGTGTCCTCATCACAGGTGCAGCCGGATTCCTCGGCTCGCACCTCTGCGACCGCTTCCTGAAAGAAGGCTTCCATGTGATCGGGATGGACAACCTGATCACCGGTCGTCTGAAGAACATCGAGCACCTCTTCAAGCGGGAGGATTTCGAATTCTACAACCACGATGTAAGCAAGTTCGTGCATGTGCCTGGGCCGTTGAAGTACATCCTGCACTTCGCAAGCCCCGCGTCGCCGATCGACTATCTGAAGATCCCGATCCAGACGCTGAAGGTGAGTTCATTGGGCACGCACAACCTGCTCGGCCTTGCGAAGGCGAAAGGTGCGCGGATCCTCGTGGCCAGCACTAGTGAGGTGTACGGCGATCCGCAAGTGCATCCGCAAACCGAGGACTACTGGGGCCACGTGAATCCCATCGGCCCGCGCGGCGTGTACGACGAGGCCAAGCGCTTCCAGGAGGCCATCACCATGGCCTACACACCTATCACGGGCTCGAGACGCGCATCGTGCGCATCTTCAACACCTATGGTCCGCGTATGCGATTGAACGACGGCCGCGTGTTGCCCGCCTTCATCGGCCAGGCACTGCGTGGCGAGGACCTGACGATCTTCGGTGATGGCCGCCAGACCCGCAGCTTCTGCTACGTGGACGATCTGGTGGAAGGCATCTACCGGTTGTTGTTAAGCGACTATGCAGGCCCCGTGAACGTCGGTAATCCCAGCGAGATCACCATCGGGCAATTCGCTGAGGAGGTGATCAAGCTCACCGGTACGAAGCAGAAGGTGATCTACAAGCCGTTACCGACCGATGACCCCCTGCAGCGCCAGCCGGACATCACCAAGGCGCGCAAACTCCTGAACTGGGAACCGAAAGTGGATCGCGCCGAAGGGTTGAAGATCACCTACGATTACTTCAAGAGCCTCACACCGGAGGAGCTCAACGAGAAGGAGCACTTCTCTTTCGAAGGTTACGCGCGTAAGTGACCGCCAAGCGGAAGACGCAATTTCCAAGTCACAAGGCCAAAGGCTGTAGTGCATGCACTTTGAACTTTAGAATTGGAACTTGTGACTTGAGTCTTTCACCCTCCTTCATTCTCCATGCTTCCCCCGTCCGCACCTGAACCTGTCGCGCTCCGCATTGCGGGTGTTCCCGAGCACTTCAACCTGCCATGGCTCCTTGCTTTGGAGCGTCGCGCTTTCGTTCGTGCGAACATCGAGTTGAAGTGGAGCACGGTGCCTGAAGGAACCGGTCGCATGTGCGCCATGCTCCGCAGTGGTGAAGTAGACCTGGCCGTACTCGTGACCGAAGGCGCTGTGCGCGATATCCTCAATGGCGCACCGAACCGCATCGTAGCTACCTATGTGGATACGCCGCTCACCTGGGGTGTGCATGTTGGTGCGCAAACGGCGATCACGAAGCCGGATGAACTGAAGAAGGTCCCCTTCGCCATCAGCCGTTTCAATTCGGGAAGCCACTTGGCGGCCATGTCCTATGCGCAAGCCCACGGTTGGACACCCACGGAAGGTGACCTCGTTGTCGTCAACGATCTCGCGGGTGCGGTGGAACGGTTGAAAGCCGCTGAGCCCATCGCCTTCCTTTGGGAGAAGTACACCACGAAGCACTTGGTCGATGCGGGCACCTTGCGCTGCGTGGACGAGCACGTTTCGCCGTGGCCCGCGTTCGTGATCGTGGCCACCGAGGCCGTATTGGCCCAACATCCGAAAGAAGTGCAACGGGTGTTGAAGGTTATCCGCGACCAAGCGGCGGGCCTCATGCAGAAGAAGACCGCTCCGGAGATGATCGCACAGCGCTACAAGATGAGCTTGGAGGATGTGAAGGCTTGGTTCGCGGGTGTGAAGTGGAACACCGGTGGCGTGGTGGACAATGCAGCTCTGAAGCGCGTGGTGGAAACCTTGCTCAGCGTGGGCATGCTCACGAACGAGGAAGCCAGCGAATTCGAAGCACGCCTTTACCTGGGCGCGTAACAGACCATCACTGCTTCATCCAACGAAGAAGTTCTCGTGCGCCGTTGGCATGAACGACCATGACGAAGTAGCTGCCGCTCGCCCACGATGCGGTCCCGATCGGCGCGCTCATGTCGCGGTAGGTTTGGGAATGCACCAAGCGCCCCAGCGGGTCGCGCACCTCGATCATTGAGCTTGATGTCAAGCCTGTGATCCAGAGTTGGTCGGTGCCGGGGTTGGGGTAACACCCGAGAATGGGCACGGAGCCTTCAGGATCACGTGTCGAGGTTTGAAGTGAGCATGGCTCTGCGCCAGGGAACGTGATATCGCTATCGCTGTAACAGACCAGATCCGTGAGCATGTAGTCGATCACGCCGTGGCATAGGAAACGGATCGGCCATCGCGGCACCATGCCGATCCTCTCGACGAGTACTTCGTTGCCCAGGGAGGGCGTACCTGCTGAATCCAAGTACGCCAATGACCACGTGCGCAATAGACTGCCGTCAATGTTCACATGCCCTGTGTCCATGATCTCGACCATGCCCAGCCAGCCGCAATCTTCATCCGCGCCAATGGGCCACCAACGATCGCCAGGGTCTCCGAACCAATAAAGTGTGTCCCATTCGGACGAATTGATTGCGGGGTCTGCACAGAATAACACGTTTCCTAGAAGCGAGGTGAATTCCGCCCCATAGTAGGGATCTGGTGCGCCCCAGCCATTTGTCGGACTATAGATCCCCGTTTTCTGGGCTAATATCCCGTTGATGATCGTGTCTCCGGCGTAGCGGTACTCCGCGTACAAATCACCTTGTACAGCCGAGGTGTGATAGATCCACGATGCGCCCGGAGCACACCAAAGCTGAGCGCATATCTCGAACGATGCCACTGATAGGAGCAGGGCTGATGAGAAGGTGCGCGTCGAAATCATAGTCATAGGTCGCAAGCTAGCTCGATCGGGCTAGGTGCT
The DNA here is from genome assembly GCA_016710965.1 of Flavobacteriales bacterium. Lineage (GTDB taxonomy): Bacteria > Bacteroidota > Bacteroidia > Flavobacteriales_F > PHOS-HE28 > PHOS-HE28. The sequence continues at coordinate 393,136 of JADJTW010000031.1, forward strand.
TCCTTGTGCTGCTGCTTCCCATCACCTCTCTCTGCGATACCTTCGCCACCCCTTTGCCGGAGCCTCCTCCCATGCCCTACACCGCCCATCCCTCCGCCGTCATCGACGAAGGCTGCGCCATCGGCGAGGGCACTCGCATCTGGCACTTTTCGCACATCATGCCGGGGTGTACGATCGGGGCGAATTGCAACATCGGCCAGAACGTGGTGGTGAGCCCGCAAGTGAAGTTGGGCAACAACGTGAAGGTGCAGAACAACGTGAGCATTTACACCGGTGTGGAGTGCGAGGATGATGTGTTCCTGGGGCCGAGCATGGTCTTCACGAACGTTATCAATCCGCGCAGCGCCGTAGCGCGGCGCGACCAATACCTTCGGACGCTTGTGAAGAAGGGAGCTAGCATCGGGGCCAATGCCACCATCGTTTGCGGGCACGACATCGGCCGCTACGCATTCATTGGCGCGGGTGCGGTGGTGACCAAGGAGGTGCTGGACTACGCGCTCGTCGTTGGCAATCCCGCCCGCCAAACCGGCTGGATGAGCGAGTTCGGCCACAAGCTGAAGTTCGACGCGAGCGGTGATGCCACCTGTCCGGAGAGCGGGCAGCGATACAAATTGGAGAACGGTTGTGTCGCAAGGCTCCACTGAGCAAGTTGAAATGCATCCACAGATGTCGCAGATGACGCAGATGAATACCGGCATGGGCTATCTGTGTTCAACGGTGTCCATTTGTGGTCGAATTGCAATTGGAGCATGAGCGGCAAGATCAAATTCGCGGTAGTGGGTTGCGGCCATATCGGCAAGCGGCATGCGGAGATGGTTCAACGCCATGCGAGCACCGAACTCGTCGCGGTGTGCGATGCGCGTCCGGCTGCGGAGTGCGGTGCGGATGCGTTCGGGGTGCCCTTTTTCCAGGACATCGATGAGATGCTGGCTGCGGTACCGGCGATTGAAGTGGTGAACATCTGCACGCCTAACGGCATGCACGCGCCCATGAGCCTGAAAGCCCTCGAAGCCCGCAAGCATGTGGTATGCGAGAAGCCGATGGCACTGACCAAGGCCAGTTGCGAAGCAGTGCTCTATAAAGCGCTCCAAGTGCATCGTACCGTTTTCGGCGTTATGCAGAACCGCTATTCTCCACCGAGCCAGTGGATCAAAGGCGTGGTGGAGGGCGGGCTGCTCGGCGAGATCTTCATGGTGCAGGTGAACTGCTATTGGAACCGCGATGCCCGCTACTACAAGAAGGGATCGTGGAAGGGAAGCGCCGACCTGGACGGCGGAACGCTCTTCACCCAGTTCAGCCACTTCATCGACATCCTTTACTGGCTCTTCGGTGACATCACCGACATCCAGGGCAAATTCGCCGACTTCGCTCACCAGGACCTCACCGCCTTCGAGGACAGCGGCCTGGTGAACTTCCGTTTCCTCAGCGGAGGAATGGGTTGCATCAACTACAGCACCGCCGTCTGGGACAAGAACCTGGAGAGCAGCCTCACCGTGATCGGCAGCAAGGGCAGCGTGAAGATCGGCGGGCAGTACATGGACCAGGTGGAGCACTGCCACATCGAAGGCTACACCATGCCCGAGCTGGCGCCCACCAATCCGGCCAACGACTACGGCGCCTATAAGGGCAGCGCCAACAACCACGGGTTCATCATAGACAACGTGGTGGATACCTTGAAGGGAAGAACAACGCTCACCACCAATGCCCTCGAGGGCTTGAAGGTGGTGGAGATCATCGAACGCATCTACGAAAAGAGGGATGAGCAACCTGTATGACCGACTACTGAAGAAGGAAGCCAAGCTCGCCGTGATCGGCCTAGGCTACGTGGGGCTTCCCATCGCACTGGCCTTCGCGCGCAAGATCAAGGTGGTGGGCTTCGACATCAACCAGAAGCGCGTGGACATGATGCGCCAGGGAGAGGATCCCAGCAACGAGCTCGATGCGAAGGAGTTCGAAGGCTGCGACATCCACTTCACCGCCGACCTCAACGACCTGAAGAGCGTGGAGTTCTTCATCGTCGCCGTGCCTACGCCCATCGACAGCCAGAACATCCCTGATCTGGGACCGCTACTGGGCGCCACGCGCACCGTGGGCCAGGTGCTGAAGAAGGACGATTATGTGGTGTACGAGAGCACCGTCTATCCCGGATGCACCGAAGAGGATTGCGTGCCGCTGCTCGAGCGCTTGAGCAACCTGAAATTCGTGCAGGACTTCAAGGTGGGCTATTCACCAGAGCGCATCAACCCCGGCGACAAGGAGCACACGCTGGAGAGCATCACCAAGGTGACCAGCGGCTGCGATGCGGAGAGCGCCGAGGTGGTGGCGAAGGTGTACGAACTGGTGGTGAAGGCCGGCGTGCATCGCGCGGCGAGCATCAAAGTGGCCGAAGCCGCCAAGATCATCGAGAACACGCAGCGCGACGTGAACATCGCACTGATCAACGAGCTCTCGATCATCTTCAACCGGATGGGCATCAATACCTACGATGTGCTGGAAGCGGCAGGCACGAAATGGAACTTCCTCAAGTTCCAGCCGGGCCTCGTGGGCGGCCACTGCATCGGTGTGGATCCGTACTACCTCGTGTACAAGGCGAAGGAACTGGGCTACCACGCGCAGATCATCGATGCCGGTCGCTTCGTGAACGACAGCATGGGCGGCTACACGGCCAAGCAGACGGTGAAGAAGATGATCGCCGCAGGCACCAATCCTGCCGATGCGCGCGTGCTGGTGATGGGTGCCACCTTCAAGGAGAACGTCACCGATATCCGCAACAGCAAAGTGGCCGATGTGGTGAACGAGCTGAAGAGCTTCAGTTGCACGGTGGATGTCGCCGACCCTTACGCCGATAGCGCCGAGGTGAAGCACGAGTACGGCTACGAGCTGGTGAAGGAGATGAAGGGCCCGTATGATGCGATCATCGTCGCGGTGAACCATACCGAATATGCCAGCAAGGACGAGTCCTGGTTCAAAGGCATGCTCAAGCCCAAGGGCGTTCTCGTGGACCTCAAGGGCGTCTTCCGCAAGAAGATCAAAGACCTGAACTACTGGAGCCTGTGAGCGCGACCCGATCGATCCTCATCACCGGTGGCGCTGGTTTCATCGGCAGTCATGTGGTGCGCCGCTTCGTCACCAAATACCCGCAATACCGCATCATCAACCTCGATGCCCTCACCTATGCAGGCAACCTCGAGAACCTTCGCGATGTGGAGCGCGCCGCGAACTACATGTTCGTGAAGTGCGATATCCGCGATGCGGATGGACTGAAAGCTGCCTTCGCGGAACACACGCCCGATGGGGTCATTCACCTCGCTGCGGAAAGCCATGTCGACCGGAGCATCACCGACCCCATGGCCTTCGTCACCACGAACGTCATCGGCACGGTTACCCTGTTGAATGCAGCACGCGAAGCCTGGAAATCGTCCTTCGATGGCAAGCGCTTCTACCATGTGAGCACCGATGAGGTGTACGGTTCATTGCACGATGGCGGCTTCTTCACGGAGGAGACACCCTACGACCCGCAGAGCCCTTACAGCGCCAGCAAGGCGGCGAGCGACCACTTCGTGCGCGCCTACGGCAACACGTACAAGCTGCCCTTCGTGCTGAGCAACTGCAGCAACAATTACGGCAGCCATCACTTCCCCGAGAAGTTGATCCCGCTCATGATCAACAATATCCGCAACAGCAAACCGCTGCCCGTCTATGGCAAGGGCGAGAACGTGCGCGACTGGCTGTGGGTGGAGGACCACGCGAGCGCCATCGACGCCGTGTTTCACAAAGGCGCGAACGGTGAGACCTACAATATCGGGGGCCATAACGAGTGGAAGAACCTCGACCTCGTACACCTGCTCTGCCGCATCATGGACCAGAAGCTGGGTCGTGCGGAAGGGGAGAGCGCCAAGCTCATCACCTATGTCACCGATCGTGCGGGCCACGACCTGCGCTACGCGATCGATGCCGGCAAGATCGAGCGCGAGCTGGGGTGGAAGCCCAGCATCACCTTCGAAGCAGGCTTGGAGCGCACCGTGGACTGGTACCTCGCCAACACCGTGTGGCTGGACCACGTGACCAGTGGCGCCTACCGGAGCTACTACGAAGGCCAATACACGCATCGTTGATGGGCTTGTTCTCCAACCTGTTCGGGAAGAGGGAGGACGCCATGCCCCCAGCCGACCTGAGCGTGCTGCGATGCGATGTGCATTCGCATTTCATCCCCGGCATCGACGACGGGGCGCAGAACCTCCAGCAAAGCATCGAATTGCTTTCCGCCATGCGCGAGCTGGGCTACACCAAGGTGGTGACCACCCCGCACAGCATGGCCGACGGTTACAAGAACACGCCGGAGATCATCCTCGGCGGGTTGGAGAAACTGCGTGCCGAGGTGAAGCGTGTTGGCCTGGACATCGAAGTGGACGCTGCCGCCGAGTACTACCTCGATCACGAGTTGGAGAAGAGCGTGGTGGAGCATCGCGTGCTCACCTTCGGAGACAAGTATTTGCTCTTCGAACTTCCTTTCATCAGCGAACCGCAGGTGCTGCTGCCGGTGATCTTCCAAATGCAGACGCAGGGATTCCGACCCGTGCTGGCCCACCCCGAACGGTACAGCTACTGGTACAACGACTTCTCGAAGTACGAGCGCCTCAAGGAGCGTGGCGTGCTCTTCCAGCTCAACACCATCGCGCTCACTGGCGCATACGGCCCCAAGGCCAAGGAGATCGCCGAACGCTTGATCGACGCTGGGGCGTACGAGCTCCTGGGCAGCGATTGCCACAGCATGGGCCACATCGAAGCGATCAAGAACACGCTCACGAGGCCGTATTTGCACAAGTTGATCGCGAGCGGGAAGCTGTTGAACGCGGGGTTGTAGCACGCCTGTGGGCGGGATGTACTTTTGGACAAACCCAAGGCTATGACCACTGCCAGTAAGAAAGCGCTGATCAAGAAGCTTGTCGACTCGGAAAAGGACGCGGCTGTGCTTGACCTGGTGGATAACGTGTTGCAGCGGCGCACGCGTGGAGTGGCATTCCAGAGCGACCTGGTCAAGCGGGTGCTGAGATCCGAACGGAGCGTGAAGGCCGGCAACCTGATCCCGTGGGAGGTGGTGAGTGGCGAATTGGACACGTTGATCGATGGCTTGTATGCGGTTCCTGCCAAGTCGGCGAAGCGTGCAACGAAGGCGAGGCGCAAAGCGTGAAGGTCTTTGTCACGCCCGATGCTCGTCGGAGCTTGGACCGCACGATCCGCGTGTTGTCCAAGACCTATTCGCAAGCCTATCTCAGGCGATTGAAAGCGGAAGTGGACAAAAGCATCAAATGGCTCGGGCGATATCCAAAAGCAGGGCAGTTCGAGGGCGAATTGGAATGGCTGGGCTTGGGTCACCGCCGTATCGTAGTAGGCCCGTTCAAGATCGTATATCGGATCCTAGGCGATAGGATAGTCGTCAACGACATCTTCGACTCCCGGCGCGACCCGAAGGGTATGAAGGCGTGATCGGTTTGGGAAGCTCCTCAACAGCGGGCTCTAGGAACCCTCATTCGATCACGACGCGGTTGCCCGCGATCCGTTTACGACCGTCACTGAGCACCACAGCGTATGCTCCCGGCGCGACGGATGAAACATCCATGCAAGCTCCACCAAGCGCGGATGCCACCAGGCTATGCTGCACCACGATCCGGCCATCGGCGGTGATGAGCGCGAGCGAAAGCTCGGATCCCATCCCAGCCGCACGATCCGGAGCCGTTACGCGAAGCACGCCGGCAGCCGCATCGTAGATGAACTGGAGCCCGTCCGTGGGCCCTGTTCCCTGCTCATCGATCGCCGTCATGAGCGTGTCGCACGTATTGAGCACCGGATCGAGATAGAGCTGCACACCGGCACTATCGTAGCACAGCAGCGTGAACGATTGATCGCAGAAGTCGCACAGGCAGTCCACGGGAAAGAACGGATGCATCGTTGAGCCGATCCCTTCGATCCATTCCATGGGCGTGTTCGCGAAGTCCCCGTTGCACGGATCGAACAAAAGCGAGAAACGGCGGCGCTCCACACCGAGAATCTCGACCGTATCCACGGCCTGCAGGATGAAGAGGGTCGTGTCCGGATCCAGGATGTCCATGGTCATCGGTGCGTACACCGAGTCGCCCACCTCCATGGAGAAGTCATAGATCACGTACTCCTTGTCGAGGCAGTCGGACGTGCGCCGCATCAGCGTGCGCTGCCCTTCGTTCCGGATGTAAGCGACACCCGGAAAACCGAAGGTGGGCCATGAGTACACCGACCATGCTTCCCCGCACATGCTGTCAGTACCATCGTAGGAGTAGGTCCCGGTCTGGCACCATACGCCGGTCCCATTGAGGCACTGAAGAACACTCCAAGTCCCGTTATCCGCATACGTGGGAAAGGGCTGCTGCTGGGCCACAGCCAAGGCCGGTGCCACCACGAAGGAGAAATGCAGCGCGCGCAATGCCATGGTCACAATGGGCAGACGGAATACCCGAATGGAATGTTGCTTGGATTACAGCGACCCGGCACACGCCCATCAGGGTCTACCTGCACCTTCAATGCGTGCTAACCCAGCGTGTTGTCCATCTTCGACCTTCGAGGTCAGATAGCCATAGATGGTAGACGCCTGCTGCAATGCTCGGCAGGCTGATGGATGTCTGGTCGCGACTCACGGGATGAATGGACCAAGCTCTGCCGGAAGCGTCCATGACGCGGATCTCGCCGCGCTCGAAAGAAGCGGGATACATAAGCTGGAGGAATCCATTTGGGCTCATTGTTGCGGTCAGCCACTCATTCGCATCGCTTCTCTCGTCAATCGCGATATTCTGATGGCAGGCGACACCAGGACTAGAGCGGTAGACAGGCGTCTCCAAGCTGTCGACGCAAGTCAACGCCCAGTACGATTCGCATCCATCCCACAAACAAGTCAATGGGAAGAAGGGATGCGTTGTTGAGCCAATGCCTTCAATCCAGTACATGGGGTAGCAGAATGGATCCCCATCACCGAACGGATCCTGGTACCACAACATGAATCGTCGCCTTGGCCCGCCCGTTGTGATGATGGTCTCAATCGTATCGACCACGAACAGACGGTTATAGCCATCGATCTCACTCATGCCGATTTCCAATGTGTCACCTATCGAAGCTGAGAAGTCATACATGACGCGTTCCGGCTCGAAACAATCGGTGCTGGTGCGGAATAAGACGCGCTGATCTTCATTACGCACATACCCCGGTCCGTACCATACACTGTATGCCTGTGGCACGACCGAATACTCATAGCCGCAGAGCATGGTGGACCCAGAGTATGATATCGTGCTCGTGCCGACGGGTACTCCCATGAGCGCATGGTAGACGCTCCATCTCGCGCTATCCGCGAACGTGGGAAAGGGCTGTTGCCCAATCCCGAGTAACGGGACGGTAGCCACCAACAAAGAGGTAATGAACTTCATTCCACGCGCTTGGTGGAACGAATGTAGCGGGCCAGCTTGGCCGAGGATGACCGGACCTATGATGAGAGCGACCGTTAGCGCTTACCCAGCTACCGTCTCCACCTCCTTGCTCACCTTCTTGAAGAGTCCTTGCAGCACATTGCCTGGGCCTACCTCCACCACCTTCGCTGCCCCATCGGTGAGCATGTTCTGCATGGTCTGCGTCCAGCGCACGGGCGCGGTGAGCTGCGCGATCAGGTTCGCCTTGATGCGTGCGGGTTCGGTATGCGGGCGGGCATCCACGTTCTGGTAGATGGCGCAGCGCGGGTTCACGATGGGTGTGAACTGGATTGCCGTGGCGAGCTCGGCACGAGCCGGTTCCATGAGCGGGCTGTGAAACGCACCGCCCACTGGTAGCACTAGCGCACGTTTCGCACCAGCAGCTTTCAAGGCTTCACAGGCGGCGTTCACCGATTCAACCGTTCCGCTGATCACCAGCTGGCCGGGGCAGTTGTAGTTGGCGGGCACCACTACGCCGGCTATCGTTTTGCAGATCTCCTCCACCTTGGCGTCCTCCATGCCGAGGATCGCGGCCATCGTGCTCGGCTGGAGTTCGCAGGCCTTCTGCATGGCATTCGCACGCGCGGCCACCAGTTTCATCCCGTCACCGAACTCCATGGCGCCTGCTGCCACCAACGCGCTGAACTCACCAAGTGAATGCCCGGCCACCACGTTGGGCTGGAAGGCATCGCCCATCACCTTGGCCTTCACCACGCTGTGGAGGAAGATGGCAGGCTGCGTCACGTGCGGATCCTATTCGAACACCGTTGCGGACTTCCTTTTCTGGGGCGATACGCTTTTCGCCGTGGGCAACTACAACCGCATGGGCGGTGCGATCGGAAGTGGCTTGGCGAAGTGGTATGACAATGAATGGTGCATGCTGGCGCCTGAAGGATAGTGGGGAACGGGAATGCCCAGTGCGCTGGCGGTGTTCCATGACAGCCTATATGTGGCCGGCTCGTACCAAATAGCTGGACCGGATTCCGTGGGCGCGTTCGGCAAATGGATAGGCGGCGGGCACATTGAAGATTGCGGTGCGATCGATGCAATACCGGATTTCGGCAATGGTCCGGAAATTATCGTGAGTCCAAATCCTGCCAGCGATCACATCGCTCTTGATAGTTCAACACAAAGAGAGATCATCGTACGCGATGGCCTTGGCCGCATCGTTTGGAGAGGGATTTCGCGAGGTCGCATGATACTCGATGTGACCCGATGGCCAACGGGGTTGTACACGGTGGTCCACGGTCAAAGCGCGATCAAGCTTGTGATCGCCAGGTAGGCAAATGTCGTGCGTGGAAACGGTGGAGCAATGTTGCGACCGACGTCATCCACCGACTGGTGAAGACGGCCTTCAACCAGCGGCGAAAGACCCTGAGCAACGCGCTCAAGGCGATGCCGCAATTCAGCGCGGGCGTGCCGCTGGAGTTCGCAGGAAAGCGCGCCGAACAGTTGAGCGTGGAGCAATTCGTTGCGCTCACGCTGATGGCATCATCGTAAGAGAATGCTCGCCGAACCCGTCTTCGTAGCTTCGGCCGCCCTTTCCAACAGGGCTGCATGGAAGCCCGATCAGCATGTCCTTCGAGGTCACCAAGCCGATCCTGGACCGCGTACGCAACAGTGTTGCGGAAGGCCGTGACAGCGCTATAGAAGCGCTGCTAGGGCAGTTGCACCCGGCCGATATCGCGGCCATCATAGACCGGCTGGACCTGGAGGACAGCGTGTACGTATACCGCCTGCTGGAAACGGAGGAGGCTGCCGACGTGCTGGTTGAACTGGAAGAGGACAAGCGCGAGCAACTGCTGGCCTCGCTCACCAGTCGCGAGATCGCCGAGGACGTCCTGGAGCACATCGACAGCGACGACGCTGCCGACGTGATGGCCGAACTGCCCGAGGAGAAGCAGCGCGAGGTGATCGCGTTGATCGACGATGCGGAGCAACGAGAAGATCTGCAGGAACTGCTCACCTATGCCGAGGGCACCGCTGGCGCGCTCATGGCCAAGGAACTCATCAGCGTGCGTGCCGATGCCACCGTTGCGCGCGCTATCGTTGATATGCGGCAGCAGGCAAGGGAAGTGGACCATGTGTACACGATCTATGTGGTGGACAAGGACGACCGGCTCTACGGCATCCTGCCGCTGAAGGACCTGATGTTCAGTGCGGAAAGCACCCGCACGCTCATCAAGCACATCTGCGAAACCGATGTGCAGCGCGTGCGCACCGATACCGATGTGGAGGAAGTGGTGAACCTGATGAAGAAGTACGATGTAGTGGTGCTGCCGGTGGTGGATGCCCACGACAAGCTCGTGGGCCGCATCACCTTCGACGATGTGATGGACGTGATGACCGAGGAGGCCGAGGAGGACTATCAGCTCGCCAGTGGTATCAGCGAGGATGTGGACGCTTCGGACAGCCCAGTGGTGCAAGTGCGGGCGCGATTGCCATGGCTGCTGATCGGCCTTGCCGGCGGCATCCTCTCCTCCCAGATCATAGCGCGCTTCGAAGGACAGCTCCGTATCGATCCGAAGATGGCCTTCTTCATGCCGCTCATCGCTGCAACCGCTGGCAATGTGGGTGTGCAAAGCAGCGCCATCGTGGTACAGGGCCTTGCCAGCGGCATGCTTGCCGGGGTGAACATCTTCGCACGCCTGTGGAAGGAACTGCGCGTGGCGGTGATCACTGCCATCGTGTGCGGTGTGCTCATCTTCTCGGCCAACTTCGCCCTCGACCAAACACAGGCCCTCACCTGGACAGTGAGCATTGCCCTCTTCACTGTGATCCTCACTGCGGCCATGTTCGGCACGCTGATCCCCTTGGCACTGGACCGCATGAAAGTGGACCCTGCGCTGGCCACGGGTCCGTTCGTCACCACGCTCAACGACATCTTCGGACTGCTCACCTACTTCACCGTGGGGCATCTGATGTATGACATCTTCCCCTGACGATGCGCATAGCGTTCATCGATAGCGTGCATCCGGTGCTGGCAGAAACGCTCGTGCGCGCAGGCCATGAAGTGACCATGCTGCACACAATGGACGATGCCCACCTCACCGCATCCTTGCATGACGCGCAAGGAATGGTAGTGCGCAGCCGGCAGGTGGGCGATGCGCTGATGAGCAGCGCCCCCGGCCTCCGATTCGTGGCACGCGTGGGCAGCGGATTGGAGAATATCGATAGCGCACACTGCCTGAAGCAGGGGATCAAGGTGTTCAACTCGCCGGAAGGCAACCGCGATGGCGTGGGCGAGACCTGCGTAATGCTCTTGCTCGCCTTGATGAAGGCGCTTGCACGCGCCAATGCCCAAGTACACAGCGGCATGTGGGCGCGCGAGGAGAACCGCGGCACGGACTTGCGCGGCAAGACCGTGGGGATCATCGGTTACGGCCAGATGGGCAGCGCCTTCGCGGAGAAGTTGAGAGGCTTCGGGGTGAAGGTGCTGGCACATGACAAGTACCGGAGCGGATTCGAAAGAGCCGGCGTGCGCCAATGCGATCTGGAGCGCCTGCTGCGCGAGAGCGATGCGATCAGCCTGCATCTTCCACTGGCGCACGAGACCCGGCACTATGCCGACCGCGATTTCTTCCTCCGCCTGGGCAAGCCGGTGTGGTTCCTGAACACGTCGCGCGGCGCGGTGGTGCATACGGCAGCCCTTCTGGACGCGCTCGATCATGGCAGGGTCATCGCCGCAGGGCTCGATGTGCTCGAATTCGAACGGGATGACCTCAGCGGCATCGACCACTCGATGGAGCCGCACACCCAGCAGCGGCTCTTCGGCCACCCTCGGGTGCTGCTCACCCCGCACATCGCCGGTGTCACGCACGAAGGGCGGTTGAAGATGGCCCAGGTGCTCGCGCGAAAGATCCTCGATGCGTTCCCGTCCTGAACATGAGCCCTTGTGCATGCCCTTCGCTCGCGCTCCTGGCAGCTGCCTTACTTTCAGCCTGCAACATGCCCAACGAACACCCCGAAGTCTCTGGCCATCGCGGCTGTCGCGGCTTGTTACCGGAGAACACCATCCCCGGCTTCATCAAGGCCACCGAGCTGGGCGTGGATTGGTTGGAACTCGATGTGGTGATCAGTGGCGATGGGCAGGTGGTGGTGTCCCACGAGCCTTGGATCAGCCACCGCATCTGCCTGCGGCCTGGTGGCGACAGCATCAGTGTGGATGAGGAGCGCTCGCTCAATCTCTTCCGGATGGGCTTGAGCGAGATCCAGGGCTATGACTGCGGCAGCCTTGCGCACCCTGACTTCCCGGGGCAGGCGACCCAGCGTGCGTACAAGCCGACCCTGCGCGAAGTGGTCGAGACTGTGGATGAGCATGCCATGAACAACAGCCTCACGGCGCCCGGCTTCATGATCGAGATCAAGAGCGACCCCGCGTTCTATGGCGTGTACCAGCCCATCCCGGCAGAATTCGCACGTGTCGTGGTGGAGACGATCGATTCCCTCGGCATCGCTGATCGCTGCGTGGTGCAATCCTTCGATCCCGCCGTGCTGGAAGTGATGCATGCCGAGCGGCCGGATATCACGCTCGCCTTCCTTGTTGAGAACGAGGAGGGCTGGAAGGAGAATCTCAAGCGTTTGTCGTTCGAACCGGACATCTACAGCCCGCACTTCAGCTTGATCGATGCCAGGGATGTGGAGAAGCTCCATGGCCGTAACGTGGAGGTGGTGGTGTGGACCGTGAATGACGAGGAAGACATCCGCAAGCTGCTGGCGCTCGGCGTCGATGGCATCATCAGCGACTACCCTGACCGGGTGATCGGGATCGTCGAGGCGGGCGACTAACGCTGCTGCAGTAGGACCTCGATCATTGAGGAGAGCGTGTCCGCATCGGCGTTCCACGTGTCGCCGCCAGCAGCGTCGGGCGCCACAAGCCGCGCGCACAGCGGCGCGAACCGATCGGCGTCCACACTGGCCAGAAGCGGTTTCAGCGTATGCACAACGCGCACGGCCTTCTCGAAGTCGCCACGAGCACGCGCCTCCTTGAACGTGGAGAGGCGTTCCGGCGCACTCCGCAGGAACATGCCCGCAGCGAGTGCATCGTCGGGCAAGCGCAAGGGTGCGGGAGCAACTTCGACCGGCGCGATCGGCGCAGGCGCGCTTGCTTGTGCGGCATCCGCCGGACGGTAGGTATTCCGCGGTTTCCGCAGCTCGGCGACCTCCGCCCGCAGTGCCTGCACTTCGGAGCGGAAGCGCTTGACGCGGCCACTGGAACGCAACAGGATGAAGATGATCACCACGAAAGCGACAAGCACCACGCCGATCAGACAGAAGAGCCATTGCTCGGCCGTGGCCTCCATGTGCGACTCCCGGTGCCGGGCCTTCCGAAGCTCTTCGTTCCAAGCGGCTTCCGAACTATCCCGCTTCGCCACAAGCTCCGCCCGCTGGCTGTCTTCGCGAGCGATGGATCGCAGCCGTTGCTCTTCCGATCGTGCCTCGACCAACACCGTGACATACGCCGCTTCTTTAAGCGCCCGGGCGTGCTTCCCAGCGCTGGCATAAGCTTCGACCAGTTGCTTGCGTGCGAGGATCTCCTCCTCCAACAGGGCCGCGCTCTGAGCGCCGGCAGCGGCATCCTCCAGCAAACGCAACCGCTCCGCCGCACCCACTAACGGAGCAAGCTCCATGCGGGCCATGATGGATCCCCTCGGATCACCGATGGAATCCATCGCATGCATCCGCAACCGTTGGCCGATGACCACCTGCTTCAGGCTATCGCGCTGGGCCCGCGATTGCGCGTTCGCTGCCAGGGGAACGAACACCAGGGCGAAGAACAGGGGTGTGAGGACCCGGAATGGATGCATGCAGCGAAGCTATTGCCGGGAGAACGCCCTACTTCAGCACGAAGCGTGCGGTATTCCGGCTGCGTTGTTCGATCAGCACTTCCTTCCCTGCGGTGAGCTTGTGAAGGGTCGGTTCGTCGAAGTGGCGAACGGTCACCAGCTCGCAACCGTCGTTGTACCGCACCTCGTAACCCCTGCGCAGTTCCTCGATGAGTTCGCGCGAGCGTGGTGAATCGTCCACCACCACGCTGAAGGCCACGGCGCTGTTCTGCATGAGATCGATGCGCACATTGCGCTGCGCGAAGAGCCAGAAGATGCCACTGAGGTTCTCCTCGACGATGAAACTGAGGTCGCGGGGGGTGATGCTGATGAGCAACTGGCCGGGCTTGACGATGAAGGAGGGGATCAGGGAATCATTCTCGTTGCGGTCGTCGATGATGCTGCCCGGTGCGGTCAGGTCCATGAACGAGCGCACATAGAGCGGGATGTGCTTCTTCTGTAACGGCTGCAAGGTGCGCGGGTGGATCACGCTAGCCCCGAAGTAACTGAGCTCGATGGCCTCGCGGTAGCTGATGTGGGAGAGCAGCTTGGTATCGGGGAAGCGCTTCGGGTCCGCACTGAACATGCCGGGCACGTCCTTCCAGATCGTCACGCTCTCGGCATCGAGCAGGTAGGCGAAGAGGGCGGCGGAAAAATCGGAGCCTTCGCGGCCAAGGGTGGTCGTGTCCCCATCTGGAGAGGAACCGATGAAGCCCTGGGTGACGATGCGCTTCGGGACGCCTGCGACCTCATCGAGCAAACCGACTGCCCGGCGCTCAGAGAGGTCCCAGTCCACACGCGCAGTCCGGTAGGTGCCATCCGTGCGTACGATGGTGCGGGCATCCACCCATGTGTTGGCAAGGCCAACGTGCTTCAAGTGCGCGCTAACGATGAGGGTGCTCCACAGCTCGCCTTGGGAAACGATCTGATCGTACTCTCTATCGGGAGAGCCCGAAGGCTTCCCCTTCAAGCGGGCATTGAGCTTGTCGAAGTGGAGCACCAGCTCCGCCGCAGCGGCCACATCATCGGGCGCGACCTCGGCGAGTATGGACAAGTGGGCGGCCCGCAATACTTCCAAGCGTTCATCCGCCGGCTTCTTCTCGACGTACGCCCATACGATCTCCTCCAGCGCGTTGGTCGTCTTGCCCATCGCGCTCACCACGATCAGCAGGTCGTCATCGGGGGAATGCGATAGCACTTTCGCCACGTTGCGCACGCCCGCCGCGTCCTTCACGCTGGCACCACCGAATTTGAAGACCTTCATAGCGCGGCCAAGTTCTTCAATTGGTCCAGCTCAAGCGATCCATTCAGCCATTCCTTGGAATAGCTCGCACCGAAGCGGTCATAGAACCGGATGGCGTCCACGTTCCAATCGAGCACCTGCCAAAGCATGCCGCTGTAGTTCTGCCCGACAGCATAACGAGCGCATTCCAAGAAGAGCTTCTCTCCGATCCGCTTCCCACGTGCCGCGTCCGTAACGATGATGTCCTCGAGATAGAGGCGCCGGCCCTTCCAGGTCGAGTAACGCTCGTAGCATACCGCCATACCCTGGATCGCTCCCTCGACCTCGGCCACCCAACCCACCCACACGGGATGGTCGCCAAAGCCGGCTTCGAGCATATGCTGTCCGGTGACAGTGACCTCATCGGGTGCGCGCTCGAAGGCCGCAAGCTCCTTCACCAGTTCGAGCATGCGCGGCACATCGCGGGCCTCGGCCCTTCGAACGACAACCTCCATGCGCACAAAGAAAGCAGCGCCCATCTTTGCAGCGCGATCCGCGATCCGGGTGCGCCGCAAGAAGAACTGACATGGCCGACATCAAAACCCTCTCTGAGTTCATTGTTGAACGCCAATCGGACTTCCCCGGCTCAACCGGCGACCTCAGCGCACTGCTGACCGCCATTCGCCTTGCGGGCAAGATCGTGAGCCGCGAGGCCAACAAGGCCGGCCTTCTGGCCGACATTCTCGGGGCAGCAGGCAGTGAGAACGTGCAGGGCGAAGCGCAGCAGAAGCTGGACGTGTACGCCAACAACCTCTTCATCCGCATGATGCGCACGCAGGGCACGGTGTGCGCGGTGGCCAGCGAGGAGAACGACGACATCGTACACTTCGACAATGGTGGCAAATACGTGGTGGCCATGGATCCGCTCGATGGCAGCAGCAACATCGATGTGAACGTGAGCATCGGCACCATCTTCAGCATCTATCGCCGGATCAGCACCGGTCCGAAAGCCACCATGGAGGACTTCATGCAGCCAGGCAGCGCACAGGTGGCGGCCGGCTATATCGTATACGGCAGCAGCACCATGCTCGTGTACACCACCGGCCATGGCGTGAACGGCTTCACGCTAGATCCCAGCATCGGCACCTTCTGCCTCAGCCATCCGAACATCACCACGCCGCAGGAAGGCAGCATCTACTCGGTGAACGAGGGCAACTACTATGAGTTCTCTGATGGCGTTCGCAATTACATCGACGACTGCAAGCGCCAGAAGATGAGCGCGCGATACATCGGCAGCCTTGTGGCAGACTTCCACCGCAACCTGCTCAAGGGCGGTATTTACTTCTACCCCGCAACGGCCAAAGCACCGAAAGGCAAATTGCGACTGCTCTACGAGGCCAATACCCTGGCCCTTATCGTGGAGCAAGCAGGAGGCATGGCCACGGATGGCACAACGCGCATCCTGGACCTGAAGCCCACTGAACTGCACCAGCGCTGCCCCTTGTTCATCGGCAGCAAGGGCATGGTGCAAAAGGCGATGAGGTCATGATCGGGACAGCCCGGAACGACGAAGCCCCGGCTTGCGCCGGGGCTTCGCTTTTAGCGTGAGGGTGATCCTCAGGCCTTCTCCACGTTCACCGCGTTGAGGCCTTTGGGGCTTTGCTCCACTTCGTAGGTGACTTTGTCGCCTTCGTAGAGCGCAACACGGGTGCCGGTCTTATGAACGAAGACGTCCTTGCCGCCTTCGTCGGGGGTGATGAAACCGAAACCTTTCTCCGTGTTGAAGAATTTCACTGTACCACTTGACATTACTTCTTGGAATTGTGTGACGGCGGTTGCCGCCACTTGTTGTTCCCGGCAAAAGCACCGGGGAGTGCGCGCAAGGTAGGTCGCGTCCGGTAAGTGGCCGACAATGGAGGTCGAAAAAGTCCGCTGTGGCTGCCAAAACATCACAAGGCAGCGGCTTTCAGGTCGGTGAGGCTACCTTTCGCCCTGCCTGGCCACGCTTCCAGGCGTCCGAAGATCCTGGATGATCTTCCTTCCGGACATGGTTCCGGGAAAGGCAAGGCCCAAATGCCCTTCGCTGCTCATCCATCGCTCACGGCTCGGCCTACGAACGCGATTGCTATCGGGTGAGGCGTGTCCCGATGCATCGCAGCAGAACCCGCTGGCATGGAACCCCTACCCACAGACCCCGCCCCGCTCCTATTGGTGATTCCCTCCAATGCTTGGGGCCACAAGAAGATCAAGCTGAAGAACAAGTACGGCATCCTTTCGGAAGACGACCTTGCCTATGAACCCGGCAAGGAGGACGAACTGAGCGCCCGCCTGCAAGCCCGACTGAACCTGACAGCGGAGCAGTTGCACAAGATGATTAACGCGTTGTGAGCCGAACCATACCCATACCCCGCTATGTAGGCACCGGCCCGGCCAAGGCTTTCGGCGCCACGGTACGTTCCCGCGTTCATGCGTACTTCAAAGCGCAGGGCACCAGCATGAAAGCCGACGCCCGCATATGGCCCAAGGTGCTGGCTATGCTCGCCCTGTTCCTGGCACCGCTGGCAGTGATCCTGGTGGCCTCGCCACCGGCCTGGGCGGCCATGCTGCTGGCGGTGGCCATGGGCCTCGGCATGGCCGGCATTGGCATGGGGGTGATGCATGATGGCCTGCACGGTGCTACCTCGAACAAGAATTGGGTGAACGAACTACTGGGCGGTACCATGTACCTGCTGGGCAGCGACGCCTTCACGTGGAAATTGCAACACAACGGTGCGCACCATACGCACACCAATGTGGATGTGATCGATCAGGACATCGACCCACCCGAGCTGCTGCGCTTCAGCGAGCATGCGCCCTTGAAGCGGGTGCATCGATTCCAATTCATCTACTCGTTCTTCTTCTATGGGCTGCTCACCATCGTAAAGCTGGGCAATGACTTCTTCTCACTGGCGCGCGCCGCACGCGATCCGCAGCACCAGGACCGCGACTTCAGGCTACGCTTCGCTGCCATGGTCGGAGTGAAGACCCTGCACCTGTTCGCATTCGTGGGGCTGCCGCTGCTCCTGACTTCGTTGTTGTGGTGGCAGGTGCTGCTGTGCTTCGTGATCATGCATTTCACCTGTGGGGTGGTGCTGGGCACGGTATTCCAGCTGGCTCATGTGGTCGAGGGGGCTCAACAGCCTGTTCCCGATACGGAGGGCGTGATCGCTACGGATTGGGCAGTGCATGAATTGCTCACCACGGCCGATTTCGCGCCGCGCAACAAGTTCATCACGTGGTACACTGGCGGGCTGAACTTCCAGATCGAGCACCACCTCTTCCCCTACGTCTCGCACGTGCATTATCCGGCCATTGCGCCCATCGTGGCGCACGCTGCGGAGGAGTTCGACCTCCCCTACAACGTGCAGCGCACCACGCGCTCGGCCATCCGCTCGCATGTGCGACGGTTGAAGCAGTTAGGGGGCGTTCGTTGAGCGAAGCTCAGCCCTTGTCGGTCGAGCGCTTCTTGGGCACTGCTGGCTCGATCACTTCGGCTTCGGGGTAGCGCTCCTTCCATGACGCGAAGGATTTCATGCTCTTGAGAAGCACCACTGTCCGGGAGTTCAAGCGCACGCGTATGCAATCGGCATCGGCTGTTGCCGGCCGTGTGACGATGGGTTCCTTGCGATGGTAGCTCATGAGCGACGGCTGCCCTTGTGTCCCACCCGCGGAACGGTTCGCCCTGCACCGGCGCAGGAAGGCTCGGGATGAACGATCGACCGGGTGGAGGCGCCGCGCCAGCTCTCGGAGAAGCACCGGTCAGCGACGCCGGGCATGGGTACAAGGTAGGCGCATTGCGGTGGTGTGCGACGCGCGTTGCACTGCAATCATCGCATTGGTGGAAGAACGCGGTCTATAGTATCGGCAGGTGCAGGATGTCCGCCTTGCCAGCATACCTTCAGCGAACGATTCGGCAGGCATGATGCAATCGGGGCGAAGCAGCGAGGCGGTTGATATGCTGGCGACCCATGAGGTCTTCTGGCAATCCTACGCTGAACGCGACCTGGACAGGCGATTCTCGGTGTGCGCGAGCGCTGTCACCTTCTTCGGCACGGGACACCACGAGCACGCTATCGGTCGCGATCAGTACCGCGCCATGAACCAGAAGGGAGTTGAACAGTATCCCGATCACTTCTCCATCGAGTTCGCGTGGAAGCAAGCGCATGTGCTGAGCGACGCGGGATGGGTGGAGAGCGAATCGGTATGGACGAACAGGCGCACGACCATTGCGTGCGCGATACGATCAGGCTGACCACGGTGTTCCATTTCCGCGAGGGCAGGTGGTGGGTGGTGCACGTGCATGGCTCGGTGCCGGACCACAGGCTGCACGAGGGTGAATTCCTGATGCATGCCGGCCTGTGGGAAAGGAACAAGGAATTGGAGAAGCAGGTGCTGGAACGAACGCTGGAGCTGCGCCTGGAGAAGCTCCGGAGCGATGACCTGCTGCACAACATCCTTCCGCTGGAGGTGGCCGATGAACCGAAAGCTACCGGCAGCGCGCAAGCACGCCATTATCCGCAGGTGACCGTGGTGCTCACCGACTTCAAGGATTTCACGGGCATGGGCGCCACGCTGACCGCTCAGAAGCTGGTGCAAGAGCTGAACGAGTGCTTCACTGCCTTCGACCGGCTGCTGGAAGGGCGCCGCGTGGAGAAGATCAAGACGATGGGCGATGCGTACCTGGCCGTGGCGGGGTTGCCAACGGCGTACGATGGTCATGCGGAGGAAGCGTTGTCGCTAGCCCTGGACATGCGGGACTTCATGCTTGAGCGCAAACACCGTATGGGCCGGCGTACGTTCGATATCCGCATTGGCGTGCATACGGGCGAGGTGGTCGCGGGCATTGTTGGCATACGCAAGTTCGCCTACGACATCTGGGGCGACACTGTGAACACGGCGGCACGCCTGGAACAGAACTGCCTCGAAGGCCATGTGAACATTTCGGCCACAACGCACGCGCTGGTGAAGGATCGCTTCCGTTGCACCTACCGTGGTGAGATCGACGCGAAGAACATGGGCAAGTTGAGGATGTACTTCGCTGAGCGGCTGCCGGAAACGGTCGTCCTTGTGAAGTAATGGCCGCACTCACCACCTACCTGCTTCTCTTCCGCGGCGTTGGCGGCCCCGTGCAACTACCCGTTACACAGCTACGCGCGGCCCTCACCAAAGCCGGATTCAAGAACGTCACCACATACATCAATAGCGGTAACGCTTTGGCGCGCAGTGCGGTGTCGCGGAGGAGACTCTCGCAAGGTGGCGGAGATCTGCCGGAGAAATTCAATTACGGCGGCCCATCTTCGCTCCTACCGCTGCGGATGGGAGCGGTGTCAGATGATCTGGGCAAGGCGGAGGGCAAGCTGTGATGCCGTCTTGCTCAGGACCTCCCGAAGCCAGGGTAAAGCTCTTCGCAGCCTGCCAGCCTTAAGGGGCCACCCTCCAGTCGCTTCGGCCCTTACTACGTGTGCTACATCCACACGCCATATGGTTTCGGCACGAGCAAGCTGGCCGCGAAGTTCGACAAGGGCATTGGCGTGGTGAACACCGCGCGCAACTGGAACACGGTGCTGAAGATGCACGAGCTGGCGCAGGGCTTGGAGGGAAAGTAGCAGCGAACGCCAGCCTACCTTTACCCCGTTCCCGAACCCGATGCCCCGAATCTGTGGCACCGGGTTTCAAAGGCCACTTGGAAACCCGACACCACCCTGCACAAGATCCATCGCACGTCACCTTTGAGCCAACCAGGTGACATCGAACTAACCAAGGCGGATGGACCGGGGTTTCGACAAGTTCAACGTTGATCAAGATGAGGACACTATTGGTGTTTGGGTGGCCTTCAGCAGACCGATGAGGCGGTAAGGACTGTGCAAAAGGCGGCCCGAACAGGGCGTTTGAAGTGACAATGAAGGGTGATAAGCCTTCCAGCCGCGTTGGAACCCTCCTAAGCTCAGGGTCAAGTGGGCTGGTGCGCTGAGATGGGGGCTTGAGACTCCTTTCAAGGCTCGATTGGCTCAGAACGATTCTATCCAGCCAAGGATCGATCAAGTGTCCACCGGAAACCGAAATGACCTCCCTCCCCGACCTCCTCTCCCTCTTCCGTGGCGATGCCCGCGTCGCACACATCGCCGAAGGCCTTCAACCTGCGAACGCGCGTGTGCAGATCGCTGGCACCATCGGTTCGTCGCAAGCGCTCATCGCCGCATCGGTCATCGACCGGATGAAAGGCGTGCATGTGTTCGTGCTCACGGACAAGGAAGAGGCGGCGTACTTCATCAATGACCTGGAGGCGCTGAGGGGAAAGGAGGAGAAGGAGGAGAAGGAGGCGAGGGAGGAAAGGAAGGTGAAGGAGGAGAGGATGTTCTTCTATCCCGCGCCGTCGCGTTCGCCTTACGATCCGGATGGTCACCACGATGGTGAACGTGTGAGCCGCACCGAAGTGCTGGAGGTGCTGATGACCCTTCGACAAGCTCAGGGTGACAAGCAGTTGGTGATCGTCACCTATCCAGAGGCGCTGGTGCCATTGGTGGTGGGACAGGAGACGATGGTGAAGAACACGCTCACGGTGAAGCGTAGCGAGGAGCTACCGATCGATACGCTGGAGGAATGGCTACAGGAAACCGGTTTCACGCGCGTGGAGTTCGTGTACGAACCCGGTCAGTTCAGTATCCGCGGCGGCATCGTGGACGTGTTCAGTTACGGCAGCGACAAGCCCTACCGCATCGAGCTCTACGGCGATACCGTGGAGAGCGTGCGCCGTTTCGATCCGCAGGATCAGCTAACGGTGGAACGCTTGGCCGAAGCGGTGATCGTCCCCGACCTACAGGATGAAGATGCAGCACGCCAACAACTCTTCTTCTCGCAACTGCCGGAGAACACCACAATCTGGCTGCGCGATCTGCAGGCCATCGGCGATGCGGCCAAGAAGCAATTGAAGTTGCTCGGCGAGGCGCACGAACGGCTGCCCGATAAGGACAAACATGCCACCCCCAGTGAGTTACTTGCAACGGACGGTGCATTGATAAAGGGGACCTTGGGGTTCAGGAAGGTGTTCTGGGGGAGAAATGCGGTTAATGAAAGTGAAGGAGGTAATGGACGAGAGAGAGGCAAGGGAGGCGAAGCGCTTCCTCCAATACCTCCCTCTCCTCCTTCACTTCCCATACCCACACACGCTTCCGCTACCATCGACTTCCAACACCGCCCCCAACCCACCTTCGCCAAGGAGTTCAAAGTCCTCAGCGGCGACCTGCACAACAAGCAGAACGCAGGCTACACGAATTTGATCGCGTGCAACAGCGCGAAGCAGAGCGAACGCCTCTACTCGATCTTCAATGACATGGAGCATGAGGTGGCGTTCACGCCGCTGGTGCTGGACCTGCACGAAGGATTCATCGACCCCGAGCTGAAGCTGGCGCTGTATACCGACCACCAGATCTTCGAGCGCTACCACCGCTTCCGGCTGAAGGAAGGTTTCCGCAAGAACTCGCAGGCGCTCACGCTCAAGGAGCTGACGCAACTGAAGCCCGGCGACCTGGTGGTACACATCGATCACGGCGTGGGTGTTTTCAGCGGACTGGAGAAGATCGATGCGGGCGGTAGCATGCAGGAGGCGATCCGATTGATCTACCGCGACAACGATATCCTGTATGTCGGCATCCACAGCCTGCACCGCGTGAGCAAATTCAGCGGCGAGGAAGCGGGCGCTGCACCGAACGTGAGCAAACTCGGCAGCCCCGCGTGGAAGAACCTGAAGGAGCGCACGAAGGCGAAGGTGAAGGCGCTCGCATTCGATCTGATCAAGCTCTACGCGCAACGCAAAAGCAAGCCGGGCTTCGCCTTCCAACCGGACAACTACCTGCAGCACGAACTGGAAGCGAGCTTCATCTACGAGGACACGCCCGACCAGCTGAAGGCCACGCAGGACGTGAAGCGCGACATGGAAAAAGCCACACCGATGGATCGACTGGTCTGCGGTGATGTGGGCTTCGGCAAGACGGAAGTCGCGATCCGGGCAGCGTTCAAATCGGTGTGCGACAGCAAGCAGGTGGCGGTGCTCGTTCCCACGACGATCCTTGCGTTGCAGCACGCGAAGAGCTTCGCGGCACGGATGAAAGGATTGCCTGTGCGGGTGGACTATATCAACCGCTTCCGCAGCAGCGCCGACCAGAAGCAGATCCTCGCCGACCTGAAAGAAGGGAAGATCGACATCATCATCGGCACGCACCGGCTGGTGAGCAAGGACGTGGTGTACAAGGACCTCGGCCTGCTGATCATCGACGAGGAGCAGAAATTCGGGGTGAATGTGAAGGACAAGTTGAAGACCCTGCGCGCGAGTGTCGACACGCTCACGCTCACCGCTACACCGATCCCACGCACGTTGCAGTTCAGCCTCATGGGCGCGCGTGACCTCAGCATCATCAGCACGCCGCCGCCCAACCGCTATCCGGTGAGCACCATGCTGCAACCGTATGATGAAGTGGTGATCCGAGGTGCGATCGAATACGAGCTTTCACGCGGCGGCCAGGTCTACTTCCTGCACGACAAGGTGAAGAACATCGAGTTCATCGCCGGCATGATCCGCAAGCTCGTTCCCGGCGCACGCGTGGGCGTGGGCCACGGACAGCTCGAAGGCCACAAGCTGGAAGAGGTGATGCTCGACTTCATCGAAGGCAACACCGATGTGCTGGTGTGCACCACCATCGTGGAGAACGGCCTCGACATACCGAACGCCAACACGATCATCGTGAACGAGGCGCAGAACTTCGGTCTCAGCGATCTGCACCAACTGCGCGGTCGCGTGGGCCGCAGCAACAAGAAGGCGTACTGCTACTTGCTCGCGCCAAGTCCGCATTTGCTGCCTGACCTGTCGCGCAAACGTCTGCAAGCGATCGAACAGTTCAGCGACCTGGGCAGCGGCATCCACATCGCGATGAAGGACCTCGACATCCGTGGTGCGGGCGACCTGCTCGGCGCAGAACAGAGCGGCTTCATCAACGACATCGGCTTCGAGACCTACCACAAGATCCTGGAGGAGGCCGTGCGCGAACTGAAGAGCGAACACTTCGCGGAGCTCTTTGAGGACCGCCAGCTCGCACGCGGTGGCACGCGCGACCAGAGCGACGATTGCATCATCGAGACTGACCTCAACATGATGATCCCCAACAGCTACGTGAGCGAGACGGCGGAACGCCTGGCGCTCTACCGCAAGCTCGACGATATCAAGGACGAAGCTGAGCTGCAACGTTTCACCGCCGAGGTCACCGACCGCTTTGGACCGATCCCGCAACAGGTCACCGAACTGATGGAAGCCATCCGCCTGCGTTGGCTCGGCCAGCAGATGGGCCTGGAGAAAATGGTGCTGAAGAAAGGCACGCTGATCGGCACCTTCATCGCCGACCAGAAGCATCCGTTCTTCGCGGGCGACACCTTCAACGCGGTATTGCGTGCGGTGCAAGCACAGCCCAGGAAATTCAAGGTGTACGAGAAGGGCGGGACCTTACGCGTGAGCGTTCAGGATGTGAAGAACGTGCAGGTTGCGAAGCAGGCACTGGAGAGTGTGGCGGGGGTGAAAGCGGAGGTCTAAGGACCAGCGACTCAGCCGACCACATAGCCGAGGCTTGACCCATCAGTCCACCACACCCAGCACTTCATCCTCCTTCTTGTACGGCACATAGAAGCGCTCTTCACGCACCACTTTGCCCGTTGCATCATAGTCCACCCGCATGCCGATGAGGTTGTCTTGCGGATCAAGTCGTGCGATCTGTTTGATGGGGCCGGGGATCATGTGGGCGTCGCCACCGAGTGAGCGTGGAAAATCGAGGAAGAACAGGGAGGGCGTGTGATAGGCGAACTGCAGGTGGTCCTGCTCGTTCGGCGTGAAGCCGAAGAAGTCGACCATGCGATCATCGGTGTAGTCGACGTGCATGGAATCGTAGCTGGCTGTAAGCTCCAGGTGATCATAGCGGGCAATGTTCGCGTAGAGCTCGCGACCGAAGTGCATGTACCCGAACGCGAAAAGCCCTTCCCGACTTGGTGTGGAACCTTCGCTCACCGGACGATGCAGGTAGTCCTTGTAGTAGACCCACTCCCCTTCCTTCTTGTACTCCACCAAGGCGTGCGAGCCGGGGATCTGTTGCATGGAGCCATCCAAATGAAAACGTTGGCGGCGTTGCACAAAGACACCCTCCTCCGGCCGTGCTGCGCCGTCGCGGGCGGTGATAGCGAAGGTGTTGAGAGCCGTCAGTTCGATGTTCTGGAACCACTGCAAACCTTCGGGATTGTGGACGCGCTCCTTCCCCGCCGCGATCAAGGCGCCCTCCGTAGTGAATACCTCGGTGTAGACCGTGGTGGAGTCGATGGGGCTGCGCACATAGCGCAGCGCCTTGTCATGATCGATGTTCGTCTTGGTGATGGCCTGTCCGTTGCGAAAGAGAATGGTCTCGATCACCTTGCCTTCGCGGTCGTATCGTGTGCGAATGCCGTTCAACTTGTCATCACGCCAGTGCTCGGTACGACAGAGCTTGTCGGTGCCCTTGTAGTATTCCTTCCAGCGGCCGGAACGCTTGCCGTGCTCGAAGTAGCCGACGATCCACGGCAAGGTGGCCGAGTAGTTCTGCTCCCAACGTCCATGCAGATCGCCCTTGGATCCTTCGCCAAAGCACCACACCTTGCTTTTGTCCTTCCCCTCGAAGTAGCGCACCACCTGCTCGGGCTTCTGGGGTACCTCGTACTTGTCCGGCAGCAAGAAGGCATCCTCGATATAGAAGTCGTAGGCCCCTTGGATCAGCTTCAATTCCTCCAAGCTGAAACCTGATGCGAGCTGCCAGGCGGCGAGCCCGGGCTCCGCGATCTCCCTGACCCAGGCATAGTTGTTCGCAGCCGCAATGCGCCGGGCCATGGCCTCGTGACCGGTATGCCGCATCAAATAGCCGACAGCGCAGTGGGTATCGTGCTCGTCGATGAAGACCGGTATGCGCTGCAAGCGATAGTAGTTGATCGGGAAACGGCCTTGTTGTGCATAATCCGTGAGGACTTGGATCAGTTCATTTCGCGATGCTAGCTGTTCCGTGGTCAGGTGTTCGACCCGCGCATCGGACAAGACACCGAGGACCTCCGCGAGGTGGGCTCGCACGTAGTCGACGTCCCTGTTGATGGCCTTCGCGGGGATGCATTGCAGGCGCTCCTCATATTGTTTCCAATAGGGATTGAAGGCGCAGAGCTGGTCGAAGAGGCTGTTGGCATGGCCTTGCGCGGTCAACAGTAGACAGGCAAGGAGGCCGATGCATGTTCTCATGGTTCCGTGGATCTGTCGACCGGTACACACGAGCGGGACATCGGTTCACATCGGTCGCTGTGCGAGGTCCACGAAACCGTGCGAACGATCCTCAAGCACGAATGGCTCAACAACCCTACCTCCAACCTCCTCCCAGCGCCTGGTACACGTTCACCATGGCGTTCATCCGTTGCTTCTGGGTCTCCACCAGCTCGAACTTGCTTTCGAGCGCATCGCGCTGGGTGAGGAGCACCTCCATGTAATCGGCACGAGCGGAACGGAAGAGGTTGGATGAAATGGTGATCGAGCTCGAAAGCGCATCGACTTGTTGCTTGCGCAGGTCGTAGCTGCTGCGCAGATTGTCGATGTTCGAAAGCTGGTTCACCACCTCCACATAGGCGTTGAGCACGGTGCGTTCATAGTCGTACACGGCTTGCAGTTGGCGGGCGTTGGCGCCGATGTACACGGCCTTGATGGCGTTGCGGTTGATGAGCGGTGCCACGAGGTCACCGGCCACGTTGTAGACCAACGAAGCCGGAGCCTCGGTGAGCAAGGATGCATCGAAGGCGTTGAGACCGACACCCGCGGTGAGGCGCACCGATGGATAGAAATTCGCCCGAGCGGCCTTCACGTCGAGCCTGGCAGCGGCCAGCTCCAGCTCAGCTTGCCGGATGTCCGGCCGATACAGGAGCAGTTGCGATGGCACGCCGGCGTAGATGCTATCCGGCAGCAGGCTGGGGAAGGCCGCCGAGCTGCGGAGGACAGGCTGCGGATAGCGGCCCACCAGGAAGTTGAGACGGTTCTCCGTCTCAATGATGCGCTGCTGGATATCGAAGAGGTTGCTGCGGTTCTTCAGCACTTCAGCCTCGAAGCGGCGCACGGCAAGCTCGGTGACTTTAGCTGCCTGCTTCTCCAGGCGCACGATCTCCAGCGCGTCCTGCTGGATGGCGATGTTGGAGCGCAGGATCTCCAGCTGGTTGTCCAGCGCCATCAGCTCGTAGTAGGAGTTGGCGATCTCCGACACGAGCTGCGTCACCATGAAGTTCCTGCCTTCCACGGTGCCCAGGTAGCGCAGCGCGGCGGCCTTCTTTGCATTGCGCAGCTTCTTCCAGACATCCAGCTCCCACGAGGCGTGCGCGCCGACCATGAAGTCGGGCAGCGGGTCGGGGAAATGCGTCTCCTCCTTGATGTCCAGGTTGTGTTCCACGGCGCCGTTGCGCGTGAACTCGCCCACCTTCTCCACTTCGGCCGCAGCACCAAGGTCCACGAAGGGCAGGTACTCGCCCTTGCGAGCGCGGACCTCCGCCTGTGCGATGGCGATCTCCTGCAGCATGATGTTGAGCTCCTGGTTGTTGGCGAGCGCGGTATCGATCAGCGACCGCAGGTGCTGGTCGGCGAAGAAGGCCTGCCACTTCAGCGCGGCAGCGCTCGTCGTATCCGTGGAAACGGCATAGGTCGCAGGCGTGTTCTTCCGCGCTTCCCGCACCTTCAGGGCGGGCACGCACGATGCGAGCGAAACGGCGGCCAGGAGGCCAGCGGTGAGCGGGTGACGGATCGATCGGCTTCTGGTTCCCATGGCTCAGTCCTTCTTGCGTTTCAGCAGGTCCTTCAAGCGTTCATTCAATGTGCGTATCGTCTCCTTCGTCTCGCTCTCCTCCTGCGCATGCCGCACGAACTGCTCGGACATCGGCTCATCCCGCTCATCGCCGATGAACTTGCGCCCTACGATCATGGTGGCGAAGACGTAATAGAGGCCTGGTATCACCAGCACGCCGATGATGGTGCCCACAAGCATGCCCCCGAGCGATGACGAGCCGATGGTTCGATTGCCGATGGCGCCGGCGCCCGAGGCCAGGACCAATGGGATCAAGCCCGCAACGAAAGCGAACGAAGTCATGAGGATCGGACGGAACCGTGCCTTGGCACCTTCGATCGTGGCTTCCAGCACCGATGCGCCTGCACGTTGCTTCTGCACCGCGAACTCCACGATGAGCACCGCGTTCTTGCCCAACAGGCCGATGAGCATGATGATGCCGATCTGCGCGTAAACGTCATTCGCCAGGCCCATGGCCTTCAACAGAAGGAACGAGCCCAGCACGCCGACAGGCAGGGACAGGATGACCACCAGCGGCAGCACGAAGCTCTCGTACTGCGCTGCGAGCACGAGGTAGACGAAAATGAGCACGACCAGGAAGATGTAGATCGCCTCGTTCCCACGGCGGGCCTCATCGTATGAGAGTCCTTCCCACGCGATGTCGTAGCCGCGCGGCAATGTTTCCTTCGCCACTTCCTGGATGGCCTTGATGGCATCGCCGCTGGTGAAGCCTGCGACGGAAAGGCCGCGGATGGTGGCCGAATTGTAGAGATTGTATCGCGTGATCTCGTTCGGGCCAAGGCGCTTCTCGAAGTGCATGAACGACGAGTACGGCACCATCTGGCCTTCCTCGTTCTTCACGAAGAGCCCGGTGAGATCGGTGGGATAACGACGGTACTCCGGTGCGGCCTGCGCATACACTTTGAAGAAGCGGCCGAAACGGATGAAGCCCTGTTCGTAGGTGCTGCCGATGAGGATGTTCAGGTTCTCCACCGCCTTGCCGATGCTCACGCCCTTCTGCATGGCCAGGTCGTTGTCGATGATCATTTCGTACTGCGGGAAGTTGGCCGCGTAGAAGGTGAACAGGCCGGTGAGCTCCTTGCGCTTGGCCAGCGCGGCCATGAACTCGTTGTTGATGCGTTCGAACTCATGGTAGTCGGTGCCGTTCGTCTTGTCGAGCATGCGCAGGGAGAAACCGGCCGATGAACCGAAGCCAGGAACCGCAGGCGGCTCGAAGTACTCGATGACGGCTCCGAGGTCCTTGGTCTTCTCTTCGAGCTCCTCCATCACCTCGTTCACGTTCTTGTCCCTCTCATCCCAGCGTTTCAGGTCGATGAGACAGGTGCCGGCATTGGATCCCCGGCCCTCGGTCATGATCTCGTAACCGGCGAGCGACGAAACCGATTCCACTTCGGGTATCTCTTCGCAGATCTTCTGCAGCTCGCGCGCTACGGCGTTGGTGGTCTCCAACGTGGAACCCGGCGGTGTTTGCACAATGGCGTAGATGGTGCCTTGGTCCTCACTGGGAATGAAGCCCGCAGGCAGTACCTGGTTGGTGAGATAGATGGCTGCGCAGAAGCCTGCCAGGGCACCGAAGGTGAGCACGCGGCGCATCACGATACGGTTGAGCAAGGCAACATAACGCCCCGTCAGGCGCTCGAACCAGCGGTTGAAGCCATCGATGAATCGGTCCATGATCGACTTCTTGCGTGCGCCGTTGTGCGGCTTCATGAGCATGGCGCAAAGCACCGGCGTGAGCGTGAGCGCTACGATGGCCGAAATGATGATGGACCCGGCCATGGTGATGGAGAACTGGCGGTAGAACACACCGACCGGCCCTGTCATGAAGGAGATGGGTATGAACACCGAGACCATTACCAGCGTGATGGCGATGATGGCTCCACCGATCTCGCCCATCACCTCCTTCACCGCAGCATAGGGCGTAAGCGCGTGGTTGCCTTCCATCTTGGCATGCACGGCCTCCACCACCACGATCGCATTGTCCACCACGATACCGATGGCGAGCACCAGCGCGAAGAGCGTGATCAGGTTGATGGACAGACCGAACATCTGCATCACGAAGAAGGCGCCTATCAGCGATACCGGGACGGCGATGATGGGAATCAGCGTGGACCGCCAGTCGCCGAGGAAGATGAACACCACGATGGCCACCAGGATGAAGGCATCGCGAAGCGTGTGGAGCACCTGTTCGATGGAGGCGTCGAGGAAGGTGCTCACGTCGTAGCTCACCTTGTAGTCGATGCCCGGGGGCATGAACTCGGCCTGCTCCTTCAACTTCTCCTTCACCTGCGCGATCACCTCGCTGGCGTTGCTGCCCAGCGTTTGCTTCAGCACGATGGACGCCGAGGGCTGGCCATCGAGGTTGGAATAGATGTCGAAGAACTCGCTGCCCAGTTCCACCTCGGCGATGTCGCGCAGCTTGATCATCTCGCCTTCCTCGTTCGCTCGGATGATGATGTTCTTGTACTGCTCCGGCTCGTTGAACTGCCCCTGGTAAATGAGCACATACTCCAACGCTTGCGCGTTGATGCCTGAGCTCTGCCCAAGCCGGCCTGGGCGCGCGATGAGGCTCTGCTCCTCCATGGCCTTCATCACCTCCTCTGCGGAGATGTTATAGGCCCGCATGCGATCGGGCTTCATCCATATGCGCATAGCGTACTTGCGGCTGCCCAGGATCTGCGCCTGCGCCACGCCCGGTATCCGCTGGATCTCGGGGATCAGCTGCGTGAAGGCGTAGTTGTACAGGAAGAGCTCATCGGCGTCCTCACCATTCCCGTAGAGGTTCACGTACATGAGCATGCTGGGCTGCACCGGCGTGATGATCACACCTTCACGTTGCACGAGCAGCGGCAGGTTGGGCATCACCTGGTCCACACGGGTCTTCACGCGCCCCACGGCCTCGTTAGGGTCGGTGCCCGGCTCGAAGATCACGCGGATCGTACCCTCGCCCGCGCTGGTCGCATCGGAGGCGATGTAGCGCATGCCTTGCACACCGTTGATCGCCGTTTCGAGCTGGATGATGGTGGACTTCGTGAGCACGTCCGCGCTGGAGCCCGGGTACGCGATGAAGATGTTCACCGTGGTGGGCGCTATCTCCGGGAACTGCGCGGTGGGCAGTTGCTTCATGGCAAGCCCGCCCACGAAGAGGATGAGCACCGAGATGACGATGGCCAGTACGGGCCGTTGGATGAAATTCTTGAACATGGCTCAGCGGTTTCGGTGCACGATCACTCGGCGTACAAGTCCAGGTGCTTCACCACGGAATCGGGGGCGATGGGCTCGAAATCCACCTTCTCCTTGTCCTTCACTTTGCGCAAGCCCTCCAGCAGGATCCGATCATCCTTCTTCAACCCCCCGCTCACCACGAAGAGGTGCTGCAGCTCGGGGCCCACTTCGATGCGCGTGCTATGGATCACGCTGTCGGCACCCACCACATACACATAGCGATGGTCGAGCACTTCGAAGGTGGCCTTCTGAGGGATCAGCAGCACACCCTTCAGCTCGGAATCCATGAGGATATTGCCCGTCTCGCCATGCCGCAGCAGCCGTTGCGGGTTCGGGAAGGTGGCGCGGAAGGCGATGTTGCCGGTGGTATTGTTGAAATCGGATTCGATGGCGGTGATGGTACCGGGCTGATCGAATTGCTCGCCATTGGCCATCTTCAGTTTCACTTGGGTGCCATTGCCAGCCAGCGTATTCCTCTGATAGGCCAGGTATTCCGCCTCGGGCACGTTGAAGTAGATCCACATGGTGCTGTTGTCGGACAGTTCCGTGAGCAGCTCGCCTTCATCCAGCAAGGACCCCTTCCGCACATGGAAGCGGCCCACGATGCCGTCGAAGGGTGCATGGATCTCCGTGAATCCCAAGTGGGCCTGTGCCACGCTCAACTCCGCTTTCGCCTTATCGTAGCGTGCCTTGGCCATCGCCAGTTCGTTCGGCGATACCACATTGCTATCCGCGAGGCTCTTGGTGTTGCGGTATTCGATCTCGGCGAATTCGGCCTCGGCCTGCGCGCGCTGTACTTCGGCCTGGTAGAGCACGGGTCGTATACGGAACAGCAACTGGCCTTCCTTCACCTGCTGGCCTTCATCCACCAGCATGTCCTGCAAGTAGCCCTTCTCCAAGGCGCGCAGCTCGATGTGCTGAATGGAGCGGATCTGGCAGACGTAATCCCGGACGATGATGGTATCCGTGAGCAAGGGAGTGGTGGCGGGGTATCGCCCATGCTCATGCGCTTCGTGCTCCTCCAGTTGGTGCCCGCCGCAACCGGCGAGCAGCATGGCCAGGACGATTGGGGCAGAGAGCATGCTCTTGCGCCAGAGCAATGCGACGCCTGCGGATGCAGCGCGATGGAATGAGGCAGAGGGCGTATGATGCATGGGAATGTGGGAATGCTCTTCTTCGAACGACATGGAGGCTGGGCTCAGCACCGCATGGGTGCGGCTAGGATGATGCTTGCAGGTCCGAATGGACCTCAGTGCATCCAGACGGGGACGATCAACGTCGCACCGCCTCGCCCAGAGCAATGCTCTGGGACTTTGCTCGATTAGGGCGCTGACGGCTGAACCCCCGCGACAGGCAACAGCGACAAGCCGCTGCGATCGAAACCGGGATCATAGGTCTCTGGTGCAGCACCGGTCCACAGGGCCGAGGGCACCGACCAACCTGGCGATTGGGCTAGGCCGGGCTCGCTATCATGATCGGGCCCTTCAGTGTGGTCCTCCACCCCCGACGGCAGAGCCCCAAGCTCGAAGATCGCGGACGAGAAGTGCGCGGCGCGCAGGCCACTGGACCAGGTCTGAGTGCCCAAAAGGAGCAAGCAGGCGAGAAGCCTGGTCAACACCGTGTACTTGGCTCTTTGTGGCATGGGCACCTTACGGGCGGCGAACGTAGGTCCGGAACGGGCATCCGGCTTGCGATTAACAGATTATTACAACGGTGGAGGACCCGCAGGTGTTACGGCCCTAACCGTCTCGATGCCACTGGACCGATATCGGACTACAGCCAGGCGAAAGGGAGGATCGGGAAGAACAGCCCGGCTGGCCCATGGCACGCGCGCCTATCGACCGATAGCTTCGCCCCGTGCCCACCCAAGACGACGAGCGACACATCGACCTCAGCTTCCTCTCGGGCCCACGCCCGCGGTGGAAGGAACTCCTGAGCGTGATGAGCATTGCGCGCGAATTCGTCTACGGCTTCCGCAAGCTGCACTTCGTGGGCCCATGCGTCACCTTCTTCGGCAGTGCGCGCTTCGGTGAAGACCACCCCTACTACCAAGCCGCGCGGCAACTGGCACAACGCGTGGGACGCGTTGGATTCACGATCATGACGGGCGGTGGCCCGGGCATCATGGAGGCGGCCAACCGCGGTGCCCAGGACGTCGGTGCGCGCAGCATCGGATGCAACATCAAGCTGCCCCAAGAGCAGCAGCCGAACAGCTACCTCGATGTGAGCCTCGCCTTCGAGCGCTTCTTCGTTCGCAAGGTGCTGCTGCTCAAATACAGCATGTGCTTCGTGGTGATGCCGGGCGGCGCGGGCACATTGGACGAGCTCTTCGAGACGATCACCCTCATCCAGACGGGCAAGGTCAGGAACTTCCCGATACTACTGTTCGGGCGGGAGTACTGGAAGCCGATGCTGGAACAGGTGGAGCGGATGATCGCCGAAGGCACCCTCGGCCATGAAGAGCTGAAGTTCGTTTTCGTAGCCGATAGCGTTGATGAGGCGACCACCTTGCTGCAGGACAGATTGGTGCTGATGTGGCAGGAAGCCCGCATGCGCAAGGACACTCCGAAGTGGTGGTTCATGGAGGACCGTGTTAATGGCAGGTTAACGACTACGGCAAAGCCCTAACGGATCGTTAACCCCGCATCAAGGGTCACCTAACAGGCCAACGGGACATTTGCGGCGCGAGCAGGATACACCTTGTTCGCTTCTGCGATGTACCGACCGCTTACCCTTCTCCTCTCCTCCCTACTGGTCATGATGGCACTTGCGCAAAAAGGCACCGTGGCGGGCGTTGTTACCGCCGAAGAAGGCGGAAAGGTCCAACCCATGCCATTCGTGAACGTGCTGATCAAGGGCACCACCACTGGCGGGACCACCGATCTCGATGGCCGTTTCGGCTTCACGGCGGAGCCTGGAACGCACACTTTGCTCGTGAGCTTCGTGGGCTACGAGCCTGTGGAACGCAGCATTGCCGTTAGTGCGGGCCAGACCACCCGGGCCGATGTGCAATTGCTCGCCCAGTCCATCCAGATCGAGACCGTCGAAGTGGTGACTACCCGACGCACCGAGACCGAAGGTGCTGTTGTGATGGAAACGCGCAAGAGCGAGCAGGTGGTGAATGGCGTGAGCCGGGAGCAGATCAGCAAAGGCCAGGATCGCACAGCCGGCGATGTGGTGAAACGGATCCCCGGGGTCACCATGGTGGGTGATCGCTTCATCATGATCCGCGGATTGGCCGATCGGTACAACACGGTCATGCTGAACGATGTGCTCGCCCCCAGCCTTGAACCGGACAAGCGCGCCTTCAGCTTCGATATCCTGCCAAGCGGAGCATTGGACCGTGTGATGATCCACAAGACCGGAGCGGCGGAACTGCCCGGAGAATTCGCCGGTGGCGTGATCAAGCTCTACACGGTGAATGTGCCGAGCGAGAATAGCACAAGCATCCAGTACAGCGGTTCGTTCCGACCCGGCACCACCTTCGGCGATTTCCTCAGCAGCCAGCAAAGCAGCAGCGATGCGCTGGGCTATGACAATGGCCTGCGCCAGCTGCCGGCAAGCTTTCCATCGAACCTGGCTACTGCTTTGCCCGAGCGCGTAGAAGCGGCCGGCCGTTCGCTTGCCAACAACTGGACGCCGCAGCGCACCACAGCCCTGCCTGACCAACGCCTGAACGTCGTCCTTGCTCGACGTATCGGCAAGGAGGGCGCCTCCACCACCGGCGGTAATGTCACCACGCTGAGCTACAGCAACACCCGCCAGTCATACACGGCGAGGAACTACAACTTCAACGCTTTCGATCCGAGCACCGGCCGCAGCGACAGCATTTACAGTTACAACGACAATGAGAACATCGCGCAGGTACGCTTCAGCGCGCTCAGCAACTTCAGCATGCTGATGGGCACGCGCACCAAACTGGAGTTCCGCAATCTCTTCACTCAGCAAGGCACCGATCAGGCCACCCTGCGCACAGGACGCAACATGGAGGAAGGCTTCGAGGTGCGCAACTATGCCTACCGTTACCAGCAGCGCACGATCTACAGCGGGCAACTGCATGGCAGCCAAACGCTGAAGCCTGATGTGAGCGAACTGAGCTGGACCGCCGGTTATGGCATGGCGCTCAGCAAAGAGCCCGATTTCCGTCGGGTGCGCACCGTGCGCGACCTCAATTCCACCGACGCGAACGCGCCCTTTCGCGTTGTCGTTCCTCCGGGCGCCACCACGCTCGACGCCGGCCGCTTCTTCAGCGAGAGCGACGAGCGGGTGATCACTGGCAAGTTGGACTATGAGCACCGTTTCGTCGGGGAACGCACCAGCGTGAAACTGCGCACGGGTGCGTACACCGAAATGAAGGACCGCACCTTCAGCGCGCGTTGGATGAGCTTCCGCCGCGCAAGCAGCGACAACTTCGATCAAAGCCTGCTGGACCAGGGGCTGGGTACCATCTTCAGCGCACAGAACATCAATTCCACATCCGGATTCAAGCTGGAAGAGGGCACCAATCCGAGCGACCGCTACACCGCCGCCAACACCCTTCTCGCCGGCTATGCCGGTGCCACCATCAACCTAGCGACCACCACCACCATCAGTGCAGGAGTGCGGGCCGAGCACAACACGCAGGAACTGACGAGCTCCACCTTCGGCGGCCGGCGCATCACGGTGCATAACCCGGTGCTCAGCATCCTGCCTTCGATCAACGCTTCGCGCCAGATCAGCGAGAAGGCTCAGGTGCGCGCGGCATGGTCCACTACCGTCAACCGTCCTGAGTTCAGGGAGCTGGCGCCCTTTGCCTTCTATGATTTCAGCTTCAACAACGTGCTGCGCGGCAACGACAGCCTGAAGGTGGCCACCGTCCAGAACATCGATGCCCGCTACGAGCTCTATCCCTCTGCCTCGGAACTCATGAGCGTGGGCGTCTTCTACAAGCAATTCAGCAACCCCATCGAGATGTTCTTCCTGCCTGGCGCTGGCAGCGGCGGCACGCGCAACTTCACCTTCGACAATGCGCAGCAGGCCACTAGCGTGGGCGCCGAGGTCGAAGTGCGCCGCTCGCTCAGCACGGTATTGGAAACAGGCTGGCTCAGCCACCTGGGCGTATCCTTCAATGCAGCGTACATCGTTACCGAAGTGCGCCTCGGCGGCGATGCGAAAGGGCAGGCGGAGAAGCGTCCGCTCATGGGCCAATCTCCCTATATCGTGAACGCTGGGCTCTACTGGCAGGACACCGACCGCAAGCTGCAGTACAGCGTGCTCTATAACGTCATCGGTCCGCGCCTCTTCGCTGTGGGCACCTACGGCACGCCCGACATCTACGAGATGCCGCGTAACGTACTGGACGTCGCCATCACCAAGGGCATCGGCAAGCGCATGGAGCTGAAGCTGGGCGCGCAGGACATCCTCAATCAGCGCACGCTGCTGATCCAGGATGCGAATGATGACGGCAAGGTGAACGGCAGCGACCAGGAGATCACCAGCTTCCGCAGGGGCGCCTACTTCACGGCAGGCATCGGCGTGCGTTTCTGAGGAACGTTCCGCTCAACGCTTAACGGAAGCTTAAGGCGGGGATACACAACGATAAGATCGGCAGCAAGACCGCGTAACAGCGCACGGGTCTCTTTGCGCCATCCAAACGAAACAACATGAAGCTCTTGAAGAACACCACCAGCGCCCTGCTACTGCTCGTCTCGGTGGCGGTTGCACTGCCCGCATGCAAGAAGAAGGAAGGCTGCACCGATCCAACGGCCACCAACTACGACGCCGACGCCGACAAGGACTGCTGCTGCGAGTACGCCAGCACCCCCAGCAATGTGATCGAGGTGCAAGGGAACATCACCGCCAACACCACGTGGAGCAACAGCAACAAATACCTCCTCAAGGGCTTCGTGTACGTGGAGGACGGTGCCACGCTGACGGTCCAGCCGGGCACGATCATCAAAGGGGATAAGCCTACGAAGGGTTCGCTCATCATCAAGCGGGGCGGCAAGATCATGGCCGACGGCACCGCCAGCCAACCCATCGTGTTCACGAGCAACCAAGCGGCCGGTTCGCGCGATCGCGGTGATTGGGGCGGGATCATCATCTGCGGCCGCGCGCCGCACAATCAGCCTAGCGACCCGACGGTGGAAGGCGGACCTGACGCCTTCTACGGTGGCACGGACGCCGCCGACAACAGCGGCGTGCTCCGCTACGTGCGCATCGAATTCGCGGGCATCGCCTTCCAGCCCAACCAGGAGATCAATGGCCTTACGCTCGGCGCGGTAGGCAGCGGCACCACCATCGAGCATGTGCAGGTGAGCTACAGCGGCGATGACAGCTATGAGTGGTTCGGGGCACCGTGAACGCCAAGCACCTGATCGCCTACCGCGGCCTGGATGACGACTTCGACCAGGATTTCGGCTGGCAAGGCAAGGTGCAGTTCGCTGTAAGCCTGCGCGACCCCAACTACGCCGATGCCAGCGGCAGCAATGGATTCGAGTGCGACAACGACGCAGCCGGGAACTCAGCAGCGCCTTACTCCCAGGGGACCTGGAGCAACGTCACCGTGCTCGGTCCGGGAACAGTCACCGGAACCGTGAGCGACTTGTACAAGCGCGCCATGCACCTGCGTCGCAATACGCAGACGCGCATCTACAACAGCGTGTTCGCAGGCTACCCCACGGGGTTGCTGATCGACGGAAGCACCACGGAGACCAACGCAACGAACAACGATCTGCAAGTGCGCAACACCGTGATCGCCGGCATGACCAACAACTACGCGGTGGCCAGCGGCAGCAGCTGGGATTGCGGCGCATGGTTCAACACGGCAGGCTGGAGCAACACCGCCTATGCGAATAACAGCGACTTGGGCATCATCCTGCCCGTGGATCTCACCAGTCCTGTGCTTCGCCCCGAAGCAAGCAGCCCGTTGCTCGCCGGTGCGGCCTTCGCCGGACCGCTCGCAGATAGCTTCTACGAGGTAGTGGGCTACCGTGGCGCCTTCGGCAGCACCGATTGGACGGCTGGCTGGGCCAACTGGACCCCCCAGACCACAAGCTACTGAGCACGGTACATCGCAAATTGCCCGCTCAGTGACAAGGAAAGCCCCGCTTCGGCGGGGCTTTCTAGTTCACGCCACGCACCAGGTAGAGAATGGCGGCATATCGCAGCGCTTTGCCCAGAAGCATGAGCGCTGCGGTTGGAACCAATCGCGCTCTTCCCAAACCAAGTGCTATGGCGATGGGATCGCCAATCACTGGAAGCCAGCACAGCAGAGCCGCCCAAGGCCCGTAGCGTTCGATGCGGAAAAGCCATGCAGCAGCCTTCGACGGGTCGGTGCGAAGCCAACGTGCCAGGCGTGCAGGATTACCCATGCGACCCAACCCGTAGCTGCTCATGCCGCCAAGCCAGTTGCCGGCACTTGCCACCAGCCACAATGCGCAGCTGCTCCATGGGCCTGCGAGGCACGCCAGCAGGACGGCCTCCGAACTGAATGGCAGCACAGTGGCAGCTAGGAAACAAGCCAGGAAGAGGCCGATCAAGCCCATATCCGCCCAGTCTGGTGCCAACTCCACGCGCGCAAGGTACCCGCAGGCCTTCGGCATGTGGTTTGGCCTGTGGCCGGCTCAATGCCAAGGACCATGAGAACCATCACCCTCCTCTCCTCACTGCTCTTCGCCATATCGGCTGTTCGGGCCCAGCGGGAAAGACCAGCCCAGATCAGTGGCGGGCTCGAGATTGGCATCCCCATCGGCGAGTTCGATGCGACCTGGGGCCATCAATTGGTAGGCCTTAGCGCGAACATGACCATGCCGATGCGCCGCCTGCCATTGAGCTACGGGTTCGACTTCGCTTGGGCCCGCATGGGCAGCGAGTCGAAGGTGGTGGCCATTGACGAAGAGAACATCGAGAGCACCACCGGCGACCTGAGCGTGAAGAGCAACGTGTACGGCTACCACGCCCTCCTGCGCCTACAGCCCTTCACCGGCAAGGTGAGCCCGTATATCGAGGGCATGGCCGGCGCGCGCCAATTCACCACCAGCACGGAGATCGAAGTGGACGGAATGGATGCACCGCTGATGGAGCAACGCAATGAGAACGAGTTCATCGGTAGCACCGGTTGGGCCGCAGGTTTGCAGGTGATGCCGGGCAAGCAGCGCAACTTCTTCGTGGAGGCGCGCGTGGAGAGCCTTTCGGGCGGCCAGGTGTCCTACGTGGACGCGCGTTCCATCACGGTCTCGCCGGAAGGCGAAGTGAACTACGGAACGCTCACGAGCGGAACGCGCGTAGTGAACATCACCTTCGGGATCGGCCTCCGCTTTTAGGCGCACAGGCGACCCGCTTCCCTTGTTGGTAACCTTCGGATAACGGCGCCCGGTTGCAACCGCGCCTGCCCTCGTGCGTGCTGTAAACTTGCGCCCGTAGCGGGGAAGGAAGCCTCGCAAGACCAAATTGGACGGGCAGAAACGCATTCAGAGCGCGCTCATATCGGTGTTCCACAAGGATGGGCTCGAACCCATCGTACGCGAACTCCACCGGCTCGGTGTCCACTTGTACAGCACCGGCGGCACGCAGGAGTTCATCGAAGGTCTTGGCGTGAAGGTGACCCCGGTGGAGGACCTCACGACCTACCCCAGCATCCTCGGCGGCCGGGTGAAGACCTTGCACCCGAAGGTCTTCGGCGGCATCCTGGGGCGACGTGACCTCGATAGCGATGTGGCCCAGTTGGAGGAGTACCACATCCCACCCATCGACCTGGTGATCGTGGACCTGTATCCTTTCGAAGCCACCGTGGCCAAGGGCGGAAGCGAGGAGGCGATCATCGAGAAGATCGACATCGGAGGCATCAGCCTCATTCGGGCGGCGGCGAAGAACCACCGCGACGTGGTGATCATCGCGGCCCAAGCCCAGTATGCGGAATTGCTTCGAATGCTGAAGGAGCAGGATGGCGCAACCACCCTTGACCAGCGCCGATCGCTTGCGGCAACCGCCTTCGGCGTGAGCTCGCACTACGACGGTGCCATCCATAACTGGTTCACGCAGGGCGAGGGCGACCTCCGCTTGAGCGCTGGCCCAACGACCGTGCTGCGCTACGGGGAGAACCCGCACCAGCAAGGCGCCTTCCATGGCAACCTCCGCGGGATGTTCACGCAGTTGAACGGCAAGGAGCTCAGCTACAACAACCTGTTGGACCTCGACGCCGCAGTGGAGTTGATCGATGACCTCGCCACGATCAAGGGAGTGCCCTTCGCGATCCTGAAACACAACAACGCCTGTGGAGCAGCCGTTCGCCCCACCGTGAAGGAAGCGTGGGATGCGGCACTGGAGGCCGATCCGGTCAGTGCTTTCGGTGGTGTGCTCATCACCACGGCACGGATCGACAAGGCCACCGCCGAGGCGATCGACACGATCTTCTTCGAGATCATCGCGGCGCCGGGCTACGAAGCCGGCGCCTTGGATGTCCTGAAGAAGAAGAAGAACCGCATGATCCTGGAGCGTAAGCCCGCCGATCGTTCCAAGGTGAAAGTGCGGACCGCATTGAACGGTGTGCTCACCGAAGACTGCGGACACTGTGGTTGCCAACGCCGCCTCCATGCGCCTGGCGACGACAAAGGCACCGAGCGCGCAGGAGGTCAATGACATGGTGTTCGCCACGATCCTGGTGAAGCACACGAAGAGCAACGCCATCGTGCTGGCGAAGGACGATCGGCTCCTGGCCAGCGGCACTGGCCAGACCAGCCGTGTCGACGCACTTCAACAAGCGATCGCCAAGGCCCACCGGTTCAACTTCGACCTGACCGGTGCCGTGATGGCGAGCGATGCCTTCTTCCCCTTTCCGGACTGCGTGGAGATCGCCCACAAGGCGGGCATCTCGGCCGTGGCGCATCCGGGAGGCAGCATCCGCGACCAGGAGAGCATAGACTATTGCAACACGCATGGCCTGGCCATGTGCATCACCGGCCACCGCCACTTCAAACACTGATCGAACCGACCATGAGCTGGTTCAACTTCTTCACCCAAGAGATCGCCATCGACCTCGGCACGGCCAACACCCTCATCATCCACAACGACAAGGTGGTGGTGGACGAGCCCAGCATCGTGGCCATCGATCGCACCACCGGCAAAGTCATCGCTGTGGGCCGACAGGCGCAGCAAATGCACGGCAAGACCCACGAGAACATCAAGACCATCCGGCCGCTGCGCGATGGCGTGATCGCCGATTTCAAGGCTGCCGAGGACATGATCAAGGGGATGATCCGCATGATCAACCCCGGTCGTCGGCTGTTCACACCTAACCTTCGGATGGTGATATGCATCCCGAGCGGCATCACCGAGGTGGAGAAACGCGCTGTGAAGGACAGCAGCGAGCATGCCGGGGCCAAGGAAGTCTACTTGATACACGAGCCCATGGCTGCGGCGATAGGGATCGGGATCGATGTGGAGGAGCCGATGGGCAACATGATCATCGACATCGGTGGGGGCACGAGCGAGATCGCCGTGATCGCGCTGGGCGGCATCGTTTGCGACAAGAACATACGCGTGGCCGGGGACGAGTTCACCCAGGACATCGAGGAGTACATGCGCCGCCAACACAACATCCTGGTAGGTGAGCGTACGGCCGAGACGATCAAGATCGAAGTCGGTGCGGCCATGACCGAGCTCGACAACCCGCCGCCGGACTATGCCGTGCGCGGCCGCGACTTGATGACCGGGATCCCGAAGGAGATCACCGTCACGTACAGCGAGATCGCACAGGCGCTGGACAAGAGCATCAGCAAGATCGAAGAGGCCATCCTGAGCGCGCTGGAAGCTACGCCGCCGGAGCTGAGCGCTGACATTTACAAGACCGGCATCTACCTGGCGGGGGGAGGTGCCTTGCTTCGCGGCCTGGACAAGAGGATCAGCATAAAGACCAAATTGCCCGTGCATGTGAGCGAGGATCCTCTGCGCGCCGTGGCGCGGGGCACGGGCATCGCGCTGAAGAACATCGACCGCTTCCAGTTCCTCATGCGCGAATGACGGTAGAGGCGTGACAGATCACGCCGGACCGGCAGAGGGCGGTACGGGGTGACGAGAAGAACACACCATGCGCGATCTCTTCCGCTTCCTCTTCCGGATCCGCAACTCGCTCTTGTTCCTGCTGCTGTTGGGCCTCTCATTCGCTTTCCTGTACAACGGCAACGCCCACCACCGGGCGCGTGCGATCAGCGGCAGCAACGCCATCGCGGGCACCTTCTTCACCTGGCGCAAGTCCGTAACGGAATACGCCAACCTGAAGGAGGTGAATGAACGGCTAGCGGCAGAGAACGCCGATTGGCGCAACCGGCATGTGAGCGCATACGCCCCCGTGGAGGACATCTTCGTTCGCATCAACGACAGCATCCACCGCCAACAGTACACCTGCCTGCCCGCCAAGGTGGTGAACAGCACATGGCACAAGCCGCGCAATTTCATCACCCTTGACAAGGGCGCTGCGAACGGTGTGCGCACCGGCATGGGCGTCATCGGTCCGGATGGCATCGTTGGCGTGGTGAGCGACGTGAGCCCGCACTTCGCCTCGGTGATCAGCGTGCTGCACCCCGATGTGAAGAACAGCGTTAGGCTCCGGCGCACTGGTCATTTCGGCCTCCTCTACTGGGATACCAACGACCCGGCCACCGCATCAGTGGTCGACATTGCCAAGCATGCGCGCGTGGCCGTGGGCGATACAGTGGAGACGCGCGGGGGCGACGGCGCCTTCCCGGCAGGCATACCTGTGGGCGTAGTCGAGAGCGTATCCCAGCCGCCGGGCAGCATCTATCACGCCATCGTCATTCGCCTGACCGAGGACCTCACGCGCAGCGGCTTCGTGTACGTCGTGGACGACCTACAGCGCGCCGAGCGTGACACCTTGCAGCGAACCCAGGCCGCGCCATGATAGCCACGCTCACAGCGAACGCATTGCGCTTCATCACCCTCATGATGCTGCAAGTGCTGCTGCTCGACCATCTGGACATCGCCAACGGCTGGATGGTGCCTTACCTGTATGTGCTCTTCCTGCTCATGCTGCCTTTCGACATGCCGGCGTGGGCGCTGCTGCTCACCGGTGCGCTCACCGGCCTGATCATGGACCTCTTCAGCAGCACGCCGGGCATGCACATGAGCGCCTGCACGGTGATGATGTACGCACGCATCAACCTCCTGGGCTGGATAGCGCCGCGCGAGGGATACGAGTACGGCATGCGGCCCACCGCCCCGCGCATGGGCCTGGCCTGGTTCATCACTTACGCCGGCATGCTGGTGCTGGTACACCACCTCTGGCTCTTCTTCGTTGAAGTCCATCGCTTCGACGCCCTCTTCGGAACGCTGTTGCGTGCCTTGCTCAGCGCAGCCTTCACCCTGGGCCTTTGCCTCCTCGCCCAGTTCCTCACCAGCGCGCAGGAACGCAGCCGCGCATGAATTTCGACCAGCGCAAATACGTGCTCATCGCGTCGGTGATCTTCATCGCGCTGGTCTTCCTCCTTCGGTTGTTCTGGATCCAGGTGGTCGATGACAAGTGGAAGGCCACCGCCGCCAACATGGCCGAGCGCAAGATGACAGTGTACCCCAGTCGGGGCCTCATCTACGACCGGCATGAAGAGCTGCTCGTGGCGAACACGCCGGTATACGATCTCATGGTGGTGCCCCGGGAAGTGGAGCCCTTCGACACGGCCACCTTCAGCGCGCTCATCGGCGTCCCTGTTGAAGAGCTGCGCAAGCGACTGGCCGAGGCCTTCCATTACTCGATGTTCAAGCCGAGCATCATCGAGAAGCAGATCCCGGCGGACCAGTTCGCATCCATCAGCGTGCATCTGCACAGCTACCCCGGCTTCTTCGGGCAGAGCCGCAC
Organism: Flavobacteriales bacterium; assembly: GCA_016710965.1. Lineage (GTDB taxonomy): Bacteria > Bacteroidota > Bacteroidia > Flavobacteriales_F > PHOS-HE28 > PHOS-HE28. Next base: position 436,662 of record JADJTW010000031.1, read on the forward strand.
CTTGCGCACCTACCCGCCGCACGTGGGCGCGCACATGCTGGGCTACCTCAGCGAAGTGGATGCGCGCAAGGTGGCGGCCGATCCGTACTACAAATCCGGCGACGTCATCGGTGTGGGCGGCCTGGAGCAGTACTACGAGCCGCAATTGCGCGGGCGGCGCGGGGTGAGCTATGTGCTCGTGGACGTGCATAACAACATCAAGGGCTCCTTCAAGAACGGGATCTACGACACCCTCGCCGTTGAGGGGCAGGACCTGTTCACGGGAATCGACTTGGACATGCAGCGATTGGGCGAACAGCTCATGCGCAACAAGAAGGGGAGCATCGTAGCGATCGACCCCCGCACTGGAGAGGTGCTCTGCTTGGTTACCAGCCCCACCTATGACCCGGAGCTGCTGGTGGGCCGTGTTCGCAACACCAACTACGGCATCCTTCAACGCGACTCGATCAAACCCTTGTTCGACCGTGCGCTCCAGGCGCAATACCCGCCGGGCTCGATCTTCAAGCTCGTCCAAGCGCTGGTGGCGCTGGACGAAGGCGTGATCACCGTGAACACCGGCTTCGCTTGCAACAAGAACCTGGTGGGCTGCCACAACCACCCCAACGCCAGCACGATCGAGCAGGCCATCCAGTATTCGTGCAATCCATACTTCTACAACGTCTTCGACCGGATCGTGGAGCGCAAACTGGACAAGAAGAGCCGTTTCCGGGACGCAGCGCTAGGATTGGGCGAATGGGAAGAGCGGGTACGGTCGTTCGGACTTGGCGCCAAGCCGAACCTGGACCTGCCTTCCCTGAAGGGCGGGAACATCCCCGGGCCGGCATACTACGATCGCAAGTACGGCAAGGAGCGATGGGCCTTCAGCACCATTTACAGCGCGAGCATCGGCCAGGGCGAAGTCCTCACGGTGCCGATCCAAATGGCGAACCTCGCGGCCATCTTCGCCAACAAGGGTTGGTACTACGACCCGCATGTGGTACGCGCCGTGGGCCATCCGGACAGCTTGCAGACGCGCTACCTGGAGAAGCATGTGGTGAAAGCGGCACCGCACTGGTTCGATCACATCCAGGAAGGCATGCGTCGGGTGGTGAACGAGCCCGGAGGCACGGCGAAGAACGCTCGCCTCAAGGATATCACCGTGTGCGGCAAGACCGGAACCGCCGAGAACCCCACGGCCAGGACCATGCGGTGTTCGTGTGCTTCGCGCCCATGGACAACCCGCAGATCGCCATGGCTGTGTATGTGGAAAACAGCGGGTTCGGTGGAACATGGGCCGCCCCGATCGCCAGCCTGCTCATTGAGCAATACCTGACCGACACCATCACGCGGCCCGAGGTGATGAAACGCATGCTCGACGCCGACCTCATCGCACAGGAGAAGTACTTCGTGCGCAAGCCCAAGAAGCCCCGTCGCCGATGAGCGCCCGCGAGAACGTTGCCGCCAACTTCGACCGGCCCCTGCTGATCATGTACCTGGTGCTGCTCTTTGCCGGGTGGGCCAACATCTACAGCGCGGCCTACGACCCGGACCATGCAAGCATCTTCGACCTCGACAAGGAGTACGGCAAGCAGGCGGTCTGGATGGGGATCAGCCTGGTGCTGGGCGCCTGCATCCTGCTGGTGCATGGCGATCTCATTCGCGATATGGCCTTTCCCATCTACGGCATCGTGCTGGTGCTGTTGGTGGCCGTGCTCCTGTTCGGCAAGGAGGTCAATGGCGCCCGCGCGTGGTTCGGCGTGGGCAGCTTCGGCATCCAACCCGCCGAATTCGCCAAGTACGCCACCGCGCTTGCCCTTACGCGCTACCTGAGCGGGCTGAAAGCCCTGGCCGATCTCTCATCGCGTGCGATCAGCACCGTGATCATCCTGGCACCGGTGGCGCTCATCATGCTCCAGCCCGATACCGGTACTGCCCTGGTATCCGGCGCATTCATCCTCGTGCTCTACCGGGAGGGGCTTTCAGGGAACGTACTGCTGCTGGCCATCCTGGCGGGGATCCTCTCGATCCTCTCGCTCATCCTCAAGGACAGTTCATTCGGCCTGCCCTTCACCGATCGCTCCATCCCGGGCCCTTACTTCCTCATGGGCCTCATCGCATTCTTCTCGCTGCTCGCCTGGCAGGTGGTGCGCAACCTGGTGATCAAGCGCTTGCGCAAGCGGCTCTATGGCTATGTCGTCATCGGGGTGGTGAGCTCGGCGGTCTTCATCGGTAGCGTGGACTACGCGTTCACCAAGGTTCTGGCACAGCACCAGCGGGACCGCATCCTGGTGATGCTGGGCCAGATGGAAGATCCGCAGGGCTTAGGGTACAACGTGAAGCAGAGCCAGACGGCCATTGGCAGTGGCGGCTTCGCGGGCAAGGGCTATCTGGAAGGCACCCTGACAAAGTTCAAGTATGTGCCCATGCAAAGCACCGACTTCATCTTCTGCACCGTGGGCGAGGAATGGGGCTTCCTCGGCACCGCATTCGTGGTCATCCTCTTCACGGTGCTCATCCTGCGCATCATCCAGATCAGCGACCGTCAGCGATCGCGGTTCACACGCATCTATGCCTATTGCGTCGCCAGCATCTTCTTCCTGCACCTGATGATCAACGTGGGCATGACCATCGGCCTGGCGCCGGTGATCGGCATCCCCCTGCCCTTCTTCAGCTACGGCGGCAGCAGCATGATCGGCTTTACCCTCCTGCTCGGGACATTGATCCGGCTGGATGCGGAGAGGCTGAGCCAGTTGAGGTAATCGAAACGCCCCGATGGCTGCGGCCATCGGGGCGTTTCGTGCAATGCACGGATGATCCGTTCGGTGCTCAGTAGATCAGGTAGCGCTTGTCCACAACGCCAGCGGCTTCGCGCAAGGCGTTCGTCACGCCATTCTCGGCGCGCGCTTGCAATCTGCTGAGCATGCTGCTGCGGTCACCAGCCGGATCGGCAGGCTCTGGCGCATCGGTGCGGTTGGTCATGCTTACCACATACACAGCACCATCGCCCTTCAGCGGCACGCTGGTCTGGCCATTGCTCAGCGCGAAGATCTTGCCGATGACTTCGAATTCGCCGGTGCCACCAGGGATGCTGAACACGTTGTAGAGCATGTCCGTAGCTGTCTGCACGCTGGCGCCCATCTCGGTGGCGAGCGCGTTCAGATCCGTCTTGCCTTTCATCTTGGCCAGGTAAGCCTCGGCCTTCTTTTCTTTCACCACCTCGGCGGTGAACTGGTCACGCATATCCTCCAGTTCTGGCGCGCCCTCCTCCTTGATGCTCCTGAGCACGGCGACCACCCAGTTGTCACCACTATCACGCGGGTCGCTCACATCGCCCACCTCGGCGCGGTTCACCCAGCTGATGGTGCTAGTGGGTTGCTGCAGGCCCTGCACATAACGGCCATCCACCTGGAAGTCGTCCACGTTGGTCACGGTGAGGCCCATTTCATCGGCAGCGGCCTTGATGGCTTCCGGAGTCTTGTGCGCCAGGCTGAATTCGTTGGCTTGCTTGTACACCTCGTTGAAGGTGGCCGGCGAGGGCTTTGAAAGGCGATCCACGGTGATGACGCGCTTCTCGGAACGATCGCGCTTCTCCATCACCTCGATGAGATGGTAGCCGAACTGCGTCTTCACCACGCCCATCCATCCTTTGGGGTTATCGAAGCCGGCGTCCTTGAACTCCTGCACGAAGCTCTTGTCCTTGTCGAAGAAGCCATAGTCACCGCCATTGCTCTTGCCGCCGGGGTCCTCGGTGAACTTGGTGTTCATCTCATCGAACTTCGAGCGATCGCGACGAAGCACTGCCACCACGCTATCTGCACGGGCCTTCTTCTTCTTCAACTCGTCTTCCGATAGCTCCTTGCCTTCGGCATCCTTGTTACCGAAGAGGATATGGCGCACCCGCACCTCGGGGATCACAGCCACCTCCTTCACCTTCACCAGCTTCCATACATCGCCCTCGGCGTACGGGCCCACCACGCCGCCTACTGCCGCGCTGGCGATGAGCGAATCGGTCTTGGCATCGGCAACGCCTTCCTTGAAGGGCACCACGCTATAGGAGCGCGTATCGGCATTGGCTAGCACGAAGGCACTGTCATTGGTACTGGCCTCCAGATCGGTGCGCAGCTTGGCCAGGCGATCCTGGAAGGCCGCACGGTCGCTCTCGCTGGGCTTCACAGGGAAGAGGACGTAATCGAAACTGCGCGATGCCTTCTGCCGGTATTTGCGGTCGTTCTTATGCTGGTCATGGAACCGGCGAAGGTCCTGGTCGCTCACTGCGTAGAGGCTGTCCGCTTCACTGTCATAGCGCTTGGCCACGAAGCTGAACGTCGCCCGTGTGTTCTTGCCTGCGAATTCGTCACGCGCCTCGGCGCTGTTCACGAACACGCTCTTCTTCACCAGGGTGGTGTACTTGCCGTAGAGCCGGTTCTCCAAGAGGCGACGCTCCATCACCGGATAGTAGTTCGGCCAGTTGGCATCCTTGGTGGCGAACCATTCCTTCACCTTGGCAGGGTCGATCTGGCCATCGGTCTGCAGGAAGGGAATCCCCTTGAGGTCGGGGGCGATATTGGCGCCCCAGCGGATATCATCGTACTCGCCCCTGGTGACGCTGAAACCCGCTTCTTCCGCCTGATTGAGCACAGTAAGCGAGCGGATCACCTCATTCCAAGCCGAGCTGCGCACCTGTTCTGAGAGTTGGGCCGTAGCCTGGTTGCGGAAGTCGAGCTTCAGGCCTTCCACCTCCTGGTCCACCCGGTTCTCGAATTCAACTACTCCGATCTCGTGGCCATTGGCCTCGCCCAGCACCTCCGCACCGCGGCCGCCTCCACGGTTGCTAAGTAGCGCATCGAGGATGAAGAGCACGAGCGCGCCGCCCACCAGTGCCACGAGTAGTCCGCTACGTTCGCGGATCTTGCCGATAATTGCCATAACCTGCTTGAATTGGGGCTGCGAATATAGGCGGCAACCTGCTTCGCAAGAGGCTGCGGAAGGCCTTGGGAATTAGACGGAAGCGCCAGGCTCAGCAATAGCCCCTCTCCGCATCCACCACATCCACCCGCACCAGGTCGATGCGCCCGTGCGCAACCTGGGCTACGGTGAAGCGGAAGGGATTCAGTTCGATCACCTGGCCTTGTTCGGGCAGATCGCCCGTGCGGTGCAACAGATAGCCCGCCAGGGTGTCATACTCTTCGCTCTCGGGCAGGTTCAGTTTGTGCCGGGCACGCAGGTGGCCCACCTCGAGGCGCGCGCTGAATAGGTACTCATGAGCGCTCAGGCGCTCCTCCACATCCTCGGGGGTATCATGCTCGTCCTCGATATCGCCCACGATGCTCTCGACCACGTCTTCCATGGTCACCATCCCGGCGGTTCCCCCGAATTCGTCCACGACTACGGCCACATGGGTGCGTTGCTTGATGAAGAGCTGCAGCACCTCATCGGCGGGCATGGTCCCGGGAATGAAGTTCACCGGCCGCATGACGGTGCGTATGGAGCGAGGGCGACGGAAGAGCTCATAGCCATGCACATAGCCGATGATGTTATCCATGCTGTCCTTGTACACCAGCAACTTGCTCAAGCCAGTGTCCACGAACCGGCGATGCAGCGTTTCCATGGGCTCCTCGGCATCGATGGCCTCGATGCGGGCCCGCGGCACCATGAGCTCCCGCACTTTGATCGCGCTCAGCTTCAGCGTGTTCTTGAAGTACTCCACTTCGGCGTCCAGGCTGTGCTCCTGCGTTGGCCCTGCGCTCATCTCGCGCAGGAACTCGTCCAGGTCTATCCGGCCGAAGGCGAGCTGGCCTGGCGTGGTGCGTACGCCGAAGATCCGCAGCACGCCTTCGCTGATGCCCGTCATCACCATCATAGGCGCCCACAATACCACATACAGCACTTGCAAAGGCAGGGCGAAGAGGCGAAGGATGCCGTTTGGGTCGACGCGGAAGAGGGCCTTGGGCAGGAACTCGGCTACGACCAGGATGAGCAAGGTGCTCAGCACGGTCTGCGCCGTCAGCACGAAGGCGTTGCCGAAGCCGAAGCGGTCCAGCCATGGTTCCATGGCATCGGCCATGAGGACACCATAGACAACCAGCGCGATGTTGTTGCCGACGAGCAAAGCACTGATCACCCGGGCGGGCCTCTTCTGCAAGGCGGAGATGACCCTGGCCCAGATAGCGCCACGTTTGCGTTCCAGCTCGATGTAGAGCTTGTTCGCCGAGACGAACGCGATCTCCAGGCCCGAGCACAATGCCGACACGGCAATGGATGCCAGAATGAGGAACAGTTCGGTGAGGCTCAAGGAAAGGGCGCGTGCGCCCGGCGAAGATAGCCGGGGCCTGATGCGCTACGGGGAAGGCCGCCGCTGATCGCGGTCCACCATGGCCTCCAGTTTCTTACGCATAAAACGGCGCACGGCGAACATGGCCAGCGCTATGGCTGGGAAAAGGAGCCATTGGCGGCCGTCCTCCAATCCGTCAGTCACAATGACCCACACTGCTGCGATACCGGTACCGATGGCGACGGCCAGCCAGAAATGCTCCATGAGGCGGTTGAGCTTGCGCATGACGCTAAGGCGTAGCCAAGGTATCGTCCTGCAGATGGATGGTACCGGTGACCTTGCGGATCACGTAGCGGCTGAAATCCTCGGCGGCGTCCAGTCCGGTCCCGTGTATGACATCAGCGCCGCGCTTCACGCGAACGGCTTTGTCGGTATGGACGCGCGCGCTGTCCTGCTCCCAAGTGAGCTGCTCGGTTTCCAATCGCTCACCTCGCGCGTTCACGAATACCACTTGCTCGTACACCTCCATGCGCTTTCTGCCTGGCAGGATAAGCCCGCGTCGTGCGGTAAGCGTGCTGCCGGGCTTGCCTTGGGCATCGAAGAACAACAGCTCCACGCCTTCGTCAAGTTCTGTGCGTTGCTCCGGTACGCCCCACTCAGCTATGCGGCCTGCACGGAGGCGGGTGCGCACCACGCCACTATCACTGTAGAGGTACTCGGCATCGTGCGTGACGCGATCGGGCACAGCGGCAGGGAGTTCCACGGCAGCCACCTTGTCCAGGTCGTTCTTGCACGAAACGCACATTCCCGCCATGAAGGCGGGAATGCCGATGAGCGTGAACCACTGCGTGCGTAGCACGAGAAGGATCATTTCCGCGTGCGCACCGTTGTGCTTTCGTTCAATCCGCCGCAGGTGGCCTGCACGGTCTTGCCTTCGGTAAGCTGGTGGAAGAACGCCTCGCTCTGCGTGGGGAAGCGCGCCATGCAGGAGCCCATGCGCTCGCCGGCCTTCTCAGCCACGGAAGGATCGCTGCTGCGCGCGCGTTGGTAATAGTCGTACGCCAGCCAGTAGGCGCCCCAGGATTCTGGAGCCTCGCAATCGCCTGCCTGTGCCGCTACTGCATTCCCGATAAGGATATACGCCTCACCGTTCTTGGGGTCGACCTGCAACACTTGGTTGGCGTATCCGCGCGCTTGTGCATGGTTGCCGGTAGCGCTCGCCACTTGCCCGGCCTTCAGCAGGTATTTCACACGATCGCTGCAACCCGTGCAGAGATCCACGGCCTCCTTCATGTATTTCAGTGCGCCGTTCAAGTCGCCCTGCTTCACCAGGTATTGTCCAAGGCTGTATGCGCTCTCGCTGGTGGGGCTGGCGCGATGCACAGCCTCGGCCAAGGAACGGTAGACCTTTTCTTCCGTGCAGTCCTTTCCGTTCAGCACCTTCAGCAGGCGCAGCTTCAGGTCCTGGTCATCGGGCCTTGCAGCGAGCATTTCGCCTACGATACGCCCGATCTCGGCGCAATCCGCCACCTTGAAGAACGCACTGTTCACTCCATCACGCGCCATCGTGAAGTACTCACGATCGCTCTCCTTCATGGCAGGATCGGCCAGGTTGGTCTCGATATGGCCTATGATCATCACGTAATCCGACAGCATTTGCTCCTTGGTGGCTTCGCCCTTTCCGTACATGCTGTTGAGCGCTTGATAGTACGCGCTGAGCGTGCCCGCCTCGCTTTTCACGCCACCGAGGTCAACGGCCTCCTTCAGCACCGCGAAAGCGTCTTTAGCATAGGCCGGGCGATGGAAGAGCATGTCTACGCCCTTGCGGCCCAGGACATAAGCGCGCTCTCCGAAGTTGGCGATGCGCAGGTCGTAGTTGATCAGCAGGGAATCCACCAAGCGTTCCTTCCGGGCAGCGTCCTTCTCATCCTTGATGAACGCATTGAACATCTTCACCCCATTCTGGTAAATGCCCTTGCTGCAGGTGGGGCAGATGCGCACCAGTTCACGGTAAGGCGCATAGGCATCCATGAAGCTGTTCTGCTTCATGAACTCCTGGTAGAGCGAGAGATTGGCCACGCAGTTGGCGCTGTCGGCAGGCGTAGCGCCCCACTTGCTCTGGGCACTGGCCGTGACAACACTGCCTGCTAGCAGAGCTGTTGCGATATGGCGGAGGGAGGTCTTCATTCGAGCCGTCGTTTCTTGAACCATTGTTCTCTCAGGTCGGGCGTGATGGTGATCCCGATGTATAGATCAGCATATCGTTCACGCAGCAGTCCGTCGCTTGTGGTGCCTCGCTCACCGAGCTCAGCGCCGATGTTGATGCGGCTGCGGGTGCTGGACCCCATCACGGGCAGCGACAAGCCAAAGGACATGCCGATCTGCGAAAGGTCCGTTCCGTTCACGGTGATGTAGTCATCGGCGTATCGCACACCCATCCGATAGGCGGCACCGGTGAAGAAGTTGCCGCGCTCTTTCCCAGATGGCCGGAAACTGGCACCCACGGCATAGGAGGCGCCGCTGTTGAGGCTGTTGCCCTGCTCGAAGCCTTCCGCATTCACGCGCAATTGGGACCAGTCGCGGCGGCGGTGCTCCAAGGCCACCGTCCAGTGGCTGTTGTACACGGCGAAGCCTGCCCCCAGCAGTACAGGCATTTCCAATGTGCCACGAGCACCATCGATGAAGGTGGATGTGTCGCGCGGGAATTCGACGCCCGTACTGCCAACAAGGAAATTCGTGGCCAACGTACTGCTCCGGGCCGCCAATTTCGCGGGCAGTTCCGCACTGAAGCCCAGCCTGAAGCGGAGCGCGTCGCCGTCGCTGCGCGGGATGCGGACCTTCCGGCGATCCTTGGGGTCGCGGCCCGCATTGAGCCACTCCATTTCCGATCTCGCATCGCGATCGCGCAGGCGCTCCTTGCGCGCAGCCATTCGATGACGCGCACGATGAAGTCCGATAAGGTCACCGGCGTACTGCAGGCCGACGCTCCCCATGGGCGATCGTACCACCAACGAATGGGTGACTGCGGCGTTGTAGTAACCGTTGCCGCTGGGATAGTATGCCTTCCGCGACTGCTGAACAGCCCCGAATACGTAGTTGAGATTGGCGCCGACGGAGAGCTTTCCCCCTCGATTGACGCTATCGTTCTGTTGCCAAAGCATGCAACCGGCTCCCAGGTATGCCCGGTTCAAGCCGCCGTTGCCCGAGTAGACCAATGAAGCGTTGCCACCCTCGACAGGAATCACCTCGGTTATCTTGTAGCTGACCGTGCTCACCGGATTCACGCCCAAGGCAAGGCCCCAGTGGCCCTTGGCGAAGGGCACGCCAAGGCTGAGCCCCTGCATGCGTGTGTTGCGGCCCCGTGAGGAGATCGTTTCCGAATCGTACGCAATGTTTCGCACCACTATGCCAGCTTCGAACGATGTGTGGCTCAGGTACGGATAAGAGGCAGGGTTGGCTGACGATACGCCAAAGGGATCGGCCATGGCGATGCCTACGCCGCCCATCATCGCCTGCACGCTCTGCGCAGTGCCAGCCAAGTCGCCGAAGCCGTAGGCCGAGTAAGGCGAGCCGCTGCCCTGCTGGCCCTGGGAGTGGGCGTTACCGCTTACCAACGCCGCTATCAAAGCCGCTGCCACCGAGGTTGTGGTGCAGTATGGTGCGTAGGCCTTCAAGGGTGAGGAACGGGTGCGCAAAGATGCCGCTTTTCAGAGCGCGGGCGAACCGAAGACCATCGCCTCCGGTGAGGAGAACGGTCGGCTCGTCTACTTCTTGCGCGTAGCCCTTCATGAACTCTCCGATCTCGCCAAGGATGCCATGGTGAATGCCTGCTTCGAGCGCTGTGGCCGTGCTGGTGCCCAGAAGCGGGGGCGCCTCTCCCGGCTCCACCAGTGGGAGTCGTGCGCTGTATGAGTTCATGGCTGCGGCACGCATGCGCATACCAGGTGAGATGGCACCGCCGAGGTATGTGCCACCGGCATCGACCAGATCATAAGTAATGCAGGTGCCGAGGTCTACGACCAGGACCGTGCGTTGCGGGAACATCATGGCACCGGCAACCGCATTGGCCAGCCGGTCGACTCCCAGCGTGGCGAGCGTAGAGTAGGCGGTCCTCAAGGGCACATCCGCAGTGCTTGTGATATGGAACAGCGGCGCCACGCGCTCGAGCAACCGGGCCATCTCAACGTCGGGCGCGCCCACCGACCCAAGCCCGATACGCGCGGGTGCCACCTCCTTGGCAAGCTCCAGCAGCTTGGGGTCACCCGATTCGAATGAAGTGTTGCACACAAGCCGATCATTACGGAAGACGCCGACTTTCGTGCGCGTGTTCCCCACATCGAGCAACAGGTCCACTGGCTTGCCTGACATCGGGAGCCTTCTATCTTCGCGCCCTCTTTGCCGAAGGCTTGTTCGGGGAAGGACCAGTAAGGTGCCTTAGCTCAGCTGGTAGAGCAACGGATTGAAAATCCGTGTGTCCCCAGTTCGATTCTGGGAGGCACCACTCAATCGGAAGGACCCCGGATCGCTCCGGGGTCTTTCGTTCAAGGGCGGTGGGCAGCATGTCCGGTCAGTGAGAAACGAGCCATGCCCTCACCTGTTCCAAGTGCTCCTGCTTCAATGGCTCGCGCAGCCGCTTGTTGGTGCTGGTGAAATAGGTGTGGCGCTCGAGGAACCGCACTTGCAATTCATTCCAATCGCGCTCGTTGCGCAGCACGCCATACGTGCGCATCTCATGGAAGAGGGACTCGCCGATGCGCTGGAAATCACCGCGGCCCAAGTAATCCAGATCGGCATCGCAGAGGACGCGAGCCAGCTTGTTGCGCGGGCGCTGCGGGATCCGGGTGGCCATGATCATATCGCAGATGAGCTTCACCTGTCGCTCATCGAAACCGTACGTCGGTAATACCTCTCGCACGATTCCGCAGCTGGCGATCTCGTGGTCGTGGTCTTGCACGGCGAACCCGGCATCGTGGTAAAGCGCTGCGATCTTCAGCAGTGCCAGGCCCTCACCGACTATCCCCTCCTGCTCGGCAATGCCGATGGCGCTCGCGTAGACATCCAGCGTATGCTCCAGACAATGGTAGGTACGGTTGGCAGGGAGCTCGTTCTTGAGCCGCGCAAGGATGTAGGTCTTCGCCGCAAGCGTATCCATGGGATCGCAGGCCAATATAGCAACGCGCATCAAGCAGGGTTTACATTCGCCCAAGATGCTGGTGAACTCCACCCGCCGCACGCTTTGGCTCTTCGGGGCCTTGGTGTTCTATGCAGGCGCGCAAAGCATCTGGTGGGCTGTTCTTCTGCTGCGGCGCGACAGGGAGATCTCGGCCCTGCAAGCCCGGTCCAGTGGTCTTGTGGAAGCAACGGACCCTGCCGCTGAAGGTTCGCGCCGTGCGCTTATGGTCCTTGGCGAAGCAGCCGTCTTCCTGCTGCTGCTCCTCGCGCTCCTGGTGCTCGTTTACCGCTCGGTGCAGCGTGATTTGCGGTTGGCCGCTGCCCAGCGGAATTTCCTGCTCGCCGTAACGCACGAGCTGCGATCGCCCATCGCAGCCATCAAGTTGCAGCTGAGCACGCTTGCCCGCAGCGATCTGCAGCCCGTGCAACGCTACGAATTGCGCCAAGGGGCGCTCGAGGAGGTCGATCGGCTGGCCGCTCTGACGGACAAGGTGCTCCAGGCCACCGCGGCTGAGGAAGGCACCATGCCTTTGCGGATCGAACAGGTGGATGTGATGCCCATTGTGCGCAACGTGGCGGAACGCGCACGGGCTGATGCCGCCCGCGACCACTACCTGAAGGTGGTCGGTCCTGATTCGCTCGTGGTAGGCATGGATGCGCATGCCCTGCGCAGCATCGCCGAGAACTTGATCGAGAATGCCGCGAAATACGCACCAAGCGGAAGCACTATCGAAGTCGAGGTACGACCGATGGGGCCATCATGGGACCTGCTGGTGAGCGATGAAGGTCCTGGTGTTGCACAGGAGGAACGCGAACGCATCTTCGAGCGCTTCCATCGCTCTGGATCGGAAGAGGTGCGCGCCACGCAAGGCACAGGACTGGGCCTGTACATCGTGCGGAGGCTCTCCCAGCGTCTCGGCGGCAGTGTCGATGTACGACCCCGCGCTCCGAAGGGGTCTATCTTCGCGGCCTCATTCCCACAACGTTGATGGCGAACGGCAAGGCAGTGTTGATCATCATGGATGGGTGGGGCCTCGGCGCAGGAGACGGTACCGACGCGATCGCGCAGGCGAGCACACCCTTCATCGATCAACTGGTTCGCACTGCCCCGCATGCTCAACTGCTCACCGATGGCGAGCACGTCGGGCTGCCAGCAGGCCAAATGGGCAATAGCGAAGTGGGCCACCTGAACATCGGCGCTGGCCGGGTGGTGTATCAGGACCTGTTACGTGTGGACAAGGCCGTCGCGGATGGCAGCTTGGAGCGATCAGCGGCGCTTCAGCAAGCCTTCCAGGCTGCGAAGGGGAAGAGGCTGCATCTGATGGGCCTGATGAGCGATGGCGGAGTGCATAGCATGCGAACTCATGCCGAGGCGCTCTGCCATATGGCTGGCCGTGCCGGGCTCACCGACGTGTTCGTGCATGCCTTCACGGATGGGCGGGATACCGATCCGCGAAGCGGCCGTGGCTATCTTCAACGCTTCCTGGAAGGCGTGAGCGGCACACCGGCTCGCGTGGCCAGTGTGTGCGGCCGCTATTTCGCCATGGACCGCGACAAGCGTTGGGAACGAATACAGCGCGCTTACGACCTGCTCGTCCACGGAAAGGGAACATCGGTTCGCGAGCCGTTGGAGGCCTTCGATTCCAGCTACGCCTCGGGCAAGACCGATGAGTTCATCGAACCTCATGTGGTCGTTGACGTGCATGGGGCTCCGATCGCGACGATCAAGGAAGGCGATGTCGTGCTCTGCTTCAACTTCCGCACCGACCGTTGCCGGCAGATCACGCAAGCGCTCACCCAGCGCGCCTTCCCGGAGCAAGGCATGGTTCCGCTCAAGCTGCACTACGTCACCATGACGGAGTACGACCCTACCTACCACGGGGTCCATGTGCTCTTCCGCAAGGACGACCTGCCCATGACATTGGGCGAGGTGGTGGCCCGCGACGGCTGCAGGCAGATACGCATCGCTGAGACGGAGAAGTATCCGCATGTGACCTTCTTCTTCAGTGGCGGCAGGGAAGCGCCATTCGAGGGTGAAAAGAGGATCATGCTGCCCTCGCCCAAGGTTGCCACCTATGACCTGCAGCCCGAGATGAGCGCGCAAGGCATCGTGGATGCGATCGTGCCGGAACTGCAACAGCGTTCAGTGGATCTCGTGGTGCTGAACTTCGCCAACCCTGATATGGTGGGGCATACAGGGGTCTTCAGCGCCATTGTAGAGGCCGTGGAGACCACCGATTCCTGCACACGCCAGGTAGCCGAAGCAGCACGAGCGAACGGCTATTCCGTGGTGATCATCGCCGATCATGGAAACGCTGACAAAGCACTGAACGCCGATGGTTCGCCGAACACAGCGCATAGCACCAACCCGGTGCCTCTGTTCGTGCTCTGCGACAGGACGATTTCCTTGAAGAACGGCGTGCTCGCCGATGTGGCCCCTACCCTGCTCGACCTTATGGGAATTGAAAAGCCCGTCGACATGACGGGCTCTTCATTGATCGTCCGTTGACGCTTACCAGCCGTTGCGCAGGATCGTGAGCGATCCGGTGTACTTGCGCTCCTTCAAGGTGAGGATCACCTCGTAGTAATAGGTGCCGTCGGGAACGTCGTCTCCGCCCCATTGATTGCGATAGTTGGTCGCTTCGTACACCTTTTGGCCCCAGCGATTGTAGATGGCCACGGTATTGCTCGAGTACGTGATGCCTTCAATGGACCACTTGTCGTTGTATCCGTCGCCATTGGGAGTGATCACGTTCGGGATGATCACCTCGCACTCAACCGTAACAACCACTTCTTCGATGGCCTGGCGCCCGCATTCGTCCGTGGCCGTCACGATGTACGTGCCGGGCGTTTGCATGGTCACATAGGTGGTGTACCCGAAATCGCCGTTGGACCAAGAGAGGTTCAACTGCCCCACGCCACCGCTCGCCTGGGCAGTAAGCAATAAGCTATCCGCCTGGCATTCGATCAGGTAATCCGGCGAGCTCAGTTGGATCGGCGGGGCATCAACGATGGTGATGGTCACGCTATCAGACGTGGAACGGCCGCAGTCATCGGTGAACGTGGCAATGATGGTGACCGTCTCGCCATTGTCAGAAATATTATCCTCCAGAGGATTGAAGGGTGTGATGACGTTGAGGACCCCATCGGGGATGACGATCGTGCTGGGCAGATTGAAATCCGATCCGTTCTGGGCCGCTCCGGTGAATGTGATCTGCAAGTCCACCGGGCCCGGTACGCCTTGCGGGCGGATGATATTGAAGGTGGTGCTCTCGCACGCCTCCATCACAGTGCTGGGTCCGATAATGTTCATGTTGATGGGCGGCAACGGCTCCAGTTCAACGAAGAATTGTGCAACGGAGGTGGTACCGCAGTCATCGGTGGCCGTGGCAGTGTAAACCGTATTGGCCAGTGGGGCTACCATAGCCGTAGGCCCGGGCGGCAATCCACCGCTCCAGGTGATGGAATATGGCGGATAGCCTCCGCTCACCGCCGGAACGAGCGTCGTGCTTCCCAGGCAGGGAATGATCGTCGTACCGCCGGTGATGACCAATGGCGGCGAGGATTCGATGTAGAAGATGAACTCGTTGGTGATGGTCTGGCCCGCGCATGGCGATTCAGAGATCAGCGTGAGGATGAGCGTCTCCTGCCCGTCGATATCGATGGGTGCATTGAACGTGAAGCTCTCGGTGGTGTCTCCTGGAACGAACAGGAGCGAGTCGGGGAAGGCGGGAACATAGTCGACGCCCGGTGTAGCAGTGCCGCTCACGAGGATATACACCACGCTGGTGTCGCCACCGGCGCCGGTTTGCGTGAAGTTGATGGTGACCGGGTAGCAGCTTTCCAGGATGGTGTTGTTGCCCACGATACCGGGGCCGGGGGTCAGCGTGGGAATGAAGGGCGTGCTGGTGAAGCTGCCCGCCTCCAGGAACACACCGCTGTCGAAGGCTTGATCGAGCGCATCGCCGATGGCGAGCTTGATGTGATAGGTCTGGCCGCACTCCACTTCACGCGACGCGGTAAGCACCGTGGTGAAGGTGATCGACACAGGCGTGATACCATCGGGCAGCAACGCGATGTTGATGGCGCCGTTGGTGTACGGGCCGGCAATGCCGGGTCCGCTGAGGAAGAAGCCGAACACATCGTTGAAGGAGCACACCCACTCGGGATACTCTTCCGAACCGAAGACGTACCGGAACTTGATGGAATCTCCTGTGGTCACGAAATCGAATTCGAGCACAGCGGCATTGTTGATCGTGCCCCCCGTGATCGTCACAAGGTCCGGGTCGCTGAAATTGGGCGTCGGCTGGTCGCTCTGGAAACCGCTGCCGGGTTGCGCCACGTTCTGCACAAGCCCCGAGCTCAGGATGATCCCTGCTGGAACTCCCAAATTGGAGCTGATCGTGGTGAACGCACCGCTGCCCTGTTGAGGGGTGCCGGGATCGAGCACGCCGTTGTAGGAGACGTTGCTCACCACCACGCCGCTGCCGAGAAGCACGTCCTGCACCAATTGGGTTGGCGTAAGTGTGACGTTCGGGGTGATCTGCGCCGCAGCGCTAACGCACATGAGGGCCGCAATGCCCAGGAGAGAAGATCGGTTCTTTATCATGGTCCTTTCTGTTCTAGTCCTGCGTGCCGCGCAAGAGGGTCACATGTCCAACGCCATCCATGGCTGGGAAGAGATGGCCTACGACGCGGTAGGTGTAAACATACACGCCGGTCATGGCATCTCCGCCTCCGTTCACTTTGCCGTCCCACAGCACGTCCACGTCCTTGGTGTTGAATATCACCTCGCCCCAGCGATCGAAAATGGTCATCTCGAACTCTTCGATGTAGTGGCCGAATGGACCGAAAAGCTCATTGAGACCATCGCCATCGGGGGTGAATGCATTGGGGAAGTAGATGTGCGCGGGTGGCTGCAATAGTACGCTGTCGATTCCATGGCACCCATTGGGGGTCACGATCTTAAGGGTCACCCAATGATCTTCAAGGTCCATGTAGCTATGGTAAACCTCATCATGCCGATAGCGGGTGCCGTCGCCCATGTCCCAAACCCAGTGCTGGGCATACGGCAAGGTGGCGGCCTGCAAGTACCAGTCGTCCTGCCCCTTATTGGTCACTTCGATATCGGTGAACACATGCTCCACCCCCACTTCCACCTCATCGGTAACCACCTCGCCGCACTGGTCCTTGGCGCTCACTACGTACTCCGTGGTCACATCAGGGCTCATCCAATAGAGCGGGTCGGTGAGGCTGTCCGGCATATGCCATAGCAAGTGATAATAGCCCGATCCGCCTGTGACCAAAGCCAGCAATTCAACGCTATCACCGGCGCACATGACCATATCAGGCGGCAGGGCGATCCGGAACGGATCGTAGTGCGGAATGCGTGCGGTTTCGGTTGCGAATCCTGTGTTGAGGCATTGGTCGGTAGCCGTCAGCGTATAGGTCTGGTCGAAAGGCACGCCCACTTGAAGGGTGTCTGCCGTGCTGAGCAACGCGCCGTTGGGGTCCGTCCAGGCTAGGGTGTACACGCCGCTTCCGCCCGCCACCGACAGCATTTCCAGTACGGTGGTATCGCCGGTGCAAATGACGGTTTCGTAGGGAACGATCTCTACCACGATCGGCGGCAAAGGCACTGTGCTCACCAGCACACTGTCCTGGGTGCTGGTACCACAGCCTTCAGTGACCGTGACCACATAGTACAAGGGCGGTCCATTGGGAACAATGATGGTCGCGGTGTTGCCTGGAACGATGTTCTGGCCATTGAGCGACCACTGGTAGGTGTATGTATTATCTCCACCGGTCGCGTTCGTTACACTGATCGGGCCGGTGCTCAAGCAATCGATCTCAGTGGCGGGATCAACGGTGATGTCAATGGGCGGGTAGACGGGCAAAGTGACCGTGAAGTCCTCCGTTACGGGTGTTACGCCACAGATGTCGCTCACAGTTACCGAGTAGGTGGTTGTCACGCCGGGACCGACGGTGATCGTCTCGGTAGTCTCACCAGTGCTCCAGAGGTACGTGTACTGCCCCATGCCTCCGCTCACATCCGGGTCGAGCAAGTGGGTCTCGTTGCATATGCCATTGATGTCGTACGGCACCACCACCAATGGCGGTGGGCTGTCGATATTGAAGGTGAAGACCGTTTGGATAACGATGCCTGCGCAGTCGATCAGCTGTTCGATCGTGATCACCATCGTCTCCGGGCCATCTGCATCGATGGGGATGTTCATGATGAAGCTGATGGACTCCTGGCTGGCGGGGAAGATCAATTGTGCGGGAAGTGCAGGGCTGTAGTCCACGCCCGGGGTGGCTGTACCTGTGATGAAGATATCCACCGTATCCACGTCTGTAGTGTCGCCCAAGCGTGTGAAGATCAACTCCACCGGATTGCAGCCCTCCAGCATGGTGTTGCCGTTGATGCCTACGCCTCCAGCAAGCGTGGGGATCACGTTGCCCGTACTAGTGAAACTGCCCGCTTCGAGGAACACACCGCTGTCGAAGACGGTGTCGCCGCCATCGGCGATGGCCATCTTGATGTGGTATTGCGTACCGCAACTGACGAGGGCGAAAGCCGTGAGAACGACTGTGAAGCCATCGTACTCCACTGTGGTACCGCCTGCGTTGGTGTTGTAGTAGATGCTATTGGCGGCGAAGTTGGGATCGAGGTTCAAGCAATTGGTCGCGATCCCTCCCGTTGTGGATCCCGCCACGCCGAGGTTCACGGTGTTGATGGACACTGGGATATTGCCTCCGGGAACAAGTGCCAGGTTCACGGCGTTATTGGCGAAAGGACCGAAGAACCCAGGGCCGCTCAGGAAGAAGCCGAAGGCGTCGTTCACCGAACCGCAGACGTACTCATCGTACTCCTCGCTGGCGAAGACATAACGGAACCGGAGCGTATCGCCCGTGGGTATGAAATCGAACTCGAGAATCGCGGCGTCGTTGTGGTTCACACCGCTCAATTGCGTCAGGTCAGCATCGCCAGCACCGAAGTTCCCGCCTCCCATGGTGGAGCCGCCGCCCACGTTAGGCCCAGGCGCCACGTTGATGTCACCGGTGCCCATGAGAACCCCGGCCGGCAGACCGATATTGGAGGTGCTGCCATTGAAAGTCCCCATCTGCTCGCTCTGGATGTTGCCCGGCAGGCCGTTGAACGTGATGTTCGAAGCGGTTACCCCGCCACCGAGCAGTACGGTCTGCACCAGCTGCTGGGGAGTGGGGGCATTATTGACGATCAGCTGAGCCTGAACAGACAGCGTGGTCAGAACCGCAGGAAGAAGAAGGTGGCGGAAGTTCATGGGAACGTGTGGTCGTTCTAGTGTTGAAAAGTACGCTTGGCGGACGAATCCTAGACCGAGGCCGCTTGGCAAAGGTTGCCCAAGCTCCCAAGCCTATCTTCGGCCGCACCGATAAGCACCCCTCCATGCATGCCATCGACACTTATATCGACGCTCAGAAGGACCGCTTCCTCAGCGAGTTGTTGGACCTCCTGCGCATCCCCAGTGTGAGCGCCGACCCCAAGTACAAGGCCGATGTTGCCCGCTGTGCTGAAGCCGTGAAGCAACGCATGACCGAGGCCGGCCTGGAGAAGGTGGAAGTATGCCCCACCAAAGGCCACCCCATTGTGTACGGCGAGAAGATCCTGGACCCGGCAAAGCCAACCGTGCTTGTGTACGGCCACTACGATGTGCAACCCCCGGACCCGCTCGACCTATGGCACAGCGGCCCATTCGATCCGGTGATCAAGGACGGCATGATCTACGCTCGGGGCAGTGCCGACGACAAAGGCCAGTTCTACATGCACTTCAAGGCCATCGAATGCATGATGAAGAACGGCGGATTGCCCTGCAACGTGAAGGTGATGATCGAAGGCGAGGAGGAAGTGGGCAGCGACAACCTGGGCATTTTCGTGGCCGCCAACAAGGAAAGGCTGAAGGCGGATGTGGTGCTGATCAGCGATACGGCCATGATCGCCAATGATGTGCCCAGCATCAACACCGGGCTGCGCGGCCTCAGCTATGTTGAGGTGGAAGTGACCGGCCCCAACCGCGACCTCCACAGCGGTGTTTACGGCGGTGCAGTTTCAAACCCGATCAATGCACTGTGCGAGATGATCGCCAGCCTGCACGATGTGGACCGACGGGTGACCATCCCGGGCTTCTACGACACCGTGGTCGAGTTGAGCGCAGCAGAACGCAAGGCCCTGGCAGAAGCACCCTTCAACGAAACGGACTACAAGAAGGACCTCGGTATCGACGCTGTGCGGGGCGAGAAAGGCTACACCACCGAGGAGCGCAGCAGCATCCGCCCCACCTTGGACGTGAACGGGATCTGGGGCGGCTACATCGGCGAAGGCGCCAAGACCGTGCTGCCGGCAAAGGCCTTCGCCAAGCTCAGCATGCGCTTGGTGCCCAACCAGAAGAGCGATGCGATCACCAAGCTGTTCAGTGACCATTTCGAACGGATCGCTCCACCAGGCGTGAAGGTGGTCGTGCGTCCGCATCATGGAGGCGAAGCGGCGGTGACGCCCATCGACAGTCCTGCCTACCTCGCAGCCAGCAAGGCCATGGAGGAGACCTTCGGCAAGAAGCCGATCCCAACACGCGGCGGCGGCAGCATCCCGATCGTTGCATTGTTCGAACAGGAGCTCGGACTGAAGACCGTGCTTTTCGGCTTCGGCCTCGACAGCGACAACATCCACAGCCCCAACGAGAAATACGGCGTCTTCAACTATCTCCAGGGCATTCGCACCATCCCGCGCTTCTTCGCGCATTATGCAGCCATGATGAACGGATCGCGGTGAACGGCACGCCGATCGCAAGATGCGTGGCATGAAGAAGTTGCTCGCCATCGCATTGCTCGCGATCCTTTCCTCATCCTGCTCCTCGTACAAGGAGGTGGAGCTTACCGATATCACCTCCGTCGAGGTCCTGTCGCTCGATCCGCGATCCGTGGCATTGCGCATTGATGCACGAATCGACAACCCCAATGGTTTCTCCATCGCCGTGGAAGAACCGGATGTCGATCTCTTCATCAACGACAAGTTCATCGGCAAGGCGGTGCTGGATTCCTCGCTCGTCCTGGACCGCAAAGCAGCCAGGGTCTATCCCGTGTACCTGCGCGCCAAGCTGGAAGGCGGCCCATTGCTCATGATGCTCCTGAGCGGCGCATTCAGCGAGGAATTGAAGCTTGGAGCCAAAGGCACCGTGGCCGGAAGAAGCGGTGCCCTCAAGAGGCGATTCCCTTTCGAAGTGGAGGAGATGATCGACCTCAGCGACGAATGATCAACGCGCGAAGGGCTCCTTCCGCAACAGCACCGGCACCCCCAGGATGCCTTCCGCTTCGGTGATGCGCACGGCATTGCCGACGATCGGATACCAGTCATTGTAGGTCGCACGGGCGAAGGGGAGTTCATCCAGATACCCATCGGTGAAGTGGTAGGTGAGCATCGTTCGGCCAGCATCAACGCGCGCCACTAAATGTTCCGTGGTCACCGGCGCACTATGCACGAGGAAATTGGCCCATAGCAACACGCTGGTGCCGATCGGCCCCACGGCGAGCAGGTTGAAGAGGAACCATTCCAGACGCTCCATTCCCAGCCAGAGTCCCGAGCGCAGGTAAGGCAACAAGTTGCCGGTGAAGCAGAGCACCACCAGTACGCGCAGGAGCAGCATCGGGTCAACCAAGGTCCAGGCGGCCACGGTGAACAAGCTGCCCAATGCAATGAAAACACCAAGCCCCATGAGCGTGCCGGGCCAGTATTGCTCGCGCACCCGCCCCTTCACGTTCGGGTGTTGATGCACGCCGTTACCGCGGCCGCGAGGGCGCATCGGTGCGATGTTCCTTTGATCGTTCATGCAACGCGGGCAAGATATCCACGGCACCAACCGGCTCGCGAAAGAGAGCAGTCCGTACCTGTTGCAGCATGCGCGCAACCCCGTGGATTGGTATCCGTGGGGCGATGAGGCCTTTGCAAAAGCACGAGAGGAGAACAAGCTGGTGCTCGTGAGCATCGGCTACAGCAGTTGCCACTGGTGCCACGTGATGGAGCGCGAATGCTTCGAGGATGCGACCATCGCGCAGTTGATGAACGACCACTACGTGTGCGTGAAGGTGGATCGGGAGGAACGACCCGATGTGGACCAGGTGTACATGGCGGCCGTCCAGCTCATCACTGGTCAAGGGGGCTGGCCCCTCAACTGCTTCGCCTTGCCCGATGGCCGTCCGGTTTACGGCGGCACCTACTTCCCGCCGCCGCAATGGACCCGCGTGCTCACCGACTTGCACACCACCTGGAAGAGCGATCCTGACCGCGTTGTGAAACATGCCGAGCAATTGAGGCAGGGAGTGGTGCGCAGCATGCTCCTTGAGCCTGCCGACGAGGCCGCAGCTTTCGAACGCCGCACGCTCGATGCCATGGTGCATCGCTGGTCACTCGAGTTCGATACGACCCATGGAGGTTCGGACCGTGTGCCGAAGTTCCCCATGCCCAACAACTACGAGTTCCTTCTTCGCTACGCGCACCTCAGTGGCAACAAGAACGTACTTCACCACGTCGAGCTCACGCTCGACCGCATGGCGCTCGGCGGAATCTGCGATCAGGTGGGCGGGGGCTTCGCGCGTTACAGTACCGACGCGCTATGGAAGGTGCCGCACTTCGAGAAGATGCTGTATGACAATGCCCAGCTCGTATCGCTCTACAGCCAGGCCTACCAGGCCTTTCAGAAGCCGCTCTACAAGGAAACGGTGGAGCGCACGATCGCCTTCATCGAACGGGAGATGACATCGCCCGACGGGGCCTTCTTCAGCGCGCTCGACGCCGACAGCGAAGAGGTTGAAGGACTCTACTATGCATGGACACGCGACCAGCTGCGCACTGCGCTTGGCGAGGACCTGGACCTCGCGGTCGCGTACTTCGATATCGATGGCCAGGCGCTTTGGGAGCACGGTCGAAACATCCTGCGCCGGGGCATGCCCGATGATGAATTCGCAAAGGCATTCGGGATCGGCACCGATGAGCTGGCGGTGCGCATGGACCGGATCAGGAAGTCGCTGATGAAGGCGCGTGAAGCACGCATCCGTCCTGCGCTCGATGACAAATCGCTCGTGAGCTGGAACGCCCTCATGACGAAGGCGCTATGCGATGCATACGAAGTCCTCGGCGAGAAACGGTGGTTGCACGCGGCACAGCGCAACGCGGAGCTCATGCTCTCCAAATGCAAGCAGCCTACCGGCGCCTTGCGCCACAGCTACAAGAACGGCAAGGCGAGCATCAACGGTTACCTGGAGGACTACTGCTTCTTCATCGAGGCATTGATCGCCCTCTACAGCATCACCTTCGAGGAGCGCTGGTTGAACGAGGCGCACGCGCTATGCGAGCATGCCATTCGACACTTCCTTGACAACGCGACGGGACTCTTCCACTTCACCAGCGACCTGGATGCAGCCCTGATAGCGCGACCGATGGAACTCGCGGACAACGTGATGCCGGCATCGAACTCGAGCATGGCCAAAGGCCTCTTCCTCCTGGGCACCCTCCTCGGTGAGCCACGCTACCTGCACATGGCCGATCGCATGCTCTCTTCCGTGGTGCAGCGCATGGAAGCCCACCCCGGCAGCCATTCCAACTGGGCCCAGTTGCTGCTCTGGCGTACGCATTCATTCCACGAGATCGCCATCACCGGACCCGAAGCGTTGAAGCTGCGGGAAGGATTCGCTCGGCATTACATCCCCAATCGCTTCTTCCTCGGAAGTGCAGCACGATCTTCGCTGCCGTTGCTCAAGGACAAATCCCTGCCCGCCAGCACCATCTTCGTTTGCGTGGACATGAACTGTCGACTTCCGGTGCCCACAGTGGAGGAAGCCATCCGTGAACTGCAATGACCCAGCGCATCCTCATCGCCCTGCTCCTGGCCTCGCCGATCGCCGCTTGCGCCCAAGCCCTGCTGGTGCTGCCCGATGCCACGGATCCCGATGCTCTGCATTTCAATGAAGCGTTCATGGCACGCAACAGGGTGGCCAGCATCACCGGCGAACGCATGCTCAAGCGCGATGGCCAGCCCATGCGCACCGAGGCCACGCGCTACCTGTACCGCTTCGATGCGCAAGGGCGAATGACGTACTCCAACAACTCGTTCGGCAATCCCGGTACAGGCCGCGATACCACGAGCGTAGGCTACACGCACGACACCGCCGGCAACGTGACCGAGCGGCTGAGCAACGACCTCGCCGGCCACTTCGCGTACCGCACCGAATTCGACGCCACCGGCAGGCCTATCCGGGAAACCTATGCGCGGATAGAAAACCTCGGCACCGATCGCTACAACCTCGTGCCCGGCGCACGCACCGAGATCAGCGACGAGCACTTCCGCTACACCACCATCAACGACACCTGCTGGCGCAAGACCTATTACAACTACCTGGACCTCCCCTACCGCGAGGAGACCTTCACGCGCAGCACGCTCGGTTACCTGCTGCTCATCGAAGATCTCTACCTCATCAGCCAGCGCCGCTCCCGCATCAGCTTCGGATACGACGAGCATGGCAGGCTCGCATCGCGGGTGGACCAGCGCGATCTGGGCAAGCCCGATGTGGTGCGCCGCACCTGGCAATACGACCGGGCGGGCAACGTGCTGATCAACGAACTCTGGCACGGCGAGACCCAGAAGCACCGCGAGGAATACATGTACGAGGAGCAAAGCATGCTTCTGAAGGCCCGCTTGCGCAAGGACATGGATACCGGCAACATCCACGTGATACGCTACAGGACCGAACTTCGCTGACTATGCGAATGCTCTTGACCGTTTCCCTGCTGCTCGTGGGCGCCCTGGCCAGCGCGCAACGCTCCATCGTGCGCTGGGCCTATGGTCCGTTCGGCACCGTTGGCGATGCGGCTTTCGTGGTCGAAGGCGACCGCATCTACCAAGCCTGCGGGCCCTTCGGCGAGCGCGGTCCCTGCCTCTGGCTCTTCAGCGAGGACAGGGTCTTCCACAGCGGCGATGCGCACGGCGGCAAAGGCCAGGGCGCCTTCATGATGGAAGGGAACGGCTTCCACCGGGCCGAAGGAGCCTTCGCCAACAAGGGAGCCTGCCTCTTCCTGCTGGAAAAGGAGAAGGTCTTCCGCGCCGATGGCGTCTTCTGCAACAAGGGCAATGGCGGCTTCGTGCTGGAGCGCGGCACCGTGTTCATCGCCGAAGGAGCCTTCGCGAACAAGAGCGATGCTTTGCTGCAGACCGATGGCGAGATCCCCTTGATCGCTTTGCTGACGATCCTGGCTGGCCTCTGACCAGGGGCGCACGTCACGTCGATCGGTTCATAACCTGCGCACGACCTCCTCTCCTGCCTGCCGATGGACGGCCACATTCGCAACGCCGCGCCATGCGGCAGCAACGCATGAAGAAGATCATCTGGGGCCTGCTGGGCCTCTTCGCCGGCAAACGCAGCATGCAGGGGTTCTACGAAGGATTGCTGCGGGTGGCGCTCGATGGCTTGAACTACGGGCGTGGCGGCGACTTCCGCACGAGCGGAGAGTTGCATCTGCTTCATCGCATCAAGGACAGCCTGAAGGACGTGCAACGCCTTGTGGTCTTCGATGTGGGCGCCAACATCGGGGAATATTCGGTGGCGCTCGCCGACTTCTTCGGGCCGCAGAGCACGGTGCATGCCTTCGAACCGTCGAAGGAAACCTTCGCCAAACTGAAAGCCGCGATCGGTGCGCGCACGAACGTGGTGGCCAACAACTGCGGCTTCAGCGATAGCGAAGGCATCCTGAAGCTGTACAAGAACACCGAGCGGCACACGCTCGCCTCGCTTTACCAGCGCGACCTGGAGCATTACGACCTCAAGCTCGACCAGGTGGAGGAGATCCAGCTCAGCACCGTCGATCTCTTCTGCGCAAAGCATGGCATCGAGCGGCTGCACTTCCTGAAGATCGATATCGAGGGCCACGAACTGAGCGCATTGAAGGGCGCCGAAGGCATGATCCGCGAAGGCCGCATCGACTTCATACAGTTCGAGTTCGGCGGTGCCAACGTGGACTCCCGCACCTACTTCCGCGACTTCTTCACGTTGCTCAAGCCCAGCTTCCGGCTATACCGCATCGTGCGCGATGGTTTGCAGCCGATCGATCACTACTACGAAGGGCTCGAGCAGTTCAATACGATCAACTACCTCGCTGAGAAGCGGTGAGCCCTCACGTGCTGCGCTTGCCAGGCTGCGTCACCTTGGCCTCCTTGCCATAGAGCGGAACGAGGTAGGCCAGGTCATCTGCCCCTCCTTCACGCAAACGCGCTTCTGCGTGAGCGAGCATCGCCCACGCATGCGCCTTGATGCCCGGCGCATGAACGACGTGGGGTGCGCTCTTCCACAGCCCAACGGCCTTGTCGGCGCCATCGCCGAAAACACAGCACGCACCAGCGGCTTGGGCCCATGCTTCATCCAGCACTAGCGGTGTTACCTCACCCATGGCCTTGCCCTGCGCATCGTACTCCTGCGTGAACACCTCCATCCGGCGAGCGTCGATCATGGGCCATTGTGGAAGTCCGGTATTCCCGGCCGCAGGTCGCGCAGCTTCGACCAAGGTGGTGAGCGTGTTCACCCCGATGATGGGCTTGTCCAAGGCGTAGCACAATCCTTTTGCGGCGCTGAGCCCGATGCGCGAGCCGGTATACGATCCCGGTCCAATGCCAACAGCGACCGCGTCAACGTCGGCCAGTTTGATACCCGCCTCTTCCATCACCTCCGCAATGAAGATGTTGACCTTCTCAGCATGCGCATGGCGCTCGGTCTCCACTTCCCGCTGTGCCAGCACCGCACGATCGCGACCCAGTGCCACGCTGCACAATTTGGTCGTGGTCTCTATGGCGAGGATCAGCGCCATGCTCACAAGGTCACGGGCATGCCCTGCAAGATCTCCAGGTACTTGGTGGCCATCACGTACTGGTATTTCGCATTGATCATATCGGCCGTGCTGCGGTTCAACTGGGCCTTGACCGTGGAGAGCTCCATGCTGGTGATCACGCCTTGGGCGAAGCGCTCTTGCGCGAATTCGAGGTTGAGCATGCCTGCTTCCACGGCCTTCTCGGCAGCCAAGAACTGCCGATATCCGCTGCGCTGCGCGACCAGGGCGTCGAGCACATTGCGCTGCAGATCGTTGCGCACGCTGGCCATGGCGTTGCGGCTCTTCTCATGCTGCACCCTGGCCTGGCTGATGGCGAGCCTGTTCTGCATGTTGTTGAACAAGGGAACGTTCAGCGTGAATCCGATGCTCTGGTTCAGGTTCTGGTCCAACTGGTCGCTGAACGGTGTGAGCTCGGTGTTGTAGTTGATGTTCGGTGTAAACACCGTTTCTCCGCTTGCCGTGTAACCGATAGGCACCGGGCTCCCGATGATGGGCTCCCCCACGGTGCGGATATCGCGTCCGCTGTAGCCGGTGCCCATCGATCCGTTCACCGAAAGCGAAGGCACCGTACCCGCACGGGCCGTTGCAATGCCCTTCTCCGCGCTCGCCGCCTGGGTCTCGGCTTGCGCGAAGGAAGGATTGGTGCGCAGCACGTTGGCCAGTACTTCATTCGCCGCCGCGGTAGGCTCCATCACGCGCAGCGCGCTGATGGCCGGCCCCTGGATGTCGAAGTCCATGGCTTCCTGCGGCTCCAATTGCAGTGAACGGGCCAATGCCAGCGTGCGCTGATCGCGTTGGTTGGCGATGTCGGTGATGGTGTACTCCTCCTGCGCCAATTGCGATTCCAACGACAGAAGGTCGGCGCGCGCCAGGCGGCCGGCCTCGACCATGGCCTGCGTACGCGCGATCTGTTCACGGGTGCTCGCCGCCTGCGACTCTGCCGCTGCCAGTCTCTCTCGCAAGCCCAGCACATCCAGGAATGCTTGCACCACTTCGAGCCGAACCTGGTTGCGTGCCGCATCGATCCCCAGTTGCGCCGCCTTCGCGTCCAATTCGGTGCGCTTGATGGTGTTCTGCTTCTGCAAGCCCTGGAAGAGGATGATGGTGCTGCTCAGGTAGAAGTTGTTGGTGCGCACCCGATCGGTGGCGAAGGTGTTGGTGAAGCGATCCACCACCCGGCCGTAGTTGTAGCCGTGGGTGGCTACGCCGTTGAGGTTGGGCGCCAGGTCCCAGTAGGCCTGCTCACTCGTTTCGTCCGCCAGTTCGGCATCGAGGCTGGCGTTGATCACGGCCAGGTTGCGCTCTTCGGCACGGGCCACGCATTGCTCGAGGGTCCAGGGCTGTTGGGCCAGTGTGGTGCCGCTCCACAGGGCGATGGCGGCAAGGAGATGGGTGCGCATGGTCATCATGGTCTCCTGGAATGGGGGACCGGACCAAAAGTATCGGGGCACCTTTGGGTGAAAGACCGGAATTGATGAACGGTGGAAGCGGTGGTCGGGTGGCCGGGCGGCTCAGTTGCCGATCACTTTGATCTCCACCCTGCGGTTGGCTTCGCTCTCCTCCTTGTTCTTGGGGGTCGGATAGAGCATCTGCGCATTGCCGATGCCCACGTAGGAGAGGCGTTCAGGTTCCACCTCGTTCACGAGGAGGAAATCGTGCACGGTCTTCGCACGGGCCGTGCTCAGGTCGATGAACTCCTTCTTGTTCTTGAAGGTGGGGCCGTTCACGTGGCCTTCGATCTCGATGCGCACCTTGGGGTTCATCTGCATGAAGCGTAGCAACAGCAGCAGCGAGGCCTCGGATTGGCGCATCACCTTGTCCTCGTTGCCCACGAAGCGAATGTCATCGAGCACCACGCGCTCGCCCGCGCCCACGGGGGTGAGCTTGATCTCCACGTCCACCACAGGGTCCATGCTGCCCTTCACTCTGGTGGTATGGAACATGTAGCCGTTGCGCACGCAGCCGATCTTGATGTTGCGATACACCTCCATCTCGTAGCCGTAGCTGCTCTTGCCCTTCGCCTCCAGCACCTCATCGAACTTCATCCCTTCGATGGTGATGCTCGCATCGATGGGCTTGCCGGACTTGGCGTCCACGATGCTGATGTTCAACTGCTGCTTTTGCCTCTTCTCCTCCGGGCTCCGGTGGGGGCGGCGGCGGGTCGTAGTGGAAGCGGATGGTGTAGCCAGCGAGCGGGCGGTCCTGGTAATCGATAACGAGGTAGAAGAGCTCGCCCTGCTGCACCTCGATGCCCCGACTGAAGCTGGCGCCCACGCCGCTTCGGATGAAATCGTCCGGTGCGTCCTTGCGCAAGCCGCAGATGCTGCGGTTGCCCTTGTCGTTGCGGCTGATGTTGCTGCGAACAGGTGTCACCTGCTTGAGGGCCACCTTGTCGCATATGCCTGGGACAGCACCTTGGAAGAGCAGGAAGTCGATGTCGTCCTCGACGTTGTCGGGGATGATGTCGAAGGTGAGCGTGGTGGTGGCCGGTGAGCGGAACTTGTACCAGGTGGTGTGGTGCTCACGCTCGAACCATTGCGTGTGGTCGCTGGGGTTCTCCTTGATCTCGAGCTTGTTGCCGAAGCCGCGCACCGCCGAGGGCTGGTGATAGATGCTGTCGTTGATGAAGATGGCGCCGGTACAATCGCCATTGTCCTGCGTGAGCCCGCCCTGTGCGTGCGACGAGAGCACCTGTGCAACGGCACAGGCGATCGCCACTGAACGAACCAAGTGGAATTTCACGGCCCGTTCATACGGCAGGCGTCCGGTCAGGGTTCGTACCCCAGGTTGCTGCCCAGCCAGCGCTCCATGTCCTTCGCCTCCAAGCCCTTGCGACTTGCGAGATCCGCCACTTGGTCGCGGCCGATACGCCCCACGCCGAAGTACTTGGTCTTGGGGTGTGCGAAGTACAGCCCGCTCACGGCCGCAGTGGGGTACATCGCCAAGCTTTCGGTGAGTTCAATCCCCGTGTGCTTATTGGCGTCCAGCAGGCGGAAGAGTTCCGGTTTCTCGGTGTGGTCCGGACAGGCTGGATAACCCGGTGCAGGACGGATCCCTTGGTACTCCTCCTTGATCAGCTGTTCGTTGGTAAGCTGGGCGGTCTCATAGCCCCAGAGTTCCTCGCGCACCACTTCGTGCAGTTTCTCGGCGAAGGCTTCGGCGAGGCGATCCGCAAGGGCCTTCAGCAAAATGGCGCTGTAGTCGTCCTGCTTCTCCTCGAACCGTTTCACGCGTTCGTCCACACCATGACCAGCAGTAACGGCGAAACCGCCGACGAAATCGGGCGTTCCCTTGGGCGCGATGAAGTCCGCCAACGCGATGTACGGCACCCCCGGGGCCTTCTTCGATTGCTGTCGCATGGAATGGAAACGGCCGAGCGCGGTGTTGCGCGTAGCATCGGCATAGAGCTCGATGTCATCGTCATTGACCGTGTTCGCAGGCCAGATGCCCGCGACCCCGTGCGCTTGCAACCATTGCTCCTTCACGATGCGGTCCAGCATCTTCAGCGCATCGTTGTGCAAGCGCGTGGCCTCCTGCCCCACTACTGCGTCCTTCAGGATGTTGGGGTACTTGCCCGCCAGCTCCCACGCCATGAAGAAGGGGGTCCAGTCGATATAGGGCACCAGTTGCGCGATCGGATAGTTGCGGTAGGAGAACACGCCGGTGCTCTTGGGAGCTATCGGTGGCTCAGCGCTCCAGTCAATGCTGAATTTCTTCGCGCGCGCTTCTGATAGGGGGAGGTATTCCTTCTCCCGTTGGCTGCCCTCATACTGTGTGCGCACCTTGGCGTACTCCTCCTTGATGTCGGCCTCGAAACGCACACGCTCGTTGTCGCTGAGCAAATTGCTCACCACGGGCACGCTGCGTGAAGCATCGATCACATGCACCACGGGCTTGCTGTAGTGTGGGGCGATGCGTACGGCGGTATGCACGCGACTGGTCGTTGCCCCGCCGATAAGGAGCGGCGTGGTGAATCCTTCTCGCTCCATCTCCTTCGCCACGTGTACCATCTCATCGAGCGAGGGCGTGATCAAGCCGCTGAGGCCGATGATGTCCACTTTCATCTCGCGCGCCGTCTTCAGGATGGTGGCGCTCTGCACCATCACGCCCAGATCGATCACCTGCCAGCCGTTGCATGCGAGGATCACGCCCACGATGTTTTTGCCGATGTCGTGCACATCGCCCTTCACCGTGGCGAGCAGCACCTTCTTGGCTCCCTCGCGCTGCGTACCGATCACTTGCGCGTCCTTGCGCTCTTGGAGGAACGGTTCGAGATAAGCGACCGCGCGTTTCATCACGCGCGCGCTCTTCACCACTTGCGGCAGGAACATCTTGCCGCTTCCGAAAAGATCGCCCACCACGTTCATTCCGGCCATCAACGGACCTTCGATCACCAGCACGGGCTCGCCATACTTCACGCGTGCCTCTTCCGTGTCGGCTTCGATGAAGTCGGTGACGCCGTGGACAAGTGCATGCTTCAAGCGCTCTTCCACGCTGCCTTCACGCCACGCAGCCTGCGCTGCCACGACTTCCGCTGAAGGGGCACCTTTGAACTGTTCCGCGAACGCGACCATGCGCTCGGTTGCATCGGGACGACGCGCCAGCAGCACATCCTCCACATGCTCCAACAGGTCCTTCGGAATGTCGTCGTAGACACCGATCTGCCCGGCGTTGACGATGCCCATGTCCATGCCCGCCTGGATGGCATGGTAGAGGAAGGCCGTGTGGATAGCCTCGCGCACGGGCTCGTTGCCGCGGAAGCTGAAGCTCACATTGCTCACGCCGCCACTGACCAAAGCGCCCGGCAGGTTCTGTTTGATCCAGCGCACCGCTTCGATGTAGTCGATGGCATAGCGATCGTGCTCGCTCATGCCCGTGGCCACCGTGAGGATGTTCGGGTCGATGATGATGTCGTGCGGCGGGAACCCAGCCTTCTGCGTGAGCAGGTCGTACACGCGCTGCGCGATGGCGATGCGACGCTCGTAGTTATCGGCCTGACCCTGCTCGTCGAAGCACATCACCACCGTAGCAGCACCGAGGCGGCGAATGATCCTAGCCTGACGCAGGAATTCCGCTTCGCCTTCCTTCAAGCTGATGCTGTTGGCGATGCCCTTGCCTTGCAGGCATTTCAAGCCCGCCTCGATCACACTGAACTTCGACGAGTCCACCATCACCGGAACGCGCGCGATGTCGGGCTCGGCGGCGATGAGGTTGATGAACTTGCGCATGGCCTCCACGCCATCGATCATACCTTCATCGAGGTTCACATCGATCACCTGCGCGCCGTTCTCCACCTGCTGGCGGGCCACGTTCACGGCCTCATCGTAGTTGCCGTTCTTGATCAGCTTGCGGAAGGCCGCGCTGCCCGTAACGTTGGTGCGTTCGCCGATGTTGACGAAGTTGCTTTCCTTGAATATGCGGAGCGGCTCGAGGCCGGAGTAGGTGGGGATGGACATTTCAGGGGTGGTACACCACAGAGGCTCAGAGACACGGAGACATGCAAGGGTGTTGCACCGTAACAACGCGGCGGCGCAGCGAATACGCGACGTTCAATTCACTGATGGAATCTTGAGTTCCTCGCTGGTTCATCCTGACTGTGTTGAGTTACCGTCTCGCCGTTGCGTCGTCGCAGATCAATTCAGGCAAGCACGGGCAATGGTCGTGGTTCGTGTTTCGCTGCCTCCATCGCCAACGCCGCGATATGCTCGGGCGTGGTACCGCAACAACCGCCAACAACGTTCACCCAGCCACTGGCCATGAACTCGCCGACGAGCTTCGCCGTCACCTCCGGCGACTCGCGGTACTCGCCCATCTGGTCGGGCAAACCCGCGTTGGGGTAAACGCTGGTGCGGCAGCTGGATTGCTCGGCGATCACTTCGAGGTAGGGTCGCATCTGTGCCGCGCCCAGCGCGCAGTTGAGGCCCATGCTGAAAAGCGGCACATGGGCCATACTGATCAGGAACGCCTCGATGGTCTGGCCGCTGAGGGTGCGCCCGCTGGCATCGGTGATGGTGACGCTGCACATGAGCGGCACGCGGGTGTTGCGCGCTTCTCGAACACCTCGTCGATGGCGTAGAAGGCGGCCTTGGCGTTGAGCGTATCGAAGATGGTCTCCACCAGCAACAGGTCCACGCCGCCATCGAGCAGTGCCTCCACTTGTTCGCGATAGGCAGCAACGAGCTGATCGAAGGTGACCGCGCGGTAGCCGGGGTCGTTCACATCGGGGCTCAGTGAGGCGGTCTTGTTCATCGGGCCGATGGCACCAGCCACGAAGCGCGGCTTGCTGGGGTCCATCGCGGTGTACTTCGCGCAAGCTTCTTTGGCCAGTTGAGCGGAACGCAGGTTCATCTCGCGCACCAGCGGCTCGCACTGGTGCTCTCCCTGTGCGATGCTCGTGGCGCTGAAGGTGTTCGTCTCCACGATGTCGGCGCCCGCTTCCAAGTACTGCTCATGGATCAAGCGGATGGCTTCCGGTCGCGAGATCGACAGCAGTTCGTTGTTCCCCTTCAGTAGGATCGGGTGCTGTTCCATCCCCTTCGGATGGAAATCCTCCTCCGTCAATCCCAAGCGTTGGATCATGGTGCCCATGGCACCATCAAGCACAAGGATCCTTTCTTCAGCCAGTTGTTCTATCGTCTTCATTTCAGTTCGCAAAAAAGCCCCATCCGTTGGTCCGGATGAGGCTGCCTGCTCGCGACTTGCGCACAACGACCTGATCACGGCTCATCTTCTTGATCAACCTGCCCTGAGCGGAGCCGAAGGGCGTGTTGTTCAACTGGATTTGGCACCTGTTCCCGGTGGGGTGACCGGTACGGGTTGCCAAGGCTTCACAGGGCCAGTCCCTCAGCCTTTCTGGATAAGCAATTGGAAAGAACGTGGGGCGAAAGTAATTGATCGAGGGGTCGGACTACCCAATCAACCCTGCGCACCCGCGAACTCCTTCACGAAGCTCACGATCTTCTTGCGCAAGAGCAGGAAGAGCAGCAGGTAGGGCACCGCCATGAGGTAGAGGATTCCGCTGTTAAGACCTTTGCCGATGGCTTGATCACCACCGAAGGCGCGGCCGCCACCATCGCCGCTTTGCACTACGGCTTTGCACATGGCGCAGCCTTGGGCGCTCGCTTCCGAGGGAAGCATGGAGAGCACAAGAACAAAGATCAATAGAGGTAGGATCCTGCCCATTGAGCGGGTAAATGTAACCGCCGGATGGTCTGTTGGTACTACCCTCAGTAGTACGGCGAAATGAGCATGTAGACCACGACGCCGCTCACGCTCACATAGAGCCAGATAGGCCAGGTACGTCGTGCCAGCCTGCGGTGCTCGGGGTATCGGCCCGTGAGGCCCCGGTATGCGGTGAAGAGTATGAAAGGCAAGGAACCGGCAGCCAGCACAATGTGCGTGGCGAGGATGACGTAGTACAGCACTTTGATGAGCCCCGCACCACCGAATCGCGTATCGCCAGCGAAGAGATGGTGCAGGATATAGGACACCAGGAAAAGCACCGAGAGTGCCATGGCCGTGAGCATCACGCCTCGATGCAACGTCCACTTGCCGGCACGCGCGCTGAAGAGGCCCGCGATGAGCAGCACGCTCACAATGGAGTTGATGACGGCGTTGATGCGGGCGAACACATGCACATCGAGGCCGTCCGGCGCCGATACCTGAACACGGTTGAGCACCACCACTGCGAGGAAAACCACGATGGAAAAGATCCAGATGATCCGCTTGGCCTTCGGTTCAGCAGTGGTCAGTACCGGCCTGGGGTAAGGCGCACGCATCATTTCGCCTCGCGTGCGCGTTGCACTTGTTCGGCGGCCTTGATCTTCTCCTCCTTCATCAACATCTTCAGGTCGGCGGCCAGTGCGTTCATACCGGCCATGGTGGTGCCTTCGTAATACCCACGAATGTGCCGTTGCTTGTCCACCAGCACGAAGCGCGAATCGTGTACGAAACGCTCCGGGTTCAGCGTGTCCTCCAGGGCGCCGAGCCAATAGCCGGTGTTGCCCTGCCGGTAGATCGCAGCGGCATCGCCGGTAAGGAACTTCCAGCGGTCCGGATCCGCCTCCAGCTTGCGCGCATAGGCATCTAGCACTTCGGGAGTGTCGTGCTCCGGGTCCACGGTATGACTGAGGAAGACTACATCGGCATACGACGGATCGTCCAACTTCAACTGTAATTGCTGCATCTGCACGCTCATCTTCGGGCAGATGGTGGCGCAGGTGGTGAAGAAGAAATCGGCCACGATGATCTTGCCTTCCACGTTCTTCTCGGTGAAGGGCCTGCCGTAGCGATCGATGAAGGTGAACGGCGGCACCTGATGGTAGATGGTGTCCACCACTTGCGAGCCGTCCCGCTCCACGAGCAGGGTCTCCTTCGGACCGAAGTAAGGCAGGTATGCGAAGTGATGCTTGGCCAGGCCGAGCCGTGGCGAGAAGAACAGGAACAGCCCGAGGACGAAAGCGGCGATGCCGCCCAGGATCAGGAATTTCCGTCGTCGGCCCGAAGGCTCCATCAACATCCTAGAGGAAATTCACCCACACCCAATGCACGTAATTCGATTCCCAGATGGCGATGAAGACCAGGTAAAGGATGAACAGAGCGTAGGGCAGCAGGATGATCGCGCGGATGTTGCGACGCTCATCGCCCAGGTGCATGAAGCTCATGACGATGTAGGTCGCCTTCACGAGTGTGAGGACCACGAAAGTCCATTTCACCATGTGCCAGCTATGGGGCATCCACTCCTTCCAGTAGGCTCCCAAGGCCACTTCCACTGTGGTAACCACTGCAAGCAGCAGGGTCACCAGCCAGATCTTGCGGCGCATGCGGCGGCCTTCCTCCTCGCTGTGGTGCGCGTCGAGGCTGTATTCGATGATGTCGTCGCGCTCCATGATCAGAGGAGGTAGAAGAAGGTGAACACGAATACCCACACGAGGTCCACGAAGTGCCAGTATAGGCCCGCCTTCTCCACCATCTCATAATGGCCTCGGCGATGGAATACACCGCGCAACACCATGATGAGCACGATGAGGTTGATGATGACCCCGCTGAACACGTGGAAGCCGTGGAAACCGGTGATGAAGTAGAAGAAGTTGGCGTACTGCGTCGGGCCGTATTCGTTGTAGTCCATGCCCTCGGCGCTCCACGGGAACGGTGCTCCATGCACGTAAGCGACCTTCTCCTGCCACAGTTTCTGGGCCTCGGCACCGTGGACGTGCTCCATGGGCGTCCCGCCAGGCAGGGTGTCGGCGATCAAGTAATGACCGGGCATGGCGGGCACCAGCGCGAAGCTCTCCTTGGAAGACGGATCATGGGTATCGTGCTCGTCGGTATGCACCCAATACTTGGCACCGGTATCGGTGGTCATGTAGCCACCGCCACCATGGTTGAAGTGGCTCCACTCCCACGCCTGGCTGCCTACGAAGAAGGCTCCACCGAGCACAGTGAGGAACAACCATTTCACTACGCCGGCCTTGTCCATGCGGTGCCCGGCCTCAACGGCCAGCACCATGGTCACCGAACTGAAGATGAGGATGGCCGTCATCAAGGCCACGTAGATCAAAGGATAGGGATCGTGCAGGAAGGGCAGCGCGCGGAAGGCCTCCTCGCCGATGGGCCAGGCCTCCGTGGTGCTGTGCCGCACGAAGCCGTAGGCCGTGAGCAAGCCGCTGAAGGTGAGGGCGTCGGACACCAGGAAGAACCACATCATCATCTTCCCGTAGCTGATGCTGAACGGGGAGCGGCCGCCGCCCCAGAGGACGTCGTTGCTCAGGGCTTTGCTTGCGTCTCCGGACATGGTCTGGTTTAACGGCCGCAATGTTAATGAACAAAGTGGAGGAACAGAAGGAGGTATATCCACAGGCCCCCGAGGAAATGCCAATAGGTGGCTCCGGCCCACAGCCCGGTGTTCTGCGTAGCGGTGTATCGACCCTTGAGCGCCATGAGGATCATGACCATCAAGCTCAGCAGGCCGAATGCGATGTGCGCGTAGTGCGCACGCGTGAGCACGTGGAAGTAGGCGCTCGCGCTATTCTTGAACTCGGCCATCTCGGCGTTCAGCGGGTACTGGCGCGTAAGGTCGTCGGGGTGGTAGTAATTGCCTCCTTCCACCACCAGTGGCACACCCTGCTTGCTGATGGTGAAGTCCTTGCCTTGCTCGCCGGTAGCCAGCAGCACCCTGCTGACGAAGTTGAGCTTTCGATCGGCCAGTTCGCTCCACCCTTTCATCTGGAACCAAGTGAACGCGCAGCCTAGCGCCAACGTGGCTACGAGCAAAGGCGTCACCAACGCGTTGCGCCCGTTCCGCGCCGCCCAAACCGCCAGTTGCATGGTGATGCTGCTGACCACGATGATGCCCGTACTGATGAAGAAAGCCTCAGGGACACGGAAGCTCATCCAGTACTCGGTGCTGCTCATGCTCACCAGATAGGCGCTGGTGAGCGCTGCGAAGAACATGACGATGGCGAAGACCAGGAGCCGTGTCATCGTCCGCCGTGATCGGTCGGCGCGCTGGCGTTCTTCGTCGGGCGTGTAGTTCTCCATGCTAATACAGTCGATCGAGCACGTAGGCCAGTTGCAACAACGGCAGGTAGATGAAGCTGGCGAACATGAGCTTGCGCGCATCGGCGCGGTCGTGGGATCGGAACAGCAAGAGCGCAGGCCGAAGCATGACCAGTCCCAGCAGCACCGCCGTTGTCAGGGACCAATTGCCCGTGAGTCCAAAGGCCCATGGCAGCATGCCAGCGGGGATAAGCAGCAAGGTGTATACGAGGATGATGAATGCGCTACGGCCATCGGTACCCTTGGGGGAAGGGGAGCAGGCGGAAGCCAGCGCGGGCGTAGTCTTCATCGAGGACCCATGCGATGGCCCAGAAGTGCGGGAACTGCCACACGAACTGCATGGCGAAGAGCAGACCGGGGCCCAGGCCGAAATGGCCGGTGGCCGCCACGTAGCCTAGCATAGGCGGGAAGGCACCGGGGAATGCACCAACGAAGACCGCCCACGGCGAACGCTTCTTCAGCGGCGTGTACAAGGCCACATACATGAAGAGCGAGATGAAGCCCAGGATTCCCGTGAGCGGGCCGAAGACCATCCAAAGCGTGAACGTGCCAAGAGCCCCGGCGACCAACGCGGCCAGGAGCGCTTCGCCCTGCGACAGGCTGCCCTTGACCAAGGGTCGTTGCTTCGTCCGTTCCATCAAGGAATCCTCGCGCACCTCAAGCACCTGGTTGAGCGCGTTGGAAGCGCCGGTGAGCAGGGTGCCGGCAACGAGCAGGAGCAGCAGAGCGATGGCATCGAAACCTCCACGGGGAACGCCCATGAGGTAGCCCAAGCCAGCGCTCATGACCACCAGGGAAGCGAGCCGCAACTTGAATAGCACCGCGACTTCGCGCAGCTTGCCAGCGAGGGAAAGACTACCGGTATAGGCTTGTGGACGGCTCAACGCTCGCTTGATGGCGCGGCGAAAGTACCTATCGGGGCGGAACGCGGAAGGGCGATCATAAGCTGGCGTCCTTCAACACAGGCGGACGCTTCCGGACTACCTCGCTTCCTTCACCAGGATCACGAACACTGGGAAGTGGTCACTATAGCCGTCCTGGTACACATCGCCGACGAAGGTGCGTGAGGGATAGCCCGCGAAGTTGCCTTCTTGCTGACGCAAGTAGGGCTCGTTGAAGATGCGGACGCCGTAGTAATGGTACTTGCCACCGGCTCCGGTGACGAGCCCAGGCGAGAGGATGATCTGGTCGAAGAGATTCCATGAATCCCGCCAGGCCAGGGAGCCGATGCCTTTCTGGTAGGGATCGTACATGGGGTTGAAGAGCGTGCCATTCACGGCCTTGGCCTTGTCACCGCTGGCCTTCAGGAAACGGCCGACGCTCACGTTCACCGGATCGTCGTTAAGGTCTCCCATGTACATGACGCGAGCGTTGGCATTGATCGCCAACAACGAGTCGATGATATGCCGACCCAGCTCGGCCGCGGCCTTGCGGTTGGGCTCGCTGCGCTTCTCTCCACCACGGCGCGAGGGCCAATGCGCCACGATCATATGCACCGTATCACCATCGAGCACACCGCTCACCAGCAATTGGTCGCGCGTGCGGAATGCAGTGTCGGCCATGTGCAGACGATAGCTCTTGTGGGCGTACACCTTGTACAGTGCAGGATTGTACACCAAGGCTACATCCACGCCACGGCGATCAGGACCATCCACATGCACCACCTTGTAACCGCGCGCCTTCAAGGGCTCACGAGAAATGAGGTCTTCCACTACGCTTCTGTTCTCCACCTCCGAGAGGCCCAGAATGGCTAAACCCTGCGGGTGCAGGTCCTTGCCCATGCCCGCGATGACTCCTGCCATCTTCTCCTGCTTGCGCCAATAGCGCTGGCTGCCCCATTGCTTCGCGCTGCCCGGCAGGAACTCGGCATCGTCCACTTCGGCTTGGTCTAGCGTGTCATAGAGATTCTCCACGTTGTAGAAGCCCACGAGCGCGGGAACGTATTCCTGCTTCGCTTGGGCGCGCGTGACGCACGGCAGCAAAGCCATCAGGAAGAGGATCGGGGCATGGCGCATCATGGGCGGAGGGGAAGTGCGGCGAAAGTAGACCGTTGAGCGCAGGTCGAAGATCGTGCCAGCGATCACTCCGGGAAGAGCAGCGGATGCCGCTCGTTGTACATGCGCAGGAAGCGGAAGAGCGCCTCGTCGCTGTTGCGCTTCTTCTTGGGAAGCGCCGTGAACTCCTCCTGCAGGGCCGGGTCCAGTTCCATGGCCGTATGCAGGCCGCTGGCGTTGAAGGGCAGCACGGCTCCGGTCTCCATGCAGATGATCTGGTGCAACAGCACAGTGCGGGTTACCGTTCCGTAGCCATAGAGGTACGGGTCCCAATCCCTATAGTTCTGTTCGTACACCATGTGCGCGATGCCGCCCATGAGACCGATGCGATAGAAGCCGTTGCCGGCTTGCACATAGACCGCATCGTTGTGGCAGAAACCCCAGATGCGGTCCATGCGGATGACCTGCACCGCACCGGTATCGGGTTGGTACCAGAGCTTGCTCACCACCTGGCGGATGTCGCGCACAGGCAAGCCTTGGTCATCGCGCAGCCGGGACTGCGGTATCGAAGGCGCGTTGAGCCGGAATTCATGGAAGTCGCGGTAGATGCCTTCGCGCAGGTCCATGCCACCACGATAAGGCACCCACAGGGTATCGGCTTGCGCCGTCGATCGCGCAGCAAGGAGCAGAAGCCAGCAGAGCAGCCCGGTCCTCATGACTGCGCAGCGTTGCGGATCAGCGCGACCACCTCTTCCGGGGCCTGTGCATGCACCCAGTGGCCGGCGTAGGCGATCGTTTCCACGCGGCTGTTGGGGAATTGCTCCCTGATGGCGGGCAGGTCCTCCCGAGTGACGTAGTCGCTTTGCCCACCACGGATGAAGAGCGTTGGCACGCGCACTGCTTCCGGACCAATGGAAGCAAGGATATGATCGAGGTCGCGCGCCAGGCCTTCCACGTTCATGCGCCAGGCCAGTTGACCTTCGCTCTGCCAGTAGAGGTTCTTCAGGAGGAACTGCACCACGCCCGGCTCTTTCACGTGCTGTGCCAGATGCGCTTCCACTTCCTTGCGCGTGCGGCCGGGGGAGAGATCGGCTGTGCGCAGTGCTTCAACGATATGCGCCTGGTTGTTCGTGTGCTCGCGTGGGCCGATGTCGATGACGACGAGTTGCTTCAGCAAGTGCGGCCACCGCTGCGCGAAGAGCATAGCCGCCTTGCCGCCCATGCTGTGGCCCACCAGTACGATGTCCTTCAGCCCAAGCCTGACCACCAAGGCATGCACATCGGCCGCCATGTGCGGGTAGGTGGCTGCTTCGGTATGCGGCGAATGGCCATGGTCGCGCAGGTCGGCCAGCACCACATCGTACGCGGGAATCCCAGGCTCCGAAGGTTCGGCCAGCTCGCGCGCGATAGTGCCCAGATTGTCCGATGACCCGAAAAGGCCGTGCAGGATGACAATGGGCTGTGCGCCAGAAGGACCAAGTCTTCGGTAATGCAGGTCGATGGTGCTCATCGCAGTTCGCGCAGGTAGAGCGCCACGGTGTTCTCCATGCCGAAGGTGAGCGCATCGCAGATGAGCGCGTGGCCGATGGACACTTCCAACAGCCCTGGAACGTTCTGTGCGAAGAAGGCCAGGTTCTTCAGGTCCAGATCATGACCCGCGTTCAACCCAAGACCCAGTCCGATGGCACGTTGCGCCGCTCGGGTGAAAGGCGCGACGGCGGCGTTGCGGTCCCGATGGAAGTTCGCCGCGTAGGGCTCGGTGTACAGTTCGATCCGATCGGTGCCGGTATCAGCAGCGTGGGCGATCTGCTCTGCATCGGTGCCCATGAAGATGCTGGTGCGGATGCCCTCGTGCTTGAATCGCGCGATCACCTCCTTCAGGAATGGCTTGTTCGCCTGCGCATCCCAGCCCGCGTTGCTCGTAAGCGCATCCGGCGGGTCGGGCACGAGCGTCACTTGGTGCGGCCTTACGTCCATCACCAGCGCGATGAAGTCCTCGGCCGGATAACCCTCGATGTTGAACTCCGTGGTGACAACGCGCTTCAGCTCATGCACATCGCTGCGGCGGATGTGCCGCTCATCGGGGCGCGGATGCACCGTGATGCCCTGCGCGCCGTAGCGCTCGATGTCCAGCGCCCAGCGCACCACATCGGGGTTGTTGCCACCGCGCGCGTTGCGCAGCGGGGCCAGCTTGTTGATGTTCACGCTCAATCGCGCCATCGCGGGTATCGGATCGATCACGTACTTCGCAGGGCGCAAAAGTATAAGCGCAGGAACCAGAATCCCGTCCATGCACGCCATCGACCTCATCACCCCCGACATCCCGCCCTTGCGCCCGCAGGACGATCTCGGTCGCGCGCTCGACTGGATGGAGGAATTCAAAGTGGCCCACCTGCCCGTGGTGGAGAGCGGTCGCCTGGTGGGGTTGGTGAAGGACCAGGACCTGGTGGACCGCAACGACGCCCGCGCGGCGGTGAGCACCGTGATGGAGCAGGTGGAAGTGCCGTTCATCCGTGGCGGCCAGCACATCTATGAGGCCATGAAGCTCTTCAGCGAACGCGGCCTCACGGTGGTGCCGGTGCTCGACGACATGGGACGCTACCTCGGCTGCATCACGGAGCACGAAGCCTTGAAGCGCCTCGCGCA
This sequence comes from Flavobacteriales bacterium, assembly GCA_016710965.1. Lineage (GTDB taxonomy): Bacteria > Bacteroidota > Bacteroidia > Flavobacteriales_F > PHOS-HE28 > PHOS-HE28. The sequence goes on from JADJTW010000031.1 coordinate 478,186, forward strand.
GGTCACCAATATCCACGAGCCAGGCAGCATCGTGGTGCTGGAGATGAACGCCATCGACTACAGCCTGCACGAGATCGCGCGATTGGTCGAATCCAACGACGCCAAGGTCCTCAGCGTGTACAGCCACACGCTCCCCGACAGCGCGCGCATCGAAGTGACCCTGAAGATCAACCGCGAGGACGTGAGCGATGTGCTGCGCAGCTTCGAGCGCTACGAGTACTACGTGAAGAGCACCTTCCAGGGATCGAAATTGCACGAAGACCTGCGCGGACGTTACGAGGAGCTGATGCGATTCATCAATCTCTAGGAAGCAGTTGCCCGTTGACAGTTCGTGGTTGTCACCTAGTGCGGAACCAGAATGACCTGACAACCAAGAACTTCGCCCTGGTGGTACCGTTGAGGTTCTTCCTTCTCGCCTGGGCGACCTGCCTGATCGCTCGCACTGTGGCCCAGGTCGCGCCTTCGCCCGCGCAGCCGGTGCTCATCATCGGCGTGGCGGTGAACGGCAACAAGATCACCAAGGAGCGCATCATCGTCCGCGAGATGCTGGTGCATGAAGGGGACACCGTGGGGGCCGCCGCACTGTACGACAAGCTCGAACGCAGTCGGCAGAACCTCATGAACACCGGCCTCTTCAATACGGTGACCGTGATCCCGCTCTACATCGAGCCCACGAAAGCCATGATCGAAGTGACGGTGAACGAGCGCTGGACCATCTGGCCCTCGCCCATCTTCCAACTGGCCGACCCCAACTTCAACACGTGGTGGCTCACCAAGGACCTCGACCGTGTGAACTACGGCATGTACCTGTACAAGTACAACTTCCGCGGACGCAACGAGACCGTGTACCTCAAGGCGCAGCTCGGCTACACGCGGCAGTTCGGGCTGCGCTACCGCGTGCCGTACATCGACAAGAACCAGCGGTGGGGCATGAGTGTCGGCGGCAGCTACCTGGAGCAGGCCGAAGTGACGGCCGGGACACGGGACAACAAGCGCATCCTCATCAGCGACGCTGACGGCCCCATCCGCAACGAGCAGAAAGCCGACATCGAAGCCAGCCTGCGCCGCAGCCATGATGTGCGCCATTTCTGGCGGCTCACGTTCACGCAGGCCGAGGTACACGACACCATCGCGCGCGCGGCACTCGATTACTTCGATGGTGGCACGGGCACCAGCACACGCTTCCTGTCCTTCGGTTACTCTTTGGTCTGGGACCAACGCGACATGCGCATCTACCCGCGCGACGGCCACTACGAGGAATTGCGCATCGACCGGCTCGGCCTTGGAGCGCTGGGCACCAACGCGCCGGACATCACCACCGCCTACGCCACCACCAAGCAATGGTGGAAGGTGAGCGACCGCCTTACCCTGGCCGCCAGCGTGCGCGGCAAGCACACCTGGGGCACGCCGCCCTACTACGTGCAAGAGGCGCTGGGCTATCAGCACTTCGTGCGCGGCTACGAGTACTACGTGGTGGACGGCGAGAGCTTCGTGCTGGGCAAGGGCAACGTGGTGCTGCAACTCTTCAAACCACGAACCCAACGCGTGGAAGCCATGCCCATGGAGGCCTTCCGCACGCTCTACTTCGCGCTCTACCTCGACCTCTTCGCCGATGGCGGCCGCGTGTGGGACAGCCGCTATGCGCAGCAGAACTTCCTGGCCAATGAGTGGATGAGCGGCTACGGCGCGGGCCTGGACCTGGTGACGAGCTACGATCAGGTGCTGCGCGGCGAATACACATTCAACGCCTTGGGCGAGCACGGCTTCTTCCTACATTTCACTCAACCTTTCTAGGGCATGCGCACAGCTGTGAACGGACGTGGGATGGAGAGCGCACTTGCGCCCGTGGTGGCCAGGCTGCTCGAGCACATGCGCGCTGCGGGCCTCGAACCACAGCTGACTCCGCAGCTCGCCCGGTGGTTGCTGGACCAAGGGACCACCACAACCGATCCCGTACTAAAGGATGGCGACCTCGCGGGCCAGGACCTCGACTTGTGCATAGGCCTGGGCGGCGATGGCACCCTGCTGGATACCGTGGCGCTCGTCGGGCGCGCCGGCATCCCCGTTCTCGGTATCAACCTGGGCCGATTGGGTTTCCTCAGCCACGTGCGCCTGGAAGAAGTGGAACCCGCATTGGCGGCGTTGAAAGCGGGGCGCTATGCCTTGCAGGACCGCTCCCTGCTGGAGGTGATCGACGTGCCGGAACTCGGTGCGCACAATTTCGCCCTGAATGAAGTGAGCGTGCATAAGCGCGACAGCGCCAGCATGATCAGCGTGCATGTCCATCTGGGCAACGATTTCCTGAACACCTATTGGGCCGATGGCCTTCTGATCGCTACGCCCACCGGCAGTACCGCCTACTCGCTCAGCTGCGGAGGCCCCATCCTCTACCCCACCAGCGACGCCTTGGTCATCAATCCCGTGTCGCCGCACAACCTCAACGTGCGCCCCTTCGTGGTGCCCGACCATTACACCCTTACCCTCAAGCTCGATGCCCGTACCGATGCGTGCCTGCTGAACCTCGATGCGCGCAGCACGCCCATCGGCGGGCAAAGCACCGTTACCATACGCCGCGCACCCTTCTCCGTGAAACTGGTGCAGCTGGAAGGGCATGATTTCCTGCGCACGCTGCGCGATAAGTTGAACTGGGGATTGGATCTGAGGAGCGTGGGGAAGTAGAGTGGCACCCATCACTGGACGCCAAATGAACCAAGCTGATCATCGTCGTTGCGAGAGACTGATCCAAGCCGTGATCCTCCGTTCGGTGCTGCTGCTCGCCTTGTTCGCATTGAGCAACTTCTGCGATGGGCAATCCAACAGTACTGAAATCGTGATCTATCGACCATAGAGTTTCTTGAGCTGCTTGTTGCCAGCAAGGGCGACCATTGATGATAATATCCAGATCAAGCTTCGGAATGGAGAACTCCAGAGGATTGGCCTCACGCAGGGATCGCATCAAGTGCGGACTCGAAAATCCGGCTTTGCAATCAATGCCACCGACACAGCCTACATCAGATTATTCTACGACTACAACATGCTCTTCGGCAGGGTCTTGGTCACCGAGGTCACGCCTCAAACCGCGCGGACGGAAATGAGCCGATTACGCGATGAATTTTCCGGAGATTGAGGAAGCAAAAGTCCGGAACGAGCCTTCCGACCTCGGAGACCCCCCCGTGGCGCCATGGCCCTATGGCCGATCACCTTTCACGATCGTTAACGCCCTGAGGTCCAAGCCCTCTTCCACCCTCGCGGCCGACCAATACCTTCGGCGCGGCTTGGGCTGGCCATACCATTCCACCGAGGCCCACGTTAGGCAGCCGATGTCGCGCCATTTCCTCCTCTTACTCGCCCTCCTCGGCAGCTTGTGGTCCATGGCCCAGGTGAGCGAGTTGGGCGGCACCATCGGCCTGGGCTATTACATCGGCGACCTCAACCCCTACAAGCACTACCCGCCCGGCACCAAGCTGGCCGGTGGCTTGGTGTACCGCTACAATTTCAACGACCGCTACGCATTGCGGCTGCAAGGGCTCTTCGGCACGCTGCAGGCCAGCGACAGCAATAGCGACGACAGCCTCCAGGTGCTGCGTAACCTCAGCTTCAAGTCGCCGCTGATCGAGACCTCCCTGCTGCTGGAGATCAACTTCTTCAAGTACCGCAGCAAGGGCAAGGAAGGGAAGAACTGGACGCCCTTCGTCTTCGGCGGCCTGGCCTATTTCCACTTCAACCCCAAGGCGCAGCTGGACGATACCTGGTACGAACTGCAGCCGTTGGGCACCGAGGGACAGGGCACCAGCGGCCGTGGCGGCGAGGGCTATGCACGCGATGCCATTTGCATCCCCTTCGGCGCAGGCCTGAAGCTGAACGTGGGCCGCATCGACTTCCAACTGGAGTGGGGCATGCGCCGCACCTACACCGACTACATCGACGATGTGAGCGGCACCTACGTGGACAACAATGTGCTCGCCTTCGAGAACGGCCCCCTGGCCGCCCAGCTGGCCGACCCCAGCGACCAGGTGGAGACGAACGCCGGACGCGCACGCGGCGACAGCAACACCCGCGACTGGTACGTGTACAGCGGCCTGGGCATCACCTACATCATCACGCGCTTCACCGATTGCGAGGAGCAGTACAATTGGATGAAGCGCAAGCACTGATCGCGCCGTTCACCGACCTTCGCGCCCCGTTTGGAACAGGCTCCCCATAGCATCGACGAGTTGAAGGCCCGCATCGACACTGCGCGCGTGCCGCAGCACGTGGCCATCATCATGGACGGCAACGGCCGCTGGGCCAAGCAGCATGGCGAGCACCGCATCGTGGGCCACATGAGCGGGGTACGCAGCGTACGCGAGGCGCTCACCGGCGCCAGCGAGATCGGCGTGCGCTACCTCACCCTCTATGCGTTCAGCACCGAGAACTGGAACCGCCCGCGCACCGAGGTGGAGGCCCTCATGGACCTGCTGGTGAAGACCGTGGTGGACGAGATCGATGAGCTGCACAAGAACAGCGTGCGCCTCAATGCCATCGGCGACCTGGACAGCCTGCCGGAGAACTGCCGTCGCACCTTGAACGACGCCATCGCACGCACGGCAACGAACGACCGCATCACGCTCACGCTCGCCCTCAGCTACAGCGCCCGCTGGGAGATCGAACGCATGGTGCGCATGGTGGCCGATGAAGTGCGCAGCGGCAAGCTCGATCCCGCTGCGATCAACGAAGCGTCCATCGCCGACCACCTGTGTACACGTGGTATGCCCGACCCCGAGCTGCTCATCCGCACCAGCGGCGAACAGCGCATCAGCAACTTCCTGCTGTGGCAGATCGCCTACGCCGAGCTGTGGTTCACGCCGGTGCTCTGGCCGGACTTCCGCAAGGAGCACCTCTACGAAGCGGTGCTCGACTACCAGAACCGCGAACGCCGCTTCGGCATGATCAGCGAACAACTCCCTGCCCGCTGATGCGCCGTCTGCTCTCCTTGATCGCCTTCGGTGCGCTGGCCATGGTTGCGCTGGCCCAAACCGGCAAGCAGCCTGTGATCGACTACAACCTGCCGCAGACCTACGAGATCGGCGGCATCACGGTGAGCGGCACCATCACCGTGGATCCCGGCGCGGTGAAGCTGTTCGCAGGCTTGCAAGTGGGCGACAAGATCGAGCTGCCCGGCGACCGCATCGCGCGGGCCGTGCGCAACCTGTGGGCGCAGAAGCTCTTCAACGATGTGCGCATAGAGGCCGCCGAGTTCCGCGGGCGTACCGTCTTCCTGCACATCGTGGTGGTGGAGAAGCCGCGCCTCTCGCGCTTCAAGTTCGAGGGCGTGAGCAAGAGCGAAGGCGACAAGCTCTTCGATGAAGTGGACCTGGACCGCGGCCAGCAGGTGAACGAGGCCGTGACCACCCGCTGCCGGCATACCATCCGCCGCTACTACGTGGACAAAGGCTACCTGAACGCCAAGGTGGTGGTGCGCGAAGTGACCGACACGCTGGACAAGGCGCTCACCAACAGCGTGGTCCTCTACTTCGATATCGATCGCGGCCCACGGGTGCGCATCAAGGATGTCATCTTCAACGGCAACGAAGCGCTCACAGACAAGCGCCTGCGCCGCGCCATGAAGGAGACACGCCGCAAGCGCTGGTACAACATCTTCGGCAGCAGCAAGTTCATCTCCACCGCCTTCAAGAGCGACCAGGTGAAGGTGCGCGAGGCATACAACAACGCAGGCTATCGCAATGCGGTGATCGTGCGCGACACCATGTACCAGGTAAGTCCAAAGCGCGTGAACGTGGAAGTGGACGTGGACGAGGGTCAGCAGTTCTATTTCCGCAACATCACCTTCACAGGCAACGCCAAGTACACCGGTGATACGCTGCCCAACCTCCTCAACATCAAGCGCGGCGACGTGTACAACAAGCGCCTCCTGGACAGCCGCCTGTTCATGAGCGCCAACGGCGGCGACATCAGCTCGCTGTACATGGACGACGGCTACCTGTCCCTTCTTCCCTGAGCCCGTGGAGATCCTGGCCGAAGGCGACAGCATAGACTTGGAGATCCGCATCCGCGAAGGGCGGCAGTACCGCATGCGCAACGTGATCATCAAAGGCAACAGCAAGACCAACGAGCACGTGGTGCGCCGGGAGATCCGCACCAAGCCGGGGCAGCTATTCAACCGGAGCGACGTCATCCGCACCCAGCGCGAACTGAGCAACCTCGGCTACTTCAACCCAGAGTCGCTCGGGGTGAATCCGATACAGGACCAGCGCACCGGCACCGTGGACCTGGAATACACCGTGGAAGAGAAGCCCAGCGACCGTCTGGAACTAAGCGGTGGCTGGGGCGCTGGCCGACTGGTGATGAGCATCGGACTCTCGTTCACCAATTTCAGCCTGCGCAAGATTACCGACCCCAAGGCCTACCAACCTCTGCCCAGCGGCGATGGACAAACGCTGAACTTGCGCGCGCAGACCAACGGCCGCTACTTCCAGAGCTACAGCTTCTCCTTCGTTGAACCGTGGATGGGCGGTCGCAAAGCCAATTCGCTCAGTTTCTCGGCCTATGCCTCGGTGCAGAGCAATGGAGAGCCACGCTATGTCAACAGCGATGAGGGCCGCATCCGCAATCCGGGCCGCCAGTCGCTGGTGATCTACGGCACCACGCTCGGCTTCGGCAAGCGGTTGCAGTGGCCCGACGACTTCTTCATCCTGCGCGCCAACGCCTCCTACCAGCTCTACGACCTGCGCAACTACAGCAGCGGCCAGGTGATCTTCTCCTTCGCCGATGGCACGAGCAACGTCATCTCCGCTTCGCTCCAGCTCTCGCGCAACTCCGTGGATCAGCCCTTCTTCGCGCGCAGCGGTTCCGATGTGAGCTTCAGCGTGAAGGCCACTCCGCCCTACTCGCTCTTCAACCCCGATAAGGATTACGCTTCGCTGGAACCCGCCGACCGCTATCGCTTCGCCGAGTTCCACAAGTGGAAGTTCACCACGCAGTGGTTCCAGAAGCTCACCAACAGCAAGACACAGCACAACCTGGTGCTCATGGCGCGCGCGGGCTGGGGCTTCCTCGGCCGGTACAGCGATGCCATCGGCGATTCGCCCTTCGAGCGCTTCTACCTCGGCGGTGCGGCCCTCACCGGCTTCCAGTTGGACGGTCGCGAGATCGTGGGCCTGCGCGGCTACGACGACTTCTCCCTCTCGCCGCAAACGGGCAACTTCATCGTGAGCAAGTACACCGCCGAATTGCGCTTCCCGGTGTCGCTGAACCCGCAGGCCACCATCTACACCCTCGCCTTCGCCCAGGCCGGCAACACATGGGGCAACTTCGACAAGTTCGATCCCTTCAGGCTCTACCGCAGCGCAGGCGTGGGCTTGCGCTTGTACTTGCCCATGTTCGGTCCCATGGGCCTGGACTACGGCTGGCGCCTGGATGATGTGCCCACCGCGCCCAACATGGCACGCAGCCAGTTCCACTTCACGATCGGCATCGATCTTGGCGAGCTCTGATCGCGATCAATTACTTTCGACACCCTCCCGATGAAACGCATCCTCCTGTTCGCAGCCGCGCTGATCGCCGCGCTGATCGTAGCGCCGGTGAACGCGCAGCGCATCGCCTTCGTGAACACGAAGTACATCCTGGAGCAGATGCCCGAGTACGAAACCGCGCAGAAGGAACTGGATCGCCTGAGCCGACAGTGGCAGGAGGAGATAGACGAACGCTACCTGCAGATCAAGCGGCAGCGCGAAGCCTACAACGCCGAAGCGATACTGCTCACCGAGGAGATGCGCCGCTCGCGCTTGGACGAGATCGATCGTCGCGAGCGCGAAGCCCGCGACATGCAGAAGAAGCGCTTCGGGCCTGAAGGCGACCTTTTCAAGAAGCGCCAGGAGCTCATCCAGCCGATCCAGGACCGCGTGTTCACGGCAATCAAAGAGGTGGCGGGAACCAGCTATGTGGCGGTGTTCGACCTCAGCGGCGCCAACGGTGGTGGCCTGCTCTTTGCCAGCGACAAGTATGACAAGAGCGATAGCGTACTGCGCAAGCTCGGCATACGGCCCAAGCGCGAAGGCGCTGGCGGCGGCAACGAAGAAGAACCCGAACAACAGCCCGATGGCGGCCAGCCCGACAAGGATGGCGGCACACGCGACGGTGGCGGCGGCGGCGGCACACCACCCCGCGATGGTGGCCGCCAACCCCAGACACAACCCGATAAGCGATAACCACACCCCATGAAGCAGTACATCATTGCCGCAGCACTCGCCGTTTGCTCGCTGTCCCAGGCCAGCGCACAACAGGCGCCGAAGCTCGGCCACATCGACCGCCAGAAACTGATGCTCTCGCTGCCCGAGCGCCCTGATGCCGAGAAGCGCATGCAGGATTTCGCCAAGACGCTGGATGAGCGCTTGAAGGCCATGGGCGCCGAATACGAGGCCAAGGTGACTGCTGCGCAAGCGCGCGCCGAGGCCATGACCCAGACCGAGAAAGAGGTGGCCGTGCGCGAGATCCAGGAGCTGGAAACGCGCATCAAAGCAGCGCAGGAGAAGGCCCAGGAGGACCTGGCCAAGCAGGAGGAGGAACTGCTTCGCCCTATGGTGGAGAAGAGCAACGCCGCGATCAATGAAGTGGCCTCGACCAACAACTTCACCTACATCTTCGATACGAGCACGGGATTCGTGCTCTACTTCGACAAAGGCGAGGACATCATGCCGTTGGTGAAGGCCAAGCTGGGCATCACCACACCCTGACCGCCGTGGACGTCCGCCCGATCGGCATCTTCGATTCCGGGATCGGCGGCTTGACGGTCCTGCGCACCCTAGAGGAAGCGCTCCCTCAGGAGCGCTTCCTCTATTTCGGGGATACTGCGCACATGCCGTACGGGCCTCGATCGCTGGCCGAGGTGCGCGAATTCAGCCTGGGCATCGTACGCGCGCTCATCGGAAAAGGCAGCAAGCTGATCGTGATCGCCTGCAATACGGCCAGCGCGGCGGCACTTGCAAGCCTGCGCGATTCCTTCCCCCGCTACCCGTTCGTGGGAATGGAACCCGCCGTGAAGCCTGCGGTGGAGCATACGCGAACAGGCACCGTGGGTGTGATCGCCACCGTGGCCACCTTCCAGAGCGAGTTGTACGCCAGTGTTGTCGAGCGCTTCGCGAAAGAGGTGGACGTGCTGCACCAGCCCTGCCCCGGATTGGTGAAGCAGATCGAAGCAGGCGAGTTCGACACGCCGAAGACCGAAGCCATGCTGCGCGGCTGGCTGGAGCCGATGCTGGAACGCAACATCGACGCGTTGGTGCTCGGATGCACACACTACCCCATTGTGCGGCCGCTCATCGAACGCCTCGTCGGGCCCGACGTGCGCGTGATCGATCCGGCACCGGCGATCGCCAGGCAGGTGAAGCGCCTGCTCGATGAATCGGGCCTTGCAGCTCCGCCCGATGCGAAGGGTGCCGTCACCTATTGGACCAGCGGGGACCCCGATGCATTCGCGACGATGATGGAGCGCATCGGAATGGCGCGCGCTCCGGTTCGAGCAGGATCGTGGACGGCGGGCGAGCTTACGCTTCCCTGAACCAGCCCGCGTACATCCGATAGTTCCTCGCGATCCGCTCGATCTCGTTCTGCGAGAGTTCCACGCTCACAGCACCGACACGTTTCGCCGGAACGCCAGCCATGAGGCTGCCCGGCTCCACCACGGTATTCTGCAGGACAACGGCCCCGGCCGCGATTACGCTGCCTTCACCGATCACCGCATGGTCCATGACGATGGCGCCCATGCCGATGAGCACCTTGTCCTGCACGGTGCAACCATGCACGATGGCGTTGTGCCCGATGCTCACATCATTCCCGATGGTGAGCGAGGCGCGCTCGTAGGTGCAATGCAATACCGCACCATCCTGGATGTTCACCCGGTGGCCAATGCGGATACTGTTCACATCACCGCGCACGACCGCATTGAACCAGACGCTGCAATGGTCGCCCAGGACAGTGTCGCCGATGATGACAGCGGTCTCAGCGAGGTAGCAGTCTGCTCCCAGCTTCGGCGTGAACCCACGTACCGATCGGACCACTGCCATGCTAATGGGTTCCGTCTTCGGGCAGTTTGCCGCAGCCTTCCTTCTGGCAGCACGCCGGCAGGTTCGCGAATGCCTTCGCATCGCCAGGCACGCCATCTGCTGCATAGCCCAGCTTGATCAATGCCGCACGGAGCTTCTCGGGCGAGTTCTTGCGCGGATTGTAATCGATATGCACCGATGAAGTGGCAAGGTCAACATGCACCTTGGAAACGCCCTTCTCGTAGATCAGGTTGCTCTCGATGGTCTGCACGCACATGTTGCATACGGTGCTGCTCTTGATCTCGAGATGCTCGGTCTTCTGCTGTGCTGTCGCAGACAGGCCAATGGCGATAAGACAGAAAAGGATCAGGATTCTCATGGTTGGTTGGTCTGATTGTTCTTCCGGTTGAGGGTGAAACGCAGTCCGCCGTAAAGCATGGCTTTGTTCGTCGGCCCCCAGATCAAGCTGGCGTCAAAGTACGGGCCGAAAGGATCATCGGCGGCGATGATCTGCTTCTGTTGGAGCGTGCTGGTGATGTTCTCGGCGCCGAGGTAGAACTCCCATGCACCAGCCAAGCGCGTGAGTTGCGCATGAAGCGTGCTGTACACCGGGGCGCGCTCCGGGAATCGGTCGCCTTCGGGATTCGAGGAAGTCGAAGGGAGCCGGCTGGGGCCGAAGAGGTTGAGGTTGATATCGAAGCGCCAGTGTTCCTTGCGGTCTGCATAGGCAAGGTCGATAAGGCCGCGGTGCGTGGGCGTGTAAGGTCGTTCAAGCAATCTGCCGTCGTAGGTGGTGCGCACATCGTAGTAGCGGTAGCTCGTCTTCAGCAGCAGCGTCCGGGTGATCTCCACTTGCACGTCAGCGAGCAGGCTGTTTGAATAGGAAGGGCCATCGAGCATATAGATGGCGATGGTGCGCGGGTCGCGATCGAGGTCGCTGACGACTTGGTCCTCGAACTGCGTGCGGTACGCATCGATGCCGACGGCCCACTTTCGCTCGATCCACTTGAACTTGTGCAGCACCGATGCGCCGAAGTTCCAAGCACGCTCCATGTTGAGCGGATCGATGACCACCCGGCGCGAGCTGGCCATCACGGCGGCGTTCTCCACCAGCGGATTGGCTGTGCGGAAACCGCGACCGACAGAAACGCGAGCGGTGGTGAGCGGACCGATGTCGTACTTGGCATGCACGCGCGGGCTGGCCACTGTTCCGAAAATGTCATTCGCATCCACGCGCAATCCGCTCACGAGAGTGAGGCGGTCACGCTTCAAGGTGTGCTCTGCGAAAACCCCGGGCATGCGCTCGGTACGGCCCATATCAATGGCCGGTGCCACGTCATTGATGAAGGTCTCTTCGTATTCATCGAATTGGAAGCTCAGGCCCGCCTTCACCTGGTCGTTGCCATCACCGAGCAACTGCTGGTACACCATGCTCGCATAAGCACTTTGCTGCACTCCATCGTATGAGCGAACACCGTATCGATTTGCCACCTCATGCCTACGAACGGCTCCTATGATGCCGATGCTCTTCGTGGCATCGTTCTCGAAGACCCAGCCGTGCTTGCCGAAGGCGTCCACGATGCGGTTGGTGGCGTCGATCCGGTAGAGGCCGTTCGGTTGGTGCATGGCATGCTCGCCCACGTGCTCGGCGCTTTGCCCGCCGATCCGCTCATCGCTCACCACCCGCAACGCGGCCTGGCCGCTCTTGCGCTCACCCTGGTGCATCCAGCGGTCCATCACATTGACCCGCCTCGTCCGTGGCATGTCCATGAAGCCGTCGTTGTTCTGGTCCATCTCCCGATCGAACCAATTGCCGTGTACGAGCAACAGGTTCGCGCTGTGCTTGCCCGTCGGCTGCGCGGCATGCACGTTCAGCTCGCCCCGTCCCTGGCTGTTGCCGTAAAGGTTCACGAAGAGCGGCGGCTGGTCCAATGGGTTCACCAGGCATAGGTCGATCTGGCCGGTCATGGCGTTGGGGCCGTTCACAGCCGTGCCCACGCCCTTGCTCAGGTTGATGTCGTTGATCCATGTGCCCGGTATGAGCGTGAGCCCCGAAGCCGCGGAGAGGCCACGGATGAAAGGGATGTTCTCCAAGCTCATCTGCGCGTACTTGCCATCGAGGCCGAGCATCCGAATGGTCTTGGTACCCGAAACGGCATCGCTGAAGTTGACATCTACCGTGGCGTTGGTCTCGAAGCTCTCGCTGAGGTCGCAACATGCGGCGCGCTTGAGCTCCTTGCCACCGATGTTCTCGCTGGCGTTGATGGTACGCGTGCTCAACTGCATGCTTTGCGCCATCTCCACGATCTCCACGCCTTGGAGTTCGATCGAAGGGCGAAGGATGACGCGCAAGGGCGATGGAGGAGCACTTGGGAACACCATCGTATCGGATCGATATCCAACGAAAGAGACGATGAGCGTAGCGGGCCAATCGGCTGGCTCGGAAAGCACGAAGCGGCCTTGGGCATCGGTGGTGGCTCCTCGGGATGTGGCCGCCCAGAGGAGGTTGGCACCCGGCAACGGCTCGCCGTCGCGCGCATTGGCACCCAGCACCATGCCCGTGATAGGCTGCTGAGCCCATGCTGCCAGGTTCAATGCCAACGCTACGGGAATGGAAAAATGCCGGATGAACTTCATTCGTGGTTTGAAAATGAATGCGAACAGGACCATGGAGCGCGGCGCTCCCTTTCCGCCATCAGGCGAACGGTACTGCGATCAAACCAGTCTGGTGCCGATCACCGCCAAGCGTTCCATGAGCGCTAGTGGCGGCGGTCGACTCTCAAGCCAATGCAGCGGTCGGCTCGGGTCTATGGCAAATTCCACCGACCAGATGGATGAGCATGCGATCAGCAGGAAGTCGAGATCGACATCGGAGGCTGGCAGCAGGTGTACATCAACCAGCACCGCTTGCGTAAGAGCGCAGCAGGTGGCACTGAGTTGGGCACCATGCGCCTCGGCTTCGCCAGGGCAGCAGTCGACCGTGAAGCCCATGCTGAGGACGCTGTGCCCTCCCATCAAGCACGTCATACGCGTGAGGGAGAGCCCGCTGGTAGCGAACAACAGCAACCCAGCCACCAGCACGGTGGCCCATCGGTTGTCCTGGAGGAAGCGGCGCATGGGCGGGACAAAAGTAGGCCAGCCCGCAGGCGGAGCGGAGGAGAACCGATGCCAAGCTCTTCGGATGCCGCCGTATCGTGCCTGTACCTTCGTCCGCAATCCAATCCTCCTCGATGTCCGATCCCACGAAGCGTCCTCCGGTCTCCGTCTACGCCGAAATGACCCCGAATCCCGCTACCATGCGCTTCGTTAGCAGCCGCATGCTTGTACAGGACGGTCGTCTGCTGGAATTCCGCTCACCCGAAGAACCTAATGGTGTATCGCCGTTGGCCGAAAAGGTCTTCAACCTGCCTTTCGTCACCGGCGTGTTCATCAGCAGCAACTTCATCACCGTCACCAAGAACAATGCGGTCACCTGGGACTTGGTGCAATTGGAGCTGAGGGAGTACATCCAGGAATACCTGAACACCGATGGCCGTGTGGTGTACGACGACGCCCCTGCGCATGCGCTTGCCGATGCCAACGAACGCGCTACCACGCATGCCGATCCGCAGAATCCCGATGATGAGAAGATCATCCGCGTGCTGGAGGAATACATACGTCCGGCCGTAGAAGGCGACGGCGGGCACATCGCCTTCCGGTCCTTCGATGAGGGCGTGGTCACGGTAACGCTTCGTGGTGCGTGCAGCGGCTGTCCCAGCAGCATGGTCACCCTGAAGCAGGGGATCGAGAACATGCTGAAGCACGAGGTGCCGGGGGTGCGCGAGGTGGTGGCCGAAGAACTATAGGCCCCGGCCTTTCGTCCTTCGCACGTATGCGATCGGCAGGAGCGCAGCATCCTAGAGGAAACGAACCCCGATGCGCACACCGAATTTCCTCTTGCTCCTGGCCGCCGTTGCCAGCGCTCCGCCCCTACTGGCACAGAATCTCGGCGAGATCCGCGGCCGGGTCTTCGGCCCCGATGGCGAGCCGCTGCCCATGGCCAACGTGTACACCACATTGAACGAAGATCTCTTCGGAACCACCACCGACTTCGACGGACGGTTCGTTCTGAAGCCTTTGGATCCCGGTCGATACGCCGTCACCGTTTCCTATAGCAGCTACCAGGCCGTCGAGTTCCCTGGCGTCGCCGTCACCGCCGATCGCGCCGCATACATCCCCGATGTGCGCATGAAGCCCAAGGAGCTGGAAGGCGCAGAGATCATACACTACCGCCGCAAGCAGATCGAGATCGACGACCCCAGCCGCATGAGCCTCCTGGCCGAGGACATCGCCAAACTGCCCACCGTGAAGGACCCCATCAAGTTCATGGGTTCCCAATTCGCCGGCGTAACGCCAACGCCCAACGGCGACGGGCTCTACTTTCGGGGATCACGCACGGAGAACATGGTCAGTTTCATCGACGGCATCAAGGTGAGCGGCAGCGTGCCTCGCGTTCCGCCCTCTGCCATCAGCAGCGTGAGCGTGTATACCGGCGGCCTGCCCGCGCGCTATGGCGATGTGACCGGTGGTGTGATCGTGATCGAGACGAAGACCTATGCCGAGATGCTGCAGCACGCGCGCATGCAAGAGGCTGAACGTTATGAAGAGCCCGAAGCCGCAGACTGATCCACACGCATGCTCCTGCGCCGCAAGACCGTATCAGCAGCCACCGACGAAGAACTGGTGCTCGCCCTGCGTGGCGGGCATCGTTCCGCGCTGGGCGACCTGTGGGACCGGTACGCGCACCTGCTCTACGGCGTGGGCATGAAATACCTGAAGGACCCCGAACAAGCGCGCGATGCGGTTACGGAATTGTTCGAGGCGCTGTCGGGCCTGGTGGCGCAGCACGACGTGGAACGGTTCAGGCCGTGGGTGCATACTGTCATGCGCAACCGCTGCCTGATGGAATTGCGCAAGCGGACGACGACACGTACCGGAAGCACCGATCTGCTCGAAGCATCAGCGGAAGATGGCGAAGAGGACCAGCTCCATGAGGCCACACTGCAACAGCTCGAACGCGCAATGGACACCCTCAACGCCGCGCAACGAACGTGCATCCAATACTTCCACTTGGAGCGGAAAAGCTACCAGCAGACGGCTGCGCTCACTGGTTTCAGCATTGATCAGGTGCGCAGCCACTTGCAGAACGGCCGCCGCAACCTGGGGATCCAACTGAAACGTCACGCCGACCAGAACGCCTGACATGAAGCCCTTCGACACCACCGGAACACCATCGCGCGAGCAATTGCTGGCCTATGCGCAGGGACGGCTTTCGCCCGAGCAGCAGCACGAGGTGGAAGCGCACCTCGAACGTGATCCATTCTTGCGCGAAGCGATGGAAGGCTTGCAACTGCCCGGCGCGCTCGCTGGCCTCAATAAGCTGAACGACACGCGGCCGACCAGCGGCTATGGCATTTCCAAAGCATGGTGGATCGGTGGGGCAGCAGCGGTGCTGGTAGCGACGATCGGGATTATGTGGTACGTGAGCAACGATGCGGGGTCCCCTGTTCTTGCCGAGGAGCCATCACCTGTCCAGGAAGCCCAAGAGGGTCCGAACACGGACAACGCGCCCATCGCGAGCGCGGAGATCATCGCTGCCACCGAGCAACCCGCAGGCGACCGCATCGGCCATGAGCGCATGGCGTTGCATACGCGCGAAGCGGCCCGGCTCGTGCTGCCTCGGGATCCGGGCGCAACTCGCGTGGATCCCCGCCCCTTCGGGTTGCAGCACGAAGTCGACTCCGCCCGGCCTCTAAACCATCGAGGACCGCACCATTCCGTGCAGTTGCTCTTCCTGCATGACCTGAAGATCGTGGACCCCAGGGAGATCTACGGCAATGACCCACAGCTCGATCTTGACGAGGTGCATGTGGCCGCACGCTATGCCGAAGCCACCCAACGCGACAGCGCACGGTCGCAGGATGTGCATGCAGCGTACACGGCGTTCATGGATGAGGCGCTGGCCCGGTTCAAGGACAACGACCACAAAGCTTGTCTCGATGACCTTCGATTCCTGCTCGACCAGTACCCTGATGATGTGAACGCCTTGTTCTATGCAGGCCTGTGCGCGTACAACGTAGGCTTGCACGAACGTGCTCGAACCCTCTTGCACCGGGCAGCCACGCATCCCATCGACGTGTTCGATGAAGAAGCGGCTTGGTATTACGCCCTTACGCTCGAACGCATGAGCGATCCTGGGGCACCGGAAGCCTTCCAGCGGATCGCAGCGGCAGATGGATTCTATTCCGAGCTGGCGAAGAAGCGCGCGACAGACGGGCGATGATCCATCCGTGGTCTATTCCAACGCCACCAGCCGGATGGCGTCCACCCTCCGGCCATCCACCATCAGTTCGGCCGTGTACAACCCAGCAGCTTGTCGATGCGCGTACACTATCGCGCTCCCTCTCTCACCGAGCACCACCGGCAGGCGGTTCGCTTCGCGACCGTATGCATCGCGTATGATGAGGAATGCGCGACCCTTGATCGGAGCGTGCTTCGTAAGCGACAAGGTCGTGTGCTGGTTGAACGGGTTGGGCGAGCACTGCAGCATCGTGCCGTCCGGACCGGCGGTGTTCTCCTCGATCCCGATAGGCATGCACGTCAAGCCGTACGGCAGGTCGTCTATCGGCGCGGCAGGCGTGGCGGCATCATTGGCGCGCACTTGTTCAGGTCCGAAGATGCTTGTGATGCCCTCGGCATCGACCCCCGCGACGCTGATGTAATAAACGTGCGCCGCTTCCAAGCCAGGCACGGGATAGCTTGTCTGATCGGTGCGATAGAGCGCGTCGAAGGCCGGCGGCGAATTCAAGCCTCGGACCCCGATCCGATAAGCAACCCATTGAGGGCCATCGGTTATCTGCACTCGCAGGCCCGTGGGTTCGTCGAGCACGGTGAAGGACGGCGTTTCCGGCCCCAGTGCGAGCAAGCTGGCCTCCATGCCGTTGATCACCGCATTACGCGCGAGGTAGTTGAAGTCGACGAAGAAGCTGTCGATAAGCAGGTCGCCATCCGTGTCCAGGCCTAGGATGTCGTTGCTGGTATGCTGGCGATCGTCGTAGCCCGGCTCGCTGGGGTCGCCATCGCCATGCTCGTTCGCGGCGCAGAATCGGATGCTCTGTTTGCCCGCTTCGCGGAATGGAATATGATCGCTGCCACGCCCCACCCGGTCCTCGCGGTCCATCACGCTGACGAGCATCGGAACCGGCACTTCATCATGAAGCTTCTCGTTGTAGCTGAGCGCTGTGGCTTGCGCCAGGCCACGCGTATTGGCATGAGAGAAGATCCGCACCTGAAGGCTGTCCACTTCATCCAGCACGCCGCAACCAGGAGGCGAAGCGGTATGGCCGCAGAGGATGCCGCCTACGATATCGTTGTTGAGCACGCCCTTGACGGCGATGCCCTGCGTGGTGCAGAATTGCGCCATGGCACGCGAGCCCAACAGGCCGTGCTCCTCGCCGGTGACGAGCATGAAGACCAGCGTATGCTTGAAGGTGTACTTGCTCAGCACGCGCGCAAGCTCCAGCACCAAGGCGCTCCCGCTTCCATTGTCCTCGGCGCCGTTGGCTTCGCAGGCAGGATCGCAGTTGTCGGCGCAGCGGCTGTCAAGGTGTGCTTCGATGATGATGGTCCGATGGCCGGTAGTGCTTGAGCCAGGGAGAACGGCCAGCACATTGCGCCAACCTTGGCCGCTGCCGCATCCGCCGCTTTCGTTGGCGTAATCGAATTGCAGATAGGCGGGCAGCAAGCGGTCTTCGTTCATGGCCGAGAACTGCTGGAATTTCTCGAAGGCCCAGCGCCGCGCCGCGCCAATGCCCGTCGTAGGGCTTACCGTATCGGAGTATGTGTGCCGCGTTCCGAATCCGACGATGCGCTCCAAGTGTGCGCGCAGTGAATCAGGCTTCACCTCGGTCCGCAGGGCACAGAGGATCTCCTCATGGTCCTCGATCACGGTGGTCGCCGCATAGTCCGCGGGATCATGCAGGCCTTTCATGGCTTGCAGCGCGGCGGCATCGGTGCAAACGATGTTGCTGAACTGGGCCCGCGCGATCGTCGCACATAGCAAAACGAAGAAGAGCATGGAACGCATGATGGTTGGGATCGGATGGGGAAGGTAGCCACCCGGACGTGTCACCTGCGTCATGGCTCTACCTTGCCGCCCATGTTCGCCCGCACACGCGATGCCCGCGAGTGGAGCCGCAAGGCCACACCCCGCCGCCTGCGCAATGCGGCCGGTTTGTGGACGAGCTACCAACGTGCCAAGCGAACCAAGGATCCACGCATCGGAGGCATGCCGTTCAGCATCAGCTTCGAGCCCACTACAGCGTGCAACCTGCGCTGCCCCGAATGCCCGAGCGGCCTGCGCAGCTTCACGCGCCCAACGGGGAACTTGAAGCAGGACCTCTTCACGCGCGTGATCGATGAACTAGCGCCGGACCTGTGGGCGCTCACCTTCTATTTCCAAGGTGAACCGTACATCAATCCCGGCTTCCTGGACATGGTGCGCATCGCCAGCGAGCGAGGCCTTTACACGGCAACGAGCACCAACGCGCACTTCCTCACAGAGGCGAAGGCGGAAGAAACTGTTCGTAGCGGCCTATCGCGCCTGATCATCTCGCTCGACGGCACCGATCAGGAAACCTATTCCGCCTATCGCAAGGAAGGAGAGCTGTCGAAGGTGATCGAAGGTGCCGAGCGGATCATTCGTTGGAAGAAGAAGTTGAAGAGCCTTACACCCCATGTGGTGTTCCAATTCCTGGTGGTGAAACCGAACGAACACCAGATCCCGGAAGCGCGGGCGTTGGCGAAGCTCATGGGCGTGGATGACCTCTGGTTGAAGACCGCGCAGATCTACGCTCCGAAGGATGATCACCCGTTGATCCCCACGCAGGACCGGTATGCGCGTTACCGGCGAAACGCATCAGGGGTCTGGGAAGTGAAGAACAAACTGGAGGACAACTGCTGGAAGATGTGGCACAGTTGCGTGATCACATGGGATGGACGCGTGGTGCCCTGCTGCTTCGACAAGGATGCGCATCATGTGCTCGGCGACCTGCGCACGCACACATTCCGGGAGCTATGGCATAGCGAGGCGTACAACGTCTTCAGGGCATCGTTGCTGAAGTCGCGCAGCAGCGTCGAGATGTGCAGGAATTGCAGCGAAGGGAGCCCGGTTTGGGCCTAGACCTTCATGATATCCTTCTCCTTCAGCGCCAGCAGGTCGTCCGCCTTCTTGTTGTAGGTGCCGGTGAGCTTTTCGATCTGGCCTTCAAGGTCCTTGGCGTGGTCCTCGGGCAGGCCTTCCTTCTTGGCGGCCTTGATCGTATCCATGGCCTTCTGCCTGCCCGTGCGGATGCCCACCTTGGCATGCTCCAACTCCGCATGCGCGGTCCGTACCAGCGCTTTGCGTCGCTCCTCGGTCAGCATCGGCACATGGATGATCACGCTCTCGCCGTTGTTGCTCGGGTTGAAGCCGAGGTTGGCGCCGATGATGGCCTTCTCGATGGGATCGATCATCTTCTTCTCCCAAGGCTTCACGAACAGGGTGCGCGAATCACCTGTGTTGATGCCAGCCACCTGCGAAAGGGGGACCATCTGGCCGTAATAGTCCACACGGACACCTTCGAGCATCATGGGATTGGCGGCGCCAGCACGCACCTTGGTCAGCTCGATTTCCAGGTGCTCAACAGCTTTGCGCATATGCTCCTCGCACTGTTTGATCGTGGCAGCGGTATCTGTCATGGCAATGGGATCGGAGGCCGAAAATAACTGAACGGGAACGTTGGCGAATGGCGTCGGGTCAAACCTCCACCAGGGTGCCCACGCGCTCGCCTGCCAGGAGCCGGGAGAGGTTGCCCGGCTTGTTCATGTCGAAGACGATGATGGGCAGGGCATTCTCGCGGCATAGCGTGAAGGCGGTCATATCCATCACACTAAGGCCTTTGTGGTACACCTCGGCGAATGTGATGCGGTCGTACTTGGTGGCGTTCTTGTCCTTCTCGGGATCAGCCGTGTAGATGCCATCCACCCGGGTTCCTTTGAGGATCACATCGGCCTCGATCTCGATGGCACGCAACGAAGCAGCAGTGTCCGTGGTGAAGTAGGGATTACCGGTGCCGGCACCGAAGATCACGATGCGGCCCTTCTCCAGGTGACGCACCGCGCGACGTCGGATGAAAGGTTCAGCGATGGTATCCATCTTGATCGCGCTCAGCAGTCTTGTGTTGTGGCCGTGATGCTCCAATGCGCTCTGAAGGGCCAGCGAGTTGATCATGGTGGCCAGCATGCCCATGTGGTCGCCCTGCACCCGGTCGATGCCGTTGCCTTCGGCCTGCATGCCCCTGTAGATGTTGCCACCACCGATGACCACGGCCACCTGCACGCCTTGCTTCACGATGGTGCTGATCTCTTCGGCGTACTGGTCCAGACGCTTGCTGTCGAGGCCGTAGGACTGGTCGCCCATGAGGCTTTCGCCGGAGAGCTTCAGGAGGATGCGCTTGTAGGTATTGGCCATGATGGGGGTTCGGCCCAAAGGAAAAGAAAAAGGGAGGCGTTGCGGCCTCCCCTGTCCCTTTGGTTGCTGGTGTGCATCAGACAGTGAGCGAGTGGCGCTTGAAGCCGGTGACCGCGAGGTCCTTGTCCGCGCTCTTCACGTACTGCTCCACGTTGAGCTTGTTATCCTTGATGAATTCCTGGGCGAGCAGGGTGCTCTCCTTGAAGAACTTGTTGAGGCGGCCCATGGCGATCTTCTCGGCCATGTCCACGGGCTTGCCCTCCTGGATCGCCAGCTCCTTGCCGATCTCGATCTCCTTGTCGATCACGTTCTGGGGCGTGGTCTCCTTGCTGAGCGCGATCGGACCCATGGCGGCAACCTGCATGGCCACGTCCTTCGCGACGGTCTCAAAGCCGGTCTTGTTGAGGCCCACCAGGCTCCCAACCTTGTTGCCGGGGTGGTTGTAGGCGTACACGAACTCGGCGGTCAGCAGGTGGCATGCGCTCACTTCGATCTTCTCGCCGATCACTCCGGTCTGCTCGATGAGCTTCTCAGCGATGGTCAGGCCATTGCTGTCATAAGCCATCGCCTTCAGCGCATCCACGCTATCGGCGTTCTTCTCCAGCGCGATGCTGGTGATGCGATTGGCCATGGCGCCGAAGTCCGCGTTCTTGGCCACGAAGTCGGTTTCGCAGTTGGTGCATACCAGCACGCCGCGTTTCCCATCGGCACTGGTGAGGCCAATGACCTGGCCTTCGCTGGCGTCGCGGTCGGCTCGCTTACTGGCCACCTTCTGGCCCTTCTTGCGCAGGATGTCGATGGCGGCATCGAAGTCGCCATTGGCCTCGGTCAGGGCCTGCTTGCAATCCATCATGCCCGCGCCGGTGATCTGGCGCAGCTTGTTCACATCAGCGGCGGTAATTGCCATGGTGCTCATAGTTGGGTGGTTGGGATGGTCGGGGCAGGAGGCGTCCCGCCCTACCGATCGTTGTGCTTCGGATCAGGCGTTCTCCTCGGTGCTGTCCGCAGCCGGCTCTTCAGCAACCACGGCGGCAGCGACTTCCTCGGTGGCGGCAGGCGTCTCGGGCGCTTCGGCCGCTTCCTCTTCGCCTCCTTCGTCCACTGCGGTCTTATCGTTCTTGCGCTCCTCCATGCCCTCGTTGATCGCAGCGATCATGGTATCAACGATGAGTTCGATGCTCTTGGTGGCATCGTCGTTGGCCGGGATGGGGAAGTCGATGAGCGTGGGATCGCTGTTGGTATCCACCATCGCGAACGTGGGGATGTTGAGCTTGCGGGCCTCGGCCACCGCGATATGCTCCTTCACGATGTCCACGATGAACAGTGCGCTTGGCAGACGGGTGAGGTCGGCGATCGACCCGAGGTTCTTCTCCATCTTCTCGCGCTGGCGGCTCACTTGCAGGCGCTCGCGCTTGCTCATGTTCTGGAACGTGCCGTCCGTCTTCATCCGGTCGATGGTCGCCATCTTCTTGATGGTGCGGCGGATGGTGCCGAAGTTGGTGAGCATGCCACCGCTCCAACGCTCGGTCACGTACGGCATGCCGGTGGCCTTCACCTTCTCGGTAACGATGTCCTTCGCCTGTTTCTTGGTGGCCACGAAGAGCACCTTCTTGCCGCTGCGGGCAATGTTCTTCATCGCAGCAGCAGCCTCCTCCAGCTTGGCGCCGGTCTTGTTCAGGTCGATGATGTGGATCCCCTTCTTCTCCCCGAAGATGTAGGGAGCCATGTTGGGGTTCCACTTGCGGCGCAGGTGGCCGAAATGCACGCCGGCCTCGAGCAGGCGGTCGAATTCGATACGAGCCATTTTCCTCTTGTTTGTTCACTTTCCTTGTTCCCGTTGACACAGGCATCCTGATGGTAGCCACCGTGAGGTGAGTCCGTCCGGATTGGATCCTGAACAAGCGCAGGGACCTTAACGCTTGCTGAATTGGTAGCGCTTGCGCGCCTTCTTGCGTCCGAACTTCTTCCGTTCCACCGCGCGTGGGTCACGGGTCATCAGTTCCTCGGCCTTCAATTTCGGCTTGTGGTCGGCGTCGATCTTCACCAAGGCGCGGGCGATGCCCAAGCGCACGGCATCCACCTGTCCGGTGATCCCGCCGCCATCGACGGTGGCCGTCACATCGTACTTGCCCACGGTATCGGTGAGCTTGAAGGGTTGCTGCAGCTTGAACTGCTGCATGGTGATGGGGAAATACTCCTTGCTGTCGCGGCCGTTCACCGTGATGCTGCCCTTGCCGTCCTTGAGGACCACGCGGGCGATGGAGGTCTTGCGGCGACCGAGGCTGTTGATAGTGGCCATCTTACTTGAGCGTGTTCAGGTCGAAGTTGCGGGGCTTCTGGGCGGCGTGGTCGTGGCTGTTGCCCACCACAACGTGCAGGTTGTTGAAGAGCCTGCGGCCCAATCGGTTCTTGGGAAGCATGCCGCGAACAGCGATCTCCACCAAGGCTTCGGGCTTCCGGGCCTTGAGGTCGACAGCTTTCTCGCGGGTTTGCCCACCGGGATAGAGGCTGTAGCGCTGGTACTCCTTGTCGGCCATCTTGGTGCCGGTCAGGCGCACCTTGTCTGCGTTGATCACGATCACCTGGTCGCCGCAGTTCACATGCGGGGTGAAGGTGGGCTTGTGCTTGCCGCGAACGAGCATGGCCACTTTGCTGGCCAGCCGTCCAAGGACTTCGTTCTCAGCATCCACGAGCAGCCATTCCTGCTGCACGGTGGCCTTGTTGGCCATGCTGGTGATGTGGGTGGTAGATGCCACGATACTGCGGGTTGAGAGGGTATAGGTCCCTGAAAACGGGCTGCGAATATAGATGCTTATTCCCGAAACGAACAAAGCCCTGTTCATGCCTGCCACGCACACGGCCATGCCGATCAGAGCACCCCCAAGGCCTTGCCCACCTTGCCGAAGGCGGCCAGGGCTTGGTCGATATGGGCTTCGGTGTGGGCCGCGCTCAGTTGCACCCTGATCCGGGCGGTGTCCTTGGGCACCACTGGGTAGAAGAAGCCGATGACGTAGATCCCTTCCTTCAGCAGCTCATCAGCCATCACTTGGCTGAGCTTGGCATCACCCAGCATCACGGGGACAATGGCCGCCCCGGCGCCGCGGGTCTTGAAACCCATCTTCTCGATGCCCGAGCGGAAGCGCTCGACGTTCTTCTCCAGCCGGTCGCGCAATTCGGTGCTGCCGCTGAGAAGGTCGATGACCTTGATGGACGCGCCCACGATCGAGGGGGCCAGGGAGTTGCTGAACAGGTAGGGCCGACTGCGCTGGCGCAGCAATTCGATGATCTCCTTGCGGCCGGTGGTGTAACCGCCCATGGCACCTCCGAGCGCTTTGCCCAGCGTACCCGTGATGATGTCGACACGGCCGGAAACGCCGCAATGCTCCACGCTCCCCCGGCCGGTCTTCCCGATGAAGCCCGCCGCATGGCACTCATCCACCATCACCAGTGCGTCGTATTTGTCCGCCAGGTCGCATACGCCCTTGAGGTCGGCAATGATGCCATCCATGCTGAATACACCATCGGTGACTACGATGATGTGGCGGGCACCATCGGCACGAGCGGTCTTCAGCTGCACCTCCAGGTCCGCCATGTCGTTGTTGGCGTAGCGATACCGCATGGCTTTGCAAAGCCGCACCCCATCGATGATGCTCGCGTGGTTGAGCGCGTCACTGATGATCGCGTCGCCTTCCCCCAGCAATGGCTCGAATACACCACCGTTGGCATCGAAGCAGGCGGCGTAGAGAATGGTGTCTTCGGTGCCGTGGAATGCAGCGAGCTTCTGTTCCAATTCCTTGTGGATGTCCTGGGTGCCGCAGATGAAGCGCACGCTGCTCATGCCATACCCATGGCGGTCCAGTGCAGCATGCGCGGCGGCGGCGACATCGGGGTGGGAACTGAGGCCGAGGTAGTTGTTCGCGCAGAAGTTGAGGACTGGCTTGCCATTCACGATGATCTCCGCGCCCTGTTCGCTGGTGATGACGCGTTCGCGCTTGAAGAGACCGGCGTCGTCGATGGATCTCAGTTCATCGGTGAGGTGCTGCCTTATGCTACCGTACATGGTGTTGGGCTGAAGATGGCCGCGAATGTAGCCGGGCGTGGCGTGGCCATGGAGCGTGGGACTCTGGCCAGCCCACTAACAATGCTTTGTCGGCAGTCCGAGGTCCAAATGCGCTTGTAAGGTTGACCACGAGGGGGACCTTCATCTAGCTTCGCCGACGTTTCATCGTAGCCATGAGGAGGCTCGTCGCAAAGTATCCTGTGCTGGTCTTCGTGCTGCTCACGCTCGGCTATCAATTCGGCGTCGTTTGGATCGTGAAGTCGATGGTGACCGAAGGCGCGCATCTGCATTCGAGCAAGGCGGCTTGGATGGTCTTCCGCATGCGCGTGTTCGGGCCGCTCGTCTTCGCCATTGCGCTCACGTGGTATCTCGAAGGTCGCGACGGCTTGCGAAAGCTCTTCGGCGCATTCCTTCACTGGCGCGTGCCTCTAAGGTGGTACGCCTTGGGCTTAGGCTGGAAGTTCATGTTCACCTATGTCGGGGTTGGTGCCCTGGTCTTGGTCGGGGCCAAGGCATGGCCTGGTTGGGTGGTGCATGATTTCTTCGGGGGCGATTTCTCCAACTTGAAGCACTGGCTGTCTAACCTGGGCTTCATCGTGGGGATCGCCATCGTAGAAGAAACAGCATGGTTGAAATTCTGCGTGACACGCATGCAGCAACGCTGGTCTGCGCTGGCTTCCTGCCTGATCATCGGTGTTTCGTGGGGCTTGTGGTACCTGCCCATGCTGCTGATCGGTGAGGGCGTGCCCGACGGCTATCCTTGGCACATGTTCCTGATGAGCATGGTTGCGCTTACCATTTTCCTGAGCTGGACATACAACATGACGCGCAGCGGGGTGATCCTTCTGATCATGCAGGTCGTAAGCAATTGCGCCTTCTTCATCCTTCCCGTACTGCCCGCTTGGTGGCACGGCGACGCCACCTTCATCAACGCGTTCGTTGCGGTGAACGTGCTCTCGGCCATTTCTATCGTGCTCATTTTCGGGTGGCGGGAGCTGGGAACCGGTCGGCGTGCCCGGTGGGACGAAATCGGCGTAGAGGATGAATCCTTGGCCGAGGAAGACCAGGCGGAAATGCAGCGGGCCTGAGCGATCAGAGCGCCACGAGCATCCCGGCAGCCATTGCCAACATCGGCGGGTCCTCGATGATGGTGACCGTGCTCATCGGCAGATCGAAGACTGTGCCCTGGCAG
Organism: Flavobacteriales bacterium; assembly: GCA_016710965.1. Taxonomy (GTDB): domain Bacteria; phylum Bacteroidota; class Bacteroidia; order Flavobacteriales_F; family PHOS-HE28; genus PHOS-HE28. The sequence continues at coordinate 504,027 of JADJTW010000031.1, forward strand.
GCGCATTGGATCCGCTGCTTGTTGAACACGGCGCGCAGCACACCAAGCGAGCTGAAACCCACGATGACGATAGTGGCGATGTTCAATCCTGCGCTGTCGGCGCGGGGCAGTTCAACGAGCGTTTCAGGAAGTGCCGCCAATCGCGAACGACCCATGCCCCTTCCGGCGAGGGCTCAGCCATTAACGGAATGCGTAGTGGTTGACGAGCTTATACGTCGAGGGGTCGGCCTCGACAGTGCCTGGCCTCGAGGGCTCAATTATGCACGCCGCTGCGCTCCACGCCCATCATATCGCCTACGCGACAAACGAACCCGCCAACAGCCGCGTAGCTGGTTGCCGCGATCGCCTTGGCGGTGCCTTGTTGCTTCTTGAAAGCCCAGACATCCTTCAGGAAGAGCGGGAAGTTATGATCGTTCAGCAGGTCGAATGCGACGGAGATGGTGGGTTCCAGGCTCTTGGCGGTGTGCCATGTGCCGAAAGGAATGAACAGCGTCTCGCCCGCGCCCACCACGAAGGTGATTGGCGTTGCGTCCTTGTACTTCGGGAATTTCGAGAGGTCCACATTCTCGATGTCCGGGATGGCGCTCTTCCATGCATTGCCGGATTCGGGGTAGAGGAATTCATCCTGCCCCTTGGGCCATACGGTGAACTGCTTGCGTCCGTAGAGCTGATTGATCCATGCGCTCAGATGGTAATAGTCCACATGCACGTACGGGAATTTCCCGCCGGTGCCGCCGATGAACATCTCCAATGCGCCACCCCAGTAACCGCGCTTGAACCAGGAGCTCTCCAACCAATTCGGCTTGGCGAAGCCTAGGTTCAGCGGGGATACCATCGATAAGACCTCAGGGAGTTGCGTCGGCAGGTGGTACTTGCAGGGATATGGAACCGGGCGACTTGTATCCTTTCCTTCCACGAGGTCGAGGATCTCGTTCATGGTGTACACCGTGCCATCCACAGTCGTCTTGCGGTCGCCGAAGTTCTTTCGGAACCACTCCGGGCTGAACTGGCCGTTCGCCTTCCACACCTTGGTGGCGTTCTTGAAAACCAGCGGAATGCCGGGCTTCCAGTGCTCCTCGATGAACTGCTCGTGGGTGATCTCCGAGGCGTCGACTTTGCGGACTTCCATGGACCTTGCCTTTTGAGGACGTTGAACGTCTATGCGAATCGAAAGATACGGTTGCGGCAATCGGGCTGGCGACCACAACGAGCAGGCCGCATGGGAGTCGAGTGCTGCATATCCTCAGAGCCGGAAAAGCCCACCGATCAGCCCTTATCGATCACCCGGGGCACCTTGAAGTAGTCGCTGTCCTTCACAGGAGCGTTCATCAGCGCCTCTTGCTTGGTGATGGAAGGAAAGGCCACGTCCTCGCGCAGCACATTCTCCTCATCGGTCATGAAGATCAGCGGTTCCACACCGGCAGTGTCCACTTCATTCAACTTCTCCACGAAGGAGAGCACTCGTTCCATGTCGGCGAGAATGGTCTGGCGCGCCGCAGGGTCGCTGTAATCGAGCCGCGTGAGTTCCGCGATGCGGTCCAGGGTGGCCTCGTCGATCTTCATGGCTGCAGCAGAGGTTCTTCGATGATGCGATAGATCCGAGCGCGCAAATCTACCAGATCGGCCTCGGTAAGACCGGCTGTTGAAACAGGCTCATGCACGATGGCTCGAGCAACGCCCGGTCGTGCGCGAGCCATGATCTCCAAGGGCTCGCCGAAGTATCGCCAGTGATCGAGAAAGGAAATGGGCACGATGGGCACTTGCTTCTCGATTGCGAGCTTGAACGCCCCGTCCTTGAACGGTTTCATGCGCGGTGTATGCACGGGAATGGTGCCCTCAGGGAAGATGGCGATACTGGTGCCGCGATCGATGGCTTGAGCAGCCTTTCGGAACGCCTTCGCTGCCTCCATCTTATTGCCCCGGTTCACGGCGATGTTCATGCCCTTGAAGAAGATGTTGAAGAGCGGCCAGCGCAGCAACTCGTACTTGCCGATGAAGAGGAAATAGTCCGGGATCACATTGTACATCTGTATGATATCAAGATAGCTGCTATGGTTGCAGCATATGATGTATGGCGGAGGAGGCAATGCCGAGGAACGCCTGGTGCGAAGCGGCACGCCCACGGCCCATTGCAGGAAACCGGCCCACCGGCGCTTGAGCCGGAAGGCGCGCACATAGCGCTGCGGCCGGTAGAGCAGGATGCGAAAAGGAACGTAGAGGACCACAAGGGAAGTGAAGAACACGAAGGCGAACCACAGTTTGTACAGCCATCGCAAGGGCAGGAAGAGCCACTTGGCTACGACATTCCTGCGCGACTCGCCATCTGGAATGCGAGGCCGGTCGGGATGGGCGGAATGGCTCATGGCGGAAAGGCGGCGAAAGTAGTGGCCGTTGGCGCGAGCGATCGAACACCAGTGGCCAGCCGGGGATACCTTCGCCACCCACTCCCGTGACCGGGACGAAGACGCATGCCACGGATCCTCACCGGCATACAAAGCACGGGCGTGCCTCACTTGGGCAACGTGCTGGGCGCCATCAGGCCGGCAGTGGCCATGAGCACCGCCCCCGGCAACGATTCCTTCCTCTTCATCGCCGACCTGCATTCGCTCACGCAGATCAAGGACCCCGCGCTGCTGCAAGCCAACACCTACGGCGTGGCCGCTGCATGGCTGGCGTGCGGGCTCGATACCGCGCGAACGGTATTCTACCGCCAGAGCATGGTGCCGGAGGTGACCGAGCTGACCTGGTACCTGAGCTGCTTCTTCCCCTACTCGCGGCTCGCGCTCGCCCATAGCTTCAAGGACAAGGCGGACCGATTGGAGGACGTGAATGGAGGGCTGTTCACCTATCCCATGCTCATGGCGGCGGACATCCTCTTGTACGATGCTGAATTCGTTCCCGTAGGCAAGGACCAGAAGCAGCACCTGGAGATGGCTCGCGATGTAGCCGAACGCTTCAACCACCAAATGGGCGAATGCTTCGTGCTGCCCGAGGCGCGCATCGATCCGCACGTGATGACGGTGCCTGGCACCGACGGCGAGAAGATGAGCAAGAGCCGTGGCAACGTCATCAGCCTATTCGCGCCGGAGAAAGAGTTGAAGAAGGAGGTGATGAACATCGTCACGGACAGCACACCGCTGGAAGCGCCCAAGGACCCGGAGACGTGCAACGTGTTCAGGCTCTTCAGCCTTGTGGCACCGAAGGGTGCTGTGGATTCCATGGCCGCCAGCTACCGCGCCGGCGGATACGGATATGGCCACGCTAAGAAGGAGTTGCTGGCTGCCCTGCTCGATGGCTTCCAACAGGAGCGTGAGACTTTCGCGCGCCTGAGCACCGACAAGTCGGAACTGGATGCGCGGCTGATGGAAGGCGAGGAGAAAGCGCGTGCCGTTGCCCATGAAGTGCTTCGCCGCGTGCGCGGAAGGCTGGGCTATTGAGCGGTCTTGTTCCCGCTTGCAAACTCTATGAGAATTCTGGCATCATGACTGCGTAACGAACCGAGGAGCGTCCTGATGCATAGGATGACCCCCAGCATCTCCAACGTCTCTTCGAGGGCGCAAGCCAATACGAAACGTGAATCACCATACAGAAAGCAGCTGCCTGGCTGGTAGATCTCGCAAGGCACTCCTGGCGGTGAGCGGTCAGTGTCACTTAGCATGAGCTGCTCGGCCAGCCCACCGCTCCAGGCCTCTACGAAGACTGCGCCGCTCAAATAGGTCGCACCTGCAAGAAGGAATCCGCGGCGTGCGCTGGATGAGAGGCGCAAGAACCACGGTACAAGCAGGGCGATCAGTGCCAGCGATGCCACACTGTATGGAATGTACCACGCGTAGAACAACCATCCCCTCCCCCCCGCCCGCAAATCGCCGTCGCCGAGGATCCTGAGCGTGCAGAGCATGAAGCGCTCGTGTATCTGGGAACCTTCATCCACGCCAAGGAAGAGCATGATGAAAGCCATCAAAGACCAAGGCCAGCGCGCTGGGCCCTTCTCCGACCGGCTGCGGTAGTGGAACAAAAGCGATGCGAACAAGAACAGCAGCACATTGAACAGGGTAGGCACATTGCCTTCTCGGTCCATGTCGAACAACATGCTTACGGCAGTCCACGGTCGCCCGAGCGTCAAGTGGCCGAATGCAACCAGGAGATCGAGGAGCAACAGAATGAGCAGGAAAAGAAGGAGCACAATCGTAACACGGCGCGGATCCAGTCGCAGTGCGAGCGCATCATGTGCCCTCTCGTCACCTGCCCTGTCGCGAGCGTTCATCGTTCCATCTTGAGATCGGCTGTAATGTACTGAAGCGCGCCGGGACCCAATCAGCACGAGCGACCTCAGCGGCGGTCCTTGTACTGCCGGAACAACTGCTTTTGGTGGTCGTCGAGCACGATGCGGCGGCCCTGGATGAAGGCCAGGCGCACATCATTGCCACGCATGTCCAACGCATCGCCGCTGCTTACGAAGAGAGTGGCATCCTTGCCTACGGTCAGGCTGCCGCACTTGTCGTCCACGCCGAGCACGGCTGCGGCGTCCAGCGTAATGGCGCGCAGGGCATCTTCACCAAGAAGCCCATAGGCGCGTGCAGTGCCCGCTGTGAAGGGAAGACTGCGAAGGCCTGAGTGCTCGCGCGAGCCATCAGAATAGCTCACGCAGAAGCGCACGCCACGTTCCTTCAGCAAAGCGGGAAGTCGGTAAGGGAGGTCCACATCATCATCGGGCCGCAACGGAAGGCTGTGCGTGCGCCGAAGGACCACATCCACCTTGTTCTCGCGCAAGAGGTCGGCAACACGCCAGGCATCATATCCTCCCACGATCACGGTCCGTTTCACGCCTTCGGCCTTCGCGAATTGCACTGCTTCGACGATCTCCTTGGCGGCGTTGGCACGCACGAATAGCGATTTGCTCCCGCTGAACAAACCGCGCATGGCCTCCAAGCGCGGATCGGGCGGTGATTGCGTGGCCACCTGTGCATAGGCCCGGGCTCTACGGATGAAGGCGGCTATCTCAGCGAGGCGCCGGGCTCGTTCATCTTTCTTCTCGCTGTCCGTTTCCCCGGGCTCGGCCCACCAACCGCTGCGCTGGTATGCGATGGGCCATGACAGGAAGATCCCGTCATCGGCCTTCACGATAGCGTCGTCATTCTCCCATGCATCCAGTTGTACAACGCTGCTGGACCCGGCGATGGTCAAGCCACGCGGTGCGATCTGGGCCATGAGCACCCCGTTCGCCCGCACTGTCGGGATCACGCGCGAATCGCACTTGAAGGCCGATATCGCACGCAACTCGGGCTCCATGGATCCGATGTCCTGCTGGTCCACTGTTGAACGCGCCTGCTCGATCTCCACGAGGCCCAAGGTGGCATCGAGCGCTATGAAGCCTGGATACACATGCTGCCCCTTTGCATCGATCACAGTGTCATAGGCCGCAGTAACGCCATAGTTGTACCCCACGTAATCGATGCGACCGCCGCGGAAACCGACGGCGCCTTCATCGATCACCTTGCCATCGCCCACATGCACGGTACCGCCGGTCACGAGTACGCTCCTGGTTTGCGGAGGCGCGGGCGTGGGCCGTTGTGCAAGCAATGCGCAGGGCACCAGCAATGCGGCGAACATGGATATGAAGCGATCAGCGATCATGCTTTTGCTCTTCTTCATCACCGATGTCGTCGCACTCCCACAAGCGTGGTTGATCACGGCGGGCCTTCTTGGTGGGAGCTCCATCGCCTTTTGCCTGGAGCATGGCACGTACGATACGATCGCGTTCCGCTGCCACCCATGCCCTCCGTTCCCGGTCCATCGCTTCATCGTAGTAGCATGCACCATCCACATAGGTCTTGATTGCGCGGGCCTCGATGCTCAGCGGATCGGCGCTCCAGAGCACCAGGTCGGCGTCCTTGCCCGTTTCCACCGTACCGATGCGATGGTCCAGCTTAAGCATGCGGGCCGGATTGAGCGTCACCATCTTCCAGGCCTCCTCTGCGCTCACTCCTCCGTACTTCACGGCCTTGGCCGCCTCCTGGTTCAAGCGCCGGCTCATCTCGGCATCGTCGCTGTTGATCCCCGTGTTCACGCCGTTCATCTGAAGCAATGCCGCATTGTACGGTATGGCATCGTACACCTCGAACTTGTAGGCCCACCAATCGCTGAAGGTGCTTGCACTGGCACCATGCTCGCGCATGCGCGCCGCCACCTTGTAGCCCTCGAGGATATGCGTGAAGGTGTTCACGGTGAAGCCCATGCTATCCGCGACGTGCATCAACATGGCGATCTCGCTCTGCACATAGCTATGGCAGCTGATGTCACGCTCACCACGCAGGATCTCCGCGAGCGCTTCCAAGCGTAGGTCCCTTCGCGGGGCATCGTGGCCTTCCCGGTCCTTCGGCTTCAGCACGGCCCAGCGGCTCCATTCCTGAGCATAGCTGCGTGCGCGGTGGAACGCATCATAGAAGAGTTGTTCCACGCCCATGCGCGACTGCGGAAATCGCGGGCTGGGATTGCTCCAGTTGCTCTGCTTCACATTCTCGCCCAATGCGAACTTGATCCGCTTGGGCGCATCACGGATGAGCAGGGAGTCGCCTGCATGGCCCCACAGCAACTTGATCAGCGCGCTCTGCCCACCGATGGGATTGGCGCTGCCGTGGAGCAATTGGGCAGTGGTCACTCCACCGGCGAGATCACGATAGATGTTCACGTCGTCGGGGTTCACTACATCGCCCATGCGCACTTCGCTGGTGATCGCATGGCTCCCTTCGTTCACGCCACGGCTTAGCGCAATGTGCGAGTGCTCATCAATGATGCCGCACGTAAGGTGCTTGCCGGCAGCATCCAGCTCCAGCACCGTGGGCTTGTGCTTCCCGGGGAAGAAGGATGGCACATCGAGCTTCTCGCCTACGGCTATGATCTTCCCTCGGTGCATGAGCACGTCCGTGTTCCGCAAGATCCCCTTGCTCGTGTTCGTCCATACCGTGGCATTGCGCAGAACAACGGACTCCTGGGCGGGAGCCTGACGCCATCCGTAGCCAACGAGCGGGAAGACGAGGTCGCCATGCGCGGGAGGCGGCTTCACCTTGCTGGTGTCGGCCTTGCTGGTCCTGGCGTCGCGCTTGTCCGCCCTTCGGATCGCGCTCCACACGAACCAGGCTCCACCGGGCCGTTGGCCCTGGCCATCCCAGAGACCCCCGTCCGCATGGATGGTACCGGTCAATCGCAGCAATTCAGCCGGTGCTTCGCGCGGAGCGAAGGCCAAGCTCACCAGAGAACCTTGTCGTTCAAATCGCACTTTCACCTTCGAACTATCGCTCTCATTGGGGCGCTTCACCGTCACTTCTTGCTTTTCGCGCTCACCGGTGATCTCCATGGTCCAGATGGCATCGACCATGTTCAGTTCATAGGTGCCTTGCAGCTTCGGCGCCTCGGGATCACTGAGCATAAAGCGATGGCCTTGCACCCAGGTCTCGTGCAGGATGTTCTTCTCGTGCAGCAAGTGGTGCGAGGTGATGAGGAAGTTCGCGATCATGCCCTTGCGCAGCGTCCCAAGGCGGTCATCGAGCCCGAACAGACGAGCGGGATCGGAAGTGAGCGCTTCTATGGCGCGGGAACTATCCAATCCGCAGGCGACCAGCTTCCGCAGTTCCGCCCAAATGGAACCGAGTTCCGTATGGCCGTGAGCGGTGAGGGCGAAAGGAATGGCTGCGCTATCGAGCATCGCGGCGTTGAACGGTGCGTATGCCCAATGCTTGAGCCGCGCAAAGCTCACCTCTTGCGCGTCGAAGGGATCTTCCACATCGTAGGCTTCCGGCAGGGCGAACGGGATGATGAGCGGAAGGCCTGTTGCTTTGATCTCGTTCAGGCGTGCGTATTCGTCTCCCGATCCTTTGATGATCCCGGGAAGCTGGAACTCGTTGAGCACCCCGGCCCACCGCAGGACGTCGTTCCTGTCGTTGGCTTCGCACACCACGCGACCGTCCAACTGGCAGCCGAGCGCATGCAGCACCGCATCGGTCTCCTGCGGTGCTCGCAGCTGGGAGTACCACCGCGCATCCAGGAAAGCTTGCCGCACCAATGCAATGGCCCCAGCCAGCGAACTGGGGTATCCATCAGTGCTGCTCCCCTTGCGGAAGCTGAAATGCGAAGCGACGTCTGCACGAGCGATGGACTTAACAGGATCCTCATCGTTGAGCAGCACGACAGCCGATGTGCCGCGCGCGATCCCGTCCATGCGGTGGGTGATCACCGCTCCGAAGCCCTGTTCACGGAGCTTGGAAGCGCGCTCCGGATCGTTCTTGAAGAGCTCGTGCGCATGAGCATCAGCGCGCAGTGCATCGTTCCAGTGGCGTGCAGCCCGGTTCTCGGCCTTGCGCTCCTCCGCCGTGCTCGTTGGCAGCCCCAGGTCGCTGTATGGATCGATCAACGCAGGCCAGATGTGCAAGCCCTTCATGTCCCTCACCACTGCACCGGCTGGGATGACTGCATCGTTCCCGGCAGCCATCACCTCTCCGTCCTTCACCACGAGCGTGGCGTTGTTCAGCACGGTGCGTGCATCAACGTGCAAGGTGGCATTGGTGAACGCGATCAACGAAGGCGCGGTGCTCACCACGTGCGCGGGGGGCGGCGTGCTCTGCGCCACTGCCAATGAAGACAGCGCCCAGGCAAGGCAGCATGGCAGGGGTCGCATGGAGGTGGGCGAAAGTAGCGGCGATGGCCGGATGGCACCATCACGCACCAGGCACACGTTCCATCACAGCGGCTCCTGCTACTACCTTCGGCCCGTATTCGCTCCTGCCTATGGTATTCCTGCACAGCTTGCTGCGCTATGCCGTCCTCTTCGCTCTGCTCTATGCGGTGTTCACGAACCTGCGTGGCTGGCTCATCGGTCGTCCCATCCTCACCGGCGAGCGCATGATAACCATAGTGGCCATGGTGCTCTGCCACGTGCAATTGCTCCTCGGAGCCATCCTCTATGGCATGAATTGGAATGCGCTGAAGAGCCGGGAACTGGATCCCTTCCACAAGTTCGTCAAGTACGAGCACGCTGGAACGATGGTGCTCGCCGTGGCGCTCATCACCCTTGGCCGCGTATTGAGCAAGCGCGCACAGGATGAACGCAGCAAACAGCGGCAGATCGCCGTGTTCTACGGCATCGGTACACTACTGATCCTTTGGGCCGTTCCCTGGCCGTTCAGGGATATCGGCCACAGTCTCGGCTGGCTATGAGGAACACCGCTCTTCTTCTCGGAGCGATTACCGCCCTGCTCATCGCTTGCGGAAATAGCGAGGCCGATTCCCGCGCTTCGCTCGCTCCGGCCGAAGGAGGGGCGCCCAAGGGCGAGCAGCTCTTCCGCATGCACTGCGTGCTTTGCCACGGCAGTACCGGCAAGCTGGGCTTCAATGGCGCCAAGGACCTTACGCTGTCGGTCCTCTCCCGCGCCGAGATGATCACGCGCGTAAGCGAAGGCAAGGGGACCATGCAACCCTACAAGCAGATGCTCACGCCCAAGGAGATCGAGGCCGTTGTGGACCATGTGCGGGCCCTGGCCGTGAAGCCCTGATGCAATCCCGCGCCGAAGCCATCACGCTATGATCGATCCGGGGGAGCGCAAGAGCAAGGCCGAGCGCGCCGTGCTCATCGGCCTCATCACCCCCGGGCAGGATGATGAGCGCGCGAAAGAATACCTGGACGAGCTGGAATTCCTGGCGACAACGGCCGACATACGCACGCTGAAGCGTTTCATGCAGCGCATGGCCAGGCCGGATGGCCGCAGCTACATCGGCAGCGGCAAGCTCGCCGAGGTGAAGGCGTGGATGGAGGCCAACGACGCGGATTGCGTCATCTTCGATGATGAGCTGTCGCCCGCACAACAGCGCAACATCGAGAAGGAGCTGGAGAAGCCCGTGCTCGACCGGCCTCGGCTGATCCTTGACATCTTCGCCCGCCGCGCGCGCACCGCCCATGCCAAGAAGCAGGTGGAGCTGGCACAGTACGAATACATGCTGCCGCGCCTCACCAAGTTGTGGACGCACTTGGAGCGCCAGCGGGGCGGAACGGGAACGCGCGGTGGTGCCGGTGAAAAGGAGATCGAGACCGACAGGCGCTTGATCCGTGATCGGATCTCGCTGCTCAAAGGCCAGCTCAAGGACATCGACAAGCAGATGGCCACCCAGCGCGGCAACCGTGGCAAGCTGGTGCGCGTGGCGCTGGTCGGCTACACCAACGTGGGCAAGAGCACGCTCATGAACGCATTGAGCAAGAGCGAGGTCTTCGCCGAGGACAAGCTATTCGCAACGCTCGATACCACGGTGCGCAAAGTGGTGCTGGGCAACCTGCCCTTCCTCGTGAGCGATACCGTGGGCTTCATCCGCAAGTTGCCCCACCAATTGATCGAGAGCTTCAAGAGCACGTTGGACGAAACACGGGAGGCCGACCTGCTCCTGCACGTGGTGGACATCAGCCACCACAATTTCGAGGAGCAGTACGAGACGGTGAAACAGACCCTGAACGAGATCGGCGCGGGCGACAAGCCCGTGATGGTGGTCTTCAACAAGATCGACGCATACCGCCCGGCGCCCTTCGATCCCGATGACCTGGCCCCGAAGCGCGTGGAGCAATACTCCCTCGAGGAACTGACCGATACCTGGATGTCGCGCATGGCCGGTGAGGAGTGCCTCTTCATCAGCGCAGCGGCGCGTACGAACCTGGACCAACTGCGCAAGCGGCTCTACGAACGGGTGAAGGCGCTGCACATCGCGCGCTATCCGTACGAGAGCGATCTGTTGTTCAAGGACAGCTACGAGGAGTGATCCTTCAGCATCCGCCTTCCCAGCACATCGCGCAGGTCCATGAAGCGCTTCTCCCAGAAACGGTACACCAGCCAGGCGATGGCGATGCTAGCGACCCAGTAAAGCATCCAGAGCGTCACTCCTTGCGGGGTTGTCGCATCGCCGAACATGCGGTTCCAAAAGGCACGCAACGGCTGATGCACGAGATAGAGCGCATAGCTCACCTTGCTGATGAACACGACCACCGATCCGCCACGCGGAACGCTCTGCCAAGTGGAGAGCAGTGGTAGCAGCAGCGCCATGGCGACCCCGTTCACAGTGAAGAACCAGGTGGCGGAAAAATGCAGTGCTCCGTTGCCGTAGGCGTAGGCGTTCGCGACCATGCCCACTACGCCGAGGAGGAACAACGAGACGCGCACCTGCCTCCAACGCAATACGAAGCCGGTGTGCAGCCATGCCGCCAGCATCCCGAAGCCGATGGTGTCCAGTCGCGTGATCACCAGCTTGCGCGCGCCCTGTTCCAACTCGAACACGGAGTTGACAGCATCCGCCATGAGAAGTCGTTCTATCGTAGGCAACGCGATGAACAACAACGTGATCGCCAGGAAGACCGCACGCCCCCGGACGCGCAGTACTGGCAGCACCGAGAAGAGCGCCACTGGGAACAGGAGGTAGAACCATTCCTCCACCACCAGCGACCACGATTCCCAGAAGAAGAGGTCCACCGGCTTCCACAGGTTCTGCAGGAAGAAGACATAGCCCCAGGTGTTGTGGTTGAGCATTCCGTTCGTGACACCTGTGTACACCAGCACCACGTTCAGCACGAGGAAGAGGTAATAGTTGGGCAGGGTGCGCAGCCAGCGACGCTGCCAGAAGTCCAGTAGACGCCGCCACCAGGGCACGCCCTCCATCGCGGCGTAATTCAGGAGAATACCGCCGATGAGGTAGCCGCTAAGGACGAAGAAGAGGTCCACGCCATCGATGTACGGCGGCAATCCCCTGCATGGCACGAACCAGCAGAGCGCATCGATGCAATGCCAGAACACCACGAGCAGGATCGCCGTGGCGCGCATGACGTCGAGGCCAAAGACGCGGCTTGCCGGAGAGATCATCGAGGTGAAAGTAGCGCGGGTCGATCACCCGAACGCCTGCATATCGCACAGCTTCCTGTACTGCCCGCCCGCAGCGTAGAGCTCGGAATGCGTGCCGCGCTCGATGATGCGACCCTGTTGCATCACGCAGATCTCATCGCAATGCTGGATGGTGCTGAGGCGATGCGCGATCACCACGCTCGTGCGGCCTTCCATCATCTTGATCAGGGCTCCCTGCACCAGTCGTTCACTTTCGGTATCAAGCGCGCTGGTCGCTTCATCAAGGATGAGGATCGGCGGGTTCTTCAGCACGGCACGCGCGATGCTGAGGCGCTGCTTCTGACCGCCGCTCAGCCGGTTGCCGCCATCGCCGATGTTCGTTTGATAGCCGTTCTCCAGTTTGGTGATGAAGTCGTGCGCATTGGCAATGCGGGCCGCCCGCTCGATGTCGGCCATGCTCGTGCCCGGCGCACCGAAGGCGATGTTGCTCGCCACCGTGTCGTTGAAGAGAATGCTGTCCTGCGTAACGATGCCCATGAGCGCGCGCAGGTCGTTGATGCGCAGGTCGCGGATGTCGTGACCGTCGATCAGCAAAGCGCCACCCGTTACGTCGAAGAATCGCGGAAGGAGGTTGGCCAGGGTGGTCTTACCGCCGCCGCTCGTGCCGACAAGCGCAATGCTCTTCCCCTTCGCCACGGTCAGGTCGATGTTCTGCAACACGCCCGCCCTGAGCGGAGTCGATGGGGCGGTTCGTCCTTCAGCCGTCGCGCTCTTCGGCGCATTCTCGTATGCGAAGGAGACATCGCGATACTCGATGCGATCGCTGAACCCGGTGATGGGCTTCGCGTCGGGTTTCTCCTTCACGGTGTTCTCCACTGCGAGCAGGTCGAAGATGCGTTGGCCGCTGGCACCGCCGCGCGTAATACCGCTCCAGCCCTGTGAGAAACCTTTGATCGGCGCCAGCAGCTGGGAGAAGATGATGATGAAGCCCAGGAAGCTATCGCCGGTGAGCGTGGGGGTCGCCCCCAGCACAAAGGATCCACCGATGTAGGCGATGGCCGCCATGACAGCCGCCCCCATCGTCTCGCTCAGCGGCGAGGCGATGTCCTGCCTGTTGAGCATGGCGATGCTGCCACGTGTGAGCATCTCGTTCTCACGCTCGAAGCGGCGCTTCATATCGGCTTCGCCATTGAAGGCTTTCACCACACGGATGCCGGAGAGCGTTTCCTCCACACGGGCCAGCAGGTCGGCGCTCTTCTCCTGCACACGGGCGCTCTTGCGCTTGAGGCTCTTGCTGATGCGCGCGATGAGCAAGCCGCTGACCGGCAGGAGCAGCAAGGAGATCACGGTGAGCTGCGGCGAGAGCGTGAGCATGGTGCCCAGGAAGAGCAGCACCGCGATCGGCTCACGGAAGATCATCTCGATGTAGTACATCACACTGTACTCCACCACTTGCATGTCGTTGGTGATCAACGAGAGCAGATCGCCCTTGCGCTCGCTGGTATGATAGCGCAGCGGAAGCTCCAAGAGCTTGTCGTAGATGCGCGACCGGATATCGCGCACGATGTAGTTGCGGAAGTTGCAGATGGCCACTACGGCCATGTAGCGGAAGACGTTCTTGAAGAGGAAGAGGACGACGACCCCGAGGCTGATCACCAGCAGCGCCCCCATCTGCCCGCGCTCTTCGATCTGCTGCGTGAGGAACCAATTGAAAGTGCCCTCCAAGCCTTCGCGGGTCCACAACTCCGCAGGGCGTTCGTGAACGGGCTGGACCTGACCAAGCAGCAGCCGGAGGAAGGGGATGAAGAGCAGCAAGGAGGCCAGGTGGAAGACCGTGGCCAGCAGATTGAAGAACGCGTTGAGGAAGGCGTGATGCCGGTAGGGCGCGCCGAAGCGGAGGATCCGGAAGAAGTTGCGCATCGCGGGCGCCACGAATGTAGGCCCGTGGGGGCGGCGAATTCGCCGCCCCCACGGGCCTACATTCGCGGGCGATGGACAGCATCAGACAGAACAAGGTGAACAGCCTGCTCCAGAAGGAACTGGCCGTGATCTTCCAGCAGGAAGCGCGCAACCTGTTGCCCGGCGGCCTCATCACCGTGAGTGCCGTGCGCATCAGCCCCGACTTGGGCGTGGCCAAGGTCTTCCTCAGCCTCTTTCCGGTGAAGGACAAGAAAGCGGTCATCGACATCATCAAGCTGCAAGCCCATCGGTTGCGCGGGCAGCTCGGTGGCCGCATAGGCAAGCAAATGCGTGTAGTGCCGGAGCTGCTGTTCTACGTGGACGACTCCCTCGATCGCGCAGAGCAGATCGACAAATTGCTGAAGGGCTAGGCATGCAGTACGATCCGGTCAAGCGCCGGTTGGGCGCCGTCTTCAACCGCACACCCTTCCTGCGCAAGTGCTTCTACGGGCTGCTCGACCTGCTGCTGCTCCGCGCATGGCACATCCAGCGCGAGCTGAAGAGGTGGATCAGCGAACGCGCGGCGGCGAACAACCCGGTTCAGGCCATCTATGATGCTGGCGCCGGATTTGGGCAATACAGCTACTGGCTCAGCGGAGTTCTGCCCAAGGCGCGCATCCTCGCCCTGGATGTGAAGGATGAGCAGGTGGCCGACTGCAACACCTTCTTCCAACGGATCGGTCGGCCGCACGTGAGGTTCGAGATCGGCGATGTGACCCGTTTCCAAGAGGCTGATGCCTTCGATCTGGTGGTGTGCGTGGACGTAATGGAGCACATCCTGGAAGACGAAGCGGCCCTGCGTTGCTACAGCACTTCGCTGAAGGCGGGCGGCATGCTCATCATCAGCACTCCCAGCGACCAGGGGGGAAGCGATGTGCATGAAGAGAGCGACGGTTCCTTCATTGAAGAGCACGTGCGCGATGGCTACAACATCGACGACATCCGCGCGAAGTGCCTGCGCAATGGGTTCAGCAAGGCGGAAGCGCGCTACAGCTATGGAGCGCCGGGCAAGATCAGCTGGAAGCTGAGCATGAAATGGCCGCTGCTGTTGCTCCAAGCCAGCAAGCTCTTCTTCATCGTACTGCCCTTCTACTACCTCGTCGCCTACCCCATCGCTTTCGTGCTGAACATGGCCGATGTGCGCATGAAGCACGCCACCGGAACAGGATTGATCGTGAAGGCGTGGAAGTGAAATGAACCTCCCCCTGCTCATCGCCCGTCGCTACCTGCTCGCCAAGCGCAGCACGAACGCGATCAACATCATCACGGGGATCAGCATCGGCGTCATCGCCGTGGTCACCGGCGCGATGGTGGTGGTGCTGAGCGCGGTGAACGGCATCGCCGACCTCGTTGACGATATCTACTCCCCGTTCGATCAGGACATCACCATCACCGCCGTCGAAGGCAAGACCTTCACGAAGGATGCGCTCGACTTGGAGAGCATACTGGCGGGCGACGACGTGGAGAACGCCAGTTGGACCATCGAAGAGAACGTGCTGCTTCGGTGCCGCAGCCAACAAGCGGTGGCCACCCTGAAGGGCGTGGAGCCCCAATACCTCGGCATGGCGCGCATGGACACCTTCCTCTTCAGGGGGAAGCCCACCCTTCAAACCGCGAACGGGCCCACAGCCATCCTTGGCCTCGCGCTCCAATCCGACCTCGATGTGCCTTATGACGATGGCGTGATGCAACCGTTGGAGATCAGCGCGCCCATACGCGGCCGAAAACTGAGCCAGCACCGGCGTGATGCCTTCGAGGAAGCTGCTGTGGCCATGAGCGGCACCTTCAGCATGAACATGGAGTACGACGCACGCTATCTGCTCGTCCCCATCGAGCTGGCTGCCGGACTACTGCACTACGACAGTGCTGTCAGCGCGCTGGAGCTGCACCTGCGGCCCGGCATCGATTTGGACGATGCGGCGACCGTTCTGCGCGCCCAGGTGGGTGATGCCTTCACGGTACGCACGCGCTACCAGAAGAACGCATTGATGTACGCCACCAACGCCACCGAGAAGCTCGTGGCCTTCATCGTGCTCGCCTTCATCGGCCTCATCGGCGCGTTCAATATCATCGCCTCGCTCACCATGATGATGATCGAGAAGAAGGAGGACATGCGCACGCTCATGAGCATGGGTTCACCTGCAGCCTTGGTGCGGCGGATCTTCCTTCACGAAGGCCTCCTGATCGTGCTCCTTGGCGCGTTCATCGGAAGCGCGCTGGGCCTGCTTATCTGCTGGGCGCAGCAGCGCTTCGGATTCGTAACGATGGAGGATGCCATGGTGCCCGCATTCCCGGTGAAGGTCATGGCCACCGACCTGCTCATCGTGCTCGCCACCGTCATTGCGATCGGGCTGCTGGCCACATGGGTGCCGCTGCGCGCGCTGAGCAAGCGCTTCCTCTACGCTACAGCCGCCAGGGCGTAGGTGGCGATCACCTCATCGAGTATCGCTTCCAGCACGGTCGGGTCCTTCTCGGTACACAAGCGCAAGCGCATCTCCTTCACGTTAGCAAGGCCCTTCAGGTAATTACCGTAGTGGCGGCGCATCTCAACCACGCCCTCCCATGGACCCTTCCACGCCAATGAGGTGCGCAAGTGCTCGCGAGCGGCCTCGACACGGTCGGAGATGGTCGGCAGCATCGCGTGCTGGCCGGTGGCCATGAAATGCTTGATCTCATTGAAGATCCACGGATGCCCGATGCTCGCGCGGCCGATCATCACGCCGTCTACACCGTAACGGTTGCGGTATTCCACGGCTTTCCCGGGACTATCGATATCGCCATTGCCGAAGATGGGGATCTGGATGCGCGGGTTGTTCTTCACCTCGCCGATCAAGGTCCAATCAGCAGGGCCCTTGTACAGTTGCGCGCGGGTGCGGCCATGAATGCTCAAAGCCTGTATGCCCACATCCTGCAGGCGCTCGGCCACCTCCATGATGTTCTTGGTCTGGTCGTTCCAGCCCAGGCGGGTCTTCACTGTCACGGGCAGCTTCACTGCTCTCACAACCTTGTCCGTCAGTCGCACCATCTTGTCGATATCCTGCAACAGGCAGGCCCCAGCGCCCTTGTTCACCACTTTATGCACCGGGCAGCCATAGTTAATGTCGATCAGGTCCGGTCCGACCGCCTCGGCAATTCGTGCCGCCTCCTCCATCGCGTCCTCGCTGCCACCGAAGAGCTGGATGCCGACCGGGCGTTCCTGTTCGAAGATGTCGAGCTTCTTCATCCCCTTGGCCGCCTTGCGGATAAGCCCTTCGCTGCTGATGAACTCGGTGTACACCAGATCGGCGCCGTGCTTCTTGCACAAGGCCCGGAAGGGCGGATCGCTCACATCCTCCATGGGGGCAAGGAGCAGCGGGAATTCCGGCAGGACGAGGGGGCCGATGCGGACCATGATCGGGGCCGAAAGTACGGAAGCCCCGCTGGGCGGGGCTTCCACGATGGTTGGGAGTTCGCTCAGCGCGCCTGCGCCGTGCTGTAATTGATCTTGAGGGCGTTGCTCTTGCGCAACTCCTGCTTCACGTCGGTGACGATCTTCATGGCCGTCTTCTTGTCCACTTTGAGCGAGCGCGTGATCTTGGGTCGCAGCACCTCATCGCGGCGTTCATTGCCGGCCTTCACGAAGGGGTCTATCTCGTCGAGCTTCGCATACTGGTCGTTCAACTGCAGCAAGGGTTCAGTGCCCAGCGCCTCGCTCACTGGCGGTCCGATGTACAGGTAATCCACAAGGGCCTTGTCCTCGAGCTTCACGGTCTCGCTCGCCTCGGGCAGGGTGATCTTCACCTTCAGGTCCGTCTCGCGCATCACGGTGGTGACCATGAAGAAGAAGAGGAGCATGAAGATGATATCCGGCAGCGATGCGGTGCTGATGGCCGGTGTCCCTCCTTTCTTTTCCTTGAAGCGTGACATCGTTCAGGCGGGTTTCTTCTTCGTGAGGTCCACGGGTTCGGCCTCGGAGATGCGCTGCGGGTAGACAAGGCGTACGGCCTTGATCAGGTCCTTGTCCTCGTCCTTCTTCTCATCGAGCTCGCTGAACTTGCGGCCGAACTTCTCCCTGGCCAGTTCATCGCGTAGCTCGCGGATGCCCGCCTCCAGTTCATTCTGCACCTGCACGTACATGTCGTAGCTCGTCTTCGATCCGGTTTGCAGGGAGATCAGCGCCGAGTTGGGCAGTTCCATGTACTCGCCCAGCAGTTGCACCGCTTTGAGCTTGCCTTCCCATTTCCCCAGGAGGTCCTGGAATGCCTGCTTGTCGTTCTCGTTGGCAGCGCTGGCCACTCCAGCCTTGTATTCGGCGATCTTCTGCTGGCATTCCGCCGCCGTCACCTGGTGCTTCTCGGGCAGGTCGAGGCTGTTGGCAGGGTTCGTCATGAACTCCTTAGCGCCATCGCGCAGCCCCTTGATATCCATCATCTGGCCTTCCACCAGCAGCTGGTCGGCATCGTTGATGAGCACCACGTACACGTTGCGTTCGATGACCACATCGGTCTCGACATCCTCCACAACGGGCGGCAACAGGCGCAGGATGCCCGCGTCCGTATCCATGGTGGTGGTGACCAGGAAGAAGATAAGCAGCAGGAAGGCGATGTCGGCCATGGAGCCGGCATTGATCTCGCCAGGGCCTTGTTTGGCGCGTTTCTTCAGCATGGCCTTACTTGATCATCCGAGTGATCTCGCCATAGAGGATGGCACCGACCGCCCCGATGAGCGAGATGTAGGTAAGGATCAAACCAGCACCGATCCACTTGGACGTGCCCTCGGTGATGTTCCATTCCGGGCGCGTTTCGCCTCCGGAGATCAGGTACGCGAGGATCACCAGCACGAAGAAGCCGCCGATGCTGATCAACGACTTCTTATCGATGCTCAGGGCGGCGAAGGCGATCGCGGCGACCACGGCAACGCCCAGTGCGAGATAGGCGATCCACAGACCACCATCGATCCCGATATCCTTGCCCATGAAGATGAGCACGGTGAAGATGGCGCCGAGCACTCCGATCGCCCACATGGCGATGGTTCCGATGGGGGATGACTTGTGCATGGGTTAGTGCTTGGCGTGGTTCTCCCGCACGAGCAGGTCCACCAAGGCGATGGATGCTTCCTCCATCTGGCCGGTGATGCTGTCGATCTTGCTCTGCAAGTAGTTGTAGAAGATCTGTAGGATGATGGCCACGATGAGGCCGAACACCGTGGTGAGCAAGGCCACCTTGATACCCACGGCCACGATGGCCGGGCTGATGTTATTGGCCGCAGCGATCTGGTCGAAGGCCACGATCATCCCGATCACAGTACCAAGGAACCCGAGCATGGGTGCCAGGGCGATGAACAGGCTGATCCAAGGAAGGTTGCGCTCCAGGCGGCTCACTTCCACCCCGCCATAGGCCACGATGCTCTTCTCGGCGATGTCCACGCCTTCATGCGCGCGGTCCAAGCCCTGGTAGAAGATGCCTGCGATGGGCCCGCGCGTGTTGCGGCATACGTCCTTGGCAGCATCGACGCCACCGCTCTTGAGGGCGCTTTCGACGCTATCGAGCAATTTGGTGGTGTTGGTGCTGGCCATGTTCAGGTAAAGGATACGCTCGATGACGATGGCCAGGCCAAGGATCAAGCACACCAGCACCGGAGCCATCCACACCGGATCGCCCTCGATGAAGCGCTGCTTGAACATCTGGTGCCCGCCAGCGGATCCGGCAGCATCATCGGCCGTAGCCTCGGACTCGGCGGCAGCGGCCGCAGCACGATCCTGGGCCAATGCCGGGGTTGCGATCAGGCCGAAACCCAGGAGGGCGGCCAGGCAAAGGGACTTGAAGTAGCGTACCATGTGCAAGGTTTATCGGGTGGGGGTTGTGTTCTGGGAGAATGGTTCCGGGGCGTCAAAGATGGCAGGTTGAACGATACGATGAACCCGCGAACCATGATGCAGCAGGGAGGGCGGAATGAATGGCAGCATTGGCGGAGAGGGAGGACCTGCCCCCCTCCGGAAGGCCTTTCCCATGGAGGGTGGCTTCAGTGCTCGGCATCGGCCGTTCCGGCCTGGGGCTGATCGCGCTGTCCGCGATCGCGAGCACGCTCGCATCGCAGCCAGTGTTACGCTCGTGATCGGAATTCCACTTCGAGATAGGGGATTGGCCTCCCTCCGGTCGGCCTTTCCCATGGAGGGTGGCTTCAGTGCTCGGCATCGGCCGTTCCGGCCTTGGGCTGATCGCGCTGTCCGCGATCGCGAGCAAGCTCGCATCGCAGCCATCGCGATCAGCCCAGCGGCTTCGCCGCTCGCCTCGCAATGGCGGAGAGAGAGGGATTCGAACCCCCGTTACCCTTTCAGGTAAACGCACTTTCCAGGCGCGCGCCTTCAACCACTCGGCCATCTCTCCTTGTACTGCTGATGAAGGGCGGTTCCGGCCCCTCAGAAGGGCGGCCAAATTAGCAAAACGCGGTACCGGGCCAAGGTGCATGAGTGCGCGCAGGAGGGCTTTGTCGGAGCGGCATCAAACCAACGTCGATTCACCGCTGATCGGTACGACCATTCGTTGGGCGAACGGCTCCGTTGCTCGATCGTTCCCCAGAAGGAACATGGCTTTGGTGATAGCGGCTTCCACGGTCATATCGGCGCAAGGGATCACGCCCAATTGTTCGAAGGCCTGGCTGGTGACATAGCGACCTTGCTCCACGCGGCCGCCGACGCACTGGGTAACGTTGAGGAGCTCCATGCCACGTTCACGCGCCTCGCGCAGAGCGGCAATGAATTCCGGATCGGTGGGGCCATTGCCACTACCGAAAGTGGTAAGCACGGCGGCACGCAGGTCGGGCATGGACAGGGCATGCTTCACCCATGCACCGCGTATGCCTGGGAAGAGGCGGATGACGGCCACCCGGTCATCGAGGCGGTCATGCACCACCAAGCTGCCGGAACGGTGCGGAAGGATGGCGCCACGGTCGTACTTGATCCGTACTCCAGCCTCGGCCAATGCAGGCCAGTTGGGCGAGCGGAAGGCCTCGAAACGCTCGGCATGGACCTTCACGGTCCGGTTACCACGGAGCAACCGGTATTCGAAGTACACGGCCACTTCGGGGACCATGGCCCGGCCTTGCTCATCCTTCGCGGCAGCGATCTCGATGGCGGTGATCAGGTTCTCCTTCGCATCCGTGCGGATCGTGCCAATTGGTAGTTGAGAGCCCGTGAGGATCACCGGCTTGTTCAGCCCTTCGAGCAGGTAGCTGAGCGCGCTGGCGGTGTACGCCATGGTATCGCTGCCATGCAGAACCACGAAGCCATCATGCTGCGCGTAGTTGGCGCCGATGATATCAGCGATTCGGACCCAATCCGCCGGACGCATATCGCTGCTGTCGATGGGCTGCTCGAAAGCCACGCTCTCGAGGCGGACGCCAACGCGCGCGAGTTCCGGCACCTGGTCCTCCAAGTGCGCGAGGTCCATGGGCCGCAGCGCGCCGCTGCGCGGATCGGCCAGCATGCCGATGGTACCGCCCGTGTAGATCAAAAGAACGGATGCGCTCATCGGTTGAAGAGTTGTTCGGCGTTGGCGGTGGTGATGCGTGCGATCTCGTCCACTGTTGTGCCGGACGCTTCCGCGAGTTTCGCTGCGATGTGCGGGATGTAGCTGCTCTCGTTGCGCTTGCCGCGACAGGGCACCGGTGCGAGGTAGGGCGCATCGGTCTCCAGCACGCAATGGTCGGGGCCTACTTCACGCATAGTCTCGAAGAGTCCGCCTTTCGGATACGTGACCACACCACCGATTCCGAGGCAGAAACCGCCGAGAGCGATGACACGGCGAGCCTGATCAATGGTTCCGGTGAAGCAGTGGAATACGCCGGTGAGCGATGCGTCGTTCTCCGCTTCCACGATAGAGATGACCTCATCGAAGCTCTCACGGCAATGTATCGCGATCGGTAGGCGCAATTCCTTCGCCCAGCGCACATGCTGACGGAAAACTTCCTGCTGCTGGGCGATCCAGGTCTTGTCCCAGTAGAGATCGATGCCGATCTCGCCTACCGCACAGTAGTTGCCCGTGCGCAACAGTCGCTCCACCTCCTCCATCGCTTCTTCGTTATGCTCAAATACATGGCACGGATGCAAGCCCATCATCGGGAAGCAATGGGCCGGATACGCTTCCACCAACGCGTGCATGCCATCAATGCTATCGTGGTCCACATTGGGCAGGAAAAACTTCGTTACGCCTGCGTCCAACGCTCTCGCGACCATGGCCTCGCGGTCGTCGGCGAATTTGCTGCTGTACAGGTGGGCGTGGGTATCGATGAACATGGCGGGCGAAAGTTCCGATGATCCGCGATACCCGCAGGCTACTTTCGCCCTTCGATGAAGTTGCTCGTCATCCGCTTCTCCAGCATCGGCGATATCGTGCTCACCAGCCCGGTCTTGCGTTGCTTGAAGCAGCAATTGCCCGATACCGAGATCCACGTTGCAACGAAGGACGCCTTCGCGGACCTGGTCCGTTTCAACCCGCATGTAGGCAAGGTGCATGAGCTTGGAGATGACATGGGCGATCTGATCCGGCGCTTGAAGGTCGAGCGCTTCGACGAAGTGATCGACCTGCACCACAACCTGCGCACGGCACGAATCAAGCGCGCGCTGGACCTTCCATCGCACAGCTTCCCGAAGCTGAACATCGAGAAGTGGCTTTTGGTGAACTTGGGCATCGATCGAATGCCGCGCCTCCATATCGTGGACCGGTACATGAGCACCGTAGCGCATCTTGGTGTGAAGAGCGATGGCCAAGGACTGGAGCTTTTCATTCCACCGGACCGCGACGTGTCGCTGTCATCACTTCCGGACGCCCACCGTAGTGGCTATACCGCACTCGCAATCGGCGCGGCCCATGCCACCAAGCGGTTACCGCAGCATAGGTTGATCGATCTCGCACGCCTTGTCGAAGGGCCGATCGTGATCATCGGTGGTAAGGATGACCAGGCGATTGCACGCGCTATCGCCAATGACATCGGCGGCCGCGTCTTCGACGCCACCGGCCGCTATGACATACTCGGCAGCGCATCGCTCATCAAGCAGGCGAAGAGCGTGATCGCGCATGACAGCGGAGCGATGCACATCGCCTGCGCGTTCGGGAAACCGGTAGTGAGCGTTTGGGGGAATACCGTCCCGCTGTTCGGCATGGGGCCGTACTTGCCCAAGCATCCGCAACGGGCTCGCATCGCGGAGGTGCAGGGCCTCACCTGTCGACCTTGCTCCAAGATCGGCCATGACCAATGCCCTAAAGGGCACTTCAGGTGCATGGAGAAGCAGGACCTTCGTTGGATCGCTGAACAAGCCAAGACATGAGCTGGGACATCTACATCCAGGATTTCCCTCCGGTGGCTTCCATCACGGAGGTGCCGATCGATTTCAAACCGAAGCCGATCGGCGAACGCCTTGAGCTGATCGCCCGGATCAAGGAAGCCATCCCCTTCGCCGACCAGCAGGACAACGACTGGCTGTTCGTGAACGGTGATGATATCGACCTGAGCATCCAGTTGCACTTCGAGGATGCCGAGCGCGTGCGCTACATGGTCGTGCATGTGCATGGCGGCGACCAGAGCGCGGCATGCATAGGCGCGCTCCTGCGCCACCTTGGCTTGCGCGCGCACGATACCGCTACCGGCGAGCTCTTCGATGGCCTCAGCCTGGATGAGGGCCTGTGATCACTGCGTGAACAGCGCCTTGAGCTCCGTGGCCTCCTCGGGCTTCATCTTGCCGCTGAGGATCAGGCGCAGCTGACGGCGACGCAAGGCGCCTTCATAACGCTTCTTCTCTTCCTCGGTGCCAGGGACTGCTTTGGCCACTTTCACCGGACGGCCCGCATGGTCCACTGCCACGAAGGTGTAGATGGCGCTGTTGCACGGGATCTTCTCGCCGGTCTGCTGATCCTCCACGGAAACATCGCTCCACACTTCCATACTGCTGCCGAAGGCACGGCTGACATGACTGTGGATGGTGACGAAATCGCCCAGCTTGATGGGCTTGTCGAAACCCACGTGGTTCACGGCCACGGTGACCACCACGCGCTTGCAGTGCCGGTGCGCACTGATGGCGCAGCTGATATCGAGCCACTGCAGCAAACGCCCGCCGAACAAATTGCCGAGCGTGTTGGTATCGTTAGGCAGCACCACATGCGTGGTCTCGCAATAGCTGGCGCTCACCGGTCGTGATAGTTGTTCCATGGGGCACTGATCGGCGACGAAGGTACCGGGCGCGGTCCACCTTCAGGTGCAGCAACCAGAGCGACTACCTTGGGCGCATGGAACCGGAGAGCACCAGCATCCTTCCCTTCGTGAAGGCGCTGCACCTGATCGCCATGGTCACCTACTTCGCAGGCACCTTCCACATGGTGCGCGTATTCGTCGCTCACCGCGAAGCACTGGGGAAGGCCGAGCCCGACCGGGGCATCCTGCACAAGCAATTCAGCCTGCTGGAGCGGCGTGCGTTATACTACCTCATCTCCCCCTCGTTGCTCTTGCTCATCGTGCTTGGCATCTGGATGCTCGCGCAACAACCGGCCTTGCTGAAGCAGCCCTTCATGCACGCCAAGCTCGGTGTCGTTGCACTGCTGATCGGCTACCACGCCCTCATGCATCGGGTGTACGCCCAGCTGAAGCGCGCTGAAGTGCGCTGGTCGGCCCTGCAGTTGCAGCTCTTTGCCCAAGGGCCGACGGTGCTGCTGTTCACCTTGGTAGTGCTGGTGATCATGCGCGACCGATTGGGATGGGTGTGGGGCTCCATGGGCCTGCTTGTTGTCGGTGGCGTCATCGCCTACGCTGTGGCCCGCACCCGGCGGAAGGCATTGCACGAGAACGATGCTTGATATCGGCGAGGAAGCACCGGACTTCGAGCTGAGCGACCAGGACGGAAACGTCTTCAACCTTCGCGCATTGCGGGGTCAGCGGAACGTGGTCCTCTTCTTCTACCCCAAGGACAACACCCTGGTATGCACGCTGGAGGTGTGCGCTTTCCGCGATGCGCACATGGAATTGCTCGCCAACGAAGCCGAGGTGATCGGCATCAGCAGCGATAACGCGCGCTCCCACAAGGAGGTGGTGGACCGCTGGAGGCTGCCGTACCGACTGCTCTGCGACACCGATGGCCTCGTGCGCCAGGCTTATCAGGTAGGCCGAACATTGGGCCTCTTCCCCGGTCGTGTTACTTACGTCATAGACAAGGAAGGCCGGATCCGCAGTGCAGTGAACGACCCGCTACGAGCGAAGCAGCACGTGCAGGAAGCGCTCAAGGCGTTGGTCGCTCAGCGTACGGTGTAGAAGAGGACACGGCCGTCGTCGGTGCCTGTAAGGAGCCATTGCTGCCACAGGAGCACGGGCGGCACATGATGCTGGTCCTTGTTATCCGGCTGCTCCAGCTTCTGCACCGACATGCCCTCGGCATCGAGCACATTGACCATGCCTCCCTTGGTGCTCTGCACAATGCGGTCTCCTTGCTTTACCTCCACCTGTTGGTAGAAACGGTCGAAGGTGCTATTGCTCATGTCCAGCCCCATGGCTTTTACAGCCCGCGGGTCGGGCACCCAACGATGCTGCACCAGCGAGGGCTCCGGTTTGCCAGTCTTCATGCTCCATACCACGCGCTTGCCGCTGTGACCGATGAGCACAGCATACTCGCCATTGTCATTGAAGGCAACGTGGTACACCGCTGTGCCGCCATCCTCGTTGTAGGGCAGCGCGAAGATCCGCTTACCGGTCTCCAGGTCATACAGTTCGGCGCCCTTGTTCAGGCCAACGAGCAACCGGTCGCCCTTGGGCGCGACAGCGAGGCTCACCACCTCGGCCTTGCTGACCTTCAACTCGCGTTCGGCGGGGACGCTGATGACCTGGGCCATTGAGACCAAGGCCGGAAGAACAGCGATGGCGATCGAGAGCTTGCGATGACCCATGGACGAAGGGCTACTCCGAGACAAGGTGTCTATGCTGCTTGAGCCAGGCCAGCGCGCTGTCCTTGTCGGGGAACATCTGGATGGGGCGACCCGGCTTGTGGTGCCGCACGAAAACGTTCGCGGCGAGCTGGTGGCCGAAATCGCGCACTACGATGGCGTCAGCTGCGATGTACTCTGAGGAGTTCGGGGAGGAGGCGTAGGCGCGGGCCTCATTGCTCATGGTGGTGCTCTCGCCCACGCTCACCATCAGCAATGCCTTGCGGCCGCCTCGCTCGGTACGTATGGCATCGAACATCAACTGGACCTCCTCCGGGCTCACCAAATGGTGGTCCCTGAAGTGGGTATGCACGATATCCTCATCGAGGAATGTCACCGTACAGGCCTTCAATTCCACTTCGTGCATCGTTACCATCGGCTGCGGGTACGAAGGTAAGGGCTTGAGGAGGGGGCTATCGTACCAACAACCAGGCGGCACCATCGCCTTTGCCGCGCACATCGCTCAATGCAGCCAACGCTTCGGCACGGGTGGCGTAGCTGCCGAAGACCACCGGATGCAAACGTCCGCGCACTGGCAGACGGCGTGCAGGCCAACCCTTGGCAAGCAATTCGTTCAACTTCTTGTCGGCATTCTCCGGTTGTGCGAAGCAGCCGCCCACTACATGGTAGCGCGCATCGATCACCGTCAGCGGAGCCGTCCTGACCGCCACGGCGGTGGTATCGGCAACGGCGGTGCTCGGGCCGAGATCCACAATAAGGGTGATACTATCGTTGGTACTGAGCGGCACGTTGCGCACGCCATCGCCCTCAGGCAGTTCAAAGCGGTGTGGCACCTCCACCGGTACGATGGACGCCGTGTTGGGTGCGCGGTAGGTGGCTGCCGGTGCTGGCGCGAGGAATTCGAAGCCGCCCCATTGTTGCCCATTGTTGCCCCCCATCCGATAGGCCCAGATGGCTGCAGCGCCAAAGACGATGGTGGCAATGGCGGCGGCGGCCCACCACATCGGTCGGTGGCGCTCCTCATTACCGGGGTTCCGCACCTGGCCGGGCATCGGCACCACAAGCGGCGCTGGTCGGATGGATGGTGCGGGCTTCATGCGAACCACCGGCATGGCGGCCAGCGGCCTCAGCCCGAAGGCGTCCTTGAGGAAGCTCGATCGCTTGTCCGGGTCGAATTGCAGGTTGTGCTCCGCATCGCGGAAGAAAATGCCGATGCGCTCCAATTCCAATCTGCCACTTCGATCGAGCGTCTCGCGCCAACCAGCCACTTCGTTGTCGATGCGGTTGCTGGCTACATCGAAAGCCAGGCCCTCGCGCTTCGCCAGCCGGTCGGCGAGCAAGCCATCGTTGCGAACCAGATGCCGGTTGAAGCTCAATTCCTTGCCGGGGGGATGGATGAGCTTGCGTGGTTCATCAAGCCGGGCAGGGCGATAGTGCGTGAGGAAGCCGCCCCATTGCGGGACGATCACGCAATCGTGCGCGTAGAGCAGATCGTGCAGGTCGCGTTCGATACCCATGGGAACGGTCGCAATTTAGGTCGTGGCCACGCGACGCCGTGCCTCCTCCAGATCGGCCGGGGTATCTACGCAGAACGATGCGTGAGCCGTGAGCCCTATGCGCACCTTCAATCCATTCTCGATCCATCGCAACTGTTCGAGCGATTCCGCCAGCTCCAAGGCCGAAGGGGAGAGCGCCACGATCCGTTGGAGCACATCGCCACGGAATGCGTAGAGGCCCACGTGCTTCAGGTATTGGAAGGCGGCATGGCGCGGACCGGTTGTCGGCTTGCGCAGGTAGGGAATGGCGGCCCGGCTGAAGTACAACGCGTCCATGTTCACGTCGGTTGTGATGAACGCCTCGCCCGGGTCATCGAGGTCGCGATCATCGGAAACGACCTGTGCAAGCGTGGCAATGCCGCCGGGCGCCCCGGCAAGCGCGATGCATACTTCATCGATCTGTTCAGGCGCGATGAAGGGTTCATCACCCTGGATGTTCACGACGGCATCGAAGCGATCATTGCCCAAGATGGTGAGCGCCTCATAGCAGCGGTCGGTGCCGCTGTGATGGTGCGGGGAGGTGATGACGGCCTCGGCGCCGAAAGCCCTTACGTGCTCTACGACACGCTCGTCGTCCGTTGCAACGACCACCGCAGCAAGCGACCTCGATCGGCGAGCCTGCTCCACAACACGCTGGACCATGCTCTTGCCGCCTATGTCCACCAAGGGTTTACCGGGCAGACGCGTGCTGGCGTAGCGTGCGGGAATGATGCCGAGGGTGCGCATTCGCGTCTGGTTCGGAGGCAAGGTTCGCGGTCGGTCGATGCCGGGCTGCACAGGGACATCGCAAAATGCCATGCATCGTCCTCCGGGAGGGGGGGGGGGGGAGGAAGGGGGGGGGGGCTCGGGGTTGGGTTGCTAAACCTGTGAGGCCGGCGGTAGTCCTGCGGGTTGGTGAAGCATGGTCATGCGTGATGTCGATGCTCTTCAATGCCTCGGCCAGCAGGCCTGACCAGATGGCCCAGTAGTATGCCTTGGTTGTTCAGGATCGGCCATGGTGCTGCCCATCGGACAGGTTGGCACCAACCGCTGGACAGCGACGAACGATAGATGACCTTCATCGCGCTTATCGCCTGACGCAGAGCCCGATGGGATGGAGGCAAGGGTACAGGGTATCTGGCCTCACGCAAGCTCGCCCCGTCCACCATTCGGTCCACGGCGTGTCCAAGGCGACGCCGCACCAGAGGGGGACGGGCGCGGACAAAGCATGGGGCGGGGGGACCGCAGGCAGGCAGTGGGCGTGTACGAGCCCTGCAAGCGAAAAGACTTCCATGATGTGCGGTGACCGATGTCCAGGCCCACTCCGGGGTTCTTGGGCTGTCGAAGTGAAACTGCCGGTGACACGCGCCAGTGTCGGGGAGCCACCGAAGCCGATGGCTGGCACCCAGACTGCTTCCATTGCGCAGCCCGAGGCTCGCGCATCACGAGCAAGGGGATCGCATGGCCAGCCCTCGCTGGGCTTCACCAGCGATGAGCGCCTGATGAACCGCGGTTGATCTGCTCGGAATGGTGTTCCAGGACGGCAGGGGCGCGTTCGCGTCCGGTTTCGGGTCGAGTGGCCCGGGCGGGCAGCTGGCTCGCACGGGGGGCAGGGGGCGGGCCGCGGGGCGATGGGCCTCCCAGGGCAGGGGGGGGGCGGTGCCAGCATCCCCCGTTCGTTCTCCTGGGTGCCATCGGCCCAGTACGCAGGCAGGCCCTCCACGGAAATGTCCGTCCCCGAAATCAGCATGTGACAAGGTTCATGGATGGTCAGGCGAACGCCCTCGGCTCTTGACCGGCGCGCCGCGCCCCGGGGCGCCCCCGGCGGGCGAGCGCGATAACCCAGGCCGGGCGCCTCGGGCATGTTGCTCGCGTCAGCCAACTTGTTCGGCCTTCGGGCACGTTCATACTCCCGAACACCGCCTTGTATGCCGCCCACGTCATACGCGAAGAGTGTATGAGACCCGCTTCGCACTGGCGGAACTGGAAGAGGTTCAGGCCCACCAGGGCGACCACCAGGATCGATCCGGCAATGCGCACCAGCGTTCCACGCTCGCTCGTCCAGCAAATGGCAGCGCCGAGCGGCAAGGCCATCAGCGCGTAGCTCTGCACCAACGCGCGCTGCCCGAAGCTGTCGGCATACCACCAGCAGCTCCAACTGCTTACGATGTACAGATTGAGGACGAAGAACGCGGTGGCGGACCAACGCAGTTCAGCTACAGAGCGCCGCATCGAAAGGATGCCCAGGGTGGCCACCAGCATGATCGGCGTGTAGATGTACCAGCCCTTGCGGAAACTGAACAGCACCTCCCACGTGTAGGGGTGCAGGAACTCGAAGCCTTCACCGGGATTGTTGTAGCTCATGTACAGCCACTTGCCGGTCATCCACCTCCAATAGGCCAGCTGGGGCAGGCACACGATGATGGCAATGACAGCCATCCAGATGATCTGTTGCCGACGCGTCCATAGTGAAGCCAAGTGCTGATTGAAGGAACGTTCATCGATCATCCCCACGAGCATGGGCACGACAGCCCATACGATCTCCGACGGTCGCGACACCACCAGGAGCCCGAGCAGGAAGCCGAGGATGATCGCATCGCGGCGCCTCCCACGTCGATGCCATTCGAGGCTATGCCACAGTACAGCTGCGCCCAGCGTGAACAGGAAGATGTGCGGCATGCCGGTGCCGTGCAAGGCCTGATGCAGGTAGTTGGTGCCGAGCACGATGATCGAAAGCACGGCCGCGGTGATCCATTCGCTGAAGAACACTCGCAGCACCTTTCGCACCAGCAGCAAGCCGGCCAGCAGGTACACCAGCGATGCGATGATCAGGGACCATTGATACGGCTCTGAGAATCCGTCCTGTGGTTCCCCAACGATGCCGGCCGTGAAATGCCCAAGAGCGAAAAAGGGCGACCATAGCAGGGCCATGCCCATCGGATACTTGTTCACCCAGCGGCCGTTGGGCAGCTCGCTTATCTGATAGAGCGTGCCGGTGCTCTTATAGGTTTCCATCGCTGTCCGCACCCACGCTTCATCGCTGATCCCGGGATCATGATGGATGAAGGTGGCAGGCAGGTACAGGTGATAGCCGAAGGTGTCCCAACTGATGGGGTTCGATGGACGATGCGAGAGAAGCCATGCTGCCAACGCTGCCCATAGCGCCAACGCAACGACGAGCGAGCGGGAAGCACGCATGCGTCCCGCTGCCATCACAGATTGGCGCTCAGTTGCACCTGCATGCTGCGTGGCGCCTCGATCGAGAGCGGGCGCAGCGAGTACACCTCGTTGGTCAGGTTGTTCACGATGAGGGCCACGCGCAATTGCTTGGTCAAATCCATGCCCAAGCGTGCATCCACCAACGTGGTCCCGCTCTGGTGCGTCTCCATCCACCCACGCACACCGGTCACAAGTGTTCCGTCATCGTCGAGGTCTACGAAAGCCTTGTCGATGTTCTGCACGTGGCTGTTGTACCGCACGCTGAAGCCGGTGAATACCTTCTTGTATTGGAACTGCATATCACTGCGGAAGGTGTTGCGCACGCGGAACTTGAGGATGTTGTTGGTCGGGTCGAAGCTGGTGTTGGTGTAAGTGGCCGCCGGAATGATGATGGTTGGCGTGGTGTTGCCCGGGGGGAATGGGAACGGCGGACCGGGAACGGGTTCGGCATACACCTGATCCGGCGTGGTGCTGATAGGCGTGGTGGCCGTCCATCCGATCAGGGTGCTGATCTCCACCTTGCCGATGCTGCCCTTGCCAGCGAGTTCCAATTCGTAGCCGGAAACGCGCGCACCGCCAGTGTTCACGCTCTTGAAGCCGAAGCCGTAGAAATTCGCTGCAGGGTTGGCCCAAGAGAAAGTCTCCCACTGCCCGAAGGTGAACTCCACGTAGTCCTGGTACTCCTGTTGGAAGACGACTGCATCGAGGTAGCCCATGAAGCCGCCGATCTTGAATCCCTGCTTGATACCGCCCTCGATATTCCAACTTTGCTCCGGGTCGAGATCCTCATTGGGGAACACCCTCAAAAGCCCCACGCTGGTGTTGATGAAGCGCTCGCCGATGGTGGGATACCTGAAGCCCTGCCCGTAGCTGGCGCGCAGGTAGGTGGCCTTCAGCACGCGATAGGTGGTGCCCGCACGGAAGACAGGCTGACCGGCCACATCGCCGTTCACCTCGAACTGTTCGTAGCGCACACCAGCGCTCAACGCGAGCTTCTCGGCGAAGAGCTTCTTGTCCACTTGCAGGTACGCGGCGGTATTCATCGCCTTGTTCACCCCGTCGCCTTCATCATTGCCGCTGTACAGTTCGGCCGTACTGAGCACGTTGCGCAGCACCACACCGCCGGTGAGCACCGTTTCGCCGAAGAAATCCACCTTCTGCTGCACCTGGTACTCGGCGTGGTAGGTGTTGTTGCTGTTGCCCTGTCCATTATCGTTGTCGAAGATCTGCCGGTGGTAGCGCGTGCGCAGGCTGTGGCGCGTGCCGGCCGGGCTGTGGTAGTTGACGAAGGGGTCGATGTAGAACTGGGTGCCCAGGGTGCGCGTTGTGGTGCCCTCCTTGGGCCTGAAGATGCCACGGTCGGTATCGCTCCAGATGAAGACGCTCGTGCTCTTGCTCTTCATCACGTTGCCGTTCACCCCGAAGTTGAGGCCGGTGAGCTTCTTGCTGCGCCAACGCAAGCCGGTGTTGAAGCGTGCGCGATGCTCGTAGCCGCCGGGCCCCAAGCGGTAGGGGTCGGCCTTGATGGTGTCCGCTGGAACGGGCTCGGGGCCGATGTAGCCGTTATCGGTGAAGGCATTGCCGCCGAGCACGAGATCGAACTGACCGAATTTCTGCGAGTGGAAGAAGTTGGCGCCGCCGAAGCCCGGTTGGTTCTGGTCCCACCACCTGGCGGGCTTGTGGCCGGGCGTGTCGTAGATCCCCGCGAAGGTGACCACGCGCGTGCGCGGCTCGCTGCGCGGGAAGCTCGTGCGCACGTTGATGACCCCGCTGAGCGCTGCACTTCCGTAGAGCACGGATGAGGCACCCTTGATCACCTCCACCTGTTCGATGTTCTCCAGCGGAAGGAAGGTCCAGTTCGGACGGCCGATGTCGCCGCTGAGGATCGGCACATCATCAACGCATACCTGCACGCGGCTCCCGGCTCCATAGCTGAAGCCGCTGCCCGCGCGGATCTGCGGCTCTTCGTCCACGACCACCACGCCAGGCACCTGATCCAGCGCATCGCTCATGGTCACCAGGTTCTTGTTACGGATCAGGTCGGGCTGCAGCACGCTCATGCTCTGGGTCACCTCCCCTACGCGTTGTTCGAATCGGCCTGCGCTCACCACCACCATGTCCAACTGCGCAGCCGCGATCGACAGCTTCATATCCAACGTGCGCCGCTCGCCCGGTGCCAGCGTGATCGCCTCCGTGCGCGTGGTGTAGCCCACGAAGCTGAACGCGATGCGGTGCTCGCCTGGCGGAAGCGTCAGGATGTACGCGCCATTCACATCAGTGGCAGCGCCCTTGCCCGGCGCAAACACCACGTTCACGCCCAACAACGTTTCGCCCGTGGTGGCATCCGTTACTTTCCCTTGCAAAGTGGCGTCCTGCGCTATCGCGGTAGTGCCGCCGAGCAGCATGATAAGAAGGAGGTGGAGCCGGTTCTGCATGAACGCCGCGTAAGGGGTTGCGGCGAATGTAGCCGGGGAGCTTCGACCAAAGGGTGATGGCAGGCCAAGTTGGGAAGCGTGCCGACGAATGCGAGGGCTTCCTTTCCGATCCTGCCCCAGGGTCGCATTCCTGCTTATCCTTGCTCACATGGACGACCAGGCCCTCATCCATCGCATCGCGCTCAGCATGCTCAAGGGCATCGGGCCGGTGAACGCACGCAATCTCGTGGCCTATTGCAGCGGCGTCGATCCCATTTTCACGGACAAGAAGCTGAAGAACACGCTGGAGAAGGTGCCAGGCATCGGGCCGAAGCTCATCGCGAGCATCACGGACAAGAAGGTGTTGCCCGCTGCGGAAAAGGAATTGGAATACGTGCGCAAGCACAAGTTGCGCATGCTCTTCTACCTCGACGCGGAATACCCCGGCCGATTGAAACAGGCCGAGGACGCGCCGGTGATCCTCTTCGTGAAGGGCCATGGCGACCTCGATGGCAAGCGCATGGTAAGCATCGTGGGAACGCGCACACCCACCGAACACGGCAAGCGCCTGTGCGTGGAACTGGTTGAAGGCCTGAAGGAGGTGAACGCTACCATCGTGAGCGGCCTCGCATATGGCATCGACATCGTGGCGCATCGCCACGCGTTGAAGAACGACCTGCCCACGATCGGATGCGTGGCGCATGGTCTTGACAAGCTCTATCCCGGTGAGCACACAGCAACGGCCGAGGACATGCTGAAGGATGGCGCGCTCGTAAGCGAATTGCCCAGCGGATCCGCTTTCGCACCCGGCAACTTCCCAGCGCGCAATCGCGTGATCGCCGGCCTAAGCGATTGCACCATCGTGGTGGAGAGCGGCACCAAGGGCGGATCGCTCATCACCTCCGACATCGCCAATAGCTACGACCGAGAGGTCTTCACCTTTCCGGGTCGACCCACGGATCCGAAGAGCGAAGGCTGCAACAGGATCATCCAGCAGAACAAGGCTGCGCTCGTCAACAATGCCAAGGACGTTATCACCCTGATGGATTGGCTGGCGAAGAAGAAGAAGGCGCCCGTTCAAGTCGCGCTCTTCGGCGAGCTCATGCCAGATGAGCAGACGTTGGTGGAGATCATCCGGGCCAGGGGCAAGATCGCGATCGATGACTTGTGCGTGCAGAGCAAGATGCCGCAAGGCAAAGCTGCGGGCTTGTTGCTGAACCTGGAGTTCAGTGGCGTGGTGCGCAGCCTGCCGGGGAAGGTGTATGAACTCAATTGAAGGGTCAGCCCCCAGCGTCGATCACTGGCTGCTAAAGGTCATCTTGCACGTCACGCACCCCCGCCTACATTTGCGCCCGCTCAACCAAAAAGCAACCCAAACATCCCCGCGATGGCAAAGTCGAACAAGGCCGTGGACGCCTTCATGGCCGAAGTGAAGAAGCGCAACGGCAACGAGCCGGAATTCCTCCAGGCCGTGCATGAAGTGGCCGAGATGGTGATCCCCTTCATCGAAGCCAACCCCAAGTACAAGGGCAAGATGCTCTTGGAGCGCATGGTGGAGCCCGAGCGGGTGATCCTGTTCCGCGTGCCTTGGGTCGATGACAAAGGCAATACGCAAGTGAACCGTGGTTACCGCGTCGAGTTCAACAGCGCCATCGGCCCCTTCAAGGGCGGCCTGCGCTTCCACCCCAGCGTGAACCTCGGTATCCTGAAGTTCCTGGGCTTTGAGCAGACCTTCAAGAACAGCCTCACTACCCTGCCAATGGGCGGAGGGAAAGGCGGCAGTGATTTCGATCCCAAAGGCAAGAGCGACCTTGAAGTGATGCGTTTCTGCCAGAGCTTCATGACGGAGCTGTGGCGCCATATGGGCCAGTTCACCGACGTGCCTGCGGGTGACATCGGCGTGGGCGGCCGCGAGATCGGCTTCATGTTCGGCCAGGACAAGCGCCTGCGCAACGAGTTCACCGGGGTGTTCACCGGCAAGGGCCGGAATTGGGGCGGTTCACTTATGCGTCCCGAAGCGACGGGCTACGGCTGCGTGTACTTCGCGGAAGAGATGATGAAGCACAACAAGAGCGGCTTCAAAGGCAAAGTCGTTGCGGTGAGCGGTAGCGGTAACGTGGCACAGTACGCCATTGAGAAGGCCACCCAACTCGGCGCGAAAGTGGTGACCTGCTCCGACAGCGATGGCAGCATCTACGATCCCAACGGCATCGACGGCGTGAAGCTCAAGTTCATCATGGAGCTGAAGAACGTGAAGCGCGGCCGCATCGAGGAGTACGCGAAGAAGTTCAAAGGCAGCACCTACAAGAAAGGCGCTCGTGTATGGGACGTGGTGGCCAAGTGCGACGTGGCACTGCCCTGCGCCACGCAGAACGAACTGGACGGCAAGAACGCGAAGGACCTGGTGAAGAAGGGCGTGAAGTACGTGGCCGAAGGCGCCAACATGCCCAGCACACCGGAGGCCATCGAGGTCTTCCAAGCTGCCAACGTGGCCTTCGCACCGGGCAAGGCCAGCAACGCCGGTGGTGTTGCCACCAGCGGCCTGGAGATGAGCCAGAACAGTCTGCGCCTGAGCTGGACCGCTGAGGAGGTGGACCAGCGCCTGCACGCCATCATGAAGAACATCCACGCCGCTTGCGTGAAGCATGGCGCGGAAGGAAAGGGCGTGAACTACGTGAAAGGCGCCAACATCGCCGGCTTCGTGAAAGTGGCCGATGCCATGCTGGACCAGGGGGTGGTGTAAGGCATCACCTGATACCATTGAGAAGCCCCGGCATGCGTCGGGGCTTCTTCATTCAGGGCGGGAATCCACCCCATGCCCGGACCGCTGTCGCACGATGCGCTCAGATGCAGCGCCCGCTCCGTCGATGGAATTCCGCCCCACGTCATTCGTTCTTCCCGACTGGGTGAAAGGACAGGGACGAGCACCTGCCAGGTGGCGTAGACTTGCCTCGAGGATCCGGCCGCATGCCACGAACTTGGGGCGAACACAACATTGCATACTTGTCTGCGGATGTCCTTCGTCCACCTCGACGATGGAATAAGGAGAAGATGAACACATTGGCATGAAGCAGATAGCCGCGCGCATCCTCGGTCTCATCGCCCCAATGTTCAACACGCGGGCGGCCGGGCTGTACATCCTGCTCTTCGCCGCTTCCATCGCCGTGGGCACGTTCGTGGAGAACGACTTCGGCACCAGCTCAGCGCAGCATGTGATCTACAAGTCCACCTGGTTCTCCACTCTGCTGGCGCTCTTCTGCATCACTATCGCCGTGAACGTGGTCCGGTTCAAGATGGTACGTCAGAAGAGGTGGGCACTGCTCACCTTCCACCTCTCCATGATCGTGATCCTCCTGGGCTCAGCAGTGACACGCTACACGGGTTTCGAGGGCATCATGCACATCCGCGAAGGCGGTTCGTCCAACACCATCCTCTCCGCCGAGACCTACCTGCAGTTCGAGGTGCACCAAGGCGAGCGGACCTATCGCTTCGATGAGCCGGTGCTCTTCTCCACGCTCGGCGATAATGACTGGCGGGGTTCCTACCTCATCGGCAGCGACCTCATCGAGGTGGCGGTGAAGGAGTTCATCCCCAACCCCGTCCAACGGCTTGAGGAAAGCCCGATCGGTAAGCCCACGATCAAGATCGTGTTCGCCGGCATGGGCGGCCGGGAGGAGTATTTCCTGAGCCAGGGCGAAACGCGAAGCATCCGCAACGTGATGTTCAACTTCAGCGATCCGCCTCAAGCGGGTGCCGTGAACATCTCCTTCCGTGACAACGCCCTCTTCATCAAGTACGACCGCACGCTGGTGCAGACGGTGATGGCCACGCAAACCACCGACACATTGCCGCCTCGGGAGGACTACTACCCGCTGATGATGCGTTCCATGTACAATGACGGCACCAATGGCTTCGTCTTCGGCGACTTCAACCAGCAAGGCGTGGTGCGCCTCGCCTCCGATGGACCAAAAGTGAAGAACGAGAGCCTGACGGCGCTGCGTGTGGAAGTGAAGGTGAATGGCGCTGTACAAGAGCTCCTGGTATATGGTCAGAAGGGCGCGCAAGGCAGGCCGGCCATCGCTGCCGGGAAGGACCTGGACCTCGCGGTGGCCTATGGCTCTCGGGAAGTACCTCTCCCCTTCTCGCTGCACCTCTATGACTTCATCATGGAGCGCTATCCCGGCACCGACAGCCCCACTTCCTATGCCAGTGAAGTGCAACTGGTGGATGAGCGGGAGAACATCAAGGAGGACCACCGCATCTTCATGAACAACGTGCTCGATCACGATGGCTACCGCTTCTTCCAATCCTCCTATGACCAGGACGAACTGGGCACCTACCTGAGCGTGAACCACGACTTCGCCGGCACCTGGGTCACCTACATCGGATACATCCTGCTCACCTTGGGCCTGCTGCTCTCGATGTTCAGCAAGAAGAGCCGTTTCCAGAAGCTCGCCCAGAGCATCAAGGAAATGCGCCGCACGAACACCACGGCGGTGGTGCTTTTTGCCTTGGCCTGCGCCCCCGCGACGCTCTCCGCGCAAAAGGTCATTGGCGCAGCCGAGAACTCGCATGTCGTAGCCCCCGAGCACGCCACGCTCTTCAGCCGGTTGATCGTGCAGGACCACAACGGCCGCATGAAGCCCATGCACACGCTTTCGCGCGAAGTGATGCGCAAGGTGTACCGCAAGGAGAGCATCAACGGCCTTAACGCGGATCAGGTACTGCTGGGCATGTTCGTGAACAGTGGTGAATGGCTGGATGTGCCCTTGGTGAAACTCGGCGAGCATCCGGAGATCCACCGCCTGCTCGAGGTGGAAGGCCCCCTCGCGGCTTACGAGGACTTCTTCGATGAGAACGGCGACTATATCCTGCATGATGAGATGCGCCGCGTGAACGCGCTGAAGCCCATCGATCGCGGCGTGTTCGAGAAGGACCTGTTGAAGGTGGATGAGCGCGTGAACATCATCCACATGATGCTCGGCGGCGGCCTGCTGAAGATCATACCTGTGCCCGGTGACCCCAACAACACTTGGGCAAGCGTGAACGCCGATGGCGGTGGGCACATGCATGCCAACGACCCGGTGGCCGAGCGCTTCTTCGCGGCTTACGTGCCGGCCTTGCAGGAGGCCATGCACAGCAACGATTATGCGTTGCCGAACAAACTCCTGAAGGAACTGAGCAGCTACCAGCAGCTGGCAGGCGCGGCGGTGATGCCTTCAGAAGCCAAAGTGGACGCTGAGATCTTCCTGAACGAGTTGAACGTCTTCAACCGCCTGGCGCTTTACTACGCCGTGCTCGGCATGGCCTTCCTCTTCTTCCTCTTCTTCTCCGTCTTCAAGCCAACCATGGACCTGCGCAAGGTGCAGAAGGTCCTGCTTGTGCTCTTGCTGACCGGCTTCGTCCTGCACACCCTCGGGCTGGGCCTGCGTTGGTACGTTTCCGGTCGGGCTCCGTGGAGCAATGGCTACGAATCCATGATCTACATCGCATGGACCACCGTGCTGGCAGGGATCCTCTTCAGTCGCAAGTCATTCGGCGGGTCGGCAGCGACCATGGTACTATCAGCTACTGTGCTGCTCGTGGCGATGTTGAGCTATCTCGACCCGGAGATCACCCCGCTGGTGCCGGTGCTCCGCTCCTACTGGCTCACCATCCACGTTTCCATGGAAGCAGGCAGCTATGGCTTCCTCATGCTCGGTGCCGTGATCGGGTTGATCAACCTGATCCTGATGATCTTCCTCTCCAAGAACAACGAACGGCGCATCCACCGCATCGTGAAGGAGATGTCCTACCTGAGCGAGATGACCTTGATCGGCGGGCTCACGATGATCAGCATCGGCACCTACCTCGGCGGTGTGTGGGCGAATGAATCGTGGGGTCGTTATTGGGGTTGGGACGCGAAGGAGACCTGGGCGTTGGTGACGATCCTGGTCTACGCCTTCATCCTGCACATGCGCATCATCCCGAAGATGCAAGGCCTCTTCACCTACAATGTCACGTCCCTGTTCGGCCTCGCTACCGTGATCATGACCTACTACGGCGTGAACTACTACCTCAGCGGCCTGCACTCCTACGCCGCCGGTGATCCGGTGCCGGTACCGCAGTGGGTGTACATCGGGGTGGCAGTGCTGGTCAGCATCAGCGTGCTGGCCTACATCCGCAAGCGGAAGTACGGGCTGTTCAAGTAACAACGATCGCCCACAAGGACATACGATCCGATCATGCGCCGATACATCGTCTTCGTCCTTTCCATCGCGCTATGCATTGGCGCCATTGCCCAAGTGCGGCCCGCGTACATGCTCTTCAACGCGAAGGGAAAGAAGATCTCTTATACCAATATGCTGCGCACCGTGCGGGATGGCGATATCATCCTCTTCGGCGAGGAACACGATGACCCCATTGCGCATTGGCTGCAACTGCTGGTGGCGCAGGACCTCGTTGCACAAGGGCCCTTGATCATGGGCGCCGAGATGATAGAGGCCGACGATCAGGCAGTGCTCGATCGCTACTTGCGCGGCGAGATCGATCAGGCGGGATTCGACACACTGGCGCGCCTTTGGAAGAACCACCCCACCGATTACGCACCGCTCGTTGACCTTGCGAAAGAGAAACAGCTCCCGTTCGTTGCCTGCAACGTGCCCCGCCGCTACGCACGCGCAGTGAGCAAGGGCGGGTTCGCGGCACTCGATACCGTGCCGGTGAACGAACGTGCGTGGATCGCGCCCTTGCCCATCGCATTCGACCCGACGCTACCTGGATATGTGAAGATGCTGACGCTGATGGGCGATCACGCTAGTCCCGAAATGGCCATGGCACAGGCGCTGAAGGATGCCACCATGGCCCACTTCATCGCGAAATACGCAGTGAAGGGAACCCGCTTCCTGCACTTCAACGGCAGCTTCCATTCCGACTTCCATGAAGGCATCGGCTGGTATTTGGATCGCGCCCGGCCCGAAATGTCAAGGGTCACCATCGCTACAGTAACACAGGAACGAGTAGATCGGCTTGAACCGGAACACCTTGGCCAGGCGGACATCATCATCTGCGTTGATACGGCCATTCCCGGCACCCATTGAGACCGGGCATTCACTGTTGAATCAGCAGGCCATATGAACGGACGCGAGCTCCCATTGTACCGAAACCACCACCTTTGCGGCCGGTGAAGCGTGCCATATCCATAACCGTCATCTGCTCGATGCTCGTCTTCGGCACCGAGCTGCGACAGTTGCTGCGCGTTCCTGAGCTGATCGGCCATTTCCTGGACCACCGCTCCGAGGAGCCAGACATGTCCCTGGCCGACTTCCTATGGATGCACTACTGCATGGAACAGGTGCATGACCATGATTTCCATGAGGACGAAAAGCTCCCATTCCGCTCGCACGATAATGTCCCTGCGCTCATCGTCCTGACCGATGTAGTGCCTGTTGAGAACGGGGAGCAGCTGATACCACCGTCCGCAGCTGCCCCGGTATTCCCAGTCGCCGACCACGGCGTTCTTGTCGGTGAGCGTGCCGCCGTATGGCAGCCGCCGCGCGCCTGACACCTCGCTTGCCACGGTCCAGTTGATCCGGACCACGGCGCATCTGCGCCTGGGGCTTGTGGTGCTTCCGGTCCTTCCCTTCTTCTCGATCAATCGCTGAACGACAATGCTCGATCGCATCATCTCCTATTCCATACGCAACAAGCTCATTGTCGGGCTTCTCGTGCTGGGCCTCATCGGCTGGGGCGCCTACAACGTCACCCAGTTGCCCATCGATGCCGTGCCCGACATCACCAACAACCAGGTGCAGGTGATCACGGTGAGCCCGGCGCTCGGTGCCGGTGACATTGAACGCCTGATCACCTTCCCCATTGAACAAGCTACGCGCAATGTGCCCGGGATCATCGAGCAGCGCAGCTTCAGCCGATTCGGGCTCAGCGTGGTCACCATTGTTTTCGACGATGCGACGGATGTGTACTGGGCCCGCCAGCAGGTAACCGAACGCCTCGCACAACTAACGATCCCTGAAAAGCTGGGCAAACCAGAGCTCGGACCCGTCTCGAGCGGCCTTGGTGAAATATTCCAGTATGTCGTTAAGGCCAAGCCCGGCTACGAGGGCAGGTACGACGCCATGGCCTTGCGCACCATCCAGGACTGGATCGTGCGGCGACAATTGCTCGGCACCGAAGGCGTAGCCGATGTCAGCAGCTTCGGCGGCTTGCTGAAGCAGTACGAGATCGCCGTGGACCCCGAGCGCTTGGGGGCCATGGGCATCACCATAGCCGATGTGTTCGAGGCCGTGGCACGGAACAACGCCAACACCGGCGGGGCCTATATCGAGAAGGGGCCCACCCTGCTCTTCGTTCGCACCGAAGGGCTGATCACCGACATGGATGCCATACGCACCATCCAGGTGAAGGTGCTACCCGACCATACACCCGTGTTGTTGCGCGATGTGGCCGAAGTGCGCATCGGTACCGCCACGCGCTACGGTGCCCTCACTTACAATGACGAGGGCGAAGCCGCTGGCGCGGTGGTGATGATGCTGAAGGGGGCCAACTCCAGCGCTGTCATTGGAAAGGTGAAGGAGCGCATCGCCCTGATCGAGAAGACACTGCCCGAAGGTGTAACGATCGAGCCCTTCCTCGATCGGACCAAGATGGTGAACAACGCCATCCGCACGGTGCAGACCAATTTGATGGAGGGCGCGCTGATCGTTGTGCTGATACTGGTCTTCTTCCTGGCCAACCTGCGCGCAGGCCTAGTGGTGGCATCCGTGATCCCGCTCTCCATGCTCTTCGCTGTGATCATGATGAACCTCTTCGGCGTGAGCGGCAACCTGATGAGCCTAGGCGCCCTGGACTTCGGGTTGATCGTAGACGGAGCGGTGATCATCGTCGAAGCGGTCCTGCATCGAATGCACCACTCCCATGATCGAAGCGGCGCGCAAAAGATCGATCAATTGCACATGGACCAAGCTGTAGGTTCCGCTGCGAGCCGCATGATGAACTCTGCCATGTTCGGGCAAGTGATCATCCTCATCGTGTACCTGCCGATCCTTTCGCTCCAGGGGATCGAAGGCAAGATGTTCAAGCCCATGGCACAAA
This sequence comes from Flavobacteriales bacterium, assembly GCA_016710965.1. Classification (GTDB taxonomy): domain Bacteria; phylum Bacteroidota; class Bacteroidia; order Flavobacteriales_F; family PHOS-HE28; genus PHOS-HE28. Next base: position 546,008 of record JADJTW010000031.1, read on the forward strand.
CGGTGGCCTTTGCCGTGCTCGGCGCCGCGATCCTCTCGCTCACCTACGTGCCCATGGTGAGCGCGCTATTCCTGAGCAAACGCCTGAACCCACCGACAACGTGGACGGACCGAATGATGGAGCGCCTGGGCGCGCTCTACAATACCTGGCTCAATAAAGCCATCCTCCGTCCCATGCGCTTGGTGGTCGCGGCCATCGTGTTGCTCGTAGTGTCAGGAGGGATCCTAGCGGCCATGGGCGGCGAGTTCATTCCCGAACTGGAGGAAGGCGACTTCGCGGTGGATACCCGCTTGCTCACGGGCAGCTCGCTCACGAATACCGTGGAGACGTGCGGAAAAGCAGCCGGCCTCTTGATCGCGAGCTACCCCGAAGTGGAGAAGGTGGTGGCCAAGATCGGAAGCGGTGAGATCCCCACCGACCCCATGCCCATCGAAGCCGCTGACATGATGGTGATCCTCAAACCCAAGAAGGAATGGACGAGCGCGAAGACCTTCGATGATCTCGCCGAGAAGATGGGTGCCACGCTCAGCGCTCTGCCGGGTGTCACTTTCGGATTCCAATACCCTGTTCAAATGAGATTCAACGAACTCATGACCGGCGCACGCCAGGATGTGGTGTGCAAGATCTACGGCGAGGACCTCGACACCCTCGCAGCCTACGCCCACAAGCTCGGAGAGCTGGTCAATTCCGTGCAAGGAGCGAAGGACCTCTACGTGGAAAGCGTCGGCGGCCTGCCGCAGATCGTTGTCAGGCATGATCGTGCGGCACTTGCCCGCTACGGCTTGGATGTGGAGGCAGTGAACGATGTGGTACGCACCGCCTTCGCCGGCAGCGTGGCTGGACAAGTCTTCGAAGGCGAACGCCGCTTCGACCTGGTGGTGCGCGCACGGGCGCAAAGTCGTACCGACCTCGCCGACGTGCAACGCCTGCTGGTACCTACGCCGACCGGAAAACCGGTGCCGCTCTCTTTACTGGCCAGCGTGCTCGTGGAGGATGGGCCCAACCAGGTGCAACGCGAGGATGCCAAGCGCCGCATCACCGTGGGCTTCAACGTGCGTGGCCGCGATGTGCAGACCATCGTTGAGGAACTGCAAGCGAAGGTGGATGCCCAGCTGGATCTGCCCGCAGGGTACTACACCACCTATGGCGGGGCCTTCGAGAATCTGGTGGAGGCCAAGAAGCGGCTGAGCGTAGTGGTTCCGTTGGCACTGTTGCTGATCCTGCTGCTGCTCTATTTCGCCTTCGCCTCCTTGAAGTTGAGCCTGCTCGTCTTCAGCGCCGTCCCTCTTTCTGCAATCGGCGGGGTATTCGCCCTATGGGGGCGCGACATGCCCTTCAGCATCTCGGCCGGGGTGGGTTTCATCGCGCTCTTCGGGGTGGCGGTGCTCAACGGCATCGTTCTCATCAGTGAGTTCGAGCATCTGCTGAAGAACGGATTGAAGGACGTAGCCGAGCGTATCCGCCAGGGCACGGCAACACGCTTGCGCCCGGTGCTGATGACCGCGAGCGTGGCGTCGCTGGGCTTCCTGCCGATGGCCTTGAGCAACGGAGCTGGTGCCGAAGTGCAACGCCCATTGGCCACGGTGGTCATCGGCGGACTGCTCACAGCCACGCTGCTCACCCTATTCGTGCTGCCAGCGCTTTACATGCTCGCGTATCGCAAGCCGTCGAACGGAAAGCCCAAGGGTGCCGGGCCGGTTGCCGTAGCAGGAATGATCCTCGCCTTGATGGGGCTGCCATTCGCATCGAGCGCACAGCTACCCGCCGTAACCATAACGCTGGAGCAGGCCGTGGACAGCGCCATGCGGAACAACCTCTACTTGAAGAGCGCTGCATTTCGCAGCGAAGCGGAGGAACAACTGGTCGGCACCGCATGGGACCTGCCGCGCACGAACGTGGACTACGAATACGGCCAGATCAACACCAATGTGAACGATGACCGCATCAGCCTCACGCAGAGCATCGCCTTCCCCACCGTTTACACCCGGCGGCGCCAGATGTTGAAGCACAACGCTGCCGGGGTGCGATGGGAGCAGGTGCTGCGCGAGCGCGAGGTCCGTACGCAAGTGAAGCAGGCCTACCACGATGTGCTGGTACTATCGGAGCAATTGCGCTTGTTGAAGCAGGCCGATAGCATCTATTCCGCCGCCACCATCGGCGAAGAGCAACGCTTCGACCTCGGCGCCAGCAACGTGTTGCAGCGGGCCACCGCTCGCACGCAAAGCATGCTCATGCGGGCCCGCTCGCAGCAGGTCAGCGCCGATCTGGAACAAACCCGTACGCGCCTGGCGCAGCTCCTGAACACAACAGCGATACTTCAACCGGCTCCCATGCCGATGAAGATCACTGCTGATGCGATACCAGGCGAAGAGGGCGTATTGCAACATCCGCTGGTGCTCGCAGCGAACGAACAAGAGGCCGCAGCCGAGGCCCGTTGGCGCATGGAGCGCTGTACCCTGCTGCCCGAACTCACCTTCGGTGTGGCATCCATGACACTGGACCGGTCGCCCGCAGTGGACGATGCAACTACGATCTACGGCCGCAGCGACCGCTTCACGGCAGTACGCGCCGGCGTCTCGATCCCGCTCTTCTTCGGGGCGCAGAATGCGCGCAACAAGGCCGCGCGCATCAGTACCGAGCGCGCCTCGAATGAAACGGAAGCATTGGCGCAAGAGGTGCGGACGCAATTGCAACAAGCGCAGCAACGCTATGCGGCGCAACTTGCACGTGTGGAGGCCTTCGAGCAAGGTGCAACGCAAGAAGCGGAACAACTGCGCCGCTCAGCCGAAGAAGCCTATGCCAGTGGCCAGATAGACCGGCTCCAATGGAGCCTTTTGACCGGGCAAGCGATCACCCTTTCCATGGAATACCTCGATGCCTTGCGCGCGCTCGGGCGGGCGGCCATCGAACTCGATGCCTTCAACCAACGATAACACCCTCGCACACCATGCGCCCTCATACTTCAAACCTACTGGACCACTGCAACAAACCTGGCCTCTGTCTGCCATTGGCCATCTGCTTCGCGAGCCTCTTCAGTGCCTGCTCTTCACCCGAGGGCGCACCTGACGCTGGCGACCCACTAGCGTCGGAAACAACAGTCCGTCTCAGCGAGGCGCAACTGGCGAACGCCAGCATCGCTACAGGCCATGTCGAACGCCGCTCGCTCGGTGCCATGCTCCCCGTTCAGGGCGTGGTGGATGTCCCGCCGCAGAACCTCGTGAGCGTAAGCGCGCCATTGGGCGGGTACATACGCACCACAGACCTGCTCCCCGGCATGGAGGTGCAAAAGGGACAGACACTGGCCGTGCTCGAGGATCCGCGATTCATCCAGATGCAACAGGACTATCTGGTGACTGCCGGCAAAGTGACCATGCTCACGCAGGACTTCGAGCGCCAGAAAGCCCTTAATGCCAACAAGACCACTAGCGACAAGGTGTTCCAGGAAGCGACTGCGGAGCTGAACACGCAAACCGTGACCCTGCGGTCTCTCGCGGAACAACTGCGGTTGATCGGGGTGGATCCAGCGTCGCTGACGGCTGACAACATCTCACGCAGCGTGGCCTTGCGCTCGCCCATCCACGGCTGGGTGGCCCAGGTTCGAGTGAACATCGGCCGATACGTGCAGCCCACGGATGTGCTCTTCGAACTGGTGGACCCCAAGGACATCCATCTCGCGCTCACCGTGTTCGAGAAGGACCTTTCCTTGGTGAAGGTGGGCCAGGAGGTGCATGCTCGCCCAACAGCGCGACCCGAGGAAGAGTACGAGGCGGAGGTGATCCTCGTAGGCCGAAGCCTCGATGCCGATCGCAGTGCCATCGTTCATTGCCACTTCACCAAGGCACCGAAGGACCTTGTCCCGGGCATGGCCATGAGCGCCACACTGGAAAGCCGTACGGACACCGTGTGGTGCGTACCCGAGGAAGCCGTGGTGCGGAGCGGAGCGGGCGAAGCCGTATTCACCGCGAATGCGGATGGCAGCTACACGATGGTGACCGTGACCACCGCAGCGAACGAATACGGATACTACGAGCTGGTGGAGCCTGCTGCCGAACTGCGCGAGCGACCCATCGTGGTGCAGGGCGCCTACAGCTTGCTATCCGTACTCAAGAACGCGGGCGAATGAGGCTGGCCCCTCACCGGGGAAGACCGGGGACGATCACTTCACGAGGCGACCGCCTTCGAGGAGGATGTCATACTTGTAGCCAGCTCCGAAGTCCTTGTTCAACACCACGGTGCCGATGATGGTCACGGTTTGACCTTCCGCCACCGGGGCATCCGTGGTGATCACAAGCTCGGGATCGCCTTTGCTCTTATCCTTCACATGGATCCAATTGCGGCCCATGATATTGGGGTTCACTTTGGTGCAGGTGCCGCTCACTTGGATGGTCTTGCCTCCGTACTTCTTGGGGTCCGCGAAGAGGTCCGCGATCTTGGTGGAGCCAGGCACGTCCACGGTGGGTAAAGGCGCGGTCGCGGAAGGCATCGGCGACGCGCTGGGAGCGGCGCTCACGCCCCCCATGCTACTACCGTGGTCGGAAGGAACAAGCTGCGAGATGAGATACAACTTGTCGAACGTGCGGTCGTATTCCTTGCTCACGAAGGCAGTCTTCAACAAGCCTCCTCGATAGAAGTAGCTGCGGCCTACCGTGATCTCCTGCAGCGTGGTTGCGATCCAGAATTCGTCCCCGCCCTCCTTCACGCGCACGTACACATACTTGCTTGTGGGCAGCGACTCCAGGGCTACAACAGTGTGCAGGTCCTTCTCGGCAGCGGGGTCCACCGCACCAGCAGGAGCTTGCGATCCGCCGCCTGAAAAGATCCCTGTGGACGGTTGCGCGCCAGGGCTCCCGTCATCCGCAGGTATCTCTTTCGGACCGCTGTCGCATCCTGCGATCAGCGCAGCAACAGCGCAGCCAACGAATGTGGTCGTGATGTTCTTCTTCATTTTCTCTTCTTGCTATCGAAGCGTTTCGTAAGGCTCATGTTGCATCGGTAGTTCCGCTCCTCAGCAATGGTCGACATCTCGCCCAGCACGGTGAAAGTAAGCGTGCGGGCCAGGATCAACTGAAGGTCCGCACCATAGTATCGCTGCGAGGCGCGAGCCGCAAGGGATGAGCCATCCGTCCGGTTCGCATAGACATATTCGACCAGGCGGTAGTACAGGCTCATGCTCAGATGCCGCGGTATGAGCGTGCGCGTGTGCCGGAAGGACACGACATCGCTACGTACGTAATTGGACGTGTTGCGATTGGCCTGCACTGTCCAGCGACCCACGCCATCGGGGTCCATGTTGAAGTTGAGGAAGCCGGCGATGTTATCCGAGGCGTTGGCGCCATCCGCTTGGAACCGCCTGCTGTATGCAACACCCAGGCCCAGGGTCTTCGTTGGTCGCACATTCAGGCGAAACCGGGCACCCTGGCGAGCGTCGTCATCGTCGAGAAGGATTTCCACATCGTTCCGGAACGTCTCGAAGTAAACCACCCTGCGGCGGCTGTCATACGAGGCGAACACATCCACCTTGCGGCTGAACCGATAGCGGGAAGAGATGAAAAAGTTGGTCAGTCGCACGCCATTGCCTAACGTACTGTACAGGTCCAGCTCGCCGGAGGAGAAGATGTTGAGGTTGCCGTTGAAGGTGCTGGAATGCTGGAGGTACGCATAGCGCCGGTCCACCATTCCGTTGTTCGTCTGCTGCATCAAGCCCACCGTGGATCGCGAATTGACGGCTACGGAATTCACTTGCGCACCGAGATACGCGCCGTACTCCAATAGGTCCGCGTTGAAGCCGTAGGTGTAGATGTCGGGGCGGAAACCCGCGATCGCTCCGGCGAAAAGCGCCCCGAACCGTCGTTCTGCCTGCAACCCATCGATGGCGCCGAGCGAGGAGGCACTGTTGTTGATCTTCCTGCCCAGTGCCAGGGTGGTGTTCGAATCGGGTGCATAGCTAACGGCCAGGTTGTACACGTTGAAGAACTCGGTGCGCTGGGGATGCTTGTCCAGGTTGGCGGGGTACAACTTCCGGTAGTTCAAGTAGGTTTCTGCGGAGAACTTCGAGTTGCTGATGTTGTCGGCATCAAGGGAGAAGCGGTACATCGTACGATGATCGTTCTCCCGCGACGAGGGCATTGTGCTATACGTGGCGGCTGATAGCCGACCGCGGATCCGCTCACCCCTGCTGCCCAGGGTATCCTCCCCCGCTGGCTTGGGGGGAGCGCGCCTCCCTTGACGAATACCGGCTGGCTTGGCTTCGACAGGATGCAGTGTCCTTGTCTGCACATGGTCTCCCTTCTCGAATTTGCACCCGGCCACAATTGTGCAAACACACGAGGTGGACGACAAGCTGCTCACGACCAGACAGGGAGCAGCTACCCCATCCTTAACGAGTTCAAGCGTATCCTTCACCGCAATGCCATCTGTGCGCTCGAACTTCACGTAAACGTGCTGGCTGGTGATGAATGTGACCTCACCGGGAACCACATTCTGTGCGGCTGCCACGGTGGACAACAGCAACAGAGGCAGGAAACCGATGCGGTGGTTCACCATGGGGTCAGTTGCCGTTCGGGTGACAGTTGAAGCACGCGTTGCTGTTGTATGAATACCCGGAAACTCCATCGTGGTCGTTGTTCACCGAGTTCTGATTATCGTGCTCGTGGCAATCGATGCAGGTGAACACGCTGTAGTCCGTGGGGTTGTTATGGCAATCCGCGCAAGTGTTCCACTCCCCATTGTGGTTCCCACTGTAGATGGGGAAGTACTGGTCATCGTGGTCGAAGGTGGAGGGCTCCCAACCGTTCTCATTGTGGCATTGGGCGCAGTCCGTGGGGAACTGTGCGGAAGCGTGGTTCGGGCTATTGGTGGAGTTGTAGTCCGGCATGTGGCACGCGCTGCAAGCCGTAGGAGTGCCAGCGTAGCCGCTGGCGTGGCACTCGATGCAAGCGGTGGTGGTGTGCGCACCATGCAGCGGGAAGCCGGTGGTGTTATGATCGAAGGTGGCGTTGCCCCAAGCAGTCTCGTCATGGCAGGCTGCGCAATCGGTGCTGAAGCCTGAGGCCGCGTGGTTCGGGTCCGTGGTGCTGTTGTAATCCGACATGTGGCAGGCGCTGCAAGCAGTAGGTGTTCCTGCATATCCGTTCGCATGGCACTCTATGCATGCCGTGGTAGTGTGCGTGCCGTGCAAGGGGAAGTCCGTGTTGTTGTGATCGAACGTGGCATTGCCCCATGCGGTCTCGTCGTGGCACATGGCGCAATCGGTGCTGAAGCCTGAGGCCGCATGGTTCGGGTCCGTGGTGCTGTTGTAATCCGACATGTGGCAGGCGCTGCAAGCAGTAGGTGTTCCTGCATATCCGTTCGCATGGCACTCTATGCATGCCGTGGTAGTGTGCGTGCCGTGCAACGGGAAGTCCGTGTTGTTGTGATCGAACGTGGCATTGCCCCATGCGGTCTCGTCGTGGCACATGGCGCAATCGGTACTGAAGCCTGAGGCCGCGTGGTTCGGGTCCGTGGTGCTGTTGTAGTCGGACATGTGGCAGGCGCTGCAGGCAGTCGGCGTACCGGCATATCCGTTCGCATGGCACTCTATGCATGCCGTGGTAGTGTGCGTGCCGTGCAGCGGGAAATCGGTGATGTTGTGGTCGAATGATGCCGTCCAACCAGGTCCTGTGGTGTGGCAGCTTGCGCAGTCGGTCGAGAAGCCAGCGGATTGGTGGTTCGGGTCCGTGGTGCCGTTGTACTCCGGCATATGGCAGCTGGAGCACTCCGGGGAGGCATCAGCGAAGTTGCCTGTTGTATGGCAACGGGCGCAGTCCTGGATGTCGTGGCCGCCGGTCAGCGGAAAGAAGTCGTGGTTCGCGAACTGTGTGCCCCAGCCTGTGCCCATCGGATCATGGCACTGGATGCAGTCCGTAGAGAATCCCGCGCCGGTGTGGTTCGGGAAAGTGGTGGCTTGGAATTCATCAAGGTGGCAATTGATGCAGTCGTTCCCCACACGTGCGAAGGCCAGGGTATTGTCGGAGAGGTGGCAGTCCACGCAGCTCAGATTGCTGTGCGCACCAATGAGGGCGAACCCGTTCTGTTCATGCAATTCAGGAATATCATCCACCAGCCACGTTTGAGGTGTATGGCATCGTGCGCAATCGTTGCCCACGGTCATCGCGTGAACATCGGTGTGGCAGGAGATGCAATCCGTCGGGATCGGTGTGTCGAACAGCATGGAGCCATGACAGGAGCGGCAATCCACCTGTGCATGCACACCAACCAACGGGAGTGCTGTGGTATCATGATCGAAGCCCAGGGGATCGCGCATCACGACCCAACTGTCCGGAACGTGGCAGGCCGAGCAATCGATCTTGAAATCCACCCCGTGAGGTGACTGGCCAAGCACTCGGGTGGACAATGAAAGGTGAGCGATCGATGCACACAGTATCCCCGCCCGGAAACATGATCCGAGAAAGCGAGAAAGACCCGTGCGCATTGGCTTCGAACTCATTGGGAGAATGGTCCTTCTGACCAAACTTGTATACGAAGGAGCGACGATCCAGTTGGGAATTCATCCGATATCGGACGAGATGGGTCAAATGAGCCACGAACCGGGTATCCGATAGGTCCAGATCGAAGTGGAACCTCAGTTCCCATTGGGGTGACAGTTATAGCACGCGGTACTGTTGTATGAATATCCGGACACTCCATTGTGGTCGTTGTTCACGGAATTCTGGTTGTCATGCTCATGGCAATCGATGCAACTGAACGTACTGAAATCGCCGGGGGTCGTATGGCATTCCACGCACGTATTCCATTCACCGTTGTGGTTTCCGCTGTAGATCCGGAAATACTGCGAATCATGATTGAAAGTTGAAGGATCCCAAGCGGAGGTCGTGTGACATTGCGCACAATCCGTTGGATATCCCTCCCCGGCATGGTTCGGGTTCGAGGCGCTGTTGTAATCCCCCATGTGGCAAGCGTTGCACTCGGTCGGGGTACCCGCATAACCGTTCGTATGGCATTGGTTGCAGCTGGCATTCACGTGTTGGCCGGTCAGCGGGAATCCGGTGTCGTCATGGTCAAAGGTGGCTGGCGTCCATGCCACAGAACCATGACATTGCGCACAATCCGTCGGAAATCCTGACTGGGCATGGTTCGGCGATGTGGTCGAATTGTAATCGGCGATGTGGCAGGATGCGCAATCCGTTGGCGTTCCGGCAAAGCCGTTCGCGTGGCACTGCATGCAATCCACTGTGGTGTGTGAGCCCACCAGTGGGAAGTTCGTGCTGTTGTGGTCGAACGTTGCGTTGTTCCACGCACTTTCATCATGGCACATCGCGCAGTCCGTGGGGAACCCGGCTGCCGCATGGTTCGGGTTGGCGGCAGTTCCATAATCCAACATGTGGCACGCCTCGCAGGTGTTCGGGGTGTTGGCATAGCCCGCGCTGTGGCACTGGTTGCAGTTCACGTTCTGGTGAGAGCCGTTCAGCGCGAAGCCCGTTGCCGCTGTGTGGTCGAACGATGATGGCGTCCACCCATCAGCCGTGTGGCATTGCGTGCAGTCCGTACTGAAGTTCGCCTGGGTGTGGTTCGGTTCCACCGTGCCGGTGTAGTCCGTCATGTGGCACGCGTCGCAGTTCGTGGGCGTGTTCGTGTAGCCCGCCGCGTGGCACTCGATGCAGTTCACTCCCACGTGCATCCCCGTCAGCGGGAAGCTCGTCGTGTTGTGGTCGAACGTCGCGTTGCCCCAGCTGCCCTCATCGTGGCATCGCGAGTCCGTGGGGAAGCCCGTAGTGGTTGGTGTGGTGGCGTTGTAGTGGTGCGCCGGGGGGGGGGGGCATTGGGGTCCGTCGAGTTCCCGGCGTGGTTGGGCTCCACCGTGCCGGTGTAGTCCGTCAGGTGGCCGCGTCGCAGTTCGTGGGCGTGTTCGTGTAGCCCGCCGCGTGGCACTCGATGCAGTTCACTCCCACGTGCATCCCCGTCAGCGGGAAGCTCGTGCTGTTGTGGTCGAACGTCGCGTTGCCCCAGCTGCCCTCATCGTGGCACATCGCGCAGTCCGTGGGGAAGCCCGCCGTCACGTGGTTCGGATCGGTGGTGGCGTTGTAGTCCGCCAGGTGGCACGCCTCGCAGGTGTTCGGCGTGTTGGCATAGCCCGCAGCATGGCACTGGTTGCAGTTCACGTTCTGGTGAGAACCGTTCAAGGCGAAGCCGGTGCTTGCCGTGTGATCGAAGCTGCTCGGCGTCCATCCATCAGCGGTGTGGCATTGCGTGCAGTCCGTGCTGAAGTTCGCCTGCGTGTGGTTGGGCTCCACCGTGCCGTTGTAGTCCGTCAGGTGGCACGCGTCGCAGTTCGTGGGCGTGTTCGTGTAGCCTGCAGCATGGCACTCGATGCAGTTCACGTTGGTGTGCATCCCGGTCAACGGGAAGCTCGTGGTGTTGTGGTCGAACGTCGCATTGCCCCAGCTGCCCTCATCGTGGCACATCGCGCAGTCCGTGGGGAAGCCCGCCGCTACGTGGTTCGGATCCGTCGTCGCGTTGTAGTCCGTCAGGTGGCAGGCCTCGCAGGTGTTCGGCGTGTTGGCATAGCCCGCAGCTGTGGCACTGGTTGCAGTTCACGTTCTGGTGAGAACCGTTCAAGGCGAAGCCGGTCGCCGCCGTGTGATCGAAGCTGCTCGGCGTCCATCCATCAGCGGTGTGGCATTGCGTGCAGTCCGTGCTGAGGTTCGCCTGCGCGTGGTTGGGCTCCACCGTGCCGTGGTAGTCCGTCAGGTGGCACGCGTGGCAGTTCGTGGGCGTGTTCGTGTAGCCCGCCGCGTGGCACTCGATGCAGTTCACGCTGGCGTGCATCCCCGTCAGCGGGAAGCTCGTCGTGTTGTGGTCGAACGTCGCGTTGCCCCAGCTGCCCTCATCGTGGCACATCGCGCAGTCCGTGGGGAAGCCCGCCGCCACGTGGTTCGGATCCGTTGCCGCGTTGTAGTCCGTCAGGTGGCACGCCTCGCAGGTGTTGGGCGTGTTAGCGTAACCGGTAGCATGGCACTGGTTGCAGTTCACGTTCTGGTGAGAACCGTTCAGCGCGAAGCCCGTCGCTTGAGGTGTGATCGAAGCTGCTCGGCGTCCATCCATCAGCGGTGTGGCATTGCGTGCAGTCCGTGCTGAAGTTCGCCTGCGTGTGGTTGGGCTCCACCGTGCCGTTGTAGTCCGTCAGGTGGCACGCGTCGCAGTTCGTGGGCGTGTTCGTGTAGCCCGCAGCGTGGCACTCGATGCAGTTCACGCTGGTGTGCATCCCCGTCAGCGGGAAGCTCGTGGTGCTGTGATCGAAGGTGGCGTTGCCCCAGCTGCCCTCATCGTGGCACATCGCGCAGTCCGTGGGGAAGCCCGCCGTCACGTGGTTCGGATCGGTCGTCGCGTTGTAGTCCGTCAGGTGGCACGCCTCGCAGGTGTTCGGGGTGTTGGCATAGCCCGCAGCATGGCACTGGTTGCAGTTCAGGTTGGCGTGGCTGCCGTTCAGCGCGAAGCCCGTGCTTGCCGTGTGATCGAAGCTGCTCGGCGTCCATCCATCAGCGGTGTGGCATTGCGTGCAGTCCGTGCTGAAGTTCGCCTGCGCGTGGTTGGGCTCCACCGTGCCGTTGTAGTCCGTCAGGTGGCACGCGTCACAGTTCGTGGGCGTGTTGGTGTAGCCCGCCGCGTGGCACTCGATGCAGTTCACGCTGGTGTGCATCCCCGTCAGCGGGAAGCTCGTGCTGTTGTGATCGAAGGTCGCGTTGCCCCAGCTGCCCTCATCGTGGCACATCGCGCAGTCCGTGGGGAAGCCCGCCGCTACGTGGTTCGGATCGGTGGTGGCGTTGTAGTCCGTCAGGTGGCACGCCTCGCAGGTGTTCGGCGTGTTGGCATAGCCCGCAGCTGTGGCACTGGTTGCAGTTCACGTTCTGGTGAGATCCCTGCAAGGGCCAGCCTGTCGCCGCCGTGTGGTCGAACGATGATGGCGTCCATCCATCAGCGGTGTGGCATTGCGTGCAGTCCGTGCTGAAGTTCGCCTGCGCGTGGTTGGGCTCCACCGTGCCGTTGTAGTCCGTCAGGTGGCACGCGTCGCAGTTCGTGGGCGTGTTCGTGTAGCCCGCCGCGTGGCACTCGATGCAGTTCACGTTCACGTGCATCCCCGTCAGCGGGAAGCTCGTGCTGTTGTGGTCGAAGGTCGCGTTGCCCCAGCTGCCCTCATCGTGGCACATCGCGCAGTCCGTGGGGAAGCCCGCCGTCACGTGGTTCGGATCGGTGGTGGCGTTGTAGTCCGCCAGGTGGCAGGCCTCGCAGGTGTTCGGCGTGTTGGCATAGCCCGCAGCATGGCACTGGTTGCAGTTCACGTTCTGGTGAGATCCCTGCAAGGGCCAGCCTGTCGCCGCCGTGTGGTCGAACGATGATGGCGTCCATCCATCAGCGGTGTGGCATTGCGTGCAGTCCGTGCTGAAGTTCGCCTGCGCGTGGTTGGGCTCCACCGTGCCGTTGTAGTCCGTCAGGTGGCACGCGTCGCAGTTCGTGGGCGTGTTCGTGTAGCCCGCCGCGTGGCACTCGATGCAGTTCACGTTCACGTGCATCCCCGTCAGCGGGAAGCTCGTGCTGTTGTGGTCGAAGGTGGCGTTGCCCCAGCTGCCCTCATCGTGGCACATCGCGCAGTCCGTGGGGAAGCCCGCCGCTACGTGGTTCGGATCGGTGGTGGCGTTGTAGTCCGCCATGTGGCACGCCTCGCAGGTGTTCGGCGTGTTGGCGTAGCCCGCAGCGTGGCACTGGTTGCAGTTCACGTTGTGGTGGGTGCCGTTCAGCGCGAAGCCCGTGTGCCGTGTGGTCGAAGCTGCTGGCGTCCATCCATCAGCGGTGTGGCATTGCGTGCAGTCCGTGCTGAAGTTCGCCTGCGCGTGGTTGGGCTCCACCGTGCCGTTGTAGTCCGTCAGGTGGCACGCGTCACAGTTCGTGGGCGTGTTCGTGTAGCCCGCCGCGTGGCACTCGATGCAGTTCACGCTGGTGTGCATCCCCGTCAGCGGGAAGCTCGTGCTGTTGTGGTCGAAGGTCGCGTTGCCCCAGCTGCCCTCATCGTGGCACATCGCGCAGTCCGTGGGGAAGCCCGCCGTCACGTGGTTCGGATCGGTGGTGGCGTTGTAGTCCGTCAGGGTGGCAGGCCTCGCAGGTGTTGGGCGTGTTGGCATAGCCCGCGCGTGGCACTGGTTGCAGTTCACGTTCTGGCGAGCCGTCAGGGCAAGCCTGTCGCCGCCTGTGGTCGAACGATGATGGCGTCCACCCATCAGCCGTGTGGCATTGCGTGCAGTCCGTACTGAAGTTCGCCTGCGTGTGGTTCGGTTCCACCGTGCCGGTGTAGTCCGTCATGTGGCACGCGTCGCAGTTCGTGGGCGTGTTCGTGTAGCCCGCCGCGTGGCACTCGATGCAGTTCACGTTCACGTGCATCCCCGTGAGCGGGAAGCTCGTGGTGTTGTGGTCGAACGTCGCGTTGCCCCAGCTGCCCTCATCGTGGCACATCGCGCAGTCCGTGGGGAAGCCCGCCGTAACGTGGTTCGGGTCCGTGGTCGCGTTGTAGTCCGTCAAGTGGCAGGCCTCGCAGGTGTTGGGCGTGTTGGCATAGCCCGCCGCGTGGCACTGGTTGCAGTTCACGTTCTGGTGGCTCCTGCAGCGCCAGCCCGTGCCGCCGTGTGGTCGAACGATGATGGCGTCCATCCATCAGCGGTGTGGCATTGCGTGCAGTCCGTGCTGAAGTTCGCCTGCGCGTGGTTGGGCTCCACCGTGCCGTTGTAGTCCGTCAGGTGGCACGCGTCGCAGTTCGTGGGCGTGTTGGTGTAGCCCTCCGCGTGGCACTCGATGCAGTTCACCGTGCATCCCGTCAGCGGGAAGCTCGTGCTGTGTGGTCGAACGTCGCGTTGCCCCAGCTGCCCTCATCGTGGCACATCGCGCAGTCCGTGGGGAAGCCCGCCGCTACGTGGTTCGGATCGGTTGTGGCGTTGTAGTCCGTCAGGTGGCAGGCCTCGCAGGTGTTGGGCGTGTTGGCATAGCCCGCGCATGGCACTGGTTGCAGTTCACGTTGGCGTGGGTGCCGTTCAGGGCGAAGCCCGTGCTTGCCGTGTGGTCGAAAGCTGATCGGCGTCCATCCATCAGCGGTGTGGCATTGCGTGCAGTCCGTGCTGAAGTTCGCCTGCGCGTGGTTGGGCTCCACCGTGCCGTTGTAGTCCGTCAGGTGGCACGCGTCACAGTTCGTGGGCGTGTTCGTGTAGCCCGCAGCGTGGCACTCGATGCAGTTCACGCTGGTGTGCATCCCCGTCAGCGGGAAGCTCGTGGTGTTGTGGTCGAAGGTGGCGTTGCCCCAGCTGCCCTCGTCGTGGCACATCGCGCAGTCCGTGGGGAAGCCCGCCGCCACGTGGTTCGGGTCCGTCGTCGCGTTGTAGTCCGTCAGGTGGCACGCCTCGCAGGTGTTGGGCGTGTTGGCATAGCCCGCCGCGTGGCACTGGTTGCAGTTCACGTTCTGGTGAGAACCCTGCAAGGAAGCCAGCCTGTCGCCGTGTGGTCGAACGATGATGGCGTCCATCCATCAGCGGTGTGGCATTGCGTGCAGTCCGTGCTGAAGTTCGCCTGCGCGTGGTTGGGCTCCACCGTGCCGTTGTAGTCCGTCAGGTGGCACGCGTCGCAGTTCGTGGGCGTGTTGGTGTAGCCCGCCGCGTGGCACTCGATGCAGTTCACGTTCACGTGCATCCCCGTCAGCGGGAAGCTCGTGCTGCTGTGATCGAAGGTGGCGTTGCCCCAGCTGCCCTCATCGTGGCACATCGCGCAGTCCGTGGGGAAGCCCGCCGCTACGTGGTTCGGATCCGTCGTCGCGTTGTAGTCCGTCAGGTGGCAGGCCTCGCAGGTGTTGGGCGTGTTGGCATAATTCCCTTGATGGCATTGTGCGCAACTCACGGGGACATGGGACCCTAACAATGGCCACACCGCATGATCGTATGTGGTCGGTGTCCACCCCGGGTTGGTGCTATGGCACGTTGTGCAATCAGTGGAGAAACCTGCAGCTTGGTGGCTCGGGTTCGTCGTATTCGCGAAATCCTGCTGGTGACAGGTCAAGCACTCTGGCGAGGCATCGGAGAAATTGCCGGTGACGTGGCACTGGTTGCAATCCTGGATGGCGTGCCCCATCGTAAGCGGGAAGAAATCATGGACCACATTGGTCGTGTGCCATCCACTTCCCATGGGATCGTGGCACTGGATGCAATCCGTGGAGAATCCATCGGCGACATGGTCAGGCGCCCTGGCGGTCTGATAATCGTTCTGGTGGCAGCTGAAGCAATCATTCCCGACACGGTCGAATTGCAACGGGTTGCCGGCGGTATGACAATCCGTACAACTCAGGTTACCATGCGCACCCACCAGCGCGAAACCGTTCTGCTCGTGCAATTCCGGGATGGTGTGAACGATCCAATCCACCGACGTGTGGCAACGCGCACAATCATTCCCCAGGCTCATCCCATGGACGTCGGTGTGGCAGGATGCGCAATCCATCGGTGCGGCATCGAAGACCAACGATGCGTGGCACGACTTGCAATCCACTTTCGCATGGGTTCCTTCCAATGGGAAACCCGTGGAGTCATGCTTGAAGACCACCGCTGCTGCTGTAGCATCAACCAGCGGTTGCTTCACACGCGCCTTGCCCTTGTGCTTCAAGATGGCAGCTCTGGCTTCGACCCAGATGAGGGTAGCGTTGGTCCATCCCGCCGGACTATGGCACTTGGAGCAATCGATGGTGAGGCTCTCCCCATGAGGCGATTGCGCAGTTACCCGCACTGCGGTAAGCAGCAGGAGCGCGACTATTTGTGACAGTCTGCGCATTCGAACTTCTGGATGCGGAAGGATGGGACCTTGCCATCGTCAGCCACCTTATGGCATTCTCGGCAATCCACCTTCACGTGCTCACCCACGAGCGGGAACTCGGTGAGGTCGTGATCGAAGCGGCTGGGGAACCAGTTCTCGGAGACGTGGCAGCGTGTGCAATCGGTCACCCCCTTCTCCATGAAATCATCTCCATGCACATTGTCGTGGCAATCGATGCAGGTCTTTCCGATGTCCCGGAAGGACCAGTTCTTCCCATCCTTCATATGGCACGCGAAGCAGGGAGTGGCCTGGTGCGCGCCTTCAAGTGGGAAAGGGGTCTCCCTGTGCTGTTCGATGCTGAACATGCTCACCTCGAATCCATCCGTGAGGAAGTGGCATTCCACGCAATCGGGGGACACGCCATCCTTGGCGAACACGCCCTTGTGGTAATCCTCGTGGCAACGGTTGCAGGCGTCGAACACGATCGGATCGGTGTAGGGGCCCTTGTGGCACTTCTTGCAATCCACGCCCACATGTTTGCCTTGCAAGGGGAAATCCGTGAGGTTGTGATCGAAGTTGTCCATGGAGCGCAAGGCGGTGAAGCCCTTCTCCTGGTGGCATTTGGCACAGTCGGTCCCGAACTTCCCTTCGTGCGGGTCCTTATGGCATGTGGCGCACTGGTTCTCCTGCACGCCGTTCCTATCCTGGAAAACCGCCTGCGGGTCGCTGGTCTTCTTATGGCATTCGAAACAATCGGTTGTCTTGTGCTTGCCAAGCAATCGGAAATGCGTCGTGCTGTGATCGAAGCGGTCTTTTCCAGCGAATACGTTGAACGCCTGCTCCGAGTGGCATTGCGCGCAGGCGTTGGTGAAGTGCGCCTTGTGCGGATCGTCATGGCAGGCCTTGCAGTCGGCGTGGGGTACGTCTGCGAATTCCTGGAACTGCTTGCCGCTTCGCGTGGTCACCTTGTGGCACTCCAGGCAGTCGACCTTTACGTGACCGCCGCGCAAGGGGAAGTCCGTCTTCGCATGGTCGAACTTCTTCGCGGGCTTGAACGCGTTCATGTCATGGCAGTCCAGGCAGCTCGAGGCCATCGTTCCTTGATGGCGGTCCTCATGGCAACTGAGGCAGGCCTGATCCAATCCGAGGAAGGTCTTCGGCCGTAGGCGGAGTTCCTTGTCCTTGATGTTCTTGGGTGCATGGCACTCCCGGCAGTCGATGGGCTTATGGGCTCCGGTGAGCGCATATCCTGTAAGGCCGTGATCGAAGGCCTTCTCGTCGAAGCGCACCATCTGGAATTTCCTTCCGTGGTGCTCGCTATGGCAGCTCGCACAGTCCTTCCCCACGACCTCCTTGCTGGCGTGGTATCCCCTCCGGCGGGTGATGAGGGCGCGCATTTCCTTGTGGCACTCCAGGCACTTGGTGTTGGAGACCTTGTTCCCCAAGTCGTGGCACTTGGTGCAATTGCTCATGCCCTCCAGATCGGCATGCGCCGTGGTAAGGTCGCCCGGGGACAATTGCGCCTGCCCGGTCAGCGCCACCACTGATGCCACGAGCAGGAGGTATGTCCTCGATCGCTTCACTTGTGCTTCTTCACGATGTGCCCGAAACGCTTGGTGATCTCGATGCCCGCCTTCTGCAGGAAGCTCGTGGGCAGCTCTCCCCCGGCGAACACGAACACGAGGTCGTTCTCCATCTGACGCACGTCCTCTCCCACTTTGCACAGCACGAACTCCGGAGAGATGGACACCAGGTTGGCCTTGAACACGGCCTTGAGCGCGCCTGAGTCGATCGCCTTGGTGATCGCCTCCTTGTTCTTCGGCTTGCAGCCCGCGAAATTCTCGTTGCGGTTCACCAGCGTGACATCGTTGGTAGCCATCAACATCATCGCGGATTCAACACCCGCATCACCACCACCGACGACCACCACCTTCTTGCCCGTGATGTTCTCCGGCTCAAGAAGCCTGTATGCCACCTTCGAGGATTCCTCTCCTGGTATGCCGAGCTTCCGCGGGCTGCCCCTGCGGCCGATGGCCAGCAGGACATTGTGGGCGATGTAGTCCTTGCCGGCATTGGTCGCCAGCTTGAAGGTCCCATCCTTCTGAGGTAGGATGCTCTCCACCTTCACCCGTTCCGATATCTCGATGCCGTACTTGGAGATCACGGTGTGCCAGAGCTGCAGCAGTTCGTCCTTCGTGGTGTCATAAAGCTTCACCTTACCGTGGAGCGGGAGATCCACCGGTGCGGTCATCACCAGCTTGGCGCGCGGGAAGGTGTACACGGTACCACCAAGGGAATCCTGTTCGAGGGTCGCGCTGGTCAGCCCTTGCTTCTTGGCTTCCAGTGTGGCGGATATGCCCGCAGGGCCGGCGCCTACGATCACCACATCGAGCACGCCTTCGGACTTGGGCTTCTTGTTGCTCGCGATGCTGATCATCGCCTGCTGGCCCTGTTCAACGCTGTTCCGGATGAGGCCCATGCCACCGAGCTCCCCCGCGATGAAGATGCCCTTGACGTTCGTTTCGAAGCTCTGGTCCACGTGCGGCAGGTCAACCCCACGCGTTTCCGTGCCGATGCGCAACGAGATGGCTTCGACCGGGCAGGCGTGGAAACAGGCGCCGTGGCCAACGCAATTCGAAGCGATGATGACCGTGGCTTTGCCGTCCACGATGCCCAGGATGTCCTTCTCCGGGCATTCTGCCACGCATGCCGCACTGCCGATGCATGTGTTCAGGTCGATGTACGGATGCAGCGAAACCGGCTCGAACAGCCCCTCGGCCTTGGCCACCGCCACCTTCTTTGCCACCGCTTTGGACTTGCGGTTAAGGCTGCGCATGTAGAAGAACACCACCAGCCCGCAGAGCAGGAGCACAGAACCGTAGATCGCTATCTGTTCAATGAGCACTTCCATCAGAAGATCCAGCGATAGCCGAAAGCCAGTGTGACCGCCACGTGTATGATGAGGATGATGAGCATGATCAGCGCGAAGGGCAGGTGGGCTACGTGCCAGTACTTGAACAGGCGCTGCATGAGCTGCAGTCGGCCTATCCGGCGGGAGAGGGCGAACTCATCCTTGACCATCTCCATGACCGCCTTGCGATCGGCACGTGCCATTGAGCGTTGCTTCAGCCTCGCACCGATCACGCCCAGGGTCCGCCTCTCCCTCATCCGGCGCGCCATGAACCCGCCAACATGCTTCTCATCGGCCTCACCGGCTCCGATGATCAATGCGATCACATCGGCATCGAGCTCTGCTCGTGATTTCAGCGTCTCAACCACCTCGGTGCGCAGGCCCTTCACCTCGTTCAGGCTGAGCTCGCGGCCTTCGATCGTGCGCGGGATCTGGATGTAGATGAACCGGCCGATGACGCCGCTGGCCACCACCGCAACCATGCTCCAGAATGCAACGGAGACCAGACCGCCGAACTTGAACGCTGTGTGGAACAGGATGAGGATCGGGCCGAGCGTGCATAGGAAGATGTGGAACTCCAGCAGGTATTTCAGCCGAAGCTGCTTGGACATGAAGTTGTATCGCTTGCGGGCGATGTACAGCACCACGCCGAAGAGGATGAGCAAGGTGCCGAGGATGCCGATGCCATGGCCGTATGCCCCGCTTGGCTTGAACCAATCGTGCTCGGGGTGATAGAAGCGCTCCTCTTCAGGAAGCTGGTAGTACGAATAGCCGGTGTAGGACAGGTAACCGGTCACCACCACGACCACCAATACCATGATGCCGATGTATATCGTATGCGCGGTTTTCGTCATCGGATCCTCTATCCTCCTTTTATGTTCCCCTCCGTTCGAATCCAGGTGGCCCTTTGCCCCGATGGAAAAGCGCACACCTCGGGATGCAAGGTTGCCAGCGCCGCCTGACATTCGCATGACAATTAGCCGGGAAGGGAAAAGAAGCTGCTGAGAAGGGTTGGAACACGGCCGAAGCAGTACACCGAGCCGCTGGCCTGACGACCGTCAGTCAGGAGCAGGAACATCAACCGGTTCACAACTCGGACACAGATGATATTGTCGGTGATCGCTGGATGAACTAAGGCTGGCAAAGCCTCCAGGCCTTTGATGGGCCGAAGGTGCGATCCATGGCTCCGTTCATCGCAGCGACTACTGTCCTTCAAGATCCCTATCCCAATCGCTCCGAGATCATCGCCTCGCATCATCGCCTCTCAGTCGCTTCAGCCTGAAGCAATAGGTGGCATTCAGCAAGTGCGAATTCAGGCCGGGCATGTCCTTGTTCGTGATGCGCAGGTTGTAACCGTAGGTAAGCTTGAACTTGAAAAGGCCGAGGCCGTACTCCGGGCGGAACACAAGAGCTCCCTCGCTTCCATCGGTGTAGTAGATGGCTTGGGCGCCCATCGCGAAACCACCGGTGAGGAACATGCCGATCTTGGGTCCGATCAGCTCGGTGCGATCCAAGCGCAATTCGGTCGCCACGTAAGCTGCAGCGCCGAACGGATGATGAGCAGAGCCCCAGACGTTCGCCGAAATGCCGAGCTCTCCGAAGCCGCAACGGCCCTGCGCGTAGCCGGTGAGCAGGCAAAGCTCCACATGGCGAGAACTGGCCATGGGTGCCCAAGCGCTATCCGCTGGTTGGGCTTGGATGAGCGCTGACAGGAGCAAGAGGTACGCTGCAAGCAGCGATTTCATGCCGCAAAGTAGACTTGGCTACAAGCCGAGCAGCACCTCCCCCGGCTCCTTCCCGCCGAAGACCATCTTGCTGGGGTCCTCGATCATCTGCTTCACGGCCATGAGGAAGCTCACGCTCTCTTTGCCGTCGATGATGCGGTGATCGTAGCTGAGCGCCAGGTACATGATGGGGCGGATGACGACCTGGCCGCTCACGGCAACAGGCCGCTCCACGATGTTGTGCATACCAAGGATCGCGCTCTGCGGCGGATTGAGGATGGGCGTGCTGAGCATGCTGCCGAACACGCCGCCGTTGGTGATGGTGAAGGTGCCGCCGGTCATCTCGTCGATGCTGAGCTTGCCGTCGCGCGCCTTCACGGCGAGTTCCTTGATCTTGCCTTCGATCTCCGCTAGGCTCATGCGTTCCGCGTTGCGCAGCACGGGTACCATGAGCCCCTTGGGAGAGCTCACCGCGATGCCGATGTCCGCATAGTCGTGCATCACCAATTCCTCGCCGTCGATCTGCGCGTTCACCTGCGGGAAAAGATGCAGTGCCTCGGTCACCGCTTTCGTGAAGAAGCTCATGAAGCCCAGGCCCACGCCGTGCTGTTCCTTGAATTTGTCCTTGTACTTGTCGCGCAGAGCCATCACCGCGCTCATGTCCACCTCGTTGAAGGTGGTGAGCATGGCAGTCTGGTTCTTCACCGCCACCAAGCGCTCGGCCACCTTCTTGCGCAGGGTGGTCATCTTCACGCGGTTCTGATCGCGCTTCCCGCCCCAACCGTTCAGGGCAATCGCACCAGCGCTCACGCCGCCTGATACATACGCCGCCACATCGCTCTTGGTGATGCGCCCGTTGGGTCCGCTGCCCTTCACCTTGTCCGCGCTCACGCCTTTGTCATCGAGCATGGCCTTTGCGACGGGTGTAACCGAGCGGTTGTCCGTTGTCGGTTGTCTGTTGTCTGGCGGGGCGGTGGCCGGTGTGGGCGCTGCTCCCTTCTTCACCTCCTTCGCCTCCGCTACCTCCTTTTCCTTCTTCTCCGCTTTGAAGCTCGTATCCACCTTCACCACCACATCGCCCACGTTCACGGTCTGGTCCTCCTTGGCGAGCAACTGCACTTTGCCTTCGGCTTCTGCGCTCAGCTCCAAGGTGGCCTTGTCGCTGTCGATCTCGCCGAGCACCTGGTCCTTGCTCACCACGTCACCGTCCTTCACAAGCCAACGCGCGATGCGCACTTCGCTGATGCTTTCGCCGGGACTGGGAACCTTGATATCGACTATGGCCATGGACTTGGTTGTCAGTTGATCGTTGATGGTTGTCAGGCCTTCGCTTTGGCGGGTGCTGCCTTCTTCGTCTTCGCACTACCCGGAGCGAACGCCTTCTCGATGATCGCGATCTGCTGGTTCGCGCTGCGTTTGCTGCTGCCCGTGGCGGGTGCGCCGCTGGCAGGACGGGCGATCACCTCCCACTTCACATCGGTGAAGTTGAGCGCCATGTAGCTCCACGCGCCCATGTTGAGCGGCTCTTCCTGCACCCAGAGGTAGCGCTCGGCCTTTGCGTATTTCTTGATCACAGCCCGCATCTGATCTGCAGGGAGCGGATGCAGTTGCTCGATGCGCACGAGCGCCGTGTCGTTGATGCCGTTCTTCTCGCGGTGCTCAGCGAGATC
Organism: Flavobacteriales bacterium; assembly: GCA_016710965.1. Taxonomy (GTDB): domain Bacteria; phylum Bacteroidota; class Bacteroidia; order Flavobacteriales_F; family PHOS-HE28; genus PHOS-HE28. The sequence goes on from JADJTW010000031.1 coordinate 568,141, forward strand.
ATAGTGCACCTTGCCCTGCGTGAAGATCACGGTCCTCACCTTCTTCGGATCAGCACCAGGATCGTCGATCAGCTCCTGGAAGCAGCCCGATGCGAGATCGTCCAATTTGCTCACGCACCTCGGGTGGCGCAACAAGCTCTTCGGGGTGAAGACCACCAACGGCTTGCGGAAGTTCCAAGCGAGCTGGCGGCGCAGTACGTGGAAGAAGTTCGCAGGCGTAGTGCAATTCACCGCGATCAAGTTGCCATCGACGCAGCTCTGTAGGAAGCGCTCCATGCGGGCGCTGCTGTGCTCGGCTCCCTGTCCCTCGTAGCCATGCGGCAACAACAGCACGATGCCGTTCTGGGTGCCCCATTTCTCCTCGGCACAACAGAGGTACTGGTCCAGGACGATCTGCGCGCCGTTCACGAAATCGCCGAATTGGGCCTCCCAGATGGTGAGCACCTCAGGGTTGGTAAGCGCGTAACCGTATTCGAAGCCGAGCACCGCGTACTCGCTCAGCAACGAGTTGTAGATCTGTAGCAGCGCCTGTCCATCCTGGATATGCTTGAGGTGGATGAACTCCTCCTCGCTGTCCTCCATCTTCACCACGGCGTGGCGATGCGAGAAGGTGCCGCGCTCCACGTCCTGGCCGGTGAAGCGCACGGGATGACCTTCGACCAGCAATGAACCGTAGGCGAGCAATTCGCCCATGCTCCAATCGAGGCGGTCCTCAGTGAGCATCTTCCTGCGATCGGCGAGGATCTTCTCCAGTTTGCTGAAGAAGCGCTTTCCCTCGGGTACAATGGCGAGCTTCTCACCGATCATCAGCAAGGTCTCCTTCTTCACTCCGGTAATCGGCGACTTGGCGAAGTCCTTCTCATCCGCGCGCTTGAAGCCCTTCCAACGCTCTTCCAGGAAGTTGGTGATCTTGCCCACGCGCAACTGTTTCGCTTCAGTCAACCGTGCGTCCAACATCTCGGTGAAGGAGCGTTCCATCTCCTCGGCCATCTCGCGCGCTCCTTCAACGCCACTGTCGATCAGCTTCTGCGTATAGATCTCGCGCGGATCCGGGTGCGCCGCGATGGCCTTGTAGAGCAGCGGCTGCGTGAATTTGGGCTCGTCGCCCTCGTTGTGGCCATGCTTGCGGTAGCAGAGGATGTCCACCCACACATCCTTGCCATAGCGTTGGCGGAAATCCATGGCGAGCTGCACGGTGTAGGCCACGGCCTCGGCATCGTCGCCGTTCACATGGAAGACCGGGCACTGGGTCACCTTCGCCACATCGGTGCAGTAGGTACTGGTGCGCGCGTCGATGTAGTTGGTGGTGAAGCCCACCTGGTTGTTCACCACGATGTGGATGGTGCCGCCGACCTCGTAGGCCTTCAGTCCGGCCATCTGCACCACTTCGTAGACAACGCCTTGCGCTGCAACGGCTGCATCACCGTGGATGAGGATCGGCGCGGTGATGCCCTTTGCGAATTTGTCATCGTGCTCGATGATGGCGCGACTGATGCCCTGCATGATCGGACCCACCGTTTCCAGGTGGCTCGGGTTCGGCGCTAGCGTGAGGCGGACCTCCTTGCCGGTGTTCGTCTTCACGAGGCTGCTATAGCCCATGTGGTACTTCACATCGCCTTCGACCAGCGCGTCCTCGTAGTCCTTGCCTTCGAATTCACTGAAGATCTGGTCGTAGCTCTTGCGGAGCGTGTTGGCCAGCACGTTCAGGCGGCCGCGGTGAGCCATTCCGATGACGTATTCGGTAATGCCGAGCTCGGCGCCGTGCTCTATCACGGTGTCCAACGCCGGGATCAACGCTTCGGCGCCTTCGATGCTGAAGCGCTTCGCGCCGATGAACTTCTTGCCGAGGAACTTCTCGAAGACCACCGCTTCGTTGAGCTTCTCAAGAATATCCTTCTTCTGCTCGAGCGAGAACGACGGCACGTTGCGCGAGCCTTCCATGCGCTCTTGCATCCACTTGAGCTTCTCCGGGTCGCGGATGAACTTGAACTCCACGCCCACGCTCTGGCAATAGGTCTGCTCCAACAGCTCCACGATGTCGCGCAACTTGCTGGGGCCGCTGCCCACCTCGTTACCGGCACTGAAGACGGTATCCAGGTCGGCATCGCTGAGCCCATGGTTCACCAGCTCGAGGGTTGGGCTGTACGGGCGCCGATCGCGCACAGGATTGGTGCGGGTGAAGAGGTGCCCCCGGGTGCGGTATGCGTTGATCAGTTCCAGGACCCGGAACTCCTTCTCGAAGCGTTCGTTGCTGCCGGGTGCAGGTGCTGCGGGTGAAGCGCCGAGGGGAGTATCGCCATCCAATGACCGGGCGAATTCGAAACCCTCGAAGAAGCGGGCCCAGCCGGTCTCGACACTGGAAGGGTCCTTCTGGTATTGCTGGTGCAGCTCGTCGAGCCAGGCGCTGTCGACGTTGCTCAGGTAGGAGTACTTGTCCATTCGGTGTGCGAAGGTAGAAGCCGGGCTATCTCGCACGGTGGCGCGAGGGCGCGGAGAAATGCACAAGCGGTACCGTGGAAAGAGCATTTCAGAACCGGCCGGCGTACCGTGCGCGAGAAAGCACCTTCTGCAGGCAGCGGATCACCATCAGCCCTGCCAGTTCGTGCAGCCCGCCACGGTCGGTGGCGGTCTTCACCATGCCTTCGGTAAGGTCCACCCGGTTGACCGCGCGGGAGAACGCCGTGGCGCTGCTACGCGTCCATCGCTCCAGGGCGATCAACACATGGCTGCGCAGGAACTCGAAGGCCCCATCGCCAACGTCCGGAACCGGAAGCTCTTCAGCGGTAAGGGAAAGATCCTTGCGCAACTGATCCACGGTGGAAGTGAGCACTTCCGCGCGGTCCAGTGAGCGGACAAGACCTTCTTCCCCTTGTTTTGACAGCCCTTTGTTCACCCTGTGCGTATCCGCTCCAAAGGTGGCGAGAGGGTGGCACTAATTTCGCCCGGCGCTGAACTCCACGTTCAGACAAACATCGCCAGAACCATGCGCTCCACCCTCCTCTATACGGTCCTCTTTGCTTCAGCACCCGCCATTGCCCAATACGGCAGCTTCGATGCCTCTGCGGTGAAGGCGGCGAAAGCCACCACCACCCTCGTGGTCCTCGATGCGGGCGATTCGCCTTACAACCGCACCATCATGAACGCCGTGAAGGCCGAGTGGAAGTTCACCGGAGCCTATGAGTTCGTGACCGTTGCCGAGCTGGCGGCCCAGCCGATCGACCCGACGAAGACCTATCTGCTGAAGACCTCGCGCGTTGATCCGGTGAAATTCGAGGCCACCTTCCTGGCCTTGGTGCGCGGCTGGAAGGCGAAAAAGGGCGAACCCTTGCAGCAAGCCAACAACGCGTTCACAAGCATTGCGGCAGAGCATGAACTGGCCAGCATCATGATCGACCCGAAGGCCATCAACGAACAGGGCATGGCGCCGATGCTGATGGTGTACGTGAAGCACTTGCAGGACTTCTTGAAGAACGTGGAGGCCGGGAAGATCACGGACAAGACCACCGCGGACCGCACATATTCCCTGCGCACCCGGTTGATCCGTGACGGGCAATTGCTGCTGGCCCGTGAGCATGTGGACAAGAGCCTGCCGGATGCCGCTGCCATAGCCGCCAACTACGCTTCGCCATGCTCCCTAGTGGGCCTTGCGGAGATCACGGCTGCCGTGGAAGCGCAGGACCGCACCATCACCGTCAGCGATGCGCTGCTCACCGGCGAACACAAGAACAAGCATTGCTTCAAGCGGGTATTCAACGCCGGTACGGGCGAGCTCATGTACCTGGCTGATGACGCCGCCATCTTCGGCAAGAAGGAGGGCTTCATCGACGTGGACCTGAAGAACATCGCGCGCGCGCGCTAGGGCATGGCGCGCCCAAGGCTTCGGCGGGCGATCGAACGAGCGGAAGGCGAGCGCGAGCGCCTGCTGAAGGTCCTGGACCCATTGCCGCACGACCTACTGGAACGCTCGCCTACGGCCATGGTTTGGAGCGTCGCACAAGTGATAGCGCACCTCGCCACGATCGAAGAAGGGGCCTTGGCGTACTTGACCAAGAAGCTCCATTACGGCAAGCATCGGCCGGTGTCTCCTTCTGCCGGCATCCGACTGCTGATCCTGAATGCCGGCTTGAGGCTGCCGGTGAAGTACAAGGCACCGGCAGTGGTGGCGGCCGTTCCCCCCACCTCTTACGCCGATGCCCGCGCCCGTTGGTGCATGGCGCGGGAAGGGTTGATCGCCGCCTACTCAGCGCTCCCGGACGAGCTCCTGCTCCATGGCCTGTTCAAGCACCCTGCGCTTGGCCGCTTCGACCCGGCACGCGCGCTGCGGTTCTTGCGCCGGCACATGCTGCGGCATGTGGGGCAGATCCAACGGACTTTGCGTTCGGCGGGATCGTCGGCCGAGTAGTACGCTCGGCTACTTTGGCGGTCCCGTAAAACCGCCCTCATGAGACTGAATACACTTGTCGCTTCCGTACTGTTCACCGGCACCGTGTTCGCCAACCACCTTCCGGGCGGCACCATCACGTATCGCTGCACAGGCAATAACATGTACGAGGTGAGCCTCCAGCTCTGGCGCGAATGCACGGGTGTGGCCATGATCCCTCAAGCCCTCACCTTCACCAGCGATTGCGGCGTGGAATTCACCCTCAACGACATACCGCTCATCAGCCAGCAGGAAGTCTCGCCCGTGTGCCCCGGCCAGCAGGACCAGACCACCTGCAATGGTGGATCGCTCATCGGCATCGAGATCTACACCTACCGCACCACCTTGTTCATCAGCCCATGCAGCGGCTGGAAGATCGCCTGGAACACGTGCTGCCGGAATCCATCACTGAACCTCACGGGTACGCAAGGCATCTATGTCGAAGCCGAATTGAACAACGCCGATGGCGCCTGCTTGATCTCACCGGTCTTCAGCGAACTGCAGCCGCCGTTCGTATGCCTGAACCAGCCCGTTAGCTACGACTTGGGCACCATCACCGAACCGGGCGTCTCCATGCGCTTCCACTTCATCGAGGCACGTCGGCTCACCGGCACACAGCCCATCGTCATTGAACCAGTGGTCTACCAGGCACCCTATACGGGCAGCGAGCCTTTCCTGGGCATGGTGCTCGACAGTCTTACCGGCAACATCAGCTTCACGCCCACCGTGCAAGGCTACCTGGTGTGCGTTGTGCAGGTGAGCATGTACAACGCGAACGGAGACTTCACGGGCACCATCATGCGCGATTTCCCCTTTGTTATCCAGGCATGCACGAATACGGTCCCCGATGTCGCCAGCGGCACGGTGGGCAATGCAAGCGGGGGCTCGGCAGCCACCGGGCCTTACGCGCTCACTGTTTGTGCAGCATCGAGCTTCTGTTTCGATATCACCGTGACCGATGCCGATGCCGCACAAGTCCTCTCGCTCAACAGCAATGTGAGCGACGTGTTCCCTGGCGCCAGCTTCAATGTGAGCGGCAGCAATCCCGCAGTGGCCAGCATCTGCTGGAACAGCACAGGCGCAGCTGCGGGCGCTTACAATTTCACCGTTACGGCGGTCGATGATGCCTGCCCCACTACCGGGTCGCAGACCTACACGTACACCGTGACCTTGGTGCCCGGCGCATTCGGTGCTGGTGCCGATAGCAGTGTGGTCTCATGTGCAGGCACGCCATTCGACCTGAGCACCTTGCTCACCGGTGTGCCCGGTGGCGACTGGAGCGACGGCCCCATCGTCAGCCAGGCCGGTCTCTACACCTATGTCATAGGCTCGTCTTGCGGGAACGACACCGCATACTTCACCGTGGTAACGGATACCGACCCCAGCGCAGGCGCTGACGCGAGCGCCGATGTGTGCCAGGGTGCAACGCTTGACCTCACCGACCTGGTGAGCGGCGACACCGGTGGCGTGTGGAGCAATGGCGCACCTGTGGTGAGCCAGCCAGGGGTGTACACCTATACAGTTTCCAATACCTGCGGAATGGATGCTGCAAGCTTCAGCATTGCGCAATTACCGCTGCCCAACGCTGGGCCGGACAACGTCGGCGCGATCTGCGCAGGCAGCAGCATCGACCTTAACACCCTGCTGTTCGGTGAGGGAGGCGGTAGTTGGGACGCAGGACCCGTTGTGAGCGATGCGGGCACTTACACCTATACCGTAGTGAACGGCTGCGGGCCGGACCAGGCGCAGGTGACCATCATCGTCGTCGAGCAACCTGACGCGGGCATCGACAACGCCATCAGCTATTGCCTGACCGCCGACCCCTTCGCCATGATCGATTCGCTCCTGGGCACGCCTGATGCGGGCGGGAACTGGCTAGCGCCGGATGGATCATCGCATTCCGGCATTTTCGATGCCAGCGTGGATACAGCAGGCACCTACTGCTACAAGATCCCTGGCTCACCCTGTCTCTCCGTAACGGCCTGCCTCACCCTCACCGCGTTGCCCGACACCGACCCCTACTGCATCTGGCTGGGCGCGTCGGCGATCCATCGGCCTGAGATGCGGGTGATGCCCAACCCGAGCAATGGCGCGTTGCGGATAGAAGGTCCAGGTCGCCCGTGCCTGCGCGCAGAGGTGCTCGACCTTCAGGGGCGTGCGCTGTGGTCCCATGCTCCCAACGCCATCAACTTCGCATTCGAACTTCCTGCGAACATGGCCGATGGCAGCTACATCCTGCGGTTGGTGCATGCCGATGGTGCATCGTCCATCCATCGCTTCCAGTTGCAACACTGAGGAAAAGATCGAAGGATATGTCAAAGGGCCTCGAACAATCGAGGCCCTTTGTTGCTTAGCACCTGCGCATGGCCATCATTCTCATCACCGGCGGAAGCGGCCTCATCGGCAGACAACTCACGGCTGCGCTCTTGCGCGAAAGACACACCGTTCGATGGATGAGCCGCAGAACCGGCGAACAACAAGGCGTGCACGCCTTCGCGTGGGACCTTGTGCAAGGGAGGATGGAAGAGGCGGCGCTCGAAGGCGTGGACCATATCGTGCATCTGGCCGGGGCGGGCATCGCCGACAAGCGCTGGAGCAGATCGCGTGTACGGGAGCTGATCGAGAGCCGCACTCGCGGGCCGGAGCTGATGCTGGAGACGTGCACGCGCACCGGCCGATGGCCGAGGAGCATCATCAGTGCATCGGGGGTGGGCTACTACGGTGCAGTGACCAGCGACCACCGGTACACCGAGGAGGATCCGCCGGGCACCGACACGATCGCACGCATCAGCGTGGCATGGGAGACAGCAGTGGACCGTTGGCAAGCGCATACGCGCGTGGTGAAGCTGCGCACAGCCGTGGTGCTCGCACCGGATGGCGGAGCCCTGCAACCGCTGGCGCGCTTGGCGCGATGGGGGCTGGCGTCGCCGGTGGGCACCGGACGGCAATGGCTGCCGTGGGTACACATCGACGATCTGGTGAACGCTTATCACCACGCCTTGGATGACGAGCGGATGAACGGTGCCTACAATGTGGTGGCGGCCAACGTCATGAACAAGGAGCTCATGCGCTTACTGGCAAAGGTGCTGCGCCGACCCTACGTGCTGCCAGCCGTTCCCACATGGGCCATGAAGGCGTTGTTGGGCGAGCTGTCATCGGTGCTGTTAGGAGGAAGTTGGATATCCAATGAGAAGCTGCTCGCCACGGGTTTCCGATTCGAACACGTGGCGCTGGAGGAGACGCTGCGCGGACTGCTTGACCGTAATTGATCACGACCGCCGCCCCATGAGCGTGGTGGCCAGTGCGTGCAACGCCGCCTTGCGCTCATCGTTCACTCCAATGCTGTCGAGCGCTTCGAAAGCGCTGCATTCCAGCGCGCTCACTTCAGCTTCAGCATCGCTGCGCGCACCAAGCCGCTCCATTGCCTCTCCCATGCGGTGAACATCGCGCTGCGCAGGAGCCAGCGCGATCTGGTCGCTCAGAACGCTCGTGCCATCAGCGCGTTCGTGTTCAAGGCCGCGGATCAGGAGCCATGTCTTCTTGCCCGCACGCAAGTCGCCGCCGCGTTGCTTGCCCGTTTCCATCGGATCGCCGAAGGCATCCAGCAGGTCATCGCGTAGCTGGAAAGCAAGTCCGAGCTGCTCACCGAAGCGGCCGATGCGTTGACGATCACCGTCCGAGGCGCCGGCGATGAGGGCTCCGACCTGCAGAGCGCAAGAGAGCAGCACGGCGGTCTTCAGGCGGATCATTTCCATGTACTCCGTCGCGGTAACGTCGGTGCGCCGCTCGAAGTCCATATCGTGCTGCTGGCCTTCGCACACCTCCAAGGCATAGCGGTTGAAGAGCGCGCGCACGGCCGCATCACGCCCCATGAGCTCGAAGGACTTCACCAGGAGCGCATCGCCGCTAAGGATGGCCGTGTTCACGTTCCACTTCACATGCACGGTGGGATCGCCGCGCCGCAGCGGCGAAGCATCCATGATATCGTCGTGCATCAGGGTGAAGTTGTGGAAGAGCTCGATCCCGAGGGCTTCATCGAGCGCATCTTCGGCCTTGCCGCCGAAGAGCTCGCAGGCCATGAGCGCAGCAATCGGACGCACGCGCTTGGCCGGGAGCTTCAAGAGGTAGGCCATCGGCGCATAGAGCTGCTGCGTCGGCAGTCTCTTGCACCACGCTTCGATGCGCGCTTCGATAAGGTCCTTATAGGGCTGCATCACACCTGTCCGTCGGCCACCTTCAGCAGGTATTCGCCGTAGCCGCTCTTGCGCAGGGGCTCGGCGATGGTGCGCAGCTGATCGGCGGTGATGAAGCCGCGCCGGAAGGCCACCTCCTCGATGCAGCCGATGCGTCGGCCCTGGCGCTCCTCGATCACCTGCACGTACTGGCCGGCCTGCATGAGCGACGCGAAGGTGCCCGTGTCGAGCCACGCCGTGCCGCGATCGAGCACCACCACCTTCAGCCTTCCTTGTCGCAGGTATTCCTTGTTCACGTCGGTGATCTCGTACTCGCCGCGCGCGCTGGGCTTCAGGTCGCGGGCTATGTCGAGCACGCTGTTGTCATAGAAGTAGAGGCCTGGCACGGCGTAGTTGCTCTTGGGCTTCGCGGGCTTCTCCTCGATGCTCCTGGCCTTGAAGTGCTCGTCGAACTCCACCACGCCGTAGCGCCCTGGGTCGCTCACGCGATAGGCGAACACGAGGCCGCCATCCACATTGTGGTTCTCCATGAGCTTGGTGCCCAGCCCACTGCCGTGGAAGATGTTGTCGCCGAGGATGAGCGCCACGCGATCGGTGCCCACATGCTCGCGCCCGATGACGAAGGCCTGTGCCAGCCCATTGGGCAAGGCCTGCTCGGCATAGGTGAAAACGCAGCCGAGACGTGAACCATCACCGAGCAGCTTCTTGAAATGCGGCAGGTCGTGCGGCGTGCTGATGATGAGCACTTCGCGGATGCCCGCCGCCATGAGCGTGCTCAGCGGGTAGTAGATCATCGGCTTGTCGTACACGGGCATGAGCTGCTTGCTCACCGCCAGCGTCAACGGGTGCAACCGCGTGCCGGACCCGCCGGCGAGGATGATGCCTTTCATGTCAATCTGTTTCTTCGACGCTTTCATCCACTGCGCGCTTCGCGCCGCCATTGGTCTGTGCTTCCACACGCAGCCCTTCCAGGTCGATGTCTTCCTCCTCGTCGAGGATGTCGAGCAGCGGCTCCTCGAAGCTCTTGGTGGTGGCCACTTTCTCGAAGCTCAACAGCAACGAGGGCAGGATGAGCAGGTTGGTGAACATGGCCACCAGCAGGGTGAAGGAGACCAGCAGGCCCAGGGCCTGTGTGCCGCCGAAATCGGAGAAGACGAAGAGGCTGAAGCCGCAGAAGAGCACGATGCTGGTATACATCATGCTCACGCCGGCCTCCCGCAGGGCAAGCAATACGGAATTGCGCACATTGTGGCGGGTCGATTTCAACTCCTGCCTGTACTTGCTCAGGTAGTGGATGGCATCGTCCACCGCGATGCCCAGCGCAATGCTGAAGACGAGGATGGTGCTGGGCTTGATGGGGATGCCGAGATAGCCCATGAGGCCGGCCGTGGTGATGAGCGGGATGAGGTTGGGCACAAGCGAGATGATGACCATGCGCGCCGAGCTGAAGAGCAGGGCCATGAGCGCCGAGATGATGACCACCGCCATGAAGAGCGAGATGACGAGGTTGCCCACCATGTACTTGCTGCCTTCGAGGAATACCACGCTGGTGCCGGTGAGCGTCACCCGGAAATCCTCGGGTGCGAAGATGGAATCGACCTCGGCGCGCAACTGCTCCATGAGCACGTCCATACGGGCCGTGCCGATATCGGCCACCTGCATGGTGAGGCGTGTGCTGCGCTTGTCCGCATCGAGGAAGGCGCGCGCCATGCCACCTTCGTCCTGCGCGGCTTCGAGGTAGGGCAGTATGAAGCTCTTCTCGGTGTTGTTGATGAGGGTGTAACGCGCGGGATCACCGTCGTAGAAAGCCTGCTTGGTGAACTTGACGGCATCGGCGATGGAGAGCGAGCGCGACAGTTCGGGAAATGTGGCCAGCGAATCCTGGAGGCGCGCGATGCGCTTGAGGTTGGAATCCTTCAGCGCGTGGCCCTTCTTGCGGGTATCCACCAGCACCTCCAAGGGCATAACGCCATTGAACCGGCTCTCGAAGAAGCGCAGGTCCTGCATCACGGGATCGTCCATGGGCAGGTCGTCCACCACATGCGTTTCGTTCTTCAGGCGGCTGGCACCCAGCAGGCCCATGACGATGAGCAGCCCGGTGAAGGCGTACACCAGCGGCCGCCGGTACTGCACCATGTGGATGAACCAATTGGTGGCGCGATCCACCCAGTTGCGATCGAGGTGGGCGAGGTGCCGGTCCTTGGGATCCCCCTGGAAGCTGAAGAGGATGGGCACGAGCAAGAGGCTGAGGACGAACATCGCCAGGATGTTCACCGACGCGATGACGCCGAACTGCTTCAGCACATCGCTATAGGTTGGAATGAACGTGGCGAAGCCGACCGCCGTGGTGGCATTGGTCATGAACGATGCGCGGCCCACGCGGTAGATGACGCGCGAGAGCGCCTTCACCTGGTTGCGATGCGCGGCGAACTCGTGGTGGTACTTGTTGATGAGGAAGATGCAGTTGGGTATGCCGATGACGATGATCAAGGGCGGAATGACCGACATGACCACCGTGAGCTTGTAGCCCAGCAGTCCGATGGAGCCCAGCGCCCACACCACGCCCACGGCCACCACCGTGAGGCACACGAGCATGACGCGCCAGCTGCGGAAGAAGAGCAGCAGCAGCAGGGCCACCACCAGCACCATGAGGCCCACGAACATGCCCAGTTCGCTTTTGGTGCGCTCGGTGACGACGGTGCGGATGAAGGGCAGGCCGCTTCGGTACACCTTCATGCCGCCCGCCTCGAATTGCTCCACACGGGCATTGATGAGGTCCACCATATCGCCGCGCTGCTCACTGTTGAAGCGGTCGGCGTTCACGAAGACCATCATGAGGCTGGTGCTGGCGGTGTCGTTGTAAAGGAGCCCGCTGTAGAAGGGCAGCGAGCGCACCACGCGCACGATGCTGTCCACCTCGGCCTGCGACTGCGGCTGGCGCCGCACCACGGCGGAAAGCTGGAAGCGCTTGAGGCTGTCGTTGCGCGCAAGCGTGTAGATGTTCGCTTCGGAAAAGACCGAATCCACGCCGGGCTGCGCCTTCAGGTCGTGGCCCAGCTGCCACCAGGCGCGGAAGTTCTCCAGCTCGTACAGCGCCTTGTCCTCCACCCCCAGCACAATGATGTTGCCGTCCTCGGAGAACTTCGCGAGCAGCTCCTCGTATTGCACATAGGCGCTGTCGTTCTTGGGCAGAAGGCCGCCGAACTTGTAGCTCACCTTCACATTCTTCGCCTCGTAGCCGAGGAAGAGCGTGATGAGCCCCAGCACGATGAGTATGCCGTTCCGGTTGCGGAGGATCCTACTGGATAGCCAGGCCCACATGGTGCTTCGTGCTCCGCCGCAGAACAGCGAAGGTCCAAAGGTGCGAATTGAAGGGGGACGGGCGGGAGTACGGACTGGCGCTCAATTCCCCAACACCAAGCCGATCGTCGCCTTCACAGCCAGGTTGTCCACGGCATCGGGCAAGGCATTGGGGCCCACGCGGTAGAAGGCGCCCACGCCGATGCCGGTGAAGCCGCTGCGCAGCAGGTTGTCGATCTGCAGGCCCGCTTCGTAGTAGCCGCCGGTGAGGGTTGTGTACGAATAGCCGCGGTGCCTGCCCGGATAGGTGAGCGCGCCCCATGCGGCATTGAGGACGATGATGGGCACAGGCTTGAACTTCCTGCCTTCGTAGAGCAGGTTGCCGAAGCTGTGGCGTGCATGCACCGTGAGATAGCGATCGGCCAGGAACTCGTTGGGCCGCATGGTCTCGAAGGTGTTGCGCGTGGCGATGGGCGCACGCGTGCTGTAGCTGCCGCGCAGATCGTAGAGGAAGGGATAGGGCGCGGTGGGATCGGCCACGCCGCCGAGCACGCGCAGGCCCAGCTCGCCCAGCATGCGCACGCGGAAGTTCTTCTCCACCATCGCGTCCACGCGCCAAAGGTCGAGATCGCCTTCCCACAGACCGGCAATGGCGCGCATGGCCTGCACGTGCAGCACGGGCCATTTGCTTGGAAGGGTGAACTGGTTGGTGGGCAGGCGCACGAGGCGCTCCTTCCACGCGAAGCGTGCGCCCAACGACACCGTGCCGGTGAGGAAGCGATCGTAGAGCAGGGTGATGCCTTCGCCCGCTGGCACCGCGTGCTGGTAGCCGATGAGGTTCTCGCGGTAGTTGCGCTCGGTGGCGAGCCAGAGCTTGAGCGAGCTGTTCACGCGCAGGCTCAGTTCGCCGCCCACGCGCTCCACGCGGTCCATGCGATCCACATAGATCCAGCGGTAGCTCTCGGTGCTGCTCATGCTATTGCGCACACCGGGGAAGCCCACGCCGCCGCTCTCGATCACATCGTACTCGTAGTAGCCCCTCAATTCCGGACCGATGCCCGGCTTGGGCTTCAGTACGAGTTCGCCGCCGTACTTGTGCGCCTGGTCCACGAAGCCGTAGGCGTAGTAGCCGCCGATGCTCGCGTAGCGCGTGAGCTTGTCGTTGGTGCTGAGGCCCGCACCGAGACGGATGCCTTCGTATCCGTTGTAGCGCAGGAGGCGATCGAGCCGCAGGTCGATGGGGCCCAATGGCAACCGCCCGGTGGTGAGGCGCGTGAGCCACTTCAGTTTGGTCTCGATGTCCTCGGCATCGCTGATGCTGTCGATGGTGTGGTAGGTGCGCAGTTCCTTGCCGCTGAGCGTGTCGGTGCGCAGGGCGTTCCAGAAGCTCTCATCGCGGCGCGTGGCCAGCTTGTCCATGACCAGCTCGGGCCCACGCACCTCTTTGCGCTCGATGGGCACATCCACTTGGATCTCCTTCAGGTAGGTGCGGCCGATGCCCATCATGCGCATGGAATTCACCTGGATGAAATCGAAGTAGAGGAACGTGTTCAGTTGCACGGGGAACCACACGCCCTGCACCTTGGCGAACTGCTGCTGCAGCTTGATGGCGGTGCCGCCATCGCGCTCCACCGGCTCGGCGATGACGTTCTGCACGGCGTAGCCATCGGTGCTCACCCACAGCACGCCCTTGAGCGCATCGAAGCGGCGGCCGCTGCGCGGTCGGTAGCTGATGATGAAGACCGTATCGCGGTCCTGGTAGAGGGTGTCCTCCAGGAGGAAGAGGTAACGATCCATGCTGTTGGGGCCTATGGGGCCGAGGTAGCTCTTCTCGTTGATACCGATCTGCGGCGCGTAGATGCTGAAGGTCTTGGTGCTCGCGGCGAGCGCCAGCAGTGAAGGGTCCTTCAAACCGCTCACGCGCATGGCCAGCACTTCCTCCTTCTCGTTATTGGGCGGAATGAAGCTCCTGCGCGTGGCGCTCTCGATGAGGAGCAGGTGCTGCTTGTCGAAGAAGTCGATGGCATCGCGATCGCTGCTGTCGAGCGCGGCCATACGCTCGGGATCATTGAGCAACGCGCTGTCCACGGCAGCGGTGAAGATGGTCTTGCCGTAGCTGGTGTAGCGGTGCGCGCGCTCGCGCAGTCCATCGTTCTGCCTTCGGTTGGCATATACGCGCTGGATGATCCGGTGCGCGGGGTTCTCGCCGGGGAGCACCTCCACCTCGCGCAGGGCCACGGCAGTGCGTTGCATGCGCACCATGCCGACGCTCTCCTCGCGTACCACCATCTGCAACGGCGCATAGCCCACGTAGCTGAAGTGCAGCGTAACGGGCAGGGCAGCAACGGTGATGGCGAAGCGGCCGTCGATATCGGTGGTGGCGCCATCGCGCACATCGGCGGGCACGATGTTCACGAAGGCCAGTGGCTCCAGGGTGCGGTCGTCCACCACGCGGCCGCTGATGCTCACTTGCGCGATGGCAACGGAGAATGGAACGAAGAGAAAGAGGAAGAGAAGAGGACGAAGCATCAGACGGGCGACGTCCTTGGGACGCGCTGAGGCCGCCGAAAGTAACCGGGGCCTGCGCGCAAAGAGAATGCGGTCCACAGATGGCGCAGATGACACAGATGATCACCCGGGAAAAGCGACCGCTCATCCACAGGTAGTCGCTGGCAACCCGTCAATCGCCGACAACGAAGCGGCACGCCTTCGCTCCCTCCCTGGCATGCATGCTGATGGTGTACACGCCGGGCGTGAACCGCGAGGCATCGCTGGCATCCAGCAGCACCTGTCCTTCGGTTCGTGCAGCCGTTAAGGGAAGCAGTCGGCCCATGGCATCATGCACGCTCAGCGCAACGCGTCCCGCACCAGGCATGTCGATGATCGCATACCTCGAGATAGGATCGTAGCGGCAGTTCAATTCCGGCGCGTCGTGCTCATCGAGGCCGATGGGGAGCATGCAGGAGGTTGCGCCAACAGCGCCGAAGACGCTGTAGCTCATGGTCATGGGTTGCATACCGAACAGATAGGACGATGTTGGAACGATGAGATCGCCTGGAGCAAGCCAGGTGGCGGTGGGCAGCGCAGCGACACCGGGCCCGCCTGTGCAAGAAATGCACTGTGCCGTGAAGGTGGTGACGGTGATGGTATTGGTCATGGCGAAATCACCGGTGATGTACGCATAGCGCGCGCCCTCGGCATAGGGCAGCAGTTGCGAAAGGCCGACGGACATGCCCAAGCCTGCCACCCACGGCACTTCGCCGGTGGGCAATACCCGCTGCATCTGGGCCACACCTCCGGGGAGTTCCATGAACAAGACCATGGAACCATCGGCGAGGGCATAGCCATTCGCGACTTCGTGCTCGAAGAGCCACATGCCCGTGGCAACGCCTTGCGCATCGGCACGGATGACAATGCCACGGCCCTCGCCGTTCTGCGAGGTTGAACCTGTGATGAGCAAGCCGCCCGATGGATCCACCGTGATGCTGTTGGCCATGTTGAAGATGTCGTTGCCGTACAACCTGTTCCACTCCACCTCACCTGTCGGTGACAACGCCACCAGCGCCAGCCCGACTTCGCCACCCGAACCCACCCCACGGCCGGCCAGTAGGATCCTGCCATCGCTGGCAGTAGCGATGCTCATCATGCTCAACGAGGAGTTGTTCAGCCTTCGGCTCCAAACCACCGAGCCATTGGGCGCCACGCGGAAGACGACGAGCTGCCCAACAGAAGTGGCGATGTCGCTGACGATGCCGAGCACGACCATGTCGTTGTCCAAGGGGGCCATGTTGAGGAAGCGCAGCGCGCTATCTGCCGTTGGTTGTACCGCCCATGCCCATAGCGGCAGATCATCCTCGGGGTGGGTGCGCAGGAGCATGCCGCGGTACGCAGTGCCCAGGTCGTCGTCGGCGATGACCCAATTGGCGCCGTTGGCCGTGCGCGCGATGCCCAAGGCGGCTTGAGAGCCAGCCATGTTGTACTCGCGCGCCCACATCAAAGAGCCATCGGCATCGGTGCGCAGCAGTACGATATCGAAGATGTCGGCGCTATCCGATTCCACCGGACGCGCAGTGAGGGTGAAGCCGTCGTTGGTGTTCACCACCCCGCGGAACCAACCGGAGTTGTTCCATGGGGGTATGGTGTACACGTTCTGCATGATGGCCTGCGCGGCGACGGAAGCCGCATGCAGTGTAAGCGCAACAGCGAGGGTGGAACGGATATGCTTCATGACGGGCGTCGGATCCGAAAAGTAGTCGCTTTGCTACCTCCTTAGGTCTTCCGAGCAAGGGGAACCCCAGGGAGGTTTGGCCCTTAACACACCGTTCGCATGGAACCACGACCTTGGTGCGACCATAACCACCACGCCATGATCCTTCGCTACGCTGCGCTTTGCTCCCTTGTACTTCCTGCGCTCGTGAACGCCCAATGGGAAACGCTCGCCGATGCCCCCGAGGACCTCACCTTCCCGGTGGTGGTGGAACTCGACGGCAACATCCATGTGATGGGTGGTGGTGGCGCTGGCGGAGCCAGCGACGTTCACATGCGCTATACCCCGGCTACGAACACCTGGGACTACCGCGCGGTGGTTCCCTACCTGGCGCAACAGCCCTGCGGCGCGGTGCTCAACGGCAAGATCCACTATTGCGCAGGTGGCTACCCCAACACGGGCACACCGCTGGATGACCACTACGTGTATGATCCCGCCACCGACAGTTGGAGCGCGGCGGCCGACCTGCCCTTCCCCACAGCCATCAACGAGGCGGCGGCGATCAACGGCAAGTTCTACGTGCTCACGGGGCAGCCCAACAAGCAATTGTGCCAGAGCTACGACCCCAACACGAACAGCTGGACCGCGCATGCTTCTTTGCCCGACCTCAACTTCTGGTACGGCGCGGTGCTGGCGGTGAACAACACCATCTACCGCTTCGGTGGGGGTGGATACGCCGTCCCCGTGAACCTGGCGCACGTGTACAACCCCAGCGGAGACAACTGGACGGCGCTGCCCGCCTTCCCGGAACAAGTACACTCGCTGGCGGGCGCCAACGTGGGCGACTCGCTCATCTGCCTGGCCGGTGGCTTCTACAACTTCGAGGACCTCGACGATGTGCGGCTCTACCGGCCGTTGACGCAGGAATACCAAACCCTGGAGGTACTGCCCGCTGGTCGCAGCTACCACAGCATGGTAAGCGCCGGAGGCTGCGTGTACGTGGTGGGTGGCGACAACGACCTCGTCCCGACCATGGGCGTCAACCTCATCCGCAACTGTTCCATCGGCGTGGGTGTGCAGGAGCACGCCAGCGCGTGGCGGCCTTACATCATGCACAGCACCTCGCACAGCTTCACCCTGCAATTGAGCAAGGGCGGCAGCGCAGCGGATGCGGTGGAACTCATCGATGCACAAGGCCGCATGGTGCTACGGCGTTCGCTCGCAAGTGGCAGTGTATCGCTCAACGACGATGCGCTCGTCAGCGGATGGTACGCGGTGGCGATCACCACTGGAGGCAAGCACTATGTGGAGCGCTGGGGGAAGCAGGACTAGCTTCGCCCCATGCCACAACCCACCAAGGAACTGCGCCTAGCGGTGCTCATCGATGCGGACAACGTGCCGCACAGCGCCATCAAGGAAATGATGGACGAAGTGGGCAAGCACGGCTTCCCCACCGTCAAGCGCATCTACGGCGATTTCACCAGCACGCAATTGCAGGGCTGGAAGAACGTGCTGAACGAGCACGCGATCTCGCCCATGCAGCAGTTCAACTACACCACGGGCAAGAACGCTACGGACAGCGCGCTCATCATCGATGCCATGGACATGCTGCACACCGCCGAGGTGGACGGCTTCTTCATCGTAAGCAGCGACAGCGATTTCACGCGACTGGCCACGCGCCTGCGCGAAGGCGGCAAGCGCGTCTTCGGCATGGGCGAGAAGAAGACGCCCATGCCCTTCATCAAAGCCTGCGAGCAGTTCATCTACATCGAGCTGCTGCGCGCGCCGCGCGCCGCGCCCAAGGCCGCAGGGAGCACGAAGGCCGTGCAGCCCATGCACGCAGTGATCGACTCCGGCACCGATCTGAAGAAGCTGATGACCACCACCATCGAGGACTTCGCCGACGACAGCGGCTGGGTGGCGCTGAGCGGACTGGGCAGCGGCCTGCAGAAGAAGCAGCCCGAATTCGATGCGCGCAACTACGGCTACACCCGCCTGGGCGATCTGGTGCGCACCCTGCCCTACCTGGAGGTGGACATGCGCGATGGCGGCAGCGGCAACAAGCACGCGTACGTGAGGGTGAAGAGAAAGGGGTAGGGCGTTTGCGGTCGATGAACCCAAGAGCTTTCTGCGGAAACCTTGGCGAAGCTTGAGCGGGACTTTTCGATGTCCCTTGCATTCCGGAGCATGCCTGCCTAGCTTCGACGATACGAATCCACGCCATCATGTTAGAACCTCTCCAATCCCGCCAGTCTGGATCCATGGCCCCTGGCTTTGGTCAACGCATTCTTCGCTTGCGCCCTTTGGGACTCTTGCTTCTTGCCTTCGCAAGCAGCAGCTTTTGCCTGAGCGCGCAAACCATAGACATAATGCCGGCATCACGATGTACGTGGTGCAATACATCTACACTGGCACGGTGTGCCAAAGCGGGTCGCAGATATCCACGCCGTGCCAGGCCGTTGGCGCTGGTACCAGCTACAATTTGGGCCTTGGCGCGAGCGAGCACCTGGAGAAGACCAGGATCGGTTGCAGCAATTGCGCTACCCTGATCTCAGCCTCATTCTGCCAAGGAGGCGCTACGTGTTCGCATGCGGCGGGGTCGATTATGTAGTGGAGCAGAATGGCGACTATGTGGTGATCGACGAATTGTGAGCGATCATGGTTCCATGCCGCGCAGAATTGCCTTGATCGCTCTAGCGGTCCATGTCTTCGTTGGCCTTCTTAGGGCACAGGACCGCAACCGCAACTGGCTCAACTACAATAACTGGCTGCAGTTCGGGCCGCTTGGGGCGACGAACGTGCCGAACCTGGACACCGCAACAGTTGGCGCGAGCCTGAGCGATACCAGCGGGCAGCTCCTGGTATATACCGCAGGCTACGGTGCTGGTGGGATCCCGGCAGGGATACGCGGCCCCGACCACCAGCTCATTGCCAATCAGCCCGGCCAATGGTGCTTGCTGAACAGCATGTCCGCCGTGCAGGGCAACATCTTCATACCCAAACCCGGCGACCCCGACCGCACCTTTCTATGCACCTGGTATTACTATAACCTGACGCCTGGCTTCGCGCGACATTGGGGAATACTGGAAGTGGACCTGGGCATAGCCAGCGGCATACCTGCCGTACTGGATACAGGGTATACCTGGTTCCTGGAGAACGCATCATGCAAGCGCATGGTAGTGCCGCATGTGAACGGTGAGGACTATTGGTTCGTGACGCAGCCCATAGGTACCGATCTGTTCCATGCCTATGCGGTCACCTCCGCCGGGATCGTTGCTACGCCGGTGATCAGCCAGGCCGGAACGCTGATGCCGGTCGATTGGTTCCATGGGAAAATGATCCCCAATAGCGCAGGCGACCGATTCGTTTCGGTGATGGAGCCGATGAACTCTTCAATACCGATTCCACCTCGTCGATCGCAGAGCTCTTCCTCTTCGATCGCGCGACAGGAACGGTGCAGTACCTACTGACCTTGCCGGACCTGCGCCGGGCGAAGGGAGCAGAATTCAGCCCCAATGGCCGCTTCCTGTACGTTGCGGATCATCTTGAACCCGACGGCGGGCAATACGCGCGCTATCTCTACCAATACGATCTGGCCGCCCCCGATGTCCTTTTGTCGCGCGTGCTCCTGGCTTCCAACATTCCTCCATTCGTGAATTATGTGAGTTCTGCGAACGTGCTGGCTCTGGCACCGGACGGTAGGATCCACGTGGCGCAGGAGGTGTACGACCAGTACTTGGGCGTAATAGATGAACCCGACCTGCCCTCCCCTGCTTGCAGCTACGTGCATGATGGCTTCGCGATACCGTGGACCTGGTTGGACCTGCCCGCCCCCATCAAGGACTACCACGACGATCCGGGCTTCAGTGCGGACGTGCTTCGTATCGCTGCGCCTGCGAACCTGGTAGTGCATCCCAATCCTGCTGTTGATCGCATCAACCTATCAGGCTCGCCCCCAGGCTCGATGCGCATGCGTATTCGCGATGCTACCGGCCGAGCAGTGGGCACCCATCCATGGCCACAAGCAAATCTCGACGTGAGCGGCTTGCCAAGCGGCCTTTACAGCTTGGAACTACAGGATATGAACGGCGCACGTCTTGCGGTTGCGCGGTTCGTCAAGGAGTGAGGGGGGGTCAACCTCCAAAGGGCCATGGTCTTGGGGTCTGTTACCCCCCTAACCAACTCACCAAACCAGCCAACCAACAAGCCAGAGACGAAAGAGCCCGATCGCGACCAGGCGATAGACCATAGGCATGGGTGCGGGCTTCTTGCTCATGGCAACAAGGTAGGTACCCGCTCAACTGTGCAGTTCCGCTCACGTATGGTGAGCGTCACTCCGGCGTCCCGGCCTATGCCGGGATGACAGCCGGAGTCACACCAGCAGAGCGGACTGTAGTCCAAAGTGAGACTGCGGCCTGCGCCGGAGTGACGGCGACGAGAAAGTGAGACTGCGGCCTTCGCCGCAGTGACGGTGACGAGGGGGAGACTCCGGTCCCGGCCTTCGCCGGGAAGACAGCCGGAGTGACGGCCCTCTGAAAGGACGAACGGCCCTCAGCTTGCGCCTCGGGCCGTCCATCCCCCTTCCTACCGAAACCTGGTCCCCTAGACCAGTTCCATCATCCGCCTTCGGCTGGCGGCTTGCATCATTTGCTGAGCACCTTGAATTCGGTGCGGCGGTTGCGTTGGTGTTCATCCTCACTGCACTTCTCGCAGGCACAGGTTTCGCTGGGCTTGCTTTCGCCGTAGCCCTTGCTCTTCACGCGTGCGGCTGCAATGCCGTTGGCTATAAGGTAGTCCACGGCGCTCTTGGCGCGCTTCTGCGAGAGGCTCATGTTGTAGGCGTCCTTGCCGCGGCAATCGGTGTGCGAGCTCAGCTCGATGGTTACCGTGGGGTTGTCCACCAGCGTTTGCACCAGCTTGTCCAGCTCTATGGCGGCATCCGGGCGGATGTCCCACTTGTTGTAATCGTAGAAGATGTTCTCCAGGCGCACCACCTGGTCCACCACCAGCGGGAAGAGGCGGAAGTCGGTGACAATGACGGCCTCGGGGCGGCCCTTGGTGCTGATGCGCGCGCTTTGCTTGAAGAAGCCCTCCTTCTCCACCTTCAGGCGGTAGTCGCTCTCCTTCTGCAAGGGGAAGCGGTAGCGGCCATCGGCGCCCACTGTGATGCGGGCCAGCTCCTTGTCGGTGCCGTCGGTGAGCACCACCAGGCTTCCTTCGAGCGGAGCGCCGGTCTCGCCGTGGTAGATGGTGCCTTCGGCGGCGTAGTCGTACTTCTCCATCTCGATCACGATGTTCTCCAGCGGATCATCGTCGGTGGCCACGGCCATTTCGGCCTGGTTGTATCCGTTGGCGGTGGCCGCCAGCAGGTAGCGTTCGTGGTATTCCACCTGCATCTTGAATTTGCCGCCGGGCATCTTCTCCACATTGGCGCGCTGCACGAATTCGCCGTTCTCGTCCTTCACCAGCAGGTTGAAGTCCTCGATGGGCTGTCGCGTGGCCTTGTCTATGACGGTGCCGGCGAGGTAGATCATCTGCGGGCGCAGGGTGCAGCCGTAGATGTCGTCGCTGCCCTGGCCGCCGGGGCGATCGCTGGCGAAGAAGCCGCTGCTGTCGTTCAGGAGCAGCAGGCTGTGGTCATTGAACCGTGTACACATGGGGTAGCCCAGGTTGAACACGTTGCCCGGCCCGCTCTCGCGGATGCGGGCGTAGAAGAGGTCGAGGCCGCCCAGGCCGGGGTGGCCGTTGCTGGCGAAATAGAGCGTGCCCTTGCGGTTGATGTACGGGTACATCTCGTCGCCGGTGGTGTTCACCTTGGGGCCCATGTTCTGCGGCACGCCCCACTGGTTGCCCAGGTTGTCGCAGTACCAGATGTCAACACCGCCCATGCCGCCAGGGCGGTCGCTGGCGAAATAGAGGCGGCGCCCATCGGGGCTTACGCAGGGGTGGCCGGCGTTGCTATTGGCGTCGTTGTGGTCGAAGGGGATGAGGTTGCCCCACTCGGGCTGTCCGAACTCGCCGGTGACCACATCGCTGAAGTAGATGCCCAGGTTCAGCTCGCCTTCCTCGTCCTTGGTAAGGGTGCCGTAGAAGTACTGGTTGCGCGTGAAGTACATGCGCTTGGCCAGCGAGTCGTAGCTGACGGTACCGTCGTGGTACCGGCTGTTCACATGCGCGCGCATGACCATGGGGTCCTCGGCGGTCTCGCCTTTGAGCAGTGCGGTGTACAGGTTCAGGAAGGGCTGATCGTCCCACTGATAGGTGCGGCGGCCGCCGGTTCCTTCGCCGCGCGCACTGCTGAAGAGCAGCAGCTCGTCCATGACGCTCATGCCCATATCGGCCTCGGGGCTGTTGATGGGCACCGTGCGGATGGTGGCGCTGGTGCTGTCGCGCTTGAGGCGGTAGAAGAGCTCGGGCACCTTCAGGTAGGCTTGCGCGCGCGGGTCATCGGGGCGCTCCTTCACGTAGGCTTCGTATTGCTGCAGCGCCTCGCTGTACTTGCCCATGGCGCGCAGCTGGTCGGCGAAGGCCAGCACATCGTCGGGGGTGCGGCCGGTGGTGATCATCAGGCGGCGGTAGGCGCCTTCGGCGCGGGGCGCATCGCCCAGCTTCTCGTAGGCCTTGGCCAGGCGGCGCAGCACGCTGGCGTCGCTCTTGCCCTTGGCGTCGAGGTCTTCGTAGATGGCCGCCACCTTGTTGTAGTCGAAGACCTCGGTGTAGCGCGAGGCCATGCGTTCCTGCAGCTTCTGCGCGCGCAGGCCGTGCATGCCCACCAGCGCGGCAAGGAGCAGCGTGGCCAGGGAGCGCGTGAGTGTTTGGTGAGCCGTCATGATCAGAAGTAACGGGGTGAGCGGATTCCTTTCACGGGCTTGCCGAGGGTGTAGCCCAGCATGATCTCGTGGCTGCCGCCGCTGTAGTTGCGCAGTGGCGATAGCGTGATGTCGTAGGCGTAGCCTGCTGTGAAGTCGTCGGTGATGTGGTATTGCGCCAGCAGGCCCACGGCGTCCTGGTGGCGGTACATGGCGCCCAGCCAGAACTTCTCATAGAAGAGGAAGTTGGCGCTGAGATCGAAGCTCACCGGAGCGCCCTGCACGGCCTTCACGAGGAAGGTGGGCTTGAACTTGTGGTACACGCCCATATCGAAGACATACCCGCCGGTGAGGAACCAGTGGGCTTTCTGACCGGGGTCGCTCACGAAGGCCAATGAATCGGTCTCGAAGAACTCGGTGTGCATGAGCTTGGGCGTGCTGATGCCGATGTAGTGCCGGTCGCTGTAGTGCATGATGCCGAAGCCGAACTGCGGATCGAGCTTGCTGTTCACGTTCTGCTGGAACACCTGGTCACCGGCAGTCTGCGGATTGAGCTCGGCGAACTTGCCCTGGAAGAGGTTGAGGCCGCCCTTGATGCCGAAGGAGAGCTTGTTATCGCCCATGAAGATGCGGTAGGCCACATCGGCCATGAAGCCGTACTGCGTCACGGGCCCGTGCGCATCGCGCATGATGGTGCCGCCGATGCAGAGGCTCTCGTTCACGATGGGGCTGTGCGCGGTGAGCGTTTGCGTGGTGGGCGCCCCCTCGAAGCCCACCCACTGGTGGCGGGTGAGGGCTTTGATCGCAAGGCGGTCGCTGCTACCGGCGTACGCGGGGTTCAACGCCAGCAGGTTGAACATGTACTGCGTGAACTGCGGGTCCTGCTGGGCGAAGAGCGCGGTGCCTAGGAAGAGCGCTAGCGCTGTTCCGATCCATCTCCTTCCTTGTGGTTTCTTCATGGCATGCTTGTTATCGGGATGATGCAGGCATCATCCCTACTATCGGCGCAGGTAGATGAAGCCGGTGTAAGGGTCGGCATCGGTTCCCAGGTCGAGGATGTAGTAGTAGGTGCTCTCGGGCAAACCCTCCTTGAAGGCCGCTCCGAACTGGCTGGTGCCATCCCACTGGTTGGTGTAGGGCGTGGCCTCGTACACCTTGTTGCCCCAGCGGTTGAAGACGGTGAACTTGTTGTCGGGGTAGCTCTCGATGTTGGTGATCACGAAGAGGTCGTTCACCCCATCGAGGTTGGGCGAGAAGGCGTCGGGGATGTTTATGGTGAGGCAGTCCTTGATGAAGATGGTCATCGTGTCCGATGTAGTGCCGCACTCGCCGTTGTCCACCGTCCAGATGAACACGTTGTAGCCCAGTTGCAATTCATGCACGTGGCTGTCCGGCTCAGTGGGGTCCTCCACTTCGCCTGACCCGCTGTACAAGGACCAGAAGCCCGTGGCCGTGCTGGTGGCCGGCACGGCGGCCAGTTCCGCATGGTTCACATCCTGGCACCATTGCTGGCCGGGACCCGCATCGGCGTCAGGCACCGTACTGTCATACACCATGATGGTGATCTCATCGCTGGTGGTACCGCACTCGCCGTTGTCGATCGTCCACTGGAACACATTCGCTCCAAGGCCCAGGTTGGTGATGGTGGTGAACGGATCGCCCGCGTTAGCGATGGTGCCCTGGCCGTTGACCAAGCTCCATGATCCTGTGGCGGGCGCAGTGGGCGCGTTGGCCAGCATCGTCACCGGGTCGGTCACGGGCGAGCAGTACTCCTGGTCGGGCCCGGCGGCGGCAGTGGGCGCTTGTCCATCGAAGACCTGGATCGTCACCTGATCAGTGGTGGTGCCGCACGCGCCATTGTCTATCACCCATTGCAGCACCACGGTGCCCACCGTCAACCCGCTGATGGTGGCGTTGGGGTCGTTGCTGTTGCTGAGGGTGCCATTGCCCTGCACGAAGACCCATGTGCCCACGGCTGGTGCGTTCGCCGTATTGCCGTTGAGCGTGGTAGTGGTGGTGGGCGTACATAGTTCCTTGTCCGGTCCGGCGTTGGCGGCGGGTTGCGTGCTGTCATACACCACAACGGTCACTTGATCGGCGGTGCTTCCGCAGGGGCCATTGTCAATGGTCCATTGGAAGGTGTTGGTGCCGATGGACAATCCCTCGATATCGGTGGTCGGGTTGGTCGGGTCGGAGAAGGCGCCGGTGCCAGTGATGATCGTCCACGTTCCCGTGGCGGGGAAGACAACGGCGTTGCCCGCCAAGGCCGTGCTGGTTGCCGGTGTACACAGTTCCTGGTCGCCGCCCGCGCTCGCCGCCGCGCTGTTACCATCATAGATGAACACGCTGATGGTGTCGCTGCTCGTGCCGCAAGCACCGTTGTCTATGGTCCACAGGAAATCGTGCTGGCCGATCTCGAGACCGAAGACCGCCGTATTCGGGTCGTTCGGATCGGCGAGCGTGCCCGTGCTGTTGATGATCGTCCATGTGCCCGTGGCCGGGAAGATGGGATCATTGGCGAAGAGCACCGCGCTGTTGGTGGGCGTACACCAGCTGATGTCGTTGCCCGCCTGCGCCGGTGGTGCCTGGCTGTCGAAGACATCCACCTGCACCGTGTCGTAGCTGATCGGCGGTCCGAAGCTGCACAGGCCGTTGTAGATCTCCCATACGAACTGGTAGCTGCCCACGATGAGGTCGCTCATGGTGGCCGTGGGGTCGTTCACGTTGGAGATGGTGGCCGTGTTGGGGCCAAGGATCTGCGACCACGTGCCCACGCCGGGGATCTCGGGCGTATTGCCCGCCATCACCACTTGGTCCTCCGGTGTGCATAGCTCCTGATCCGGTCCTGCGTTCGCCTGCGGTGCGAAGGGGTTGTACACGAGCACGTGTACCGTGTCGGTGAGGATACCGTTGTTGGGGCACGGATCCCACTCGAGGGTCCACACGAAGGTGTTGGTGCCTTGCGAGAGGCCCGTTACATGCGTGGTGGGATCATGTATGTCATCGAACACGCCGGTTCCTGCGATCACTGTCCAGGTGCCTTCAGCGGGCAGCGGCGGTGTCTCGCCCTGCATGTCTATCTCCACGATCGGCAGGCAGCTCTCCAGGTCGGGGCCGGCGTTCGCGGCAGCAGTGGTATCGTCGTAGAGGATGATCGTCACATCGTCCAGGCTGCTTCCGCAGGGGCCGTTGTAAACGCTCCACTGGAACGTGTTCGCCCCGATGGCCAGCGTCTCGATCAAGGTCACCGGATCATTGGCGTTCACCGGCACGCCCGTGCCCACGAGCGTGGTCCACGTGCCTTGCGCTGGGAAGATCAAGGAGCTTCCCGCCATGAACACGCTGTCCTGCGGCACGCATAGTTCCTGGTCGAGACCAGCGCTCGCCACCGGGTTGTTCGGGTCGAAGACGAAGAGGCTCACGCTATCCTCGGTGGTGATGCACACGCCGCTGGTGATGGTCCAGAGGAAGATGTTCTCACCGATGCTCAGGTTGGTCACATCGGTCGTGGGCGAAGCGGGATCGGTGATGGTGCCGGTGCCGCTCACCAGGGTCCAAGTGCCGATGGCAGCGCCAATGGGCGTGTTGCCGCTGATGGTGGTTGATGTATCGGGATAGCAGAACTCCTGGTCGGGTCCCGCATAGGCCGCTGGTGCCTGCGCGTCGAAGAGCGTGATGCTCACCTGGTCGCTGGTAAGGCTGTTGGCGCAGCTGCCGTTGTACACTTCCCATTGGAAGATGTTGACGCCGATGCTCAGGTTGTCGATCTGCGTGTTCGGATCGTTCGGGTCGGCGATGTCGCCTGATCCCGCGATCACCGTCCAAGTGCCTTGAGCGGGGAAGATGTTCGCACTGCCGTCCATGATGGCGCTGGTCTCCGGCGTGCATACCTGCTGATCGGGGCCGGCGTCGGCATCAAGGTTGTTCTCATCGAACACAAGGATGGTGACGATGTCCGTGGTGTTGCTCGGATCGCACGGGCCATTGAACACGCTCCATTGGAAGATGTGCTCGCCCACGCCGAGGTTCGTCACCGCGCTCGCGGGATCGTTCGCGTTCGCGATCACTCCGGTACCGCTTACCAATGTCCACGTCCCCACGGCCGGCGAGATGATCGCACTGCCTTGCAGATTCGTGCTGGCCGTGGTGCCGGTCGGCGTGCAGAGTTCCTGGTCGGGGCCTGCATCGGCCAGCGGGTTGTTCTCGTTGTAGAGCGTTATCACCAGTTGATCGCTGGTGATGCCGTTCGGGCAGGCGCCATTGTCCACGGTCCACTCCACCACGATCACGCCCACGCCCATGCCGGTGATGGTGGTGCTCGGGCTGTTGGGATCGGTTACCGTTCCCGTGCCGCTCACCACGGTCCACGTGCCCACTGCGGGGAAGGTGACCGCGCTGCCGTTCAGGTTCGTGGTGGTCCCGTCGCTGGTGCATAGGTTCTGATCGGCTCCGGCGTTCGCACTGGGGTTGTTCTCATCGAAGATGTCGATGGTCACCTGGTCGGTGGTGATGCCGCTTGCGCACGGTCCATTGTCCACCGTCCATTGGAACACGCTCTCGCCGATCTCGAGATCGAAGACCACCGTGTTCGGGTCGTTCGGGTTGGCAATGGTGCCCGTTCCGCTCACGAGCGCCCACGTGCCTACAGCGGGGAAGGTGATGCTGCTTCCGCTGAGCGTGGTGCTTGTGACGTTCGGCGTGCATAGCTCCTGATCAGGACCGGCGTCCGCCTCGGGATTCTCATCGAAGTAGAGGAAGATGCTCACGAGATCGACGCTGCCCGTGGTCTCGCAAGGGCCATTGTCCATCATCCACATGAACACGTTCTCGCCGATCGCGAGGTTGTTCACCAGCGTGCCCGGATCGTTGGGGTTCACGATATCGCCCTGGCCGCTCACCAGCGTCCACGTGCCCACCGCTGGGAAGATGGGCGCGTTGCCCTGCAGGTTGGTGCTCGTGGCAGGCGTGCAGATGCTCTGATCGGGACCGGCGTTGGCGCTGGGGTTCTGCAGGTCGTAGAGGAAGATGCTGATCGCATCGCTCGTGATGCCGTTTGCGCACGGGCCGTTGTTCACGGTCCATGTGAAGGTGTTCTGCCCCACGGCAAGGTCCGTGACCGTGGTGGTGGGACTGGTGGGGTTGGTGATGGTGCCCTGCCCCGCTGTCAAGGTCCACAAGCCCGTTGCCGGGAAGGTGGGCGCGTTGCCGAAGAGCGTGGTGCTGTTGTTGGGCGTGCATAGATCCTGGTCCTCGCCCGCGTCCGCATCGGCGTTCTGGTCGTCGAAGACGAAGATGCTCACCAGGTCGGTCGTCGGTGCGTTGCATGGCCCGTTGAAGACCGTCCACAAGAACACGTTCTCACCGATCGCGAGGTCCGTGATACCGCTGTTGGGAGAGCCTGGAGTAGTGATGGCACCCTGGCCGCTCACCAGGGTCCACAGGCCCGTGGCGGGGAAGATGAGGTTGCTGCCCGCCATGGTGGTGCTCGTGTTCGGCGTGCATAGCTGCTGGTCGGTTCCTGCGTCAGCAACGGGGTTGTTCACGTCGAACACGCGGATCGTCACTTGGTCGTTGCTGCTTCCGCAAGGCCCGTTGTTGATCTCCCACTGGAAGATGTGCTCGCCAACCGGCAAGCCCGTCACCGTTGTATTCGGATCGGCGGGGTTCGTAATCGTTCCCAATCCTTGCACCTGGAACCAGAAACCATCGGCCGGGAAGGTGGGCGTGTTGCCTGCGAGCGTCACGCTGCTCTGCGGGGTGCAGATCTCCTGGTCGGGGCCTGCGTCAGCATCGGCTTGCGCGTTGTCGAAGACGAAGATGCTCACGAGATCGGTGGTGAGCGGGTTCGCGCAAGGTCCGTTGCTCACCGTCCACTGGAACACATTCTCGCCGATGCTCAATCCCGTGACGAAGCTGTTGGGCGCATTCGGGTTGGTGGGCGCACCGGTGCCGCTCACCAGGGTCCAGGTGCCTACGGCGGGCGAGATCACGTTGCTGCCTTGCAGCGTTGAGGTGCTTGCCGGCCAGCACAGTTGCTGGTCGTTGCCTGCGTTCGCGATAGGGTTCAGCGCGTTGAATACGCGGATCGTCACTTCATCGCTGGTGGTACCGCACGGACCGTTGCTGATCGTCCAGGCATAGGTGTGCGTTCCCACCGGCAGGCCGGTGATCGTGGTGTTCGGGTTGTTCACGTTGGTGATCGTACCGCCCGCTCCCCCGGTCAAGGTCCATGTGCCAAGGGCCGGCGCGCTTGCGCTGTTCGCCGCCATGCTTACGCTGCTCGTTGGCGTGCAGATGTCGATGTCCGGGCCTGCGTTCGCGATCGCTGCCGTGTTGTCGAACACGGTGATGACAACCAGGTCCGTCGTGATCGCATTGGGGCAGGCGCCGTTGTTCACCTGCCACTGGAACACGTTCGCTCCCACGCTCAAGCCGCTCACGCCGGTGGTTGGCGCATTCGGACTGGCGATCGTCCCGCTGCCGCTGATCAGGGTCCACGTTCCCACTGCGGGAACAATGAGCGAACTGCCCGTGAGCGTGCCGCTCGTGGTGGGCGTGCATAGTTGCTGATCGGGCCCGGCGTTGGCCACCGGGTTGTTCGGGTCGTACACGAATATGCTCACCACATCGCTCGTGATCCCGCACGCACCGTTGTTGATGCTCCAACGCAGGATGTTCACACCGATGGATAGGCCGGTGACCGTGGTGGTCGCGCTCGCCGTATTCGCGAAGTTGGCCGTGCCCTGCACCACGCTCCAGGATCCCGTGGCCACGCCGGTGGGCGTGTTGGCGCCCAGAGTCACCGTCGTGCTTGTGCCGCACACCTGCTGATCGGGGCCAGCATCCGCCGCTTGCGCATCGCCATCGGCTAGGGTGATGGTCATTTGATCACTGGTCACCGGATTGGCGCACACGCCATTGGTAACCGTCCACGTGAACTGGCTTACGCCGACTTGTATGTTGGTGATGGTCGTGAGCGGATCATTGGGGTTGGTGATCGTCGCGGCAGGTCCACCGCTCTGCACCCATACGCCCGTTGCAGGGAAGATCACAGCGCTGCCGGTCATGGCCGTGCTGGTCACCGGTGTGCAGAAGGCCTGGTCGAGGCCGGCGTTCGCTGCCGGGTTGTTCGGATCGTAGACGAAGATGCTCATCTGGTCCGTCGTGATGCCCGTGCATGGCCCATTGTCCACGTTCCATTGGAAGATGTTCTGACCCACCTGAAGCCCGGTCACCGTAGTGGTGGGACTGGTGGGGTTGGTGATCGTGCCTGTGCCGGTCACCAATGCCCATGAGCCCGTCGCGGGGTTGGTCACAGCGCTGCCCGCCATGACCGTGCTTCCGTTGGTGGTGCATAGCGATTGGTCCGGGCCGGCGTTCGCCAGCGGATTGCTGAAGTCGAACACGCGGATCGTCACCTCATCGAAGGTGATCCCGTTCACGCAGGGTCCGTTGTCCACTGTCCAACGGAACACGTAGGTGCCCACGGTCAAGTTGCTGATCTGCGTCGTGGGGCTGTTCACGTTGGCGATCACCTGACCGCCCGGGCCGCTCACTGTTGTCCAGGTACCAACTGAAGGCGGCGTGAACGTGCTTGCGTTCATGAACACCACGTTCGGTGCAACAGGCACGCAGATATCCTGATCGGGTCCGGCATTCGCCACCGGATCGTTCGGGTTGTAGTTGAAGATGGAAACCTGGTCGTTCGAACTTCCGCAGGGACCATTATTCACCGTCCACTGCAGCACCACGGTGCCCGCTGTCAATCCCGTGATCGCGCTCGTTGCGCTGTTCGGATTGCCGATGGTGGCCGTGCCGCTGATAACAGTCCACGTCCCCACGGCCGGCAGGGCTACGGCGTTGGCGCTCATCACCGCGTTGGTGGCACCGCATAGCGATTGGTCCGCGCCGGCGTTCGCTGCCGCCGTCGCGGGATCGAAGAGCGTGATCACCGCATCATCGCTAGTGATCGCACCGGGGCACGGACCGTTGTTCAAGGTCCAGCGATAGGTGTTCACCCCGATGCTCATGCCCGTTACCGTGGTGGTGGGGCTGCTGGCGTTCGCGAAGATCCCGTTACCGTTGATCACCGACCACGTTCCCGATGCAGGTGCGGTGGCTGCATTGCCCGCGAGCGTCACGCTCGCCACCGGCGCGCACAGGTTCTGATCGGGGCCAGCATTGGCAGCCGCAGCGTTGCGATCGAAGACACGTATGGTGATGTCATCGATCGTGGCAGGAGGTACGCACGGCCCATTGCTGACTGTCCAGCGCAGGATGTATGTGCCCACGGCCAGGTTGGTGACCGTGGTGGCCGGGTTCGTTGGTGTTGTGATGATGGCGCCCGCAGGGCCGCTGATGATGCTCCATGCACCTGTCGCCGGCGCCGTGGCCGCAGTTGCTGCAAGCGTGGTGCTCGCCAGACCGGTGCCGCCCACCGTGCAGAGGTCCTGATCAGGTCCTGCCGCAGCGGCTGGGGTCGCCGGATCGAAGCGCACGATGGTCACTTGGTCCGTGGTGATCCCGTTGGCGCATGGGCCGTTGTTCAGTGTCCACTGGAAAGTGTTGCTGCCGATGGACAATCCACTGACCGTGCTCGTCGGACTGTTCGCGTTGCCGAACGCGCCTGTACCGCTTACCACCGTCCAAGTACCCGTGGCCGGCGCGATGGGCGTGTTGCCAGCCAATGTGGTATTGGCTGAACACACTTGTTGGTCGGGCCCGGCGTTGGCGTTCGGGCTCGCTGGATTGAAGACGGTAACGTTCACATCGTCTTGCGTGCTCGGTGGCACGCATGGTCCGTTGGTGATCGTCCAGCGGAAAGTGTTCAACCCCGCTCCGAGCCCGCTGACGGTGGTGGTGGGGCTGGTCGCACTACCGAAGGTGCCTGCTCCGGCCACAACGGTCCAAAGGCCCGATGCAGGGAAGATGAGCGTATTTCCTGTGAGCGTGGTGCTCGTGGCAGGCGCGCACAGCTGCTGGTCGTTGCCTGCATTGGCCGCGCCCTGCAGGTTGCTGAACACGAACACCGTTACCTGGTCGTTGGTGGGCGCACCGCATGGGCCGTTGTTGATGGTCCAGCGGAAGGTGTTGGCCCCCTGGCTCAAACCTGTAACCGCCGTCGTAGGACTGTTCACGTTGGCGAAGGCGCCCGTGCCGCTCACCAGCGACCACGTGCCGACTGCAGGACTCGGTGCGCTGTTGCCAGCCAGCGTCACGCTCGTGCTGGGCAGGCAGATGCTCTGGTCGGGACCGGCGTTCGCCGCAGCTTGAGCCGGGTTGTAGCTGGTGATCACTACATCATCGCTCGTGCTTCCGCAGGTGCCATAGTTCACCGTCCAACGGAACGTGTTGGCACCCAATCCCAGACCGCTCACAGTGGAGGTAGGGCTGTTCGCATTGGCGAAGGTGCCCGCGCCATTGATCACGGTCCACGTTCCCGGCACACCGCTCCACGGAAGTTGGCCTGCAAGCGTGGCGCTGCTTCCGCATACGTTCTGATCGGGCCCCGCTTGGGCCGGCGTGAACGGCGGTGTCACCTGTACGGCGAAGCCGAAGTTGTTCACCCCATTGAGCACACAGGCATTGTCCTGCACGTTCACCGCGAAGAGGTTCTGCCCGATGTTGGCTGTCGTAGGCGTCCAGCAGAAGGTCCCTACAGGAAGCGAGCCTGGTGTAGTCGTGAAGGTTGCTCCGGGAATGCCGTTGTTCCAGGTCATCGTCACCACCTGCCCGGCATCGGCATCGCTGCTGTTCACCGTGAAGCAGAAGGATTCATTGGCGCATACCGCATAAGTGTACTGGTTCGTGCCGTTGACCCCGCTCACCTGAGGCAGGTTGTTGCTGCAGGCGATGATGGCGAACTGCACGTCGCGGATGTACTCGCCGATCTGCACGCCGTTGCGGTATTCGCGCACGCGCACTGTTACCACAGCGAACTGCTGGATGCTCGGAACGAAGGTGATGGTGCCGGTGACCGGGTTGATCTGCACCGCGTTGGCGCCGCCACTGGTGATCACCGGCTGCGTAGCGCTATAGCCGGCATTGTATGGGATGTTGGTGCCGTTGGCGCCCAGGGCGTTCACCAGCGCGAAGGCGAGCGAATCACCATCCACATCATTGAACCCGTGGTTGTAGCTCACCGTGCCGCCCACGCAGCTGAACGGCGTGGGCGTATTGAGGTAGGTGGGCGAGTTGTTGCACTGCGCCAGTGTCGAATTCAAGCGCGCATACAAGTACAGGTTCCGGTTGCCCGGATCGTTGAGGGAGGTGATGGCATTGTTGCGGCAGCACAGGTCCCAATCGATGATCCAATCCGTACCGCAGGCGCCGTAGGAGCTCAGGTTCACCACCGCGCTATAGCGGTAGCGCTCGATCCCATACACGCCCGAGGAACTGTTGCAACGATCGGTAGCGCTCACGCAGATCGGGGTCACCAGGTCCACGCCATCAAAGCTGAAGCAGGGATTGAGCGTGACGTTGCACTGGGCGCTGCGTACGCGGAACTGGCGTCCATTGCTGCAATTGGTGGGAGCTGCCACACCATTGCAGTCGCGGTAGAAATTGAGGTGTACCCGATAGATATTGGTGCCGATGCACTCGTAGGTGAGCTCACCGCCCATGGCGTGCGTGGCGCGCGCTTCGCTCTGCCAGAGCAATACCGCAGCCAAGGCAGGCAGCAGGATCCGAAGGGACTTGAAGAGCGAAGCAGCCGCGGTGCGGGCCGCGGTGGAGAGGCGTTGTTGTCCTTTCATGTACCGACCAGCTTGTGGAGTACCAGCCGGGCCGCACTATCGCATGTGGCGGTCGCATGCGAGCCATGCACCAGCAGCGACTGCGGTTTCCGGACGTGTACTGGGCAAACCTATCGGCGCCCCATCGCGCCTGTTCTTGCGCGAGCACGCACTTGTCAACACGCGCGTGTGTGCCGCAATCGCATTCGTCGAACCGATATCGCCATCGGTAGTGGCATCGGAACCCGATGGACGGAAGAAGGCCCGAAGCAGTGCTCCGGGCTTTCAACATGCAATTGCGCCTTTGCGCTCAGCAGAATTCCTCGTAGGCCATCATCAGGTTCTCCGCGATCATCTCCGCACTGCGCCCTTCGATGTGGTGGCGCTCCAGGAAATGAACCAGCTTGCCGTCCTTGAAGAGGGCCATGCTGGGACTGCTGGGCGGGTAGGGCAGGAAGTGCTTGCGCGCCTGGTGCGTGGCATCGGTATCGACACCGGCGAAGACCGTTACCAGTTTGGTCGGGTGCTTCGCGCCGCGCAGGCTCAACTTGGCACCGGGGCGTGCCGCTCCTGCCGCGCAGCCACAGACGCTGTTCACCACGCACAGCACGGTACCGGGTTGCATCAAGGCCTTGTCCACCTGATCGGGGGTCTTCAGTTCATCGAAACCAGCGGAGACAAGGTCCGTGGCCATGGGGATGGTAAGCTCGGGAGGATACATTCCTGGTTGCAGCCGGGGCTCTGATCCCGGCCGGGGCAAAAGTACCGCAGTGCGCAGCCGTTCCGCTCAGGATCCCACGAGCTAGCCTAACCTGCTTTGACCCGCGCACCTGCATCCCGATACTTTCACCGCCCATTCGCCGTATACATGATCGTTCGTGCCAGCACCCTCACGCTCCTCTCCTTCATATCATTCTCCTTACTCGCCCAACGCTTTCCGGAGAAGGTCGCCGATGATCTCCGTCGGGCCGGGTTCCATTCCGACGACCTTGGCGACCTGGTGGTGAAAGACCACTACCTCTCGGCGCATAGCGGCATCACCCACACCTTCTACCGTCAGCGGTGGCAGGGGATCGAGGTATGGAACGGTGACATCGCTGTGCATGAACGGCCCGATGGCGAATTGGTGAAGGTGAACAACGGGGCGTTCGCGGGCATCGAGAAACGCGTGAACGCTACGCAGCCGGCCATCGCACCGGAAGCCGCCCTCTCGGCAGTACTGGCTCGCACCATGCCCGGTGCGCGCACCCCGCAGCGGATCGCCACGGAGGATGATGGACGTCTGGCGATATTCGACAATAGTGCCTTCGGCGGTGAGAAGGTGGCGGTGCAATTGGTGTATCAGCCCAAAGGCGAAGCGCTGCTGCTGGCCTGGAACGTGAACCACTATGTGCCTGATGGCACTCATTGG
The DNA here is from genome assembly GCA_016710965.1 of Flavobacteriales bacterium. GTDB lineage: Bacteria > Bacteroidota > Bacteroidia > Flavobacteriales_F > PHOS-HE28 > PHOS-HE28. Next base: position 603,214 of record JADJTW010000031.1, read on the forward strand.
TGGAACGTGCGCGTGGATGCGCTCACCGGCGAGGAATTGGACCGCAACGATTGGGTGGTGAATTGCGGAGCGGAGCCGCACGACCATGCCACCTGCGAGGAACTCCCCTCTGCGGCACCGGCCGCACCGAACGATTACAACATCTACCCCTGGCCTGTTGAAAGCCCCATTCATGGTTCGCGCGCAATTCGCAATGCGCCTTGGAGCGCTGGCGGTATAGCTTCTCCTTACGGATGGCATGATACCAATGGCGCTGTCGGTGCCGAGTACACCGATACACGCGGCAACAATTGCCGCGCACAGGACGATACGGATAACAACAACACGGGCGGCACCCGTCCGAGCGGCGGTGCCAACCTCGACTTCGATTTCACGCTCGACCTCAGCGGTGCACCTTCCACGTATTTGAACGTGGCCACCACCAACCTCTTTTACTGGAACAACCTCATGCACGATGTATGGTACCAGTACGGCTTCAACGATCCCGCTGGCAACTTCCAGGAGAACAACTACGGCCGGGGTGGTGCTGGCAACGATTGGGTGAACGCCGATGCGCAGGACGGCAGTGGCACCAACAACGCCAACTTCGGCACACCACCGGATGGAAGCAGCCCACGCATGCAGATGTACCGATGGACCTACACCACTCCCAACCGCGATAGCGATCTGGACAATGGCGTCATCGCGCACGAGTACGGCCATGGCATCAGCAACCGCCTGGTGGGCGGCCCGGCCAACACCAGTTGCCTGGGCAATGCCGAACAGATGGGCGAAGGCTGGAGCGACTACTTCGGCCTGATGATGACCATCGAACCCGGTGACCTGGGCACCGATGGAAGAGGCATCGGAACATATGTGATCGGACAACCCGTCACCGGCGTGGGCATCCGCCCGGCGCGCTACAGCACCAGTTTCGCCACCAACAATTACACCTATGCCAATACCAATAGCGGGGTCAGCCAGCCGCACGGAATAGGATTCGTGTGGTGTACCATGCTATGGGAGATGACTTGGGAACTGATCGCCGTACATGGCCTCGATCCCGACATCTACAATGGCGATGGCGGCAACAACATCGCCATGCAACTGGTCATCGACGGGCTCAAGCTCACCCCATGCAACCCCGGATTCGTGGATGCGCGTGATGCCATCCTCCAGGCTGATATGATCAACAACGGAGGCGCCAACCAGCAGTACATATGGGCAGCGTTCGCGCGCCGCGGCTTGGGCGTGAGCGCCAATCAGGGCAGCAGCAGCAGCCGAAGCGACCAGGTCGAAGCGTTCGACACACCGCTGCCGACCAACGTAGGCATCGCGGGCGTGCTCTCGCCCGCCGGTGCATTGCTCGATTGCGCCAGTGCGAACATGCCTGTGAGCGTCACGGTCCGCAACTATGGCCAGAGCGCGCAATCCAACTTTGATGTGCGCTATCAACTCGATGGCGGCGCTCTGGTGACCGAGACCTTCACAGGAACGCTTGCCTCCGGAGCATCGGCCACTTTCACTTTCGCACAGCCGGTGACGATCGCCGGCAATGGGGCGCATGCACTGGTCGCGAGCACCAACTTGGTGGGCGACCAATTCGCCGGGAACGATGCGGCCACCAGCAACATCACCCTAAGCACGCCTGCCACAACCACGGCTCCCTTCCTGCAGAACATCGAGACCACCCCTCCCCTGCCTGCTGGTTGGACCTTGCAGAATCCTGACAACGGCAATACATGGGTAACGGTCGCGCTCAGTGGCCAAAGCGCTTGCATCGGGACACGTGCATGGGCCATCGATCATTACAGCGTGAACACACCGGGCCAAGAGGATCGCCTGGTAACCCCACTGGTCGACCTGAGCAGTTCGGCGGGCACACGCTTGAAGTTCGACCACGCGTATTCAGGATACTCGAGCGCTTACAACGACGGATTCCGCGTTGAGATCAGCGCGAACTGCGGGCAGAACTGGACAACGGTCTATCAGGCCGCGGGCGATGCGCTCCGCACTGTACCCTACAACACCAGTTCCTGGACGCCGACCGCTTGCAGCAACTGGCTCGCGCACGACATCGACATCAGCGCGTACGATGGTGGCGATATCCTCATCCGCTTCGTCGCGATCAACGCGTATGGCAACTGGTTCTATCTGGACAACGCGCAGATCGAAAGCAACGGTGTTCGTGTCGCTCTGAAGCTCATGCTCGAAGGAGCTTACGATGAGAACGTCGACCGCATGCGCGACGACCTGCGCAGTGCCGGCCTCGTGCCGCTCGTTGAGCCATACACGGCGTTGGGCTTCGCACAGGCCGGCAACGGAGGCGGAGAAACCATCGCGGCCAGCGTGCTCGCAACCACCGGAGACAATGCCATCGTGGACTGGGTGCATCTGCAACTGCGCAACAGCGCCACGCCTTCGACGGTGGTGGCCACGCGCTGCGCCCTCGTGCAACGCGACGGCGATGTGGTCGACAAGGACGGCACCTCGCCGGTCACCTTCCTGGCCGGGCCGGGCAGCTACTACATCGCAGCGCGCCACCGCAATCACATGGGCGCCATGACAAGCTCCCCGGTGGCGCTTTCCACCACGACGGCAAGCATAGACATGAGCAGCATCGCGACAGGCCTGTACGGCACCGAGGCCATGAAGCTCCTCGACGGCCTGCAGATGCTATGGGCGGGCAATGTGCTGATCGATGGCACGCTGCGCTATGTGGGCGAGTTCAACGATCGTGATCCCATCCTCACCGCCATCGGTGGCAGCGTGCCCACGGTCGTATCGGCACCAGGCTACTATACCGAAGATGTGAACATGGATGGCGTGCTGCGCTATGTGGGCAGCGGCAACGACCGCGATCCGATCCTCACCAACATCGGAGGGAGCGTTCCGACGAACACGCGCTCCCAGCAACTACCCTAAGCTCGTCAATGCGCCACCAGCAATCTGGCGGAACTGCTCATGTCCTTGTTGGACACGCGACACACATAGCATCCGTTCTCGATGGCGGAGACATCGAGAGTTGCGAGGCTCGCGCCTTGGATGCGCTGTGCGAGGACGACACGTCCATCGGTGGTAATGAGATCGATGATGGCATCCCCTTCGATGGTCGATCCGAAGGAAAGGCGGACCACATCGTTCGCGGGAACGGGATCGACCTTCAGCCTGTTGATCCCTTCCTCCGAAATACCGCCACTACATGGCGTCGCCGTGGCCCTGAAGTTGTCGATCATCCAGCCGTCATGCCCGCCCACGTTGCTCGTGGAAGTGAAGACGAAGCGCAGGCGCATCAGCGGATCATACCAGCGATCGTCGGGTCCGTTCATGACGCCGATGCAGGGTGAATCGAAGATCACGTGCTCCCATCCGTTCGTTGATCCAGCGAATTCGGGTCCTTCTAGTAGGTACACCACGTTGCCGCTCAGGTACCAACCGTCCACGAGCCGGGTCCAATCCATCGACCATGTATCCCGCGCTTCGATCCACGCCCGGGTGCCTGGAGCGAGATCGAGCCACTGATCGAATTCGAACCAGCGGCCCCAATTCCAATCCAACTCGTCGGCCAACAGCGTGAACTCCGCGTAGCACGTACTGTTCTCCGGGTATGGCAGGATCGTATCCGTTACCAATGCACGCGGGAGGCTCAACGCAGTGGTGAATACTGGTTTTGCCGGAGCTCCTACCTGCCAGCAACCGGCGGGATACACACTGTCCAGCACCAGGGTGGCACCTTCATCGAAGTCCATCACCAGCGTATCGCCGGGGACTTGCGCTTCTGAAAGAAGGGGAAGAGCGAAGAGAAGAAGCGTAGGAGTTGTTCTCATGTGCGCGGTTTCCACAAAGACGACGGCGCCCATTCATCCGCTGCTTAAAGCGCCCTCTTCCTCTTGAAGAAGGCCGTCATCAGATCGGCGCACTCGGGTTCGAGGATGCCGCCGATGGCCGTGGTCTTCGGGTGCAACAATTTGCTGCCGATGCGGCGGTAGCCCGCTTTCTCATCGAAGGCGCCGAAGACGATCCTGCCCACCTGCGCCCAGTGCAGCGCACCAGCGCACATCGGGCAGGGTTCCAGCGTAACGAAGAGCGTGCAATCCGTAAGGTACTTGCCGCCAAGGTGCTCGGCTGCGGAGGTTATCGCCTGCATTTCCGCATGCGCAGTCACATCGTTCAGTCGCTCGGTAAGGTTGTGCGCACGTGCAATGATGCGGTCGGCGCATACGATCACAGCGCCTACCGGAACCTCGTCGGCCTTGAACGCTTGCTCGGCCTCCTTCAAGGCCTGCCGCATGAAGTGCTCGTCACTGTTCGTGATCATTCGAGCAGCACCTTCATGCGCAAAGGGCGCGTGTTGCGCGAACGTGCTTCAACCGTGTAGAGCCCACGAGGAATGAAGCTCGCATCGATCTGCTTCACGGTACTCGTCGCGCTCCCGCTCCAGACGGTCCTGCCGGTCGCATCCATCAGGCGCAGATCCGACGCTTGCAGGCAGCGTACGTTGAGCACGTCTCGCGCGGGCGATGGCCAGGCCTCGAGCATCGCCTCGTCCAGCGTCTCGGCGATCCCAACGTTGTACTCGGGCTGGCAATCGAGGTAATGCACCACGTGAAGAGCATCGTCCACCACGATGTTCGCATCCGTCGCGAGGCCGTAGGTCCACATGAAGTAGTAGAGCAGCATCTCATCGGTGGTGCTTTCACCCAACCACACCCAGTTGGGCGGATCGTTCGGATTGAAGGGGTTATCCACCGTGTTGTCGTAGATGGTCTCGCTGTACACCGTGGTATTCTGTGGCAGGAAGATGGGATGGCGGAAGGCGTAGAGGCCCTGCCAGCGGAAGTCCCAGCGCGGGATGTCGATGAGCGGTATGGTCGTGCCGCCGGGCGTAACGGCCCATGACTTCATGCGCTTTCCCAGCAGATGGCTGTGCGGCGCGATCGCGGTGATCGTGGCCGGTATGGGGATCGTGTACTGCGCATGGAAAGTATCGACCACGTTGGGCGCGATGATCAGCGGCCCATCGGTGATGTTCACGACGTGGTCGAGTATGGGATCGAGCGCCAATTCGCGCTGGAAGCCCGGTGGCGCCAGCCGCAGGTTTATCCGCGTACTATCCACCTGCACATCGCTGGTGGATGGGTAGTGTACCTGTATGACGAGATCGGCGCCGGCGAAGAGCTTGATGCCCATGCCCGGCGGCGTGAAATAAGCACTGGCACCGGGGGCCCAAACCATCAGCAGCTTGGCCTCATCCACGCCAATGCCGCCGAAGCTGGGATAGCCCGGCTCGATGGAAGCGTTGTCGAGCACCTGCGCTTCGCCCGTTGTGTCCTGGAAGACCAGCACGTGATGCACTACCTCGGTATTGCCTGGGATCACCTCGATCCCGGTGACATATCGGTCGGTGGGATTGTTGATCGGCAATACGAAGCAGCGATAGTTGTCCGAGCTGGATGCAGGCACGGAGTAATCCTCCATGATGGCGCTGATGTCGGGGTTCGGGATCTCGAGGTTGGTCGTGATCGTCGGTGCAGGAGGAGCATCCTGCGGGTCGCCTTCTACGGCACCACCATCCACCCATGCCGCGATGATGTCGATTTCGTCCTGGCTGAGGACGCGTTCATGCGCGAGAGAACGGTAGTTCGGATCAGGCGGCCAGGGCGGCATGAAGCGCGCTTGAGTGGCATCGCGCATCTCGTTGCGCCACCAGTACCCGTCGGCGTAGCTGGTGAGGTTGAAATGCCCAGGTCCATTCTCGTGATGGCATGGAGCGCAATGCGTGTACACGATGCACGCCACGTCGTTGCTCCATGTGGGCGCCTGCCCATGCAACCAACCGAAGAAGAGCACAGCGGGCGCGAGAATGATGTGTCGTTTCATATTCAACGGGTAGTGTGTGAGAGAAGAACCTTCTGCATTGGTCATGCCACGGAAGCCGAGGCTACGTCCTGTTCGCTCACTAGCAGCCCCTCGGTGCCGAGCTTGATGTCCTTGATGTTCATTTGGATGGTTGTGCGGTCCTGCCACGTATTCTCCTCCAGGCAGAAGAGGACGCTGAAGGGCTGGCCCTTCCTCACCTCATCGAACCAGTGCGCCTGTTTGAACGCGATGGCATCGTACCATTTGCGCGGCGCATCAGGGTGGTGCAGCCTCATCTTCAAGTGGTTCTCGCCCACGATGCGAGCCTGACCGCCATCCACCACGCCACGTGCCAGGAACACGGGCCTCATATTGCCCGGCCCATAGGGTGCCATGTGCCGCAGAATGCGCAACAAGCTCTCATCGATGGCATCCAATCGCAGTTCGAGGTCTACTTCCTCCTCCGGCACGCGTTGTTCCGGGGTGATGGTCGCGCGCACCACATGCTCGAATCGAGCGCGGAACGCATCGAGGTTCTCCATGGGCATGCTCAACCCGGCTGCGTACATGTGGCCACCGAACTGATCGAGCAGTTCGCTGCATGCATTGATCGCTTCGTACACATCGAATCCCTTGACGCTGCGGGCGCTGCCCATCACCTTTCCTGCGCTCTCGGTGAGCACTACCGTAGGTCGGTAGTGCCGCTCCACCAATCGCGAGGCCACGATGCCTACCACGCCTTTGTGCCACGCCTTGTTGAAGACCACCGTGCTCCACGCATCGCGCAGCATGTCGTCCGCAGCGATGTTCTCCAGCGCTTCGCGTGTCATCTCCTTATCGAGTTCCTGTCGATGGCTGTTATTGCCATCCACGCGCAACCCGATCTCATCAGCCAGTTTCTGGTCGTGGGCCAATAGCAGCTCAACGGCCTGCCGCCCATGCTCGACGCGCCCGGCCGCATTGATCCGCGGACCGATGGCGAATACGATGTCGGTGACACCGAGCCGCTTCTTCACATGGGCCATGCCCATCATGGCCTTGAAACCGGGGCGTGGGGATTCGTTCAAGGCCTTCACCCCGAAGTGCGTGAGGATCCGGTTCTCGCCCGTCACCGGCACGATATCGCACGCTGTGCTCACAGCCACCAGGTCCAGCAGCGGCTCCAGATCTTCGAAAGGAATGCCGTTGTGCTGAGCGAAGGCTTGCATGAGCTTGAATCCGATGCCGCAGCCGCTGAGTTCCTTGAATGGGTATTCGCAATCGTCGCGCTTGGGATCAAGGACGGCAACGGCCGCTGGCAGCTCTTCGCCAGGCCGATGGTGATCGCAGATGATGAAATCGATGCCGCGCTCATTGGCGTAATCGACCTTGTCATTGGACTTGATGCCACAATCGAGTGCGATGATCAAGCCCACACCATCCTTCTGCGCAACATCGATCCCCTGGAATGAAATGCCGTAGCCCTCGGCATAGCGGTCGGGGATGTAGAACGTGATGTTGCCTGTGAAGCGCAAGAGGAACGAATAGACCAGCGCTACGGCCGTGGTGCCATCGACATCGTAATCACCGTAGACCATGATGCGCTCATTGTCACCCAATGCACGTTCGATGCGCGCCACGGCGTCCTGCATGCCCGCCATGAGGAAGGGATCATGCAAGTGCTCGAAGGAGGGGCGGAAGAAAAGTGCAGCGGCTTGCGGATCGCCGATGCCCCGTTGGGCAAGCAGGATGGCCGCTGCCTCCGGGCAGCGGTCGTACACCAGTCGCTTCACCTCGGTAGCGGCAGGCAACGGCTTCGATCGCCATCGTTTCGGTGCAGCAGCGCTCATGTGCCGAAGATAGGCGGCGGCTGCAACGGCGCGTTCCAACGCTACGAAGCCCCGCACTTGCGTGGGGGCTCCGTAGCCTAAGGCGTCCAGCCTTCGGCAGCAAGCTCGGGCGCGCGCTCTAGCGGTATCCGTTGATGTATGCGTTGGCGATGATCTCGCTTTCGCGGATCAGGCCTTGCACGATCTCCCGGATCACGTCATTGAGCTGTTGGTCCGTGTAGCGATTAAGGTCATTGTACACATGCGTCTTTCGCTTGCTGCTCTTGATGAAGGCTATCTTATCCTTCTTCGTCATGGGGCCTTCTACGGCAGCCCGGGGCAAAGGATCGCCTGACCGCGCATTTTCCTCCGAAACCCTCGCCGAATGCGGGAAACAGCAGCGGCGGAACCCCTCCCGGAGCCCCGCCGCCTTTCACCAAAACCACGGGCCGTTCATGGCGCGGTGGCCCCACCGCATTCGTTGCTGCTCATGCCACCATGCCATGGGCGCGCAACCCGCTGATCAGGCGCAAGGCGCGCATATAGCGTTCGACATCGCCGGATAGCATCAGCTGGCGGGCGGCGATCTTCAGCTTTTCGTAGCGGTTGGCGGGGGCGTTCATGGTCGTTGTTGTTTGAGGTCTTGTTCAATGAACTTTCAACCGCTGTGCCAAAGTATCGGGGAGGCTATTTTCGGCCCATGCATCGTGGGGCCTATCTCGTTGGTGTCGCCGGTGGCAGCGGATCGGGCAAGACCAGCTTGGTGCGTGCCCTGCGAGAGAGCCTTCCCGATGGCATGGTGTGCCAGGTGTCGCAGGATGACTACTACCATCCCAAGGAGCGGCAGGAAACCGATCCAAGTGGCCGCATCAACTTCGATCTTCCTACGGCCGTGGACTTGGACGCCCTCGCGCGAGACCTGGCCTTGCTGGTGGCGGGCGAGCCTATCCGGAAGAGGGAGTACACCTTCAATCAGGAAGGGCGGGACCGCGTGCTGATCGAACTACGCCCGGCACCGGTGATCCTGGTGGAGGGGCTCTTCGTGTTGCATCATCAGCCGGTGCGCGATCTCTTCGATCTCAAGGTCTTCATCGAGGCCAGCGAGGATGCCCAGTTGGACCGGCGCCTGCGCAGGGATGCCGAAGAACGCGGTTACGGCCGGGAGGATGTGCTCTACCAATGGGAGCACCATGTGCTACCCGCGTATCGCGATTTTCTTCTGCCCTACCGGCACCTGTGCGACCTGCACGTGGTGAACGAGATCGGTTTCGAGCGCGCCCGCTGCGCGACCACCTGGTGCACGCTGCCCGGAGGTGAGGCCGATCCGTCTTCAGGGATTGTAAGTAATGGTCCCGCCTGCGGCTCATGGACCAAACGTATTGTAGGCATCACTTTAAGCTCGTGCTTGGCCGACTGTAAGCTGCTAAGCCCGCCTCACGTAGCTGAGCACGGCAGGATCCAGGCGATCGGCCACATCGTGCCAACCAAGCAGATCCGCACGCACCTCGGTGCTGGAGTAGGGCAGCAAGGCGGCATCGGCAACGATGCGGACGCCGGGGTGCCCACGGAAGATACTTGCCGCTAAATGCCCTTGGAAACCCGATCGCGGATAAACCAGCAGGCGATGGTGCTCAAGAATGTCCTCTGCGTCCTTCCACTTGTGGAAGACGGCGAGGTTGTCACTGCCGATGATCAGGTCGAAACGATGCTCGGGCCAGCGATCGCGCATGAAACGCAGGCTATCTGAGGTGTAGTTGGGCTTGGGCAGGTCCAGCTCGAAGCCGCTTGCTTCCAATCCTTGTCGGCCAAGTACTGCCAGCCGAACCATGGCCAGCCGATGCTGGTCCGCGCTGAGCATTTGTTCCTTCTTGAACGGATTCTGGGGCGTGACAACAAGCCATGCTCGATCCAAGCCTTGCGTGCGCAGCATGTGCAGCGCAATGGCCACGTGCCCCACGTGCGGCGGGTCGAAGGTCCCGAACAGGCAGCCGATCTTCATGGCGAGAGGAAGGTGCGCACCAGGCCGAGCGTCTCACTGCACGCACGCTCCAACCGGTCGTTGACCACCACGGCATCGAAACGCGATGCGTAGTCCAGTTCGTGCCCGGCCTTCTCAACGCGGCGTTGCAACTGCTCCGGTGATTCGGTGGCGCGCGAGCGCAGGCGTTGCTCCAGGATGGCGATCGAAGGCGGTGCAATGAAGAGGGCGAGAGCGCCTGGGCCGAAGAACTTCTTCAGGTTCAATCCCCCTTCCACATCCACATCGAAGATGGGATGGTGGCCTTCGCTCCAGATGCGATCGATCTCGGCACGCAGCGTACCGTAATACTGGCCCGGGTACACTTCCTCCCACTCTACGAAGGCGTCTTTCGCAATGCGCTGCTTGAACTCCTCGGTGGTGAGGAAGAAATAATCCCTGCCGTCCGTTTCATAAGCACGTTGTGCTCGGCTGGTGGCGCTCACGCTGAATGCGAGCCCAAGGCCATGGCCCAGGAGATGATGCACGATGGTGGTCTTGCCAGCGCCGGAGGGCGCCGAGATGATCACGCATTTGCCCGAGGCGCTCACAGCACGTTCAGCACTTGTTCCTTCACCTTCTCCAATTCATCCTTCATGCGCACCACCAGGCGCTGCATGCCCGCATCGTTGGCCTTGGAGCCGATGGTGTTGATCTCGCGCCCCATCTCCTGTGCAATGAAGCCCAGCTTGCGACCCTGCTGCTCGTCGCCATTGAGCGTCTCGCGGAAGTAGCCGCAGTGGCCACCGAGGCGCACCTTCTCTTCAGTGATGTCCAGCTTCTCCAGGTAGTATACCAGCTCCTGCTCGAAGCGGTCCTTGTCCACCTGCACGCGCAATTCGACGAGCTTGGCCTGCAGGCGCTCTCTCGTTCGATCGATCCGGACTGCGTCCAGCGCAGCAACTTCGTGCAGCAGTTGTTCGATGCCATTTGCCCGGGCGGTCAGTTCCTCATGCAAGCGGGCACCCTCGTTCATGCGGAAGGAGGCGAAGCCTGCGAGCGCTTCGGCGACCAACGCGCGCACGCCGGCCCATTCCTCGTCGTCCACTCGATCCGTGCTGGTGATGCTCACATCAGGAAGCCGGAGCACGTGCGCGAGCAGGTCGCTTCCGCCGGCTCCTACTTCCTGCGCGATGCCCTTGAGCTCATTGTAGTATGCGGCGATCAGCTCGTGGTCGAAAGTGGTGCGCTTCGTGGCATGCAGGGCTTCGGCGGTGACGAAGACCTCCACCTTGCCGCGCACAGCCTGCTCGCTGAGCCAGGTGCGCAACTCGTTCTCGCGGTCCTTGTATACGCCGGGCAACTTCAGGAAGAGGTCGAGCTGCTTGCTGTTCAACGAGCGCACCTCCACGCTGACCTTTCGATCCCTTACCACACCTTCGGCGCGGCCGAAGCCTGTCATGGAGCGGAGCATGGTGTTCGGTTGCGGAGGGCGTCAAATGTAGGCGCGGTCATCGCTCGCGGTCTGCGCGGTTCACCAGATGCACTCCCGTGAAGATCGCCGCAGCGCACAGCGCCTGCTGCCACCCGATCGCAGTTTCGTAGTTCCCTGGAAGGCCCAGCCGCTCGGCACCGACGCGCATGAACAGCCAGGTGACCACCACGGCCATCAATGGTTGCAAGTACACGTAGGTGCCCACGACGGTGGGGCTCACCTTGCTCAATGCCCAAGTGTTCAGCAAATAGGCCACGAAGGTGACCATCACCACAACGAAGGCCATGGCCAAGCAGGGTCGCGGACAGTGAGCCCTGCCATTGCACTGCCGAGCAACTCCTGCCAGGCCGAAGGGGGCCACCAACAACGAACCCAAGAGGAAGCACCAGGCCATGACGGTTACCGCGTGTACCTTGCGCATGAGCGGCTTCACGATCACCAGATAGATGCCATAGGACGTTGCATTGATGAGGATGAAGGAGTCGCCAAGGACGGTTGCACCGCTATGGCTGCCATCGCCTTTGAGGAAGATGAGGGCCAATGCACCGGCCGCGCCCAACGCGATGCCGAGCGCCTTCCTCCAGGTGACGCGTTCGCCGATGAGCAGGCCCGACAGGATGAGCACCAGTATGGGCGTGGCCACCATGATGATGCTCGCGTTCACCGGCGAGGTTCGCATGAGGCCATGGAAGAACATGAGCTGGTTGAGCGCCACGCCGAAGAGCGAACAGAGCGCGAGCCTTCCGGCATCGCTCCATGCTACTGGCTCGGGCCGAAGCGCACGCAGCAGCCAGAAAAGCGCTCCGGCGCCCAGCACGCGCAGCAAGATGAAGCCCGAGGCGCCGATGATGCCGGGCATGAGCCCCTTGGCCACCACGTAATTGATGCCGTAGATGAAGTTGACCCCCAGGAGGGCAAGGTGCGCTTGTGCGCGGGTGTTCATCGCGTGCGCTGCGGGGTCGAACGGTACATTAGGCCCGTGCCCTGCGCGCGGCGAAAGTAGATGGGTGAAGAAGCAGCCACCGACCCGGAGAAGGACATCCGCAGCACCTTCCGTTTGCGGCGGGTAATGATCCCCGTGGTGATCGGGCTGCTGGCTGCAGGTTGGCTGTTGTGGCACGATCTGGGCGAGCCGCGTTTCGAGCGCGTGACAGACGGAAGCGGCGATCACAACTGGGTGGATGCCAACGCCAACGGGATCGTCGACGTTGGCGATGCGGCCGAGTTCAAGGAAGCGATCGCTGGCGACTATCGCCGCATGACCGCGCGCGAAACGCTTGCAAGCATCAGTTGGACATGGAAGAGCACCGGCTTCGTCCTGCTCGCCTTGCTTGTCACCGCCTTTCGCGATCTGGGCTATATCTACCGCATAAGGGTGCTCAGCGACGGGCACCTCGGCTGGCGGCAGTCCTTCAATGTCACCTTCCTCTGGGAATTCGCATCGGCGCTCACGCCATCGGTGGTGGGTGGATCGGGCATCGCCATGTTCATCATCGGTCGCGAAGGCATTGCGCTGGGCCGCGCCACGGCCATCGTGCTCGTCACCGCGCTCATGGACGAGCTCTTCTATGTGCTCATGGTCCCTATCGTCTTCCTCGCCGTGGGCATGAGCGACCTCTTCCCCGCGCTGCTCGACAAGGCCTTCTGGGGGCTGCCCATCAAGACCATCTTCTGGATCGGCTACGGCTTCATCCTCCTCCTGGTGGCCATCATCTTCTATAGCGTCTTCTTCCGGCCACGTGCGTTCAAGTTCCTCCTGCTTCGCCTCTTCAAGCTTCCCTTCCTGCGTCGCTGGCGTCCGCAAGTGATCAAAGTGGGCGACGACATCGCCATCACCAGCGTGGAGCTCATGGGCAAGCGCAAGCGCTTCTGGGCGAAGGCCTTCGGCGCGACCTGTTTCTCTTGGGCATCGCGCTTCCTGGTCATCAACTTCATCGCCGCCGCCTTCTTCACCGTCAACGACCACCTATTGCTGTATGCGCGGCAGCTGATCATGTGGGTGATCCTGCTCATCAGCCCAACGCCCGGTGGCAGCGGCATCGCCGAAGTGGCCTTCGCGGGCTTCTTCCGCGATCTGCTTCCTGCGGTAGGCTACATCGGCGCCATCGCCATCATCTGGCGCGTGCTCAGCTACTACCTCTACCTCTTCATGGGCACCGTGATCCTGCCGCGCTGGCTGCGTCGCACGCGTTGGGCCGCCTGATGCCGTCGGCTACCTTCGCCGACCTTTCAGCACGCACATGAAATTCGGCACCAAGGCCATCCACGCAGGCGTTCATCCCGACCCGAGCACGGGCGCCATCATGACGCCCATCTACCAGACCAGCACCTATGTACAGGCCGCGCCTGGCGACCACAAGGGCTACGAATACAGCCGCACCCACAACCCTACGCGCACTGCGTTGCAGAACGCACTGGCTGCGCTGGAAAACGGTTCGCACGGACTATGCTTCAGCAGCGGCATGGCCAGCATCGATGCCATCGTGAAACTGCTCAAACCGGGTGATGAGGTGGTGAGCACCAACGACCTCTACGGCGGCACCTACCGCCTCTTCACCAAGATCTATGAAGGCTTCGGAGTGAAGTTCCGCTTCGTGGACATGAGCGATCTGAGGAACGTGGATGCCGCCATCACCGCGAACACGAAACTGATCTGGGCCGAGACCCCAACGAACCCGCTCTTGCGCATCATCGATATCGTCGGCCTATCGGCCATCGCGAAGAGGTGCAGTGCATTGCTGGGCGTGGACAACACCTTCGCCAGCCCATACCTGCAAACACCGATCGACCTCGGTGCCGACATCGTCATGCACAGCGTCACGAAATACCTAGGCGGGCACAGCGATGTGGTGATGGGCGCATTGGTGGTGAAGGATGCGCAACTGGCCGAACGCCTCGCCTTCATCCAGAACAGCAGCGGCGCTACGCCCGGCCCGCAGGATTGTTTCCTGGTGCTGCGTGGCCTGAAGACCCTGCACCTGCGGATGCAGCGCCATTGCGAGAACGGAAAGGCCGTGGCCGATTGGCTCGTCAAGCATCCGAAGGTGGACAAGGTGCATTGGCCCGGTTTCGCCACGCACGCCAACCATGCCGTTGCAGCAAGGCAGATGCGCGGCTTCGGCGGCATGATGAGCTTCACGCTCAAGAGCGACAGCATCGCCGATGCAACCAAGGTCCTCAGCTCGTGCAAGCTCTTCGCATTGGCCGAATCGCTCGGCGGCGTGGAATCGTTGCTCGGTCATCCCGCGAGCATGACGCACGCGAGCATCCCACGGGAAGAGCGGCTGAAGAACGGCCTGGCCGATTCGCTCATCCGCCTTAGCGTGGGCTTGGAGGATGCCGAGGACCTTATAGAGGATCTCGAACAAGCGCTGGCATAGAGACCTGTTGCACGGTGCGATCGCGCTGATCTTCCGTAAGCACTGGACTGCCGAGCAGTGTGCAACGCTCACCCGCGCACGTACACCCGTTTCACCCGCTGGCTGATGCTCGTGAGCACCTCGTAGGCGATGGTGCCCATGTCGCGGGCAACGTCAGCAACGGGGTGATCGCGATCGAACACGCTGGCCATGTCGCCTACGCCGCATGCAATGCCGGTGACATCCACCATGCACATGTCCATGCACACATGGCCGATGAACGGTGCGGGCTGCCCGGCGATCCAGGCGCGTCCGATGCCATTGCCCAAGCGGCGCGAAAGACCATCCGCATAGCCTATGGGGAGCGTTGCGAGGGTGCGCGAACCACTGATCCTGCCACGACGGTTGTAGCCTACGGTATCGCCATCGTGCAGTTGCTTCAGTTGCGCAATGGGCGTGCGAAGCGCTGCGGCGGGCAGTAGCAGAGCGGTCTCTGTCGCGTCCATACCGATGCCATGCATGCCGATGCCCAGTCGCACCATGTCGAAGTGCGCTTGCGGCCAGCGGGTGATACCGGCCGAGTTGGCCACATGCCATAGCGGCTTGTAGCCGAGCACTTCACCGATGGCGGTAGCCATGCGCGTGAATGCCGTGATCTGTGCGCGCGTGAATCCGTCCTGTTCGGGATCCTCGGCAGCCGCGAGGTGCGATAAGATCGACGCCACTTTCAATCGTTTCGCCTCGCGCAGTGATTCCAGCAATTGCGGCAGTTCGGCTTCAACGAAGCCCAGCCGGTGCATGCCCGTATCGAGCTTGATATGCACGGCGGGCGCATCGTTGACATGAGTTGCCGCGTGGATGGATTCGCGCAACGATCGAGCGTCGTACACCTCGGCCTCCAACGCGAAGCGGTGCATCACTTCAAAGGGCACAGGCTCGGGGTTCATCACCAGGATCGGCAGGTCGATCCCGTTCTGCCGGAGATCCACGCCTTCATCGGCGTACGCGACACCGAGGTAGTTGACGTTCTCGTGCGCGAAGAGCCTTGCCAATTCGAGGGCGCCTGCGCCGTAGCCGAAGGCCTTCACCATGGCCATGGTGCGCACGCCAGGAGCCAGTTTCGAGCGGTAGTGGTTCAGATTGTGGCGGATGGCTTCAAGGTCCACTTCGAGCACGGTGCCATGCACCTGGCGCTGCCAGCGTTGCGCCACGCGTTCAAGCTCGAACGCCCGTGCGCCCTTCACCAGTACCACATGGTCGGCCAGGGTCGCGGGGTCCACCCCATCAAGGAGTTCATCCGCCGTTGCGAAATGCATCACATGCTCAGCGTCGATGGACTTGTGCTGCGCCAGCTCGGGCCCTATGGTGAGCACGGTGCCCAAGCGGGCTCGTTGCAGCAACTGGCCCACGCGTTCGTAGCGCGCCTCTATCCCTTCACCGCTGCCGACCAGATCGGAAAGCACCACGGCCTTGGGCCTTCCGGCGGCCAGCGCATCGAGCTGATCCAGCGCAATGGCCAGAGAAGCGGTGTCGTTGCTGTACGCGTCGTTCAGCAGGGTGATGCCATGCATGCCTTCGACGGTCTCCAGGCGCATGCTCACGGGCGGAAGTTGCGGTGTGCGCTGCGCGATCCATTCCGGCGATCGGCCAAGGTGCAGGAGAAAAGTCACGCAGTGCAGCGCGTTCTCAACAGAAGCGTCATCGGTGAACGGGATCTCGAAGCTGAAGTCCACGGCTTCGTTCGACACGTGGATGCGCGTACACGCGCCATGCGCCTCTTCGCGCACCACATGCAGCCATCCGTTGCGCTCGCGCGACCAGCCGCGCATGGCGGCGCGCTGGTTGATGCCCAGCGCATGCAGTGCATCAACGACACGTGCATGGTCCGCGCAATGCACCACGGTTCCGGCTTCCGTGAACAGCAAGGCCTTCTCCTCGGCCTTCTTTGCATCGCTGGTGAAACCTGCCCCATGCGCCGGACCGATATTGGTGAAGATGCCTATGGTGGGCCGGATCACCGAACGCAAGTGCTCCATCTCGCCCGGCTCGCTGATGCCAGCTTCGAAGAGTCCCAGGGTGTGCTCGGTGCGCATGTTCCACACGCTCAAGGGCACGCCCACCTGCGAGTTCCAGCTGCCGGGGCTGCGCACGATATGCTCGCTGTCGCGCAGCAGGTGGAAGAGCCACTCCTTCACCACTGTCTTGCCATTGCTGCCCGTGATGCCCACCACGGGGATATTGAAGTGGGCGCGATGCCAGCCTGCAAGCCGCTGCAAAGCGTCAAGCGTATCAGCAACGCGAATGATGATCGATCCCTTCGCGATATCAGCATCCACATCATCCATCACCATGAAGTGCCGCATGCCGCGAGCGAACAGTTCACGCACGTAGCGATGACCGTCGTGCCGCTGCCCCCGAAGGGCGATGAACAGCGTGTCCGCCGACGAGAAGGCCTTGCGCGAATCAATGGACAGGTGCGCGATAACCGGATCATCGGCGCATGTGGCGTGCCCACCCACGGCTTCGGCGATGGCGCTGATGCGATGGCCTGCGGCGCTCATTCGGCAGCGGATTGCGGTGCGGCCAGGGCCGCCTCGAAGCAGCTGCGGCAAAGGGGTTGGTACACGTCCTTCTCGCCGAGCACCACCAGCTCGGCATGCAACGTGGTGCGATGGCTGAAGTTGGCGAGCTCGCCGCAGTGCATGCAGATGGCATGCACCTTCGTCACGTACTCCGCGATGGCCATCAACTGCGGCATGGGGCCGAAGGGACGGCCGAGGAAGTCCATGTCGAGCCCGGCCACGATCACCCGCACGCCCTGCGCGGCGAGCTGGGCGCACACCTGCGGCAGGCCGTCATCGAAGAATTGCGCTTCGTCCACGCCGATGACCTCGATCTCATTGGCCAGCAGGAGCAGGTTGCTGCTGCTGGGCACAGGCGTGCTTCGGATGCTGGTGGCATCGTGGCTCACCACTTCGGCCTCGGAATAACGGGTGTCCACACCGGGCTTGAAGATCTCCACTTTCTGGCGGGCGAACTCGGCGCGGCGCAATCGGCGGATGAGCTCTTCCGTTTTACCGCTGAACATGCTTCCGCAGATCACCTCGATCCAGCCCTTGCGCGGGGCCCGGCTGCCGGTGTGCTCCAGGAACATCGTTCGGTTGGAAACCTCCGGAAAACCTGCTTTGCGGCACGTGGCGGAGTGCGGCGAAAATAGGCATCTTCGTCCGGGACCATCGGACCACACAAACCACTGCCCATGAGCGACAACAAGGGTTTCGAAACCATGCGCGACCTGGTGCGCGCGCTGCAGCAAGCCGAATACGGATTGCGTACCGGCGACATCGCGTTGGAAGACCTTGACAAGGCCTGCCAGAACGCCAATGCGCTGCACGAACGGCTCGTCGTCATTCGCCACAAGGCCCGCGAGGCGCACGTGCGCGAGCAAGCGGCCCAGGCCCAGGCCGCGAAAGCCCAGGCGCCCAAGCCGGAACCGGTCAAGGCCGAACCTCCTCGATCCGAAGCACCTGTGCCGGAACCGATGAAGGTGGAAATGCCGAAGGCTGAAGCGCCCAAGGCGGATTCGGCCTTGGTGGAGATGCCGAAGGCCGAACCGGTAGCGGAAAAGACAGCCCCGACCAAAACAGAGGCAGCGAAGCCCGAGATCCAGAAGGCGGAAGCACCTATGGCTGAAACCCCGAAGCCGGAGGTCTGGAAGGTCGAAGCTCCGGTCGCAGAATCACCGAAGCCCGCACCACCGCCGCCACAACAGAAGGCGCCCAAGCCCGAACCCGCAGAACCTGCCGTGGTCGAGGCTGTTGCTGCCAAAACCCCTGCGACCGTCACCGCCATCAAGCTGGATACGCGCCCTACCGAAAAGAAAGAGAGCGAAGTGGACACGGCCGTCGCCGAGACCGAGGAGGCGGCCGGAGCGAAGACCGCCGCAGAATTCCTCGCCGCCTTCCGCGCTGGTGCCGCACCCAAGCCCACGCCAACCCTGGCGGAGAAGATGGAGAAGGCGCACATCGACGACCTGCTAAAGGCCATCAGCATCAGCGACCGCTTCTGGTTCACCAAGGAGCTCTTCAACGGCGAGAAATCCGCCTTCGAGAAGGCCGTGTCGCAGATGAATGCAGCTTCAAGCATCGAGGAAGCCAGCAATCTGCTGTCGAAAGCCATCATCGTGAACCCGAAGAAGCCGGCGAACCCCGACGCGCGGACCACCTTCCTCGAATTGCTCCAACGTCGTTTCGCATGAGGCTGTCGGCCTTCGCGCTGCTCCTCCTTTCCCCAACGGCCTTCCGCACTTCTGCGCAGGCTCAGGACGCAGCCGCGATCACCCAACGTGCACGGGCCCGGCTCGAAACACTCACGTCACCGGAATTCCACGGCCGTGGCTATGTGAACGATGGCCAACGCATTGCCAGCGATTGGATCGCGCAGGAATTCCAACGCATCGGATTGAAACCGGTGAAGCAGGACTTCTTTCAGCCATTCCAGTTCAACGTGAACAGTTTCCCGGATAGCGTGAAGGCGAGCATCGACGGCCGCGATCTGGTGCCCGGTGTCGATTTCATCGTGGACCCGTCGAGCGGCAAGGCCGAAGGCCGCTATGAGATCGTGCATATCACCACCAGGGACCTCAACGGCCCCGAGCGCCGGAAGATGACCATGGGCGTGCTCAGCGGCAAAGCGGCTTGTGTACACTGGAGCACGACCACTGACGCCGACTCGCTACGCATGATGCGCAACTGGGAGCGCGACCTGATGCACTACGGACCAGTGCTAAAGCATGCGGACAAGCTCACGTGGGGCGTATCGCAGGAGGCTATGCCGCAACCGCTCTTCGAGATTGTCGGCGACGCGCTCACCGACAGTTCGCAGGTGCTTGTCCTGAAGGTGAACAACAGGCTCTTGGTGCGCGAGCCCGCGCGCAACGTCCTCGGCATGGTGAAGGGCAAGGGGAAGAAGTGGATTATCATCGGCGCGCACTACGACCATTTGGGCCGCATGGGCCCCGATGCGCTCTTCCCCGGCGCGAATGACAACGCCAGCGGCACGGCCATGCTCCTGAGCCTCGCAGATCATTTCGCACAGAAGAAGAACAAGCCGAAACACAACCTGCTCTTCGTAGCCTTCGCGGGCGAAGAGGCCGGTTTGGTGGGGAGCGAATGGTGCGCCGTGGACCGTCCCATCGATTTCGGTGCGGTGCGCATGATGATCGACCTGGACATCCTGGGCACGGGCGATGATGGCATCACGGTGGTGAACGCCACCGCCGAGAAACAAGCCTTCGATCAATTGGTGGCCATCAATGCCACGAAGGGCTACCTGAAGGAAGTGAAAGCACGCGGCCCCACCTGCAACAGCGACCACTGCCCCTTCGTGCAGCGCGGTATCCCAGGCATCTTCATCTACACCCTCGGCGGCGTAGCGCATTACCACGATGTGCGCGACCGCAGCGAGACGCTCCCCCTCACCGAGTTCGCCGACCTGCACGCACTGCTGCGCGACTTCATCATCGCACTGAAGTGAGCCGCGCCTCGAAGGCATCGCTCGTGCTGGTGCCCACCCCCATCGGCAATCTCGACGACATCACGCTGCGTGCGCAGAAGGTGCTGGCCGAGGCCGATGCTGTCATCGCCGAGGACACGCGTGTCACGGGCCGACTGCTCCAGCACCTCGGCATCGAGCGGCCGTTGATCAGCTTCCACGTGAACAACGAGCACCGCATGGTGGAACAGCTCGTTGCGCGCATGCAACGCGGCGAACGCTTCGCCATGGCAAGCGATGCCGGCACACCGGCGATCAGCGATCCGGGCTTCCTGCTCGTGCGCGAGGCGATCAAGGCCGGCGTGGATGTCGAATGCCTGCCGGGCCCCACGGCCTTCGTGCCCGCGTTGGTGGCAAGCGGCCTGCCTTGCGAGCGCTTCGTGTTCGAGGGATTCCTTCCCCAGAAGAAAGGAAGGCGCACGCGACTGGAAGCCCTTCGCGACGAAGAACGCACGATGCTCTTCTATGAAAGCCCGCACCGCCTGCTGCGTGCTTTGAAGGAGTTCGCGGAAGTCTTCGGTAACGAACGCAGCGGCAGCATATCGCGCGAACTGAGCAAGTTGCACGAGGAAACAATACGCGGCAGCTTGCAGGAACTGCTCGCTCATTTCACTGCGCATGAGCCGAGGGGCGAATTCGTGGTCGTGATCGCAGGTGCAAGCGCTTGAACGATGAAGGCCTGGACGCTCATCCGGCATGGCGACGTTGACCGCGCTTTCGCACTGCGCGATCATCCGGATCCCTCGCCGGCACGGGAACAGGTGCTTATCCGTTGCGAGGGCTTCGGCCTCAACTATGCCGATACTATGGCCGTGCGAGGGCTCTATCGCGAAGCACCACCATTGCCCAGCGTGATCGGATACGAAGTAGTGGGCCGCGTGGAGCAAGTCGGAGCCGATGTTCCCTCAGGTCTGCTGGGCAAGCGTGTGGCAGCACTTACACGCTTCGGCGGCTATGCCGAGTACGCGGCAACGGATCACCGTGCCTGCGCCGTGATCCCGGATGATCTGCCGCTAGGAGAAGCGGCTTCGCTGACCACGCAGGGCTGCACCGCTTGGTACGCGGCGCGTATCCTCTGCCCGTTGCGCAAAGGCGAGCGTGTGCTGGTGCATAGCGCGGCCGGGGGAGTCGGGCATTTGATCGTGCAACTCGCCGTGCATGCCGGGTGCGCAGTATTCGCAATCGTGAGCGGTGCGGATAAGCTCGCATTCGTGAAACGGCTTGGCGCAGCACACGCCATCGATCGGTGCGCGGGAGACTACGCTGCGCAGGTACGCGCACTGCTCGGCAAGCATCTGCTCGACGTGAGCTTCAACGCAGTGGGTGGCGGCAGCTTCAAGAAGGACCTCTCCCTGATCGGCAGCGGCGGTCGTCTCGTGCTCTTCGGCGGTGCCGAACGCGGGAGCATCGGCAACCTGGGGACCCTGCGCTTCGTGTGGCGCATGGGCATCGTACTGCCCATCTTCCTTATGATGAAGAGCCGCAGCTTGCTGGGCATCAACATGCTTCGCCTGGGTGACCGTCGGCACGATCTCATCGCCGAGTGCATGCAGGGCGTTGCCAACGCGCATCGCGAAGGCATTCTTCGACCGCACGTGCATGGCATTTTCCCTCACGATCAGCTGCCAGCCGCGCTCGAGGCGCTGGCCAGTGGAGGCACGATGGGCAAGGTGGTGGTCCGCTGGTGAGCCTCACTCCACCACGAAGCGTTGCGAACCAATACCGTGCGCATTGCTCACGCATGCCACGTAAACACCTTTCGCCCATGACTGCGTATCGATCATGATGCGGTCGCTCTGCACACCATGCTCCTCCACCGTGCGCCCTTGCGAATCCAGTATGGCGAGGCGGCCCATCGCTGATGCGCCAGTGATGACAACGGTTTCCAAGATCGGATCGTGCGTGATCATGAGCGTTGTGTTGGCGGTGTTTGCGATGCCGGTCGACCCAACGATGTTGACCGTGAAGTCGGTGAAGTTGCCGTACTGATAGCTGCCACAAGGGCCGTAGCCATTGGTGTTGGTATCCAGGAACCCATCGCTGCCCCACGGCGCGATTACGCGCATACGATAGGCGCCCGTGGGAGTGCCCGCCGGGATGCTGACGTTGAAATCGTAGGTGTGGCTGGGATCTCCGCCTTGATAGGCGTAGTAGAGGTTCTCGCTATCCTCGAAGCTGCTGCTGTTGTCCAGGTCCACCCAAACCGCGCAGCCGCACCACACCCCGTTCACAACGGTCAAGTGCAGGTTGTTGCCTGCAGCCACGGTCGTGCTCAGGCTGGTGTAGTCGCTCGTGGCGCAGTCATCACTGCCGAGGCTCCAGTTGATGGAGCCCGCGGTAACGCTGAGGTTCTGCCAATTGAAGCAGCCGAAGGAGAAGGATGGATCGCAGAATTGCGCTTGGGCGAATGCCGGAAGGAGTCCGAGGAGGAAGAGGATGGCGTATCGGTTTCTCATGGTCGAACGGGGTGGTTGGTGGTCATTGTACAAGGCGAGTTTACGAAAGGCCGCTGTCCGCTGGTGCGCAACTACGCATCCGATCCACCGCTTCGTGATCGGGTGAAAGACTAGCATTGCGGTGCAATGGCGTTCGAACCCCGGACGATCGAGACCCGATTGGCGACCATGGCCCTCACGGCGCCGGGCTTCATTGAGCAGCGCTTCCGTGAGGGGGTGAAACTGGACCGCGAGGGATTCGAGGAGAACCGGCTTGCGCGCCAACAACTTTGCGGGAATGGACATTACCAGATGCTCAGCATCCTGCAGGAGGACACGGACTTCGAGCTGAGCGTGCTGGGCGAAGACCATTTCGGCGCGGTGGCGGAGATCGCCGGGCTGAGCGCACTTGGCGTTGTAGCTCAGGGAAGGTTCATCGAGGGCATCGTGGCCATCTTCTTCAAGTATTTCCCGCCGCAGTTCCCGGCTCGCACGTTCAACAACGAGCAGGACGCGCGCGCGTGGCTCGCGAGCCTCAGGGCTTCATGATCAAGGTGCTGGGCACATCCTCCAGCCAGGGGGCACGCCTTTCGGCTGCGCGCACCCATCCAGCATAGCTCGTCAGCAGCAGATCATGGCTGCCGAGCAGTTCATGATCGATGGGTCGGTCGGGGAGGATGGTCAATCGCTCTGGCGCGGTCAGGCTCAAGCGTTGGGCGCCGCTGCGGAAACTGGGCTCGCGTTGCACAAGACCGGCGGGATCGAGCAGCGTGATGCTCGTGCTGGGCTCGATCAACAGTCGCTCGGCATAATGCAGCAGGAACAGGTCGCCGGGTGCGGCAAGCGGAAGAAGCACGGTGGTGGCGCGCACGAACCGGCGGTCCAAGAACACACCAACACTGCATCGCGTGCCTTCGATCAACTGGCGCACCTTGGGATCGAGCCGGTCATCGACAGGAAGCAGGGTCTCGCGGCCGGTGATGGAGCCGATGAGCTTGCTGGGATCGATCACGCGCGTGGTGATCCCCAGCAGGTCGCCCAGCAAGGTGCCGCGCAGCAGCGGTTTGCCTGCGCCCATCAGCAGCAGGTCGTAGCCGCCAGAGTTCGCCACCTGCTCGATCTCGCGCGACACATCCATGCTCACACGATGCTCCGTGGTCACCGGCAGGCCAAGCCTCTCGGCTTCGCGCAGCAGGGGCGTGAATCCCTGGCACTCGAAATCGCCGCCATCAATGGGGTTGATCTCTGCGCTTGGCGTGACGTGCAATGCGGTGATGCGCGCTTGTGCGCGGTCGCCACCAGCCAGTTGGTTCACCAGTCGCAACGCGCGACGGTCGCTCTCGGGCTGCCCGAAGGCGATGAGCACGCGCCAGCCAACAGCCCGGTCCTCGGCAACAAACGCATTGCTGGCGGTGGGCTTGCGGAAGATCCGCTCGATGAGGTCCAATGCGGGCCCGGTCATGAAGGTGCTGAAGAGCGCCATGAGCACCATGATGGCGAAGAGCTCCGCGCTGAGCACGCCCAGATCGTATCCGATGTTGAGCACCACCAGTTCCATAAGGCCGCGCGTATTCATGAGCGCACCGATGGTGAGACTGTCCTTCCAGCCGTGACCGGTGATGCGCGCGGCGATGCTGGCCGCGCCGAACTTGCCCACCACCGCCACGCCGATCACCAGTGCGCACGTCCACCACAGGTCCTCATCGTTGAGCAGGCCGATGCGGGTGCGCAACCCGGTGAATGCGAAGAAGAGCGGAAGCAGGAGCACCAGGCTCACATCCTCCAATTTGCTCACGAGGATCCTGCGGAAACTGAGGTTTGGCGGCATGATCACCCCGGCGAGGAAGGCACCGAAGAGCGGGTGGATGCCGATGACCGAGGTGGTCCAGGCGCTGCCGAGCATCAACAGGAACATCATGGCCAGAACCGGCTTGCTGATGGTGGCCCGCTCGCCGTGGATCTCGCCCAAGCGGCGCAAGAAGGGACGCAGCACGGCCAGCATGACGATCGCATACACCAGGGCAGAAGCAATGGTGTAGAGGGCGCCACCCAGGTCGCCGGCCTTCACAATGGCGATCACGGCCGCCAGCACGCACCACGCCGTTACGTCGTCGCTCGCAGCCGTTGCCAGCGCGGTGGCGCCCACCGGCGTGCGTGTGAGCCCGCGTTCCTGAATGATGCGCGCCAATACCGGGAACGCGGTTATGCTCATGGCGATCCCCATGAACAGGCCGAAGGAGCGGAATGCGATGGTGGGCGGCGCGAAATCGAGGTAGAGCATGTACGCCAGTCCGATGCCGAGCGCATAGAGCACGATGATGCTGGTGTGGCTGATGACAACGGCACGTGTGGCACGTCCGCCGAGCACTTTCAGGTCGAGTTCCATGCCGATAACGAACATGAAGAGCACCAGCCCGATCTGGCTCATGAACTGCAGGTTCTGCCAGGAGCTTTGCGGGAAGAGGAAGTCGAACACGCCGGGGAACCAGTATCCCACCACGCTCGGCCCCAGGACGATGCCGGCCACGATCTCGCCGATGACCATGGGCTGCCCGAGCTTGGCGAAGAGATAGCCGAAGAGCCGTGCCACGGCCACGATGGCCACGATCTGTATAAGAAGTACCGCCAGGGCGTGGTGCATATTCGCATCGAGCGTGAGCCGGAACTGCTCCAGGGGCGTGCCTAGGGGCGTATCGCCCGCCAGCGCATTGAGTTCCTCAGTCAGGTCCGGCCGCAGCTGCTCGCCTTGCACCACGGCGTAGTAGATGAGCCCGCCGAAGAGCAGCAGCGAGAGCACATAGAAAAGAATGCTGCGCTGGGCCACCGACATGCGGCCAAGGTAGAGGCCGCCCTATCCGAGGGATGACCCCATGCCGGGTCGTACCAATTCCGACTACGAGCGGCTTACTCATCTACCTGGAAACAGGTAGATGACAGCGCTAATGATGCTTTTAAGCATCATTAGCCACGAAAAATACCTGGAAACAGGTATTGCGAATGGGCCGGGCGCTGCTCCACCTTCGACCTGTCGAACGCGACTGGTTCAACGAAGACCCCGAACACCACCCGCCCACCATGCGTTTTCTACCCCCCCCGCGACTGATTGCGTTAATCGCGATTGCGCTTTCCGCAAGCGCGCTATCCGCGCAAACCCTTGAGGTCACCCTCACGGCCACCGACCACAACGGCTACCACATCTCCTGCTTCGGCGGGCGCAATGGCGCCATAGATGCCACGGTGAGCGGCGGCACAGCGCCGTACACCTACTACTGGAGCAACGGCGCCAGCACCGAGGACCTCCAGGACCTGGCTTCGGGGCTGTACATCCTGCGCGTTGCCGATGCCGCCAACGCCGAGGCCACCACCGAGATCACCCTCACCGAACCGGTGGCGCTCAAGGTGACCACGCAGCCCTTCGTCTACCCCGGCGGCACCAACGTGAGCTGCCACGACTGCTTCAACGGCAGCATTGATGTGAGCGTGAGCCACGGCGTGCCGCCCTACGCGTACGCGTGGGACGATGGGCCCACCACGCCGGACCGCAGCGGCCTGGGCGCGCTGTCCTACCGCGTGCTGGTGACCGATGCCAACGGCTGCGAGCTGCGTACCGAGAAGATGCTGCTGACCCAGCCCGAGCGCGACGACTGGCGCATGGAAGGCAATGCCGGCACCGACCCCGCCACGCAATACATAGGCGCCAGCGATAGCACGGATGTGGTGTTCAAGACGAACGGCGAAGAGCGGTTGCGGTTGCTGAGCGATGGTGACATCAAGCTCTTCGGCACCGAAGCGCCGCAAGGCCCGCTGTACCTGGATGAGAACGGCGTGCTGAAGATCGGCAGCTTCAGCGAGCTGCCTGCGGACGGTTGCTCGCACTTACATGCGTATCCCTACTGGAAGAGCAACGGCAACTCCTTTCCGGCGAACATCTGCCCTGGCGAAGAACCCATCCTGGGCACGATCAGCAACGATCACCTGCGATTGTACACCAACAACACGCAGAAGATGATCATCAGCACCACGGGCCAGGTGGGCATTGGCACCACGCCGCCTACCGGCGCCATCGATGGCTACCGCCTCTTCGTGGAGGATGGCATCGCTACGCGCGATGTGCTGGTGAAGCTGGGCGACTGGCCGGACTACGTTTTTGCCGACGGCTACAACTTGATGCCGCTGCGCGATCTGCGCGCATTCGTGAGGCGGCATAGCCACCTGCCCACCATCCCTTCGGCCGCAGAACTGGATGCGCAAGGCGGAATAGCATTGGCCGACATCGCGCGCGACCTCACACGCACCGTGGAGGAGCAGGCGCTCTACATCCTGCAACTGGAGGAACGCATGAGCGCGATGGAGCAGCGGTTGAACGCACTTGAAACGTCCAGGTGATGCGCGCACTACTGCTACTTGCGGTTGGCGACTGCACTAACCACGGCAATCGGAATAGTGGCATTGGGCCAGACGACCTACCCTGATGTGTACCTGCAGAACGAGGTTTGGTCCAGCGGCATGCGCTTCTTCACCGTGCCCCAGCGCATCATTTCTCCTGGCAATGCAGCATTGCCACTCTCAACCACGGAGGCTGCCCACACAGAGTTCATTTCTGCCACCGAGATCAGGCTTACTGATGGGTTCCATGCCGGTGGGCTATCCGGCGATGGCCGCTTCAGAGCTTGGATCGATGAAGGTCTTGGCGACCCGAGCGATGTGGTGGTGATCAGCCCAGATGCTTCCCAGATAGTGGATGGCGTGCTCCATGTGAAAAAGTGGGAGAAGTTGGAGATCGGGGTGCGATTGCCACAGGACTACCAGGAGGCGATCGAGCGGTTCTTCGACAACTACTATCCGTTCAGCACCGACCCCAATGTGAGCGATCCGAGCAACACGGACGCAACACACGACTTGAATCCATATGCCGACGATTCGCTGCAGGTAGTGATGCGCCTGACCAGCCCTTCAGGCGCGCAGCAGTTGAAGTGGGGCTTCTATATGCGAGAAGCCAAGTGGGGAGCGGACCTTTCCGGTCCAGGCACTGCGCAACAGGTTGCCGACGAGACCGACCCGCTTGATCAGTATCGCATCCGCTTCCGCATGGCGCCAGATGAAGAAGGCCCATGGCAATTCACCGTTTCCATCAAAGCACCGCACACCAGCACGTTGGCGAGTGCACCGCTCGATGACCTCCTGTTCACACGCTATGCGT
This sequence comes from Flavobacteriales bacterium, assembly GCA_016710965.1. Lineage (GTDB taxonomy): Bacteria > Bacteroidota > Bacteroidia > Flavobacteriales_F > PHOS-HE28 > PHOS-HE28. The sequence goes on from JADJTW010000031.1 coordinate 630,859, forward strand.
TCCATTGCGATCCGCCGTTGGAAGACAACGATGGGCCGCTGAGCGTGAACCACTACAATCGTCGAAGTCTATGGTTCACCGAAAGTCAGAAACCTTTCTTCGCGTTAGGGACCAACATGGCCGACATCCGGCACAATGATGGCTCTTTCGGTGGCGGCTGGAACACCTTCCACAAGCGCGATTTCGAGGTCATGAAGACGACCATGGAGCAGTTGCATTCCGCGGGCGGCAACTTCGTTCGTATGTGGCTCATGCAACATCTGTTCGGACCGGAGCGGGTGAACCTGGGGGTGTACGATGCTCACCGCGAATACGCACCATGCGATGACACCCAGCTCACTGGCTATGCCGGTAACTGCCAATACGAATGCTGGGCCTTCGACCAGTTGCTCGACCATGCACGGGCGAATAACATCTACATCGACCTCTGCATCGACCCAGGCTTCCCCAGCAACAGCGGAGAGGATTTCAGTTGGGGCAATCACTCTTACGTGCTCCACTACATCAAGACCCAGGAGCGCGACCCCGTAACGCAGACCTACGATATCAAGCAGTTCTTCTACACGCCCGGCACCGATCCGCTCAACAAAGGCGTGTTCTACTATTGGAAGCGCAAGTACAAGTACATCATGAGCCGTTGGGGCTATGCGGTGAACCTGCCCATCATCGAGCCCTTCAATGAGATCGACCAGCTCTTCACGTATCATACACAGACCGGCGTTACAGGAACCGGCCTATGCCCTGATAACGCCATACTGTGGTCGGAAGATCCGGACATACCGGAGACCCTCGATAGCTGGCTCACGGACATCAGCGGATACGTGCGCGGCCAACAGGACCTCAACAACACCGTGGCATCGCCGTTAGGTGAGAACAAGCTCTTTTCCGTGAACTTCACACAAGGCGAAGAGGCCGACACACCGGACAACGACCACTTCCTGCCTTTCCGCAATGAGAGCGTGGACCTTATCGATGTGCACAAGGGTTATTTTTCCGTACTCGCGGATGCCGGCACCCCTGACATCAAGATGAATGATGCGAATTTCCAAGCCCGGAAGTTCTGGGAGGAGTTCCCCCAGCCGAATGCGGATGACCGAAAGCCCATCAGCCACGGCGAGTTCAGCCACTTCACCCACATCGATCTTCCGGGTGCGACGAACCTGGCAGACATCGAGAAGTACTTCCACAACTACGACGTCTCGTTCCACAACGAGATCTGGTCCGCCGCTTTCTCGGGGAAATGGGCCGCCGGCAATACCTGGCATTGGGAGCGCGTGTTCTGGTGGCCCGATGCGTTGAAGTCGCCGCCGCCTGAACCGCTGGATCCTCAATACACGGTAAACAATCCCTCCGGCTACACGAATCAGTTAACCACACCCACAGTGCCACCGAATGTTATCAACGTTGGTGGAAACCCCGTTCCCATCCCTAACCGTCCACTTTACCATCACTTAAAGCCCCTTGCCGACTTCCTTGCGCTTCCCGGCATCCAGGAATCCCAGTTCTTCACCTACAACTACGCCCCGGTAGCGATCCATGACCCTGCAAGTGACATCGAGTGCTACTACCTATGCAATGGGGAAATGGCCATTGGTTGGGTTCACAATCGGAACGCGTGGACCATGAACAACTACTATCTGGCGAGTGGGCAGTTTCAGAACTTCCTGGGCTGCGATCCACCTGACACGCAGCCTCAGCAGATCGCGATCACCCAATTGCTTGGGGGCAACGACTATTACACCCACTGGTTCCCCACGCGCATGAGCACGAATGTATGTCCTTCGGATGCGTTGGACGAGGATGGTGACAATACGGTGTTCCTCCGTATCGATCTTTCCATCCTCTGCAGCACTAGGAGGCACCTTGAATAACTACCTTGATACGCTGCACACAGACTACGCTTTCATCATAAGCCCGTTCCCCGATGTGAAGAGCATGCCCTTAACTCCTTTGGAAGATGTTCACATCGGTTCCGATTGGGATTTCGGTCTATATCCCAACCCGACCCGTGGTGAGCTCTTCGTACGGTTGCCGGATGATGTGCCCAAGGAGATCGTTACTCAGGATCTCTCAGGTAGGCACATCCAAGCATGGAGCAGCGTACGGGGCCCCCTTCAGCATCTTCCAATTGAAGGTTTTGCGCAAGGGGTCTATTGGGTGCGCGTATCCGATGGCACGAACAGCAAGGCTAAGAAACTTATCATCCACTGAGCCATGAGAAGCATCGCATTCGTTGGATTGTCCGTTGCGCTGTTGAACGTTGCTCATGCCCAGCCCACCTTCGAGAAGCTCTATGATGGGATGACTGCGTTCAAATTCAACTTGAACGAATTGGAGGGGGGAACGTGCTGGTTGGACTTGGTTATACCCGCGGTCTTTCGCGTATCGACTTGTACGGCAACATCATGCAAACACACTCCTATTGGGCAGGCCCTCTAGAAGTGATTACAAGTATTGGTGGAATACGCAGGTCTGGGACCAATGAATTCGTTTTCGCCGCAGGCTATGGCCTGGATTCTTGCACTTCATCGGGCATACTCACGGTACCCTACTTCCATCCTGTGATAGGTAAACTCGATTCGTTGGGAACACTGCTGGACCTTAGGCATTATTCCCTTAACATGGGATGCAGGAATATTGCCAGTGATGTGCTGATCGCGAATGATGGCGGCATTATTTCCTGGGGTCATGAGCGGGACTTCTTCGTTCTAAAGGCAAATCCCGATTTGTCGCCTGTTTGGGCTAAAAGATTCATCCATGCCGGTGGTATTCAGTTCATCAAGGAACTCCCTAATGGAGATCTGCTGGCGGGTATGAATTTGGACACGGCCGGGGCAGTGGTGGCTCGCTTGGATGCTGATGGCAACTTCCTGCTGGATCAATCCTATATCCGCCCCAAAGGCATGGTGCATGATGCCGTGATCGATTCAGATGGTTCCTTCATCGTGATGGGCTATTCGGACAGCACCAACCTCAATGTATTTGCACCTCTACCTGCTTCTTTCCAACCAAAACTCTTCATGATGAAGCTTAACGGTGCGGGTGACGTACAGTGGTGCCGCGGCTATTACAGCACCCCGAATCTGTGGTACACCGGGAGACCTTCAAGGATAGAAAAGACTATCGATAGTGGCTACGCGATATTGGCCACATTAGGCTATCCACAGAACAATTTCTTCTATCGCCCTTTCTTGATGAAAACTGACCTCAACGGCGATACTCTTTGGACAAGTTCAATGGGAAGTACGGGATACGATCACTACACGGCAGACCTGTTGGCTCATTCGGATGGAGGTTACATGTGCAGTGGCGTAGTCTGGGGTGACCTCCCCGGTGGTAATTCCGGCTTGCCATACATCTATAAGACAGATTCTCTTGGGCGCTTTCCATGCGGGCAGCAATGGCACCCAATCACGGTTTCGAATCTCTTTCCGGCAGACAGCAACTTCACTCTCACTTCCGTCGATGGTGCCATCGGGCTACCTGCTTACATGAACGATACCATCTTCGATCCCATTCCGGAATACAATGCCTGTGGAGATTACCACACATCTTGCTCCTTCCACGCCCGCAAATTCCACGTCTACCCCAATCCCAATACCGGCCGCTTCTTGGTTGAGTTCGCCGATCCGCTCATGGCCGAGAGCTACTACAGCGTGTACGATGCCTTGGGCAAGTTGCTGTACCAGCGCCCGCTGCCCGCAGGTGCCACCGTGGAGGAGATCGATCTCTCGCGCTTCGGGCGCGGCACCTACGTGCTCAAGCTCACGGATCCGGAGGGGAGCAGATACGAGAGGGTGGTGCTGGAGTAGTTCATTCGGTTACCACGCATGGCCGCCAAAGCGAATGGGCTGGGCGTGTCCTCCGTCATACCTTGCCGACCCTCGAAGGTCCTTCCATGCGATCACTCCTGTTTTGCGGCACCTTGCTGGCCGCACCTGCTTGCGCTCTGGCGCAGGACGATGGCTTTACCTGCCTGGCGAACAACCCCCGCGAACTGGAGCGCCACTTGGCCGAGCACCCCGAAGCCCTTTCGCTGGCGGAGCAGGCGAATGCCGCGCTCGAAGCGCGCACCACGGGCTTCCAACGCGGCGGCAGCGAGCCGCTCATCATCCCGGTGGTCTTCCACGTGATCCACGACAACGGGCCGGAGAACATCAGCGATGAGCAGCTCTACGATGCCATCCGCATCCTCAACGATGACTACAACAAGCTCAACCCCGATTGGGTGAACGTGCGGCCCGAGTTCCTGGATATCGTCGATAGCGTGGGCATCGAATTCCGCCTGGCCAAGCGCGACCCCGAAGGCAACTGCACCAACGGCATCACGCGCACGGTGAGCTCGCAGACCTACGACGGCGACTTCGAGATGACGCAGTTGATCCAATGGCCGCGCGAGCGCTACATGAACGTATGGGTGGCTGCCAGCGCCAACGGCGCAGCAGGCTACACCTACTACCCCGGCTGGCTCGACGGCTGGCCCGAGGCCGATGGGATCGTGATCCTGCACAGCTACACGGGCAGCATCGGCACCAGCGCCGTGTACAAGAGCCGCGTCCTCAGCCACGAGGTGGGCCACTGGCTGAACCTGAAGCACTGCTGGGGCGATAGCAACGAGCCTGGCCTGGAAACCAATTGCGGCATGGACGACAATGTGCAGGACACGCCCAACACGAAAGGCTGGACCAGTTGCTTCCTCGCCGGAGCCAGCTGCGGGAATCCATTGGACAACGTGCAGAACTACATGGAGTACTCCTACTGCTGCAAGATGTTCTCGCATGGCCAGGGCGATCGCATGGTGGCAGCGCTGACCTCGCCCATTGCGCAGCGCAACAACCTGTGGAGCGCGGCCAACCTGGCGCTCACCGGCGTGCTGGAGCCCGAGCAATTGTGCATGGCGCGCTTCGCTGCCGATCATCGCGAGGTATGCGCCGGCACGCCGGTGAGCTTCACCGACCTCAGCTACTTCGGCGTGCAGCAATGGTATTGGGACTTCCCCGGTGCAACTCCTCCGGGCTCATTCGTGGAAGCGCCCACTGTGGTGTACACCGCGCCCGGTGTGTACCCGGTGAGCCTCTACGTAGGCGATGGCACCACCACCACCAGCACCACCGAGCCGGGCTACATCATCGTACACGCCAACCCCGGCGCTCCTACGCCGTTCGTGGAAGGATTCGAGAACGCGACGGCGATCCCGAACGCCATGTGGAGCCCGCACAACCCCGACGGCGACAACACTTTCGAGCTATCCAGTGAAGCTGCATTCAGCGGGACCAAGAGCGTGCGCCTACGGAATCAATGGGAGATGGCCGGACGGACCGACGAGCTCATCTCCAGCACCTTCGATCTGAGCACCGCTGCGGACATCAGCCTCACGTTCCGCTACGCCTTCGCCCGGCGCTACCCCGAGAACAACGATGTATTGCGCGTGTATGCCAGCGGCAATTGCGGCGAGACCTGGATGCTGCGCAAGCTGATGCACGCCAGCAACACCCTGCTCACCGGCGGCGTGCAACCCGCAGCGCCCTTCGTGCCCGCTGGCCCGCAGCAATGGGGCTACATGACGGTGACCAATCTGAGCGCTGGACTGCAGACGAGCAGCTTCCGCGTGAAATTCGAATTCTACAGCGATGGTGGCAACGACCTCTGGCTGGATGACATCAATATCCTCGACTACAACGTCCGGGTTGAAGAGGTGGTGGCGAGCACCGATGACTTGCGCGCATGGCCCAATCCCGCAGCGGATCAGCTACAGGTCGCATTCAACCTGAGGGCCGCCGAGCGCATTCAGCTCGACCTGATCGATCCCCTAGGCCGTACCGTGCGTGAACTGGCCAGCGGCATGCAGGCTCCTGGCATCCGCACGGTCGAGGTTGCATTGGATGACTTGCCTGCCGGTCTCTACACCATCCGGCTGCGGTCAGCAGGCCAACAGCAGGCCCTTCGCGTGGTGGTGGAATAACGCGTCACCTGCTTCCCATCGGGCATCCCATACCGGTCGTCCGGCGGAAGCGACCGCCTGTCGTTGAGCAAACACGCAACCGACGTTCATAGGCGTTCAAGACGTGCGCAAAGCCGCCGGCGCCCTGTCGATCGCATGACGATCCCCGGTGGCCCAACCGGATACATTCGCCGCCGCTTGAACACCCCCTCGTTGCGATCCCCGATGATGAAGCCCCTCTCCTTCCTCGCCTGCGCCCTCGTGATCAACCTGTCAGCCGTGGCGCAGCAAGACCCACGTCCCTGCGGTTCCGACGAACTGGACCGGCTCGTGCGATTCCATCACAATGACCCGGAAGCACTGGAGGGAATCGCGCAAGCCCACGCCGATCTGGAGGCCTTCACCAACCAGTGGATGGAAGAGAACACGGGCGCCGAGCGCGTGGACGTGACCATTCCGGTGGTCTTCCACATCATCCACAACAACGGGCAAGAGAATATCAGCGACGAGCAAGTGTACGATGCCATCCGCGTGCTCAACGACGACTACAATCGCCTGAACGCCGATTGGGACAACGTGCGCCCCGAGTTCCTGGGCATCGTGGCCGATGTGGGCATCACCTTCGCCCTGGCGCGCAAAGACCCCAGCGGCAACTGCACCAAAGGCATCACGCGAACCCTGAGCACGCTCACCTACGACGGCACACAGACCATGAAGGACCTGATCCAATGGCCGCGCAATAAGTACCTGAACGTTTGGGTGGCGGCCAGTGCCGATGGCGCAGCAGGCTACACCTACCGCCCCGGCGCGGTGACCAACTGGGCCGAAGCCGACGGCATCGTGCTGTTGCACAACTACACCGGCAGCATAGGCACCAGCAGCGTAAGCCATTCGCGCACCCTCACCCACGAAGTGGGCCACTGGATCAACTTGAAGCATTGCTGGGGAGACAGCAACGATCCCGGGCTGGACGAGAATTGCAACCAGGACGACAACGTGAGCGATACGCCGAACACGAAGGGCTGGACCAGTTGCTTCCTCGCGGGCGCTTCATGCAGCAGCACCATCGACAATGTGGAGAACTACATGGAGTACTCGTACTGCTCCAAGATGTTCACCGAAGGCCAGAAGACGCGCATGCTGGCCGCCCTCAACAGCGGAACCTCGCAACGCAACCAGTTGTGGACCGCCAACAACCTTACGGCCACCGGCGTCAACAACGCACCCGTGCTTTGCGCTGCCGAGTTCAGCAGCGATGCCACGCTCATCTGCGCCGGCAGCACCGTCACCTTCACCGATGAGAGCTTTCACGGCGTCACCTCGCGCAATTGGAGCTTCGCGGGCGGAGAGCCCGCCACATCGAGCGAGGAACAGCCCACCATCACGTACACGCAGCCCGGCACCTACAGCGTGCAATTGACGGTGAGCGATGGCAGCACTACGCTCAGCACCACGCAGAACCTGGCCATCACCGTGCTGGCCAACCCCGGCGACCAAGTGCCGATGTCGGAAGGCTTCGAGTCCTTGTCCGCATTGAACGGTCCGGAGTGGTACACGGTCAACGGCGGCGGCGGGAACACCTGGGGCGTGACCACCAGCGCTGCCTACACCGGCAGCAAGAGCGCGCGCATCCTCAACTCCACAGCGATGATCGGCAAGGTGGACGAACTTCTCTCGCGCTCCTACGACATGTCGGGCGCCACGGCCATCACCGTGAGCTTCCGCCACGCGTTCGCCCGCCGCAGCAGCGCGAACGATGATGCGTTGAGCATTTATGTGAGCAACGATTGCGGCAATGTGTGGAGCCTGCGCAAGATCCTGCGCGCCACCACCACCTTGGTAACGGGCGGCACGGTCACCGGCAGCTTCGTGCCCACCAGCAGCCAGTGGGGCTATACCGAGCTCACCAACATCGGGCCCGCCAATCACGTAAGCGATTTCCGCTTCAAGTTCGTCTTCGAGAGCGATGGCGGGAACAACCTCTACCTCGATGACATCAACATCAACGGCATGCCCGTCGGTGTGGAGGAACTCGCTGCAAGTGCCTCTGGCCTGTCGCTCCTTCCCAATCCCACCACGGGCGCAACGCAACTGGCCTTCGAGCTGGACCGCGCCGCACATGTGCGTGTGGAAGTGCTCGACGCCCTCGGCCGCACCGTGCAGCGTTCGGACCTCGGGCTGCGTCCTGCTGGTGGCCAACGAGCCGAACGCTGGATGCCACAGCCTTCGCCGCAGGCACCTACATGGTGCGCTCTCTGACGGACAACGGCCCGGACCGCCCGCTTGGTAGTCGAGTGATCGTCATCGCCGGCAGGGGACCACGGCGAAAGGGCGACCTCTTAGTTTCGCACGGCCATCGTTCGAACCCCTCGCGCATGAACAAGACCCTGATCCTGCTTTCGCTGCTTGTTGCAACCTGCGCTCACGCGCAACAATCCTCCTTCACCTGCCGCACCAACGACCCGGCCGTGATGGCGCAATTGCACCACAACGACCCCGACCTCATCGCTTCCATCGCCGCGGAGAATGCCGCGTTGGAGGCGTTCACGCAGCAGTACCCCGAAGGTGAGCGCAGCACCTACACGGTGCCAGTGGTCTTCCACATCATCCACAACAACGGCGAGGAGAACATCAGCAATGCGCAGGTGCATGATGCCATGCGCATCCTCAATGAGGACTTCAACAAGCTGAACCCCGACTGGGACAACGTGCAACCCGCCTTCCTGGGCCTGGTGGCCAACGTGGACATCGCCTTCGTTCTCGCGCGCAAGGACCCCAACGGCAACTGTACCAGCGGCATAACACGCACCATCAGCACGCTCACCTACGTGGGCGACCAGAGCATGAAGGACCTGATCCAATGGCCGCGCAACAAGTACCTGAACGTGTGGGTGGCCGCCAGCGCCAATGGTGCCGCAGGCTATACCCTCACGCCAGGCGGCGCGCAGTTCTTCGCCGACGGCGATGGCATCGTCATGCTCCACACCTACGTGGGCAGCATCGGCACGGGCAGTGTTTCTCGCAGCCGTGCCCTCACGCACGAGGTGGGGCATTGGATCAACCTGGAGCATACCTGGGGAGGCAGCAACACCCCCGGCGTGGCCGCCAACTGCAGCGACGATGACAACGTGGCCGACACGCCCAACACCATGGGCTGGACCAGCTGTGTGCTCGCCGGTGGCACCTGCGGAAGCGTGCAGGACAATGTCGAGAACTACATGGAGTATGCCTACTGCTCCAAGATGTTCACCACGGGGCAGAAGAACCGCATGACCGCCGCCATCAACAGCGGCACCGCGCAGCGCAACCAGATCATCGCAGCCAGCAACCTCAGCGCCACCGGCGTGAGCCTGCCCGCCGTGCTGTGCGCCGCGGCTTTCAGCAGCAACCAGCGCATCATCTGCGCCGGCGGTTCGGTCACCTTCAGCGACGACAGCTACAATGCCGTTGCCTCGCGCACATGGACCTTCGCTGGCGGCACTCCTTCGACCAGCACCGCCGAGAGCCCGGTGGTCACCTACACCGCGCCTGGCACCTACGCCGTGACGCTCAATGCCAGCGACGGCAGCACTACGCTCAGCACCACCCAGAACGCCTATATCACCGTACTGCCCAACCCCGGCACGAGCGTGCCCGTGATGGAAGGCTTCGAGACCGTGGCCAACCTCACCGGCCCCGAGTGGTTCACCAGCAACCCCAACAACGACAACACCTTCGGCATCACCTCCGTGGCCGCGTACTCCGGCAGCAAGAGCACGCGCATCGTCAACAGCTCGGCACAGGCCGGGCGCATCGATGAGCTCATCAGCAGCAGCTACGACATGAGCAACGCCACCGACATCGTGGTGAGCTTCCGGTACGCCTTCGCCAAGCGCGTGAGCACCAACGACGACGCGCTGGGCTTCTTCATCAGCAACGATTGCGGCAACACCTGGGCGCTGCGCAAGATGATGCGCGGCAGCACCAACCTCGTCACCGGCGGCACCACCAGCAGCAGCTTCGTGCCCAACAGCACGCAGTGGGGCTACGCCGAAGTGAGCAACATCAGCAGCGCCAGCAACCTGCCGAACTTCCGCTTCAAGTTCCAGTTCGAGAGCGATGGCGGCAACAACCTCTACCTCGATGACATCAACATCAACGGCGGGCCCGTGGGCGTGGACGAGCTTCTCCTGGTGAGCGATGGCGTAGCCGTGCAACCCAACCCCGTCATGGATGACGCGCAGGCCGTGGTGGTCGTGCGCGATGCCGGTCGCGTGCGCGTGGAAGTGCTGGACATGACCGGGCGCGTGACGCAGGTGGTACACGATGGCGCACTGGCCGCAGGTACGCACCGTTTCGATCTGCCCGTACGTTCATTGCAAGCAGGCGCCTACTTCGTGCGCATGCAACAAAGGGCGATGCACAACGCGTTTGGTTCGTGGTGCGATGAAAAGGCCCTGCTCCTCCTCTCCGTCCTGCTGCTCACCGCCTGCGGCCGCATGGCTGAAGGCACCAAGGACGCCTTGAACAAGGGCGGCGAGTTCGCCGGCAGCGCGGCCACCGAGGTGATCGAAGGCGTGACCACGGGCGTGGAGAAGAGCTGGAGCATCGGCGTGACGCTGAGCGAGGAGTTGAAGGCGCGAGGACTCACCATCGGCAAGACGCAGGTGGAGGCCGACAGCGCGGGCATGGACAATCGGCTCATCGTATACATCATCGCCGACCGCGCCTTCAGCGGCGCGGTGAGCGCCGTGGCCACCGACGAGGAAGGCCGTGAGATGGGCCGTAGCGGACTGCAACTGGACCTCGCCGCCGGCAACGCCGACTACTTCACCTTCAAGTTCCAGGCGCGCACGGACCTGGAGCGGAAGAGCAAGGTGGTGATCTGTGAGCGCTCGGAAATGGAAAGTCCCCCGGGCGAATGATGCGGTCTATTCCTTGAAACCCACCATGATGGCCACGCAGCCCAGGTGTACGTACTCGGTCTTGGCGCGTGCGGGCACCCACACCACGCAGCGCAGTTGGGTGGTGCTGGCGGCCTTCAGGTCGAAGTGGGTCTTGGGCTCGGGGGCCAGGCTCTCGAAGACGATCTTGTTGTTCTCGTCCACCAGCTTCCAGTTCACCTCGCCCAGGATGGCTTGCGAGCACACCATCACTCGGTATTCCTGCCCGCTGTAGAAGGTGAGGGCCACTTCGGCCTCGTCGCCGGGGCTGAGTTGAGCGCCATTGAAGGTCTCGTTGAACTTGTAGGGGGCCAGTCCGGGAACGCACTTGTTCTTCGCGAAGGACTTGCATTGGGCCTGTGCGGCGCCAGCGGTGATCAAGAGACCGGCGGCCAGCAATGCGGGGGCAACGATGGTTCGTAGACATGGCGGCGATCAATTGATGTAGGTATTGCGGATGGCGGCGGTCTTCTCGCGGATGGCTGCGAGCTCGGCATCGGTGAGCGATGCGGTGGTGCCGCCGCCGCCGATCACGGTAACGCCGCCCTCCTCGGTGGTGGCGCTACCGCTGGTGCCCTGGGCCGTACTGGCGAAAAGGCCTTCCAGTGTATGCAAGTCGGCCAGAACGCCGGCCAGCGCGGGCTCGTCGGTCTGGTAGGTGCTTACCAAGGCGATGAGATCGCCCAGCGACAGCTTCTGCTCCGCTATGCGTTGGCGCAGTTCAGGCGTGTCGTTGGTCTTGGCCACCTGGGTGGCGATGTACAGGCCTTCAACCCAGCCACCGGCGATCATGAGAGCGCTGATGTTCTCGCGCTCGTTGGTCTTCAGGTACTGGTCCATGTCCCAGTAGGTCTCGCTGATGATGTTCAGCAGCGAGTCGCGGTTGGCCTGGTTGGCTTCCATGCGGTCCACCGTCTCCTGGCTGAAGGCCGTGCTGATGTTGAGCTGCTTCGCCAGGTTCTGCGCCGCTGCGGTGAAGAGCATGCTTTCGTGCGTGTTGTTGTACACGCTGGCGTAGCTCAGGTCAGCGCCGTAGACGCCCAGGTTGAGGGCCTGCTTGCTGGCTGCAGTGTAGGAGGAGTTCTTGTTGGGATCGTTCAGCACGTTCTTATTGTACTCGGCCCCGGCCTTCTTCAGCAGGGCGGCCGTCTCCATGGGCGAGGGGATGCTGTAGAAGATCTTCTTCGACTTGCTCATGCGGTCGCTGAGCGCGGCGCTGTCCATGCCGTTGGCCGCATCGAGGGTGTCCTGCGCGGGCTGATCGCCGCCGCAGCCAACGAGCAGGGCGAGTGAAGCCAGCAGTGCCGGCCAGTGGAGGGATCGCATCACGGTCATGGGGGTTCGGGAGGGAACGATGCGAAGATCCCTTGCGCGCACGCGGGGATCAGTGCGCTTCCAACCAGTTTTTCCCCACGCCCATGTCAACAACCAGCGGCACGGCCAGTTGCATGGCGCCTTGCATGCGGTCGCGTACCAGTGACTTCAGGTCCTCGGTTTCGTTGTTGTGCGCATCGAAAACGAGTTCGTCATGCACTTGCAGGAGCAACTTGCTCTTCATGCGCCGCTGCTTCAGATCGCGGTGTATGCTCACCATGGCCACCTTGATGATATCCGCCGCTGTGCCCTGCATGGGCGCGTTGATGGCGATGCGCTCCGCCTGCGCGCGCACGGTGTTGTTGGCGCTGGTGATGTCCGGCAGGTAGCGTCGCCGGCCCATCAAGGTCTTGATGTAGCCATGGGTGCGGCAGTAGCCGATCATCTCGTCCATGTAATTGCGAACGCCGGGGAATTGTGCGAAGTAGTCGTCGATGATCTGTTTGGCCTCCGCGCGTGGTATGCCCAGGTTCTGGCTGAGGCCGAATGCGCCCTGGCCGTATGCGATGCCGAAGTTGACGGCCTTGGCCCTGCTGCGCTGTTCGCGGGTAACGGCGGCGATGTCGACGTTGAAGACCTTGGCGGCCGTGGCGGCATGGATGTCGAGCCCATGGCGGAAGGCTTCCTGCATGTTGTGGTCGCCGCTCATGTGCGCGATGATGCGCAGTTCGATCTGGGAGTAGTCGGCGCTGAGCAGCTGGAAGTCCGAGTCGCGCGGCACGAAGGCCTTGCGGATCTCGCGTCCTTTCTCGGTGCGGATGGGGATGTTCTGCAGGTTGGGGTCGTTGCTGGCCAGACGGCCGGTGGCAGCCACCGTTTGCAGGTAGCTGGTGTGTACGCGATGCGTGTCCCTGTCGGCGGCTACGGGCAGTGTGTCCACGTAAGTGCCCTTCAGCTTGCGAAGGCTGCGGTAGTCGAGGATGAGCGGGATGGCGGGGTGCGCATTGCTCAGTTCCTGCAGGATATCCTCGCTCGTCTGGTACTGTCCGGTCTTGGCGGTCTTCTTGATCTTGTCACCGCCGAGCTTCAGGGTCTCGAAGAGCACGTCGCCGAGCTGTTTCGGGCTGTCGATGTTGAAGGCGACGCCGCAGGCTTGGTGGATCTCCTCCTGCAGGCGCAGGATGTCCGTGCCGAGCTCTTCGCTGAACTGCTTCAGCGCGGGTATATCGATGCGGATGCCTTCGGTCTCCATGTCGGCCAGCACATGCACCAGCGGCATCTCCACTTCACGGAAGAGCGAGGTCACTCCATCCTGATCGAGCAGGGGCTCGAATTTCTCGGATAGCTGCCAGGTGATGTCGGAATCCTCGGCGCTGTACTCCTTCACCGCATTGATGTCGGCATCGCGCATGCTCTTCTGCACCTTGCCTCTTCCTTTCTCTCCAATGAGCGTCTCGATGCTCACCGGCCGATAGCTCAAGTAGGACTCGCTGAGGTAGTCCATGCCATGCTTCTGCTGATCGGGCTTGAGCAGGTAGTGCGCCACCATGGTATCGAAGAGCGGGCCCTTCACCTCCACGCCGTACTTGGCCAGCACGCGGATGTCGTACTTGGCATTCTGCGCCACTTTTCCGATGGACTCGTTCTCAAGCATCGGTTTGAAGATGTCCACGATGCGCTGGGCCTCGGCGCGGTCCGCTGGCACGGGCACATAGTAGCCTTCGTGCGCCTTCCAGCTGAAGGCAAGGCCCACGAGTTCGGCTGTGCGCTCGTCGGTTCCGGTGGTCTCGGTATCGAAGCAGAAGCGCTGTTGCTTCTTCAGCTGCGCCGCCAGCATGTACATCTTCTCGCTGGTGTCCTCCAGCAGATAGCGGTGCTTGACGGTGTCAATGTTGGCGAATTCCTTCAGTTCAACATTCCCTTCCTCGTCCACGCTTGTGCCGAAGAGATCGACCTGTCCTGATGGTGCGCGCGATACCACGGCCTTCTCGCCTTTGCCTTCAGGTGGGATCGCTCCTGGCCCATCGACGCCAAGCACTTTGCTCGTGAGGTTCTTGAATTCGAGCTCGCTGAACACCTCCAGCACTTTCGCCGGGTCAGGTGGATCGAGATGGAGCGCATCATGGTCCAGCTCCACTGGCGCATTCACGTTGATCGTCGCGAGCATTTTGCTCATGCGCCCCTGCTCCGCGAAGGCGATCACATTCTCCTGCTGCTTCCCCTTCAACTTGTCGGCATTCTCAATCACGCCTTCCAGGCTTCCGAACTGCTGCACCAATTTCATCGCCGTCTTCTCGCCGATGCCAGGGATGCCGGGGATGTTGTCCACGGCATCGCCCATGAGGCCCAGTATATCCTTCACCTGTTCGGTGGTCTGCAAGCCCCAACGCGCGCAGATCTCCGCAGGCCCGAGCTTCTCCGGCGGATCGCCGCCGCGCCCGGGCTTGTACATGATGATCTTGTCCGTGACCAGCTGCCCGAAGTCCTTGTCGGGCGTTACCATGTACGTGACGTAGCCTTCGCCTTCGGCCTTCTTCGCCAATGTGCCGATCACGTCATCTGCCTCGTAGCCGTCGCTTTCGAGGATCGGGATGTTCATGCTCTCGATGATGCGGCGGATATATGGGATGTTGCTGCGGATGTCATCGGGCATCTCTTCGCGGTTGGCCTTGTAATCCAATAGCGTTTCGTGGCGCTCGGTGGGCGCTGCGGTGTCGAAGACCACGGCAATGTGCGTGGGTTTCTCGCGCTTGATCAGGTCCAGCAAGGTGGTGGTGAAGCCGAAGGCGGCGCTGGTGTTGAAGCCCTTGCTGTTCACCCGCGGTGTGCGGATGAAACTGAAGTAGGCCCGGTAGATCAGCGCGAAGGCGTCCAGGAGGAAGAGGCGTTTGTCGTCGCCGTTGGTCACGTGGGTCACGGGCATCTCAAGAATGTGGTGGGGCAAGGTAGCCAGCGCAATTGCGCAGGAACACAAGCCCAGCGAGCAACGCGCGGTGACCAGCGGTGCGTCTTGGGGCTACTTTCGCTCGGCTCCTGCCAAGACATGAAGAAGGTCCTACTGGTCATCGTTGTGCTTGTGGCCGTGCTCATTTCATGCACGCACGATCCCGAAGAACTTATCGCGCCGGTTCCATACCCCCCCGATCCTGTTGTGAACGATACGTCGCCCGTGGTCTTCGACATGAACGCCGTGCCCTACCCGGTGCTGAGCTCGTACCACTTCTTCGATGGTCCAATGGCCGATCTGGTACCCGTCACCGGATTGCTTCCTTTCGAGCCCATCACACCGCTCTTCACCGACTATGCGCACAAGCAACGCCTGGTGTGGATGCCCACAGGAACAACGGGGGCGCACTATGTGGCCGACGACGATGTGCTGGCCTTCCCCGACGGCGCCGTGCTGATCAAGACCTTCTACTACGACAACGTACAGCCTGCAGGAGCGCGGCGCATCCTGGAAACGCGCATCATGTTCAAGCGCAATGGCGCTTGGGAAAGCGCTTGCTACAAGTGGAACGCGACACAGACCGAAGCCGTGCTCGACATGGCTGGCAGTATCAATCCGTTGGACTGGGTGGATGAGCTCGGGGTTACGCGGCACGTGGACTACCGTATCCCGGCCGCTGCCGAATGCCACACCTGCCACAAGCGCAACAGCATCGATACGCCCATCGGCCCGAAACCGCAGAACCTCAATTCCAACCTCGCCTATGCCAGCGGCACCGCCAACCAATTGGCCAAGTGGACACAACTCGGGTACCTGCAAGGAGGCTACCCTTCCAACATTGCCACCACCGTGAAGTGGGACGACCCAACCGAGACCCTGACCGATCGCGTGCGTGCCTACGTTGACATGAATTGCTCGCACTGTCACGACGAGTATCGGCATTGCGATTACCGCCCGATGCGTTTCGCCTGGGATGACAACGATGATCCGGTGAACCTGGGAGTGTGTGTCCCGCCCGAGGACCTCATCGATCCGGCATACAACTACATCGTCTCGGCCGGGCTGCCTGGCCGCAGCATGCTGTACCATCGCTTCACGAGCACCGCCGAAGATGTGCGTATGCCCCTCCTTGGGCGTACTGTGGTGCATGAAGAAGCGGCCGCGCTTTTCCACCAATGGATATCTACCTTGACCCCACCCTGCAACTGAATCTGAACCTGGGAACCATGAAAAAGACCACTATACTGCTCCTCGTGCTTGTGGCACTGGGCGCTCGTGCGCAGGATGACTGCATCAATGCGCTGCCCGTCGGCATCGGTTCGTTCGTCGTTACCACCATCAATGGCACTGAGGTAAGCACCCCATTGTGCGCTACGAGCGGTCCTATCGCAACCAGCGCGGAATGGTACACCTACACACCGGTGCTGAGCCACCCGCTCACCATTACCACCGATCTGGTGGTGAACAGCGGGGGCGATACGCGCTTCCATGTGTACACAGGCACCTGCGGCAACCTCACATGCGTGGGTGGCGATGACGATGGTGGCGTGATCGGCAACGGTTACCTCTCGTACGACACTTTGCAGGTGACCGCCCTCACCACCTACTACATCGTCTTCGACAACAGCTGGAACGGGAACGGCTTCACCTTCCAGTTGGTCGACTCCATCGCCAACGTTGGCGGTGGTCCCGCCCCCACCGATGGCATCCAATTCACCACGGTCACCATCCCCATCAACGGTACAGCAGCGGTTGTGGATATGACCAATGATTTCCTTGACGACGTGGCCTCCGTGACGAGCACCACCATCCGCGTGAGCGAGCAGACGGCCGGGGGCACCTGGGTGAACACCGATGTGGTGACACCGCAGGCCAACTACACGCCGAGCTGGAGCATGTGCGTGGGCGACCTTGATGACAACGGGCACAACGACTTCATGTACGGCAGTGGCAGCGGCGTCACCTTCATGATCGCCAACGCCACGGCCACAGCGTACACCGAGATCAGCGGGCCCGAGTACGTCTTCTGCCAGCGCACGAACATGATCGACATCAACGCGGATGGCCACTTGGATGCCTTCAGCTGTCACGATGTGGCCGCCAACGTGTTCTACATGAACGATGGCAATGGCAACCTCACCTTCAACCAGGGCGGCTTAGGCGAGACATGCGGCAACTATGGCAGCATCTGGGTCGACTTCGATGGCGATCAGGACCAGGACCTATTCGTGGCCAAGTGCGGCTGCGACCCGGTGGACATCCTCTACCGCAACAATGGCGATGGCACCTTCACCAATATCGCCGGGGCGCTGGGCTTCGCCGATACGCAGCAAAGCTGGAGCAGCGCCTGGGGCGACTTCAACAATGATGGGCACATGGACGTGCTCGTCGGCTCCAGTTCCGGAGCCACCCATAAGGTCATGCGCAACAATGGGGATGGCACATTCACGAATGTCACCCCTGGCAGCGGATTCGATTCGTTCTTCGGAACGAACATCGAATGGACGACGCACGATTTCGACAATGACGGCTACCTGGACATCCTCGGTGCAGGCATGATGATCATGGGGCATGGTGACATGACCTTCGCGGTCACCGACGTCATCCCAGGCAACGGGCCCATCGGCGACTTGAACAATGATGGTTTCCTGGACATCCTCAACGGCGGCACAGCTTATATGAACGATGGCAACGATAACAACTGGCTGAAAGTGCATTGCACCGGCACCGTGAGCAACCTCAACGGCATTGGCGCTCGGGTGCAGATCACGTCCACCATGGGCACCCAGATCCGCGAGATCCGCAGCGGGGATGGTTTCCGGTACATGAGCACCCTGAACGCACACTTCGGTATAGGCGCCGACGCTGACGTGCAGAGCGTGATGGTCTACTGGCCGAGCGGCATCGTGGACGTGATCGAGAATCCCGCCATCAACACCACCTTGGAGGTGATCGAGAGCATTCCTACTGCCATCGATGTGGCCGAATCCGATGCCTTTACGCTCTACCCGAACCCGGCAACAGATGGGATCATCATCGGTGGCTTACCCCTCGGCAGGCACCCCGCGCGGATCATGGATGTAGCTGGTAAACTGGCACTTAGGACCACGGTGGGCAACGGCCGAGTGGGCTTGGACGCCCTGCCGAGCGGCTCCTACTTACTGGAAGTAGAGGTCGATGGCCTGGCCCTTCGGCAGCGCTTTACTAAGCAATAAGGCCTCAATCCAGCAGGAGAGCCCCCTCCCTCTCCGGGAGGGGGCTTTCTAATGCGCCTGGTCGAGTGGCGCCAACTACCTGAGCCGCATTACATTTACACAGGTTCGGCCACCCGCCTTGCCTCGGGTCGTCATAGGAAATGGAAGCCGCTATCGTGAACCTGCGCAACGCCTTCATCGCTCTGTCAGTATCGGTGCTCATGTGCAGCGCCGATCCTGTCCGTGCCGACCATTTCTCGGGCACCAGCATCACCTATGAGTGCGTTGGCCCCGATCAATACCGTTTCTATCTCGACCTCTATCTGGATTGTGCTGGCGCTGCCATCACCAACCAGACCCTGCACTTCAGCAATGATTGCGGCGTGGCGTTCTCGATGGTCGGCCTAACGCCCATCTCCACGGTCGAAGTATCCCCGCTCTGCCCATCTCAGATCGCCAATAGCAGGTGCAATGGCGGTACGCTCCCGAGCTTCCGCCGCCACCGCTTCCAAACCACGCTCTTTCTGTCGCCTTGCGACAAGTGGACCGTGCAGTGGTACACCTGCTGCCGCAACACCACGCAGAACATTTTCCTGCAGCCCGGCACATACGTGGAGGCTACGTTCAACAACACCGTCGTCACCTGCGACCATTCGCCTCGTTTCGTGGATAGCGGCATTCCCTATGTGTGCGTGAACCAGGCCGTAGCCTACAATCCAGGCGTCACCGATGCCAACGGTAATTCGCTCGCCTTCTCGTTGATCAGCGCGCGATACGGTTCACCCACACCCACCGATGTCCTCTACCAGGGCAGTTACTCTGGAAGCCAGCCCTTCCTTGGTGCTACCATCAACGGCGCCACAGGCCAGTTGCTCTTCACCCCAACGGTCACCGGCTACTATGTGGTGGTGATCCAAGTGAAGTCCTTCAATAGCCTCGGGCAGCTGATCGGCACGGTGATGCGGGACTTGATGTTCGCCGTGATCGTTTGCGACGGCAACCCGCCTGCGAGCAACGGCATCAGCAGCAGTACGGGTGGCGCCTGGTTCCAACCCTTCTCCGTATTCGCCTGCACGGGGCTTTCTTTCTGCGTGAATGTTCCGTTCTACGATTTCCAAGGGGGCACCAATATCACAGCGACAACGAACGCCACCACCGTATTGCCCGGCAGCACCGTATCGATAAGCGGCACCAATCCTGTCGTGGTGCAGATCTGCTGGACCGGAAATGAATCCATCCTTCCGCAGGCGGTATGGTTCCAGGCGTCCGATGGAGCGTGTCCGATCCCCAATGTCATGTCCATGAATATCATAGTGATGAATTGCGCAACACTGCCCGTGGAGATCCTGGCCTTCTCCGCGAAAGTGGAAGGAGCATTGGTGCGCACGACATGGACCACGGCATCCGAATCGGGGAGCGACCGTTTCATCGTGGAACGCGGCAGGGATGGAGCGCACTTCAACGAGCTTGGCAGCATCGACGCTGCTGGCAACTCGCAGAACTTGCGGGAGTACAGCTTCTTCGATCGCGAACCGCTGCCAGGCACGGCATACTATCGCCTGCGCGAAGAGGACCTCGATGGGACGGTTGCCTACAGCGAAGTAGTCTCCGTGCATTTCGGAGGATCGAACACGGTGCGTGCGATCAGTGATGGCGGGACGAACTGGTTGGTGAGCGGTGCCGCGCCGAATGCGCCATGGTCTTTGCGCGATACCCAGGGACGGCTTGTGGCCCAAGGCGTATTCCGGCAGGACTCGGCTGCAGTCGTGCATGTTCCTTCGAGCGCCACGTCATTGCTACTGTTGGTGGTGGAGGATGAGCGCGGACCGATCCTGCTGAAGCTGCCCCCGATCGTGGCAGGGTCAAGTACCGAGGTGAGCGCGAGCGCTCACTGAGCAGATCAGCGTTCTTGCCAGACAGACTGAAGGACGGTGCCACCAACCGCGCCGAGCGTAGCCGTGTCGATGACATCCATGTCATCATCATGCGTGTGCCAGCTGGGATGGAAGGCATTGGTGCCCAGGTTGAACTCGATGATATCGATGGTGGGGATGCGCAGACGTTCGTTGATGGCGATGTGGTCGTCGGTGCCCACGAAGAACTTCGTCTCCTGCTTGAAGCGATCGCCATGTCCGAGCGCTGCTGCTGTCTTCCAGACACGCGCCACCACAGCCGGCGCGTACTTCATGCTGTATGCTTCGCGCACGAACACGGCATCACGCGCACCGCACATGTCAAGGAGGATCCCGAAGCGTGCGGTATAGCCCGGTTCCGGGGGATTGCGGCTGAAGTACTGCGACCCTAGCGCCCAGGTGTCCACGCTGTGCTCTTCCGCCGCCATGGAACCGCTCGGCTGTCCGTAGTCCTCGACGTCGGTGAAAAGCATATCCACACCAGGGCCATGCGCTTTGGCGGCCATGTGCCGGCCGATCTCGATGAGGATCCCCACGCCGCTGCCGCCATCATTGGCGCCGGGAATGGGTTCGCCTTGCCGCTCATCATCCTTGTCAGCGAAAGGACGCGTATCGTAGTGAGCGAGCAAAAGCACACGGTCCTTGCGATCGGGGTACCAACGCGCAATGATGTTGCGCAAGGGCAGTTCCCGACCGTTGAATGCTGTCACCGTCGCCTTCTGTTCGATCACTGTGGCGCCATAGCCCTTGAGCTTCGCCACCATCCAATCGGCGCAGGCGCCGTGCTGGGGCGTACCGGGCACACGTGGTCCGAAATCGACCTGGGCCTGAACGAATGCGTATGCGCTATCGGCGCTGAACGGTGGGGTCGGTGGCAATGCGGGCTGCCCATGCGCGCCATCATGCTCGTTCGCGACGGGTTGGTCTGGCGCGCAGGAAAGCACGAAGGTCGGCAACGCAAGAAGCAACATCCAGAATCCGTATTCACCTCGTGCGTGATCCATGCCTGCCCTGTTCATGCGCGCTCCCATGTGGTTCCCTCCTTGCTATCCTTCAGGATAATGCCAACGGCACTGAGCTTGTCGCGTATCGCATCGCTTGCTGCGAAATCACGCTGCGCCTTCGCCTCGGCACGCATGCGTATGAACTCTCGGACCAGGCCTTCCAGGGCTTTGTCATCCTTGGCCTGGTCTGCCGGGCCTTCTTCCATGCGAATGCCAAGTACATCGTTGACCATTGAGAAGAAGAGCGACTTCAATCGCTCGATGCTCGCAGCCGTCAGCGCGAGCTTGCCGTCATTCACTGAGTTGATGATGCGCACGCCCTCGAACAGCTCGGCGATCATCACCGGCGTATTCAGGTCGTCGTTCATGGCCCCATGGCAGCGTTGTTCCAGAGCCACGATGTCAGCCTCGTCCGCAGCTCCGGGCTTCAGCTTCGGCAACAGGTCGATGGCTTTCATCATTCGGTCCAATCCCTTTTCCGATGCCTGCATGGCCTCATTGCTGAAGTCGAGCGTGCTGGCGTAGTGGCATTGCAGCATGAAGAAGCGGACGGTCATGGCACTGTAGCCCTTCTCCAACAGCTTGTGGTTTCCAGTGATCAGTTCTTCCGGCGTAAACCCGTTGCCTTCGCTCTTGGCCATCTTCCGGCCGTTCACCGTGAGCATATTCCCGTGCATCCAATAGCGCACAGGCGCGATTCCATCGGCGGCCACGCTCTGCGCGATCTCGCACTCGTGGTGCGGGAACTTCAGGTCCATGCCCCCGCCGTGGATGTCGAAGGTCGGGCCGAGGTACTTGGTGCTCATGGCGCTGCACTCCAGGTGCCAGCCCGGAAAACCCTCGCCCCAAGGGCTCGGCCACTTCATCAAGTGGTGTGCATCGGCCCTTTTCCAAATGGCGAAGTCGAGCGGGCTACGCTTCTCCTCCATGCCTTCGGTGTCGCGCGTATTGGCGATCAGCTCATCGATCTTCCGTCCACTGAGTTCACCGTACGCGAACTTCTCTGCGTACTTCGGCACGTCGAAGTACACACTGCCGTTGGCTTCGTAGGCGTAGCCGTTCTTCAGGATCCGATCCACCATGCCGATCTGCTCGATAAGATGCGCGGTCGCGGTGGGTTCGATGCTCGGGTCCTTCAGGTTGAATAGCCGCATGACATCGTGGAAGCCATTGGTGTACTTCTGCACGATCTCCATCGGCTCCAGCTGCTCGAGCCGGGCACGCTTCGCGATCTTGTCCTCACCCGCATCCACATCATCTACCAAGTGCCCCACATCCGTGATGTTGCGCACGTAGCGCACCTTATAGCCCAGGAACGTGAGCCAGCGGTAAAGCACATCGAAGGTGGTGAAGCTGCGCACATTACCCAAGTGTACATCGCTGTAAACCGTGGGGCCGCATACGTACAACCCGACATGCGGCGGGTTCAACGGTTTGAACTCCTCCTTCTGGCGCGTGATCGTGTTCGTGATGAACAGCGGGCCTTTCTTCAGCTCGGACATGGCCGGGCGAAGGTAGAAGCGCGGTTGCAACGGAGCGGGAAGCCCTACTTCAGGTCTTCTTCAGTGATCACGGCATCGCCGGCATATCGCCCGCCCTTGTATACCTGGATACGGCTGAGGATGCCGTTCGCATCGTAGCTGTATCGCTTGCCGTCCCAGAGGCGGCCATTCAGGAACTCGCCCTGTTGAGATAGCCGCAGCTGCTTATCGTAAAGCGTATTGTAGCCGTTCTCACGGAAGACCACGGCATTGGTCCGTTCGGTGGGCTGCACCTCCGGCGCGAGGGGCGCGCTGGCATCCACCTTCACGTCCTCGGCTTCCGGCACGGGCTTCAGGAATCTGCTCTTTGCCGGATCGATGACACCGTTGTTGAACTGCGCCACTTGCTGTAGTTCGCCGGAGGGGGTATAGCGTTTCATCTCGCCTTCTTCCCGGCCCTGCTTCACGTTCACATCCACTGCCAGCTGGCCGTTCTCGTGGTAATACTTCTGCTGCCCATCGCGCACGCCGAAGGTGTTGAAAACGAAATCCTGGGCCAGCTTCCCGTTGGGGTGCCAGCGCTTGAAGGTTCCGGTGTTCCGGTCCAAGTCCCAGGTCCCATGTTCCTCCACCCTGCCATTCGGATAGTACGTCTTGTACTCGCCGCGGGGCACTCCCATGCGGTAGCTCACCTCGCTCATCACCTTGCCATTGGGCCAGTACCGTTTCCACGCACCCACGCGCTTGCCACCGGTGTAGCGGCCTTCTTCGATCAATTGGCCATCCTCATAGCCCGGCTTCTCGGCTTTCGGGGCGATGATCTTCCAATAGCCTTGCTTGCGGCCCATTTCATCCACCTGGTTGAGCGTGTCTTGCGGGCTGGAGATGGCTTGGGCCCATGAAACGTGGGCTCCGAGCACCAAGGTGAGCCCAAATCCGAGCAAGAGCGTATGGCGGTCCATTGTGGTTCTGGTTATCGCGTCCGCGATACGCCACAATGCCGGACCGGGTTTCAAGACAGCTATCTATTGGGCCAGTTCGCGCTTCAGATTCAGCATCATCTCATCGACCATGCCTTTCAGGTCGTAGCGGGGCTTCCACCCCCAATCCTCCCGCGCAGCGCTGTCGTCAATACTGCGCGGCCAGCTATCGGCAATGGCTTGGCGGCTGTCCGGCGCATAGCCCATCTTGAAACCGGGGATGTGCCGCGCCACTTCGGCCGCGATCTGCTCCGGGTCGAAGCTGACGCCAGCAAGGTTGTAGCCGGTACGTTCCTTCACCTTCTCCGCTGGGGCTTCCATCAGGTCGATCGTAGCGCGGATCGCATCGGGCATGTACATCATGGGCAAGGTGGTCTTCGGCCCTAGGAAGCTGGTGTAGGCACCGAGCTTGATCGCCTCATGGAAGATGTGTACCGCGTAGTCCGTAGTGCCGCCGCCTGGCGCGCTCTTCCAACCGATGAGGCCGGGGTAACGGATGCTCCGGACATCCACGCCGTAACGCCGGAAGTAGTAGGCGCACCATTGTTCACCTGCCTGTTTGCTGATGCCATAGACCGTGCTCGGCTCCGCGATGGTGTGTTGCGGTGTGTTGTCCTTGGGTGTTGTCGGGCCGAAGACCGCGATGCTGCTGGGCCAGTACACCTTCTTGAGCTTGCCTTCCCGAGCCAGCTCCAGCACAATGAAGAGGCTCTCCATGTTCAACTTCCACGCGAAGGCTGGATCCTTCTCCGCTGTTGCGCTCAAGAGTGCGGCGAGCAAATAGACCTCCGTGATCGCGTGCTTCTCGATGATGCGCTCGATACCGCGACGGTCCATGGCATCCACCATGGCGAAGGGCCCGCTCTGCGCTACTTGCGGCTCCTTGATGTCGCTGGCTACCACGTTCTCATTCCCGAAACGAGCACGCAGGCCTTCGACGAGTTCGGTACCGATCTGGCCACTGGAGCCGATGACGAGGATCTTCTTGGACATGCGGCGAAGCTATTTCCTCCACACGTTGCTTCGATCAACGAACCGCATCGAGCGGGGTTTGGATATCTACTCCTTGACCAATGGAGCCAGGATCCTTGTCGCTGGCCCTTGCAGGAACAGGAAGTAGTGGCCTGCCGAGATGCAAGACAAATCCAATTCCTCCACATATGAACCAGCCGAACGGAAGGCACCATGAAGAACACGACGAACGCACCGTCCGTCCATGTCGACCACATCAATAGCGACAACGTCGCTTTGGGGTAGGCGAAAGGAAACAGAGGATGTGCTCCGGCTTGGATTAGGACTGATGACCATCGCGCTTGCGGCAATGGGCTCTGGCGAAATTGCTGTGCTGAAATCATTCAAATACCGAAGAAGCACAAATCGATAGGACCCATTGACCGTTGCATTGCCAGACAGAAGGATCTTGCCGTCCGGCTGAAGTGTCATGTCCCAGCAACCATCAGCATCGGCGGCAACATCCGTTAAAACAACTCCGTCATTGCCGAAGCCCTGGTCAACACTACCATCCGGCAGATACCTGACCATGGCAAAGGCGTTGTCATCCATACCTGCCTGCAATAAACTACCATCCGCTTGAACGGCCAACGCGAACGCCATTCCACTACTCCACGATACCGGATCACTATAGGCCATCCCTTGATTGCCAAAAGCAAGATCAGGCGTCCCGTCCGTATTCAACCGAGCAATGATGAAACCGTCGCCTCCCCCTCCAACAACGATGCGACCATCGGCCTGCATGGCAATTGCCCAAGCACTCATCGTCAAGTCTGCGACTAGTGCTTGGCCGCCTATCCCGAAAGATGTGTCCAAGGCCCCATTGACCATATACCGCAGTACAAACGTGCCGCTGTTAGACCAACACAGCGCAACGACCTTCCCATCATCCTGCACCACTATGTCACGTCCTTGGCTCAGACCGCTGTCTGCGAATGAAACAACACCTCCGCTCCCGAAGCCCGTGTCGAGAAGTCCCTCTTCCGTGACCCTGATAATGGTTACAAGAAACCCCTGGGGGCTATCAGTCCTTCCGATGAGCAGAAGCTTGCCATCTTGCTGCATAGCCATCGAATGCGAATAGTTGTAGTCGGCAGTAACATCAATAGTGGTCGTTCCATTCACGCCGAAAAGGCTGTCGAGTTCCCCGTTTTCGTTGAACTGGACCACGTTAAAGTCCTGCCTCAGAACCGCAATCCTACCATCGGGCCTAACTGCGACGCTGCGCCTACCCCAGCCACCGGGTCCATTTGCAGATGCAACGCCGTCAATGCCGAATGAGCCATCCATCGTGCCGTCTTGCAAATACCGAACGACACCTGTATTCTGTGGACCCTGATGATATCCACTAGCCACAATGGCGCCGCCGGGCAACACTACTACTCCTGAACCGACACCAGGAGCAGAGGTCGCAATCCCGCCAACGCCGAAGGACGGGTCTAACGTTCCTGCTTGACCTCGGGTGGCCAAATGGATGCACACCATGATCATCCATAGGAGAAATGACTTTGCCATCCAACGAAGCTATGTCGAATACCTCCTCGCCTACGCCCTCCGTACTTTCGCAGCATGGATGCCCACCGCCTCCGCAACCTGCACCGGCCCGATGTTCTTCGGACCCGGTTGGAGCGTGAAGGCGTGCCGCGCACGACCCTTTCCTTCTACCGCTATGTGCGTTTGAAGGACGTCCAGGACCTGCGCCACGAGCTCTATTCCGAGTGGGAGGCACTCGGCGTTCTTGGTCGCATCTACCTCTCGCAGGAAGGCATCAACGCCCAAGTGAGCCTGCCGACGGAGAACCTGGAAATCTTCCGGACCGCGCTCGATGCTCGAACGGCTTTTGTCAATGTTCCTTGGAAGATCGCCGTGGAGGATGATGGCAAGAGCTTCCTCAAGCTCGCCATCAAAGTGAAGAAGAAGATCGTGGCGGACGGCTTGGCCGATGATGCCTTCGACGTGACCAACGTTGGAACACATCTCGACGCAGCCGCCTTCAACCAGAAGCTGGAAGAAGGAGCTTTGGTCGTGGACATGCGAAACAATTACGAGAGCGCGATCGGCTACTTCGAAGGTGCGTACCTGCCGAAAGCGGACACGTTCCGTGGGGCGATCGACGAGGTACTCGGCGAGCTGCACGACAAGAAGAATGAGCCGATCCTGCTTTACTGCACGGGCGGCATCCGCTGTGAGAAAGCAAGTGCCTACCTGAAGCATCATGGCTTCGCGAACGTGGGCCAGTTGCACGGCGGCATCATCGACTACGCGCGGCAGATCAAAGCGCAAGGATTGGCCAGCAAGTACAAGGGACAGAATTTCGTCTTCGATGAGCGGCTGGCCGAGCGTATCACGGACGATGTGGTGAGCACCTGCATGCAGTGCGGAACGAAGAGCGATCGCATCAGCAATTGCCACGAGGTGACGTGCAACATGCTGATCGTACAGTGCGAGGCGTGCGCTGAGAAATACGCTGAGTGCTGCTCCCCTAGCTGCCGTGAGATCCACCTGCTACCCGAAGAAGTGCAACGCTCCTGGCGCAAAGGCCGCAGCACACGCAGCACGAAGACCAAGGCCATCAATGATCCCGAAGGATTGCGGAAACGCATCCGTGAGGAGGAAGAACTCCTTGCGCTCAACGGCACACTTCACCCTGAACTGACGACGCTCATTCCCTGATCCTGTACGGGCGCGAAATTTCGCGCCCCAACCATCCCGCAAATGCCCTTCTACCACGCCCTCGGCAACATCCCGCACAAGCGGCACACCCAGCACAAGAGCCCAGAAGGCAGCGTTCTACTACGAGCAGCTCTTCGGCACCGTGGGCTTCGATGGCATGAGCTCCTTGCTCTACCACGTGCACCGCCCTACGCAGGTGAAGGAGATCGTGGGCGCGAAGGACGTTGCACCCAAGATCGCCATCGAGAAGAACATGCGCTCCTTGCGTCTGCACGGCTTCAACGTGGCGCCGGTGGCCGATCATTTGGAAAGCCGCAAGGCGATCCTGGTGAACAGCGACGTGAGCATCATCCTCTCCGCTCCCACCGCCAAAAAGGTCGAGTACTTCTACAAGAACGCCGACTGCGATGAGATGATCTTCATCCACAAGGGCAGCGGCAAACTGCGCACCTTCCTCGGCACCATCGAGTTCGCATACGGCGATTACCTGCTGATCCCACGCGGCATGATCTACACGCTGGAGTTCGACAGCGCGGACAACCGCCACTTCATCGTCGAGAGCCACCACCCACTCTACACACCGAAGCGCTACCGCAACTGGTTCGGGCAACTGCTGGAGCACTCGCCCTATTGCGAGCGCGACATCCGTCGGCCAAAGGATCTGGAGACGCACGACGCGAAGGGCGACTTCCGCATGCTGATCAAGAAGCAGGGCATGCTGCACGAGATGATCTACGCCACGCATCCGTTCGACGTGGTGGGCTGGGACGGCTACAACTACCCCTACGCCTTCAGCATCCACGACTTCGAGCCGATCACCGGCCGCGTACACCAGCCGCCGCCCGTACACCAGACTTTCGAGACCAAGGCCTTCGTGGTGTGCAGCTTCTGCCCGCGCCTGTACGACTATCACCCGCTGAGCATCCCCGCGCCGTACAACCACAGCAACATCGACAGCGATGAGGTGCTGTACTACGTGGACGGCGATTTCATGAGCCGCAACGACGTGGCCGCCGGGCACATCAGCTTGCATCCGGCGGGCATCCCGCACGGGCCGCACCCCGGCGCCATGGAGCGCAGCATCGGCAAGACGAAGACCGATGAGCTGGCCGTGATGGTGGACACCTTCAAGCCGCTGCAGATCACCGAAGAGGCATTGAAGATCGACGACGGGAAGTACTACAAGTCGTGGTTGGAGTGATGATTGCCCGCCCTGAGCGGAGTCGAAGGGTGGACGTGCCCCTCTCGCAAAGCCTAGGGGTCGGGCTCCCAGTAGTCCTCGCTGCGCTGCGGGCTACGGTGCTCTATCCCTCACGCGAAAGTCCTGTATCGTTAACTTCGGCGTACACAAGGCATTCGCCACGAGACATGAAGCCTGTCTACTTGCTCGCATGTGCCGTCGTCGTGACTGCCTGCTCAATGGATACACCTTCATCACGGAGCACGAGCAATCAAACTGACACGACTGGTTTCACCTCCGTTCGCGACGATAGTGTGAGGTACGTCAACGCGGACAGTTCTGACCGTGCAAGGTCGCCGGACAGCTTGATTGTGGTACTCGCCGGTCTGGTCGATTCACTAGGCCATGTTTCTGACACAGCACGGCTCAAGGCCGTGAGTTTCTATATGGATTTGAAGGTGGCAAGTGTTCGATGGTTCGACGGCCGGGCATACTACCAGATGCAAGATCCATTGAACAACGTGCGCCACTGGAATCATCATGCTTGGTTCGAACAGGAGCAACCGATCGACACATCGCGGAAGAATGATACTCGGGATGCTTGGGGTTACTTCTATCGCGACACCATCGCTCCAAAGAACGTCTCGGATGGAGCAATCCTCGTCTGGAGAATGAGTTCTCCTGAAGCGGCAAAGGGTTGGTTGGAGGTGTTCCGGAACGGATATCCTCTGCCATATTTCAATACAATGCCGCACTACATGGTAGTTGAAGATCGGCTTGATCGTAGTCAATGCTCGAGCGATGATCTTCCAGCTACGAACAGGTGCAGATGTACAAGCTCCTGCTCTCCCGATTTCGGCCATCGTCGCACTTCACGGCCGCGAAACTGTAGCTGCGAACCGGGTAGGCATTCCGCGTGAGGGATTGGACCGGAAAGCCCGTAGGCCGTAATCCGGCTGAGGGTCGAGCGGCGGACGATGGGTTGGTCGACGACTTCGAGTTGATCTAACTTCGCACTATGTCCACCGCCGACCTTCTGGTGAAGATCAACGGGCTGCCCGAAGACCTGCGCAAGCAGGTAACGGACTTCATTGATGCGCTCCTGAAGCGTGCGCCGAAGCCAGAACCGAAGCAAAAGCGCATTCCGTTCGGCAAGTTCAAGGGCAAGGTCAAAATGGCGAGCGATTTCGACGCGCCATTGGACGATCTCAAGGATTACATGTGATGAACGTCCTTGTGGACACGCACATCCTGCTCTGGGCGTGGAGCGGGGATAGTCGGCTGTCCAAGGCGCAAAGGGATCTGCTCATGGCGCAAGAGGTGCGGGCGTTCGTGAGCATCGTATCGCTGTGGGAGATCGCGATCAAGACCTCCGTAGGCAAGCTGGAACTGAAAGCGCCCCTGGAAGAGCTTGTTGCCTCCTTGCCCGAGTTCCAATTCGAGTTACTGCCGCTCCGTATGGAACACATCAGCTCTGTCGGGAACCTTCCCCTCCATCACCGTGATCCTTTCGACCGTATGCTGATCGCCCAAGCGAAGCACGAAAGCATGCACCTGCTATCGGCGGATCCGCACTTCGGGGCTTACGGGGTTCCGCTGATCAGCGTGTAGGACGCCATTCGCGTGAGGGATTGTACCGGAAAGCCCGGAGGATGGTAATCCAGCCGAGGACTTGGAGGGGAAAGCCCGACCCGAGGCTTTGCGAGGGGCACGCCCAACTGACCAGCATCATTAACACGCCCAAGAAATCACCGAACTTTGGAGCAAGAAGTACGGGCGCGAAATTTCGCGCCCCAACAAGACCACGCCCATGGCCATTGAAAGCGCAACCCCGGACCTGAAGAAAGTCGTGGCAGGAGCCGCCGACTTCCTCCCGCTCCTCGGCACCGACTACATCGAACTGTACGTCGGCAACGCCAAGCAGAGCGCGCACTTCTACAAGACGGCCTTCGGCTTCCAGAGCCTGGCCTACGCGGGTTTGGAGACCGGCGTGAAGGACCGCAGCAGTTTCGTGCTGGTGCAGGACAAGATCCGCCTGGTGCTGACCACACCGCTGACGAAGGAGAACCCGATCAACGATCACCTGCGCGAGCACGGCGACGGCGTGAAGGTGATCGCGCTGTGGGTGGACGATGCGCGCAAGGCATGGGAAGAGACCACGAAGCGCGGCGCGGTGAGCTACTTCGAGCCGATGACGGAGAAGGACGCCGATGGCGAAGTGGTGAAGAGCGGCATCAAGCTGTACGGCGACACGGTACACATCTTCGTGGAGCGCAAGAACTACCACGGCACCTTCCTGCCGGGCTACAAGCCGTGGAAGAGCGCCTACAACCCACCGACCGCCGGCCTGAAGTACGTGGACCACATGGTGGCGAACGTGGGTTGGAACCAGATGAACAAGTGGGTGAAGTTCTACGAGGAGGTGATGGGCTTCGCGAACGTGCTGAGCTTCGACGACAAGGACATCAGCACGGAGTACAGCGCGCTGATGAGCAAGGTGATGAGCAACGGCAACGGCCGCATCAAGTTCCCGATCAACGAGCCCGCCGAAGGCAAGAAGAAGAGCCAGGTGGAGGAGTACCTCGACTTCTACAACGGCGAAGGCGTGCAGCACATCGCCATCGCCACGGACGACATTGTGAAGAGCGTGCGCGACCTGATGGCGCGCGGTGTCGACTTCCTGAAAGTGCCTTCCTCGTACTACGTTGGATTGCTTGATCGCGTGGGTCCGATCGATGAGGACCTCGGCCCGTTGAGCGATCTGGGCATCCTGGTGGACCGCGACGACGAGGGCTATCTGTTACAGCTCTTCACCAAGCCGGTGGAGGACCGCCCGACGATGTTCTTCGAGATCATCCAGCGCAAGGGAGCGAAGAGCTTCGGCAAGGGGAACTTCAAGGCGCTGTTCGAGGCGATCGAAAGGGAGCAGGAGGCGAGAGGGACGTTGTGAGCGCGTAGAACCAAAATGTCGCGGAGCATTCACGTCACTCGCAAGAGCGTCAAAGGCCTTTCTAAGAAAGAGGTCGATGAACAGGCGGATGATCCCAATTCGGACTTGCGCCAATTGGCACGGAAATCCGCGCTGAAGAAGTCCGTCAAGTAGGCGTGTAATAAGAAGTGAACTTCGCGGTCAGAGAGCCGGCCAAGGCCCGTTCCTCCTCACATTGATGAACGCGCCGCCTTCGAGCCGATAGAGCCCACCACCACCACCGACCCAGATCCGGCCTTTGGTATCCTCCATTACGGTCTGCACGGCACCCACGCCGAGGCCTTCCTTCTTGGCGTAATTGGAGAATGTGCGGCCATTGTAGCGATACACGCCATAGCCCTCCGAGGAGAACCAGACGTCGCCGCGACTATCCACACGCATGGTCCAGACCTCATCGTTGCCAATGGCCCCGTTCGCGGTGCTATAGTTGGTGAACCCGTGGCCGTCGTACCGGCTCACGCCGCCGTTCATGGTACTGATCCACATGTTGCCTTGCTTGTCCTGCACGATGCATACTACTTCGTTATCGCACAGTCCATCCGCCGTGGTGAATCGGGTGAACGTCTTGCCGTCATACTTACAGACGCCCTCGCCACGCGAACCGAACCACATATTCCCTTGCGCATCCTGCAGCATGGCCGCCACGTGCTTCAACTCGGTGGCGGAGTCCGGCTTGAGGACATCGAACACCGGAATGGGAAAGGCGGTGAACGTGCTTCCATTGAAGCGACATGCCCCTGCGCTGTTGCCAGCCCAGATGACCCCGTTGCGATCCATCAACAGGCACGCCGCCCCATCAGCCCCAAGCCCGTCCTTCGAGGTATAGGTTGTGATCGATCGGCCATCATACCTGGACACGCCGCCTCTGGTGGCGAACCACATGTTCCCTTTCCGGTCCTCCATGATCCCGAGCACCTGCGTTCCTGCCAAGCCTTCGTTGGTGGAGAAATAGGTGAGGTGTGTACCATCGTATCTGCAAACACCATCGGTATTGGAGCCGAACCAGAGATGTCCACTGCTGTCTTGGAAGATCCGCCTCACGTACTCGCTGATCTGTGAAGTATCGGGCGTTGCCACCCGGCCTAGTTGCTGGGCCACCTGTTCCGGTACCCCGTCATTCCCCGGTGCCATCGCTGCATGTGGGGTCGCAGTGGATCCGGCGCGGTTGCCACAAGAACTCAGTAGAACGAGCGAGGCAAGACACAGTCCGAAGAGACGCGGTACGGATGATCGTTTCATGTGCATGAGGGCAATGGACAGAAAATGATCGGTTTGGTCTTTCTTGGATCTCGTTTGGCCGAAGGTAGCTGCGGCGGATCTCGGTGGACTCTCGTCTCCCAACCGAACAGACTATCACACCTCCCGCTGCTCATCGAGCTCGGCATCCTGGTGGACCGCGACGACGAAGGCTACCTGCTACAGCTCTTCAGCAAACCGGTGGAGGACCGCCCCACGATGTTCTTCGAGATCATCCAGCGCAAGGGCGCGAAGAGCTTCGGCAAGGGCAACTTCAAGGCGCTGTTCGAGGCGATCGAACGGGAGCAGGAGGCGAGGGGGACGCTCTAGGCGTCTGCCACGAGCCAACTACACCTAAAGCCCGCATACTCGATCGGCCAACGTGTATGCCGAACGGATACAGGAAGGTGGTTCTGACGGAACCATCACACCAGCCCCTCCCGCAGCGCAAGGCTCACCGCGCTGGCCACCGAGCGCACCTGCAGCTTCTCATAGATGCGCGTGACGTGTGAGTTCACCGTAGCGTAAGAGATGGAGCAGCGCTCCGCGATCTTCTTGTAGGTGAGGCCGTCCACCAAGAGGCGCAGGATCTCCAGCTCGCGATCGCTCAATTCGAAGTCGGATGTCCTGCTGCTGATGCGGCCGCGCTTGTTGAAGAAGGACAGCACCTTGCGCGCGATGGTGGGCGTCATCGGCGCACCACCCGCCACCACTTCCTGTATGCTCTCCAACACCTTCTTCGGTGTGCTCTGCTTCAGGAGGTAACCGTCGGCACCGGCCAGGATGGAGGCGAAGACCTTGTCGTCGTCCTCGAACACCGTCTGCATAAGGATGCGGACCTTGGGGAATTGTTTGCGGATCAATTCCACGCCCGCGATGCCATTCACGTGGGGCATGTCGATGTCCATGAGCACCACATCGGGCTCCGTCTCGGCGACGTGGCGCAACACATCGCGGCAGTCCTCGAACTGGCCCACACAGGTCATGTCCGGTGCGGTATCGACGAGCAGGGCAAGCCCTTCGCGGCGATCGCGGTTGTCATCGAAAACGGCGACCCTCAACATCTGCTGGCGAAGCTACCAGTGAGGAACGGGGGCCGGTTCATTGGAACCAATGGATCAGGGCTTGAAGCGCAGTTCCACGGTGGTGCCTGCGCCCGGCGAGCTTATCACGTTCAACTCACCCCGCATCTCCTTCGCACGGGCTTGCATATTCCGCAGACCGTTCCCGCCACCCGTGCCGTTCGCCGGTTTTCCGCTCGATAGATCCATGCCGCCGCCGTTATCGCTCACGCGCAGGGCCACGTCGCGGCGATCGCTCGCCACGCGCACCGTCAGGCGTGTGCACCCGCTGTACTTGGCCGCATTGTTCACCGCCTCCTTGAAGATGAGGTAGAGGTTCTTGCGCTGCACCATGTCCAGGTCCTGGTCCTCGTCGATGCCCTCGAAGGAGAAGTCGAGGTCAAAGCCGACGGCCTCGGCCACGCGCCCGGCGAACTCCTGCATGCGCTGGGCCACATGCAGCAGTTCGTCGTTGCGGCTGTTCACGGCCCACACGATGTCGTTCATGCTTTCCACCATGCGGCTCGTGCTCGCGCTGATGCGGTCCAGCATCGCGTTGCGACCGGTCTCGGAAGCGTCCGACCGGCGTTTGGCCACTTCACTGAACAAGGCCACGCTGCTGAGCGTGCTGCCGATCTCGTCATGCAGGTCACGCGCGATGCGGTCGCGCACCTGCGCCAGGCGCAGCTGTTGTGCGAGCCGGTAGCGGTAGAACGCATAGAGCAGGGCGGCCACGGCCAACACCACCAACGCGCGGAACCACCAAGTGCCCCACCACGGCGGTGTGATGATCACGCGCAATGTCGCTCCGGACCCATCCCACACACCCACGCTGTTGCGTCCTTGAACATCGAAGCTGTATTCGCCGGGATCGAGGTTGGTGAAGATGGCCTCGTGCGAGGTACCGTTGTCGATCCAGTGGTCGCTCAGGCCCGTGAGCCGGTAACGGAAGCGGTTCATGGCCGGGTCCACATGGTCCATGCATGCGAACGTGAACGTGATCATGCGTTCACTGTACGGCAGGATCAGTTCCTTCAACTGATCCATCGGCATGGGCAGGATATCCGCGTTCGCACGGATGTCCGTGGGCCTGTTCATCAATTTCAGTCCGGTGATCACGGTGGCTGATGCCGGTCGTTGCGCATGAAAGTCCTTCGGGTCGAAGTGCACGCACCCCCATACACCGTTGAAGTAGAGCGTCCCCTTCCGTGTGCGGGCATAGCCATAGCGGTCGAACTCGTTCCCCGGCAAGCCTTGACGCGTGGTGTAGTTCATCACTACGCCATGCCCTGGGTCGTACTGGCATAGCCCGTTGTTGGTGCTGATCCATAGATCCCCGTACGCGTCGTCCACGATCGCATACACCACGTCGTTCGGCAGGCCGTTCGTGGAGGTGATGCGCTTGAAGTGCCCCGTGTGCATATCCATGCGCGCCATGCCGCCGCCCTCCGTACCCACCCACAGGTAGTGGTCGGGCTCGCGTGGATCCAGACGGATGCTCAAGACCATCTCCATGGGCAGCGAGGTACTGTCACCGGGGATGTTGTGGAATTCCTTCCAGCTGCCATCATCCGGCCGCAGGGCGAGGAGGCCCGTGGTGGTGGCCATCCATAACTCACCATCCCCAGCAACGGTGAGTTCGGATATGCCACGATATTCCCGCTCGATGGGCTGTGTGCGGAAATGGTACTTGCCGGTGATCGTTCCGTTCCGTAGGTCGACCCGAAGCAGATGGTCCAGGCGACCTTCGTTGGAACGCAAGGACACGGTGACCCACGCGTCGTGATCGCTGCCGGGATAGATCTCGATCGGACGATCCTCTTCCATGAGGCCGGGCACCTCGTGCCACGCATGATCCAGACCGCGCCAGAGCAGTTGCTTCCTGTTCAGCTTCCAATCGCACCAACCAGTGAGGATGTGTCCGTCTTGATCGGCAGCGATGTGCTCCATGATGTCATCTCGATTCAAGCTGGGGAACACCTTCGGCCAGTCCATGGGCACCTCCTTTCCGTCCTGGTCCAGCAAGACCCACGGCTTGAAGGAGAACAGCACGTCACCGGTGAGGTCGGCGTTCCAGGGCCAGCGATCGCCCATGGTGTATCGCTGGAAAGGCCAGTTGTCCGCAGGCTTCTTGAACGCACCATAGCCGTTCGTCACGAACCAGATGTTGCCGTTGCGATCCTCCATGTGGGGCACCAGGATGTGCCCCCCCTCCTTCCGGTCCCCGACCATCACGTCGCGGAGCATGACCTCCAACATGCCGCGATCCAGGTCCATGGTGAGCATAGGTGCGTGATCGAACCCGCACCACAACTTTCCCCGCGAATCGAACAAGCTTGCCCCGAGCGGGCCGGGATATGGAACTGCGACGGTATCCCGGGGCACAAGGTCATCCAGCCCGATGGTCACCACCCGTTCAAAGCCCCAGATGATCATGCGGCTCTTCGCCGTGTCCTCGAAGAAGCGGCTGGGTTCGCGCCAGTCGGTGGGCTTGCCCGGTGGGAAAGCAGTGGGCCATTGATGGTGGGTCGGCTTCCCATCTTCACCGAAGCGGATGCACTGTATGCTATCCATGTTCGACAGCCAGAGGTCTCCGCGGCTGCTGATGGTCATGGGGATGGCATGCGGCAGTGGACGGATGCCGGGGAACAGCTTGTTTGGATCCACAAGCATGGGGATCGCATCCACCGTGCCGGCGGGCACCACGTAGAGGCTGTCCGATCGCACCCAGATGTTCCCGGCGGGATCCTCGGCCAGTGAACTGATGCCACCCTCACCGCGCATGTCGTCCTTTCCGGCGCGATGCGCATGTTGGAAGCGGCCCGTGCGCGGATCGTAGCGATCGAGGCCGGAGAACATGGTGCCCACCCAGATGTAGCCGCGACTGTCCTCGAACAAGCGCCTCACCTGGTAGCCGCACAAACTGGTGCTGTCGTGGTCATCGTGCCGGAACAAGGTGAACGCATAGCCGTCCTGCCGGGCAAGGCCATCCTTGGTGCCGAACCAGATGTAGCCGCTGCGATCCTGGATGATCGTGTTAACCAGGCCCTGCGGCAGTCCTTGGTCCACACCATAGGGCTCTACCCGGATGTATTTCTCCGGTACAACACGCTGCGCGGTGATCGGGCCAACCAAGAGCAGCGCGGCGATCAGCAAGCACAGAGGAAGCCTGGGTCCGTTGCGCATGGAAGTCGGGATCGGAAGATAGACCCCCTGCGCGACAGCAGGCGCCATTATCCGCAGCAGCAGGATGATCCATTGGTTCCAATGAACGCCATGTCAATGCGAGGGACGTGTTTTGCCTGTGCAAGTTCCACCCAACCGAACAGTCATGACTACACGCCTTCTCGTTCTGGTCCTCCTGGTCACTTCCACGCATTGCGCCTTCTCGCAAGCCAACTTCAGCGGCTTCAACTACCAGGCAGTGGTGCGCGATGGCGCGGGCGAACCGCTAGCGAACCAACCGATCACCCTGCGGGTCCACATCTTTCCAGGACTGAGCATCGGTTATTCCGAAACGCACAGCGTGAGCACCGATGCGCATGGCCTGATCAGCGTGGTGATGGGCGAGGGCACGCCGGAGGTCGGCTCGGTAACACCCACGTTCGCTGGCTTGAACTGGACCAGCGGAAGTGCGATGAACTTCGACATCGGTATCGACATAACTGGCGGCACGAACTATACACCCCTCGGCAGCGGCACCTTCAAGGCGGTACCCTTCGCCATGCATGCACTTACCAGCGGAAGTGCCGCGAACGCACCAGACCAGACGCTGAACCTGAGCAACGACACGCTTTACCTCACCAACGGCAACAGCGTGTACCTCGGCGACATCAGCGATAACGATTGGGTGGTGAGCGGCGATACGCTGCACAACGGTGGTAAGCGCGTGGGCATCGGCACCACCGCGCCCGACACCACCCTGCATGTGGTGGGCAAGATCAAATACCAGGATGGCACGCAGGCGGACAAGCGCATGCTTACCAGCGATGCCGATGGCAACGCCAGTTGGCAGAGTCTCAGTGCGGAGAGCATTTTCGGCGCAGGGTATGGACCAGCCGGGGATATTTCCTGCGCGACCAATGTGAACATCGTGGGAACAGGCGGGTCCGGTCCCCAGTGGATGACCATCTCCGAAGGCTATGCCTATGTGACCAACAATGTCCCAGGCACCATGTCCGTGTTCGATCTCAGCGATCCGGCAAACCCTGGCCTGATCACGACCATTGCAACTGGCGGACTTCCTGGATCCGGGGTCGTTTCCGGGGGATATGCCTATGTGGTCAACGCAGGCAGCAACGACATATCGGTGTTCGATCTCAGCGACCCCGCAGCCCCTGCTCTGACCAATACTGTTCCCGCGGGCTCGGCGCCTTACGCCGTATCCGTTTCCGGAGGATATGCCTATGTGGGCAACATAGGCAGCCAGACCATGTCGGTATTCGATCTCAGCAACCCGGCAGCCCCGGTTTTGGCCACCACCGTCGCCACCGGTTTGGTCCCCTTCTCGATCGCTGCTTCAGGAGGATATGCATACGTAGTCAGCACTTCCATGACGAACAATATGTCGGTGTTCGATCTCAGTGACCCGGCAGTCCCGGTCCTAGCCAACACGATCACCATCGGTCCAACCCCACAGTCGGTCACCGTTTCCGGGGGATATGCCTATGTGGTCACCGGGAGCGGCAACCTTGAGACCTTCGATCTCAGCAACCCGGCGGCCCCGGTTTTGGCCAGCACGGTCATCTCCGGGTCATCCCCACGCTCGATCGTGGTTTCCGGGGAATATGCCTATGTGGTCAACACCGGCAGCAATAGCATATCGGTGTTCGATCTCAGCGACCCGGCAGCCCCTGAACTGGCCAACACTGTTTCGACCGGCTCGGCTCCTTACTCGGTGGCCGTTTCCGCGGGGTATGCCTACGTGGTGAACTTTGATGATGATGATCTGTCCGTGATCAAGCTCTTCTGCGCGACGGCGGTCACCGTTGATCCGGTAACGGGCGCGTTCGGTACCCGGAACATCGAGGAGATGGACCCGCAGGTGGGTGACAATACCGGCGATCGCGTTCCCAAATGGAATGGCTCCGCATTGGTGAGCGGAAGCGTGGCGGATGTCGGCGGCAAGGTGGGCATCGGCACCACCGCACCCGACACCACCCTGCATGTGGTGGGCAAGATCAAATACCAGGATGGCACGCAGGCCGACAAGCGCATCCTAACCAGTGATGCCTATGGCAACGCCAGTTGGGGGAGCCTGAACGCGCAGACCCTCTTCGGAGGGTGGGCCGCACCAGCGGGCGCGCTCTCCTGCCTGACCAATTCCGCCACCACCCCCACGGATGGTTACTCTGTTTCGGTGGCCATTTCCGGGAACTACGCATACGTGTTGAACCAAAGCAATACCATCAAGGTGTTCGACATCAGCAACCCCGCCGTACCCAGCCTGATCGCCACGGTCGCAACGGCGGGCAACTACCCCATTGCCCTTGCCATCTCTGGCAACTACGCCTATGCGGTGAGCGGTGTCAACAATAACATGATGGTGTTCGACATCAGCAACCCGGCCGCTCCCAGCCTGATCAACACGATCCCCACGGGCGGTGTTTCAATTGCCATAGCGGGCAGCTACGCATACGTGGTGAACACTGCCTCCGATAACATGATCGTGTTCGACATCAGCAGTCCGAGTGCACCCGGCGTGATAGCCACGATCCCCACGGGTCCAAATCCCAATTGCGTTGCCGTCTCGGGCAACTACGCATACGTGGTGGACTCGAACTCCGATAACATGATGGTGTTCGACATCAGCAACCCGGCCGTACCCAGCCTCAGTGCCACGATCTCCACGGGCCTCGAACCCATTTGCGTTGCGGTCTCGGGCAACCACGCATACGTGGGGAACATTGGCTCCGGTAACATGATGGTGTTCAACATCAGCAACCCGGCCGTACCCAGCCTCAGTGCCACCATCGGCACTGGAGCACTCCCTTGGAGCTTGGCCATTGCTGGCAACTACGCCTTTGTGGTGAACAATGGCTCGGACAACATGATGGTGTTCGACATCAGCAACCCTGCCGCACCCAGCCTCAGTGCCACCGTCTCCACAGGATCACAACCTTGGTCAGTGGCTGTTTCAGGAGGATATGCCTACGTAGTTAACAGCAGCGGCGCTACTATGTCCGTAATGAAACTTTTCTGCTCCACAACGGGGGTTACCGTTGATCCCCTCAGTGGCGAACTCACCACCATGGACCTGCATTGGGAGGCGAACGGAAGTGACATCCGGAGCACCAATAGCGGCAACGTGGGCATCGGCACCCTGGCCCCCCTGGCCAAGTTCGATGTGGTGGAAAGCACAGGTACCACCGGAGCCATGGCCTTCCGCCTGAGCAACCCCACCAATCGGCGTTTGGAATTCCTCTCACCGGGCAGCAGCACAACAGGGCCATGGGTATTGAACACCCCGAACTCGATCAAGCTGCAGGTCGACGCCAACGACGCGAAATCTCTGGTGCTGGATGAGAACGGCAACGTGGGCATCGGCACCACGGCACCGACCGGCAAACTCACCGTGCAGGACGACGCCGCCGGCACGGTGCAGATCGTGGGCAGTGGGAACAATACGAATCCGGCGGAGATCGTCTTCAACAAGACCGTGGCGGGCGCCCAGCATGTATCGGCAACGGGATACGGCACCGCCCGCGGCCACTTCATCTGGGTGAACGGTGCGGATCGCTTGAACATCACCACCGCCGGCAACGTGGGCATCGGCACCGCTGCACCCACGGCCAAGCTCAGCGTGAACGGCACCGCCAACAACAGCACCGGTAGCTGGGGCGTGTTCAGCGATGCGCGCATCAAGACGGTGCATCGTTCGTTCACCGACGGCCTCAGCGTGATCGATCGCCTTCGGCCGGTCGTGTTCACTTACAACGCGAACGCACCCTTCGCCAGCGACAGGGAGCAGGTGGGCGTGATCGCGCAGGAACTCGAGCAGGTGGCGCCGTACATGGTCACGCAACAGGAGAACGGCGAACTCTGCGATCTGCGCGAAGTGGACAACCAGGCCTACGTGTTCCTACTGATCAATGCCGTGAAGGAGTTGAACGCGATGATCGAGGCGCAACATGCCGAGATCGAAGACCTGCGCACCGCGAACGCGGCAAAGGACGAGGCGTTGAGCGGCGTGCGCGCACAGCTTGAAGCGAACACCAGGCTCCTGAGCGAACTCCAGGGTTACCTGAACGCACAAGGCCGCAAATGATCACCGCACAACACACGGGATCATGAACACACGAACACATCGAAGCGCTTTGCGTAGCGTGATCGCGATCGCACTGCTCGTGCTGGTCACCGGGCTGCGCGCGCAAGTGCTTATCGGCACCGATGGCGGCACCACCGTGCTGCCCAATAACACCATCAGCTGGTCCATTGGCGAGCCGATCATTGGCACGGGCACCACGCCCGGGGGCATCATCACGCAAGGCTTCCAGCAACCCAACATCGTGAAAGTGCGCATCAACATCGCGGCCTTCCTGGAAGGCTCCTATATCGCCGCTTCCGGCCTGATGAGCGATGCGCTCCGCAGCAACGGCATGGTGCCATTGAGCGAACCTTACACATCGCTGGGCTATGTCTTTACCGGTGGCGGTGGTGAGACCACCACGACAATGGTGCTTGCGGCCACAGGTAATGACGCCATCGTCGATTGGGTGGTGGTGGAATTGCGCGATCCCAATGACCCCACCATCATCCTTGCTTCGCGCAGCGCATTGGTGCAACGCGACGGTGATGTGGTCGACCTGGACGGCACCTCGGCCGTGTCGATCGCCAAGGCCACGGGCAACTACCATGTGGCTATCCATCATCGCAACCACCTCGGTGCAATGACCTTCGCTCCACTGGCCCTCTCTGGCACACCCACCACCCTGGACCTGCGCGTACCAGCAACTGCCACCTACGGCACCAACGCCCGGAAGAACATAAGCGGCGTGGAGGTGCTTTGGGCCGGTGATGTGAACAACGATGGCACACTCAAGTACACCGGCGCCAACAACGACCGCGACCCGATCCTGGTGGAGGTGGGCGGCACGGTGCCCACCGCCACCACAACCGGCTACATGGCCGAGGACGTGAACATGGATGGCATTGTGAAGTACGTGGGCCAGAACAACGATCGCGACCCCATACTGGTGAACATCGGAGGCACGGTGCCCACCAATGTGCGAACCGAACAAATACCTTGATCATATCGACCGACCAAAGGGACCACTTGTACTCGGTCACAACCGCCGGGTTGAAGATGAGAGGCAACGCATGGTTCGGATCACCGACCGTCGTTGGACACGCGATCCTTCGCGGAACAGTGCAGAGGGATCCGTCGTTCGGCAACTGGTGAGCATTCGTTCAACCACCACGACGCCAACGGCTCGCTCCAGTGGCGTTCAACGTGCCGATCGAAGATCATCGGAGCAAGCGTCTTCGACCCGCAACAGTGGTAGGTGCCTAGAGCTTCGGCAAGGGCAACTTCAAGGCGCTGTTCGAGGCGACGGGGACGTTGTGACCCCGGTCACTTCCCAGCCCTGATCTCTCGATCCTTCCGGGCCAGTACGGCGTACTCCTCACGGATGCGGTCCAGTTCCTTGTCGTCCATCTCCTCGAGGTCGAGCAAACTGTTGTTCGCCTGTTCCATGGCACGGATCAATTCATCCAGCTTGATCTGCAGCGCCTCCGTATCGCGGTTCTGCGTGTTCTGGATGAGGAAGACCATGAGGAAGGTGATGATGGTCGTGCTCGTGTTGATCACCAACTGCCAGGTGTCGCTGTAGTGGAAAAGCGGCCCGGTGATGGCCCAGATCACGATCACCCCCACGGCGATGATAAAGGTGATGGGTTTGCCGGTGTAGGTGGATGTTCTCTTGGCGAAGCGGGTGAAGGGGGAGTTGATGCGTGCGGCCATGGATGGGGGATTCGTCCCAAACCTATCCACCTAGGGATGAATAAGCTTGTGCTTTCCTTGCGCTCGCTCCGAACTCCATCTCCTTGCCATGAAAGACCTGCTCAAAGACCCCCGTTTCGTCATCGCCAAGCCGGGAATCGTGCGGCTGAACGACCATGATTGCGACCCGCCGGGCGATCTGGACAAGAAGGAACTGAAGAAACAGCTGGAGGAAGACAAGGAACGGATCAGTGACCTGCAGGAAGTGCTTTTCGCCGCTGGCAAGCATGCCGTCCTCCTCCTATTCCAAGCTATGGACGCTGCCGGCAAGGATAGCTGCATCCGCCACGTCATGAGCGGCGTGAACCCGCAAGGCGTGCGCGTGTGGAGCTTCAAGGCACCGAGCACGTTGGAACGCTCGCACGATTTCCTCTGGCGGCACGTCCAGTCGGTTCCTGAGCGTGGGCATATCGGCATACACAACCGCTCGCACTACGAGGAGGTGCTTGTGACGCGCGTGCATCCGGAGTTCATCCTGGAGCAGAACATCCCGGGCATCACTGCAGTGGAGCAACTGGATGCAGACTTCTGGGAGGCCCGTTACCGCTCGATCCGCGCGTTCGAGGAGCACCTGGCGAGCAACGGCACGGTGATCATGAAGTTCTTCCTGAACATGAGCCGCACCGAGCAGAAGAAGCGCTTCATCGAACGTATCGAGGATTCTTCGAAGAACTGGAAGTTCAATACCGGTGATGTGAAGGAGCGAGGGCATTGGGACAGCTACATGAAGGCGTACGAGGCGGCGATCGGCGCCACGGCAGCGCCACATGCGCCGTGGTACATCATTCCTGCGGATGAGCAATGGGAAACACGGGCCATGGTAGGCCGCATGCTGCGCGAACAACTCGAAGCTCTGGACCTGGCACATCCCAAGCCGGACGCGGCGTCTGCAGCAGAGCTGAAGCAAGCGAAAGCCGACCTGCTCGCCGAGAAGGACTGAGCCGTCAGTCGAAGAAAAGCTTGCGAGCTATGGTATGCCTGCCATCGCTCACGCGCACCATGAGCACTCCATCCATTTTCCGTGGAAGCAGCATAGTTCCTTGCGCTCCGCGGAAACGGGCTTCATGCACAACGCGTCCGGCCACATCGGTGATGCAAACGTCCTTCGTGCCGGACCAATCACCGGTAGCGACAATGCTCAACTCGCCATCGATGCAGCGCACCGTTACTTCAGGAGCCATGGGGTCTTCAACCCTGGTGGGCAAGCAGCCGTTCACCAACTCACCGAACTCCGCCAGCGAAACGGTCTCGTTCGCCCCTTCGGTGAAAAGCGGGCCGGAGACGACCCCGTTGGCATAGTCCAGCCAGTAAACCCCGCACACTGAAAGCTGATAGTGGCCCTCCTCTTCCACGCTCATGCCACAACCGAAGTTCCCGGAGAGGTCGCAATGCTGGATAGCCCACAACACCGTATCGCCGTCGGTCACGTCGGTGTTGTACATGCGGCAAAGCAGGCCACAATCGCCCCATACCCGGATCACCTGGTCTGTCTCCAGATCGCCACTGAAGTCCTGGACCACTTTCAAATCCACGCCGTATTCCACCGTGATCAGTTTCACGCCCATGACGATGTGGTCGGGGATCCACCATGCCGGGTCGATTGGTGGGGCGTATGGCGGGTTGAGCGTTTCGCAGAAAGTGGATGGCCCGAAGCAAGAACAGGCATGTCCGCGGGTGGTGCCCAAGTCCAAGGATGCCAAGAACGAGGTAGCGAGGCGCATGAGGGGCGATTTCCCCTAAAGATGCGGCGATGCGCCTGTTCGATGCCCGGAGCGTGATGCGCGGTTGGCAATAACACCGCCAGAGGTGCGCGGTCCTGCGGCCTATTTTCGCGCTCCCTTCTGAAATAGACCATGTACCGCACCCACACCTGTGGCGAACTCCGCCTCTCACACGCCGGCCAGACCGTGACCCTCGCCGGATGGGTGCAGCGCACGCGCGACCTGGGCGGAATGACCTTCGTGGACCTGCGCGATCGTTACGGCATTACGCAGCTCACCTTCAATACGGATAGCAATGCCACGCTGCGGGAGACCGCGCGCACGCTGGGCCGGG
The DNA here is from genome assembly GCA_016710965.1 of Flavobacteriales bacterium. GTDB lineage: Bacteria > Bacteroidota > Bacteroidia > Flavobacteriales_F > PHOS-HE28 > PHOS-HE28. Next base: position 675,761 of record JADJTW010000031.1, read on the forward strand.
AGTTCGTGGTGCAAGTGATGGGCAAGGTGATCGAGCGCCAGAGCAAGAACGCCAATATGCCCACTGGCGAGGTGGAGATCGTCGCCACCGAACTGAAGGTGCTCAATGGCGCCAAGACCCCACCCTTCACGATCGAAGAGGAGACTGACGGCGGCGATGAACTGCGCGCGAAGTACCGCTACCTCGACCTGCGTCGCAGCAACGTGCGCAAGGGAATGGAGCTGCGCCACCGGATGGCCATCGAGGTGCGCAACTACCTGAGCGCGCAGAATTTCCTGGAAGTGGAAACGCCCGTGCTGATCAAGAGCACACCGGAAGGCGCACGCGACTTCGTGGTACCGAGCCGTATGAACCAGGGCGAGTTCTACGCGCTGCCGCAGAGCCCGCAGACCTTCAAGCAACTGCTGATGGTGGCAGGCTTCGACCGCTACTTCCAATTGGTGAAGTGCTTCCGGGATGAGGATCTGCGCCAGGACCGCCAGCCGGAATTCACGCAGATCGATTGCGAGATGGCCTTCGTCGAGCGCGAGGACATCCTGAACGCGTTCGAGGGCATGGCGAAGCATCTCTTCAAGTCCATCCTCAACGAAGAATTCAAGGAGCCCTTCCTGCGCATGAGCTTCGATGAGGCCATGCGCGACTACGGTTGTGACAAGCCCGATCTGCGTTTCGGGATGCGTTTCGTCGAACTGAACGATCTCGTGAAAGACAAAGGCTTCAAGGTCTTTGATGACGCTGATCTCGTGGTGGGTATCAATGCCGAAGGCTGCGCGAACTGGAGCCGCAAGCAGACCGATGCGCTCATCGACTTCGTCAAGCGTCCGCAGATCGGCGCTACCGGGATCGTGTTCGTGAAGTGGCACGAGGAGGGCCTGAAGAGCACGGTGGACAAGTTCTATTCGCCCGAACAACTCCAAGCCTGGGCTGCGCGCTTCGGCATGAAGCAAGGCGATCTGCTCTGCATCATGGCCGGCAGGACGGACAAGGCGCGCAAGCAGTTGAACGAGCTGCGCCTACACATGGGCGACCTGCTCGGCCTGCGTGACCCGAAGGTGTTCAAGCCACTGTGGGTCGTCGATTTCCCGCTATTGGAGAAGGATGAAGAGAGTGGTCGCTGGCACGCCATGCACCATCCATTCACCTCGCCGATACCCGAACACGCGCACCTGCTCGAAAGCGATCCGGGGGCGGTGAAGGCCAACGCCTATGACCTGGTGATCAACGGCACGGAGATCGGTGGTGGAAGCATCCGCATCCACGATCGCACGATGCAGGAGGCCATGTTCCGCGTGCTCGGCTTCACCGATGAAGAAGCCCGCTACAAGTTCGGCTTCCTCCTCGATGCCTTCGAGTACGGTGCTCCTCCGCACGGCGGTGCAGCCTTCGGCTTCGATCGTTGGGTAAGCCTTTTCGGCGGCCGCAGCGACATCCGCGAATTCATCGCCTTCCCGAAGAACAATGCCGGACGGGACGTGATGATCGACGCGCCGAGCCGGATCGACGACATCCAACTGAGGGAATTGGGCATCACCGTGAAGTGATGCCATGGGCTTACTCGTCATCTTCGGGCTCGCGCTCCTTCTTGCCTTCTGGGCGGCTTCCAGCTCGGGTCTATTATGGCGAACACGCAAGCTCTCACGGAACACAAGGCCATCCTGACCAAGTACGCCATCAGCTACCAGCGGGCGCATGCAAGGGACCGCCATCGTATGGAGCGCATCGTGGCCACTTTCGTCAACGACAAGGAATGGGTGGGCGCCGGGATCATCGTGGAGGAGGAGATGAAGGTCATGATCAGCGCATGCGCCGCCCAGTTGCTAAAGGGCCACCCCGACTTGGTGCTCAAGCACTTCGACAAGATCATCGTGTACCCGGACACCTATAGAAACCACCGCAGCGGCCGCAGGCACGAAGGCGAAGTGCGCCCTGCAACAGGTACTGTCGTGATCTCGTGGGACGATTTCGTGAACGGCTATGCCCACACGCACGATGCGCACAACGTGGGATTGCACGAGCTGGCCCATGCGCTGTGGTTCGAGAACACCATCGAGAACGGGGAGGACAACTTCTTGAGCGCGGTCTTCCTGCGGCAGTGGAACGAATTGGCCGCGGACGAGGTCCGCTCCATCAAGGCCGGTAAGAAGAGCTTTTTCCGCGACTACGCGGGCACCAACGAAGCCGAGTTCTTCGCGGTAGCCGTGGAGTATTTCTTCGAGCAGCCTCTTGAGTTCCGCGATGCGCTTCCCGAGCATTATGCCTTACTGTGCAGCCTACTGAAGCAGGACCCGGCGGCGGTGATGGTGCTGAATTGAGCGCGATAGCCCGGGGCTGCCTTTCGGTCCGGTTTCAAATGAAGGATCCCGCTTCCGCGGGATCCCGTCTTTCTCGTTGACCGACTAGGGCTCGAACCTAGACTCTTCTGAACCAAAATCAGACGTGTTGCCAGTTACACCATCGGTCAATACCGCCCTACTTGCGTAAAGCGCGGCGAAAGTAATACGGTGGCGCGTTGCACCCAAGGACAAGAGCCTCCTTCCCCATGTTCTTTCGGTATTTTCGCCGCTTCCGCACAGAACCTATGGACTATAAGAAGCTGAACGTCATCACCGGCTGGGTGGTGTTCCTGGTAGCCGCCTGGACCTACATCATCACCATAGAGGAAACTGCCAGCTTCTGGGACTGCGGCGAATTCCTCGCCACGGCCAACAAGCTCCAAGTTGGCCACCCGCCGGGCGCACCCCTCTTCATGATGCTGGGCCGCATCGCCAGCGCCTTCGTCTCCCCTGAGAACGTCCCCTACGCGGTCAACACCCTCAGCGCGCTTTGCAGCGCTTTCACCATCCTGTTCTTGTTCTGGAGCATCACCCACATGGCGCACAAGCTGGCCACGCGCAATGGGCAGGCCCTTTCCGCAGGTGGTTTGATCGCCATACTGGGCAGCGGTGCGGTGGGCGCCTTGGCATACACCTGGAGCGACAGCTTCTGGTTCAGCGCTGTGGAAGCCGAGGTGTACTCCATGAGCAGCTTCTTCACGGCCATCACCTTCTGGGCCATCCTCAAATGGGAAAGCGAGGCGAACGAGGCGCATAGCACACGCTGGCTCGTGCTCATCTGCTACTTGATCGGCCTGGGCATAGGTGTGCAGCTCCTTGCCTTGCTCTGCATACCTCCCATCGCACTGGTCTACTACTTCAAGAAAGCCGACCGGTCGGCGCTCCCCGCACCTGTTGGCGTGGTGCTCACCCTGGTCATCAGCGCGGTCATCCTGGGGGCCATCCAGGCAGTCATCATCCCAGGCGTGGCCAAGGTTGCCGGTTTGTTCGAGCTCTGGTTCGTCAACGGCCTTGAACTCCCGTTCAACACCGGGAATCTCGTGTACTTCATCCTTGTTGCAGCAGTGCTGGTGGGCGGCATCTACTTCACGCAGGTCACCAGGCAGGCCGTCCTCAACACCATCATCCTGGGTGTCACCGTCATCCTTGTAGGCTACAGCACCTATGCCATGACGGTGATCCGCAGCCTGGCCAACCCGCCCATCGATGAGAATAACCCGGAGAACGTGTTCAACCTGGTGAGCTACCTGAACCGGGAGCAGTACGGAGATCGTCCATTGCTCATCGGCCAGTTCTGGGACAGCCAGTACATGTACGACCGCAAGGGCAGGCCCATGGGCGACGACGGCACGCCCGTGTACACCGCCACCTACAAGATCCTGAAGAACGGACGCAAGGTGAAGGAGTTCTATGATGGCTGGAGCGCGGAGCACTTCGTGGCACAGAACCCCGGCCATGAGATCGAGCACGAATACGTGGTCACCGATCCGCGCAAGGGCACCGAGTGGAAGTACGATCCGGCCACCACCATGCTCTTCCCGCGCATGTACAGCAACCAGCCCCATCACATCAGTGCCTACAAGAGCTGGAGCAAGTTCAAGGGCCGGCCGGTGAAGGAGAACGGCCGCACCATGCTGAACCTGCAGGAAAAGCCGGTGCTGAAGCCCACTTTCAGCGAGAACATGCGCTTCTTCTTCGCCTACCAGATGGATTGGATGTACTGGCGCTACTTCATGTGGAATTTCGCTGGACGGCAGAACGACATGCAGGGGGCGGGCAACATCATGGACGGCAACTGGCTCACCGGTATCAAGATGCTGGATGAGCAGCGGTTGGGCAACCAGGACCAGCTCCCGCCGAGCATGACCAACAACAAGGCTTACAACAAGTTCTTCCTGCTGCCGCTGATCCTGGGCACCATCGGCTTCGTGTTCCAACTGCTCAAGCATGGGCGCGACTGGACCGTGGTGATGCTGCTCTTCTTCTTCACCGGCATCGCCATCGTCATCTACCTGAACCAGACACCCTACCAACCGCGCGAGCGCGACTATGCCTACGTTGGTTCGTTCTACGCTTTCGCGATATGGATAGGCCTTGGCGTGTACGCGATCTATGACGCAGCGCGCTCTCTGACCGCTCAGCAACTGGGCATCGTGGCCGGCAGTGCCTTCGCCCTCGGCATCCTCAAGTTCCTGGTGGAGATGATCTCCGGCGACAATCACGGTGTATCGTACATCCTGTTCATCATGGCGGCGATCGGCGTAGGGGCGCTCGCGCTCTTCTTTGCCTTGGGCACGGCCTTGCGCGGAAAGGAAGGGCTGACTGCCGCCCTGGCCGCCATCTTCTGCATGAGCGTGCCCGGCGTCATGGTGGCCTACGGCTGGGACGACCACGACCGCAGCAACCGGAGCCCTGCGCCGGACCTGGCCAGCGATTACCTGAACAGTTGCGCGCCCAACGCCATCCTCTTCACCAATGGCGATAACGACACCTTCCCGCTGTGGTACGCGCAGGAGGTGGAAGGCATTCGCACTGACGTTCGTGTCGTGAACCTGAGCCTGTTGAACACCGACTGGTACATCGATCAGATGCGCCGCAAAGCCTACGAAAGCGACCCCGTGCCGTTCACCATCGCCCAGGAGAAGTACAGGCAAGGCACACGTGACGCCATCTACCTCAATCCGCGTCGCGATCCCAAGCCGCCCACCCTCGACCTGCGCCGCGCTATTGCATACGCCACCGACGACCGCACCACCACCGTAAGCGGCAACGAGCGTTACGCCACCCTCCCAACGGATGCCTTCGCCATTCCAGTGGACCGCGCCCAAGTGCTGGCCACTGGCACCGTTGCCGAGAAGGACACCGCCGACATCGTTGACGCCATCACCTGGCGCATCGGCCGTTCCGCGGTGATGAAGAACCACATGATGGTGCTGGACCTGCTGGCGCATACCGATTGGTCGCGTCCGGTCTACTTCGCCGTGACCACTGGCCCCGACAGCTACATTGGCTTACAGGATTATTTCCAGTTGGAGGGCCTCACCTACCGTGTGGTTCCCCGCCGTACGCCCAGCGATGCACGCACCGGAACCCTGGGCCGCGTAGCCACTGATCTCATGTACGAGAACGTGACCACCAAGTTCAAATGGGGGAACATGGAGACCGAGGGCGACATCTACCTCGATGAGAACATCCTGCGCATGACCACCAATCTGCGCCTTCAGTTGAGCAGCCTTGCTGAAGAGCTGATCGCCGAAGGAAGGATCGATAACGCCCGCACCATCCTGGACCTGAGCCTGGAGAAGATGCCGCATAGGAACGTGCCCTTCGACCGCATCCTGATGCCCACTGCGGAGGCTTACTACGCCATCGGCGATACCGCCAAGGCGAACGCGCTCACCGACAGCATCTTCACCATCATGGAACAGAACCTCACCTGGTTCGCATCGCTCGAAGGTGAATTCGCGGAGCAGGTGGCCAAGGAGGCGAGCATCACGCATGCTGTGATGAAGCGCCTGATGGAGGTGTCGTACAGCTACGAAGGTCCGCGCGCACCAGGCGACACGAGCTCTTCCTTCGCCGACGGGCTGGCCGCACGTTTCACGGAGATGGACAGGCTCTACCGCGAAGGCAAGGCGAAGGACGAAGGCCCACGGCGGATCACGCGCGAGCGATTCTAGCCGGGCCATGGTCCTGGTGCGGCCACCGGCTTTGCTGAGGATGCTCTATCGCGACCTGATCTGGCGCATGCCCGATGAGCGGAAGGATCTCTATCTCACGTTCGACGATGGCCCCATACCGGCGGTGACCCCGTGGGTGTTGGATGAATTGCATGCGCACAACGCAGCGGCGACCTTCTTCGTCATCGGCGCCAACGCGGCCGCTCGGCCGGACCTGCTCGAACGGATCAGGAGCGAAGGGCACACCGTAGGGAATCATACGTGGAGCCACGAGAACGGATGGCGTACCACGCTGCTCGATTACATAGCAAGCATCGAGCGCACGCAGGCCATTACCGGCACCCGGTTGTTCCGCCCGCCTTATGGCCGGATCACCCGTGCGCAATCACGCGCCGTGCGCACGCGTCAAGACATTGTGATGTGGAGCGTGCTGAGCGCGGACTACGACACCCGGACAAGCGAAGAGGAGTGCCTGCGCAATGTGGTGCGCCATGCCAGGCCGGGCTCCATCATCGTCTTCCATGATAGCGTGAAGGCAGAGCCTCGGCTGCGATACGCGCTGCCGCGCGTCCTGTCGCATTTCGGCTCCTTGGGCTACGCCTTCAAGTGCCTGCCGGAATCGGGGATCAAGGCTGCACGCTCGTAACCGTCCATTCATTTCGACGGTTGGCAGCATGCTCCGCCTCGGTGCATTGCACGCCGGGGACGCAATGGTTCACAAGTCGGGTGGCTCCGAAGCCTCGTGCGCGCATGCGCTCCTTGACCACGCCGCGCGTACGCAGGTATTCCATGATCGCATCGGCACGGCGTTGCGTGAGGCGGAGCATCGCTTCGCCATCGCCGCGGGCATCGCTATGCACGCCGATCTCGATGCTCACGGCAGGATTCACCTTCAAGCGGTCGGCCAGCTGGTCCAGTTCGCCGCGTGCCTGCGGATCGAGCTGCACGCTGCCTTCGGCCCATCGAATGAACTTCAACGGCATGGGCTCTCCAGGCACGATCTCCTCGAGTTCCAGTTCGCGCGCTGCGCTCAAGTCGATGATGCCTTGCTTGACACCGATGGTGCTCACCGGGATGTTCATGCTGAAGTAACCGGGCTTCTCGATGATCACCTCGAACTCTTCGTTGCTCTGTAGGCGCATGTCGATGTCTCCACCATCGCCCGTCACTTCGGCCTCGGTCTGGAAGGTCTCCAGGTTCACGCAGGTGACGGTAGCGCCAGCCACGAAGCCGAACTTGCCCTTCTGGCGTACCACTCCGCGCAACCACACGCCAGCATCGGCCACCAGATGCAAGTCGCGCGTAACGATCTGCTGGCGCTCGATATCCTCGGTGCTCAGGTGCTGCTCTGCCTCGTAACGGCCCTGCATGTTGGCCACGATGCGATACTCGACGCCTTTGCGCACCCCGAAAGTGTACTCTCCGCGCGCATCCGTCCGTGTTGTCGCCACCAAAGCACCTCCCACTTCGAGGAGCTGCACTTCCGCATCGCTCACCGGCGTTTCGTATTCGTCATCGATCACCACGCCGGTGCATAGGAAACGCTCCTCCAGCGGCGCCAGCATCTCGAACGCGTAGATGTCATCATCGCCCTGGCCGCCGGGACGATTGCTGCTGAAGAAGCCGCGCTTGCCGGAAGCGTCGATGATGAAGGCCATATCGTCCTTGGGCCCGTTGACCGGAGCACCCAGGTTGAGCGCGCTTGCGAACTCGCCTTCGCTTCCCCGGGCTGCCTTGTAGATGTCGATGCCGCCAAGACCAGGATGACCATTGCTGCTGAAATAGAGCGAGCCATCGGCCGCTACGAAGGGGAACGATTCGTTGTGGGCTGTGTTGATGGCCGGTCCGAGGTTCTGCGGTTCGCCCCATTGGCCGCCCTGGTCCATGCATACATAGATGTCCGTGCCGCCGGATCCGCCAGGCATATCGCTGACGAAATACAACCGTCGGCCATCGGGGGAGAGCGCGGGATGGGCAATGGACACTTCGCTGTTGTTGAACAGGAACTGCTCTTCGCCGGAGTAACCGCCCGGGGCCAGGCGTGCGCGGTAGATGCCCAGGCGGCTGATCCCTTGCTGACTGCGCTGCGCGCGGCCCTTGAAATAGTTATTCCGCGTGAACCAGATGACATCGCCGCTGGCGCTTGCGGTGGCAGGGCCTTCGTGGTACTTGGTATTCACAGATCCGGCGAGGGGCTGCGCTCCTGCGAGGTCGCCATTGGGTGTCACATCGGCCGTGAAGAGGTCGAGGAAGGGCTGGTCGTTCCATGCCGCGCGACGCTCGATCATCATGGTCTCGTTGCGGCTGCTGGCGAAGAGCACACGGCCCTGACCGAGCCATGCTGTCCCGAAATCGGAGTATGGGGTGTTCACGCTGGTGCTCCGCACTGTGAAACGGTCTTGGTCCAGCTGGAACTTGCGCGCGAAACCGGTGAGGTTGCTGCGGCGTGCTCCACCTTCGGCTTGGGTCAAAGCCAGGTAGCGGTCCATCCACTCCTCCGCTTCGGCATAGCGCCCATTGCTTTTCAGGGCTTCTGCATAGTTGTACAAGTCCAGGGGTTCGCGGTTGAGGAATTTGACCACGACGGCGTACCACCGCTCCGCCTCAACAGTATCGCCCAAGCGGAAGCTGCATTCGGCCAGGCGCTTGGTCACGTGCTCGTTCACCGCACCCAATTCGGTGGCCGTTCGGTAGAGCGCAGCCGCGCGCGCGTAGGACATCTGCTGGAAATGCCGGTCTGCCTCGCGGATGTACGGATCGGCATTGCCTTGCGCAGATGCATGCGCAGCTGCGCAGAGCAACAGGACGAAGAGGAGCAATGCGCGGGCGTTCATCGGTTCAGAAATAGCGCGGCGACACCGTACGACCGGTGAAGAAGCGCAGGTCGTAGTTGAGCATGATCTCGTGCGTGCCCGCATTGTATGCGCCTATGCGCGTAGTGGTGAGGTCGAAGGCGTAGCCGATGCGGAATTGATCGTTCACCTGGTACTGCCCGAGCACGCCGATCGAATTGCCCACGCGGTACATGGCGCCCAGCCAGATGCGCTCGCGGAAAAGGAAGTTGGCGTTAAGGTCTACCGAGAGCGGCGCACCACCTACGGCCCGCACCATGAAGGAGGGCTTGAACTTGATCGACCGGTCGAGGTCCAAGACGTAGCCCCCGAGCAGGAAGAAGTGCCGCACCTCGCTGGCCGTGACGATACCGGCCTGGTTCACCGCATCAATGTCGTTCTGCAAGAGCTTCGGAGTGCTCAGCCCGACGTATGCTCGTGGCGTATGCCAGAATAGGCCGAAGCCGAAATTGGGCAGCGCCTTGCCGGTGATGTTCACGCTGGCGGCATCGGGGTCCACACTGGTGAGCGCAGCGAGGTCCGCCTGGTAGAGGTTCACCCCGCCCTTCAAGCCGAAAGCGAGCCGTGATGAGGGCCCTGTTCGGATGCGATAGGCGTAGTCGAGATAAGCTCCCGTCTGACGCGTTGGGCCCACCTTGTCGTTGAGCAGGCTGAAGCCCAACGCCATGTTCTCCTTGGGCAGTGGCGTATGCGCAAGAACGGTTTGCGTGGAGGGCGCCCCGGCGAAGCCCACCCACTGATGACGGCTGAGGGCCATCACGGTGAAGACATCGGCGCTGCCCGCATACGCCGGGTTCACCGCAAGTGTATTGAACATGTACTGGCTGAAGAGCGGGTCCTGTTGCGCACGTGCCTTGGCCGCGATGAGCAGCGCAACGATGAGGAGGGTGCGAAGCTTCATCATCGGTTGAGATAGATGAAGCCGGTGTAGGGGTCGCGGCCCGTGCCGAGTTCCAGCACATAGTAGTAGGTGCCTGCTGGTGCCGGGCCCGCAAGGGCGGCCTTGGGCGAGCTGCCATCCCACACCACGCTCTTGTTGTCGTAGCCTGCGGCTTCGTACATGAGCGCACCCCAGCGATTGAAGATGCTGATGGTATTCGCAGGGTAGCCTTCGATGCCGGGGATGAGGAAGAGCTCGTTCACGCCATCGCCGTTCGGTGAGAAGGTCTCGGGTATGAAGACCTCGTCCTCGAAGTCGCATGGGCTCTGGCCAGTGATGCGCAAAACGCTGCAGGCGTATTGGTCCTGCACGAATGCCTCGAAGGATAGGCTGGTGAGAATTGGATCGCTCGTGAACACATAGGGCGCACCCGCTGATATGGTGCCGCTCAATCCTGTCACTTCATAGGTGCTCGTGTCGCCGCTCTGCAGGGTAAACGTCACGATGTACGTACGGTCGGTGGTGTTGCACGTTGCGGTCAAGTCGAGCACCTCTACGCTGGTGACCACCTTCACCTTCACCAAGGCGGTTGCGCTGCCGCAACCCGCCACAGTCACGGTATATCGGTAGTAGTACTCGCCCGGCGCAATGCCCGTAGTGTTGAGCGCCCCACCGGTGAGACCGCCGGTACCATCGACATCGGTCCAGGAGCCACCGGCCTGAGGCGTTCCTTGCAATCCGCTGAACAGATCGAGCGCGAGCAGCGTGTCGCACGCGAGCAGCTCACCATTGGCTCCCGCATCGGGCGGATCATTCACCGTGATGCTGATCGTTGCGGTCGCATCAACGCACGGCGCATCGCCAGCGACGGTATATGTGTACATGCCAGCAGGATCCGAACCGGGTTGGAAGAGGCCGTTATGCGGCTGGCTCTGCGGACCAGACCACGTGCCATCTGGATCGGGGGCGCCTGTCAGCAGTGAGAACAGATCAACAGCATTGGCGTTGGAGCAAAGCGTGAGGCTCGTTCCCGTGCCAGCGATCGGGAAGGTGGTCGCGCTGAGAAGTACGCAGGCCGTCACGTTCCCGCAGCCCGCATCGATCACTGTGTAGCAGAATTGGTAGGGCCCGCCCACCGGCAGATCGCTCACATCGAGCACTCCGTTCACCAACGAGGCGCCGGTGCCTGCAATATCGGTCCATGTGCCGCCGAGCGTGGGCGTGCCGCCAAGCGCATCCAACAGGTCATAGGACGTAGTGCTGCCGCACACGCTCACCGTGCTATCGTTGCCAGCACTGCTCCCTGAGCCGACCACCACAGTGGCCGTGGCGCTCATGTTGGGGCAGGGGCCATTGCCCAGCACGGTGTATACACAAGGCCAACTGCCATTGCCCGCGACGCTCGGGTTGAATATGCTGCCAGTGAGCGCGCCAGAGCCACCATCGGTCCATGCGCCGCCTGGTTGCGCATTCGGGCCGAGCGCAGCGAAGAGGTCGATGGAGGTTTGCGACAGGCAGGCATCCACCGTGGTGCTCGTGCCTGCATTGCTGGCCTGGAACAAGTCCACAGTGAGCAACGCGCTAGATTCTGCACATGGTGCCGCACCAGTAACAGTGTAACGGTAGACCCCGGGCAGGTCGCTCGCCGGGTTGAAGAAGGCGACATGAGGAACGTCTCCACCGGTGACGTACACCCAGGTGCCCCCGCTCTGCGGACTGTTCAACAGGAAGCTGAACATGTTGATCGGCGAATCGCTCGAACAAACCGTGGCCGTGTTGTTCTGGCCGGCGTAGGGCGCCGGGTTCTCGGTCACGGTCACGAACTCGCAATCGGTGGGGCAAGGACCGGTGCCTTGCACGCAATAGCGATAGATGCCCGACGCGTCGATGGCGGGGTTGTAGACCTCGTTGTGCAGAACGTTGCCGCCGGTGACATATACCCAGCTGCCTCCCGGCTGGGCGTTGGGCCCGAGCAAGGCGAACATGTTGAAGGCCGTATCGGTGGAGCAAACCACGGGGAAGGCCGGTGCGCCTGCATTCGCGGCCGGGGTCTCGGACATGATCACGTCGGCGGTATCCGCCGGGCAAGCGCCAACACCACCCACTATGTAGTGGTAGATGCCGGGATCATCCGTGGCGGGCACGTACACAGCACCATGGGGCGCCCAACCAGGTGAGAACCATTGTCCGCCAGCATCGGGGCCGCCACTGAGCGCCCCGAACATGTTGAATGTGGCAATGGTGCACACATTCCCTGAGCCATTGGTTCCGGCAAAAGGTCCTTCGAGCAACTCGATGCTCACGCGCGCGGTGTCGCTCGTGCATTGCGAACCGCCGGGCAGCACGTAGTCGAAATGATACGTGATGCCTATGGCATCACCAACGGTCGCCCATGTCGATCCGCTGACGCCATTCGCATTGTCCGGGTTCAACCAGAAACCGCCTGCCTGCGATGTGCCGCCGAGCGCGGCGAATAGATCCACGATCTGCCCATAACAAGCCTGCGAGCTGCTGTCTATCCCAGCATCAAGTGCATCCACCACGTTCAGGGCCACCTGGGCGCTGGTGGCGACGCACGGGCCGTTCGCCGCTTGCGCATAGGTGAAGACGCAGGTGCTCCCGCTCCCCATTCCGGTTGGATCGAAGATCCCATTGATCAATTCACCCTGGCCACAGACCGTGCTCCATGATCCACCAGGTGATGGTGAGCCGCCCAAGCCATCGAGCAGTGCGATGGGGTCCGCGCCCACACAGGCCGTGATGGAACCATTGCTGCCCGCGCTGGCGGCTTGCGTGAGGGTTATGACGACCTGGGCTGTGGCGTTGCTGCAAGGAGCTATGCCGAGCACTGTGTACACATAGGGCCCGGGCAGGTCCACCTGAGGATCGAAGAGCGGGCCGTGCGGGCCGCCATAGGTCCAGGAACCATTGGTGTCGGGCAATCCCGCGAGCAATGAGATCAAAGGAACAGGGGCCTGCGCACTGCACAGATTCGCAAGCGTGCTGATCCCCGCATCCGCCTGTGGGCTTTCCACGATGGTCACTGTCGCAGAATCGCTCGCGCATGGAGGAGTACCCAGGAGCTTGTACTTGTACGCGCCCGGTTGCGATGTGCCAGGACTGTAAATATCTGTGACGACCGCGCCGCTGGGATCGGTCCACGTTCCGCCGGTCTGTTCGCCCGTGAGGTGGTCGAAGAGCGAGAAGGGTGCAACGCTCTCGCACACCTGCACCGTGCCGCCCGTACCCGCTTCCACGGCGCCATACTCGAACACAGTCACATAGGCGCTGTCGGCAGGGCAACCCGCATTCTCGTTGACACGGTACTTGTACAGCCCTGGGCCATCCACCACCGGATCGTAAATGCCGGAGTGTCCTGCACCCGAAGGATTGGACCAAACCCCACCGAACTGCGCACCCGTGAGGTAACTGATCAGCGAGACGATCGGACTGCTGCTGCACATCTCCAACGAGCCATCGTTTCCGGCATCAGGTTGATCGTAGAATGTCACGACCAACGATGCTTGCGCATTGGCGCAGGGGGGCGCACCGGTTACCGTGTAGATGTATGTTCCGCTCTGTGCGCTCGCTGGATCGAGAATAGGGCTCACAGTGGCCATGCCGAGGGTGAATGCGCCACCCGATTGCGGAGTGCCGCCCAAGAGGTTGAATAGATTGATCTGCCCGCTGGTGCGACAGAAGCTGTGGCTGCCACCTGTTCCGGCATTGGCGGCTTGGTTCACCACTATAGTGACGAACGCATCGGCATTGCCGCACGCGCCAACACCAGCCACACGGTAGCGGTAGGTGCCCGGCACAGAAACGCCGGGCTGGAAGAAGTTGCTCACCACGTTGGAGTAGTTCGGGGCAGGGCCGCTCCATTGTCCACCGGCTTGCGGATTGCAACCGAGAAGTAAGAACATGTTGATGGAAGTGCCGGTGGAACAGAGCGTCGCGCTGCCGTTGCATCCTGCGATCGGCGGCGCGCTAACCGTCAGCGTAACCTGCGCATCATCCGATCCGCAGGTATTGGAGACCGAATAGGTATACACCCCAGGAGGAGATACCCCGGGTTGGAAGAAGCCCGAAGAAGGCGGGTTGAGCGGCTCGGGGCCGACCCATGTGCCGAAGGGATCAGGATTGCAGCCCAGCAAGGTGAAGAGATTGACCGTGTTGCCGGGTTGCGCTGCCGAAGCGCAATACGATGCGCCCGCATCGCAGCCAGCGAAGACCAGATCGGTCTCGAACACCGACACCACGCCGGTATCGTTCACGCAGGGCGAGGTGCCTGTAATGATGTAGCGATAGTCGCCTTCGTCATCCGTCGCCGGGTTGTATGAACTGCTATGCGGCAACAGATCCGGCCCCAACCAGAAGCCGCCTGTTTGCGGATCGCATGTGAGCACGTTGAAGAGCTGGAATGACGGCGAGTTGGCGCACACCGTCACCGAACTTGGGCAGCCTGCATTGGCCTCCTGCACTTCGGTCACGTTCACCACGGCCACATCCTCTCCGCAAGGAGCCTGGCCCGCTACGCGATACTCGTAGAGACCGGTCGCATCCTGGCTTGGCGTGTACGTTGCGCCGCCCGCATGCAGAATGTTGTTGAAATACCAGCTGCCCCCCGTATTCGGGTTGCCCGTGAGGAGGTTGAACATGCTGAAGGGCGCCGTGCTCGAACAGATGGTAGTGGTGCCATCATTCCCGGCCCAGGGCGCCTGCACCTCCGTGACTGTCACTGTGGAATTCGCGCTGCTGCAAGGAGGGCTCCCGTTCAGCACGTAGTAGAACGTGTTCGAGTTGTCGACGGCAGGATTGTAGTTGGCGCTATGGACCATGCCGTTCGGTGCTCCAACACGCCACTGCCCGCCATTCTGGGGATTGCCTCCGAGCAAGGCGAACATGCTGAATTGGCCGGCATTGCTGCACACGGTCGTAGTCGCGCTGGTGCCCGGGTTGGGCGCGGCAACTACGGTGAGGGTGAGGTCGGCACTGTCGGCAGCGCACCCCACGCTGCCAACGAGCAGATAGCGGAAGTGGTACACGCCAGCACCGCTCGCACTGGCGTTGAAGAATTGTCCCGCGAGATTGCCTGTGTTGTCCAGATCGGCCCATGTGCCGCCCCCCTGCGGGCCACCGCTGAGCAGATTGAACAGGTTCACAGCAGTGCTGCTGCTGCAGGCACTGGCGTTGGTGTTGTTGCCAGCATCCAGTTGCGCCGTGATGATCACATCCACGTGCGCGTGGTCATCGCCGCACTGGCCGAATCCCTCTACTTCATATCGGAATTCATACGTGCCCGGAGACAGTCCGCTGTAATTGAACAAGTTGCCGGTGAGTTGCCCGGTGTTATCCAAGTCCTCCCATGTACCCCCGAGGTCGTATGGGCCGGTGATCCCGGTGAAGAGATTCACCGTTCCGTTTCCTTGGCAAACCGTGATCGTTCCATCTCCACCGGCATTGGGTGCTTGAATGACGAAAGCCGAGAGCGTTGCGCTCGCGTTGGTGCAAGGCGCGAGCCCAGCGATGGAATACGTGTACACGCCGGGTTGCGAAGTGCCAGGGACGAACGTTCCCGTCGAAGCGCCCCCAGGCCCCGTCCACGCACCGCCCGGTTCAGGATTTCCGTTCAGCTCGTTCAACATGTTCACCGGTCCATCGGTGCTGCACCGCGTGAAGCTGTCGTTGGTTCCCGCGTTGGGCTGATGGTTCACGCTCACGGTTACCACGGCGGTCGCATTCGCGCAGGGTGCAAGTCCCGCAACCGTATAGGTATATCCCCCGGTTTGCGAAAGACCAGGTGTGAAGGTGCCCGTATGGCTGTTGCCATCGGGGCGAGTCCATGTGCCGCCGACCATCGGCGTACCACCAAGCAGGTTGAACAGCGGGAATGCAGATGCATTGTCGCACACCGTAGTGGATGCATTCGTTCCCGCATTCGGTGCGGTGTTCACATTCACGGCAACGAATCCGGTGTCGTTAACGCACGGGCCACTGCCGAGCACCACATATGCATACACGCCAGGAAGGCTTGTGCCCGGAGTGAACGTGCCGGATGCCGGGGCAAAGGAGGGATCAAGCCAGCTCCCCGTACCACTGGGCGAGCCGCCAAGCTGGTTGATCAATTGGAAAGCACCGTTGGTGCTGCAGACCGTGATGCTTCCATTGGTGCCCGCATTGGGCGCGATCGTGCGAGATACTTGCACCACTGCGCTCTGGCTCGTGCATGGCGTGGTTCCCGCCACGGTGTACGTGTAATTGCCTGCGGGGTCGCTGGCGGGGAGGTAGGTGCCGGAGTGTACCCCCCCTCCGGGTTTCGTCCAGGTTCCGCCCACCTGCGGACTGCCGCCCAACAAGCCGAACAAGTTCACGTTCGCGGCATTGCTGCAAACCGAGATGCTTCCATTCGTTCCCGGATTCGGGGCATTCACAACGACCACGTTAACGGTGGCCAGATCGTTAGCACAGGGGCTGGTCCCAGGCACTGTGTAGACATAAATGCCCGGCGTGGAAGTGCCTGGGGTGAATATGCTGCCTACCGCTCCGCCCCCAGGTGCAGTCCATGTTCCATTTGCGTCGGGGGTGCCGCCCAATTCTGCGAAGAGGTCGAAAGGCGCAGCGTTGCTGCATACTGTGCGGCCACCGTTCAGACCTGCGTCCGGCGCCTCCACGATTGACACATTCACCACGGCAGTCGCATTGGCGCACGGCGCTAATCCAACGACAGTGTAGGTGTATGGACCTGGCAGGTCCACGCCTGGATCGAACGTGTTGCCGTGTGCGATACCGATGGGGTCAGTCCAAGTTCCCCCTGCATTCGGTGATCCGCCGAGTTGCACGAAAAGACCGAAGTTGGGCGCATTGGAGCAGCGGGTCACGTTCGCGCCAGTGCCAGCATTGGGGGCTGTATTCACCGTCACCGTAACCGTTGCGCTCGCAGGAGTGCAGGGCGCGGTGCCTGTCACAGAGTATGTATACACCCCTGCTGGGCTCACGCCCGGCGTGAAATTGCCGGAATGCGGGTTGTTCGAAGGATCGCGCCAGGATCCACCAACGTTAGGTGAGCCGACGAGCGCATTGAAGAGCGAGTAGACTCCGCTCGTGCTGCACAGCGTCACGGATCCATTGGCGCCTGCATTGGGGGCCTGGTTCACCGTGATCGTCAGCGTTGCCGTGGCATTGGCGCATGGGGCAGTACCGATAACGGTGTAGGTGTATGCGCCCGAAGCATCAACACCAGGTGTGAAGAGATCACCGTGTGCCCCGCCGGGTCCGACCCAGCTGCCGCCTGCATCCGGTGTTCCAAGGAGTTGCGCCAGCATGGAGAAGGGGATGCCATTGCTGCACACAGCAATGGAACGATTGCCACCTGCATTGGGCGCGGTAGTCTGCGAAACGGTCACCGTCGATTGGTCTGCAGCGCACGGTGGAGTGCCCGGTACCGTATAGGTATAAATGCCCGGCGTGCTAGTTCCAGGGGTGTACGTTCCACTGACCGGTGCTCCGCCGGGTCCGGTCCACGCACCGGTATTGTCGGGCGAACCTCCAAGCTGTGCGAAAAGCGATATGGGCGCACCATTGCTGCAAACGGCGATGGATCCATCGATGCCCGCATTGGGGGGCTGGTTCACCGAAACCGTTACGGTGGCAGCGTCAGTAAGGCAGGGCGAAGTACCCGTGACCGTGTACGTGTAGATGCCCGGTGGATCGACCGATGGATCGAAGATCCCTGAGTGCGCACCGCCACCGGGAGCGGTCCAGGCGCCGCCGGGATCCGGTGTGCCTCCCAACGCCGCGAACAATGGAATAGGTGCGTCGGAGGCGCACACGTTCAAGTTGGCATCGGTTCCGGCGTCAGGTGCATCGATCTTCGTGACGGTGAGCGTGGCGCTAGAGACGGGGCAAGTCGCCGGCACACTGTGCGAGTAGATCCAATTGCCTTGGAGATCGGCCAAAGGATCGAAGATGCCGCTGTGCGGCGCGCCAAGAGGATCCTTCCATGTACCTCCCGGATCAGGAGAGCCACTGAGCAACGAGAACAGCGCCACGGGGGCGGCGTTCGCGCAGATCTGCGCGGCCGTGTTATCGCCTGCGTGCAGCGCGGTTACGATACGCGCCACCCAACCCGATGCCGTTCCCAGCAGATCGCTGTGCCATTCGAAGGTGAGGCAGCCCGATGGATGCGTGCTCGTGAATGTCTGGCCAGCGAGCGAGACCAGGTTCGACCCAACGGCGATGGGCAAGCCGCCGGTAGATGTGCCATCATAGATTTCAAGATAGTCCGTGAGCACCACCAGCCCGGCCACATCCCACTGAAGGAAAGCCACCGAGGTGCTTGGCCCGGAGCCCGGCCCGGCGGCCGGACAGATCGTAACCGTTATGTGCTCGCCATCAGCGTAATTGCCACCTGACCCGCCACTGTCGTAGAAGTAACCTGTGCAGGCATCGATCTGCTGACCACCACCGCCAAGGGCACTACCCCCGGCATTGAAGCAAGTGCCCCCACCCGACTGCTGCGAGGGCCCAGCACCGGGACCGAAATTGCCCTGCGCGAACACCCCAGCGCCCACGCACATGGCAACGCCCAATAGCCACCCGCGAACGGAGGCTAAAGTGGTGGACGATAAGGTATTCTTGCGCACGTGCTCCCCACCGGTAAAAGGGCGTGCAAATTACGGCCAAGCGCCTGCCCGGGGTCAACTCAAAGTCCTACGGGATCAAGGTCTTCGACCATTGTTCATAAAGGATCGACGGAGACAAGCTGCTCCGGTCGTTCCAGTAGGCTAAGGAGTGGCTTCCGCGTCTGAAGCGGCCTGCTTGCCGATGGTGATCGCCAGCATGACCTCATGGGTGCCAGTGCTATAGTTCTTCAGGTTGCTGCTGATGACATCGTAACTGTAACCGAACTGGAACTGCTGTTTGTGCCAGTAGCCCACCATGAGGCATATGGCATCGTTGGTCCGGTACGACCCGCCCACCCAGAAGGTGTCCCGGTACTTAAGGGTGAGGGTCGCATCCACCTTCACTGGCACCGGGGCCACGTACTTCACCAGCAGCGAGGGCTCCAGTTTGAAATCGGCACCCAGTTGATGCCGGTAACCGCCCATGAGATAGTAGTGCCGGTCCATCCTGCTCAATGTGCCATCGCTGGTGTTCAGGAAGACCACTTTGTTGCCCATGAGCTGCGGAACGCTGACCCCTACCCAATACTTGGGGTGATAGAGCAATCCGCCGAAGGTCGCGTCCGCTTCGATCCCTCCACGCAACTGGTCGTCCATGACAGGATCGCCGGTGTCGTGCAATTGGATCTTCGAACCATCGATGAGGAATTGCAGCAAGCCGCCGGAAAGTGCGAGTGAAAGACGCAGGTCCTCGTTCAGCTTCAAATGATAGGCGTAGGAGAATTGCAAGCCGGTGCGACGCGTAGGCCCCACGATGTCCGTGAAGAGCATGCCGCCCACACCCATCTTCTGGCCGACAGGCGTAGTGCCAGTGAGGGTGAAGGTGCGTGGCGCCTCCTGGATGCCCACCCATTGATAGCGGTGGCCGCTGCGCAACTCGAAGAAGTTGCGAGAGCCTGCCACGGCCGGGTTGAAGACGTAGTCGTTGCTGACGTACTGGGTCAGCTGCGGCAACTGCTGCGCATGCGCGGAAATCACCATGCATGCGATCGCAACGAAGAGCGGGAGTGTGCGGTGGTTCTGCATGGCTATCGGATCACGGTGAGCGGGCCGGTGTACGCGTCTGGGAAACGGGGATCGTTCAACTCGATCACGTAGTAGTACGTGCCCACGGGAACGAAGCCTCCGTTGTACTTGCCGTCCCAGGGCTGCTTGTAGCCCACGCTTCGGAAGAGCAATTCGCCCCATCGGTTGTACACCTCCACCTCGCATTCCGGGAAGAGGTCGATGTGGTCGATCACCCAGCCGTCGTTCCATCCATCGCCATTGGGCGTGAAGCCCGTGGGGATGACGATCTCGGGAATGACCGTGACCAGGACGGAATCGATATC
Source organism: Flavobacteriales bacterium (assembly GCA_016710965.1). Lineage (GTDB taxonomy): Bacteria > Bacteroidota > Bacteroidia > Flavobacteriales_F > PHOS-HE28 > PHOS-HE28. Next base: position 695,518 of record JADJTW010000031.1, read on the forward strand.
GACACAGCCGTTCGGGGCGGTAACGGTGACAACGAACCATGTCGTCACGGTCGGTTCAGCGATGGGATTGGAGGCTGGCGGATCGTTCAGCAACGAATCCGGCTGCCAGTAGAAGGATGAGAATACAGGGCCTGTGGGCGCTCCACCAAGCGTCACTGCGTCCCCGAGGAAGATCTCGTGATCGGCACCAGCGTTGGCGATGGGCGGATCGAGGATCGTGATCACCACCTGATCGCTGCTGGTGCAAGGCCCATCGCTCACGGTGAGCGTGAACACATGCGCGCCCGGCCCAAGCGATCCCGGATCCGCGATGGCCGCGTTGCTGATGACGTTGTTCTGGTCATCGCGCCATTCGTACGTCACTGCGCCCACGCTGGCCGATCCATCCAATGTGATCGGAACACCCGCACATTCGGACTGGTCCACGCCCGCATCGGCGATGACCGTTGCCAGCGCGTTCACGGTGACCCCCAGCGTGTAGGTGCAGCCATTGTTGTCCGTGACCGTGAGCGTATAGCTGCCGGGGGCCAATCCGCTGATGTCCTCGATCTGGGCGTTGAATCCGTTCGGCCCCGTCCAATTCGAGCTGTACTGCGGGGTGCCACCGCCGATGGTGATGAAGATCTGGCCATCGGATGCATCAGCGCAGCTGGCATCGATCACCTGGTCCACGGTCACGCTAAGTGTATCCGGTTCAGTGATGGTGTATGTGAAGACGCTATCACAGCCGACCCCATCGGTGATGGTCAGGGAGTACGCCGCCGGGCAGAGTCCTGTGGCGTTTGCATTGCCCTGCCCGTTCGAAGGAACCGGGCTCCATACGTAGGTGTAGCTGCCGATCCCGCCTGTGGCGGCGGTAAGGATGCTTCCATCGCACGCGCCGTTGCACAGGACGCTGTTCACCGTCTCGGTGTCATTGATCGGAGGCGAAGGGCAGCACGGTGAAGGTGATCGTCGTGTCGCACAGCAGGAAGTCCGTGATGGTCACGCTCACCGGCCCTGCGCAAAGCCCCGTTACTTGTCCGGTTCCTTGGCCAGTGTCGGGTTCGGGCTGCCAGATGAAGGTGTACGGTCCAGTTCCACCAGTGGGCGAAACGGCAGCCGTGCCATCGCAAGGCCCGAAGCAAGTCTCGTTGGTGAACGTGAGATTCGCGAGGATCGGTGTTCCCTCAGTTATGGTGAAAGGCACCGGAAGCGTGCAGCCGTTCGCATCCGTGACAACCGCCGTGTAGTCGCCTGCGCACAGATCGAAGACGTTGTCCGTTCCGCTCGCGATGGTGATGCCGAGTGCATTCAACCAAACGATAGCGTAAGGACCGACGCCGCCACTGATCGACACCTGCGCCGTTCCATTGCAGTCGCCGAAGCAGAGGTTGTCGCTCGTGCCCACCTGCGCATCGAGCACCGGCGGATCCGTAAGCGTGAAGGTGTACGTGGTATCGCAACCGTTGAAGTCGGTAATGGTCACGCTCCAATCGCCAGGGCACAGGTCGGTAGCATCGGGGGTGCCATCCCCGTTGCCGGGAATCGGATCCCATGCGTAGGTGTATGGGGCTGTTCCGCCGCTCGGCGCTACGTTGATCGTTCCATCGCAGGCTCCGTTGCATGTGATGGGCGTCACGGTCGCAGTGGCCACGACAGGCGTAGGCTCAAGGATGAGCACATCCACGGTGATCGAACATCCCGCTTGATCGCCGATGGTGACGCTGTAGCTGCCTGCGCAGAGGTCTGTGGCCTGCGGCGTGCCCTGTCCGTTCACATCGGGCACCCAGAGGTAGGTGTATTGCGGCTGCCCCCCGGTGGGCCCTACGGTGGCCGTTCCGTCACAAACACCGAAACAACTCGTCGGCGTGGTGCTCAGATTGGGCACGATGGGATCGGGCTCCGTCACAAAGGCCGTGTCGATGGTTATGCAGCCAAGGCCATTGGTGACTTGCGCCAGGTAGAGCCCCGCGCACAGGTTCGACAGCGTGTTACTCGGTTCGTTGAGGTCGTTGCCCGAAGCATCGAACCAAGCGATCACGCAAGTGGGAATCGCGCAGTTGAAGGCGACGCTCACCATACCATCGCAATCGCCGGGGCAGGTAACGAGGTCGTCCGTCATCGTCACCACCTCGCCATCGATATCGCTCACCACGACGATCGTTGACAGCGTGCAGAGGTTCGCATCGGTGATCAGCACATTGTAGATCCCCGCGCACAAGTCAATGAGCGAAGGACCGGTGCCGACGAAGCCACCACCGATGGACCACTCGATGAAGTAGGGAGCAGTGCCGCCGCTCACCACCACATCACCGGTACCGATGCAGGAGCCGCATTGGCTAGGTGTGCTGCTGACGCTGCCTTGCAGGAGATCCGGTTCGATCACCGTCCACGTTTGCGAGGCCGTGCAGCCATTCGCATCCGTAACGGTCAGGGTCCAATCTCCCGCGCACAGGTCGCTGGCCGTGGGCGTGCCTTGGCCGGCAGGAGGAGTTGGCGACCACACGTAGCTGTAGGGCGCGGTGCCGCCGTTCACGATAGCTGTGATGCTTCCATCGCAGAGCTGATCGCACGAGATGTCGTCCACGATCGCGTCGATCAGGATCTCCTGCGGACCGAGGATAAGTACTTGCACCACCGTGTCGCAGAGGTTCGCATCGGCGATGGTCACCGTATACACGCCCGCACAGAGCCCGGTGGCCTGTGGGGTGTTCTGCCCGCCACCCGGTGGTGGATCCCAGAAGTAGGTGTAGGGCTGCACACCACCCGTCGGTCCCACCGTAGCGGTGCCATCACAAACACCGAAGCATGTGGCCGGCGTGGTGCTCAAGTTCGGCACGATCGCTTGCGAAGGCAGTACCGACGCATCGGCGAAGCTCACGCAGCCATCGTTGTTGATGACCTGCGCGGTGTAGGTGCCAATGCACAGGCTGTCCACGCTCAGTTCGTTCTGCGCGATGATGTTGCCCGTCGCATCGGTCCAGGTGACGTTGCAAGGCGGCGCATTGCAGATGAAGCTCACGCTGACCACACCGTCACAATTGTTCGCGCAGGTGCTCTGCCCATCGGTGGGCGTGATCACTTCCGCATTGCTATCGGCCACCTGCACCACTTGCGTGGAAGAACATCCGTTCGCATCGGTGACGGTGATCTGGTAAAGCCCGCCGCAGAGATCGATCGCGACAGGATCGGTGCTCACGGTGGCGCCATTCAAGCTCCAGTCATAGCTGTACGGCGCGGTACCGCCGTTCACCGTTGCCGTGGCCGAGCCATCGCAGTTCGGGCAAGTGCTGGCCACGGTGCTCACGCTCACATCCAGTGGTTGCGGCGCGTTGATCGTGTACGTCTCCGTGATCGAGCAGCCGTTGGCGTCGATGATCATCGCGGTCCAATCGCCTGCGCATAATGCAAAGGCCGCAGTAACACCCTGGCCATTGGGCGGCACCGGCGACCAGATGACCGTGTAGGGCGCGGTGCCTCCACCGATCCCCAAGGTGATGTTGCCATCGCATTGCCCGCTGCACGAGATATCGATAAGTACCGCGCCGCTGAACAAGCTGTCGGGCGCGGTGATGAGCACTTGCGCTGTGGTATCGCAACCAGCGGCATCACCAATGCTCACAGTGTACACCCCTGCGCACAAGCCTGTGGCCAGCGGAGTGCCCTGCCCGCCGCCCGGTTGCGGCGACCACGTGAACGTGTAGGGCGGAACACCTCCGCCTACCCCGACCCCCGCAGTGCCATCGCACGCGCCAGCGCAGGTCTCCGGCGAACTGCTGATGAGCAACGTGGTCGGTGCGGGCGAAATCACCGTTGCCGTATCGATGGTGATGCAACCGGAGGCGTTCGTCACCTCAACGAGGTAATCGCCAGGACACAGGCCTGTGAGAGCATTGGTGCTCACGCCGAGGTCGTTGCCAAAAGCATCGAACCAAGCGACGGTGCATTGCGGATCAGTGCAGTTGAACGACACGCTCACGCTGCCATCGCACGTATTGGGGCAGCTCGTCGTGCCGTCGGTGATGGTGAGAACTTCACCATCGCTGTCGGTAATCGGAACGGCGCGTTGGGCAGTGCATCCGTTCGCATCGGTAACGCTTACGTTGTAGATGCCGCCGCAGAGATTCGCAACTTCGAGCACGTCCGATGCGATGATCGTTCCGCCGGGATCGGTCCATGTGATCGAGTAAGGTCCAGCACCTCCGTTGATGACCAACGTTGCGGTTCCTATGCACACCGCGCACTGGCTTGGGGTCGTGGTCACGTCCAGCACGAGTGGTTGCGGCGCGCTGAGGTCATAGCTGAAGTCCACGCTGCAGCCCGTCGCGTCGGTGATGTTCACCGCGTATGTTCCCGCGCAAAGCCCCGTTGCACTTGTTCCTCCCTGTCCGTTCGGTGGCACCGGAGCCCACGAAATGATGTAGGGCGCGACGCCTCCGCTGGGCGCGAGTTCAATGGATCCGTTGCAATCACCGGCGCATGCCACTCCGGTCACCGTCGCATTGTCCAGGATCGGTTGCGGACCGGTGATGAGGATGTCTGCCACGATGCTGCATCCCGTCGCATCGGTGATCGTAACGCTGATGATGCCCTCGCACAAGCCCGTGGCCTGCGTTGTGCCTTGCCCGCCGGATGGAGGCGGTTGCCAATCGTAGGTGTATGGCGCAATGCCGCCCGTAGGGCCGACCGTGGCCGTGCCGTTGCAATCACCCGCGCAACTCACCGGCGTGCTGCTGCTATTGGCCTGTATCGCCGTGAATGGATCGACAGTGAAAGCGAATATGCTGTCGCAGCCGTTGTCGTCGGTAAGCGTGACGGTGTAATTCGTTCCCGCACACAGTCCGGTAGCCGTTGTTGTTCCCTGGCCGCCGCCGGGCGGCGGCTGCCAGTCGATGCCGATCGCTCCCGTGCCGCCGGTGGGCGTTACGGTTGCTGTGCCCGTGCATGCTCCCGCGCAGGTCTCGGGCGTAGTGATCAGGTTCGCATTGAACTGGGGAGGAGTGCCGACGAAGAAGGTGGTGGAGCTGAAGCAGCCCACCGAATCGAACACGCGCACCTCCCACGCGCCAAGGCAAAGCCCGCTCACGCTCGTTGTTCCTTGTCCAACAGGCGGGTTCGGTATCCACAGGTAGGTGTATGGAGGAATGCCGCCGGTCGGTGTCACCGTCGCCGTGCCCGCGCACGTATTCGGACAGGGACTATCCGTCCACACCACATTGTCTGCGATGGGCACCTTCGGAAGGATGTCGAAGACCACTGTAGTGTCGCATCCTGATGCATCTCCGATCACCACGGTCCAAATGCCGGGGCACAAACTGTTCACGCTCGGCAGGCCTTGCTGCCCGTTGGGCGGCAGTGGCGACCAGATGAAGGTGAATGGACCTGCACCGACGGGGTTCACCGTGGCGGTGCCGTTGCACGGGCCATTGCAATCCTCATCGGTATGCGACTCGTTCGGCACGATCGCCGACGGAGCGTTGACAACGAAGAGCAGCACCGTATCGCATTGCGCCGCATCGGTGATCTGCAATGACCAATTGCCGGCGCAAAGGAGCGATGCGTTCGGCGTGCCCTGCCCGCTTCCGGGTGCGGGCGTCCACAGGTAGGTGTACGGCGCAAGCCCTCCCGTCACGGTCACATCGATCGCGCCATTGCAATCGTTCACGCAGCTCGCATCCGTCACCACGCCGCTAGCATCGATGCCCGACGGCGTACTGATCGCGAAGGGCACGATCACCGAACAACCCACCGCATCGGTCACAGTGAGCGTGTATGCGCCCGGACAATAATCCGTGGCGTTCGGTGTGCCTTGACCACCGCCCGGTGGCGCCTGCCAGTCGTAGGTGTACGGTCCAGTACCGCCGCTCGGGGTCGCCGTCGCGGTGCCATCGCACCCGCCACCGCAACTCGCCGGTGTAGTCACGAGGTCGACCACGATGGGGGTCGGATCATTGATGGTGAACGACAGCGTGGTGTCGCATCCAGATGCATCGGTCACGGTTACGGTGTAATTGCCTGGACACAGGTCGATCGCATCCGGCGTTCCCTGTCCGTTCACGTTCGGGTTCCACAGGTAGGCGAGCGGTGCAGTGCCACCCGTGGCGATCACCGTCGCCGTACCGTCGCACAAGCCCGCGCACGTCGGGTCCGTGGTCGTCACCGATGCATCGATCGGTGGCGGTTCATTCACCGTGAAGGAAAGCGTGGTGTCGCACGCGCCGGAGGTGATCGTGACATCATAGGTGCCAGCGCACAACGCGGAGACCGACCCGGTCCCCTGCCCCACCGGCGGGTTGTTCGTCCATACATACGTGAACACGCCGTTGCCGCCGCTGACGGTGAGCACGATCGCTCCATCGCAATCGCCGTTGCAGGTGGCATCGGTCACCACGCCGCTCGCATCGATCGGCGGTGGCGCGGGAACGGTGAACGCGATCGTCGTATCGCAGCCCGCCGCGTCGGTCACTGTAAGCGTGTAGGCCTGCGGGCAAAGGCCCGTGACATCAGGCGTGCCCTGGCCTGTGCCGGGCGGTGGCGTCCACAGATAACTGTACGGTCCAACACCACCCGTGACGATCACTCCCGCCGATCCATCGCACACACCGGGGCAGCTCGCGGGCAGCACTTGCAACGAAAGCAGAATGGGTACGGCATCGAGGATGATGAAGTCCTGCGTGATCGTGCAGCCGTTGTCATCCGTGACTGTTACGCTGATCGGTCCTGCGCACAGGCCCGTTGCCGTGTTCGTGCCTTGTCCGCCGTTGGGTGCAGGTGTCCACACGTACGTGTAGGGTTGCACGCCGCCGATCACATCCACGGTTGCGGTGCCATCGCACAAGTTGCCGCAGGTCACATCGGTCTGGCTTGGCGTTACCTGCAATGGCGGCGGCTCGTTGATGATGTAGTTGATCGTGGTATCGCAACCGTTGGCGTCGGTGATGAGCACGCTGCCCGGTCCGGCGCAGAGCCCCGTGACCACAGGTGTTCCCTGGCCACCCGAAGGGTTCGGTATCCACAAGTAGCTGTACGGCGAGACACCGCCTTGCACATCGGCCGTTGCTGTTCCATCGCAAGCGCCGTTGCAGGTCACATCGGTGGTGATCACGCTGGCGATCAACGGCGGTGGTGCGTTCACCGTGAAGGCTACCGTTGTGTCGCAGCCGAGCGCATCCACCACCGTCACCGTGTAGGGACCTGCGCACAAGCCGCTCACGTTGGTGGTGCCCTGCCCAACAGCAGGCGGTGGCGCCCACGTGATCGTGAGCGGCGCCTGACCACCGGTGATGATGATGTCGATGGCACCATCACATTCGCTCGCACAGGTCGCATCGGTCACCGTGCCCTGCACCTCGATGGCCGATGGCGAGTCGATCGTGATCGGCACCAGCGTATCGCAACCGGTGATCTGATCGGTGATCAGCACCGTGTAGTTGCCCGCGCATAGGCCGGTTACGCTATTGGTTCCAGCGCCTCCGCCGGGGGCCGGTGCCCACACGTACGTGAAAGGCCCCGGTGATCCGGTTGGTGCCACGGACGCGGCTCCATCGCATGCACCGAAGCAACTGGCATTGACCGTCGCAGGATTGGGTTGTATCGGCGCGGGCTGCGCGATAGTGAAAGCGAGCGTGGTATCGCATCCGTTGGCATCCACGATGAGCACCGTGTAGTTGCCCGCGCACAGGCCCGTGGCGTTGTTGGTGCCCTGCCCCGCGCCTGGTGCGGGGTTCCACGTGATGGTGTAGTTGGGCGTGCCGCCGCTCGGGTTCACCGATGCCGTTCCATCGCACTGCCCGAAGCAACTGCTGTTCGTGAACGTGAGGTTCGGAGCGATCGGCAACAGGTTGTAGGTGAAGGTGGTGTCGAACGTGCAGCCGTTGAGATCGGTGATCTCGAGCGTGTTCGTTCCCGCGCACAACTGGTCGAAGGTGGGAGCATTTCCGGCACCGTTGTTCCAGTTGAACGTATGCGGCGCCACACCACCTATGGGCAGGGCCTGTCGCGAACCGTTGCACACATCAGCACAGGTAGGCGGTGTGCCTGGGCCGAAGAAGATGACGCCCAGCGGCGAGGGCTCGGTGACGTTCAGCGGCACGCCGCACGAAATGCCCTGCGTCCCATCGGTGACCACCACGATCTGCGGGCCGCCGCACGCGCCCACCCAGGTCTGCGTGGTCGGTCCGCCAAAGAGCCACGAGTAGGTGAAATTGCCGCTGCCACCGCTCACGTTCACGGTAATGGTGGCGTTGCATTGCCCACGGCAACGCACATTGAACCCATTGAAATTGGTGAGCGCGGAGGTCGTCGCGATGAAGGGCGTCTGTCCAGCCCCGGTGCCGCACACCACCACATCCAACGCATCGGGTTCAGTGCCCGTGCCACCTGGCCAATCGTGCTTCTGCCCACCTACGGCAAGCACCGATCCCTGTGCGCGCACGATGCCGGCAAGCGCATCCATGTTGGGCGCCGTGCGCAGCTGCACCACGGAACGTCCCGCATCGAAACGCTTCGCCGCCCGGCCTTCGCTGCACAGCGTTCGGGCGCTGATGATCCCGCCGCCTGCATGCACGGTGCCCTTTCGGAAGGTGATATCGCTCTCCGACAGGACCAGATCGCTCAGGATCGTGCAGTCGCGCTCGCTATCCATCACCAAGGCGCCGCGCAAGGGAATACCACGCGTATCGATCATGCCGCCACCGGTGATCCGCGTGGTGCCGGATGCATCCCAGATCACATTGCCACCCAGGGTCCAATCGCCGCCGATCACAAGCTCATCCCCAGCCCGGCCTTGCACATGAACGTATCCGCTCCGACCATCGGCCATGAACGATGCGCAGCGCGAGGTGCTCGCCAATCGCACAATGCTCTCGCCACCCCCCCCGATCACCACGTTCTCATCTGCGCGCGGCACACCTGCACCACCCGGGCCCTCCGGCGCCAGGCTCCACTTCGCGGCATCGTCCCAAGCGCCATCGCCGCCGATCCAATACTTCGTCCGTTGCGCTCCCTGCTGCGCCACGGCAATCGCGCTCGAGAATACGAGCAGGGCCAGCGTCAGGGTCCGGTGTGTGAGGTTCATGCGCATCGTGTTGTCTGTTCTAGTCGAATGCTGGGCAGCTGATCGCGCGCTTGCTGGCATCGTCGGGGCCGCACGGCGTGATGGCGAGGATGATCTCGTGCGTGTTGTTGCCTGCCACGCGCAGTTTGCTGGTGGTCACATCGTAGCTGTAGCCCAGTTGGAAGTACTTGGCGAAGGGCACTTTCATGAGGAAGGTGACCGCATCGCCGTTGCGGTAGCCCGCGCCGATGGAGAACTTCCGGTTCCACTCCACCATGGCATTGATGTCCAGCGCCGGCGGGCCTCCCTTGCTGAACTTGGCCAGCATGCTGGGGATCAGCGCCGTCTTGCGCGCGATGCGGTACTTGTATCCCGCGCTCAGCATGAACTGCCGCGCCAGGTGCGAATCGATGCCCATGTTCTTGATGGTGTTGCCCAGCATCTGGTGCATGGCCATGCCCGCCCACGCCACTTTGGTATAGGCCCAGATACCCGGTGTGATCTCAGGGATCACCACTACGGCGCTGCGACCGTTCAACGCGGGGTCGTTGGGCTGCACCGTGGTGGCTTCGCCATGGTCGAACTTCATCTGCTGCGCGCCACCGAAGAACCCGAGCGAGAGGTAATAGTCGCGCGACATCTGCATGTGGTAGGCATAGGCGCCCACCATGCGCGTGTAGCCCCAGTTGCCGGCGTTGTCGCTTTCCATGAAGACGCCTACGCCGTGCTTGTTCTTCTGGAAGGGCTTGCCCTTGGCGGTGATGGTGCCATGCACGCTGGCCCAGCCCGTGGTGGGAGCACCGTCGAAGCCCGTCCATTGCTTGCGGAAGCCCAGGCGCACGTCCAGGCAATCCTTGCTGCCGGCCACGGCGGGGTTCACGCTGAAGTGGTTGAAGACGTACTGCGTGTACTGCGTGAGCTGCTGCGCCACCGCGAACAGCGGCATCATGGCAACGAGGAGCATCGCCTTCCTCATCGGATGATGGAGATGAAGCCCGTATAAGGGGCCGATTTGCCCTCGAGCTGGTTCAACTGGATGTAGTAGTAATAGCTGCCCTCGGAGAGGTCCTTGCCGTTGTGCGTTCCGTCCCACGGCTCGCGATAGCCGTTGCTCTTGAACACCTTCTGTCCCCAGCGATCGAAGATGAGCACCTCGCTGCCCGGATAGTCGGCGATGCCGGGCACCTCCCACGTGTCGTTGATGCCGTCGCCGTTCGGGGTGAAGGTGTTCGGCGGATCGATCAGGCGGATGATGTCCACCACCACCGTGTCCGAGTACGTGCAACCATTGATCACGGTACTGACGGCGTAGGCCGTGCTGCTCGATGGATTGGCGATAGGGTCGGGAATGCTGTTGCCGCTGAGGCCCACGGTGGGCGACCAATTGTAAGTGGTGCCGCCGGTTGCACCCAGTTGCACGCTGCCGCCCTCGGGGATCTCCACATCGGGACCCGCGTCGAAATCCACGTTCACCACATCGATGCCGGCACCGCTGAGCGTGATGCGGAAGCCGCATTGCGCCGCGATCGTGGCACCGTTGTTCACCGCACCGGATACCACCACCCAGTATTGCGTGTTGGCCGCCAACGCAAGGGTCGTGGTCGTGAACGCCTGGTTGTCCAGTTCGCAGGGCGATACCGCTGCGAAGGCCGCTGGGGTGCAATTGCCATCGCCGCTGAGGACCACCACGCTCAGTTCATCGTCCATGCCAGCGACCACCGGGCAATCGATCTGGTTCACGCGCACATTCACGGTGCCGCCCTGGCTGTTGGTGGTGAAGGTGTACCACAGCAGGTTGTCGGCCGGTGGGCAGAAGGCAGGCAGAGCGCCGGTGGCGCCGGTGTTGTTCCCCAAAGCGGGTTGCTGCGCGCACAGCAACTGGGCCGTGGCGCAGCTGGTGTTGGTGGGCTGTGAAAGCACCCTGAATGGCACCAGGAGCAGGAGGATCGGGAGGGCTTTGCGCATGTATGCGACGACGCGGGGCCGCACACAATGCGGCCGTGCCGAAGGTCACGCGCGTGTAAGGCTCCCCAGCGTAGCGGGTATTCCACTTTCACACAGGGGGGTGTGGAGGGGTCGGTTCAGGAAAAACACGGCGAGGCATCCCAACGAGCCGTTCCCGCCTCCTCATCGGATCGCTTGGTGATCCCACCAGGAGTCGAACCTGGATCAAGAGTTTAGGAAACTCCTATTCTATCCATTGAACTATGGGACCGGATAGGGCCGCGAAAGTAGCCCCGCCCTCAACAATAGCCGGGCGCTAGGGCAGCTCGATGCGGCCGATCTCGGTCTCTTCGGCGTTCTGCCTGAGCAGCACGCGGTAGGTGCCCGCTGGGATGACCACTGAGGTCGACGCGCTGCACGAAGTCGGTACCAGGGGGGCAGAGCCCAACCATCCACGGGGTCCGCCGGCATCGCGGACCGCGACCACCGCGGCTTACCGGGACCAGGCAGTCCACCAACGCCCGCCCGGTGCCGGGCCGGGTGACTTGACCAACAAGGGTAGCGCCCTAGGAACCGGCCGCCACGTCCTCCACCCGGAACTGGTACGATGGTGCCCTTGCGCGCTTGGCTGCGGAAGCCTGGACCGGTGCGCCCCCATCGTCGATGATGCGGAGCGCGGCAGTGCTTGCACGACCACTATCAACAACGTGAGCACGTAGCTGCCGCGGGCCGCCTCGAGGTTTCGCGCTTCAGCGTATCGGTCCCCGTCGATCCATTTCCATTCCAGCAGCATCGGGCCGCGGGTGTTCTCCAATTGGGCCATTCCGCCTGCCCCCTGCTGTGCGCAAGCGAAAGCGGATGCGCCCTGTGAAGGCGCTATCGGCAGCGGCCAGGAACGGAACGCTGAGGGTGTTGTCGGCGGGGCGCTGGTCCTTACGCCCGTTGGGATCGCCGAGCGTAACGGTGAAGGTGTTCGAACCATCGCGCATGTCGATCAGGTGCGGCAACTGCACCTCCAGCGACTGGCGCCCGAACCCAAATGGCCCGTCCAGGCGAACATGCGCGGCAGGAAGCCGTCGGTGCCGTAACGGATGGAGATGGCCGCGAGAGGATCGCTGCCGTTGTTGCGCAGGATGATGCGCGGCTCCTGCACCGCCGGGTTGAGCGCCGCGTAGCGCGGGTCGTCGCTAGGGACAATGATGGCCTCCACCGCAGCATCGTAGCGATGCAGCTTTGCGCAGCGCCCTGTGTCCTGTGCATGCATGAACGACGGGACCAATACCAACAGCACGAACGGTGAACGCATGTGTTTCATCCCGCTTCGCGGGGGCGCAAGCTGCACACGCGGTGGCGATCCCACAAGTCCCTGCCAGCGGCTATGGCCTCCTGACATGCACTTCCACCTTTTCCTTGACGAAAAGGTGGAGCCAAAAGTCAACCACGATCCAAGTCCAGGCGGCTCGGCTACCACACGGGCCCTACGCACCGGCACGCCGACCGCCTGTCCCGCGCGGATCGTGGACACCCACCGCACTCCAAAACAAAACTCGCGGGTGAGTCGGTGATCTTGCACATCGATGATCGCGGCTCAACGACCTTCCTCTTGTAGGCGGGTACTTTCGCCCGATGCTCTCGCGCTATCGCACCCACCTGCTGCTCGGCCTGCTGGCCTTCGCCTGCGCGCAGGGCTGGAACCGGTGGAACATCGGCGCCATGCGCCATGTATCCTACGCGAATGAGCACGTGAGCGCTGGCGGCACCGTGATGATGGTGGACGACGCGAGCTATTTGCAGTCGGTGGACGACCTGCTCGGTGCCCGGCCCGATCTGCACGAGAATGCGCTTCACCATCGGCCGGACCTGCGGCCACCCGGCTACGGCTTGTGGTACCTCCTGCCGCGCCTGGTCGTCTCGCAACCGGGTGCATTGGCCGCAGTGGCGCTCATGCAGTGCGTTCTCTTCGCTCTGTCCGTAATGCTGCTCTGGGAAACCTTGCTGGCGTTCGAACTGCCCACGGCAATTCGCATGTCGTTGTGCATGGCGCTGGCGATGCTGCCGATGTTCCAGGGCTTCCTATTCTACACCATCACCGAAGGCGTGACACCGGCGCTGGGGCTTTGCACGCTTTGCAGCGCGTTGCTCGCATCGAAGCGGGCATCGTTGCGGTGGCTCGTGATCGGTGCTGTGCTCTGGTCCTTCCTCATGCTCACGCGGCCCGCACTCGCCTGGGCGGGGTTCGCCATCATCGCAGCGGCCTGGCAGCAATGGCGGTCACTTCCGCGCCTTGCCTTGATGGTGGCCCTTGCCGCAGCGCCGCTGGGAGCGTGGTGGGCCCACAACGTGGCGAAGGCAGGCGAGCTCATCGGCTTGCATCCCGTGTATCGTGCGAACGAGCCCGGCATCAACCGACCGATGCACGCCGCGTTCTGGGAGCTGGCGAAGAGCTGGGGCGCCAACGGCGATGCGTTCCACCAAGCGATGGAGCCCGCCTTCCGCGCAGCGATGGAATGCGATACCTCGAGCACGTTCGCCGAAGGATTCATCGCGCTTGCTCCCACGGGATCGCTCACCGCCGATCAGACGCTGGTGGTGCGCGGCACCTATCAGCGTTGGCAACGCTTCAATTGCAACCAGCTCGCCCCGGCCTTGCGTAGCGCCACAGGCACCATTCCCGGCACTACGCAGGAAGAGCAGGAGATCAGCTCCGCGCTGGAGAAGGTGACGCATGTATGGCGCGGCGAGCATTTCTTCCACCATCATGTCCTGGTGCCGCTGCGCGTGCTGAAGAAGATGGCCGCCCACTCGAACCTGAACCTGTTCCTGTTCCAGCACAGTTTGCGCGGCAGGTGGTGGATGGAAGCACTGCGCTGGCTGTGCGCACTGGTCCATGTGGCGCTGCTATTGGCCGTGCTTGTTGCAGCACTGAGCCGCACACCGACCGTGGTGCGCTGGTGCGCCGCAGGCGGCTGCTTCTACCTCTTCTACCTGGCCTACGTGCAGCGTGGTGTGGAGGAGCGCTACACCCTGCCTGTGCTGTTCATCGGCCTGGTGTGCGCGGGATCCGTCCTCCACCGCTTCATGCGACCGAACTTAGCCACCGACAACGCCACGCCATGACCAAGAGCCGCATGAAGAGCATCGTTCCGTCACCGCAATGGCGTACGGCGAAGGAGTACACGGACATCACCTACCGCAAAAGCGGCGGCGTGGCGCGCATCGCCTTCAACCGCCCCGAGGTGCGCAACGCGTTCCGTCCGCATACGGTGAGCGAGCTGCTCGATGCCTTCCACGATGCGCACCAGGACACGGACATCGGGGTGGTGCTCTTCAGTGCCGAAGGACCGAGCGCGAAGGACGGCGTGTGGAGCTTTTGCAGCGGTGGCGACCAACGTGCGCGTGGCGAGCAAGGCTATGTGGATGATGGAGGTGTGCCGCGACTGAACATCCTGGAAGTGCAGCGCCTGATCCGCTTTATGCCGAAGGTGGTGATCGCCGTGGTGCCGGGATGGTGCGTAGGCGGCGGCCACAGTTTGCACGTGGTATGCGACCTCACCCTCGCGAGCAAGGAGCACGCGCTCTTCAAACAGACCGATGCCGATGTGACGAGCTTCGATGGTGGCTACGGCAGCGCCTACCTCGCGAAGATGGTCGGACAGAAACGCGCGCGGGAGATCTTCTTCCTCGGCCGCGACATCAGCGCCGACCGTGCGGTGGAGATGGGCATGGTGAACGCATCCGTTCCGCACGCCGAACTGGAAAGCACGGCGTGGGAATGGGCGCAGGAGATCCTCGCGAAATCACCGACGTCGATCAAGATGCTGAAGTTCGCCTTCAACCTCACCGATGACGGCATGGTAGGCCAGCAGCTCTTCGCCGGTGAAGCCACACGCCTCGCGTACATGACCGATGAAGCGAAGGAGGGACGTAATGCCTTCCTGGAAAAGCGGAAGCCGGAGTTCGGGAAAGGGAAGTGGATCCCGTAGCTCATTCACCACAGAGGCACGGAGACACAGAGAATGCGAAGAATTCCATCCGCAGATGGCGCAGATGACACAGATGTGCTCACCAGGGTTCGCTGGAGAGTACCGGACCGAACATGGGATGGACGCATTCACGTTCCTCGAGAAGCGCAAACCGGATTTCGGGAAGGGGAAGTGGATACCGTAGGGCTCGTTCACCACAGAGGGCACAGAGAACGCGAAGAATTTCATCCGCAGATGGCGCAGATGGCCTGCCTAACGGCGGCCTCGCTCCTAAAAGCGCAGCGTTAGCGAGCATATCTGCGGATAGCTCTCCTCTGTGCCTCTGTGGTGAAGCATTCACAGCGCGTTCCGCGTGACGTAGTACCGCCAGCCGACGATCGCCTTCTGCAATTTGCTCAGGCGCGCGAGGTCCTTGCCCCACATCTTCGGCAAGAGCAACTTGTTCAGTCGCGCAAGAAAGCGGAAGAGGTTCTTCTTCATCATCAGTGGTGTTCCAATCCGCAGTGCTCATCACTCCATTCGAGTTCGATGGTGGCGTGGTGGATGCCGAGCGATTTCAATTCCTGGCGTGCGCGGTTCTTGATCGCAAGCGCCTCCGTGCGGCCGACATCGGCAACAACGATATGCACCGTGTGGACGATGAAATTGCCATCGAGCGTCCACGTATGTTGGTCGTGCAGATCGGTGACGTGCGGGATCGACATCAACTTGTTGCGCACCGCTTGCATGTCGAGACCGGCAGGGATCTCCTGCATGAGGATGCCCGTGCCTTTGCGCAGGGTGCGCACAGCGTTGTAAAGGATGAACAGAGCGATCGCGATGCTCAGGATCGGATCCACGATGGACCAGCTGAAGAAGTGGATGACGATACCGCCGATGAGCACAGCAGCCCAGCCGAGCACATCCTCCAGCAAATGCAAATAGGCGCCGCGCTCATTGAGCGTTCCACCGCCATGCAGCTTCCACGCCGCGAAGCTGTTCATCGCCAAACCGAAGATGGCGATGCCGATCATGCCCAGTGGGTTCGGCGTGGCGGGTTCCCACAACCGCGGCACGCTCACGACCATCATCGCGATCGATCCGCCGATGAGCACCACGCTGGTGAGCCAGCCGCCCAGCATGCTGTACCTGCCGTAGCCGTAACTGTAATGCGCATCGCGGCCCTTCATCGCCAGGCGTTGCAAGTACCACGCGGTGCCCAGCACCAGGCAATCGCCCGCATCGTGCATGGCATCGGTGAGCACCGCGATGCTGCCGGTCCACCAACCACCAACGACCTCGACAATAGTGAAGGCGAGGTTGATGAAGAAGGCGAGACGGAGGGCCGATGTGCTGGCCGCACTGACATGGCCGTGGGCATGCTGGTGACCCGCGTGATCGTGGTGCGCGTGGTCGTGCGGCATGGGGCGAAGGTATTCTCACCCCCACCACCACCCTTCCTCTCTTCCTCGCCAGCTTCTTTCCCGCTTGGCGGGACTTCGCCTTCGGCTCAGCTTGGCCCTGCTACGATCACTAACCCACCACAACCCGGCCGGTTTTCCTCGCCAACTTCTTCTTGGCTTCGGTGTATTGCATGATCTCCTGCAAGAGCGCCATCACGCCCAGCTCATCGGCGGTCTTCAGGTGTTCCTGGCGTTCCTTGATCATGCGGTCCACGCGACGCTCCTTGAGGATGTCGACCGATTCCTCCAGCGCATCCTTGAGCTGTTCGCTCTCGCGCTTCACGGCGATCTTGTGCCGCGCTTTCCAATTGGGGCTGAGGAGGTGCCTGTCCGTGAGCAGGTCGATGGCCGTGCGCCGCCACTCGTCCTTCTCGTGCCCCACGTAGCGGGCGGCTTCCACCGACTGGCCCAGGTTGATGTTGAAGCGGTAGTCCAGGTAGATCTCGCGGAAGATGGGATGGTCGAAGAGGAGATCGTCCAGCGCGAGCATTTCGAACATGAGCTCCGCCACGCTGGTCTCCTCCTCCAGTGAGCTGCCATCCTCCTGCTCGAAGGAGACGGTGATGCGCTCGTGGCCATAGCTCAGGAGCATGCGCAGCAGGTCGCGCTCCTGGGGCGTGGTGCCGGGGTCCTCGACCTCGGGCTGCGGCGTGGCGATCTCCGGGGCGAGCTGCTCATCTGTGAGTTGCTGCTCGGCGCCGGGTTGCTTGCGGTACTGCCTGCGCAGCACCTTGTTCATCTCGCTGATGAGCGCCTGCTCGTTCACACCGAGCATGCGACCGCACTGCTGGATATAGAGCGAACGCAGCACTTGGTCCGGAACCAGCGCGATGCTCTCCACGATCTCGTGGATGGCCGCCGACTTCTTCACCGGGTCGTCCCCGACCTCGGCCATGAGCAAGCTGCTCTTGAACACGAGGAAATCCTGCGCGGTGCCGGTGAGGTGCGCCTTCACTTCGCTGCTGGGGTGGCTCTTCGCGAAGCTGTCCGGGTCCTCGCCCTCGGGGAAGGTGACGACCTTGACGTTGAGGCCTTCCTTGAGCACGAGGTCGATGCCGCGCAAGCTGGCCTTCATGCCCGCCGCATCGCCATCGTAGAGGATGGTGACCACCGGTGCGTAGCGCTTGATCAAGCGCACTTGTTCCTCCGTGAGACTGGTGCCGCTGCTGGCCACCACGTTGGTGATGCCCGCCTGGTGCAAACTGATCACATCGGTGTAGCCTTCCACCAAGTAGCACAGGCCCTGCTCCACGATGCTCTTCTTGGCTTGCGCGATGCCGTAGAGCGAGCGGCTCTTGTTGTAGAGGACACTCTCCGGACTGTTGAAATACTTGGGAAGCTTCTTGTCGCTCTTCAGCGTGCGCGCACCGAAACCGATGGGCTGGCCGCTGAGGCCGAGGATGGGAAAGGTGACGCGACCGGCGAAGAAGTCCCACGGCGTGCCCGTGCCATCATCGCGGCGTTTGATCCATCCGGCCTTCTCCAGCACGTCCGGATTGAAGCCATTGGCTTGCGCCGCGTAGGCGAAGGCGTTGCCCTGTTCCGGCACATAGCCCAGCTGGAAGGCTTTGATGGTGGCGTCGCTGAAACCGCGTTCGTGGAAATACGAGAGACCGATGCGCTTGCCTTCATCGGTGTTCCATAATTGGTCCACGCTCCAGTTGAGCGCCCACTGCTGCACCACGGCGATGCTCTCACGCTCGCTCTGCTCGACCTGTTGTTCCGTCGTCTGTTCCTCCTCGGGCAGGTCGATCGAGTAGCGCTTCGCCAGCCAACGGATGGCCTCCACGTAGCTCAGGTGCTCGTGCTTCTCCAGGAAGGTGATGGCATCGCCCGCTTCGCCGCAACCGAAGCACTTGTAGATGCCGAGGTTCGGACTGACATTGAACGAGGGCGTCTTCTCGTTGTGGAAGGGACAAAGCCCGAGGTAACGCGGACCCTTGCGTTTGAGCGCGACGAATTCGCCCACAACCTCCTCGACGCGAATGGCGTCCTTGACCTGCTGGATGGCGTGGGGGGAGATCACCGGATAAGGCTAAGATCTGAAGGGCGAAGGATGAAGCAACAAGCACCCAGCTTCAAGGCTCAAGCTTCAATTGGCCGCCATTGATGCTTGCCGCTTGAGTATTGAAGCTTGGTGCTTGTTCGGGGGCGTGAATTTACCAGCGCACGGATCGTGGCATGGGATTGTTGATCCTTCTTCAGATGGTCACTAGAACGAAGGTTGAGGATCAGGCCCTTGCGTCGTCGTCAACGATCCATCCACGATCACTTCAACATTACCCCAAGGCTGTCGTAGGACACGCGCTTCACTTCATTGCCTTGGGGGTCATAGAAGATCCACTCGCCGATGCTATTGCCCTTGAGGTAGGTACCGGTGTAGTAGGTAAGCCCGTTCTCGTGGTAAACTTCGGTGGGCCCCTCCTCCAATCCGTCCACATAGGTGCTTCGGCTACGGATGCCGCCGTTGGGGAAGTAGCTGGCCCAGGGTCCGGCGCGCATGCCGTTGTGCAGTTCGCCTTCCAGCCGCCCGCCATCCTTGGTATAGAGCACCTGATGCCCTTCGGTGACAGGCTGTGTGGTTGTATCGGCAACGATGGCAGGCTGTGTTTCGTTCGCGGGTTGAGGATCGCCGCATGCAACGAACACAACGGCGGCGAGGATGCTGAAGACGGGTGTTCGCATGGCGGGTGGAATCAACGGACGCGCTCCACAGTGAGTTGCACGAGGCCTTCGAGCGCCAGGCGGGCTTCGTTCTCGGGGAAGGTGCGCAGGATGGCGATGGCCTTGTCGCGATGGTCGAGCATGCAGCGGCGCGCGTGGTCGATGCCGCCGACCTGAACGACCTTCTCGATCACCTGCGCCACGGCCTTGCTGTCCTCGCTGCGGTTCTTCACCACATTCACCATCCAGCGGCGATCTTCGGGGGGCACCTGCTGCAACGTATGGATCAAGGGCAGGGTGAGCTTCTTCTCCTTGATGTCGAGCCCGGTGGGCTTGCCCGTAGTGGCCTCATTGGTGCCGCTGCCCGGATAGTCGAACAGATCGTCCTTGATCTGGAACGCGATGCCAACGAACTCGCCGAACTGCCGCATGCGCTCCACTGCATCGGCCTGCTGCCCGGCCGCACTGGCACCACCGGCGCAGCAGGCGGCGATGAGGCTCGCGGTCTTCTGGCGGATGATATCGAAATAGACCTCCTCGCTGAAGTTGAGGCCGCGCGTCTTCTCCAGTTGCAGCAGCTCGCCTTCGCTCATCTCGCGCACGGCACGGCTCACGATGCGCAGCAATTCGAACTCGCCCTTGTCCACGGCGAGCAGCAATCCACGGCTCAAAAGGTAGTCGCCCACGAGCACGGCGATCTTGTTCTTCCACAGGGCATTGATGCTGAAGAAGCCGCGCCGCATGGCGCTGCCGTCGACCACATCGTCATGCACGAGCGTGGCGGTGTGCAGCAGTTCGATGAGGCTGGCGGCCGTGAAGGCGCTATCGTGTACCGGCCCGAAGAGGCGCGCGCTGAGCAGGGTGAACATGGGCCGCATCTGCTTGCCCTTGCGCTTGACGATGTAGTGCATGATGCGGTCCAGCAGCGGCGTGCGGCTGCGCATGGCCTCGCGGAAGCGGTGCTCGAACTCCTTGAGCTCGGCCGCGATGGGGCGCTGGATCTCTTCGACGGTGGGCACGGGGAGCGGGCAAAGATGGCGACCCTACCCCTTCGCGAACGGTGCGGCCGAGGACAACCTTGAGCAACGGCGCTCGTCCAATAGGAAGTGGCGACCGCCGCCTACCTTCGTCACGCATGATCCTTCGACACGCCCTACGCTCCATCCTTCCCGCTTCGGCCCTCACCTTGCTCGCCTTGGGCGCCTTCGCACAGCCGGGGAAAACGCGCGTGGTGCTGTACAAGGACCGGCTGGCCGCGCAATTCGATACAGTGGATTGTGTGAAGAACGCCTTCAAGATCAACCCGCTGCTGTTCTTCCGGGGCGAGATACCGTTGTACTATGAACGCGCGTTAACGCCGAAGCTGAGCTTGGAAATAGGGTTGGGGGTCACCCTCCGCAATTACCTCGCGCTGTCCTTTGCTGGTGACGACGCCGATGCCGACGAATTCGGTGCGGGCACGGAGATCATCCCGAACCTGAGCTATCGAATGGGCGCGCGTTGGTATTTTCAGGACGACTTGGAGCCGATCGGCAACTATCTCCAGATCGAGCATGCTCATCAGATGTATACAAAGGACATTCGCGCCAAGGGCAACGATGGCAAGTTCATAGACCAGACCTTCCGCGACGAACGCACGTACAATGATGTACGACTGCTCTATGGCTACCAAATGCTGGGAAGCAGCACGAATTGGCTATTCGATATCTACGGCGGTGTTGGGTTCCGTGCCCGAAACCAAGTTATCGTCAAGGAGATCCATACCATCACTCCGGACCCCGATGTTCCGGACACGTTCGAGTACGCCGTGGAAGAAAAAAGCGACAACGTTCCGGCCTTCTTCCTGGGGATGAAGCTGGGGCTCGGATTCTGAGCTCGGGCAGCAAGCCGCAGGCTACTTCATCACCCGCTCGCCTTCCTTCAGCGCCGGTTCATTCTTGTTCGCGAGCTGCCCACACGCGGCGTCGATGTCGCGCCCACGGCTGCGGCGGATGCGCGCGATGATGCCCTTCCTGTCGAGGTATTGCTGGAAGGCCTCAGCATCCTTGCTGTCCGTCCGGCCGAATTCTCCACCATCAATGGGGTTGTACTCGATCAGGTTCACCTTGGCATGCACGTCACTGGCGTAGCGCACTAGTTCCTGTGCGTCGGCCAATGAATCGTTGAAGCCGCGCAACAGGATGTACTCGAAGGTGACCTCGCGGCGTGTGACGCGCGTGTAGTAGCGCAACGCATCTTTCAATTCAGCCAGCGTGTTCTGCTCGTTGATGGGCATGATGCGGTCGCGCTTGGCGTCGTTGGCTGCGTGCAGCGAGAGCGCGAGGTTGAAGCGGGCACCATCGTCGGCCAGCTTGCGGATCATCTTGGCGATGCCCGCCGTGCTCACGGTGATACGGCGCGCGCTCATGCCCAAGCCATCCTCAGCGCTGATGCGTTCCGCACTGCGCATGGTGTTGGCGTAGTTGAGCAGCGGCTCGCCCATGCCCATGTACACGATGTTGGTTAGGCCCTGCTTGTGGTACTTGTGGGCGAGGGCATCGATCATGGTCACCTGGTCCACGATCTCAGCTGCATCGAGGTTGCGGATGCGCTTGAGCTTGCCCGTGGCGCAGAACGAACACGTGAGGCTGCAGCCGATCTGGCTGCTGATGCAGGCGGTCAAGCGCGTGGGCGTGGGAATGAGGACGCCTTCCACCACGTGACCGTCGTGGGTCTTGAAGGCGCACTTCACCGTACCGTCCTTGCTCAACTGCTCTTCTGCGAGCACAAGCGGGCGCAGGACCGTGCGTTCCGCCAGCTGCGCACGGAATGCCCTGGGCAGGTCGCTCATGTCATCGAAGGAACGCGCGTGCTTCTTCCAGAGCCACTCCCACAATTGCTTGGCGCGGTAGGTCTTCTCACCGACCTCGGTCACGAGGGCCTGGATCTCCTCCAAGGAGAGTTCGCGGATATCAGGAGTTGCTGCCATGTGCTATGGACCCAGGAACGCTTCCACCAGTTTCAGATCCATCGCACTGGTCACTTTGATGTTGTGTTCTTCACCTTCCACCAAGTCCACTTTCACCCCCATCCGCTCCACCATCGTCGCTTCATCGGTGAAGGTCGCATCGTAGGGCAATGCGAAGGCCCCGCGCAGCAGGTCGGTGTGGAAGCACTGCGGCGTTTGAACCGCGAGGAGCTTGGCGCGATCCAGGGCACGACTGCCATCGGCGGTGGTCTCGCGAATACTTGGCACCACCGGAACCGCGGGGATCGCCGCGCCGTGCGCATGCGCGGCATCGAAGCAGCGACCGATGAGTTCCTTGCTCACCAACGGGCGCACGCCATCATGCACGGCCACCAAGCCATCGCCTTCCACTTTGTCCAGTCCGGCCTTCACGCTGTGATAGCGCTGTGCGCCACCAGCCACCACCTGGTGCTCGATGAAGAAACGATGGCCCATGCACAGAGCCCGCCAGATGTCGAAGTGCATCTGCGGCAACACCACGATCAGCGGCATGGCGGCATCATAGCCGTGGAAGGCCTCGATCGTCCACATCAGCAGTGGACGGCCTTTGACGCTCTGGAACTGCTTGGGGACTGGCCCGCCCAAACGCAAGCCGCTACCGCCTGCTACGATTATCGCAGTACGGGATGGGTATAGGTCTGTCACCGCCACGACGCAAAGGACGCCAAGGACCCGCCACATGGCGCAAGGACATTCGAGAAAAGAAGAGGCCGCAACATCCGTTGCGGCCCCGTTGCGTTCGTAGCGTCGTTGCGGTTCAAATAATGAGCATGGCGTCCCCGTAACTGAAGAAGCGGTATTTATCCTTGATGGCCACCTTGTAGGCGTTCCACACGTGGTCGTAGCCGCCGAAAGCTGCCACCTGCATGAGCAGGGTGCTCTCCGGCATGTGGAAGTTGGTGATCATGCTGTCGGCGATGCTGAAGTCGTAAGGCGGGAAGATGAACTTGTTCGTCCACCCGTTGTAGGGCTTCATGTGGTTCTCGGTGCTCACGCTGCTCTCGATGGCGCGCATGGTGGTGGTGCCCACGCAGCACACGCGCTTCTTGGTGTCCTTCGCCTTGTTCACGATATCGCAGGTGTCGCGCGAGATGATCACCTGCTCGCTGTCCATCTTGTGCTTGGTGAGGTCCTCCACTTCCACCGGCCGGAAGCTGCCCAGGCCAACGTGCAGGGTGACCTCGGCGAAGTGCATGCCTTTCAGTTCCATGCGCTTCATCAGCTCGCGGCTGAAGTGCAGGCCGGCGGTGGGTGCCGCTACGGCTCCTTCCTCCTTGGCATAGATCGTCTGGTAGCGCTCGGCATCGCTGGGCTCCGTTTCGCGCTTGATGTAGCGTGGCAGCGGCGTTTCGCCCATGGCGGTGATCTGCGCCTTGAACTCGTCGTAGGTGCCGTCGAAGAGGAAGCGCAGCGTGCGGCCTCGGCTGGTGGTGTTGTCGATCACCTCGGCGACGAGCTCATCATCCTTGCCGAAGTACAGCTTGTTGCCGATCCGGATCTTGCGGGCAGGATCCACGATCACATCCCACAGCAGGCTGTCGCGGTTCAGTTCGCGCAGCATGAACACCTCGATCTTCGCTCCGGTCTTCTCCTTGTTGCCCCACATGCGGGCGGGGAACACGCGCGTGTTGTTCAGGATGAACGTGTCGCCTTCGTTGAAGTAGTCCAGGATGTTCTTGAACTTCTTGTGCTCGATCTTCCCATCCTTTCGGTGCAGCACCATCAGGCGGCTGCCGTCGCGGTCCTTGGTGGGATAAAGGGCGATCTGCTCCTTGGGCAGGTTGAACTTGAACGCGGTAAGTTTCATGTGGGGCTGCGGGGACTTACGGGACCTCGCCGGGTTTTGGGGCGCCGAAGATAAGATCGTGGTGAAGCGGCCGTCAAAGTTCTTCGCATTCAGGGCGTTGTGTCGGCTTCGACGGGCAGAAGGGCCGGTTAATCGGGCGCCAACGGCGGTCTATCGGGGAGCGGCGCGATATGCTGGGCCCAATCCAGCGGCGAATGGGCGTCTTCGACACGAAAAGCGCCGATGGCGGTGCGCCTGAGCGCGCTCAAATGAGCACCGCAACCCAGCACCTGGCCGATGTCGTTGGCGAGGGAACGGATGTATGTTCCCTTGCTCACATGCACCTCGAAGTCCACTTCAGGCCCCCGGATGTCCACCACTTCCAGTGACGACACGAGCACCTTCACCTCACGCATTTCCACCACATGGGCTCGTTCCGGGTCGCGTGCGAGGAAGTACGCACGCTCGCCTTCGAAGCGCTTGGCGGAGTAGTTCGGTGGCCGCTGCATCGATTCGCCAAGGAAGCGGGCGAAGGCAGCACGTATGGTCGCCTCGTCCAGTTGCGCCCATGGACCACTGGGCTCCAGCGTGGTCTCCAGATCAAAGCTGGGGGTAATGGCGCCAAGCGTGATGGTCCCGGTGTAGATCTTCTCAAGGCCGGTGAGCGTCGGCAGTTCCTTGGTGCGCGGCCCGTAGGCCATGATGAGCAGGCCGCTTGCGAGCGGATCCAACGTGCCCGCATGGCCGATCTTGAAGTTCCGCCGTCGCACAATGCTCCGCATGGCGCCCCTGATCTTGCTCACCGCATCGAAGCTGGTCCAGCCCAACGGTTTGTCCACGAGGATGATGCCGCCGCCGATGGGGTCGAAGACGTGCTCGATCATCGCTCGGGCAAATCAGAACATCTGCATGGGCACGCCCATGAAGTGCAGCACGATGATGACACCGCCCACCGCGATCCGGTACCAGCCGAACACACCGAATCCATGCTTCTGCAGGAAGCCGACGAAGGCGCGCATGGCGAGGATGGCCACCACGAAGGCCACGGCATTGCCCACGGCGAAGAGCTTGAAATGCTCCGCCGTGAAGCTGCCTCCGCCTTGGATGTAGTCGTAAATGGATTTCGCGGTGGCCGCTGCCATGGTAGGCACCGCTAGGAAGAAACTGAACTCGGCGGCCGTTTTGCGGCTCAACCCCTGCGAAAGCCCACCGATGATGGTGGCGGCAGAGCGCGAAACACCAGGCACCATGGCCAGGCATTGCCAGAAGCCGATGATGCCCGCCTTGCGGTAACTGACGACATGAATGCGTTCATGCTCGGCAGAGTGCATCCACCTGTCTATGAACAGGAAGATGATACCGCCTGCCAGCAATGCGATCCCTACCACGAGCACGCTCTCCAGGAGCAGGTCCACGGTCTCGCTGAAGAAGAGCCCGGCGATCACGGCGGGAATGAAACCGGCGAGCAGTTTCAGATAGAAGTCGATGCTTTGGAAGAAGCGCTTCCAATACAACACCACTACGCTGAGGATGGTGCCGAACTGCACCGCAACGGTGAAGAGCTTGACGAACTCATCCTGCTGGATCCCCATGATGGTGGACCCGATGATCATGTGGCCGGTGCTTGAAACGGGAAGGAACTCGGTGATCCCCTCGATGATGGCGAGGATGATCGCTTGGAGGATGGTCATTTCACCGCAGTGCCCCCGCCCGTCTTCTTCACGATGGCGTAGACGATGAAGAGATAGCCGGCAATGACGACGATGGGCGCCACGGTGATGCGTCGTGCGCTGAAGATCTCGTCAGCGTTGAACACGTTGGGGTCGCCGCTGCCCCCACCGCTCATGAGCACATAACCCACCACCACGATGGCCAGGCCCACCAGCAGCAGCTTGTAATTGGTGCCGGTGAACGGCATGTCATCGGTGCGTTGTTGCTTGGCCATGTGGTTCATCCCGCACTGCGGGTTCAGCTCCAGTGAAGGGTCTCGTGATCCATGCGAAGGTAGCGGCCCACCGCGAACCAGGTGGACAGCAGTGCGATGAGCAGGCCGGTGAACAGCACCGCGCCGAAGAGGAAAGCGAGCGCCGTTGCATCGGTGTAGTCCAGTAAGCCGGGCACGTAGCGGCGACCCAGTTGTGCAAGCGCGGTGAGCGCTCCGATCGACAGCACCGCTGCGACCAAGCCCTGCCACAGGCCGCTGATGAGGAAGGGCTTCTTGATGAACCAGCGCGTGGCGCCCACCAGGTGCATGGTGCGTATGAGGAAGCGCTTGCTGTAGATGGCCAGCCGGATGGTGTTGTTGATCAGCGCCACGGCCACGAAGAGCAACAGGCCCAGGAAGACCAGTCCGCCCAATTTGAGCATGGTGAAATTGGCTTCCATGTCTTTCGCAGCCTCCTTGTTGTAGCTCACATCCACCACTTCACCGTAGGTGCGCAGGTGCTGCTCGATCCACTGCAGGCTGTCGGCCTGCACGTATGCCGGCACCAGGTTCAACTGGATGTTCGGATGGATGGGGATCTCGCCTTCGAGCGCTTCCAGGAAGCCCTCGCCCAAGTCGGGCTTCAGCAGTTCGGCCGCTTCCTCGGGGGTCACGAAGCTGGCCCGGCTGGTGAAACGCTCCAAGTGAAGGTCCTTCAGCAAGCGGTCGACTTCGGTGGTCTTCACGCCTTTGCGCAGGAACACCTGCACCAGGAAGTTCTCGCGGATGTCCTGCTCGATGGCCTTGGCGTTGTACAGCACGAAGCCCTGTATACCCAGCATCATCAGCACCAGGGCCACGCCGATCACCGTGCCGATGCTGGCGGTGCGTGCATGCGCCTTGAACGATCGTTCCCTGCTCATGGGCGGCGAAGGTAGGGGCGCGTCCGAATGCCCTTCTACCTTTCGCCACGCAAGCAAGAGCATGGCCTACGAGCACAAAGACATCGAGCAGAAGTGGCGCACCGAATGGGCGAAGCGCGGAACCTATCGCGTGGAGAACGATACCACGAAGCCGAAGTACTACGTCCTGGACATGTTCCCCTACCCGAGCGGCGCGGGCCTGCACGTGGGGCACCCGCTCGGCTACATCGCCAGCGACATCGTAGCGCGCTACAAGCGGCACTGCGGCTTCAATGTGCTGCACCCCATGGGCTACGATAGCTTCGGACTGCCCGCCGAGCAGTACGCCATCCAGACCGGCCAGCATCCCGCGAAGACCACCGAGGTGAACGTCGCGCGCTACCGCGAACAGCTGGACAACATCGGCTTCAGCTTCGATTGGAGCCGAGAGGTGCGCACCAGCGACCCTTCCTTCTACAAGTGGACGCAGTGGATCTTCCTGCAACTCTTCGATAGCTGGTACGATGCGAAGCAGGACAAAGCACGACCCATCTCAGAGCTGATCGCGCACTTCGAAACGAAAGGCGCCGAAGGGCAGGACGTTTCCATCCTCACAGGCGATGTCGAGGAATTCGTCGGCTCCTTCAGCGCGCAGGAATGGAAGTCGTTCGATGAACGCACCAAGCAGATGGTGTTGCAGCATTTCCGCCTGGCCTACCTCGGCGATGCGTGGGTGAATTGGTGCCCGGCACTGGGCACCGTGCTGGCCAACGACGAAGTGAAGGATGGCGTGAGCGAACGCGGCGGTCATCCGGTGGAACGCAAGCGCATGCCGCAATGGAGCATGCGCATCACGGCCTATGCCCAGCGCCTGCTCGATGGATTGGACGCCCTCGACTGGAGCACTTCGTTGAAGGAGGCGCAACGGAATTGGATCGGCAAGAGCGAAGGCGCCAGCGTGCGCTTCACCGTGGGCAACGACTTCATCGAGGTCTTCACCACACGGCCCGACACGCTCTTCGGCGTCACCTTCATCACCCTCGCACCGGAGCATGTGCTCGTAGGCAAGTACACCACGGACGACCGTCGCGCGGAGGTGGAGGCTTACGTGAAGTCGGCCAGCAACCGCAGCGAACGCGAACGCCAGACGGAAGTGGACAAGGTGAGCGGTGTGTTCACCGGATCCTACGCGAAGCATCCCTTCACTGGTGCCGAGATCCCGGTATGGGTGGGCGACTATGTGCTCGCTGGCTATGGCACCGGCGCGGTGATGGCCGTGCCCGGCGGCGATCAACGCGATTGGCGCTTCGCAAGTCATTTCGGTTTGCCGATCATCGCCGTCACGGAGGGCGCGGACATCACCAAGGGCGCCGATGAGAGCAAGGACGCCACCATCTGTAGCGAAGGATTCCTCAAGGGCTTGAAAGTGCCCGATGCGATCCGCCGCGCAGTGCAGGAACTGGAGAAATTGAACGCGGGTGCGGGCCGCATCAACTTCCGCTTGCGCGATGCGGCCTTTGGTCGCCAGCGCTATTGGGGCGAGCCGATCCCGATCTACTACAAGGACAATGTGCCTTACGCCTTGCCCGTAAGCGAGCTTCCGTTGAAGCTGCCCGAAGTGGACAAGTTCCTTCCGACCGAGGACGGCGAACCACCATTGGCGCGCGCAGCGAATTGGAACTATCAGGGCCATCCGCTGGAGACGACGACGATGCCCGGTTGGGCGGGCAGTAGCTGGTACTTCCTGCGCTACATGGATCCGAAGAACGAAGGCCGCTTCGCATCACCGGAGGCCATCAACTACTGGCAGCAAGTTGACCTGTACGTGGGCGGGAGCGAGCACGCCACCGGCCACCTGCTCTACTTCCGTTTCTGGACCAAGTTCCTGCACGACCGCGGCTGGATCAACTTCGATGAGCCCGCGAAGAAGTTGGTGAACCAGGGGATGGTACAAGGGGTGTCGGCAATGGTGCATAGCCTCAGGTTGGTTGTTCAAACCCGGGATGCTGCGGGAAGGGTAAATGGCATCAGCCCGGTGAATGGTCATCCACGAGTGTTCGTTTCGGCCAATAAGAAATTCAAGGATGATTCTCAGAACGTACACGGTATCGATCGCTTGCTCGAGGCTGGCGTTGATTATCGTGAATATGGTGTGTCCAAGGAAGATTTTGCATTCACCTCTGACCTTCACAATGCGCCGATTGAATTATTGAGTGAACAAGGAGCACTTGACCAGGAGAGGTTCCTCTCTTGGTTAAAGCATGGTGACGATTCTCCTTGTGTCTTGCTGACCGAACCCGATGGCACGTTCCTATGCCAAGCGGTGGTCGAGAAAATGTCCAAGTCGAAGTTCAACGTGGTGAACCCCGACGACATCATTTCGAAGTACGGCGCCGACACCCTTCGCCTTTATGAGATGTTCCTCGGCCCCTTGGAGCAGAGCAAGCCGTGGGACACCAACGGCATCGAAGGCACCTTCCGTTTCCTGCGCAAATTCTGGAACCTGTTCTACGAGAGCGATGTGTTCAGCGTGAGCGATGAGGCGCCCACGAAGGCGGAGTTCAAAGTGCTGCACGCCACACTGAAGAAAGTGACGGAGGACATCGAGAAGATGAGCTTCAACACGAGCGTGAGCCAGTTCATGATCGCAACGAACCAACTGGGCGAGCTGAACTGCCACAAACGCGATGTGCTGGAGCCATTAGTGGTCGTCTTGGCGCCTTTTGCGCCGCATATCGCGGAGGAGTTGTGGGAGAAGCTTGGGCACGCTGACAGCGTTACAGGAGCGAAATGGCCCCAATGGGATGCCCATTACCTGGTGGAGGACAGCTTCAGCTACCCCATCAGCTTCAACGGCAAGACGCGTTTGCAACTGGAGTTCCCCATCGGCCTGAGCAAGGAAGAGGTGGAGGCACAGGTACTTGCGAACCCCGAGGTGCAAAGCCGCTTGGAGGGCAAAGCGCCCAAGAAGGTGATCGTGGTGCCCAAGCGCATCGTGAATATCGTTGTCTGATGGCCAGGTACTTGGGCGCGGATCGGCACCCGCTTTGCGTTCCCAGGGGCATGGCACGCACCACAACCATCCTATTCGCAGGTATCGGACTGCTCACCATGGCCTTCTCGCAAGCCGACAGGGCCGTGGACCCCCCCTCCAACGAGGTATTCCCGTTGCGAACCGTCAAGCATGATGCTTTCCGCCCCGGCGAGAAGCTCACCTATGTGGTCCACTATGGCTGGGTGAATGCCGGTGAAGCGGTGGTTGAGTTGAAAGAGGCCGAACGCGATATCCAAGGTCGCAAGGTGTGGCGCGCGGTGGGCACGGGCCGAAGCCTTGGTGCCTTCAATACGTTCTTCAAGGTTGAGGATCGCTATGAGAGCTACTTCGATGCCCAAGGGGTTTTTCCATGGGTCTTCATGCGTCGCGTAAGCGAGGGCGGTTACGACTTCTCGCAGGACTACATGTACCACCAGCACAAGCGCGAAGTGGTCACCCAGGACAAGGAGGCGTACAAGGTGCCCGGCAGCGTGCAGGACATGCTCAGTGCCTTCTACTACGCTCGCACGATCGACTTCAGCAACGCGAAGCCCGGCGATGTGTACACGATCGACTGCTTCCTGGACAACGAACTGTGGCCATTGCGCATGAAGTTCATGGGCAAGGAGACGATCAAATTGCGCAACGGCAAGTACCGCTGCATGAGATTCCAGCCCGTTGTGCAGGAGGGCCGAGTCTTCAAGGGCAACGACGACCTGAATGTGTGGATCACCGACGACGGCAACAAGATACCCGTGCTGGCGCAGGCGAAAGTGCTCGTGGGTTCGATCAAGATGGAGCTGAGCGCCTACGAGGGGCTCGCGCATCCGATCGCGAAGCAGTAACACCCGATCGTGGGAACGGAGCGGATCGCCCCGGCCATTGTGCCGGGGCGATCCGCTTATTTGCCCTTCCATGAGGGCTTGGGTGAAGGTTGCGATCGCCGCCAGTGGGCTTGCCGCCGCTGGCTACGTGCTGATCGGTGTGGATGTGAGGCCGCACGAGGAATACGTTGAGGAACTTCCTGTCGAAGAGGAGTCCCTGCCTCTGCCAGCCCCTGAGGCCTATGGCATACCCATGACGGGAATGTCGTTGCGCGAGGGCGTGGTGCGCACTGGCGCCACTTTCGGCGATCTGCTCGGAGCTCAGGGCGTTCCTATGGCATCCGTGCATAAGTTGGTGGAGCGCGCACAGGGGGTCTTCGATGTACGCAAGCTCAGAGCAGGTCATCCCTACGCATTCCTTTCGCCGGATACCGCGCCGACGCACCCGAGCTATTTCGTGTACGAGGCTGATCCGGTCCAGTACTATGTCTTCAAGCTCACCGACAGCCTAGGCGTATCGTTGCGTAAGCGGCCCGTGACGGTGAGCGAGCACGGGGTCAGTTGCGCGGTGACGGGCGCATTGTACAACGACATCGCCACAGCAGGCGGCGACCCAGCGCTGGCGATGCTGCTCTCCGAAGTATTCGCGTGGACGGTCGACTTCTACCGCATCCAGAAAGGCGATGTGTTCACGGTCGTGTACAGCGAGCAGACCGTGGAAGGTGAGCGCGTTAGGCAGCCCGAGGTACTTGCTGCTCGCTATGTGAGCGGAGGCAAAGTGCTGGAGGCGTTCAACTTCAGCGACGCCGCGTCCGGATTCTTCGACGCCGAAGGCAACAGTTTGCGCAAGGCCTTCCTGAAGGCGCCGCTCAAGTTCAGCAGGGTCTCATCGGGCTTCAGCCACCGCCGCCTGCATCCTGTGCAGAAGATCTTCAAGGCGCACCTGGGCACCGACTACGCCGCGCCTTACGGAACGCCCATCCTCGCCGTAGGTGACGGCGTGGTGGCGGAGGCGGGGCGCACCGGCGGCAATGGCAACTATGTGAAGATCCGGCACAATGGATCCTACACCACGCAATACCTCCACATGCGGAAGATCCTCGTGCGAAACGGACAGCGTGTGAGCCAGGGCGATGTGATCGGCGAAGTAGGCAGCACTGGTCTGGCCACCGGCCCGCACGTCTGTTTCCGGTTCTGGAAGAATGGCGTTCAGGTGGACCCCAGGCGGGAAACCTTTCCCAGCGCAGAGCCTGTGCCCGAGGACCAGCGGACAGCCTTCAATAACCGGCGGGACAGCCTTCAGGTGCAGTTGGACGAAGCGGAACTTGCCGTAGCGCGTGGCGCGGTGGTGAATTTCTGAGCGGCGAGTTCCAGGATGCCCGAATATTGATGCGTGCCACCTGTGCGAATGGTGGCGGCGTTCAACAATGCCTGCGCCAGCACATCGTGGGGCATGGGCTTCATCCGAGGGGGCAGCAACCACGCGATGGCCTTCAAAACCACGATGCCAATGCGCTCACCCACGCGCTTCTCACGACGTGGCCCTGTGAGGATGGAGGGTTGGAAAATGTGCAGCGTAGGCAGGGCCAGCGCTTTGAGCCCTTCCTCCATCTCGCCCTTCACGCGGTTGTAGAAGATCGATGACGAAGCGTTGGCTCCCATCGCGCTCACTACGCAGAACTCCGGCACGCCCTGCGCCTTCGCCCACCGGCCCAAGCCCAGAACAAGGTCCTTGTCCACATGGATGAACCTGGCCTTATCGCCACCCACGTTGCGTATGGTAGTGCCCAGGCAGCAGATGACAGCATCCACGGGTTCGTTGCGAAGGGCGGCCAGCAGGTCATCACCGGGTGCCAGCCATTGCTCCAGCTTCGGATCTATAGGCAACGGCTTCCGCGTGAGGGCGATAACCTGCCTGATGCGGTCATCGCGAAGGGCGCGATCCAGTACGGTGGACCCGATGAGGCCGGTAGCCCCGACCAGCAGAATGCGCTGCATTTGAACAAAAGTCGGGATGAGTATTGTTTATATCATAAACTTATCTATGTTTGTCCCATCAATCACAACAACCATGGAACAGGACCTCACCCCTGAACAGAGCCTGAAGCTGATCGAAAGCATGATCGGCCAGGCGAAGAGCTTTCACCGCATGAGCTTCTACTTCCTCTTGTGGGGGGTGTTGCTCATTGGGGCCATGCTCACCGAGTACATCATGATCGCCGTGGGCCATCCGGTCTATGGGAAGTCGTGGGGGGTGGTCGGCCTCATTGGGGGGATCACCTCTGCGGTGCATGGTGCGCGCGAGGGAAAGAAGGAAGGCGTCTCCACTGCAATGGACCGCGTGATGATGTGGTTATGGTCGGCCTTCGTCATCACCATGATCGTTACGATCGTCGGCTCGGGGTAAGCGGCGGCGGCACTCCGGCAGGGTCGATCCTGGTGCTCACCGGTCTGCCCACATTCGTTTCCGGCCAGCTCATGCGATTCAAGCCGTTGATCTTCGGGGGCATCCTGTTCTGGGTAATGGGCGCCCTCTCCTACTTCGTTGAACCGGCAATGATCACTTGGTTGTACATCGGTGCCATGCTCTTCGGCTACGTGATACCGGGCTACATGTTGAAGCGTCAAGAGGATGGCCTTCGCACCGCTTGATCCCGTCCTGCATAACCAGCTCCGCCTCGGGGTGGTGAGCTTGCTGGTGGCTGCCGAGGAGGCCGACTTCAACTTCTTGCTGGAGAAGACCGGCGCCACACGCGGCAACCTGAGCGTGCAGATCACCAAGTTGAAGGACGCCGGTTACATCCGAGTGGAAAAGAGCTTCAAGGACAACTACCCGAACACTTCCTGTTCGCTCACGCCACAAGGACTGTCCGCCTTCGAGCGGTATGTGAAGGCGATCAAGGAATACCTGGGCAAATAATCGCATCCTGCATCGGCAGGGACTTGACAGGATCCGTCGATAGCCGTTCAGGGTCTGTCGAAATTTTGGAACTGCTGGGTGCGCGGCCCGTTCACAGGGCCATACCGAACGAACCACCCCATCCATGGAAACCAAGCACCGCACCCTCATCCAGGCCGCTGTCCTGCTCATCGTGCTCGTGTTCGTAGCCACCGGCCACGCCACCGATCGCAAATCCGACACCACCGCACAGGTGGTGCGGACCGAATAGAACCAACTCCATACACCATAGCTTCAAGGCCGCGCCCCGTAAGGCGCGGCTTTGCTGCGTTCAGTACCTGGGACGTTTGATGAAGATGTAGCCGCCTCTCTCCGCGCCCCACACCTGCACTCCCGCATCATTGTACCCGCGGTCCCAGCTCACCATTCGGTTGCTGAACAAGCTCACTTCGCTGGTGGCATAGGAGGCGCCGCCACGCTTGTTGGGGCAATCCCGGCCGTTGGTGCTTCCCACATAAACATCACCTCTACGCTGCAGCGAGATCGTGCAGCCATCAAGCAGATCGAGCGAATCGGAACGCAGCGCATCGAGCTTCACGGGGTCGGCGTAAGCGCCGAAATAGGCCTCACCGCTCCTGATCGTGAGGATATCACTGGTGAAGGTGCTATCGTTCACTTGCTGAAGGTGGTACACGCGCTGACGGTAGGGCTTCGCCTTGCTGTCGGCCGTGGCCTGCTCCACGTACAACCAGGCCCCGTCCTTGCGCTTGCCCCAGATGCGCTTCATTTCAAGCTCGATCTCGAAGTAGTTCGTATCGGCCTTTGCCTGCTCGGCACTGGTGTAGGAACCTTCCATGGCAACCACGAGCAATTCGAGGGCGGCAGAGCGCTGGCCGTATCCCATCAACGGGCAGAGAAGTGCAAGAGCGCACAAGCATTGGAAACGCATGACGATCGATTTCGGGCAAGCTAAGGAGCGCCTGTCTGCGTTGCGCTCGTCTGTTGCTGCAGTACCTCGATGAACTTCGGGTCCACCGGATAGCCCAGGTCCTTCGCCTTCAGTGCGTCGGGCAAGGCCAGGGCCGGCCGCCCCAACGTGTAGTAGGTGCCCGCCCGGTTGTGCCAGGCCTCGGCCAGTTCCGGGCGGTAGCGAATGGCGCTGGTATAGTCCGCGATCGCAGCTTCGTATTGGCCCAGATTGAAGTGCGCCAAGCCTCGATTGTAGAATGCATCACCATAATCGAACTTCAACATCAACGCACGGTCGAACACTTCCAAGGCCTCTTGATGCCTGCCAGCATTGGTGAGCGCGACACCGTAGTTGTTCATGCTCTTGGGCGCACCGTCATCCTTAGCGATGGCATCTTCCCACAATGCCACGCCGTCTTTCCAAACCTTGGTTCTTTCATGCGCAATGGCCGCCATCACCAGGACGAATGCAGTGGAAAGAACAAGCAGTGCGTTCCGTGCGGCCTTCCGCTCCTCACTCACTTTCCAACACACGCTCATCACAGCGAAGGCGAGCCCCAGGTAAGGGATGTAGGTATATCGCTCTGCCAGGACCGCACCGCCCACGGGCAGCAGTTGAAGCACCAGGGCTACCGTGATAAGGAAGAAGCCGGTTCCGAAGACCAATTCACGGTGCTTCCGGAAACGCACCACAAGAGCTGCCATGAGCACAACAGCGCACATCGCAACCCAGTAAAGGAGGTCGGGTGCTTCACCAGCGGGCGGATAGCCGAAGAATGCAGAAAGACCGAAGGGCACGAAGAACTTGAGCACATACATCCACAGTCCATAGCAAGCGAAGAGGGCACGCTGCCAGAGCGGATACATGTCGAGATCTTGCACCGACTCGAAGGCGTGCTGTGCATCGATGGCCTTCAGCCCAGCCCAGATGGCCAGCGCGATGAGGGGCAGCTTCTCGACAAGCACGCGCCAGTTGAACGGGCGATGCGAGTACCAGTCGATGAGGAAGAGAACCGGCACGAGTGAAACCGCCGTGGCCTTCGATAGAAGGGCAGCCACGAACAGCAACAACGTCGACACCCACCACCACGGATGCTTGCTCCGCACATGCCCGGTGTAGCAAACAAGCGCAGCCAGGTAAAAGAAGCCGTGCAGCACATCCTTCCGCTCCGATGCCCAAGCCACGCTCTCCACGTGCACGGGATGTACCGCGAAGAGCGCTGTGGTGATAAAGCAGACCCATGATCGAGCGCCATGTCGCATGAAGAGCACATAAGCGAGCAACGCGCTCAGCATGTGCAACACCAGATCGGTCGTGTGGAAGACGCTCGCATCGAGTGTCTTCATCCGTTCGTTCCAAGCCTGCTTGTGGCTCAAGGCCAACGACCACATCGTAAGCGGGTGGTAGTTGCCCATCACTTCGGTCTTCTCCACGAAGTGCTTGCGCAGGGAGGCGTCGTGCAGGTCACTGTTGGTCAGGATGTACTCGGTATCATCCCAATTGACGAAGCCGTTGTCCAACGAGCCCGCATATACCGCCATCGCCAGGACGACGATGGCCACTGGACCGAGCCAACGCCGCACCAGGGAGGGTGCGATCATCTCCTGGCTTGTGGCAGCAGTATTCTTCCGGCTCATGCTCGCGCCAAAATAGGCGCGCGGCAGTCATGGAACTTCCACCCAGTCGCCGTGCTGCTTGATCAGGGCGATCAGTTCATCCACGGCCTGGGCACTGGGCACATTTCGTTTGACGACCTCCTTCTCCTTGTACAGGGTGATCACTCCGGGGCCCGTGCCCACGTATCCGTAATCCGCGTCGGCCATTTCGCCCGGGCCGTTCACGATGCAGCCCATGATGCCGATCTTGATGCCCTTCAGGTGGCTGGTCCGGGAGCGGATCTTCGCCGTCGTCTCTTGCAGGTCGAACAGGGTGCGGCCGCAGCTCGGGCAGCTGATGTACTCCGTCTTGCTGGTGCGTGTGCGTGCGGCTTGCAGTATGCCGAAGGCTGTACGACAGACGAGGTCCTCTCGTCCGCCATCCTCATCCGCGATGAAGATCCCATCACCGAGGCCATCGAGCAATAGCGGGCCGAT
This sequence comes from Flavobacteriales bacterium, assembly GCA_016710965.1. GTDB lineage: Bacteria > Bacteroidota > Bacteroidia > Flavobacteriales_F > PHOS-HE28 > PHOS-HE28. Next base: position 732,027 of record JADJTW010000031.1, read on the forward strand.
GTCGGTGCTGCTGTGCAAGACCAACTCATCGTTTGCGATACCGCCATAGGCCCGGCCGATGATCACCGGTACGTCGCAGCTTTCGTTCATCAGTTCAGCGAAGAGCCTGCGTTGTTCCGCCATGCCATGCGCGTTGTAGGTGTCGATGAGCAGCACGGCGGTCGGATCGCCCCTCAGCTTCGCGATGAACGCTTGATCGAGCTGGGGCAGCGTGGCGTAGAGCAGGTTGAAACGTGGATGCTGCTCAACCCCGTTGAGGTAGTCCTTCTTCTGGATGAACGGATAGTGGCGCTCCTTGTGCTTGCTGCTCAGCCAGGTCGCATGGTCCTGCACGATGCCGAGCGTGCCGGGGATCTCGAAGTCTATGCTGTTCCCGCCTAGATAGGCAAGGTCGCAGGCCTGGTCCGTGATGCTCCACTTGTCCAGCGGCACGCTGTACCGATAGCCCCACGCGAACAGCGTCGCCGGTGTGATCTCCTTCCTGGTGCTCAAGTCGGCCATCACAACGGGCACATGGCGCGCGCCCATGTTGAGGACTTCGCGGGCTGTTCTCCGTTGATGGTCGAAGGGATGGATGGGCCAGGGATCGCGCGCCGGTATGGGCGCGTGCGATGCGCGATCGGCATACCGGTCCACCAACGCGCGTGCCACCGGGATCTCCACCTCCGGTTCTTCGGTAAGGCTGACACGCACGGTATCCCCCAGGCCATCCTCCAATAGCGCCCCTATGCCCACGGCGCTCTTGATGCGGCCGTCCTCTCCATCGCCCGCTTCGGTTACGCCCAGGTGCAGGGGGTAGTCCCAGGCAAGCTCCATCATGCGATGTACGAGCAGGCGGTAGGCCTGCACCATCACCTGCGTATTGCTCGCCTTCATGCTCAGCACGATCTCGTGGTAGTTCTCATCGCGGCACACACGCAGGAACTCGAAGGCGCTCTCCACCATGCCCAGCGGCGTATCGCCGTAGCGGTTGAGGATACGGTCGCTGAGGCTTCCGTGGTTAGTGCCGATGCGCATGGCCGTTCCTTCCTCCTTGCAGATGCGCACCAGCGGCAGGAAGCGTTCGCGGATGCGCTGCAATTCGGAGTCGTACTCCGCATCAGTGTACTCGCGCACATCGAACTTCTTCTTGTCGGCGTAATTGCCCGGGTTCACGCGCACCTTCTCCACGATGCGCGCGGCGATCTCGGCGGCATTGGGGGTGAAGTGGATATCCGCGACCAAAGGCGTCCTGTAGCCCTTCGCGCGCAACTGCTTCTGGATCTCGGTGAGGTTCTCCGCTTCCTTCCTGCTCGGCGCAGTGATGCGCACCAGTTCGCAGCCCGCTTCGATCATGCGCATGCTCTGCGCCACGGTTGCGGCGGTGTCCATCGTGTCCGTAGTGGTCATGCTTTGCACACGGATGGGGTTGGTGCCACCGATACCGACATCGCCCACCTGGACGCTGCGAGTGCGCCAGCGCTCGTACCGGAACAGGCTCGGGCAATACGTGGTGGCAGTGGCCGTTCCGGTGCTGGGCATGGTGCGCGAAGTTACCCGTGAACACCGGCGGGGGCGTTCCGGTTCATCCGCGGCCGAGGGGGTCGGGCTCGGTGAGTTCCTGCGCGGTACGGCGGCGTTGGAACCAACCGTTGGCAAGAAGGCAGAGAAGGATGAGCGCAATGCCCAGATAGGAGCCCGTGCGCATCTTCTCCTCCTCTCCCCAGATGATCAGCGCGATGAGGATGGTGTACACCGGCTCAAGATTCACCGTGAGCATGACCGTGAAGGGCGAGAGCTGGCGCATCACCATGATGCCTGTGACGAAGGAGAATGAAGTGCAAACCAATCCGAGCAGCAGGTGGTACACGATGTCGCTGGTGGGCAGGTCCCACAAGGGAGGAGGAAGGTCGCCCATCACCAGAAGGCCCGCGCCCATGAGCACCGCAACGCTGGTGATCTCATAGAAGCTGATGCGCATCGGATCATCGCGTTGCACAAGTCGCGCATTGATGATGTTGAACCACGCGCTGAGCAAGGCGCTGAGCACGGCCACTGCTATCCCCAAGCGGTACTTGGTCTCCAGCCCGAAGAGCAGCAACAAGGCACCGACCACGATGATGCCGAGCACCACCTCGTACGCCCGCACCCGGCGCTTGAACCAAAGCGGTTCCAGCAAGGCGGTGAAGACCGTGCTCGTGCTCAAGCACGCCGCTGCAATGCTGGCCGTACTGATCTTGATGGCACCATAGAAGGTGATCCAATGCCCGGTGATGAGCACCCCGGTGAGCATGTACATGGCGAGTTCCGGAGTGCGAGGCGATAGCGTGCGGCGCATCCACCATGCAGCAAGCGCCAGACCGGCCGCTGCGATGATGCAGCGGGTGTATACCAGGTGCAGGGTGCCCTGTTGGATGAGCTTGCCGAAAATGCCCGTGAAGCCCCAAATGAACACCGTGAGATGGAGCAGCAGGAGCGCGTTGCGGCGACTATGCATACGGACGGAAAAGCGCCCGCCAAGGTAGCCGGGCCACTAATGGATCGCTTCGAGCTTCGCCCGCAGCTCCTTAACGACAGCCTCCTGGGCGGCCACCTCGCTGGTCTTGCGGCCCTGGTCCTCAACGTTCTTCTTCACCTCCCAGCCCAGGTCCTCGGCACGTTTCTTCATGTTGCGCTCCTCGTCCTGCGCTTTCCGCAGCCGCTCGTTCAAGCGCGCCTGCTGTTTCATGAGCTCAGCCAACGCCTTGTCGTTCTCTGCCGATGGCGATGAGGCGTTGATTGCGCGTTGCTCCACGATCCGGGGCTCCATGTCCGCGATCTCCTTGCGGGCGTGCTCCTGGTCCTCCGCAGCGTCCGCAGCGCGATCATTGCTCTTCTTGATCTGACCTTCCATGCGCTCCTGTTCGCGTGAAAGGCCCGAGAGCTCGTTCTGCAGCCGCGCAAGCTGCTTGTTGCCGGCATCCAATGCCTCGTGAGCAAGCTGTCGGCGCAGAGCCGTCGTTCTTTCGCTCACGTAGCGTTCACCGGCATCATACACCTTCGGGTCGCTGTCCGGCCCCACCCAGCCATTGCGTGTGTAGATGGCTACATGCGCGGTGAGCATGGGGCTTCCCTTGCGTTGTTCCGCCTTCACCAGCACACGCACCGTATCCGGCGCAACCTGCGGGAGCAACGCCCCCGAGGCGATGATCTCCTTCTTGGACGACACGTCCTTGCTGATGCGCTTCAATTCATCACGCCAGAAGCCCTCCACGGTCTTTGCATCAGTGCCTTCCAGGACAACGCTGAACGTAGGATGAACGCCATCGCTGAAGCCGAAGGAGCCGCTGCCTACGTTGGTCTGGGCCTGCATGGAGACAGGAAGCAGCAAGGCAAGGATGGAATGGGCAACGAATTGGTGTGTGGTCATGGGTGGTGCAATGGGCAACGCTCGTGCCGTGGAACTACTCCTCGTCATCGTCATCGACCTGCGATACGCCGCCGCTCACGGCGAATTTCATCACGTCGGCAGGCCGGGCATCCAGCGGGGTCACGTTCTCGCGCGGCACAATGAGCAGATTGCCGCTCCAAGCGAAGGAGTGCGGGAAGTACACGGCGATCTTGCCTTCGCCCAAGCCCAGGTGGCTCAGGTCCTCCTGCGTGATGAAGCCAAGCCGTTCAGCCTGTATGCCACTGCCGAACTTCACGAGAACGGGCCGGTCGAACTTGCGCTTGCTGCCCACCAGCGCGTTCATCATGTCCTTCAAAGCCCCGTACATGGTCTTCACCACCGGTATGCGCTGCAGCACCTCCTCGCCCAACTCGGCCAGCGGCTGGAAGAAGAACTGGCTGCCCAGCCAACCCGCCACGATGAGCACTGCGATGAGGATGACGAGACCGAGGCCGGGCACATCGGTGGGAATGATGTTGTCGAAGAATGCCAGCGACCGCCACAAGGCCCAAACGATAACGGTGACCGGCGCAAGCAGCAGCAATCCGCGGAAGAAGTATCCCAGCAGGATGCGACCCGTGCGGCTTGCGCTGAATGACATGGTGCGAAGGTAATCGCGCCCCTACAGCCTGCTGGAGAAGAGTGCGGCTGACCAGGACGGTACGCACTGTTCAATCGAGTTCCTCGCGCACTTTCCTCGGCAGCGAGGCTCGAACGAGCTCATAGCTGTGGTCCACCAGCTCAAGCAGCAGCTTGCGCGGCACACTGCCCGTGACGTCCACCGTGTTCCAGTGCTGCTTGTTCATGTGATAGCCGGGCACGATGCCTTCAAAGCGCTCGCGGAGCTCCACGGCGCGCTCCGGGTCGCACTTGAGGTTCACGGTATCGAAAACGTTGATGGGCGCCAACGCGAACATCTTCCCTGCCACACGGAACACCAGCACATCAGGACCGAAGGGCGTATCCCACGAAACACCGACCTTCTTTGCGCAGTAGTCCTGCAACTGGTCCAGCGTCATGGCAGCAGCGCGTACAGCACCGGTCGACTGGGCGCCGCATCATTGATGAAATGCGGCAATTGCAACTCGAGGAGATAGTCGCCGTCGATCGCGCTGCCCGGCACGTGGATCATCTCGGTGATCGTGCGTTCCAGGTCCGTTGTTGCCGGAAAGTCCCAGAAGGCGTGGTGCGCGGCCAGCACCCCCCCATCCTCCTCGCGGTCTGCGCTGGGCAGATCGAGCAGCAGGTGCTTCACCCCTATGCTGCGCAGCCAAGCGCACGCCGTGCTTTGCAGGTAGCAGGGATTGGTACCGCTCCATTGGTGCGATGCCGATAGTTCGTCATTGGGCAACGTGCGCATCACCAACGCCTCCGGAGGTCGCTCGTTCACCACGTTGCGCAATTGCTCCAGGGTGATCACGGAATCGGTCTTGCCGTCCGGCGCGCGGCGTGATTCGGGCCGCAGGCTCACGACTTGGGCAGTGAACAAGTAGCGCTTCAGCAGACCGCCTACCGGATGGACCTCCGCGCTGATGTGCCCGACGCTTTCGGTATGCGTGCCGTGCCCGTGAGGATTGAACGCGATGTTGCGGAAGTTGACGGGCGCACCGTCCTTCACCGCAAAGACCCTCACGTCATCCCGCACAGGCTCCATCGTCACGGGGCCCACGTACCACGCGCGAACCCCTTCGCCTTCACGCAACGGAAGCGAGAGGTCGATGGGCTTCGTGAAGTCCACCTTGAAGCTGCGTCCTCTATGCGTGATCTCCGCGATCATCCTCGGTGACGAACAGTTCTGCTGCGATGCGATCCGCGAAGTGCCTGCCCGCCTTGGTCAAAACTAAACGCCCATCGCGCAAGAGCAGGTGGCCGCTCGACACATACTTGTCAACGACCGACGAATTCCTGGCGAGCGCATCGATCTCCAAGCGCACGATAACCGCGCCTGCGCTCGTGCGCAAGCCGGTGAGCAGCGCCTCGTTCGTGCGTTGCGCGGGGGTAAGGACCTCTTCTTCCCAATAACGCTCGGCCGTGGCGAACGCAGCGGCGTAGCGCGCGTTGTTCGCCACGTTCCACCGGCGCCTGCGACCATCGAACGAATGCGCTGACGGGCCGATACCGAGATAGGGCACGCCTTCCCAATACGCCGAGTTGTGACGTGAATGATGGCCCGGCCTGCCGAAGTTGCTGATCTCGTAATGGTCGAATCCAGCGGTCTCCATCCGCTCCATCAAGCGATCGAACTGCGCGCTCTGGTCATCATCCGCGGGCATGGTTGATATGCCCTTCGCCACCTGATGCGCCAGCGCCGTGCGTGGCTCTACCGTGAGGCAGTAAGCGCTGAGGTGCGGCATGCCGTGGTCCAAGGCGATGGTGAGTTGCTCATCCCACTCGGCCAAGGTCATCTGTGGCAGCCCATAGATGAGGTCGATGGTCCACGATGCGAATCCGGCCTTCGCGATAAGGTCGATGCTGTGCAGCGCTTGCCCGGCATCATGCGCACGGCCCATCCATTTCAGCCGGTCTTCGCGGAAGCTCTGGGTTCCGAGACTGATCCGCGTGATGCCCAACTCCTTCCACGCGGCCAGCCGATCCGGCGTGATGTCATCGGGATTCGCTTCGAGCGTCACCTCCGCATTCGGCTCCACACTGAAGTGCTGCTTGGCCTGAACGATGAACGCTGCGACCTCTTCCGGCTGGAGCAAGCTCGGTGTGCCACCACCGAGGTAGATCGTGCCGATCGGGTTGGAGATCTCTCCCGAGCGTGTCTCGACTTCCCGGTGCATCGCATTGAGCACCGCTTCGCGCCCCTTCAAGGAAGTACTGAAATGGAAATCGCAATACGTGCAGGCTTGCTTGCAGAAGGGGATGTGGATGTAGATGCCCGACAAGCCTACTTCAGGTTGAGCGTGATCCTGAACGTGGTCCCCTTTCCCGGTGCGCTCTTCTTCACGAAGATGTGCCCACCGTGGTATTGCTCGATGATGCGCTTGCTGAGCGAGAGCCCCAGTCCCCAGCCGCGCTTCTTGGTGGTGAAACCGGGCTGGAATACGGTCTTGTGCCTCGCCTGCGGGATGCCCTTGCCGGTATCGGTCACATCAACGTACACATGCGCTCCCTCCGTCGCCATCTCGATGGTGATGGAGCCCTCCCCTTCCATGGCGTCGATCGCATTGCGGATGAGGTTCTCGATCACCCAGCTGAAGAGCGGACGATTGAGCGGGACGAGCATCTCGGTATCGGCGGGTGCGATCACTTCGATCCTTGCGCGCGCCGGCAATCGCGGACGGAGATAGAGCACCGTGGCGCGCAAGGTGTGGTAGAGCTTCTCGGGCACCAGATCGGGCGAGGAGCCGATCTTGGAGAAGCGCTCGGTGATCACCTCCAGGCGATCGAGGTCCTTGCGCATCTCGGTAAGCGCACCGGGGTCTGCGCCCTGGTCCTTGAGCAGTTCGGTCCAAGCCATGAGCGAACTGAGGGGCGTGCCCAGTTGATGTGCGGTCTCCTTGGCCATGCCCACCCATACCTGGTTCTGCTCGGCATTGCGGAATACGCTGAAGAGCGCATAGGCCACCAGCAGGAAGAGCGCCAGGATGGCCAGTTGGACGTATGGGAAATAGCGTAGCTGGGTGATGATGAGGCTCTCTTCGTAGAAGATGTAATTCCGGCCTTTGCCCGGCAGGTCGATGGCGATGGGCGGGTTCGATCGTTCCATGGCAGCGATGCGTGCGTGCAACGCCGTTGTGTCGTGCAACAGCGCTTCCTCCACATTACCGGTCTCGATCACGCGCGTTCGCGTGCTGTCGGTGTAGATCACGGGCACGGAGGCGGTGCTCATCACCGTCTCGGAGATGAAGCTGCGGATGATGCCGTCCATCACTTCCTGGAGCTCGGAGAACACACGGCTGTCCTTGTAATACAGGTACTGCTTCTGACGCGCATCGATGGCGATCTCGATCGGGTCATGCAACGTCTTCATCGCTCGCACTTCGGCATTCATGCGGGCGGTGTCGCGCACCACTAGCGAATCGAGGTTGCGGTTGAAGAGCACCCTGTCGTTCTTGTCCACGATAACGACCGGCACGGTGGTGTTGTCCTGCACCACCTTCAGGGTGAAGGTGAAGTCGGTGCCGGTGCCGCTGCTCATGCGCTGCATGGCCTCGGCCCAGAGCTGCACTTTCTTGCGCTCCTCTTCGCGCAGCCGCTGGAACAGCCGTTCCGTGTAGTTCACCAATTGGGCACGGTTCTGCACCGCTTCGGCCCAGAGCTCCACTTTACGGCGCTCCTCAGCGCGCACGCCTTCCACGATGCGGTTGCTGTACCAGAGCGAGGCGCCTACCATGAGCAACGCCACCAAGGCCAGCACCAGCTTCCAACGTTGCTTGCGTGAGTAGAGGTCCACGGGGTGAAGATCGCCAAAGCGCGCGTCGCAGCAGGCTTGCGATCAGTCCTCGATCCGTATGCGGCCCTGCTCCTCCTTGTCCTTCTCTTCCTTGAACAGGCGGTTCAGGCCCCGGCGTTGGCGCGGCTGCGCCCCGGCCACCACCCCGGTATCAGCCTCTTCCTCGATGATCACCCGGCCCTGTTGGGTGCCGGTGCCGGTGCTGCTGCTGTCGGGCCTGCGGCCGAAGATCTCCTCGCGCAGGATGGACCGCAGTTCCTGCTTCTCCTCCTGGAATTGCTTCCGCCGCTTTGCTGCCGCCATGGCGCCATCGTTCTCGAATTGCGGAGCATTGGCCAGGCCGTACATGTGCAGGAAGACACGCATGCCGGTGCCGTCGTCGGCGATCGGGCCGAACTCATCTGCGCGCGCATGGCCCAGGCGGAAGAGATCGCTCAGGCGGAAATTGATGTGGTGGTCGATGCGATCATCGAACCCATGCGTGCCGCTGAGCTCGATGTCCATGGCGCTGCTCTTCACTTCCATTACGGGGATATGCACTGCGCCATCGCGCACTTCGATGCGGTTCTCCAGGTGGGCGAAACGCACATCGGCCAGGCGCTTGCGCAACTCATCGGTATCCACGAAGGGCGAAACGAGCTTGTTCTTGCGCAGGTGATCGGCAATTGCGATCAGCTGCTGCTGGCCTGTGATCGTGCCGTTGTCGATGGCGATGTCGAGCGTGCAGACAAGGCGATCGCGATCGATCTTCATCGCTGGCGAAAGCGGGGCCAGGAAGCTGACGTTGGCGCGCGCGCGACCGGTCAAGTGACGAGCGCCGATGAACTCCTGTCCGAAATCCTGGAACTCGGCGAAGAGCTGCTTCACGTCGATGTCCTTGATGGCGGCCTCGATCGCCAGCGGATAGTCGGACGCTCCGGCCCCACCCGATCCATCGAGTTGCAGGCTGCCAAGCACGGCGCCATCGGCGGTGTTGAACGCCAAGGGCGAAGCGCGCAGCACGCGGTCCTTCATGCGGATGGTACCGGTGATGTCCGTTGCGGTGAATTCCTCGAAGACGAGCTCGGCCACTTGCGCGCGCACGTCCAGCTCAATCGATGAAGGCAGCACCAGCGCGTAGTCTTTGCCACCGGCAGTACCTTCATCGCGTTGCAGCAAAGCCGCAAGGTCCAGGCGTGGGCTGCGCGCGCGCGCTTCGATCACCAGGTGTTCCTGGTCGAAGAGCAGGAAGGGCACGAGGTTCCGCAATGCTCCGCTGATCTCGATCGGGCTGCCTTGTACTTCGGCCTTCAGGCCGCGCACGGTGGCATCGTTGCCTGCGAGCGATAGCTCGGTATCCAGGTGCTCCACGCGGTGCCTGATCCCCTTCACCTTCAGCGAGGCATCGCTGAGCGCTGCCGTGCCGCTTATCCTCAACTGGCGCAGGTCCGCCGGTCGCGGATCGGCCATGTCGCGCAGGGCGCCATTGATGCGCAGGTCGGCGCGCAAGCGGCCGCCCACCTGCTCCAGCGTATCAACGCCCGCGAAGCGCAGTAGATCGGCAAGGCCCATGTCGCACTGCACATCGGCCTTAACGGTGGCCTTGGTGATCCCATCGGAGAGCCAGTCGGCAGTGAGGGTCCCGCTGCCGCTCTTCGCGCTGAGGTTGTTCACCTTCAGTTTGCGGATGGCCCCGTTGGGTGAAAGCTCCAAGGCCAGCTCGCCGAAGATGTCCGTGAAGACCGTCCCGCTGCGCCGTTCCTTCATGCGGCCTTCTACCAGCTTGGCGCCGATGGAAAGCGAAGGGCCCTCGCCTTGCAGCTGCCCGACGTAGCGGATCGCGAGGTCCACCTCGCCTTGCATGCCGAAACGCTCCAACGACTTACGCGCTGCTGTAGGCAAGAGCACGATGGTCTCCGCAAGGTCGAGGCCCATGCCGTTGGCACGCAGATCCATATCAAGTCCGTCATCCGCCGGGGTGAGGGCAAGGGTCACATTCAGCGGTAGATCGCCGACGCGCACTTCGCCCCGTGTGATATGGAAGGCACCCCGACCGAAGCTTAGCGCCAGATCGAGTTCCGCCGAACGCTCGTCAATCAGCAGTTCCTGCTTGCGGGTCACGGCGAGCAATCGCGCATCCCCTTCCGCTGTCACTTCATGCTCATCACCATTGAATCGACCAGCCAGCGAAAGCGCATCGCTGGTGGCGCGCACCTCCAACAGCGAACGCGCGTCGCGATAGCGTACGGTCAGCCTATCGAAGCTCACGTGGTCCAAAGAGATGGGCGAAGCGGCCCCCGTGCTGTCGCTCTTCCAGATCAGGTAATTCGCTGCACCATGGCGATCGAGGCCGGGGTACAGGATCACATCCTCGCCATGGATGCGTTGCACGCGGAAATCCCCGGTGAAAAGGTCCCACAGGTTGAATTCGAGGAAGAGCTCCTCCGCAGCGAGCAAGGTGTCGGCCGGGAGGCTGTCGGTGCGCACTTCATCCACCTTCACATCGTAGAGCCGCATGCTGGCCATTGGGAAGCGTGCGATGAGCGTGAGGTCCATGTCGCTCACCGTCACGGGGGTGAGCAACCGCTCGTTGAGTGCGCCCACGAGCTTCACCTTCACTTCGGTCTCGTACACCCGAGCAAGGATGGCCAGCACAGCCGCGCCCAGCACCAGCAGGACGGTGAGCAGGAGGAGGAGCTTGCGGAGATGGCGTAGCACTGGTAAGGTGCGAAAGCTATCGGCACCCGTACAACGCTAACGGCAATTGGCGTGCTGTTCGTTCACAGCACTGTGTTACTGCGTGAATGCCCGCCTGCGGCTCACTTCCGCTTGCTCAGAAAGAGCACCTCCTTCTCCGTCAGGTGACGCCAATTCCCGCGCGGCAGATCCTTCTTCGTGAGGCCTGCGAAAACCACCCTATCCAGCTTCAATACCTCGTAGCCCATGGCCTCGAACATGCGGCGCACCACGCGGTTGCGGCCCATGTGCAGTTTCAGGCCTACCTCGCGCTTGCTCGCTCCATCCACATAACGAGCTTCATCCGCTTGGGCTGGTCCATCGTCCAGCGGTACGCCTTTCACCAATTGATCGAGGTCGGCCTTGGTCACGTTCTTGTCCAGGGTAACGTGGTAGATCTTCTCGGCGCCGTGGCTGGGATGGGTGAGCTTCTTGGCCAGGTCGCCATCGTTGGTCATGAGCAGCAGGCCGGTGGTGTTTCGATCCAGGCGGCCTACGGGATAGAGGCGCTCGGTGCAGGCATCATCGATCAAGGCCATCACCGTGCGGCGGTCGCGCGGGTCTTCGGTGGTGGTGATGAAGTCCTTGGGCTTGTTCACCAGCACGTAGCGCTTCTTCTCGGTGCTGAGCTTCTGGCCTCCGTAATGCACCACATCGGTAGGCGAAACCTTGGTGCCCAGTTCGGTCACGATCTTACCGTTCACGGTGACCACACCGGCCTTGATCAGGTCGTCGGCATCGCGGCGGCTGGCAACACCTGCGTTGGAGAGAAAGCGGTTGAGGCGGATGCGGCCATCGTCGATGCCTTCCTCAGCCTTCCGCCCACGTTTGCTGGCACGGTCGGGGCCGCGGCCGATCTCGCGCCGGGCACCACGGTCGGGATCGCCGCGCAACGGCCGGTCGGTTCGGAAACGACGGTCTCCACCGCGCGCAAAACCCGCAGCGGAGCGTGGGCGCTCGCCATCCTTCGCAGGGCGCTCGGAGCGTGCCGCACCAGCACCCTTCCGCACGGAGCCAGGCGGCCTGCGTCCGAAACGTTTGGAATGCGGTCTGCCGTCGGGCCGCGCTGCCGCGCCTTCCTTCCCTCGGGCAGGCGCTTTCTTCTCGCGATCGTCGTGGCGCGGTGTATCGGGTTTCGGCGGTCGGCCGCCCATACCAGGCCTGCGGGGGCCGGGCTTGCGGCCTCGCGGGCCGCGTTCAGAACGGTCGGTCATGGGTGGTGGGGTAGAACGCGTCGGGGATATGGTGGATGTACGGCTTGCCACTGGCGTGGATGATCACGCTCACGATGTCGAAACGGAGCGCAAGGTCGGTACCGATGGCATGCACATACGCATTGGCGGCCTTGATGATCTTGCTGCGCTTGCCCTTCTTCACCGCTTCCTCGGGCTCGCCATGGTCTGCACTGCTGCGGGTCTTCACCTCCACGATCACCAATTCGCGCGTGGTGCGGGCGATGATATCGAGCTCGTCCCTGCCATGGCGCCAGTTGCGCTCCAACACCTCATAGCCCAGGTCTTCCAGGTAGCGGCATGCCACTTGCTCCCCTAGGGCGCCGGTGCGGTTGTGCTCGGCCATGTGTGGATAGTGGGGGCGTAACCATGCAACCAAGCCCCCGTTGAAGGCCCTAAAATTGGGGAAGAATCAACCCGCCGGCGAACTCTGCCGGTAAACCAGACCGACCATGCGCACGCTGCAACACTCCTTCCGCCTCTCCGGGCTCCTGCTCTTGTTCGCCTCCGGCGCACTCGCAGCCCAGTCGTTCGAAGGGGCCATCGAGTTCACCAAGACCACCGGCCCGGTGGTGACCAACTACAAGTACTACGTGAAGGGCGAGCGTGTGCGCATCGAAGAGATCAGCTCGCGCGGAGAGGTGCAGGGCATCATGCTGGTGGATACGCGCGACAAGACGGTTACCGCCCTGAGCCCAGAGCGCAAACTGTACATGGATGTGCCCAATATGCGCCTGCCCAAGGATGTGGAGACTCAGGTGCAAAAGACCGCCGACCAGAAGCAGATCGCTGGCTACGCCTGCGAGAAGTGGCTGGTGAAGAGCGCCAAGGAGGACCGCCAGATCACCTATTGGGTGGCCGCTGACGAGTTCAACTTCTTCATCCCCTTGCTCGAAACACTCAACCGCAAGGATGAGCAAGCCGTGTTCTTCCTGCAGATCAAAGATGCGTTTGGCGTATTCCCGATGCTCGGCATCGAACAGAAGATGGATGGCGCGGAGGTGAGCCGCTTGGAAGTGACCAAGGTGACGAAGGGCGCTCAGAAGCCCACCTTGTTCGAAATCCCTGCCGGATTCAACAAGTTCGAGAGGAACTAGCCGCAAAGACACAACGGCGCAAAGGGCTCAGGCGGTCCGCGCGCCTTCGAAGCTCAGCGTTGCACCCTCCGCGGTGACGCTGAGCTTCGCCTTTTGGCCCATGAGCAGCGCGCGATTGTCCGCGATATGGCCCGCAGGGAAACCGTAGCAGACAGGATAGTGTGCCGCGCCGATGGCCTTATCCACGATCTGCTCTGCGATGAGCCCGAAGGGATCGTTCGGGTCCTTGTCCTTCATCTCTATCATCCCGCCCACCACAAGCCCGGCGATGCGCTCGAACCAGCCGCCGAGCTTCAGGTTCATGATCATGCGGTCCACGTGGTAGAGCAGTTCGTCCAAGTCCTCTATGAAGAGGATCTTGCCCGTGGGGTCGATGTCGTACGGCGTACCACGAAGTGCGTATAGCAGCGAGAGGTTGCCGCCCACGAGGATGCCTTCGCATTCACCTGGCCTGTTAGCAGCGGTAGGTTCCATGCCCAACTCGCGCATGGAGTGGAGCGTTAGCATCTCGCCGAAGAGCGCCTTGCGCAAGGTCTCACGTGCGGTATCCGATTTCGCGCCAACGTTGAAAGGCATTTGTGCGTGCAGCGATGCGATACCCAGTTTGTGCAACGCGTTGTGCAACACCGTCACATCGCTGAAGCCCACCAGCCACTTCGGGTTGCGCTTGAACGCATCGAGGTCCATGTGCTTCAACAGATGCACGGTACCATAGCCACCACGTGCGCACCAGATCGCTTTCACTTCGGGATCATCGAAGGCGGCTTGCAGATCCGCAGCACGTTGCTTGGAGGTGCCCGCTTGTTGGAAGTGCTTGCGACCCACACAGGTGCCGAGCTTCACGTTCAAGCCCCAGCTCTTAGCCAACTCGATGCCGTCGTGCAGCTCATCACGCATGATGCTGCGCGCGGTGGGAACAATGGCGATGGTGTCGCCCGGACGAAGGGAAGGAGGAACAAGAAGGTCGGACATGGAAAGGGCGACGAAGGTGCGCACCGGCTTGGATCTCCACAACGATCCGGCGGGGTACTTTCGCGAACCCTCAACGAAGCGTTCCCAGGCGCCGCCCAGGGCCATACCGACCCGTGAAAGAACCCGTCCGCCATACCGTTACTGCCGCCCTGCCCTACGCCAACGGCCCCCTGCACATCGGGCACATCGCCGGGGCCTACCTGCCGGCCGACATCTACGTGCGCTGCCTACGGGCGCGGGGCAAGGAGGTGCTTTTCATCTGCGGCAGCGACGAGCACGGGGCGGCCATCACCATCCGGGCCATGAAGGAGGGCACCACCCCGCGCGCCATCGTGGACAAGTACCACGCGCTCATGGGCCAGGCCTTTGCGGACTTCGGCATCCACTTCGACATCTACCACCGCACCAGCAGCGAGCTGCACAAGGAGACCTCGCAGGCCTTCTTCCTGAAACTGAACGAGAACGGCGCCTTCACGCAGCAGGAGGAACAGCAGTATTACGACGAGGAGGCGAAGCAATTCCTTGCCGACCGCTACATCATGGGCACCTGCCCCAGCTGCGGCAACCCCGATGCCTATGGCGACCAGTGCGAGAAGTGCGGCAGCGCCCTCAGCCCGAAGGACCTGATCGACCCGCGCAGCACCTTGAGCGGCGCGAAGCCCGTTCTGAAGGCGACTTCGCATTGGTACCTGCCCATGGAGCGCAGCCAGCAATGGGTGGAAGAGTGGATCAATACTGGTATGCTGGACGGCGTGCAGCACCACGACCCCAAAGAGTGGAAGCCACCCGTGCTGGGACAATGCAACAGCTGGCTGAAGGACGGATTGCGTCCGCGCGCGATGACGCGTGACCTGGACTGGGGCGTGCCCGTGCCATTGCCCGGTGCGGAAGGCAAGGTGCTCTATGTTTGGCTCGATGCCCCCATCGGCTACATCAGCGCCACCAAACAGTGGGCGAAGGACAAAGGGGCGGATTGGGAGAAATGGTGGAAGGCGGATGACACGCGCCTGCTGCACTTCATCGGCAAGGACAACATCGTCTTCCACGCCATCATCTTCCCGATCCTGCTGAAGATGCACGGCGGCTACGTGCTTCCGCAGAACGTGCCTGCCAATGAGTTCCTCAACCTCGAAGGGAAGAAGATCAGCACCAGCCGCAACTGGGCGGTTTGGTTGCACGAGTACATCGAGCGCTGGCCGGGGCGACAGGATGAACTGCGTTACGCGCTCGCGAGCATCCTGCCCGAGTTCAAGGACAGCGAGTTCACGTGGAAGGATTTCCAGGACAAGAACAACAACGAGCTCGTTTCCATCCTCGGCAACTTCGTGCAGCGCGTGTTCGTGCTCTGCCACAAGTACTATAATGGCAAAGTGCCGGAACCCGCAGGCGGCAACGAACAGGACGTGTTGCTCTGGGCCGAACTGAACGTGTTGCCTGCGAAGGTGTCGGAGGAAGTGGACCGCTTCCGCTTCCGCGATGCCATGGCAAGTGCCATGCAAGCAGCACGCCTCGGGAACAAGTACCTCACGGATACCGAACCGTGGAAGTTGGAGAAGACCGACCCAGAGCGCGTTCGCACGATCCTTTACAACAGCTTGCGCATCACCGCAGCGCTAAGTGTGCTGTTGGAGCCCTTCCTTCCCTACACTGCTCAGAAGCTGCGGACCATGCTCGGTCTGGTCAAGCTCAACTGGGATGATGCCTTGCGCGCTGACCTGATCAAACCCGGCATGACGCTCGGCAGAGCAGAACATCTTTTCAAACCCATCGACGACGCTGCCATTGCCGCAGAGGTCGAACGCCTGCACGCCATGGAACCAGCGACACCTTCATCCGCCGAGCCGAACACCGCGCCCACGCCTGCTGCGGTCGCCAAACCGAACATCAGCTTCGACGATTTCGCGAAGCTCGATCTGCGCGTGGGCACCATCACCGGCGCTGAGCGTGTACCCAAGGCGGACAAGCTGTTGAAGCTCGCGATCGACATCGGTGAAGCCACGCCGCGCACGGTGGTGAGCGGTATCGCACAGCACTTTGCACCGGAACAGCTGGTCGGACAGCAAGTAGTACTGGTCGCCAACCTCGAACCCCGCAAGATGCGCGGCGTCGAGAGCCAGGGCATGGTGCTCATGGCCGAGGATGCCACTGGCAAATTGGTCTTCGTGCAGGCCAAGGATGTGTTGGAGGCTGGAGCGGAGGTGCGTTGAGATTACATTTGGAATCAAGATGACCAGCACCAAAGCAGCGATCCTGAAGCGTGTGCGCGAAACAATGGATGAGGCGTTGTTGGAGAACATCCGTGCCTATCTCGAAGCTGGCGAAGGAGATGCTTGGCACAACTTGCACCCGGACATCCGTACATCGCTGGACAGGAGCCTTGCGCAACTGGACCGCGGGGAGGGGCGATCACATGCCGCTGTGATGTCAGACATGCGAACATGGTTGAAAGCGTCCGCTGGTCACCCGAAGCCGAAGCGCGATTCAGGGCGGTAGTTTCCTACCTCCGGACCAATTGGTCCGTGCGTGATGCGCACCGCTTCATGCAACGGACCGATCAGGCGGTGCGCATGATCATGCGCTTTCCGGGCATGTCCCGCAAGGGGCGCAAGGGAACACGCGAGGTCCTGGTCACCAAGCACAACATCATGACATTCCGGATCAAGAAGAAGGAGTTGCAGATCGTCGGTTTCTGGGACACGCGGCAACATCCTTCGCGGAGACGCATTTCGGAACTCTGACCGATCGCGCTTCCCCTACTTTCGGCCGGTGCGTTGCGCATTCGCCCTCTTCCTCCAATTGACCTGTTCGATCGCGAGCGCGCAGAACAGCGTCCTCTTGAACGAGGTGTTGCCCGGTAACCAGGGCATCACCACCGATAGCGCGGGCCACACACCGGACTGGATCGAACTGTTCAATCCAAGTTCCAAGGAGATCGATCTGAACGGCTGGCGCATCGCCATGGCGGGACGACAACACGTGTTCACTGCATCGCTCGTCGTACCAGCCAAGGGCTATCGCACGGTGTGGTGTGATGGTCGCACGAACGACGGCACAGATCACATCGCCTTTCGCCTGGCGCGCGAAGGCGGGGCACTGCTGCTCATCGCACCCGATGGCATGACCATCGCCGATGTGTTCAGCTATCCGGTGGTTCGTGGCAACGTGAGCATCGGACGGTACCCGGATGGTGAGAAGGCCTGGAGCTATTTCACCGAACCGACTCCAAGTGCGCGCAACTGGAGTGAGACCGGTATGATCAAAGGCCCTTGCCAACCACCCAGTGCTTCCAATGCGTCAGGTCATTACAATGGTCCGTTCGAAGTGGAACTGCGCAGCGATGATGGAACTAAGATCCGCTACACAGTGGATGGCTCAGCACCGACACAAGAGCATGGTACATTCTACAACGCGCCGATACCCGTTGAAACCAGCACCACGATCCGTGCGATCGCCATGGCCAATGGACATCTTCCGAGCGATGCGTTCTGTGCTACCTATAACCTCGGCGATGGAAGCGGCGAGGCGCTGGCGTTGAGCCTCTCCCCTGCTGACCTCTGGGACGACAGTACGGGCATCTACACCACGGGCGTGTTCAACAACAACACGCGCAGTGGCAAGGACTGGGAACGAAGTGGCGTTGCGGAATGGATCGGGGCTGGTGCAATGGACGTTGGTGTGCGCATCAGCGGAAGCGGCTCGCGCGGTGCGCGCAAGCGATCTTTCAAGCTCTATGCGCGCGATGGATCGTTCCCGTTCGCGGACAGCACGCATGTGGACGAAGGGCTGCTCCGTGCTGATGCTGGAGCGCACTCCTTCCTGCGCAACACGACACTCGAGGAATTGGTGCGGCGCTACGACCTGCATCTCGCCATGCAGCCTTCACGAGCCGTACCGCTCTACCTCAACGCGGCATACTGGGGCCTCTACCGATGGATGCCAGCCAAGGATGGAGATTGGCTGAAGCAGGTGAGCGGTGCCGAGGCGGTCGATCTGCTCGAGGGGCCTGCGGC
The DNA here is from genome assembly GCA_016710965.1 of Flavobacteriales bacterium. Lineage (GTDB taxonomy): Bacteria > Bacteroidota > Bacteroidia > Flavobacteriales_F > PHOS-HE28 > PHOS-HE28. The sequence continues at coordinate 749,864 of JADJTW010000031.1, forward strand.
CGTTGCATTGAACGGGAACAACAACCACTTCCTCCGCGCGCAGGAACTGCTCCTGCACGGTGCCCCGTTGGACAGCACCGAAGCGCTGTTCGATGTGCAAAGCCTGATCGATCTCGCCTGCATCGATCTGTGGACCGGTCGCGCCGATCACGACCTCAACGTACGCTGCTACCGGCCGAGGCAAGCCGGTGGTCGTTGGCGCTGGGTCCTCTTCGACATGGACCTATGGGCACCGGCTGAAGAGAACTCCGCGCAACGCATGGCATTGGCAGCGGCGCCGGAAACACCGTTCATTCCGCAATTGTTGGCGCATGCCGATCTGCAAGAGCGATTGCTTGCGCGCATCATCGCGCTTCAAGCAGCGGTGTTCTCGAAGGCCGGTGATGTAGCCGACAGCATTCATCGCGCACATGAGCCGGAGCTGCTCGCCGACTTCCGTCGATGGGAACTGGAGTTGGACTTGCCGCACCCGGATTCATCGCTTGCTGCATTGCAAGCCTTCACACTGGCACGCCCGCAACACCTCTTCACCTACCTCGCGCGTCTTACAGGACGAAAATTGCGGACGGTGACGGTTGAAGCACCGACTGCGGAACATGGCCAGCTCCTTATCGATGGACTGCCGCTTTCACCGGGCAAGCACGAGGTGCGGTGTTTCAGCGGCGTGGCCCTCGAAGTGGAAGTGCGAGCGGTCAACGGCGTCGAGTTCGCTGATTGGAAGGGCTTGGACCTGGAAGGACCGAAGGGATCGGTCGACCTCTCTCGTGGAAAGAACGTGCGAGCGGTGTTCCGCGCACTCGTCCCCTAGGCCAACACTTCCTTCAGCAACGAAGTGAACAAGGACTTGCCGTCCGTATTGCCAAGGCGTTCATCGCAGGCACGCTCCGGGTGGGGCATCATGCCGAACACGTTGCGCGATTTGTTGCACACCCCGGCGATGTTCTCCTTGCTTCCGTTCGGGTTGGCGTCGTCGGTGATCTTACCGTCGGCATCGCAATAGCGGAAGATCACCTGGTCATTGTCCTTCAGCGCCTTCAAGGTCGCTGCGTCGGCATGATAACGCCCCTCGCCGTGTGCGATGGGGATCTTCAGCGCCTTGTCGGGAACTGCGTTCGTCAGTGCCGTATTCGCGGTAGCGCGACGGATGAAGATGTTCTTCGAGATGAACTTCTGCCCTTCGTTGTGAAGGAGCGCCCCAGGAACGAGCCCTGCTTCGCAAAGAACCTGAAAGCCGTTGCACACGCCGAAGACCAGCCCGCCCTTCTTCGCGTGCGCGGCCACTTCTTGCATGATGGGCGAGAAACGCGCGATGGCACCACTGCGCAAGTAGTCGCCGTAGCTGAAACCGCCCGGCAGCACCACCATGTCCACGCCCTTGAGGTTGTGCTCCTTGTGCCAAAGCCGCTCCACCTGTTGACCTAAAAGGGTCTCCAGCACGTGGATCATGTCCTCATCGCAATTGCTCCCTGGGAAGCTGACAACGCCGAATTTCATGGGTGGCGCCTTAGCCGAAAGGGGCGCAGGCTCGGGGCCGAAGGTATCCCGGGCCTTTCAACCATCGGTTCCCCCTAGCCCTGCGCTGGTTTGGGCCGTCCCCGCGCATGGGTCCATCACCTACATTTGCCGTCCCCTTTTCGGGGGGTAGCCCTTGGAAGCGCTGAAGGAACATAGCATCCCATTCACCGGCCTGAAAGACGGCCAGCACCGCTTCGACTTCGTGCTGGGGCAGGAGTTCTTCGACGCCGCTCACGAGGAGGAGCTCACGGGTGGTCAGGCGCAAGTGGTGGTAACCCTGGACAAAACGCCCACCCTGCTGGTTGCCGGTATCCACGTGGAAGGGACGGTGGCGACCACATGCGACCGCTGCAACAGCTCCTTGGACCTGCCTGTGACGGGCGAGCAACAGCAGATCTTCCAGCTGCATGGCGAAGCCGACCCGGATGACGACGAGGTAGTGGTGCTGGCGCCCCAAGAGCACAGCATCAATCTATCGCACTACATCTACGAATGCCTGCGCCTGGCATTGCCCGCCCGGCGCGTGCATCCGCCGGGCCAATGCGATCCGGAGGTCGAGGCCGTTCTTGGCCATCTGGCCGTGGACCATGCTGAGAACCTACACGTCCCGGACCCGCGCTGGGATGCTCTGAAACAACTGAAGAACAAGTAGCCCCTGAGGCACAACACGTTGAGCCATGCCAAACCCGAAACGCCGATTCTCCAAGACCCGCACCGCCAGCCGCAGAAGCACCAAGAAGGCGGGCGTGCCAACGGTAACCGTGGATGCCAACACCGGCGAAACGCACCTGCGGCACCGTGCCTACAAAGTGGGGGACGACCTCTACTACAACGGCAAATTGCTGGTGTCCAAGAACGCCGCTGAATAATCCCATCTTCGCCCGCGACATCCGATGAGGATAGGCGTGGACATCATGGGCAGCGACCACGGTTCGGTCGTTCCCCTACGTGCTGCCGTCATGGCGGCCAGGGATCTCCCTGCCGATGTGCGGCTGGTGCTCATAGGCAATGCGCAGGAGATCGCCGCTGGCCTGAACACCGAAGGCGCTGACAGTGCGGCCTTCGACATCGTCCCCAGCCAGGACGACATCACATTCGACGACAACCCGACCAAAGCCCTTCAAGCCAAGCCGAAGAGCAGTATCAGCATCGGGTTCCACTTGTTGAAGGAAGGCAAGATCGACGCCTTCGCCAGTACGGGAAACACCGGTGCCATGCTGGTGGGCAGCATCTTCAGTATCAAGCCCATCCCTGGGGTCATTCGGCCCTGCATACCCAGCGTGGTGCCCAAGGAGAATGGCCAGTACGGTATCCTGGTGGACGTTGGCGCAAACGCCGATTGCAAGGCCGATGTGCTGGCCCAATTCGGGCTGCTCGGGTCGATGCTGGCGCAGCACGTGTACCATATCGCCGCGCCCAGGGTGGGCCTGCTCAACATCGGGGAGGAGGAGAAGAAAGGCGACCTGCTTCGCCAGGCCACCTACGAGCTCATGCGCGATCAGCGGGTGTACAATTTCATCGGCAACGTGGAGGGGCGCGACCTCTTCAACGGCAAGGCCGATGTGTATGTGACCGATGGCTTCACCGGCAACGTGGTGCTCAAGGCTGTTGAGGCCTTCCACGACCTCCTGGAGCAACGCGGCGTTCACGAGCCCTTCTTCGACCGCTTCAATTACGAGAACTACGGCGGGCTGCCGGTGCTGGGCGTGAATGGCAACGTGATCATCGGCCACGGCATCAGCAACGATGCCACCATCAAGAACATGATCCTGTTCACCCGCGAAGTAGTCGAGAGTAAGCTCAACGACCGCATCCGCGAAGCGCTTGTGTAGATGAGGACCACCGCTGCCATCACCGCTGTCCATGGCTACCTGCCGGAGTACCGCCTCACCAACGAGGTGCTGGAAACGATGGTGGACACAAACGATGCGTGGATCACCGAGCGCACGGGCATCAAGGAGCGCCGCATCCTCACAGGCAAGGACCAGGGCCTGAGCGTCATGGCCATCGAAGCCGTGAAAGGTCTTCTCCAGAAGCGCGGCATCGACCCCGACGAGATCGACCTGATGATCGTGGCCACGGTAACACCGGACCGCGTGTTCCCCGCCACGGCCAACATCGTCTGCGACGCCATCGGCGCGAAGAACGCTTGGGGCTTCGATCTGGGAGCGGCGTGCAGCGGCTTCCTTTTCGCCCTCGCCACCGGCGCGCAGTTCATCGAGAGCGGCAAGCACAAGAAGGTGGTGGTGGTAGGCGGTGATAAGATGAGCAGCATCGTGGACTACGAGGACCGCGCCACCTGCATCATCTTCGGCGATGGATGCGGAGCCGTGCTGCTGGAACCGACGATTGAAGGCGTGGGTATCATGGACAGTATCCTGCGCACCGACGGAAGCGGTTGCCAATACCTGCACCAGAAGGCCGGTGGATCCTGGCGGCCATCGACCGAGCGAAGCGTTGAACTGAAAGAGCACTACATCTATCAGGAGGGCAAGGCCGTGTTCAAGTTCGCCGTGACCAACATGGCCGACGTGAGCGCGGAGATCATGGAGAAGAACGGACTGAAGGCCGACGACGTGGCATGGCTGGTGCCGCACCAGGCCAACAAGCGCATCATCGATGCCACTGCCCACCGCATGGGGCTGGACGACAGCAAGGTGATGGTGAACATCGAGAAGTACGGCAACACCACCAGCGGCACCTTGCCACTGTGCCTGTGGGAATGGGAGCCCCGCTTGAAGAAAGGCGACAACATCATCCTCAGTGCCTTCGGAGGCGGATTCACCTGGGGGGCCGTCTGGCTCAAGTGGGCCTACGGCGGATAACAGGAACCTCTACATTGGCGATCCCTTCGGGGAAAGCGCCTGACCAAATGGACGAACCGATGAACCTTACACAGATCCAAGACCTGATCAAGTTCGTCGCCAAGAGCGGCGTAAGCGAGGTGGAGATCGAGCAGAAGGATTTCAAGATCACCATCAAGACCCCGGCGAGCAAGAAGGAGGTACAGGTGATCGCCGCACCTGCGCCAACCTACGCTGCTCCACCACCTGTGGCTGCTGCGCCCGTTGCCGCTCCGGCCCCCGCTGCACAGGCCGCAGCCCCGTCAGCAGACGCCAAGTACATCACCATCAAGGCGCCCATGATCGGCACCTTCTACCGCGCCGCAGGACCCGGCAAACCGGTGTTCGTGAACGTGGGCGACGAGGTGAAGAAGGGCAAGCCCATTTGCATCATCGAAGCCATGAAGCTCTTCAATGAGATCGAGAGCGACGTGGAGGGCAAGATCGTGAAGGTGCTCGTGGACGACGCCAAACCCGTGGAGTACGATCAACCTTTGTTCCTCGTAGACCCCAGCTAAGCGCTGCCCATGTTCAAGAAGATCCTGATCGCCAATCGCGGCGAGATCGCGCTGCGCGTGATCCGCACCTGCCGGGAAATGGGCATCAAGACGGTGGCCGTCTATTCCACCGCCGATAAGGAGAGCCTGCATGTGCGCTTCGCGGATGAGGCCGTGTGCATCGGGCCGCCCCCGAGCAAGGACAGCTACCTGAACATGGTGCGGATCATCGCCGCGGCGGAGATCACCAACGCCGATGCGATCCACCCGGGCTACGGCTTCCTGAGCGAGAACGCCAAGTTCAGCAAGCTCTGCCAGCAGCATAACATCAAGTTCATCGGCGCCACACCCGAGCAGATCGAGGCGATGGGCGACAAGGCCACCGCCAAGGCCACGATGATCGCTGCCGGAGTGCCCGTAGTACCCGGTACGGAAGGTTTGGTGACGGATATCGCGCTCGCCAAGAAGGAGGCAAAGCGCATCGGTTATCCCGTGATCCTGAAGGCCACGGCCGGTGGCGGCGGCAAGGGCATGCGCCTGGTGTGGAAGGAGGAGGAGTTCCAAGAGGCCTTCGAGAAAGCGAGCCAGGAAGCCGGTGCGGCCTTCGGCAACGCGGGCATGTACATGGAGAAGTACATCCTGGAGCCACGCCACATCGAGATCCAGATCGCGGGGGACCAGTATGGCACCTTCTGCCACATGAGCGAGCGCGACTGCTCCATCCAGCGCCGCCACCAGAAGCTCGTGGAGGAAACGCCATCGCCCTTCATGACCAAGGCGCTGCGCAAGAAGATGGGCGAAGCGGCGATCAAGGCGGCCGCCAGCGTGAAGTACGAAGGCGTGGGTACCGTGGAGTTCCTCGTGGACAAGAACAGGAACTTCTACTTCATGGAGATGAATACGCGGATCCAGGTGGAGCATACGATCACCGAGGAAGTGATCGACTACGACCTCATCCGTGAGCAGATCAAGATTGCTGCGGGCATCCCCATCAGCGGATTGAACTATGAGCCCACGCGCCACAGCATCCAGTGCCGCATCAACGCAGAGGATCCGTTCAACAACTTTCGTCCTTCACCGGGCAAGATCACCAGTTACCACAGCCCGGGCGGCCACGGCGTGCGTGTGGACACGCACGTGTACGCGGGCTACACGATCCCGCCGAACTACGACAGCATGATCGGCAAGCTGATCGTGAGCGCGCAGACCCGCGAGGAGGCGCTGACCAAGATGGAGCGCGCATTGAGCGAGTACGTGATCGAAGGGGTGCCCACCACCATCCCCTTCCACCTTCAGCTGATGCAGAACGAGCAGTTCCGCAAGGGCGAGTTCACGACCAAGTTCCTGGAGGACTTCGAGATCAAGAAGCCTTAGGTTCTTCAGTTTGTCCCGGGGTCCTCAAGCATAGGGTCTATCGGCCGAGACCATCAGACGTCGAGAACTTAAGGCTGTCCATGATCTGAACAATGTCCACTGCTCCATAAGCAGTAAGCTCATTGCGCTTTCTCCAAATGCGCCTATTATGGATATCCATGCCTATGCGCTCGCAAAGGACCATTGCCTGGATAGCCTCCGCCTGGCTTATCGCATCCAATTCCAGTTCGTTAACGGGCCTATCCGGGGAATTAAAGGTGTATCTCATCCTGAATCGCCGCATATCATCGTACGAAGCGTCATCGGTCCAAATCCAAACCGCTGCTTGAGCGACCTCGCTGCTCGCGCCAGAGCTTTCCAATCCCGAAACCAGTGACACCAAGATCGGGTCGTTCACTGAAGAACGCAGCATGAACTCATCGAAGGAAAATGGTGCATCCTTGTACAGTTCCATACAAGCCACGTGAATACCTATCGACGCTGGGGTGGTGTCAAGGAGAAAGATCGTCCCAGCACGAATGGACAGCATGCGCTGTGTCGTCGGATCCTTTGGCTCCAGGACCAACCCTGCGCTCACCTCGATGGCGAGGGGAACCCGCGTCCTGGAACGAACTACGACGGTACCCCGCTCGATGCTCCCAACTTCCACATCGATGGACAATTCTCCTGACCGAAGCAGGTCAAGGATCGGGATAGCACCACGCCTCGCGACCGAGCGAGCAATGGAATCCTGCTGGCGAAATCCTGCCGTGTCCGGGTTCCAGAGGAATACGCTCTCGTGGTCCTTCCAAAAGGCCATACGCCATTCCAGGAACCCCAACGCTCCTTCCGCATCATTCCCTGCATCGAATCGTGCGAACGCGAGGTCGTTCGCTCTTCGAAATGCTTCTGCAGCTTGCGGTTTAGCATACCAGGTGTTCAAATAGGATATGTATATCGGTTCGTTGTCTTCGCTTACGGCCCTGTTCCATGCTATTCTCTCCTGGGTTCCTGGTGCTCTCCAATAAGCGAAGCCCCCGGTGGCCCCAACAACAAGTGCGACGAGCAATGTTCTCACTTTGAGATGTCGCTGGGCAAAAGCGGGCTTGGCTAGGAGCATTGCAGCAACAAACGCCAGTACTCCGAGGATCAGCCCAATTGCATGCGGCACGGCATAGTCTAGCGCACGGCGCGGAGGTGCGTGAATCCAGAACAACGCAGCCATGCATAAACAAACAATCGCGACCGCGATGATGAATGCTCTTGTCATCGGTTATACCGGCTCTCGTGGATGAACGAAAGTATGCAGTACCTACGCTCCGCGTGGGCAGGCAGGGACTTGACGGAGTCCCTGAATCGCTTCTGGATCAAAGCGTAATAAGTGAAAACTCCGCCGCTACCTTGGCCGAATGCGGCGTAGTCGTTCGTTGATCACGGTTTGGTCCCTGTGTGCGCTGCTCTTCTTCCTGCGCACCACCCAGACCGCCAAGTACGCGCTCACTTGGGACGTCTTCGGTTACTACCTCTACCTGCCGGCCACCTTCATTCACGATGATCCCAGTCTAAAGGATCACGCGTGGCTGGACGAGGTGATGACCACGTATGATCCATCGAGCACGCTGTACCAGCTCGTGGATGGCACGAATGGTTCGCGTGTGATCAAGTACAGTTCGGGCATGGCGGTGGCCTACGCGCCGTGGTTCTTCATCGCGCATGCCCTCGCGAAGCCTTTGGGCTATGAAGCGGATGGCTTCTCCCCGCCCTACCAATACGCCGTCACCTACGGCATGCTGCTGTGGGTTTTGCTCGGACTCTTCCTCTTCCGCAGCGCACTGCTGCATTTCTTCAGCGATGGATGGACGGCCGTCCTTCTCGTGCTCATCGTGCTCGGCACCAACTACCTGCCTCTGGCCGCGCTCGATGGCACATTGCTCACCCACCCGTTCCTCTTCACGCTCTATGCAGGTATGTTGCTCGCCACGATCCGTTGGCACGAAAGACCGGACTGGAAGAGCGCGCTGGCGATCGGCGCATGCGCTGGTTGGATCACGCTCGTGCGGCCGAGCGAAGGCGTGTGCGTGTTGATACCCTTGCTTTGGATGGGGCCCGAGGGCGTCAAAGCCAAATGGTGCCAAGTCCTCGCGCAATGGAAGCATGTGCTGGCCATGGTCATGGCGTTCATCGTGCTTGCCTCACCGCAACTGCTCTATTGGAAGACCGTCACCGGCCAGTGGTTGTTCTACTCCTATATCAACCCCGGCGAGGGCTTCGATTTCGCTTCGCCACACATCAGCGACTATCTCTTCAGTTTCCGCAAGGGCTGGTTCGTGTACACACCTCTTGTGCTTTTGATGGTCTTTGGCATGGCTACGCTGTGGCGGAATGCGCGACACCTGTTCTGGCCGATCGCGATCTTCCTCGTCGTCGATCTCTACGTCGTTGCAAGCTGGACTAACTGGTGGTATGCTGGTGGAAGTTTCAGCGCACGCAGCATGGTGCCCGCACTCGTATTGCTTGCGCTACCGCTCGGATATGTCTTGAGAGGTGATTGGAGGAAAGTGCTCCTTCCGGTCGCGTTCCCATTGATGGTGCTCAACCTCTTCCAAACCTGGCAATGGAACCATGGCATCATCAGCAAGGAGCGAATGACGCTGGCTTACTATGCGGCGGTCTTCGGTCGTACCAGCGTGCCAGTCGGTGCGCGGCAATTGCTCTTGGTGGAGCGGTCCTTCAACGGGGATGACAGACTGAGCGATACGAGCGGCTACGCGGCCCATACCCTTTACGAGAATGCCTTCAACGACCAACCGGATAGCGTGTACACCTTGACAGCGGAGGATCCGTTCACCCCCGGACCTGACGTGCGGTTCGCGGACCTCACATCGAAAGACCATGCGTGGTTGCGGATCAGTGCCCGCTGGCGCGTGAAGGATGCCGTGGGCGATCCACCGGTGATCGTCGCCACCTTCCATCACAAGGGCGAAGCGTACAAGTACTTCACGCGCAGTTGGGAACGAGAGGATGAGAACGAGGAGTGGAGCTCGATCTCCTTCGATTACATCACCCCGGAAGTGCGTTCACCAGAGGACAACCTGAAAGTGTACATCTGGAACCAGCACGGCGGCACGCATCGCGTGGATGACCTGCGGGTGGAGGTCTTCGAGCCGAAGTAGTTACTCCGCAGTGATCCGTTCCATGGTTTGCAAACCACTATGGTCCGTTACCACAAGGCCTCGTTCGATCCCTTGTGCGCGCAGCAGGTCCTTCGCTTGCGGAACGCCATCCACGCGAAAGAGCGTTCGTTCAGCGTACCACTGCACCTGCGGCTCAGGGGTGAAACCGATGGTGAAGACCATTTCGTCGGACTTCGCAGCCCGCCCTATTCCCAACCCCTGCTCCTGTTGCGTCGTGAAGCGCTCATCATCGCGTGAACCGATCGGATTCGTCCGGTAGAAATAGAGCATCCCGGCTATGCAAGTGGCAATGAGACCGCCCACCGCCCACCTTGCCCGAAGTACCGATAAGCCAATAGCCGCCAGCGCACACAGCAGTATCCCGCCCTTCAGCGCGGCGAAATCATGCCCGGCGTATTGAAGGAGCAGCATGTGATCGAGCAGCACCGGTCCTGCGGCCAATAACAGGAAGAGCCACCAATGCGCGGATGCAGCCTTCACGCTTCGCCAACGGAAAAGAGCAAGACCAAGCGCGACAAGGATCACCGGCAGGTAGCCAGTACGGTAGTTGGCGAGCACCTCCACCAACCGCGACCAGAGGCCACTACCCACAGCTGTTCCCCGATCGGCATATCGGCCCGTGAAGTAGGCGATGAGCGCATCAGCGTCCACCACCTGCAACCAGCGCCACGCTGTGTAGCCCAGCGCTAGCCCAACACCGAGAACAGCCATGAGCATGACGCGCAATTCCTGTCCATCGCGCGAACGCCACCAGCGGAGGAACGCGATGAAGAAAAGCATGACGCCAGCCCACACGCCCGGCCAGCTGATGCATGTGGTGATGAAGAGGGTGAGACCGGCAAGCAAAGGCCACTTCCATCCGGTCGCGTTCGACCTATACATGCGCAGGACGACCAGGATGTGCCACACCCAGCCGTTCTGCACGAACATGTCGCTCATGTACACGTTGCTGTGGAACCAGAGCGACGCCGGCATGAAGAGGTAGAGCACGGCAGCGAAGAGCGGTGCCTCGACTCCGCTCGGCACAAGCGAACCAACCGTGAGAAGCTCGCGGACGATCAGGTACAGTGCAATGGCCGTGAGCAAGTGGAAGAGCAGGTTGAAGAGCTGTAGGCCGAGCGCATTCGGTGCTGAGCCGGTCAACGTGAAGAGCATGTGCGGGAGGTCGTAGGCCAGCGGCGGATGCGAGAGGTAATAGAGCACACCGTCGCGCAACCCAGGCGCATCGGTGTAGCCGGGCGGGATCAGGTCGGCCGGGCCACTGAAGGTGATCGCCGGTGCGCCGTGATGATGCATGAACCCATCGACCTGCCAGTTATGCAGGATGATGAGCACCAGGGCCGTGCAGTACTCATGATGCGCGCTGAGCGGCCGGTCGATCAACGGTGAGCGCACGCCCACGCTCACCGCGAAGGCGAGCAGGATCCAGAGCAGGTGTCGGCGCGGCATCGCACGAACATAGTCCGTCTAGCTTTGGCCGAAGCGATGACTGCCAAGCCCTTCCCTTCCGGAGCCGTGCTCCTTGCGCTCATCGCGTTCGCATTGCTGTTCCACGCCCCGGTGCTGGGGCTCTCCTTCTTCTCCGACGACTTCTCGGTGATCCATCGCATCGGCGTGCAGCGCGACCTCGGCACCGGCTCCTTCTTCCGCCCGCTGCCCGACTGGACGCTCTATCTCAACTACCTCATGGCCGGACCAACACCGTGGGCTTTCCGCATCGTGAACGTGGCCTTGCTGGGCATCAACGGATGGCTCGTTTACCTGCTGGGCCGCCATCTGCTTCCTGTCGGGAACGACGTTCGCTGGTCGACCGGGCTGGTAGCAGGGGTGCTCTTCGTGTGCTATCCCTTCCACAACGAGCCGCAACTGTGGATCATCGGTCGCAGCACCGCCATGGCGACCCTGTTCACGCTCATGGCGCTCGTGGTTGCGACTAGTCGTGCGAGCAGGGTCAACAAGTGCATCCTGGTCGGGTTGTGCGGTGCGCTCGGGGCGATGTGCTATGAACTGGCGTTACTGCTGCCGCTCCTGCTGGCCCTACTCGCCATCAGCACCCCGACGCAAGACCGCAGGACGTGGTGGGCCATGGTGCTCATCACATCAGCCGTGGCGGGTTCCAACTTGTTCTTGCGCTCGCTCCTCACAGGGCATGTGGCGAACGAGTACGGCGCATCCTTCTTCTCGCGCGGCATCGTTTCCTACTTCGGCATGGCCGCCAAGGTGCTAGGAAGGCTCTTCCTGCCGCCGAACCCGATCACGCATCTTCAAGCAGTGTTGCTTGCTGCGCTTGCCCTTGCGCTGGCGGTGATCGCCCACCTCCTCGTGCGGTGTACGAAGAACGAACCAGCGAACCGCAACCTGCTCTTCACACTGGCGCTGATGGTCGCTGTTGCCTGTGCCATCGGCATCATCGGCGGCGTGAGCACCCGCACCTGCGAGAGCGATCGCTTCCTCTACCTGCCTTCGGCCTTCCTGTGCCTGCTCTTGTCGTTCGCGATCAGCACGCTCGTGAAAGGGAAGGCGCGCATCGCGGTGGTGGGAGTCCTCTTGATCTTCTCCCTCGTCGCCATGCGCAGCAACCACCTCCATTGGATCGAAGCCTCGCGCGTGATCGAACGCATCATTGAAGCGACACCCGAGCCCCCGGCGGACGCGAGGCTGCTCGTCCACGGTTTGCCAGGCGATGAAAAGGGCGCCTTCATCTTCCGACACGGCTATCGCGAAGCACTGGAATTCGCGGGGCGCGATGCTTCACGCATACGGATCGTTCCCGAAGGGCCGAATTCCATCTGGGAGTTCCTGCGCATGGAAACGGGCGATACGCTGCACCGGAATGACAAGGATCGGTGGTTCGATGCGGGCGGTGTACTTCAGCAGCCGCATTGAACATGACGATAGCAGCCAAGGGAAGACTGCGTTAGCTTGGTACCATGCTCCGCTACTCAAGCCTTTGGATGGCGCTCGTCGCCCTGAGCACTACCGCCCAACCCACGTTGGATCAGCATGTATTCCCCACCGCAGGCACGGTTTACGGCTACCATGATGTCGCGTACCGCGCAGCAAGCAAGCCGGGCATCGCGCAGAAGTGGGACTACAGCACCCTACCCACCGGCACCATCGTACCCTATCAATGGACCACCACGAGCATTGCCCCTGGGGCAGGCGCTTTCCCCGACAACGCACTGGTGCAGCAAGTGCCGGGCGAGCCGACCGCCTACTACCTGCAAGGTGATACCGCTCTCCTCTGGCTGGGCACCTACACCGATAGTGCGCTCGTGCGCTTCGATCCTCCGATCGCCGTGCTCGACCTGCCGTGCGGCATGAACACGCACTGGACGGATACAGGATTGGCGGCCGTTACCGGATCGGGGCGTATCGACATACGCCTGACCACCCTGCATGCACAGGCCGATGCGTGGGGCACCCTGGTGATGCCCTACGGCACCGTGGAGAACGTGCTGCGCGTGCGCTACGAGCTCTCTGTCACCTCGCGCAAGGATCCACGGGTAGTGCATATGCGCGAAGTGCGCCATGCCTGGTACTGCGATCGAACGCCCATGCCCCTCCTCGTCGTGGTGGAGCGTTCCGGCTGGCCGCCACCTGAACGCTTCATGCGCTGGCTCGATGGCTCATGGCAGGATGATCCCGGCAGCCTCTTCCGTCCCATCGTACTGCGCGCATTTCCCGATCCCTGCGTGGACATTGCATACGTGGACCTGCCTGCCGCCCGGGCTGATCGCACCTTGTTGCAGCTCATCGATGGCAACGGACAAGTGCAGAAACAATGGCTCGCAGAATTCACCGGGCCCCAAACCAGGCGGATGACGCTGCCCATGAACGATGTGCCGGTGGGGCACTACACGCTTACGTGGACCGGAACAAGCGGGACCCTCGGCAACGCGCGATTGGAGAAACAGTAAACCTAGGCCGATGCAGTAATCCGCTTGGCCCCCTTCGCAGGCAGCATCTCCTTCACCGCCGCCATCAGCGCCACATCATCGAAGTGGCACTCGGCATACAGCTCCTTCTGCGAGCCGTGCTCGATCCAGCGATCAGGGATGCCGAGGCGTTTCACTTGGGCGTGGTAGCCGTGATCGGCCATGAACTCCAGCACCGCGCTGCCCATGCCGCCCATGATGCAACCGTCCTCGATCGTCACCACATGTTTGAAAGCGCCGAAGACCTCGTGCAGGAGCATCTCGTCGATCGGCTTGGCGAAGCGCATGTCGTAATGTGCCACGGAATAGCCTTCTTTCTCCAAGGCCTCGATACCCTTCGCTGCGATGTTCCCGATGTGGCCAATGCTGAGCACCGCGATATCCCGACCTGAGCGCAGCTTGCGCCCAGTGCCCACTTTGATCTCCTTGAAGGGCGTCTTCCATTCCGTCATTACACCTTCGCCGCGCGGATAGCGGATGCTGAAGCGGCCTTGGTCGGGTAGCTGAGCCGTGTACATCAGGTCGCGCAGTTCCTCCTCGTTCATCGGCGCGCTCACCACCATGTTGGGGATGCAGCGGAAGTAGGCGATGTCGAACGCACCATGGTGCGTGGGGCCATCGGCACCGGCAAGGCCACCGCGGTCCAGGCAGAAGACCACGTTCAGCTTTTGCAACGCCACATCATGCACCACCTGATCGTAGGCGCGCTGCATGAAGGAGCTGTAGATGTTGCAGAACGGGACCATGCCCTGCGTGGCCATGCCTGCGCTGAAGGTGACGGCGTGCTGTTCGGCGATGCCCACATCGAAGGCTCGGTCGGGCATGGCCTTCATCATGATGTTGAGCGATGAGCCCGACGGCATGGCGGGCGTGACGCCCACGATGCGCGGGTTCTTCTCCGCCAGTTCCACGATGCTGTGCCCGAACACATCCTGGTACTTCGGCGGCTGCGGGCTCTTGGGCACCACCTTGATGATCTCACCCGTGTCTTTGTTGAAGAGGCCCGGAGCATGCCACACCGTGGCGTTGCCTGCTTCGGCAGGAGCATAACCCTTGCCTTTCACCGTGATGGTGTGCAGGATCTTCGGACCGGGGATATCGCGCAGGTCGCGCAGCACTTTCACCAAGTGGTCCACATCGTGGCCATCCACCGGGCCGAAGTAGCGGAACTTGAGGCTCTCGAACAGGTTGCTCTGTTTCAGCAATGCGCTCTTCACCGCGTTCTCCACCTTCTGCGCGATGTGCTGGGCATTCGGGCCGAACTTGCTGATCTTGCCCAAGAGCTTCCACACGTCATCCTTCACCTTGTTGTAGGTGTGGCTGGTGGTGATGTCGGTCAGGTATTCCTTCAGCGCACCAACGTTCGGGTCGATGCTCATGCAGTTGTCGTTCAGCACCACCAGGAAGTCGGTGTTCGCCGTGCCTCCGTGGTTGAGGGCCTCGAAGGCCATGCCCGCGGTCATGGCGCCATCGCCGATCACGGCCACGCAATGCCGGTCCTTTTCCCCCTTCAGTTTGCTGCCCATGGCCATGCCCAAGGCGGCACCGATGGATGTGGAGCTATGCCCCACGCCGAACGTGTCGTACTCGCTCTCGCTCCTCTTGGGAAAACCGCTAAGGCCCTTGTGGATCCGGTTGGTGTGGAAGACCTCCCGGCGGCCGGTGAGGATCTTGTGCCCGTAAGCTTGGTGTCCCACATCCCATACCAGCTGGTCGTAGGGGGTGTTGAAGACATAGTGCAGCGCCACCGTAAGCTCCACCACGCCCAGGCTGGCGCCGAAGTGCCCGCCCTTCACGCTCACCACATCGATGATGAAATCGCGCAGCTCCTTGCATACCTGTTGGAGCTGGTCCTCGCTCATGCCACGCAGGTCCCGCGGAAGGACGATGCGGTCGAGCAAGGGATAGGCTAGGTGCGGTTCGGGCATCTACTTACGGTTGAACAAATGTAGGGGGCCAAAGGTTCGTGGACGGCTGGCTTGCGGGCACCTAAACGCGTTCGCTCGCTCCGCGGTATCTCCATTCACGATTCTTTGGAAAACGCCAGCCGGTTGCCTAGGTTCGGTCTCACTATGGCATACCAACGAACCGGTTCTTGCCCTCCGCCCCTCAACCGCCTGCTGCTGCTTGGAGTGGCTCTGTTGGCTGGCCTAAGTACGAAGGCCCAACCTACGTGGCGCTTTCATCTGGCCTTTGAGGATGGCAGTGGGGCGCGGGATACGGTTTGGTTCGTCTTCGACACCTCAGCCACTGATGAAGGAGTTGATTTCGGCTTGGGTGAAGGTCCTGTGACTATGGACTTGGACGCCTTCAACGTCTGGATGCCGAACTGGGATGGCGACTCTACAAAGACGTTCGCATTGCCTTACTCACCCTACTTCCCAGCGCACGGCGCTTATGTCGAGGCCTTCAATTGCGTTTTTCCTGTGACATTGCGTTGGGACACGGCCTTGTTCCACGCCAGCACCTTACCCAACCCTGCGGCAATCCAAATCGCCAAGATGGACTGCGGTCATTTCTTCCTGTACAACAATGACCCTGGACTACAAGCCTATAATATGCTACTTGACGATTCCGTAACCGTGGCGCTGTTGTTCCCGAACGACTTTCTCTTTCCCCTTTCGGTTTACATCGATGGTGATGCTCATGCCAGCGCGACCAACTACACTCGATCAATCTCGAACGAACTTGTCGTTTGGCCAAACCCGACCAATGGTCGCACAGAATGGGTGTGCAAAGAACCGCTGTGCGAAACGTTAATATTGGATGCAAGCTGCCGGGTCGTTTGTGCCTTCTTAGACCAACAAGAGGTTGATCTTTCCATGCTCGCGCCTGGTGCCTATATGATGAAGGCTATTGGCCAATCAAAACAGTACTCCATGCAATAGTCATTCGTCAATAGCTGTCTTGCATTGCTCGTTTGTGTCTTCGCTCCGGAGGCGTATGCACAGTGTCATCTTGAGGAACCACCTGCCGAACCAGAAGGATTGGGGACACTTTACGAAAGTCGTAACGGGTGGTATGCACCCGCATCTGGGGTTGTTCGAATCTTAGTCGTATTGGTGGAAGTGGACTATTTAGTCCCTGGCGTTGATCCGACCCCTGTGGAAGGCTACCCAATTTGGCCTGCACATCAACGACCTACCTGGGTAAACAACCCAGATCCGAACCAGAATTTGTTCGATTGGCAGGTGCCAACCGGAAGCCCCGGAGGCTTGTTTACCCGCTATTTCCAGGATGCCTCCTCGGGGCATTTCAACGTGATCGCGGATTACCTCTAGGCCCCGGACAATGGTGGGGTCTTACACGCCAGCGGAGCGAGCATCTCACGCGCTTGAAGAAGCACGATGCCAGTATAGCCATTGATTTCACGGCAAACCCGTATAGCTTCAACCCGCCGGAGTCTGGCTCACTTCAAACTACCAGCCATGAACATCTCCTTGCGGAATTTCTTGCTTGGCCTAACGCTGCTTGCGAGCGCCGTATGCATGGCCCAACCCACGTGGCGCTTCCACTTGGCGTTTGAGGATGGAAGCGGCGCGCGCGATACCATTTGGATGGTGTATGACACCGCCGCGCACACGGACTGGGGGCCCAACGTGGATACTCTTTTGGGCGAAGGCAGAGTGGAACTCGATCCTACGCTGTTCAACGTTTGGTTGATCAATGCCGTGAATGACACCACCAAGACAAGAGCGTACCCATACTCTGTTTTCCCTGATTTCGACGGCACCATCATCGACGCGATGAACTGGGTCCCGCCCATGACCATCACTTGGGACACAAGCTTGTTCCATGCGCCGTACTTGCCCTACGTACAGGGCAGCTTTGGCATCGCGATCATGGATGGGCTGGCTTTCTCTGCCTATAACAACCATCCTGAACTGGGATTCGGCATCTACGACATGCTCATCTCAGATAGCCTAACCGTGGACTTCTGATCAGACTTCCTGTTCCAATTCTCGGTGTACTTCGGGGCAGATGATGGCACGGGGATTCCCCTGCAGGGTACCCGGCAAGTTGATCTGTCTCTATGGCCGGTTCCTGCGCAGTCTCACCTGCATCTGCGATCGGCAAGCGTGCTGGACGAAGTTCGCATCACGGACCTCTCCGGGCGCCTCATAGTTTCCGTGCCGTTGTCGTCGAACACCGGAACCATCCCTGTAGCCGATCTGGCTCCCGGCACCTATGTGCTCCTTGCTCGTTCACACCAACACCAGCTTTACCATGTCCAATTCCAAAAGGTCGATTAGCGTTGCGTTGGGCTCACCGCTATTGCATCCGTTGTAAAGCGATGTAGCTTCAACCCACCATTTAGCTGCACCCGCGAAACCCAACCAGCCATGAACACCTTCCTGCGGAATTTCATATGTGGCCTGGTGCTTCTTCTAAGCGGCCTGTGCATGGCCCAACAGCAATGGCGCTTTCACTTGGCCTTCGAGGATGGTACCGGTGCGCGCGATACCATTTGGATGGTCTATGATGTGAGCGCCACACTGGGTACTGTGCCTTGGCCAGGGCCTAATGTGGATACGCTGCTTGGCGAAGGGCCAGTGAATGTCAATGATGGACTGTTCCATGTATTTAGAATGAACGCCGTGGGCGACACCACGCAAACGAACGCATATCCCTATTCTCAGTTCCCGAATTTCGACGGTACGATCATCGATGCCATGAACTGGGTGCCGCCCATGACCATCACCTGGGATACCAGCTTGTTCCATGCGCCGTACTTGCCTTACGTGCAAGGGAGCTTTGGAATCGCGACCATGGGGGGTCTTGCCTTCTCCGCATATAATAACCATCCGGAACTGGGATTCGACATTTACGACATGCTCATCTCCGACAGCATTACAGTGGATTTCCTTTGGGATTACCTGTTCCAGTTCGGCGTGGGCTTTGGCGCGGATGACGGCCTTGGCATCTCGCACGATACGGCATCAAACCAATCTTTGATGCTCACGCCAAATCCCGTTCACGACGATTTGCGTATCCGCTGCAAGGAACCCCTGATCGACCTGATGGTCATGGACCAATTGGGTCGGCGTGTTCTTTCCACTCAAGACCCAGCCGCACCAACTCCTGTGGACGTGCGCTTGCTGAGACCGGGACTTTATCATGTTCGCGCTGTTGCACCAAACCACCACGTTTACCATGGCACATTTGAAAAGGTCGATTAGCGTTGCGCTGGCCACGGGACTCATTGTATCCACGGCACTTGCTCAGTGTGATTTCGTTGACCCGCCGTCGCCACCACAGCAGTTCGGTGGTGGTGGTGGGTCCTATGCTAGCTGGAATGGATGGTACCTGCCCACTTCGGGTACCTTACGCATACTTGTGGTGCTGGTGGAGCAGAATGGGGCCGTTGGAAGTACGGAATGGCCCGCGAACCAGTTGCCCATTTGGGTCGACAATTCCGACCCGAACATGAATCTCTTCGACTGGGATGTCCCAACTGGCACGGCCACCGGTTTGCTCACACGGTATTTCCAGGATGCTTCTTCGGGTCATTTCAACGTGGTGGCGGACTATCTCCTTGCTCCCGACAATGGTGGCATCTTCCACACCAGCAGTTCGTCCGTATCAACCATCATTAATACAGTGAACGCCGCCTTGGGGACGAACATCGTAACAGGGCATGGTTTCACGAGCGTTACCGACTTCGACAAATGGGAAACGAGCACGACGGCCACCGGCCCTGGTTTGCCGAAGATCCCCGGCGCTGAACCTAATGGGGTCTATGATCATGTGATGTTCATCTACCGTACATCTGGTTGGAACAACAATACCGGATATGCCTCCTCCTCCGGACTTCCAGTAGCTCTCCTCGGGCACCAAGCCAATACATACAGCTTCTTCTATTCGCACAAAGACCTTCCCATCGACATCATGCGGCATGAGTTCAGCCATATGCTCTACGGAGGAAACAATTTCCACACGGGCGGTGGAGGCTGGGCCGGTAGTGGCATTGGAGAGTATTTCATCAATATGGGATGCGGCTGGAGCAACATGGGCTTGGCAAATGGTTCTTTGAATTCCTGGAACGCCTGGGACCGCCAGCGTATGGGCTGGTATGGTGTCACCAGCGGAGTGGATAATGTTTATCCGGTATCCGCGCGCGATGCCAACAATGCAGCAGAGGTGAACGGCGACTTGGACGCTACCGTTCCAAGCGGTGCGGGCATCTACACTTTGCGGGATTTCGTGAACACCGGCGATGCCATACGCATCAAACTGCCTTTTACTGACCCCAGTGCTGAGTACCCGGAATTCCTGTGGGTGGAGAACCACCAGGGCCGTGACCAGAATGCTAATCCCTTCGACAAGTGGCAGTACGAAGGCGACCCGTGCATAGAGGGGGTCGTGCCGGGCTTGCAGATGTATGTGCAGATCGACAAGGAGGTGCGTGAAGCGTCTTCTTCAACACCCATCTATTCGGGACCCGGTGATCACATTCGGCCATTGGATGCCAATGGGCATGTGGACGAGACCTTCGAAACCACCACACAATTGAACACGTGTATCTGCTGGCTATGTCCCAAGAATCCATTCGTGCGCGGCCTGCCGAACCCGTTGACTGGGACGGCGGACCGCCACTGGGTTCCTCTGGATGGGAATGCGGATAACCACATATCGACACCCACACTTGCCGACAGCCCTGCGAACACCATTGAAAGCAGTTCCGGAACCTACCAGATGCATGCGTATGATCTGGGCAATTCCCGCCAGGTCTTCACCCCTGGCGGCAACCACAAGCTGGGCATCGGCACCAACCCCAGCAGCGCGACGATGATGAATTTGGTGGGATGGATCAACAACATCGACAATCAGCCGAACCTTCGCCGCATCTACCTCAACGGAGTTTCCGTGGAGATCCTGTCGCAGAATGCGGATGGTTCAATCACCGTGCAAGTGCGTTTTGATGATGTGGATGTGAGCAACGATGCGCGCTGGTGCGCGGATGAGATCCAGTTGAACCCGGTGGTCACCTCCACAGGTTACTCGCTCAACATCACAACCGGCAACACCCTCTTACTGGACCGTGGCACAACCGCCACGCAGCGGGATGCAACACCGGTGTTGTACAATGGTCAGCAGGTGTTCAACATGCCAACGCTCATGCGTTGCACCAATGGCACCTTGCTGAACATGGAGGGCGGCAGCCAGTTGATCGTTGATAACGGGAGCACCTTGCGTCTGGAGTCCGGTTCGCGCTTGGACTTGATGAGCGGTAGCGACCTGCATGTGCGCAACGGTGGTAAGTTCGAGATCATGCCGGGCGCGGTCCTGAACGTCGCGAACGGTGCGCGGGTGCGCATCGAGGAAGGGCCGGACCCCTCGCTGGATGGTCGTTTGATCTACCATCCGGGCGCCATCATCCATCTGGACGGCACCACTTCGGAATTGGCCTTCGCAGGAGTATTGGAGATCAAGGACAACGCCACTTTCCAGGTCGTATCGAACACCAGCCCATTCTACACAAAAGGCACTATCCGGTTCCACAGCACACGCGTTCCGAGCCAGAACGTGGTGGCCGGGAGCAATTCCCGGTTCGTAGTACGCAGCAATAGCTTCTACCAGCGCGTGCTCTACGTAGACCAAGAGAGCCTATATGGTCCAGTGGAACTGGTGGAGTTCACCTCCTTTCGGTATCCGCAGTGCTGAACCAGAACGCACGCATCGTTGCGCCGGTCACGAATGCTTGTGATATCAAGGTGATCAATGCGCGGGTCACATCGCCGGGAGCTACGAACAACCACAGAGGCTACCGATTGAACGGCCAGCAGCAAGTAACGCTACAGGGTTCGCGCTTCGAACGCGGATCCTATGGGCTGTACACCTTCAACCCAACTCTAGGCAACTCACCCCATGTGAACAACTGCGAATTCGCCGACTGCGGGATCGGGATGTACAGCTTGGGCAAGGCAGTATCGGTGTACGGCAGCTTGTTCAAGACATGCAAGGCCGGTTTGCTCGCCGAACAGGTTTCGCAAACGTCCAAGATCATTAACTGTGATGCCAACGGGAACTCGACCGGCATTTTCGTTCAAGGCTCCGCCAGCCTCCTAGTACTCGATCCGGAATTCGACTTCAATGTAAGAGGCCTCGTCCTGGAAGGAATGGATACCCGGATCGAATGCGGCAGCATCAGCGACAACACCCTCTTGGGCATCCATCTCAAGTATTCCGGAACGCTCCGGATGGATGGCACGATCGGTCAGGAGCACCCCCCGCTGACCGCGTTGAACAATCCAACCACCATCAGCTTGCTCCAAGCCAACAACGTTTTCCTGAACCTTGGGAACAACAGCTTGCGTCCTTTGCAAACCGGTATTGGCAAAACCCTGAACGGCACCTTGATCTGCGGCCCATGGCAAGTGCAGTCCGCTTACAGGAACAATTGGGAAGGGACGCCCTTCACGCCACTCACCTCGGCGGAGTATGCCGTGGTCACCTGCGCGGTACAAACACCCGTGATCTTCGACGATCCCTTCGGCGCGGACGAAACCCCTTGTGGGCAGGCGCTTACCCCGTGCCCGAATCCGCCTTGCGTCACTGGACCGGAGCTCGACGCGTTCGTGCTTTGCCCGAGCTGCCGCGAAATAGAAACCGATGAACTTGGCACGGTGGACTTGAACATTGCCAGCTTCGAGGCGAAGCTCTTGGGTGACGACGATACCGAACCTGCGAACGAGACCGCAGCCATTGATCTGCACGCGCAGATCCTCATGAACGACTTGGAGAACCCAACGGCCGACGAGGCTTACCTGGTCGGATTCAACTACAATGCACTGAAGGAGAGCTACAGCGATGCCTTGGAGAAGGGCCAGCTCATTGCCGACCCCAACGACCCGGTCACGGATGAATATGTGGGTATGATAACCGAGGTCCAGGACAAGCGCATGGATGAGGCGGAGATGGGCGACTATTATGAACTCAAGCTCTTCTCGGCGATCGACAAAGCACAGACACTGCGGGCGGCAGGGAAATATGCTGACGCTGTCGCGATGTTCGACGCCATCCTCACATGGGTGGGTCCCGATGAAGAGGATATGGTCTCGCGTTTGGCCTGCTTAACCGTTCTCCGCTACCCAATGGCACGGCTCAATGTTCAGGTGGCGTTGGGATCGCGACACGAGAGGGTGGCGTCAGCGTTGTCGGTTTCAGCGGTGAACACACGCGGTTGAGCGTATTGGACGTTGCTGGTCGGCTCGTTTGGAACGCTTCTACATCGCCCAGCACAACGCTCGTAGGCCAGGACTTCCCCAGTGGTTTGTACAACTACATACTGATCGGCGAGGGCGGCTCCCGTTGCTCCGGACGCTTCGCAGTGGTTCGCTGATCCCTAGCAGTTGACTGATATCCGCGCACGCGTGTCCGCACTACATTTGGCCGCCCAATAAACACCCCCTTGTTGCTCCAAGCCGTTTCCTCCCCAGCCGACTACCTGCCCATCGTGATGCAGACGCTCATCGCGGTGGGTTTCGTCGGCTTTGCGCTGTCCGCGGCGGCCTGGCTTGGCCCCAAGATCCACGGCAAGCGCAAGGACGAGAACTTCGAGTGCGGCATCGAACAGCACGGCAACGCGCGCACGCCGTTCTCGGTGAAGTACCTGCTCATCGCCATCCTTTTCGTGCTCTTCGATGTGGAGATCATCTTCCTCTATCCCTGGGCGGTGAACTTCAAGGAGCTCGGCACTGTTGGGTTCGTGGAAATGGTGGTCTTCGTCACCTTCGTTTTGGCTGGCCTCTACTATGTGTTGCGCAAAGGCGTAATGAAGATCGAATGAGCGACATCCAAAAGACCGATCGCCCCAAGCCGATCATCGTGGCTCCGCCCGATGGTCACTCCGGCTCTGGCTTCTTCGCCACCAAAGTGGATCAGGCCATCGGCATGGCGCGCAAGAACAGCTTGTGGCCCCTGCCCTTCGCCACCAGCTGTTGCGGCATCGAGTTCATGAGCGTGCGCTCGGCAGGACCTCTTCGCGGTTAGGTCTCGAGATCTGCCGACATCACCTCTGATGACGGTCCACTTGAATGAGCGAGGCCCGCGGATCACCGCGGGCCTCGCCATCCAACAGGGTGTTCGATCAATGCTTGGTCACGCGGCGTACTTCCTCGCGCACGCCATCGCGCAGGTGCACGAAATACACGCCATCGGGGAAGGCCCCAAGATCAACCTGGGAGCGGGTGATGGCTCCCATGCGAGGCGCGGTAGTGGGCGCCACCACCACGCGGCCGGTAACGTCCAATACTTCCACGACAGCGGATGCCGATGCGCCCGCCCACTCAATGGTCACGTTTCCTTCGGTGGGGTTCGGGAAGGTGCTGAGCGCTTGTTCAACGGCCTCCTCGTAGCCCACCGTGCTGAGGTCGGTGATGATCACATCATCGATGTAGAAGAGCGGAACGTTCGTCCCGCCACCTGCATAGGCGAAGAAATCAACACCACCGATGTGGCTCGGGCCTGGCACGTTCGTGAGCCAGCTGTACGCAATGGTGCCGTTGAGCGCAATGGTGCCAGCCTGGCTGTTCAGATCGATCACGATGATCACATTGAACCACTGGTCCTGGGTGTAGGTGCCCGCAGTCGTAACACTATTCACGAGGTAGGCCACGGTTCCGTCTGGCGCGAAGGTGACATCCGCCATCCAGCTACCGGCGCCCGGTATCTCGTTGTGCTGCAGGTTGAAATAGCCGCCATTGCCTGCGGGGATGTACATGTAGAAGCTCAGACCGTACACACCCGTGGAGTGGTCGCCCAAGCCAAGGATCAGATCCACAGGACCGCCTGCGGCTGCGCCAGTGACCTTGATGCTCAACGGTGCGGAGTAGGCCTGTTCATCGCTCAGTGGCGCGTCCTCCGACCCGCCTGGAGCTTGCGACCACGTGTTCCAAGGGGCACCAGCGGTTTGTGCGACCATGTCGCCACTGGCGTAGCTGTCGAAATTCTCATTGAGCACGATCACCTGCGCGCCCAGCGCACCGGTGAAAGCTGTTGCGATACCGAAGAGTAAGGTTCGTTTCATGGTTCGAGGGGTTTTGTTTGGGTCGAAAAGGTAATCATCCTTGTGACCGATGGTTCATCCCGGGAGCAGAACTTGCCTCCTCCTGGGGATCGAACCCGGCGTGATCTTTGGGGTCATACGTCCATAATCCCCGCACCATGAAGACGCTTTTCACCATCCTGGCTTCGGCCTTTATCGTTGCCCAGGCGTTCGCAGCAAAGCCGATTCCCGCAGCAGCCGATAGCACCGGCCTCCCTGGCGACCACTTCGATCTGCAAGGTGCGGTGGAGCTGTTCAAAGTCGCCAAGGACTTGGAGAGCTTCGAACGAAGCCTGAACACCGAGGAGCAGCACGTGAACAACCTCGATCTCGATGCCGATGGCAAGGTGGACTACGTGCGCGTGATCGACCACGCCGAAGGCGAGGCGCATGCGATCACCATGCAGGTGGCCTTGGGCAAGGAGGAATTCCAGGATGTGGCGGTGATCGAATTGGAGAAGAACGGCGATGCGAGCGCAGTGCTGCAGATCCGCGGAGCCGAAGAGCTCTATGGCGCCGATGTCATCGTTGAACCGTTCGAGGAGAAAGAGGTGGCTCCCACCGGTACAGGCCCATCTGCACCGGATGATCTTCCGCGTATCCGCATCTGGGTGAACGTATGGGCATGGCCTTGTGTCACGTGGATCTATGGACCTACCTACATCGTGTGGAGTTCACCTTGGTACTGGGGCTACTACCCGCCTTGGTGGAGCCCGTGGTCGCCTTGGGGATGGAGCGCTTGGTACAGCTGGAACCGTCCGTATTGGGGCTGGTACCACCAAGTCGGCATGTGCAGGACGACGAACGCCCATGCTCTCTACCAGCATCGCGCTTCGCATTCCGCAATTGTGCGACAACGCACGCAAGCCGTGCGTGAAGCCCGAGCAGCGACGCGCGTACAGCCAGCAAAGCAGGAAAAGCGTCCGGGGCAGGCATCGCCCCGCTCGCGGCAGCGCAACAACGGGGTTAAGCCGCAGCGCCCGCCTCAGCCCACAACCCGTCCGGCACCGGGCAGAGGCGGATCCAATCCCGGTCGCACGGCACCGGTCCGTCGAAGTCGCTGAGCAAGGCTGATCCTAGGCTTCGGCTACTTTCGCGGCCCTTACAGCCGCGATGGACAAGCGTTTCCCGCAATACGATGAACTCGACCTGCCTAAGGTCGCCGAGGAGGTCTTGAAGCAATGGGAGGCCGAAGACACCTTCGGCAAGAGCCTCGAACTGCGCAAGGATGCCCCTCCCTTCGTGTTCTATGAAGGTCCGCCCAGCGCGAACGGATTGCCCGGCATCCACCACGTGATGGCCCGTGCCATCAAGGACATCTTCTGCCGGTACCAGACGCAGAAGGGCCATCGCGTGGACCGCAAAGCCGGCTGGGACACGCACGGTCTGCCGATCGAACTGGGTGTGGAAAAGGAGCTCGGCATCACCAAGGAGGACATCGGGAAGAAGATCAGCATCGAGGAGTACAACGCCGCATGCAAGAAGGCCGTGATGCGCTACACCGACGTGTGGAACGACATGACGCGGCGCATAGGCTTCTGGCTGGATCTGGAACATCCGTACGTCACCTACCATACCAAGTACATCGAGAGCGTGTGGCACCTGTTGAAGCAGCTCTACGACCAGGACCTGCTGTACAAGGGCTACACGATCCAACCCTATTCGCCCGCTGCTGGCACTGGCCTTTCATCGCACGAGCTGAACCAACCCGGAACCTACAAGCCGGTGAAGGACACCAGCGTGGTGGCCATGTTCAAGGTGAAGCAGGACCACGCTTCCGAGTTCTTGTTCAAGGGTGCCTTCGGCGATGTGTTCATCCTTGCGTGGACGACAACACCTTGGACGTTGCCGAGCAACTGCGCGCTCACTGTTGGCCCGAAGCTGGACTATGTGCGGGTGAAGACCTTCAACCCGTACACGCACGAGCCGCAGACCATGGTGCTCGCGAAGTCGCGCTTGGGCGCCTACTTCAACGAAAAGAACGAGAACGCCTCGTTGGATGACTACAAGAAGGATGGCAAGCCGCAAGGTCCCGGCTCGTCGGGGAACATCCCTTGGGCCATCGACGGCGAGTTCTACGGGCACCAGCTCGAGGGAATTCGCTACGAACAGCTCTTCCCATACGCCCAGCCGGAAGGAGGCGATGCGTTCAAAGTGATCGGTGGTGATTTCGTTACCACGGAAGACGGCACCGGCGTCGTTCACACAGCACCCAGCTTCGGCGCGGACGATATGCGCGTGGCACGACAGCACGGCATCGGTACGCTCACCTTGGTGGATCTGCAAGGTCGCTTCACCAAGGAGATGGGCGAGTTCGCGGGCAAGTACGTGAAGAACGAATACTACCCTGCGGGGCAAGCGCCGGAGAAGAGCGTCGACGTGGAGCTCAGCATCAAGTTGAAGGAGATGGGCCGCGCCTTCAAGGTGGAGAAGTACGAGCACAACTACCCGCACTGCTGGCGCACGGACAAGCCCATCCTCTACTACCCGCTGGACAGTTGGTTCGTGCGCGTCACCGCGAGGAAGGACCGTTTGATCGCGTTGAACAAGACGATCAATTGGAAACCCGAAAGCACGGGTACCGGTCGTTTCGGCAACTGGCTGGAGAACCTGCAGGATTGGAACTTGTCGCGATCGCGCTACTGGGGCATTCCGTTGCCCATCTGGCGCACCGAGGATGGCGATGAAGAACTGTGCATCGGCTCGCTGAAGCAATTGAAGGAGGAGATCGCACGCTCCGTGAAGGCAGGCCTCCTGCCTGCCGACCCATACGCCGCGTTCGATCCCGCCGACATGACCGATGCCAACTACGACACGGTCGATATCCATCGCCCATACGTCGACAACGTCGTGCTCGTATCGCCCAGCGGCAAACCGATGAAGCGCGAGACCGACCTCATCGACGTGTGGTTCGACAGCGGCGCCATGCCCTACGCCCAATGGCATTATCCGTTCGAGAACGAAGCCACCTTCAAGGAAACGTTCCCTGCCAATTTCATCGCCGAAGGCGTGGACCAAACGCGCGGCTGGTTCTATACGCTGCATGCGATCGCCACGCTCACACAGGACAGTGTCGCCTACAAGGCCGTGGTGAGCAATGGCCTGGTGCTGGACAAGTTGGGCCAGAAGATGAGCAAGCGCCTCGGCAATGCCGTGGATCCGTTCAAGACGCTGGACGAGTTCGGTGCCGATGCCGTGCGTTGGTACATGATCAGCAATGCATCGCCCTGGGACAACCTGAAGTTCGACACGGAGGGGATCACCGAAGTGCAGCGCAAATTCTTCCGCGCTCTCTTCAACAGCTACAACTTCTTTGCGCTGTACGCGAACATCGACACCCCGGCCCTCAAGAGCGATGTGAGCGCTGCGCGCACCGAATCCGACCGCTGGATACTCTCACGATTGAATTCGCTGATCAAGCTCGCCGACACGAACTACGCCGACTACGAACCAACCGTCGCCGCACGCGCGATCCAAGACTTCGTTGTCGAAGATCTCAGCAACTGGTATGTGCGCCTGAACCGCCGTCGTTTCTGGAAAGGCGAGATGGGCGCGGACAAGAACGCCGCGTTCCAGACCCTGCAACGTTGCCTTGAGGCAGTAGCGATGTTGAGCGCGCCCATCGCCCCCTTCTTCACCGATCGCCTCTATCGTGATCTCAAAGGAAGCAGTGTCCATCTGAGCAACTGGCCGAAGCATGACGAGACGCTCATCGACACCGAGCTTGAACAACGCACGGCGCTCGCACAGAAGCTCACCTCGCTCGTACTGAGCATCCGCAAGAAGGAAGGCCACCGCGTGCGACAACCCTTGCAGAAGATGATGGTGCCAGTAACGGACGCTACCATGCGCACACGCCTGGAAGCGATCCGCGACTTGGTCCTGAGCGAGGTGAACGTGAAGGAACTCGTGATCCTCGATGCCAGCGAAAGCAAGCTCACCAAGAAGATCAAGCCCGACTTCAAGAAGCTCGGCGCCCGCATGGGCAAGTTGATGAAGAGCGTCGCCGCTATGGTGAACGCATTCTCACAAGAGCAGATCGCAGAGCTCGAAGCAAAGGGCAGCATGAAGCTCACCGTGGAGGGATCGGAAGTGGAGCTGCTCCGCGACGATGTGGAGATCACGGCCGAGAACGTTCCCGGATTGAGCGTGGCCAGCGATGGCGCGTTGACCGTCGCCCTTGACATCACCCTCAACGATGATCTGTTGCAGGAAGGCCTCGCCCGCGAGCTGGTGAGCCGGATCCAGACCCTGAGGAAAGAGAGCGGTTTCGATGTCACCGACCGTGTACAACTCCACATCCGTGACAACGGCGACCCACGCTTCGCCCAAGCCGTGCGCAGCCACGCGGCGTACATCGTCGCCGAAACGCTTGCGATAACCCCTGAGGACCAAGTGCTTGTCCAGGCGCTTTCGGCACAGGCGGCGGCCATCCATGAAGTGGAACTTGACGAGGCCACGCGATGCGCGCTATCCCTTGTCCGGTCGGCTAATTGAGAGGGGTACCCGTCTATATTTGCGGATCTTTTAACGAACCCCTTTCGCCATGGCCAAGAAACCCGCCCCCAAGAAGGCCGCGAAGCCTGTGAAAAAGGCTGTCGCGAAGAAGCCCGTCAAAGCCGCCAAGCCGGCTGCGAAGAAGGCCAAGGCGAAGCCCGCTCCGAAGAAACCAGCGGTCAAGAAACCCGCGCCGAAGAAAACGGCATCGAAGCCTGTGGCGAAAAAGGTTGTGAAGCCTGCGCCGAAGCCGACGCCCAAGCCCGTTGCAAAGAAGGAGGCTCCGAAGAAGCCCGCCGCCCCGGTGAAGGCCGCACCTGCGAAAGCAGCGCCCATCGCCAAAGCCCCGGTGCCGAAGGCCGTCCCCGCCAAACCCATTGCCAAACCGGCAGCACCAGTTGCCGCAACAAAGCCCGTGAAGAAGGAAACGAAGAAGGAGGCCAGAGATGCTGCTCGTGCCAATGAGAAACCGCTCGTGACCCAGGTGTCGGCGCCTAGCCGCCCCATGTCCGCGCCGGTCGTGAAGAAGCTCGTCTCTACGCTAGAGAGCGCCGATAAGCTGCGCTACGCCGATGATGAACTCGAGGAGTTCCGCGAGATCATCAACAAGAAGCTGGACGAAGCCCGCAAGGATTACGACCTGCTGAAGCAGACCCTGGCGAACACCGATAACAACGGCACGGACGATACGAGCCCTTCGTTCAAGATGATCGAGGATGGCAGCGAGACGTTGAGCCGCGAGGAGACCGCCCAACTGGCCGCGCGCCAAGAAAAGTTCATCAAGCACCTGGAGGATGCGCTGCTGCGGATCCGCAACAAGACCTACGGCATCTGCCGCGTCACGGGCCGCTTGATCAGCAAGGAGCGCCTCCGCTTGGTGCCGCACGCCACGCTCAGCATCGAGGCGAAGCAGCAGATGAGCAACTGAGACCCGGTTGTTTCCGAAGTGCTGCTCCTTTGATGCCTGATCGACACGCATGAAGCGCGCGTTCATCGTCATCCTGCTCGTGCTTCTGGCCGACCAGGCCCTGAAGGTGTGGGTCAAGCTCACGTTCTACTACGACACCGCCATTCCGCTCTTCGGCGAATGGGGCCAGTTGCACTTCATCGAGAACCGGGGCATGGCCTTCGGCATGGAGTTCGGCGGCGGCACAGGCAAGTTGCTGCTCACCCTCCTGCGCATCGCTGCCGTGGCAGGCATCGGTTACGCCTTGCGCCGCATGGTGGCGCATGGCGCGCGGCCCTTGCAGGTGGTGAGCGTGGCGCTCGTCTTCGCCGGGGCGCTCGGGAACATCATCGACAGCACCTTCTACGGCATGCTCTTCAGCCAGAGCACTCCCTTCGAGAAGGCCGTGCTCCTGCCGCCCGATGGCGGGTACGCGCCCATCTTCCATGGTGCCGTGGTGGACATGTTCTACTTCCCGCTTTGGGAGGGCGAGCTCCCGGAATGGCTCCCGATTTGGGGCGGCGAGCATTTCGTGTTCTTCCGACCCGTGTTCAACATCGCCGATGCGGCGATCACGGTGGGCATCGCGCTGTTCATCCTTGCGCATCGGAAGCGACGCATGCATGACGAGCAGGAGAGCAGCGGGCCCCAAGTACCAGTGGCAGGAGATGCCGAGCCGGAGAATCAGGCCATCGAGGGGCATGGACAATCGCTCTAACGAACCGGCATCGCTTCGCTGATATCCTTGGTTGCTCGCAGCAGAGCAAAGCGGCCGACCGCGGCGAGCTGATCCATGCGGATCCCACCTTCACGGTGTACCGGATGCGGGCGTCAACGCAGATCGAAGCGGAGGCCGAAGAGGTATTGCGCTGACTCCTCGATGCGCATGGATCGGCCCGGAAGGCTGCCCGCGCGTAGGATGAGGCGCGCTTCGCTGAACAGGTGCAAACTGTTCCAGAACGGACTGGTGCGGCCTAGCGTAAGGTCGAGGCCGAAGAGACCATAGCCCCCTGCCAGGATGGTGGTGGGAAGTCTGTACCTCTCCGACGCGATCATGTCGTACGCATAGGATCCTCCGCCCGAACCGACCGTCTCACGGCTACGCGACACGTTGTGCGAGACCTCGGCATCGCCATCGAAGGTGAGGCCGAACATCATACCCACGCCGCAATACCACGTAAGCCTGCGAGGCGAAGCCTTGCGCAGGATGTACGAGGCGTCCAGCGCAATGCGCGAGCGATGGATCGAAGCGTTGTAGCTCTCCGTCCAGGTCGAATCGAGCAGGGTGATGGCGCCGGTCTGCTGGGATACGAGGGTGTCGTACACGCTAGTCAGGGATCGGCCCCAGTAGCCTTCGAGGAAATCGTCGCCAGCGAGGTTCACAGCCACGCGCAGGCGCTTCACGAAGCGCGAACGCTCCGATGCACCGCGTGATGGATCCAGCGACACCCCGAGGTACGCGCTACCGGTGCCGTAAGAAGGGAGCGCGGAGTAGGGGCCGAAGCCACCGCCGTAACCCCATGAAAACCCTTGCGACGGCAGGTCGCCCCGAAGAAGCTGCGACTCCGGCAACGCGTTGAGCCAATCCGAAAGGCCGAAGACCGGTGCATGATGCACGAAGGAGCCGTACGAGACAAAGCCATCGGCGAGCAGCGGTATGCGTGGTTCATCAACCTGTGCGCAAACGATACTAGCGGATGCTTGGAACGCGATGGCCAGATCGATCCTCTTCATGGAGAACGGACTTGGGCCGCTGAAAGCCAGCGGCAGGTGATCATTGCCGAAAGCTATGCACTGGCGTGCGCTGCGCGTAGCAGGTCCTTGCTTACCAGGAGCTCTGCGATCTGCACAGCGTTCGTCGCGGCGCCTTTGCGCAGGTTGTCCGCCACGATCCACAGGTTGAGCGTGCGGGGCTGCGTCTCGTCGCGGCGCAGGCGGCCCACGAAGACCTCGTCCCGCCCATTGGCGATCAGCGGCATGGGGTACTCGTCTTTCGCGGGGTCATCCAGCAGCGCGATCCCGGGTGCTTCGCGAAGAAGTCGTCGCACCTCTTCCATGTCAAACTCCCTGGCGAACTCCACGTTCACTGCCTCGCTGTGGCCCCCGGTCACCGGCACGCGCACGGCCGTGGCGGTGACGCGGATCGAGGGATCGAGGATCTTCTTCGTCTCGTTCACCAGCTTCATCTCCTCCTTCGTGTAGCCGTTCTCCGTGAACGCATCGCAACGCGGGATCACATTGCGATCGATGGTGAACGGATAAGCCATGTCTCCCACTATGCCAATGCGTTCGTTCTGCATCTGCTTCACCGCTTTGGCTCCTGTGCCCGTAACGCTCTGGTAGGTGGAAACGATGACGCGCTCCGCACCAAAGGCCTTGTGCAGCGGCGCCAGCGCGAGCACCATCTGGATGGTGCTGCAGTTCGGGTTAGCGATGATGCGGTCCTCCGGCGTGAGCACATGGCCATTGATCTCGGGAACCACCAGCTTCTTGTCCGCATGCATGCGCCATGCACTGCTGTTGTCGATTACCGTGCAACCCACCTCGGCGAAGCGGGGCGCCCATTCGAGCGATGTGCCGCCACCGGCGGAGAAAAGGGCGATGTCGGGTCGACGCGCGACAGCTTCCTCCATGCCGACCACCGTCACGTCCTTGCCCCGGAAGCGGACGGTGCTGCCCACGCTCTTCGCGGTGGCCACCGGCAGCAGCTCATCAACGGGGAAGTTGCGCTCTTCGAGCACCTTCAACATGACCCCACCGACCAGTCCGGTAGCTCCAACGACGGCGACTTTCATGCGATTGCGGGAGTTGCTTCGAAGGCCGAAACTATACCTTTCCCTCCGTGCCCTTCCGCCACATGCAACGCTGCTTTCACCGTTTCCTTGTGTGCCTGCCGCTTATCGCGGGCACGACAGCCTTCGCCCAAGTGAGCGACGATTTCTCCGATGGCAACTTCAACATCGGTACGGTTTGGACCGGGAACGACGCGCTCTTCACCGTGGTGGATGATGCTGGCAACCAACGCTTGCGCAGCGCGAGCGCCGGTGCAGCGAACTACTACTTGAGCACCCCGAGCACAGCCGTTGACGATGCGCAGTGGGAGCTTTTCCTCGACCTGCGCTTCGCCACCAGCGCGGCCAACTACGCGGATGTGTACCTCATGAGCAGTGCCGCCGATCTGGCGAGCGCCGTGAACGGCTACTTCGTCCGCATCGGCGGAACGGCAGACAGGCTGGAACTCTTCCGCAGCACCGCCGGTGCGGCCACATCGCTCGCATTGCAAAGTCCCGATGGCGTGGTGAACAGCAGCACCAGCAATCCGTTCCGCTTGAAGGTGACGCGTTCAGCGACCGGGCTGTTCACCCTGCTCTACGACGATGGCAACACCGGCAGCTACACGACGGCGGGCACCGTGAACGACGCCACCTTCACGAGCGCCACGCACTTCGGCATCCGAATCGAGCAAAGCATCGCCGCCAGCGTGGTGAACAAGCACTTCTTCGACGATCTCAACGTCGGCCTGATCCCAGTGGACAATACGCCGCCCGCGCTGCTCACTGCAACCATCATCTCCGCCACGCAGATCGACCTCGTGTTCAGCGAGCCGGTGGAGCAGGGAACGGCCGAGGACGAGAACAACTACAACATCATCCCATTCAACAGCGCGGCGTCCGTGGTACGCGATGGAACGAACCTCGCCTTGGCGCATCTCACCCTGGCGATCGCCATGCAGAGCGGCAATAGCTATACGATCACCGTGGACGGCGTTGCGGATCTGGTAGGGAACGCCTGCGTGAACGAAACAGCCGAGGTGACCTATGTCGTGCCCGATGTCGCCCTGCCTGGCGAGGTGGTCATCAACGAGATCATGGCCGACCCGAACCCCGTGGTCGGCCTGCCCGATGCCGAGTTCGTTGAGATCTTCAATACCACAACGGACAAGACCTTCGAACTGGCCGGTTGGACCTTCACCGATGGAGGCACCGTGGCAACCCTGCCGACTGCGGTGCTCGCGCCTGGCGGCCATGCCATCATCGTGGACGATGCAACCGCTGCATTGTTCAGTGCCTTCTCGAACGTGATAGTGGTCACCACCTTCCCGTCGCTCAACAACGATGGCGACCCGCTCGAATTGAAGAACGATGCGGCCACGACGATCGATGCCGTGACGTACGCCCTCGGTTGGTACCAGGACGCCGTAAAGGATGATGGAGGATGGACCTTGGAGCGCAAGGACCCAACGGCCTCGTGCAGTACCGCTTCGAATTGGATCGCCAGCAACGCGCCTGCCGGCGGAACGCCTTCCGCGCAGAACAGCGTGTTCGCGATCGTGCCGGACAACACGCCGCCCTCGCTCACGAGCGTGCAGGTGAGCAGCGCCACCAGCATCGTGCTGGTCTTCAGCGAGCCGATGGACGCTGCGAGCCTCGTGGGCGGCACGTACTCGATCACGCCCGTCATCGGCATCGCCAGTGCCGTGCCCAACGGCGGCAATAGCGTGCAATTGAACCTCGCGGATGCGCTGGAGATCGGAACGCTGTACACCATCACGGTGACGAGCGTGAGCGATTGCCCCGGCAATGCGATCGGCGGCGGCAATGCGGCATCCTTCGCGCTGCCCGAACCGGTGGCCGTGGGCGACGTGATGATCAACGAGGTGCTGTACGACCCCGTAGTCGGTGGCAGCGACTTCGTAGAGCTGTACAATCGATCACCGAAGACGCTCAGCCTCGCTGGCTGGAAGCTGGCGAACGTCACCAATGGGAGCGTGGCCAGCCCACTCACGATCACTTCGGCCTCCTTCCTCTTGCTGCCCGGCGAGTACGTGCTGATCACTGAAGATGCCGCCAATACGAATTCGCTCTACCCCCAGAGCCACGCCGATCGCTTCATTGAAACGGACATGCCCAGCTATAACAACGGTGAGGGAAGTGTGGTGCTACAAGCCCCGGATGGCACACAACTGGACCGCTTCGATTACAACGACGACCTGCACTTCGCACTGGTGAACGAGACCGAGGGCTACAGCTTGGAACGCATCAGCCCCGACCGGCCAACGAGCGATAATACCAATTGGCAAACCGCATCGGATGTGGCGGGCAAAGCAACGCCCGGCTTCCAGAACTCGCAATACTCACCAACGAGCGAGGCGAGCGGCGAGATGACGATCGACCCTGCGATCTTCTCCCCGGACAACGACGGCTTCGAGGACGTGCTCACCATCGCCTACCGTTTCGAGCAGGCGGGCTTCGTCGGGAACCTGTCGGTGTTCGACATCGCTGGGCGCGAGGTGCGCAAGCTCATGGAGAACCAGTTGCTCGGCACCGATGGCGCGATCAGCTGGGACGGGATCCTGGATGACAGCAGCAAGGGGCGCATGGGGCCGTACATCGTGGTCTTCGAGGTCTTCGACCTGGAGGGGAATACCGAGCGCTACAAGAAGACGGTGACGCTGGCGCACAAGCTGAATTAGGCGCTTGTTGCCTGCAGTACATACCGGGCGCGGCGAGGGAAAGGTGCATTGTACGGGGGGCTCTGTGGCTTGGAATCCGCCTGATGCCAAGTCTACATTCGACCTACCAAAACCCTCAACCCCATGAAGCCCCCCCCGTCAGTTCTTACTGAAGCCGACCCTCTTCGCTGCTGCCTTCTTGCTCGTCCTTGAGATACGTGCCCAAGACGATGCTGTTCTGTATAACGAAACGACAAGTCAGAATTTCTCTGTGACCCTCTATGTTCATTCCGGCTGGCCGTGTACGAGTTTCGGGCAGAGCTACGAGCAATGCCTGTTTGCTTTGCCGAACGGCTCGAACAATTTCACAATGGGCTCCTTCGAATACGTTGCAACAGTCAAGGTTCATTGTGACTTGACATGTTTCGGAGCGCAAGTGGCCAGCGCCGTGTGCACTGGTGGAAGCACCGCATTCCAGTGCGGAGGCAGCGGGCCATGGTACGTGGTCTATCAAGCGGATAACGAGATCCGGATCGCCGATCAATGAGGCGCTGTGGACTTGTCGGAACACGATTCGCCTCGTGCGCATTGGTCGCCATATGTGCTCCGATGCAGATCTTGGCGCAGCAGCGGAATGCCAACTGGCTCAATGCAGGAGTGTGGATGGAATTCGAGTCCGGAGCACCTGTTCTCGCGCCGACGCCTCCGCAAGTGGGCGTCGGGGCCTCGTTGAGCGACACCACCGGACAGTTGCGCGTCTATGTGACTTCAGCTACGGCCAATGGCGGTCTTAAAGGCCCCGATCACCAGTTAGCGGACAACCATCCAGACCCCAGCATCCTTGTCAGCGGTGATTGGATAGGCCGTTCTCTTTTCGTGCCTAAGCCCGGGCAGCCCGACCACGCGTTCTTCATTTACAACCAGACCTACTTCCCTGGAGGCGGTGAGGTCAACCGGGTAGGTTGGTTGGAGCTCGATCTTTCAGCGGACCACCCGGTTGTTGTGAACAACGACTTCACGTGGTTCACGACCGACGCTACCCGCAAGCGGTTTGCCGTTCCCCACGCCAACGGATCGGATTATTGGCTGGTATTGCAGAGGATGGACATCAACCTGTTCCAAGCGCACGCCATATCTGCAAGTGGGGTGGACCCGATACCCGTCCTGAGCCAGACAGGAGCATGGCCGCCCGAATCTTGGACCTTCGGCATGATGACCCCGAACAACCAGGGCGATCGATTCGCTTCAGTGACGGGGCCCGGAAACTACGACTGGACCGATACGACCTCGGCCATTGCGGAGGTCTTCCATTTCGACCAGGCAACCGGTGAGGTCAGCTTGGAGTTGGCACTGCCTGGCCTGCGTCGTGTAAAGGGGGTTGAATTCAGCCCGAATGGCCGCTTCCTCTACGTTGCAGAGCTGCACACGCCACCTGGGGCCTATGAGCCCGCTTCCCGCCGCCTGTATCAGTACGACATGGAAGCGACAGACCCTATCGCATCTCGGCTGCTGATCCACTCGCACTCCTTCACGAGCATGAACCTCCCGAGCATCAACGTGCTCGCGTTGGCGCCCGATGGCCGCATCTACCAGGCACCGGACCTTTACGGCACCGCCCTCGGGATCATTCGCCGCCCGGATGAACTCGGCCTGGCCTGTGACTACGTGCATGACAGCTTTTCCTGCCAGACTGTGATCTACTCGTTGCCCAGTCCGGTGAAGTGCTACCACGATGATTCACTGGTGGTGGCATTGGCAATAGGTGAGCGTACGCGAACAACCGCGCTGCGCGCCTATCCCAACCCAGCGCGTGAGAATATCCGTATCCAAGGACCAGCTTTTGGCGCTGCTCTAGCAAATTTCCGCGATGCAATGGGCCGCGTCGTGCTCACCAGCAAATACGCCAACGGCAGCTTCGACATCAGTTCCTTGGCCAGCGGCAGCTACGTAGTGGAGGTATGCGATGCGCGCGGCACACGCTTGGGTGCGGCAAGGGTGATGAAGGAGTGATTCGTGACGGCCTACTCGACGACAACAGCAAAGGCCGCGTAGGCCCCTACATCGTGGTCTTCGAGGTCTTCAACCTGGAGGGGAATACCGAGCGGTACAAGAAGACGGTGACGTTGGCGCATCGGTTGAACTAGCCGCTGAGCACCAGGCCCTTCCGTTGTTGGCATTCTCTGCGCCTTCTGCCTCTCTGCGGTTTCCTGCATTCCGCAACTTCGTCCCCGTTATGACCGACCAACTGACCAAGAGCCAGGAGCTCATCGCCCGCCGCAAGACTGCCGTACCGAACGGGGTGGGCATGTTCAACTACGCCACCGCCGCCAAGGCCCATGGCGCCAATATCATCGATGAGGACGGCCGCGAGCTGATCGACTTCGCGGGCGGCATCGGCGTGGTGAACGCGGGCCACTGCCCTCCTCCTGTGGTGAAGGCCATCCAGGAGCAGGCCGAGAAGTTCCTGCACGTAAGCTTCAACGTGGCGAGCTACGAGCCGTACATCGCGCTTTGCGAAAAGTTGAACTCGCTTCTTCCGCATGGCGGACCGACGAAGACACTGCTGGTAAGCACGGGAGCCGAAGCGGTGGAGAACGCGATCAAGATCGCCCGCCAGGCCACCAAGCGCCAAGGCGTGCTCTGCTTCACCGATGCCTTCCATGGTCGCACGATGATGGCGATGACGCTCACGAGCAAGGTGGGCTACAAGCCGGACTGCGGACCCTTCGCCCCGGAAGTCTATCGCACACAGTTCCCCAACTTCTATCGCTACGGTGCTGGTCGCAGCGAAGCTGAATTCGTGAAGGCCGAGCTGAACCGGCTCGAAGAACTTTCGCACAACACCGTCGCACCGGAGAACCTCGCGGCCGTGATCATCGAGACCGTGCAGGGCGAAGGCGGCTTCAACGTGGTGCCTGCTGCGTACTTGAAAGGACTGCGCGCCTTCTGCGACAAGCACGGCATCCTGCTGATCCTCGACGAGATCCAGAGCGGCTTCGGCCGCACGGGTTCCTGGAGCGCATTCGAGCAGTTCGGCGTGGTGCCCGACATAAGCACATGGGCCAAGAGCCTCGGCAGCGGCATGCCGATCGCGGCCGTCATGGGCAAGGCCGCCATCATGGACAAGGCCGGCCCCAGCAGCATCGGAGGCACCTACATCGGCAACCCGGTAAGCTGCGCGGCGGCACTGGCCACGATCAAGTACATGGAGGAGATCGACATCAACGCGAAGGGAAGGCATGTGGGCGAGGTGATCCGCGCGCGCTTCGAGAAGATGAAGGCTAAGCACACCCAGATCGGCGACGTGCGCGGCCTGGGTGCCATGATGGCCATCGAGTTCGTGAAGAACGGCGACCCGCTGCAACCCGATGCCGATACCTGCAACGCGCTGATGAACGCCTGCGCCAAGCGCGACCTCGTGGTGATCAATGCGGGCACGGAGAAGAACGTGATCCGCGTGCTAAGCCCGTTGGTGATCAGCGATGCGCTGCTGAACAAGGGCCTGGATATCATGGAAGAGGAACTGGACAAGATCCTGGGATAGATAGCGGTTGTCAGTTGTCGGTTGTCCGTCCCGACAACTGACAACCGACAACGAACAACTAGATCGATGAAGCCCTTCTCCATCGCCGGCATCCAGATGCGCGTCAGCTCTTCCTCCTCCAACGTGGAGGCGATGAAGCTGAAGCTGGACATCCTCATGAACATGTATCCATGGGTGGACATGGTGCTCTTCAGCGAGCTCTGCGCCTATGGGCCGCTCACGGCCAACGCACAGGCGGTGCCGGGCGAATTCGAACAGGAGATGTGCGCGGCCGCCGCCAAGCACGGCATCTGGCTGCTGCCTGGCAGCATCTTCGAAAAGTCGCTCGATGATGCAGGAAACGACCGGATCTACAACACCGCCACGGTGATCGACCCCGAGGGCAGCGTGGTAGCGCGCTACCGCAAGATGTTCCCTTTCTACCCTTATGAAGTGGGGGTTACCGGCGGACATGAGTTCTGCGTGTTCGACGTTCCGGAGGTGGGCAAGTTCGGGGTGAGCATCTGCTACGACATGTGGTTCCCCGAAACCACGCGCACGCTTGCGGTAATGGGTGCCGAGGTCATCCTGCATCCCACGCTCACCGGCACCATCGATCGGGAGATCGAATTGAGCATCGCACGGGCAAGTGCGGCGATCAACCAGTGCTACTTCTTCGACATCAACGGCCTCGATGCTGGCGGAAGTGGTCGCAGCATCGTGTGCGGTCCGGAGGGCCGTGTGATCTACCAGGCGGAGAACAACGAGGAGTTCATCCCGATCGAGATCAACCTGGAGAAGGTGCGGCGCAGCCGGGAACTGGGCGTGCTGCGCCTGGGCCAGCCGCTGAAAAGCTTTCGCGACCACATGATCGACTTCAGCGTTTACCAGAAGGGCGCGAAGCACCCGTACTTGGAAAGCCTCGGCCCGTTGATCAAGCCGAAACGTGTGCAGGAGCTGGGCGAACTCCAGATCAAGGACGAAGCGCGCCAGGCGCAGGATCCAAAGCCTACGGTCATATCGTCTTTTCGTCCACCCAGCGACCCGTACACCATTTGAGCGTATGCAGGTGATGGCGGCAAACGCAACGATCCTTCCGTCATCACCACCATCACCATAAGCTCCTCCCCCAACACCTCACTTCCATTTACTTGCACTGAAATGGGCAGCACCGCAGGCAACAGCAAGCACCACGCACGGCTGAAGAACTACATCAGCTGGTTCGAGATCCCCGTGTACGACATCCACCGCGCCGCCGCATTCTACAACCTGATCATGGCATCGAAATGGAGATCAGCATCAATGGTGAGTTCGCCATGGCCTATTTCCCCGCCGACGAAGGCGTGGGCGGCGCGCTCATCGCCGGTCCGGGCTGCTACCCCAGCGATGTCGGCTCGCTCATCTACCTCAACGCCGGCAACGACCTCGAAGGCGTGCTCGGTCGCGTGGAACTGGCCGGCGGCCGCGTGATCATGGCCAAGACGCACATCAACGACGCCTCCGGGAACTTCGCGCTTTTCATAGACAGTGAAGGGAACCGCTTGGCGCTGCACGAGGGACCCGCCCGAAGCGGACCGGCACCAAAGGCCGCAAAGACCAAGGTGAAGGCGGTGAAGAAGGCGACGGCCTCGCACGCCGTGAAGAAGGTGGCCAAGAAGAAACGCTAGGGTATTCTCTTGCCAATGCGGCTCGGCGCACGTGGCCGGAACTGAGCTCCGCCATCTTTCCCATCGGCTTACCCCGCCTGCCAGATAGCAGCTCCACCGCCCGTTCCCACTTCAACGCCGTGCGCCTTCGTTCCCATACTTGGGACCAACTGAAGCCGGCTGCTTCGGCCTTGTATGAAGGGCGGGGAATAGGGTCGATGCGCGAAGAAGGGTGCGCGGTCGATCTCCATGGCGCTCCGGCTTGCCTATACCTTCGATGCCCAACCCCTTCACCATGTTTCGCAACCTCAACGTTCTTTGCTTCGCACTGTTGTTCTCCGGCACGTTCGCCCAACAACCCTGTGCCGCATACCTGGGCGGTTGCTATTTCATCAATTGCAAGAGCCTTATCAGCTATCGCGGTCAGGACATCTGCACATTCGCGGACTGGAATGACCCCATCGCCTCGGTAGGGTTGGATGTGTATGGCGCCACCCACAAGCTGGAGGCCCAGGTGAAGGACGGCAAGTTGGTCCTGGGTTCAGCCACACGCTTCAAGTTGAAGAGCAGCGCAACCGAATTCAGCCTCACAGATGGCAGCACGGATCGCGTCATCTGCATGCTGAAAATGGTGCCCAGCACGGTGCCTGAAGCCTCGTGCCAAGTGAACGTTTGGTTGGACCTCTACGTGTCTGGTGCGGGCTATTTCCATTGCGATCCGCAAACCAGCAATGAGCCTTTCATGCAGAACATGGGGGGCGCACTGTTCAAGAACAGCAAGAGCGCGCTGGTCCTGAATTGATCACCATGCTGATGATGCGCACCTGGACTGTTGCTGCAGCGCTCCTTTTGTTCGGTTATGGCCGCGCACAGGACCTCAGTGGCGATGCGATCTACGAACGCTGCGCCGGCGCTATCATGCAGATCGGCGTGCGCGACGACCTGGGCCGCATGCAGGGCACCGGCAGCGGCATCGTACTGAAGGATAGTGCGTGGTTGCTGACGAACCACCACATTTTCGAGCACGGTGGATACCTGATGGCGGAGAAGGATGGCGAACCATTGGATATCACCGGTGGCATTGTGCGCGCCGATGCGAAGCACGATGTGCTGATCCTGAAGATCAAACCGGAGATCTTCCCAGAGCTTTGGAAGAAGATCCCGGATCTCGATGTGGTGCTCTTCGACCAGCTTAAACGTGGACAAAGGGTGTATGCCATCGGCAACCCTGCCGACCTGGAGACTACCATCACCGATGGATTGATCAGTGGGTTGCGCATGGCCGAAGACACCGCCTCGCAGTTGGTGCAGATCAGCGCACCCATCAGCCCCGGCAGCAGTGGGGGCGGGGTGTTCGATGGGCAGGGGCGGCTCATCGGCATGACCTCGTTCATCATGCGGCCGCGGAGCACCCAGAACCTGAATTTCGCCTTGCCCATGGACCAGGTCCTGTTCTGGGATCGCACCGACACCCGCCACGATATCTCCGAGACGAAATGGCACCCGCAGTTCATCGCTGGCTATGAGGCGTGGAAGGCCCATGATTGCAACCTGGCCGCGGCACACTTCCGAATGGTGCCGGACGGGGATCCCACGAGGGGCCGCGCGCTCTACTTCACCGCGCGCTGCCTGCAGCACACCGGAAAGAACGGGCCGGCCAAGGACCTGTATGAGCGTGCAGTGAAGGTGGATCCACGGCTGGCTCGTGCGCACCTTTATCTGGCTAGCATCCTGCTCAGCGAAGGCGAGGTGGAGCATGCCATGGAGCATCAATCCAAGGCTTACGCTCTTGAGCCGGGCCTGCGCGAGGTGAAAGTGACGAAGGACGATTGGTGAGCGGCAGTTCGTGTGCGGAGGCAATAGGCCCTGTTGCACCGCCTTGTTCCTCACCCGGCTTCATCGTACGAAAGGTGCGAATGCTACCCGCCATAATGCGCGTCTCGGGTACTGTTCTATCCCGCTCCTATCTTTCCCATCGGCTTACCCCGATGCCAGACAGCAGCACCACCACCCGCTCCCATTTCAACGCGGCCCGCCTTCGTTCCCATACTTGGGACCAACTGAAGCTCGCCGCTTCGGCGCTCAATGAAGGCCGTGGCAACGCTTCCGAAGTGGACGCGCTGCTGAAGGACCTCATGACCATCGAGCTCTACTGGGCCTATCCGGGAAAGGAAACCGTGAAGCGCCTGCAGCACATGCTCAAGGGCCGCGAGTACCACACGCTAACACAGAGCGCCAACCATGTGGTGCGCAACCTCAGCAGCGGTGCCTTCCGCAGCGATCCGGTTGCGCTCGCTGACCCCTTCGCGCCGCCGCACGAGTTGCTCGAGGGCGAGAAGGAGGCGCCGCGCCTCAACTACTTCGAAACGCTTTTCGTGGATGAACTCAGCGACGGCGAGGAAGCCACGCTGAAACAGAAACTCCATAACTGTCGTGACCGCAACGACCCGTTCATCTACGACCCCGTCGTGGTTCGCACCGTGCAGGACGCGTTGGTGGCGCTGCTCTTCAACCACAACATCCAGGCGGTGGTGGTGCGCTATGGCATGCCGTACAAGAGCAACCACCACAAAGGCATCCTCAAGGAGTTCACGCGCGCCATCGATGGCCTCGACCTCAGCGATCGCGGACAGGCGAGCATGGGTCCGATGCTCGCGCGCATCATGCGCTGGTTCCGCCCGGAAGTGGACCGCTACTACGTCACGGACACGCCGGTGACGGACCTCGCGGACAGCACGCTGAAGAACTTCCGCCGCATCTTCTACCGCACGGAAGACCTCAACGAGCTGCACATGACCATCATGCGCGGCATCCAGGAGAAGTACGACACGCCCTTCTTCACTGCGCTGAAGGAATACAGCAAGCGACCCATGGGCGTCTTCCACGCCATGCCGATCAGCCGCGGCAACAGCGTGTTCAAGAGCCGCTGGATCCAGGACTTCGGTGAGTTCTACGGGCGCAACCTCTTCCTCGCGGAAACCAGCGCCACCACCGGTGGATTGGATTCCCTCTTACAACCGACCGGTCCGCTGAAGAAGGCGCAGGAACTCGCTTCGCGCGCGTTCGGTTCGCAGCACACCTTCTTCGCCACCAACGGCACAAGCACCACCAACAAGATCGTCGTGCAGGCACTGGTGGAACCCGGCGACATCGTCCTCATCGATCGCGACTGCCACAAGAGCCATCACTATGGAATGGTCTTGAGCGGTGCGTATCCCGTCTACCTGCACAGTTATCCGCTGCCGAAATACAGCATGTACGGCGCGGTGCCGCTGGAGCACATCCGCGAGCAGTTGTTGCGCCTCAAGAAGGCGAACAAGCTGGACCGTGTGCGCATGCTGTTGCTCACCAACAGCACCTTCGATGGTGTGGTGTACAACGTGGAGCGCGTGATGGAGCAGGTACTGGCCATCAAGCCGGACATCGTCTTCCTGTGGGACGAAGC
Organism: Flavobacteriales bacterium; assembly: GCA_016710965.1. Lineage (GTDB taxonomy): Bacteria > Bacteroidota > Bacteroidia > Flavobacteriales_F > PHOS-HE28 > PHOS-HE28. The sequence goes on from JADJTW010000031.1 coordinate 793,760, forward strand.
GTGGTGGGCCTTCGCGGGTTTCTCCTACATCCTGCGCCAGCGCACCGCCATGCACGTCGCTGCCAAACTCGCGCGCAAGTACAAGACGGATGAATACAAGGCCGAGTACGCCGCGCACATCAAGTCGCTGAAGAAGGGCGAAGAGCCGCGCCTGCCCGATCCCGCCAAAGTGCGCATCCGCACCTACGCCACGCAGAGCACGCACAAGACGCTCACGTCCTTCCGCCAGGGCAGCATGATCCACATCTGGGACGAGGACTTCAAGCGCAAGAGCGAAGCCGCCTTCCACGAGGCGTACATGACGCACACCAGCACCAGCGCCAACTACCAGATCCTCGCGAGCATGGATGTCGGTCGCCGGCAGGTGGAGTTCGAGGGCTACGAACTGGTGGAGAAGGCCATGGAGCTCGGCCTGCTCCTGCGTCGCACCATCCGCGAGAACGAGCGGTTGCAGAAGTGGTTCGACATCATCACCATCGCCGACCTCATCCCTGCGGAACACCGGCAGAGCGGATTGGAACACTACTACCGCAAGGACAAAGGCTGGAACGATATCGAGAAGGCCTGGGCCGAGGACGAGTTCGCCGTGGACCCCACCAAGATCAACCTCTACACCGGTAAGACCGGCATCGATGGCGACACGTTCAAGAACGTGTACCTCATGGACAAGCACGCCATCCAGATCAACAAGACGAGCCGCAACAGCGTGCTCTTCATGACCAACATCGGCACCACGCGCGGCTCGCTGGCCTACCTCACCAAGGTGCTGCTGCAGATCGCCGACGAGCTCGAGGAACGCAACGCGGGCATGGAGCGCGAGGACAAGCTGATGCACATCGACAAACTGCGCGACCTGAAAGACCTCGAGAAGTATCCACCGCTGCCCGATTTCTCCAGCTTCCACACCAGCTTCCAGGGACAGCCCGGCGTGCCCGGCGGCGACATCCGCTCCGCCTACTTCCTCGCCTACAAGGAAGAGCGCTGCCGCTACGTCAAATTGGAACCCGCGCTCGCCGAGCTCCGCAACGGCCAGCCGCTCGTCTCCGCATCCTTCGTCATTCCCTACCCGCCGGGCTTCCCGTGCTCGTGCCCGGCCAGGTCATCAACAAGGAGATCATCGACTTCCTCATCGCCATCGACGTCAAGGAGATCCACGGCTACCGCCCCGAACTCGGCCTGCGCGTCTTCACCGATGCGGCCATGGGACGGCAGAAGACCGGGACGGCGATGGGGGGGATGCGTGTGGCTGCCAAGAAGCGGTAAGCCCGCATTCTGATCGATCGGCTTTGGCCCTCTGGGTTCCATCGCTCCACGATCCCATCCGGTCATCCGTCGAAAGAAGGCAACATGGTCCCCCTCCCATCGCGTACCGGGGGCAGAACAACAACCATGGAACCACGGACCGCCCCCTTCCGCAGCACTATAGCCAGCGCTCTTCTGCTTGCCATACCCTGTCTTGCCCTCGGTGCCACATCACCTTCGATCCCTCCTGCCCAAGAAGCAGTGGAGCTAACGGCCTGGTTGCATGTCGAGGACCTGACGATGGCCGACGTGACCGTGCAGGTGGAGGTGAATGGGATCACGCAAACCGCACACGCCAATGAGAATGGCCGCGTGACCGTGATGTTGCCTGCCGATGCCGAGGCTGTGCTTCGCTTCGAGAAGCCCGGGCACCTGGCCAAGGAAGTGGTGGTGGATACCCACAACGTGCGCGAAGGCGATTTCGGGCAGAGGCGCACGCGCAAATTGAGCATCGCTGTCATCCTCCACTTGGAGCGCCACATGGCGGGCCTCACCTACGCTGGTCCGGTGGGCACGCTCAACTTCGAGCAAGGCGGCGGCTGCCTGGCGGTGGAACATGATCGCCGGACAGTGCCGGCCAAGCGTCAGGCTACGATGACCTTCTGAGAACATCACCAACGAGGATCAAAGGGGCCGCGCCTGAGCGTGGCCCCTTTCTCGTTCGATGAGGTCCGGAACGCTAGCGACAATCTCCGCATCGCCCTGCTCGATGCCATCGAGGGCCAAACATGGACACCTCTCGCAGCGATCGGATCAACCCTCCTTCCGCTCCTTCTCCCGCTTCTGCGGCTGGAGCGGATTGGCCATGATGAGCTTGTACCGTTCGCGTTGTTGCAGGATGTCGGCAGCGAGCCATACCGCTGCGCGGAAGGAACCCTCATCGGCAATGCCTTGTCCGGCGATATCGAGGCCGGTGCCGTGGTCGGGGCTGGTGCGCACAATGGGCAGCCCTGCGGTGAAGTTGACGCCGTGGCCGAAATTGAGGGCCTTGAAAGGAGCGAGTCCCTGGTCGTGGTACATGGCCAGCACGCCGTCGAAATACTTGTAGGTGCCGTTGCCGAAGAAGCCATCCGCAGCGTAGGGCCCCACGGCTTTGATGCCTTCCTCGTTGAGACGGCGGGCAGCCGGGGCGATGCGCTCCTTGTCCTCGCTGCCCAGCGCGCCGCCATCGCCCGCGTGCGGGTTGAGGCCCAGCAGGGCGATACGCGGTTCGATGACGCCGAAATCGCGCAGCAGGCTTTGGTGCAGGATGCGTGCCTTGGCCATGATCCTCTCGGTCGTGATCGCAGCAGACACATCCTTCAACGGGATGTGGCCGGTGACGCAGCCCACACGAAGGCCTTCGCCCACCAACAGCATGAGCACTTCACCATCGCCGCCAGCCATGTGCTGCAGGAACTCGGTGTGGCCGGGGTAGGCGAAGCCGGCCTGTTGCATGGCGTTCTTGTCGATGGGTGCGGTGACGAGCACATCCACCTTGCCGCTGGCGAGGTCCTGCGCGGCCGCTTCGAGGCTCTTGATGGCGAACGCCGCCAATGGGCTGGACGGCTTGCCCAATTCCAGTTCAAGGTCGTCCTCCCAGAGATTCACCAAATTGAACTTCCTCGGCAATGCTTCACGCGCATCGTTCACACGGTGGAACTGCACTTCATCCAACTTCAGCAGCTTGCGATGCTGGCTCACCGTCTTGGCTGAGCAATAGAGCACGGGCGTGGTATCGGCGAGCATGCGCGGATCCTCGAAGCACTTCAGCACCACTTCGATGCCGATGCCGTTGAGGTCGCCGCAGGAAATGCCCACGCGGACAGGTTGACGCTGTTCGCTCATGCTTCCGCGCGTTGCTTGATGAGCTGATAGAGCAGCCGCACGCCCACTCCGGTGCCGCCCTTGGTGCGATAGCCATCCTTCTTGGTCAGGAAAGCCGGCCCGGCGATGTCGAGGTGGATGAAGGGGTGCGTGGTGAAGCGCGCCAGGAACTTGCCCGCCGTCTGCGCTCCGGCGAGATCACTGCCCAGGTTCTTGATATCGGCCACGTCGCTGATGATCTCTTCGCCGTATTCGTCCCAGAACGGGAGCCGTGCTACGCGCTCGTACGTGGTGTCTCCCGCTTCTTCCAATCGCTTGAATTCGTTGTCCGAGGCCGTGCCCATGGTGGCCACCCCATAGGTGCCGATGGCGCGCATGGCTGCGCCGGTGAGCGTGGCAACGGTGATCACCAACTCCGGCTTGTATTGCTCGCCGAAGCTGAGCGCGTCGGCCAGGATCATGCGACCCTCGGCGTCGGTGTTGAGCACCTCAACGGTAAGCCCGCTGTGCATGAGGATCACATCGCCGGGTGCATAAGCGTTGCCGCCGAGCCTGTTGTCGGTGGCGGGCACGAGGCCCACGATATGCACTGGCAATTCCTGGCGTGCGGCAACGCTGATCGCGCAAGCCACCGCCGCCGCCCCGGCCATGTCGCACTTCATCTGGTCCATGCTGTTGGGCGTGGGTTTCAGGCTGAGGCCGCCCGTATCGTACACCACACCTTTGCCCACCAGCAGCATGGGCTTCTTGTTCACGGCGTTCTTCGGCTTCCATTCCAGGATGCAGAAGGCGGGGTCGTCGATGCTGCCTTTGTTCACGGCCAACAAGCCGCCCATGCCCAGGGCCTGAATGCGCTCCTTGCCCAGGACTTCCACCTTGAAGCCCGCGTTGCGACTGAGGTTGCGGATCTCCGAGGCGAGCTGTTTGGCGTTGAGGAAGCTCACGGGCTCGTTCACCAGGTCGCGCGCGGTGAACACCGCTTCGCAGAGGTCCCCGAGCTCATCTACCTGCGCTGCTGTTACTTCCTTGGCCACGATGCCTAGTTTCTCTAGGGAGGGTGCGCCCTTCTCGTCGCTCTTGTACTTGCGGAAGGCATAGCTGCCGAGCACCGTGCCTTCCACGAGGGCCAGGGTCAGTTCGGCATCGTCCTGCAGGCTCACTACTTGCGCTTCGTTGCGCTTGCCGGCATTGAGCCGCAGGGCCATGGCATCGCCCGCGCGACGGGCCTTCTCCAGTTGCTGGGTGCGGTTCTTCGTGTTGGAAAGATGGACGAGCACCAAGCGACCGCTGATGTCACAAGCTGCCATCGAAGGGTCTGCCTCCAGCTGCTCTGTGAGGTATTGCCGGTCGGCACGCTCCAGGTCAAGGTTGCGCAATTGGGCGGGGTTGTCCAACAGCACCAAGGTGTCGCGCGCAGCGGCGGGGCGGCTGTTCTTGGCAATGGCGATCATGGGGCCGAAGATAGCCGGGGCATTCGGCGGGGACGAGGGACGAAGAACGGCCGACAAATCCAAAGGAGCGGTGCCTGTTGCCCTAGGCCTTTGCCGACCTTTGTACGTCTTCACTGCATGCGCGCGCTCCGGCCCCTTATTCCCGTCTTGTTCCTGCTGTTCGCCACAGTGGCGCAGGCCACGCACAACCGTGCCGGGGAGATCATCGTGTGTTGGACGGGGCAAGGCCTGATCTATGAGGCCACGATCATCACCCATACCAAGCTCAGCGCCCCTGCCGATCGGCCGGAGCTCACCTTGTTCTGGGGTGATGGAACCAGTTCGGTGGTGCCACGCGTTGTTCCCGCTGAGGATTTCCCCGACCAGGACCTGCGCCGCAACCGTTACATCGCAACGCACGAGTACGCAGGCCCCGGCTCCTTCATCCTGAAGTTCGACGACCAGAACCGAAATGGCGGTGTGGTGAACGTGCCCAACTCCATCTCTCAATCGTTCTGCGTGGAAACGAACCTGGTCATCGACCCCCTCGGTGGCAACAACTGCTCGGTGCGCTTCCTCAATCCACCCATACAGGATGCATGCTATCAGCAGCCCTGGATCCACAATTCGGTGGCCTTCGACCCCGACGGCGACAGCTTGAGCTATGAGCCTGTGATCTGCCTGGGCTTGAACTGCGCACCCATCGGCGGTTACCAGTTCCCCAACCAGGTGAACGGCAGCAGCGGCGCCAGCTACAGCATCGACCCGGTCGATGGCACCATTTTCTGGCTGAACCCGCAGGTGCTGGGCGAATACAACATCGCCTTCCGCGTGCATGAGTGGCGTTTCGTGAATGGCGACTGGCGGCAAATGGGTTGGGTAACACGCGACATGCAAGTGACCGTGCGCCCTTGCAGCAACCAACCGCCGGTGATCGCACAGCTGGCCGATACGTGCATTGAAGCAGGAACCTTCCTCACCTTCGATGTGCAAGCCAGCGATCCCAACACCGGCCAGGAGATCACCCTCAACGCGCTCGGTCAACCCTTCGTGCTTACCAATTCCCCGGCGACTTTCGTGAGCCCCTCCCCGGCGCAGAACGTCACCGGCGTATTCAGCTGGCAGACCAACTGCGGGCACGTACGACTGCAGCCCTACCAAGTGGTCTTCAACGCCGTGGACAATGACAGCGAGGTGCAGTTGCAGGATTACCAGTCCATGAACATCACCGTGGTGGCGCCTGCACCACAGAACCCCAGCGCGACACCGGTGGGGAATACCATCGAGCTCGACTGGGAGCCGAGCATCTGCACCAACGCGAACGGCTACCTCATCTACCGGCGCAGCGGGCTCTATGGCTTCGACCCTGACCACTGCGAGACCGGCGTACCGGCTTACACCGGATACACCCTCCTTGCCTCGGTCAGCGGGCTGAACAACACCGGCTATACCGACCAGAACGGGCTCGTCATCGGCAACCAATACTGCTACATGGTAGTCGCCACGTTCCCCGATGGTGCACAGAGCTATGCGAGCGTGGAGTTCTGCGCCATCCTCGATCGCCAGGTGCCGGTGATCACGCACGTGAGCGTGGGCATCACCGATGCCGTGGCGGGCATCGATACGGTCCGCTGGAGCAACGCCTACGACCTGGACACCAACGCGCGCCCGGGCCCGTACCGCTTCAAGCTCTTCCGCGGTCCGGGCTACACTACGGCCAACACCTTGGTCTACACGAGCGGGCTCCACCCCTTCCTTTCGCATCCTGACACCTTCTTCCTCGACCAGGGCATCGACACGCGCAATGAGGCACACGTGTACCGCGTGCTCTTCCTGGGGAATGGCGGCGTGGACACCATCGGGTACAGCAGTCCCGCTTCATCGGTCTTCATCAACACAGTGCCCAACGATGAGCAGATCACGGTGCAATGGACGCTGAACACGCCTTGGACCAACTCGCTCTATGAAATCTACCGCGACATCGGCGGCACTTGGACCCTGGTGGGCACCAGCACCACGAACACCTACACCGACACCCTACTGGTGAACGGCCAGCAGTATTGCTACCGTGTGCGCAGCATCGGCGCATACAGCGATCCCGCCATCGTGGCGCCCTTGCACAACTTCAGCCAGGAGACCTGCGACCGGCCCGTGGACCTGACACCTCCATGCCCGCCTACCGTTGTGCTCGACAATGATTGCGAGGTTCCGCTGAACACGCTTACGTGGAACAACCCCAACGAGACCTGCGCGGATGACACGTATCAGTACCGCATCTACTATGCTGATTCCCTGGGCGCCCCCTTCGTGCTCATCGCGGCGGTGGTCGGCGCCGAGAACACCGTCTTCACGCACGTGAACAACAGCAGTGTGGCCGGTTGCTATCAAGTGACGGCCTTGGATACGCTCGGCAATGAAAGCCCATTCGTGGTGGGCGTCTGCGGCGACAACTGCCCTCTGTACACCCTGCCCAACATCTTCACGCCGAACGGCGATCGCGTGAACGACTACTTCGTGCCCTTCCCCTATCGTGGCGTGCGCTCCATCGACATGCAGGTGTTCAGCCGCTGGGGAACGGTTGTGTTCGAGACCACCGATCCGGCTATCCTTTGGAACGGCACCTTGCAGAACGATGGAGAACCCGTACCGGACGGGGTGTACTTCTATGCTTGCACAGTACACTATGCGCGTCTCACGGGCACTGAGACCGTTGTGCTCAAAGGCTACGTGCATATCGCGGGCAGCGGGTCCAATTCCCCGGTCAACTGATGTTCACGGGCATCGTGGAGGAGGTGGGCGAAGTGGTGGCGCTACGCGACCATGGCACGGACCGGACCTTCACGATCGCTGCGCGCATGACCCCCGAACTGCGCGTGGACCAGAGCATCTCGCACGAGGGGGTTTGCCTTACCGTGGTGAGCGTCGAAGGAGATCGATACGAAGTGACGGCCGTGAAGGAGACCCTGGAACGCAGCAATCTCGGCTCCTTGACCATGGGCCATGCGGTGAACCTGGAGCGCAGCCTGCGCATCGGCGATCGATTGGACGGACACCTGGTGCAAGGCCATGTGGATGGCACCACCGAATGCATCGGCGTAAAGGATGAGCATGGTTCATGGTCCTTCTCATTCGCATTGCCGGCCGAGGAAAAGCTGCTCGTGCAAAAAGGCAGCATCTGCATCAACGGCGTGAGCCTGACGATCGCAACGCTCAGTGATCGATCCTTCAATGTGGTGGTGATCCCATACACCTTCGAACACACCACGTTCCGGCGCATGAAGCCAGGAGACCGTGTGAACGTGGAGTATGATGTGCTGGGCAAGTACGTCGCGCGGATGCTCGCGCGCTGACTTCGTCCTCCGCTATTTGCGGAAAGGCCAGCCCTTCGTGAGGACGAGCGTTCCGCCGACACATAGCAAGAGAATGAAGGCGTAGGCAATCCAATGCGACGGTTCGTCCGGCCTGAAGAATGGTCCGGAATGCAACGAGGCTGCCCAAGCCACGAAGAAGAACAGGCCGGCGATCAGGAGCGCACCTCCTATCATCCAGCGGAAACCCCTGCTCATTGCTTCACAAAACGCAGTTCCAAGCTCCCCTCGGAACTTCGCACGCGCGCGGTGTACAGGCCGCCAGGCAAGCCCTCGCAAGGTATCGGAACACGCAGGGCATGCACCACCGCTTGGGAAGCGCTCACCACGCGACCCATGGCATCGATAACATCCACATCCACTGCACCGGAAGCACGCGTGCCCACGTGCATCCACGCCCCTTCGCTGGCAGGGTTCGGATAGATCAGCATCGCTTGCGCGTTGCCGAATGCGGCTATCGGCACCTTCAGCACAAGGTTCTGGCCGCTGAGGATCCAGATCTCCGGATCGAAGAGCGCACTATCAGCCATGAACGGAAGGTTGAAGGTGAACACCTGGCCGCTGAACGTGTGATCGAGCACCACCGTGCTGTCTGTGCTCGTGTTCTTGAACCGGATGGGAACGGGCATCTCATAGAAGTCTACGCTGGGATGCGAGGTGGTCTGGTCCAGCTGCACGCTCACATCGCCATTCGCAGCCTGGCTCCAAAGCAGCTGGTAGCTGGGGAAGCCTTCGCCCACGTACCAATCAGCCATGAAGCCGTCGAGGTCCAGTCCGCTCGTGTTCTCCAGATGCATGATCAGTTGCGGCGTGAGCGCGCTGCCGTTCCGGATATCGGGATCGTTGAGGTAGTTGTTCAGTCCCTGATAGAAAGCGGCATCACCACAGACCCAGCGGAGCATGTGCAGCAGGTAGGAACCCTTCATGTACGTGAGCCTCGAATCGAATAGCCGCGGGATGCTGAGGGTGTCCGTGACAAGCACACTGCCTCCGGGCTGCGAGATGATCATGTCGCGCCGTGCGACCTTCACCGGCATCCAGTATTGCGGAGCCAGGTGCTCGTAACACAACGCGCTGAGATAGGTGGCGAACCCCTCATTGAGCCAGAGGTCCTCCCAGCTGCCGCAAGTGACGAGATCGCCGAACCACTGATGCGCCAGTTCATGCGCGATCAGTTCGTATTGGAAGCTGCCCACGAAGGTCATGGTCTGGTGCTCCATACCGCCGCCCCAGCCGAACTGCGCATGGCCGTACTTCTCATTGGCGAAGGGATACTCTCCGAAGAGCTCGCTGTACAGCTGCATCTGCGGCACCACGTTCACCGTGCCTGCCTGGGCATCGGCCAGATCCTCAGGGAACACGTAGTTCGTCACATCCACGGTGACGCCCGGCAATGGCACCTCATTGTTGTACACCACGTAGTTGGTGACAGCGAACGCCACGAGGTAGTAGTTGATGGGATGGCGATGGCGCCAGTGGTGCCTTACAGTCCCATCGCCCAAGTCCGTCTCCGCAATGAGCAGTCCGTTGCTTGCTACGCGCTGTCCGCCCGGCACGATCACGATGACATCCAGCGAATCGGCCTTGTCATTGAGGTCCTGCTTGCAAGGCCACCAGTCGCGCGCACCATAGGGTTCGCTGAGCGTCCACAGGATCGGCGTTCCACCATGCTCGGCTTGGATGAACGAGCCGAAGCCCGTCTCCGGCGGTACGCCCCCGTAAGCGATGGTGATGGAATCGAGCGAACCCGTCGCTAGCGTCGAAGGCAATCCTATGGTGAGCAGATCGGCTGCGTGATCGAACGCAAGCGCCGAACCATGGTGCAGCACGGTGCTCACTTCCAGCGTATCGTCCAGGTCGAAGACCACGGAATCGATGTCGGTCAGCGCGATGAAATAGTGGGTAACCGTTCCAACGATGGCGCGCACGGCGGGGTCCACGCTCAGCTCCAATCGATGGTATCGCAGGTCGTAGCCGCGTGTCGGCTCTTGCGCTGTTGCCTTCGCGTGAGCGGCGTGCGCCTTGGCTTCGCCCTGGGCGATGGTATTGATCACATCGTGATCGAAGTGGACCTGTGCATCGGCCGTCATCCAGAGGATGGAAGCTATGAGCCATGCGCCTCGCATACCCCGAAGTAACGGAGATCGTAGCGACCCGATGCTGCCGTACGGTCAGAAAACCTTCTCCACTATTGCACGCACCGCCTCGCTGCGGCCCATGGTATAGAAATGCAGGCAGGGCGCCTTGCGCGCAACCAGCTCCTTCGCCTGCTGCACAGCCCACTCAATGCCCAGCCGCTTAACCTCAAGGTCCGTTCGGCATTTCACCAGTTCAGCAGCGAACGCATCGGGCAGGTCCACGCGGAAGGTCTTTGGCAGGAATGCGATGTGCTTGAGGGTGGTGATGGGCTTGAGACCTGGTATGATGGGCACGGTGATGCCTGCTTCGCGGCACAGGTCCACGAATCGGAAGTACTTGGAATTGTCGAAGAACATCTGCGTCACGAGGTACTCGGCGCCAGCATCCACCTTCTGCTTCAGATAGGCGATGTCGACATTCAGGTTCAGGGCTTCCGGATGCTTCTCCGGGTAGCACGCGGCGCCCACGCACAGGTCGGTGGCGGCCGCCTCCAGCTCCTCATCATGCAGGTACTTGCCGTGGTTGAGGCGCTCGATCTGCCGGATAAGGTCCACCGCGTGCGCATGGCCATCGCGTTCGGGGATGAAGTGCGATTCGTTCTTGATGGCATCGCCGCGCAACGCGAGCACATTATCGATGCCCAGGAAATTGAGCTCGATGAGGGCGTCCTCGGTATCCTCCTGGCTGAAGCCGCCGCAGATGAGGTGTGGCACCGTATCGATGTTGTACTTCGCTTTGATGGTGGCGCAGATACCGACCGTGCCAGGCCGCTTCCGCAAGCGCACTTTCTGCAGCAGGCCCATGCCTCGCTCCTTGTAGATGACCTCCTCCCGGTGATAGGTGACGTTGATGAAGCTGGGCTTGAAATCGATGAGCGGGTCGATGCCCTCATAGATGGAGCGGATGTCCTTGCCTTTCAGCGGTGGAAGGATCTCGAAGGAGAACAATGTGCGGTCCGCGTGGCGGAGGTGTTCGATCACCTTCATGGTCCGTGGCTTTTCAAAAGCGCGCTAAAGTAGAAAGCCCCCGTTGCGCGGGGGCTTTCAAACAGGAACGTTCGGAGCTATCGGCGCAGCACGGTGATGTGGCCTGCATGCTCCTCTCCATCATTGAGGGTAAGTACGTAGTAGTACGTGCCATCGGGAAGGTCGTCGGCCTTCCATTGGTTCACGTAGTTCTTCACCTGGTACACCTTGTTGCCCCAGCGGCTGTAGATGGTGAGCTCGTTGTTCCAGAACTCGATGTTGTCGATCACGAAGTAATCGTTCATGTTGTCGCCGTTGGGCGAGATCACGTTCGGGATGGTGATGTCGGGCGGGTAGATGATGTACAGCAGGCTCACTTCATCGGTGCAGCCATCGTTGGCGGTGACCGTTAGCGTCACCAAGTAATCTCCTGGCTCATCGAAAGGCCAGGTGGGCGACTGCGCACTGCTGTTGCCCAAGTCACCGAAGGACCAATCCCACCCTGTGATGGTACCGCCTTGCACGCTGCTGGCATCCTGGAAGAAGACGCTGGTGCCCATGGGTTGCGGACTGTTCGGATCAGTAAGGAAAGCCGCATTGGGGCTGCTGCCCACTACTACGGGGTAGGGCGCACTGGTGCCGGTGCAGCCCTCATCGCTGGTAACAGTCACCGTATAGGTGCCGGTGCCCACCGCGATGCTGGCTGCCTGTGACTGGTTGCTCCATTGGTAATTATCGAAAGGCTCCGTGGTGGTCAAAGTCACTGGTTGGCCGCCGCAACTGAATGCTGGACCGGTGATCACCGGTTGCGGGTTGGGTACTTCCGTTACCGTGAACGGTTCTGATGTGAGCGGGCACTCACCATTGGCCACGGTGACCGTATAGGTGCCGGCGCCCACGTTCACGTTCGGGCCGGTCGCGCCATTGGGGCTCCAGACATACGTCTGATAGCCTAAGGGAGCATCGAGGAAGGCCACGCCGTCCTCGCAGATCACCGGGTCGCCCGTGATGAAGATCGGTCCTTGGGGCGAGGGGGTGACGGTGACGGTGATGGTGGTGTCGTATGTGCAGCCGAAGTTGTCTGTAACCGTGAAGGTGTAATCGAACGAACCAGGATCAACCCCGAGCACCACTGTGCTCAAAGGGTCATTCGGGTTGGGGGTGGAATTGGGGCCCGTCCAGTTGCATGAATCGGTATTGAGGCCCAGCACCGGCGTATAGGAGGTAAGGCTGGGGAAAAGGCCGGGATTGAAGTTGAGCCCCCAATCACAGATATAGCCGTTGTCAATGGCGAAGAGGTCCGTGATCGTGAAGGTCCAGACGCCATTCAGGTCGCATCCCTGCAGGTTGCTGAAGGGCTGCACGCTCTCGTAGGTGCCGCTAGCAAGCGTGCCGCCGCTGTTGGCCACCCACGTGCCGTTGGTAGCGATCGGACTCCAGCAATATTCCCAGCAAACGCCCGGGGTGGTCGATTCATCATCCACCGGAATGCCCAGATACGTGCCACCACCGCCCTGTTGGTGGAACACCACGGTCTGTCCGCTAGGGCATGTGATCTGGATCACGAGGTCGCCCATATAGCTATGCTCCATGCTCACGCACACGCTCTCCAGGTCGTTCACGTTGGTGAGCGTTTGCCCCGGAGAGAAATTGCTGAAGGTGATGGAGGTGTTGAAAGGTACGCCTTGAAGGTCGGGCAGGAAAATGCCGTTGCCCAAGGTCGACTCCGGCAAAGCCGACCAGTTAACTGGCGTGGCAACGGCCGTTAGGTTCACGGCCTGGCCCTGGCAGATGGTCGTGTCGCCCGAGGTCCCTATGAACTCAGGTGTGGTGCTCACGAGCACTTGCAGGTCCACATGGTTAACGCTCGAGCAACCGTTGTCATCCACTACAGTGACCTGCACTACGTACTCTGCGGGGGTGGGGAAATTGTGCGTTACAAAAGGACCGCTGGTGCTATCCATGGTGCCATCAGCGAAATCCCAGATCCATTGCTGGACGGAGAATCCGGCGGCGGCATAGGATCCATTGCCATCGATCTGGAGGTCCTCGCCTTGACAGACCAGCAGCGGTACTGGCAGGCCGCCCACAGTGGCGTCGGCGGTAGGTGGTTCGCAGGGCTGGAAGCAGGTGATGGCGGCCGCGAACTCGCCCGTACCAGTGCTGTTGCTGGTGAACACCACCGTGAGGCAACCGGTGAAGTTGGCGAAGCTGGCACTTATGATCCCAGGGCTGTCGTTGCCCTGCCAGGTACCGATCAGCGGGTCGGAAGTGGATGTGCCATCGTATATGCTCATTTGGTCCAAGGGCGACGTTCCTGCGGTGCTCAGGTTGAAGATGATCCACTGTAGAGAGATCGCAGGGCCCGTACCATCTGGGCAAATGGTTGTGGTGAAGTTCTCGTTGTCCTGGTACGGGCCGCCATTGCCTTGGCTATCGAGGAAAGCCCCCTGGCAGGCGGTCACGCTCGGCTCGTACATGTAGTACTCCTGGGCTTGGGTGGCCGTGCATAATGCGGCAAGGGCCAAGACCATTGCCATGCTTTTCACCATCCTGTTGTTGCTCATTCCCATTGCGTCTTATCGTTATTCCTTCTGGCTACGGCGGCCGCGAAACTAAGGCCGGGACCGCAATGGCCGAGGCCTAGTTCATGCCCGTTCGATTGAGCCATACGGCCTTGCCCTCGCTCACTAGGCGCCCATCGGTGGTCATGGCCTCCACGGCCACCATGTACCAGCCGTCCTCGCAATTGGCTCCGGTCCAAGGCTCGCCGCTGTTGGTGCTGAAGACCAACTGGTTGCTCTTCATCGAATAGACCCGGAGCAGCATGCTCGTGAATCCATCCAACGGTACCGCATACACATCGTTGATACCGTCATTGTTCGGTGTGAACGTATTCGGCATGAAGGGCTTCGGGGCGGGTGGCAGGTCAGGAATGGCGGTTGGCGGATCGGCTACGCTGACTGGCTGCGGTGATATTGTGGTAGCGCTATTGGTGTCCACGCCGGCGCGCACATCGTCCTCAACCCTATCGGTTATCTGAGTGATGATGCGATCCACGAGAGCGGCGCCATTGGCGGCCTCAGGGCTGTACGCCGGCTCTTGCTCAATGGAGGCTAGGGATGAACCTGAGCCTGCGGGAACGGGAAGCTCCATCTGAACGGATTGTCGTTCCGGGATTGCCGGGTGTTGAGGCAGGGCGATCGTAGCCGCGGGCGAATTCCCTTGCGGGCCAGCAGCCTCGACAGGTGCAGCCGTGATCGGCTCCGTTGCCAATTGCGCGTTGACGGCTTCAGGGCCCTTCACTTCAGCGACTGCGCCTTCCGGCGTTCCGCTGTTCAAGGTGTAGATGAGGCCGCCAACTGCGATCACCCCACCGAGCCCGGCAGCGATCCAACCGAAAGCACCCAGCCCGGAAGCAGCACCATGGCCCATCTGCGCGCTTATTGCTTGCCACGCACCAGGAGGCGCGCTCACCTCATGTCGGGTGAAGCGTTCACGGAAGATCTCGTTCACCGGATCGGCGGCGGGCGCGCCGGTGAGCAAGCGAGCCTCTATCACCTGCCAAGTGGCCGGGTCCACCGGTGCCTCGTGGCCCTGGAACCGCTCGCGAAGCAGGTCGTTCATGCTATCCTTCATGGTCGTGTGCGTAAGGCGCTGCGACCTCCTTGGGCAGCAGCTTGCGCAGGTAGGCCCGCGCTTTCATGAATTGCGATTTTGATGTGTTCTCCGAGATGCCCAGTTGCTCGGCGATCTCCTTGTGCGGAAAGCCCTCGATGGCAAACAGGTTGAATACGGTACGATAGCCGGGTGGCAAAGCCTGGATCAAGGCCATCAATTCATCGGTGCTCATGGTGCTGAGCACTTGGGCGTCCTCTTGATGCAAGTGCTCGGCCTCGCTGAGGTCCAGGCTGTGGTCATAGGGCTTGTTGCGCCTGATGTGGTCCAAGGCCGTATTCACCATGGTGCGCGCAATCCAGCCGCCCAAGGGTCCATCGCCGCGGAAATGGTCCATTTTCTGGAAGACCTTCACGAAGCCGTCTTGAAGCATATCCTGGGCCTGCTCCCTGTTACCGGCGTATCGCATGCAAATGCTCATCATCTTCCGCGCATAGGCCTTGTACAGGGCTTTCTGCGCAATGGGATCGCCAGCAACGCACCCCGATACTAGCTGGTCATCTGTCATGGCGATCCGCTGGTTGATGATGCGATCCCGGCCTCCGAAGTTGCCCGACGGACCGGTCTGAGGGCCATGAAGTTAGGCTACAGCACAAGGGAGCGCGCACGGTGGCTGGAGGGGTACTGTCACCTACAACCAGCCCGAATTCACAACGCCCTGACGATCAGGGAAGTCTTGGGTCCGCCGGGGCCGCTTATCCGAAGTTGGTAGGGGCCAGGTGCCAGATCATCCAGAGAAATGTCGAACCGTTGTTGGCCTGGCTTGATCACGAACGATTTGATGAGGCGACCATCCAAAGTCAGCAGATCGATGGTTTCCAGGCGGTGGCTGCCCGAAAGCACAACCTGCATGTTGCCAACGGTCGGATTCGGGTATGTCGAAACGGCGACATCGTGCTCCGGCGACGAGCCAAGCCAGAGCCCGGGCACGACCACCTCGCAATCGCCTCCGATGAACGCATACGGCGGGTCGGTCGTCAATTGCGAAAGATCCAAATAGATCGACGCGCTATCGAGGCGATGCACGCCATCCGGGTCCCCACCTGGACCGTCGAACGCTTCGGAGTCTTGATTGAACTGCCCGACCGATAAATAGTGGTTCATGTCGCCGGTGTCCGCTCCGACGTCAGCTGTGCCTGTACCGAATCCGCCCACGCCCTGGCCCGCATCACCGGTAGCCCATTGCATATCGCGGTAACAGAAAGCGGTGTTCGTGCCTACGGGCAAGGAGGGGTCATTGCCATCCGTAAGCGTGAGCTGGAACGTATTCTGCTTGTCGAGATGGTTCTGGAAATAGCCCACCCGAACCCAATTGATGCGAATGGAAGAGGGGCCGATCTTATAGTAGACCTTGTTGCATGTGGCGCACAGGGCGGACAGGTCAACATCCGCGAAGAACGGTGCCACAAAGCGTAAGGGGCCGGCATGCGGGATGTCCCAACCCCACGCCGTGGATGCGATGCGGAAGGTGATGTATCCGTTGACAGAGATGAAGAGACTGTCCTCTGGCAGACCGAAGAATTGATACGGGAAGGGCAGATACACGGCTCCGTGCGCGCCATCGTCGGCGTTGTTCACGCCAAGGACCGCATTCCAATCGGTGGTGTTCTCAAGCAACGTGTAGCTCGCGTCGGGTTCAACCCAGCAGGAGCATGGCTCCTGAGCACTCGCCACGAACATGGCAATGAGCAGAGCGCAGGAAAGTGCGCTCGTCTTTCGAACCAAGAGCGATGTACAGAGGCCAAGCCCCGCGATCACTTGATCAGGGTAACCGTGCCGAAGAGCTCCAGTTTGTCCGCAGCGTACATCGGCAGGGTCTCCATGCGCCAGACATAGACACCCTGTGCGGCCATGGTCCCCCCATAGGTCCCATCCCACCCTTCAGTGGGATCCGTGGTGCTGAAGATGAGCTCGCCCCAGCGGTTGAACACCTGGAAGACGTGTTCCTTTGGAACGATGTCGAACAGCCGTGGGATGTACTTATCGTTCACACCATCGCCGTCAGGGCTGAAAGCATTCGGCGTCCAGATGGCCGGTACTACGATCTCCACCGTTTGGCACAAGGTGTCCACGCAGCCGTAGCGATCAGCCACGTTAAGGCAGATCTGGTGCGTGGAACCGAGCACGTCGTTGAACCATTGGTGCGCATGCACACCGGTGTCCAACGGTTGGTCGTCCAGTTCCCATCCGTAGTACACATTGTTGAGGTCCTCGGCCGAGAAGAAGATCGTGCTATTGTCCACGGTTCCGGGGTTCGGCGATGAAAGGAAGCTCGCGCTCGGTGCTTCCTCGACCAGGATCATGTGCGTCCGGAAGAGGAAGTCGGTGCAGCCCAGAGGCGAAGTAACAGTGAGCCGTACGGGATACCAGCCCGGCTCCAGGTACAGGTGCTCCACGCTATCGCAAGCCACGACTGTGCTTCCATCGCCCAGTTGCCACACGCAATTGTTGCCCACATCCTCCGGAGGCGTTGTGTTGTACAGCGTGGCCAGCAGCGGATGGCAACCGGAATCGGGCTCGGCCACGAAAGCCACGCGTGGCAAGGGGTTGATCGTGACCGCTACCAGTGCGGTATCGATCAGGTGATCGCACTCATCAGTGCCGTACACCACGTACGCGTGGGGTCCGCTAAGCGCAGTAGGAGGATTGAGCACGCCGCTATGCGTCGCTTGCATCGGATCCAGCCATACGCCATTCAGGTCGGGTGCGTTGCCCAAGAGCGGGAAGAGCGGAACCTGCCCATCGTTGGCGCATTTGGTGAGGCTGCCGTCATCCCCCGCCCATGGCGCAGGGTGCATGGCCAAGGTGAGGGTTGTGCTATGGTCGAGGCAGGGGAGCGCACTTGTTACGGTATAGGTGTAAATGCCTTGGGCATCCGTGGCTGCGACCCAGTTGTCGCTCCAGACCGCCCCGTTGGGTGCGGTCCATGTGCCGCCGGGAGTCGGAGCACCGTTCAGCGCATCTAGCATGTCCAGGGTGGCCGCGTCCTCGCAAAGGGTGAGGCCGTTAGGCAAGCCAGCGTCGACATATTGATTGACAGTGATGGCCACGACAGCAGTGTCGTTGGGACATGGCGAAGAGCCGGAAATGACGTACGTGTAGTTCCCCGTGCCATCGATACTGGGATCGAGGGTGCCAGTGAAGGATTGCCCAGTCGCCGAAGTCCAGGCGCCATTCGCCTGAGGCGCCCCACCCAACAGTCCGAAAAGGTCCACTGGCTGGCCATCGCTGCAATAGACGCTGGCCGCATTGTTACCGGCCCATGCATGCGGCACCTCGGTGATGGTGGCCGTGCCGAGCGAAGCACAGTTGCCTCCAAGGAGCACCGCATACAGGTAGTCGCCGGGCACGTCCGCAATCGGGTTGAAAGTGCCGCTGTGGGCCGCGCCGTTCGGGTCGGTCCATGAACCGCCACCAGGAGCATTGGGCCCCATTACATCGGCGAGGAGGTCGATGGGCGCACCATTGTCGCAGACGGAAAGCGAGCCTGGTGGCAGTGCCCCGCCTTGGATCACATGCACAACGACGGTGAAATCAGTGCTTAGCGAGGGTGTCCCATCGTCCGTTCCGGTGAACGTGACCGTGTGGTAGCCGATGTCGGCGGGCAGCGGTGTGAATTCAACCGTGATGTCGGCGTTGAGTCCGGCCGTGCTCGTGATCACGTTCCAGTTGCTGAGCGTGGGTGCCGAGCTTGAGGGGGTGGTGATCTGCGCGGGTTCCGGAGAGAGGAAGGTGACGCTCAACGTCGCGAGTTCGCCAACGCAGAGCACCATGCTGTCGCATACGCTTTGGCTCGTGATCACCGGAGGCACGTTGGCCTGGGTTTGATTGGTGGTGAAGCTGAGGTACTTGTAGTCCAGCCAGCTTACGCCATCAGGCACGCCGAATGGTCCGTCGTAATCGATGCCCGCATGATCGAACCGGCCGAAGAGCATGTAGTTGACACCATCGCCCTTGTTGGCTCCCACGGTCGCCGGTGTTCCGCCGAAACCACCGACACCGCCCGATGCTGAACCGGTTGTCCACTGCATGTCCCGATAGCAGAAGCTCACGTTAGCGCCGTTGGCAACTATCGGGTCGGCAGCATTGGTGATGATCACTTGGAAGGTGTTGAGCTTGTCGGTCTGCATGCTGTAATAGCCTACATCCACCCAGTTCACATACATCGCGGTGGGCGTCACCTTGTACCATACTTGGCCCCCGTTGGCCGGTCGAGTGTCCACATCGGCCCAGAAGGGCGCCACCATCACGAAGTTGGCGCTGGGAAAGCCTTGAGAGCTGTAGGCGCCATAGGGCGAGCCGAAGGAGATGTTCCCGTTGTTATTGATGTAGCAGCTGTTGTAGTTGGTGCCGTACAGGTAGAAGTTGAAAGGCAGCGGGATCTGTGCCGAGGAGAGATCGTCGTTGGGCTGCATCGCCAACGTGTAGCTGGCATCGGGCGGGATCCAGCAATCGCACACGCGCGGGCCACCACCGCCGGTAACGGGCACTTCCGCCTCATCCACTGGAGGTGGAGAGGGCGGCAACGCGTTGGCCGCTTTCCAATCGTCGTATCCGGCCTGCCCGGGCTGCGGTTGCTGGGCGTTGGCCGTGAAAACGCCAGCGAGCAGAAGCATCGCGGCGCATACTATCCCCTTATTCAGCATGGTTCGGCTGGGTTGGGTATCTGTTCTAGCGTTCGTGTTCAATGTCCCTCGTTCATCCACTGGAGCGGGTTTCCCTGTTCCATTTCCACCGGTGCTTGCCCTTCCGGGTGAAGCATACTATCCCATGATGCACGCCAGGGACCACCGGTTGCCTGCCTTCCCCGGGCAGGCCGCTCCAAGATAGGCGATTGGTCAGCCCGCGCGCACCGATCGGCTACTTTCGCGGCCCGCATTTCGGGGCTACCGTCGCCCCTAGCCTGCCGAGCTTCCCCATGGACCATATCCGCAACTTCTGCATCATCGCCCATATCGACCACGGCAAAAGCACCCTGGCCGACCGCCTGTTGCAGATGACAGGCACCATTGCCGACCGCGATATGCAGGCCCAGAACCTGGATGATATGGACCTGGAGCGCGAGCGGGGCATCACCATCAAGAGCAAGGCGATCCAGATGGACTACACCCTCAATGGGCAGAAGTACATCCTGAACCTCATCGACACCCCCGGCCATGTGGACTTCAGCTATGAGGTCAGCCGCAGCATCGCCGCTTGCGAAGGGGCCCTGCTCATAGTGGATGCAACCCAAGGGATCCAGGCGCAGACCATCAGCAATCTCTACCTCGCCCTCGAGCATGACCTCACGATCATCCCCGTCCTGAACAAGATGGACCTCGCTTCGGCCAACCCGGAGGAAGTGAAGGACCAGATCGTGGACCTGCTCGGCTGCAAGCGCGAGGAGATCATGGCCGCTAGTGGCAAGACGGGCCTCGGCGTCGACAAGATCCTCGAAGAGGTCGTGGCGCGCATACCTGCGCCGAAGGGCGATCCGAGCGCGCCATTGCAAGCGCTCATCTTCGACAGCGTCTTCAACCCTTTCCGTGGCATCATCGCCTACTTCCGCGTGATGAACGGAACCATCCGCAAGGGCGACAACGTGAAATTCTTCAACACCGGCGTGGAATACGCCGCCGATGAAGTGGGCTGCTTGAAGATGACGATACAGCCCCGGCCCGAAGTGAAGGCGGGCGATGTGGGCTACATCATCAGCGGCATCAAGACCGCCAGCGAAGTGAAAGTGGGCGACACCATCACGCACCGCGATCGTCCTTGCGCCGAATCCATCCACGGCTTCGAGCATGTGAAGCCCATGGTGTGGGCGGGCATCTTTCCGGTGGACACGGACGATTATGAGGAGATGCGCGACGCCATGGAGAAGCTCCAGCTCAACGACGCCAGCTTGACCTGGACGCCAGAGAGCAGTGCAGCGCTCGGCTTCGGTTTCCGTTGCGGCTTCCTTGGTCTCTTGCACATGGAGATCATCCAGGAGCGGCTCCAACGCGAATTCAACATGAGCGTGATCACCACGGTGCCCAACGTGGGCTATGTGATCACCAAGACCAACGGCGAGGTCTTCGAGATCCACAACCCGAGCGAGCTGCCGGATGTGATGCACATCGAGAAGATCGAGGAGCCCTACATCAAGGCGCAGGTGATCACCAAGGCCGAATACACCGGGGCGATCATGACGCTCTGCATCGAGAAGCGCGGCAACCTCACCGGCCAGAACTACCTCACCACCGATCGCGTGGAGCTGAATTTCGAATTGCCGCTCGGCGAAGTGGTCTTCGATTTCTATGACAAGCTCAAGTCGATCTCACGCGGTTACGCGAGCTTCGACTACCACCCGGTGGGCATGAAGGAGAGCGACCTCATCAAGCTCGACATCCTGCTCAACAGCGAACGCGTGGATGCCTTGAGCGCGCTCATCCACCGCGATCATGCGCACGAGCTGGGCAAGAAAATGTGCAGCAAGCTGAAGGAGCTGCTGCCGCGCCAGCAGTTCGACATTCCCATACAGGCGGCCATCGGGGCCAAGATCGTGGCGCGCGAAACGGTGAAGGCCCTGCGCAAGGACGTGACCGCCAAGTGCTACGGCGGCGACATCAGCCGCAAACGCAAATTGCTGGAGAAGCAGAAGGAAGGGAAGAAGAAGATGAAGCAGGACGGCGGTCCGCAAGCCTCCGGCGTGCGAAACGGGGCAAAGCGAACGAGGAGGGGAAAGAGAGCAGGACCTGTCCCAAGGGGGATCGGAACGGTCGAGGTTCCGCAGCAGGCCTTCCTGGCTGTGCTGAAACTGGATTGATCGCAACAAGCTGAACCGAAGGCGAAGTCCCGCGCGAGCGGGAAAGAAGACGAAGCAGGACCTGTCCCGCCAAAGCGGGATCGGAACGGTCGAGGTTCCGCAGCAGGCCTTCCTGGCTGTGCTGAAACTGGACTGATCGCAACAAGCTGAACCGAAGGCGAAGTCCCGCGCGAGCGGGAAAGAAGACGAAGCAGGACCTGTCCCGCCAAAGCGGGATCGGAACGGTCGAGGTTCCGCAGCAGGCCTTCCTGGCTGTGCTGAAACTGGACTGAGCGGATCAACGAGACGAAGATCTTCTGCTCCTTCACGATCGAGGAAGGATCTCCCCATATCGGGCAGCGTTAGCGCACAAGCGCTCCATCTATCCCACTGCCATGTGCGAGCGATGGCGTATTCCACCATGGCACGAAGGCTGTCCATCGCTGGCAAACACCTTCGACATGAACAACCTCCTGAACATCC
Source organism: Flavobacteriales bacterium (assembly GCA_016710965.1). Taxonomy (GTDB): domain Bacteria; phylum Bacteroidota; class Bacteroidia; order Flavobacteriales_F; family PHOS-HE28; genus PHOS-HE28. Next base: position 815,700 of record JADJTW010000031.1, read on the forward strand.
TCATCGCACTGCTCATCATCGGTTGGTTGGTCGGTTACATCGGCTTCGGCACTGCGGTCGGCAGCCTCATCCACATCCTGCTGGTGCTCGCGCTCATCGGACTCGTCTATCGGTTGTTCAGCGGGCGCAAGAGCGGCGTCTGAATTCCAGTTGCCGTTAGGTCCTGCGCTTGAAGCTGACTTCGCGAAAGGCAGGCGGGTGATCAGGCAGGACGTATGGCTGTGGCATGCTTCATCGGCACCACTCCGCTGCCGTAGTCGCGCGCATGCACGTGCGTGAAGTGCGCGCCATAGATCATGATCACGGTGGAGTAGTACACCCAAACCAGGATGATGACAATGGCGCCAGCGGCGCCGTAAGTGTCGCCGACACCCGCATAACTGATGTAGAGCCCGATGAGGAATTTGCCCAGCGAGAAGAGCAATGCGGTGAGAACGGCCCCGCCCCAGACATCGCGCCAGCGGAGCCGCACATCAGGAAGCACCTTGAAGATCATGGCGAAGATGAACGTGATGATGCCGAAGGAGACCAGCACGTTCACCGCAGCGACAAGGATCGCCGCAGTTTCGGAGAGCCACTGGACGAGGCGCGCGCTGAAGGCCGCCAAAGCCGCATCGAGCACCAGCGAGACGAGCATGAGGAAACCGAAGCACGCGACCAGCGCAAGAGAGAGCAGGCGCGTGCTCACGTACCGGCCGATGGCGCGGCCGGGTTTCGCCGTCACGCCCCACACGTGATTGAGGGTGGATTGCAAGCTCGCGAACACCGTCCCAGCGCTGATGATCAAGGCAACGATACCCAGCACTTTGGCGAGGAACCGCGTTTCAGCGACCTGCGCGTTCTCCAGCATCTCCTTCAAGGAACCGGCGGTGCCCGGGCCGATCATGCGGCCTGCCTGCGTCAGCAGGGCCGCACGCACCGATGCTTCGTCATACATCGTGGCCGCCACCATCACCGTGATGATCATGACCGCTGGTAGGGAGAAGATGGTGTAGTAAGCAATCGCGGCCGCCTGGCTCATGGGCTCGCTTCGGATGAATTCCTTGCCCGCGACGATCGCCGTCGAGCCGAACCGGACCGCACTTGCACGTGATCGCTGATGGAGCGGAGCAGTGATCCTGTTCTTCGGAGGGGACATCGTGTTCATGCCGCTGGTATCGGTCCACCCATGCGGAGCGAAGTGCTCCAGATACCCGGTCAATCGAGGTTCGCTGGCTCCATATCGGCCTCAAGCTCTTCTTCCTGCCGCTGTGCCCTGCGTTCGCGCATGCGCTGCCGCATGTTACCGATGGCAGTGGCGAGCGTGGTGAGCAGCCCGGGGCCCTTCTCTTCCTTGTTTCCTATCACCTTGCCCAGCAACAGGCTGATGCCGGAGTAGAGCAGGCGTTTGCCGAAGCCGCTCTGCATGGAGGCTACTGCCATGCCCACTGCGGAGACCGTGGATCCCGAAATGCGTCCATTGAAGGCGTCATGCACGCGGCGATAAGGCGTCCAATTGCGCAGCACATCGCCGACAGCGTCGCGCAATAGCGCTCCGCGCTTCCGCGGATCCTTGAGAAGGCCCCAACGCTGTGCGATGCTCGCCGCATGATGGTCGCGCGATCGGCGCGCCTGGAGCTTTGCGGTCCGGAACTGCTCCAGTGTGCTGTAGCTAGTTGTCATCGTTCAGATCATTGATACGCCCGACTATGAAGCGGTCGCGTGCGCCTTGCTTCCACCAGAGCATGAAAACGCCGAGCAGGAGCAGGTGGAAGCCGGCAACGATCACGAAGCCTAGCGGAACCGATGAGAGGAGATCGCCCAAGTAGAACGCCAATGCCACGCTAAAGAACAACAGCGACACGCCCAGCACCCCGTAAACCACGCAGGTCCCTACAGCCTTGCCCATGAGAGTGCCGACCTTCTCGGACACATGCAGCGTCAAGTACTGCTTCTGCGCATGCGCATAGCCTTTCACATCGTCCACAAGACTGTCCATGAAGGTGCTGAAATCAAGCTCGCCTCCCTCGTCAGTCTCCTGGTTACTGACCGGATTTCCGTTTTCATTCTCCGTTGCACGCATAGGAACTCGTTTGCGAACAGAGCGCAATCCATCGGCCAAGGCAGGCGACGCGGCCCAGGAATGCTGTATCCGTGATCGGTGCGCTTCCGAATCAACATCCTTCCGTGGATCAGATGATCATTCGAGCGGGATCGCCGGGATAGGTTTTCCCCGATCTGTCCCGCGCGCTCCCCGTTACGACGGTCGTTGCGCGATGTGCGACTGCACCGCAGCGGGATCCTTGCTCACGAACGCGCGCTTGATGAGCACGGCGCATCCAAGCCCAGCAGCAGGCAATACCCGGTGAAGAGGTAGAAGCCCACTTCAAGCGAGGAGTTGTTCGTGGTGAGCACGTGGATCGAGGTGGCGTAGTCCTCCAGGTCGCCCAGCTGGCTGTTCACCACCCCGTTGAAGCCGATGAATGCCATGAAGATCGCCACCACCATCACATCCGCCATGGACCATTTGCCTGCCTGGTGAACAAGAAAGCGAACGAGGCGCCCGCGTGGCTCGATCCGCGGACCAGTGCGATCAGCGAGAGGCTCATCTTGCCCACGGGGATGAGAACGCTGAAGCTGAAGACGAGCACGGCCACAACGGCTAACGCAAGGTCGCCATCGAAAAGCAGCACGCGCACCACGTCGAGGATGCTCTTGCTTTGGTGGAAGAGGACCTGATCCGCGAAGCGCACGGGCTCTCCGATCAGCACGAGCGAGAATTCCGCGATGCTCGCCTCGATGTCGATCATGGGCAATTGCAGTCCGGAGACGAGCATGGCCACGGCTGCGAGCAGGGTTGCGATCAGCGGAAGGCGTTGCGCCAGCGGTGACGTGGCGGCCAGTGCGAACAGGACCACGCAAGAGAACAGCAGTACCACCAGCCATCGATGCTCGTCCCGTTGAAGGTCGGCTCCGCGCGCGCGCAGCAGTGCGATGCCAGCATTGCGGCCGGCGGCGCCGTATTTCAGGAGCACCGCGTTGTACGGCGTGCGGTCCACCATCCCATCCGTGCGCTGTCCCAGGTCGTTCATGCGATCGAGAAGGAAGCATCGGATCTCTTGTTTGTTTCGCGGATCGTCCACGTAGTCGAGCATCAGCTCCACATAGCGCGGTATGCCGGAACGGATGTCGTCCACATCCACGAGCACATCCATCAACACGTTCTTCACCAGCCCCCCGAACCCCTTGTGCTTGTTGCGATCGGCCATCACCAGCTCCACCTCGGTAAGCAGTCCCTCCATGACCTCCGTCAGGCGCAGGCGTGCTTGTTCCCGGCTCACATAGGTGAGCTCGAATTCGTTCACCTTCTTCTCCAGGATGGAGCTGATGACCACCTTCCATTCCGCAGGATCGAAAAGGCCATAGGTGATATGGCCGAGCTCCATCGCGTCGGCCCGCAGAGCGCGTCGTTGGGTGGCCGAGGAATGGACGCGCCGCAAGCAGAACAGTACCGTGCAGAGAAGCAACACTGCAACGATGGTGCGAATGGTCGGTCGATGCATGTGCGCGTGATGAAGGCTGGCCGTACCATGCAGGCATCGGGCCGGTAAGCCAGGCCTTTGCGATGGCGGCATCGTGGCTCCGATGGCAGGTGTGGCGCTAGCTCCCCGATCCGGCGCGACCGGGGCGGGATTTTTACGGTCGATCCGCGAGACAGGGCAATTCGTTTTATACGGCTATGTCGCGCTGCTCTAGGGGATCGTTGGCAGAGGCATGGCCGTGGCACACACTTGGGTTCATCGCATCGAACACAAACCTCAAAAACCACGAACACCATGTCAACCAAAAGCACCATCGCCATCGCCCTCACAGCCCTCGCCGCCGGTGCGGCCATCGGCCTTCTCGTAGCACCCGCTTCGGGCGCGGAAACGCGCAAGAAGCTCGCGAAGAAGGGAAGCGACCTCAAGGACCGCCTCGCCGAGATGCTCGAAGAAGGTGGTGAGCTCATCGATAAACTGAAAGGCGACGCAAGCGACCTCGCTGGCAAAGCGAAGGACGCCGCCAACACCGCCAAAGACCGCGTGAAGGATGCTGCGAACGAAGCGGCTTCCGGCCCACGCAGTACCGCCAACGGCGGCTACAAGAGCTGAGCGCATCACGTTCGGCCACGCATCACCCTGGCTTCCCGCATTCAGCGGGAATGCCGGGGTGATTCGCGTTCGGGCCTACCTCTTTTCGCGGGTGCATGCATGGTCGTACCGCATGAGCGACCGATGTGCAACACGCGCCCCCGACGCGAAGGATCGCGCGCCCCGATCGTGGCAGGCCCTCTACAACGCGCACTGGAACACCGTTTCTCCGCTGAGCACCCCACCGCTCCTGTAAGCCTTGCCGGCAGCGGCTTTCCTGGATATCCGCCAAGGGGGCACGCCTGTCCGTACCGATACGGAGGACGATCTGCTGCTCTGTTCGCGTGAGCGGTTGAAGCTCCGATCAACGGACGGACCGAGCACGTTAACCAACGCCGGCGGCAACGCTGGTCAAAAACCGATCGACATGTCTGATCAGAACAAGAATACCGGCACCGCGCCCAGCGGTACCATGAACAAGCCTGCATCTACGGACAACCGCGGTACCGCGCCGAACACGGAGAAGCGCGAGAACATGCCGACCAAGTCCCCGGACCATGAGCAGGGACGCGAGCACACGCCGAACGTGGATGCTCAGAAGAATGCCGCCGATACACGTCGTGGGAACGAAGCAACCATGGACCCGAACCTGCAAGGCTCCACGCAAGGAAAGCGGGACGACCACAAGGACGCCGAAGCAGGCGATGCCAAGCGCACCGTTGCCGAAGGACAGGATGGCACCAAGCCCGGTCATGACGCGGTGAAGCCGACGGGCAATACGAACACCAGCGGCAACCGCTGATCGCAACGGATTGGATCCGCAGGCGGGCAGAGCGCCTGCCTGCGCGTTCCGACGGATACCAACAAACTACTCCAACATGGCAACCAAGAAAGAACCGACCACCGGCCTGCGCAAGCTGCTGGAGGATCAACTGGCAGACATCTATTTCGCCGAGAAGCAACTGGTGAAGGCCCTACCGACAATGGTGAAGGCAGCCAACCATCCGGAGCTGCGCGCCGCCTTCGAAGAGCACTTGGAAGAGACCAAGGTCCAAGTCGAACGCATCGAACGGGTGTTCGAGGCATTGGACCTCCCGGCGAAGCCGAAAACATGCCCGGCAATACTGGGCATCTTGCAGGAATGCAATGAGCTTATGGAGGAGTTCGCCGATGATGATGCGTTGGACGCGGCATTGGTGGATGGAGGCAGGAAGGTGGAGCACTACGAGATCGCGACCTACAGCAGCTTGTGCGCATGGGCGGAGCAGCTTGGGCTGTACGATGCTGCTGGCCTCTTGAAGGAGAACCTGGAGGAGGAGCAAGCGGCCGATGAGAAACTCTCCGGTATCGGTGAGGAGGTCATAGCCGCGACGGGACCCGATGACGAGGAGGGCGAACTGGTGGAGGCCGATGATGATGATCGTGCTCTGGCCGGACAACGGGCCGGGAAGCGAACGCCTGCTGCTGTATCCAAACGTGCCACCAATGGCAGTGCAAGGAAGACAAGCAGCTCAGGCCGCAAGCGCTGACCACGCCGGGCCAACATGGAAGAAGAAGAGCCGGATCCTTGGATCCGGCTCTTCTTCTTCCATCACTTAGGCAACCCGGCAGGAATTCCATGGAACAATCCATCATGCGGTCCTACCCGATACGTAAGCGCTCCTTCACGATGTTGTGCATAGCTGCATTCCTGTTCCATCGATGACCGGGCGTGGTTCTTTGGGCGCCTTGTCCGCCCAATGAGCCCGGTTGCGAACAACGATGCGGAGTGGGCACCCCATCGCACGAAGCGTTGCGGGGAATTGCGATAGCGCAACAAAGGTTCAGCGATCGGTTCAGCATGGTAGAGAACGGGTTTCGCACCGAGAGAGCACCGAAGGCGAGCTGTTCATCAGGGAACGGAAAAGCCGGCACCTGCATGCCTTAAGCACACGGAATCACGACAAAGAAGGAGGACAGCGTTGAGCTGCGGTGGCTCCTTTAGAACCAACGGGCGGACAACCACTACGCCTTGAAATGCTTGCAGGCAACAGCCAGTTGGGCCAGTCCCCGTTCGCCGCATGGAAGTAGCAATATTGACGCTCCTGCATTCACGCGTGCATGGGCGACGCGAAAGCCCCGGACGGGTGTCCAGGGCTTTCGCGTTCAGTCAGTGCGGGGTCAGGATCGATGCCCCAGTGCCGCTGCTTCAGATCTTCCGTTGATTCCTCTGCGCACCATCGCTGGTGCTGCCACGGTCCACGCCATGCTCCTTGTGATCGGCGTTGGTCGCACTGCGGTCCACATCTCCCTCATGCTCGCGGCCCTGTCCATCGAAGCCGCTGCTGCCGGTGGTTATGTCGCGTCCGGGGTTCGGCACGGTGCTGTCGCTCTTGCGCACGGGACCACGTCGGTCATCATTGGCCTCGGGATGCGAGCCCGAATTCCCGCCTTGGTTCACCGAGCGGCTCGATCCCATTTCTGGCGTGTTCGTGCGTGCGCCATTGTCGGCCTTGTCCGCTCTCTTGTCTGCGGCAAGGTCTGGGAGGTTCTTGTTGGTCATGATGCTATTTGTTCCTGGGGTTCTTGTTGTCGCTCGTGCTCTTCTTGTCCGCATCGGCCTTGGTCTCAGCGGTACGGCTGTCCTTCGGGTTGCCGCTCCGCTTGTTGTCCGGGCTGTTGCTCGTGCTGGTCCCGCTCTTGGGCATCAAAGTGGTGTGCTCCGCCTTCTTGATGCTGTCGTCTTTCTTCGTGGTAGCCATGATGTTGGGGTTTTTGTTTTCACCCCTAGTGCGGCAAGCGCCGCGCCGACCTATTCCGCAGCGGCGGTCCGATCAGACACAAACGCCACAAGGCGCGTGAACATGGAAGAGCTTGCTCTCTTGCCTTATCGTCACCATGCACTCCATGCCAATTGCGTCGGGGAATCATGTGCCCGATCGCGCAGGGGGCGCCCCGGTCGGGAGGTTTGATCGCCTCGGAACGTTCAGCTCTGGGGTGTTCCGCTGGGCTTCGCCTCGGCCACGATGCCGTGCAGGTCAGCGGCGGCGATGGGTTTCACCAGGTGGTGATCGAAGCCCGCTTCGCTGCTCCTGATGCGGTCTTCCGCCTGTCCCCATCCGCTCAACGCCACCAGCATGGCGGAGGCGCCCCAGGGGGTCTCGCGCATCCGCGCACAGGCCGTGTATCCGTCCATCACAGGCATGCCCAGGTCCATTAGCACTACGTTCGGCAGCAACCCTTCGCCTTCCTCCAGCGCTTGCACGCCATTGTGCGCAACGCGCACATCATGGCCGAAGCGGGTCATCAACATGGCCATCATATTGGCGGCGTCCTCATTGTCATCCACGACCAGGATCCGCAATGGGGGTTGGCCGACCTTGTGTTCTTCTGGTGGCACAGCTGGTGCGTTCATCCGTTCGCGATGCACGGAAAGCGGCAGGGCCACCATGAAGCGGCTGCCTTTGCCAAGCCCATCCGATTGCGCTTCAATCCGGCCGCCATGCATGCCCACCAGGTGCTTCACGATGTTAAGGCCGATGCCCAGGCCGCCTTGCACGCGATCGTTGGCGCGCTCCACCTGTGCGAACATGTCGAAGACCTTTTCGATCTGGTCGGGCGCTATGCCAATGCCATTGTCCTCGACCGTGATCCGGACCTCGTTGGCGTCCACATCGGCGCGCATGGTGATGATCCCACCGCGATCGGTGTATTTCGCTGCGTTGTTCAGGAGATTGGTGAACACTTGCGTGAGCCGCATGGCATCGCCATCCACCGGTATGGGTTCGCCGGAGATCTCCAGCACCAGGTCGTGGTCCTGTCGTTCGATAAGCGTGCGGCTGGTCTCCACGGCTTGGTCCAGCGCGGTGCGCAGGTCCACCTGTTCCAGTTGCAGATCAACAGTGCCGCGCGAAATGCGGCTGAGGTCCATCAGTTCGTCGATCAGCCGCACCATCTGGTCCAGCTGCCGTTTCATCATGCCGTGCGCCTGGTCCCAAGTGGCCTTGTCATGTTCGGCGAGCGAAAGCAGCTCGAGCCCGTTGCGCAAGGGTGCGAGCGGATTGCGCAGCTCGTGCGCGAGCGTGGCCAGGAACTCGCTCTTGCGGCGGTCGGCCTGATGCAGCGATTCCTGCGCCTGCTTCAAGGTGCTGATGTCGTAGAAATAGCACACCACGCCGAAGTCGCCTTCGGGCAGGGTGATGCGCTCGATCCTCCAATCGTATGACTCCCTTGCGTTGATGTCGCGACGTTGTTCGTTGGTGTCAGGGCTGGAGAAGGGTGTTCCGGTGAGGAGGGTATCGCGGAAGTGAGCGATCACATCGCTCGCGAAGGGGTCGTCCCAGAGCACGTGAATGGCTTCCGCGAAGTCACGGCCGACCAGGGGGTCCACATGGGCGAATACGGCACGCGCCGCTGCATTCACCTGCTGGATGCGCGACCGTGCATCAACCACATAGATGCCGAACGGGGCATGCTCGATCAGGCTGAAGAAGCTCTCGTTGTTGCGGCGCAGGAGGTCCTGCGCCAGCTCGCGCTCCTGGATCACCTCGGTCAATCGCCGGTTCAGGCGATCGGCCACATCGGTGAGCTCGTGCTGCTGCACCGAGCTGATCAGCAGGGCCTCGTTGATGGCGGCGGACTGCTCATGGAAGGCAGCGGTCTCGGTTATCTGGATCATCAGTCCGGTGCGACGGGTGCTCCCCGCTTGGATGGGCCAGCAGGTGTAGGACCAGAAGACGGGGTGCGGCGCGATGCGTTCTGCCTCGATGTGGGCTGCGGCTACACCCGTGCGCGACACGCGCTCCAGCAACGGCAGGATGCTCTTGTCCCGCGGGACCAACTGCGCGAGCGGTTTGCCCAGAAGGTCCTGGTCCTGCTTGTTGAGCAATTTGCAGAAGGCCGGATTCACGGTCAGCACCACGTGTGTTGCGCCTTCCACCTCCACCATCGGCCAGGGCGCATGGTCCATCACGGCCTGGTACACACGCTGGTCCAGCGCCCGTGCAGAAGATTTCGATGGGCTATCCGCGCTCATGGTGTCTGCTTCGCTACGTCGTGTCGGATTGCTCCGTGCTCTCCGGCAAACCGGAGGTGAGGCCGTGATACCCATCTAGTAGCGCTGTGCTGATCGCCATGCCTTTGTCGGTGATGGTGTATTCGCGGATGACCTTGCTGTGATCGCCGCCACGCATCTTCGACACCATGAGGATCTTGCGCATGACGCCGTCGATCTCCACATAGCGCAGGCGGATGATGTCGTCGGTGAGGAAGGAGATGCTGTAGTTGCTCGCTGGCGGCTTCACGAAGGATTCCTCCAGCATCAGCGTGCTGAGGATGGTGACGCCGTGGCCGGTGAGCGCCACGAACATGCGGTAGAGCGACTCCTCGAAGTCTTCACGGAAATCGGGCGCTAGCGCGCGCTCGAAACCAGCGAGCGAGTCGATCACCAGGCGTTTCGCGCCCACGCGCTTCACAGCGTTCATGATCTCGAACAACGCTTCGTCCACCGTCAGGTCCAGTGGCCGCAGATAGAGGATCTCGAGCTTGCCGTTCTGGCGAGAGGTGTCAAGGTCCAGCCCGAAGGTGTTCGCGCGTGAGGCGTATTCGGCGGGCCGCTCCTCGAACACCGCGATGATCGCCGCTTCGCCTTGGCGCAGTCCTTCGGCGATGAACTGGGTACAGAGGATCGACTTTCCGGTTCCGCTTGCTCCGGCCACCAGGATGCTGTCGCCTTCCGGTATACCGCCGCCCATCATCGCATCCAGCTCCGGAATGCCCATGGAAAGCCGTCGCCCGGTGCGCTTCTGGTTCTGCAGTGGGCCCAGGCCGAGCATGCGCGGGAAGGCCTGCAGGCCGGCGTCGGTAATGCGGAAGATGTGCATGCCGGGCAACGTGTCCTGTCCACGGCACTTCATCACCTGCAGCTTGCGCACCATGCTGTTGCGGTTCATGCTCTGGTGCAGCCAGAGCAATCCATCCGCTACCGTGAAGACCGGATCACCCCGGAGCTCCGCTTCGGAATATTCTCCAAGCAGGAAGGTGGTGGCCTGCCAGCTGGTGAGGTGCATGGCCAAGCGCTGCACGAAGCCTTGCAGCTGCATTTCGTTGGATTCGGGCAGCCCCTTGCGCACCAGGCTTCGGAACGAATCCACCACCACGATCGCGGGATTCACGGCTTCCACTTCCTTAACGATGGCATCGAGCACTTGGTCCCAATCCCCGTTCAGCACCACCTCGCTCAGGTTGATGAAGCGGATGGCGCTGCCCATCTTGGCCTCGTCGTAGAAATCGTACTGCTGCTGGTAGCGCAGCATCTTCAGCGCGGGCTCGCCCAGGATGGTGAAGTAGAGCGCGGGCCGTTCAGCGGTGGCGTTGGCGAAGGTGATCTGGTGGGCAAGGGTGGTCTTGCCGCAACCTGGTGTGCCCGCGATGATGTTGAAGGAGAACTCGGGCAATCCGCCGCCGAGGATCCGATCAAGCCCCGGCACGCCGGTGGGCAGCTTGTTGATGGCGACTTTCGTGCGTGTGGTCATGGAGTTGGGCTATCTGTCGATGCCTGCGTATCGATCGCTGGCCATACTTCTTTCACCAGTTGCAGTGTGAGCGTTCCGCCGATGAAGGTGATGAGCAGCCCAAGCAGTTGGGCCACCAGCACCACTTCGCTGCGCTCGAACTCTTCTTTTTCCGCTCCGGCCTCCGCTTCGTAGAAACCGATGAGCGATCCATCGGGCAGCACGTGCAGTGTCTTCAACGACGGCGCTTCGGCCTGGGCCAATGCCACGGCCCGCGTAAGGAGCGAGCGGTACCCGGCAGGGCCGGCCAGTTTGGAGAGCAAGGCGCCCAGCTTGCCGCACACGCGCGCGGCGGCAGGGTCGCTGGCACCCTCGCCCGGATCGTGCTCCTCCGCCAGAAGCCGTTTGGCCAGGGCACGCAAATGCGGAGAAGCGAGGTTCATTGGGAGGGAGTTCCGATGATCGCCTGCGGCGCCGGAGGCAGTAGGAACAGAACGCGCGAACCAAGATAGGCGCGGACCAGTGGCCAAGGGAGAAGATAATTCGCTTGGAGAGGGGATTTTCCGATCAGGGCTGCGGTGCGATGCCATTCCGTGGCCGGCCAGCGCTCAAGGGAACGGGCCCGGGCGCGGTGATTCGTTCACGAAGGGTGCAGCGTTCAGCGTCTCGCGCATGAGCGTGAGGCTCACGGGTTTCACCAAGTGCAGGTCGAACCCGGCCGCCTTGCTGCGTGCCTTGTCCGCACGCTCGCTGAGGCCGGTAACGGCGATCACCGTGGCTCCCGCGCCCCAGTCGCTCTGCCTCAGGTTGCGGCAGGTTTCGAAGCCGTCCATGCCGGGCATTTCAAGGTCCAGCAGGATCACATCGGGCAGCAGGCTCTGCCCCCCCATGGATCGCCTTGGGTCCGCTGTCCGTGGTGATCACTACGTATCCGAGCTGACGAAGAAGGAGCCCGAGCATGATGGCTGCGTCCAGGTTGTCATCCACAACGAGGATGCGCTTAGCGCGCGATGTTGCCGGGGTTGTTTGAAGGGCGATCATCGACGTGTGGTGCCAAGAGGGATTTACTGAATGCTTCCGATTGGGTCCGATCCGGTTAGGTCAACATGCGCCAAGCAGCATCCAAATGACCACGAAGAGCAGTACCGTGCCCACGCACCCCCCGCCCCATTTGTAAGCAGCGCCGCCGGCAAGGAGTCCGCGCAGTCCGTTGTTCATGATCGTGCGTTCTTCTTGCTGATCAGCGGTTTCAGGCGAAGCGCCTGGAGACCTCGTCCCAGTCGATCACCTGCAAGAAGTGTCCGATGTACTCATCGCGCTTGTTCTGGTAATTCAGGTAGTAGGCGTGCTCCCAAACGTCCATGCCAAGCAGCGGTGTGCCCTTGAATTCGCTCACGTCCATCAGGGGGTTGTCCTGGTTCGGTGTTGATCCGATGGCGAGCTTGCCGCCGTCCTTCACCAGCCAGGCCCAACCGCTGCCGAAGCGTTTCATACCGGCCTCTGTGAACTTGGTCTTGAAGGTGGCGAAGTCGCCGAAGGAGGAGTCCATCGCATCGCGCAATGCGCCCAATGGCTCACCACTGCCACCGGGCTTCATCACGCGCCAGTACAGGTCGTGGTTCCACGCGCCGCCACCGTTGTTCCGTGCTTTCTGGCTGTAGCCGGAAACATGGGCGAAGAAGTCCTCCGCGCTGGTGGCGGCGATGTTCTCCTCCGCGATGGCGTCCGCCACCTCCTTCACATACTTCGCGTGGTGCTTGGTGTAGTGCAATTCCATGGTACGCGCATCCACGTGCGGCTCCAATGCATCATAAGCATACGGGAGGGGGGCTTGCGGGAAGAGCACGGGGGGGAGTGCGAGGTCGATCATTTCGGGTGCGGGATCGGAAGAAGGGTTCAGGAAGAGACGGGCACTTGCCAGAAGCGGGGCTGTGGCCAAGGCCCCTGCGACCGTCAGTGATCGCCTCAGGAATGCATTGCGGTTCATCGGGTCCATGCTCTCGGGATGGTTCTGCCGATGCGCAATTCCCAAGCCGTTGCAGTGCATGCGTCCCGCAAGCACGGAGCATGGGAAAAGACCTGCCGACTTTGTTTCCCGAATTCCACAACGATGCGGGCCAGTGCCCCATCCAAGGGGATCGGGTCGGGCCTGAGCGGGTTCAGGGGATGTGCCGTCCGAGGCAGCACTTCGCATCGGGTCCGCCACCGTTGTCCCGTCACCTGATCCCAGGAGTTCACCCTTCTTCGGCACCGCCACCTCAGGAACAGGGGTGCGGCAGGCCCGCTTCGGTGCTCCCCATGCAAACAGCGGACGGCGGACCACCGAAGTGGTCCGCCGCCGCAGAGGGGGATGGGTTGCTTCCACCAAAGCGCCATCCTCAGTTATCAATGTCCATCGTTGTCGTTGTCAGCGGCGGTCTTCTTGTCGATCAATTCCCGCTGGCGGCTCCACCAGCTCTTGGTCTCCTCCTGTGCGCGGCGCGCTTCGGCCTTCACGTTCTGCCAATCGGTGGCACTGCTCACCTCCATCTTCAACAAGGATGCATCGATGCGTGCGATGTTGGTGCCGAGTTCGGCGATCAATGCCTGGCATTCGCTCTTCCGATCGGCATCCTTGATCCCGTCCTTCAAGCGCTCCTGCTCCCGGATCAGCCGGTTTTCAAGTGTCGCGCGCAGATCACGCAGTTCTTTCATGGCCTCGGTGCGCTCCTCGCGCCACTCCTCGCGGTTCTCGGTCCTGGCCTCGGCCATTTCCTTCCGGTTCTCCTGCAATTGGTCGGTGGTCTTATCGGTCACGTCGCCTGTATCCGTGCTGCACGAGGTGGACAGCAGTACGCCCAGCAAGCAGCTGGCGGTAAGTAGCAATGGGTTCTTCATGGTTCGTTGTGTTGATGGTGTGCCGATGGCGCCCCAAGCCGCGAGCCGTGATCGCGAGCGCCTCATCGCCGCATGGATCAGCTTCGGGAGGAAGCTGGTGGTGCGGCATTGGTGCCACATTGCGGGGAAGGGAATGCCGATGGCCCGGGTTGATCGGAAGACGCAAGTCATGCCGGAACGAAGCACGCCGCCGCTCACACGTGGTGAACGACGGCGCGCATCCCCGAAGCAGACTTATGGCGTGGCCGGCAGATCGTCCTTATCGTCGTCGCCGATGTTAACGCCGAAGGTGATCGTGTAGGTCACGTAGCGGCTGTTGATGTTCTGCACCGCCACATTGTCGTTGTAGATGCGGCTCATGCCCACACTTGCACCGGGCTCCAGGGTGAAGCGCCCGATGTCGAAGCCGACCGCGCCATCAAGGCTCCACAGGCCATCGTTGAAGTCGTCATCATCGAGCTCGATGTCGGTATCCTTCACGTTGCGGTCAAGGACACGCTCATAGGTAGGGCCGAGGCTTATGCGGATATCGAACTGGTAGCTGTCCACGACGCGGTATCCGCCCAGGAGCTTCAGCTTCAGGTTGGTGCGGAAGATCCTGCCGCTGGATACGGCGGAATCGGCCACTTGGAGATAGGTGGCGTTGCGGCCGAGGAATGCGCCGGGTTGGACAAAGAGGCGGTCTCCGAAGCGGAAGTCCGCTCCCCCGATGACGCCTGCGCGTGCGGCGTAGGTGATGCCATCAGGCGCTTTGGTGATCTGCTGGAAGGTTGCGCCCACTTGCGGGTTGATCTGCCATTGTGCGGTGGCGGCCGATGAGAGGGCGATGATGAGCGCGGCAGTGAAGAGATGCTTCATGGCTGGAGGTTGTGGTCTGTTGATGGTGTTGCGGATCACGGGGTGCTGCTGCTTGCATTGGGACCCACGATCTCGAAGAGCTCATCCAATCGCGGAACGAGGATGATCTCCGTGCGGCGGTTGCGGGCACGCCCATCGGCGGTGGCATTATCAGCAATGGGCTGGTGCTGCCCGCGCCCGGCGGCTTCCACGCGAACGGGCGGTACGCTGTACGTGTCGGTAAGCAGGCGAACGATGCTCACGGCGCGGGCGGTGCTCAGGTCCCAGTTATCAGCATAGCGCGATGACTTCACGGGGATGGAATCGGTGTGGCCTTCCACCAGCACGTTGATGTCGGCATTGCTGCGAAGCACCGAGGCCAGTTTGCCCAGCGCATCCTTTCCCTTGGGGTCCACTTTCGCGCTGCCGCTGGCAAAGAGCAGCTGCTCGGAGAGCGACACGTAGATCTTGCCATCGCGTTCGGTGATCGTGAGGTCCTCCGCACGGACGCTCACCAATGCATCGGAGATCTTCTTGCGCAACGAGGACATCGCATCGGTCTGTGCGCGAAGGCGCGCATCCAGGTCGTCCATGCGCCTGGCCTTCACGCGCAGCGCTTCTTGCGTAGCCCGTAGCTCCTTGCCGCGCTGTGCGAGCTGCTCGCGCGTCATCTGGGCATCATCCTGCAATCCGAGGAACTCGGTACGCATAGCGCTCATGTCTCCGGCACGCTGGATACTATCGGCGCGCAAGCGCTCGATGGTGCTGGCAGAAACCGCGGCTTCGCTTTTCCATTTGCCCATTTTGCATCCGCTGGTGATACCGATCATCGTCGCACCCAGGAGCAAGAGTGCTGGTAGGCGGAAAGGGGATTGAGTTGTTCGCATGGGACGATGAGACCGAAACCGCGTGCCGCCCGTGGATAAGCACGAATGCCGCGAGGTGGTGGCATGCAGCGGTGCAGGATCGACCCATGCGGCGAGGCGTTCCCGCCCCATCTGCCAGACTGGTATGCACCACACCTGGTGACTGGGTGAACGATGGCGTTGGATGGAAGCGCGATCACAGGACGCCGTCCAGCTCCGGCGCTGTGGCTACCTCGAAGTCGCGCTCCGTAATGGAGCGGGTTCCCTGGAAGTAGTACACGGCGCCGAATGCGTGCGTGACCTTGCGGAATTCGATGACGCCGTTCGAAGGGGTGCTGAAGCGAACGATACGCGTGAGGCTTCGCGCCTCGGCGATCATCTCTTCTGAACGCAGGGACCTCCACGCCACCACGGTCATCGGACCCGAGGGGACTGCGGTCACCTCGTCCGTGACTGGCGATGCAATAGCCCGTGCGATCGGAATGTCGCGATCGATGACAGCACGGGGGGCCACTGCATCCACCACTTTGCCAATGGTTGCCGATCGGATGGGCGTCAATTCCGGCCCATTGCCGACGACTTCGGTACCGGGAAGCGGGAATGCCGACGCCGCTGGGCCTGCGGCAACTGGCAGCGTTGCGGCCGCATTCACGACGAGGACCATGGGCGCCACTTCGGACACGATGGGAGCAAGCTTGCCCGAGGCTGGATCGGGCGGCAGCAATGAGCTGGTGCTGTATTCGCCGCGCGGCCGGTCGACAACCACGGCAGGCAACATCGGAACGAAGACCTCGGAATCCATGCCCGTTGCACGCACGGCATCCATCCGAAGCTTGAGGCGCTCGTCGATCTTGACCACGTACTGCGTCTCGTAACCGAAGTCCTTCAATGGGTGCAGGTAGCGCACGAAGCCCACAGGACCAGCATACACGAACATGCGCTCTGCAGCTAAGTGCTCGAGCGTGACCATGAAGGGGAACTCGAAGTCCGTCGCGTGCATCTCAGCAGGGACACGCGTGTCGACGTAGATCTCCTTGGTGGGGCAACCCTCGCCCGCCACGGTGATCAGATAGACATCGTCCAATGGCAATAGCAGCATGAAGCGCATGGTGCCGAGTTGCAGCGAATACGAAGCTGCCCCCCCCGGCACCACCGTGATCGAGGTGGCGGAGGGTTCAATGCCCTTCACCCGTATGATGCCATCGGCATGGAGAACACCGCGCGCTGGGAAACCGGTTGTTGCAGCGAGCCCGAGTGCGACGAAGGCTATGATGCGGGCAAGAGGAGATACCATGATGCTGGTCTTTGCCCTTGCTCGTCCACTATGGTGCCAGCAATGCTATTCCTGGCCGCGAGGACTGACCGAACAGGCGGTTGCCTAGGCAACAGCCTCAACGGCGCTGAATGATAGCGAATGCGCCGGAGCGCCCATCGGCCCGATTCGAGAGATACCAGCAGGAGAATGCCCCGACATGAGGCGAACGTGAGCAAGCGGCGCCTCGTTGTGCGCGATGCACATGACCAATGGCAGCGATCCCGTGCTGGCACTGGTTGCAATGCAGCACGCTCCGCGCGACGACCAGTGATGGCCTATTGGAAGCCCTTCATGAAGAACTGGCATGCATGACATGCTGAACGCTTACGCAGAAGGGACTGCGAGCTGGGTCCGGCTCCTTACGTTGTGTACGTTGCCCTGGACCTGCGCACGCTGGCGCAGCATCACGGTGCGCGTGGCGGTTTCCAGATCGCCGCGCTGGAGTTCCTTGTCGTAGCGCATGAGCAAGTACTCCTCGCCGCGTTCGCACGCTTCCAGGACATGCGCGCCTTTCGCCACGGCGAGCGCAGCGCGCACCTCTCTCCAGGCAGCAGGTGGAACACCTGCGGTCTTCGCGCCGCCGCCCATGGCTGTGCTGCCCACGCGTCGCACTTCCGCCATGAGCGCGCTTTCCAATGCGATACGCTCCCAGCTAAGGACGCTAAGGAGATCCTTCGTTCGCCGGTCTTCGACGCGATTGCACAACTCCATGTAGCTCTTGCGGCTATCCCCGAGCAGATCGAGGATATGACACAGGCCGGTCTGTTGTTCGGTGTTGTTCATGGGTGGTGGTTCTCGTTGATCCAAGGAGCTTCTCCAGGATCGGTGCGGTGCTCATCACATCCGCATTTTGCACCATGCGCTCCTTCGTTGCAGCATCCTTCTGGGCGGCGGCATCCAGCGCGTAGTGGAGCTGGAAGGGGTCGTGCGGGTCCATGGCCGGGAACGCGGTAAGGGGGCCTTTGGGCACTACGGAGATGAGCGTCTGCATACCGAACAAGTTCAACTTGGCGAACGAGCGGTGCGCGACGGCCACCAGCGCAATGTCCGTGAGCTTGGTCTTGAAGAAGGGGCGCCTGACCTGGCACGCGGAACAGAGCGCGTAGCGTCTGTCGCGCGTGATCCCATCCACGCGCAGCCGCACTCCGTGGCGTCGCAGCAGCGAACGTTCCTCCTGGCCAAGATGGTCGAGCAATGCCTGTGTCATGGGGAATGCTTCGGACAAGGCTGGGTTGGACAGTAGCATAGGGGCCGGTGGACCATCGACGGCCACCGTCAATTCCGTGGTGCAGAAGGTGATCCGTTCTCTGCTTTGCTCGTGTTGCACATGGTGCTCCATTTCGCATACTGCTCCGCCGTAAGGATCCTCTTCATATCAGCATCGTGCGCGGTCATGGCGGCATCGTCCATCCTGCCCATAGCGCCATCATCCATTTGCGCACAAGCCCGGGAGCAGCGTTCATCGCTTTCCTTCACTTGGGCGAACTGATCGGCGGTGAGGCCGAGGATGGTGCGCGTGCTGTCGCTCATGGTCATGCACCCATGCTCCTTGGTATGCATAGGGCGACCTCCCCTTCCTTCCTGTGCATGCAAGCCGGTGGAGCATCCCACGATCAAAGCGATGGTCAGTGCAGTCGTTCTCATGATGTTGGGGTTCTTAGTGCCGGTAGCGGCAGCCGTCACAGGCCCATCATCATGCCACGCCCTCGAATGCCCGCTCGTCCTGCGGATGCGTTGTGATGCCGGGGAAGGGCGTGCGCACCATGGGGAAGTTCCTCTACCGGATCGGGGATCCGATCGGCCGCGATACGCACTGCTCATTCCGGAACATCCCGCAACCATTGACTGTTCCGAAGAGGTGCGAACGACGTGCGAAGCGGGCACGCTCTTGGGCGGTGTACGCATGACTTGCCGCTTTGGCCGGGGTCACATCAACCGCAAACACATACGATCATGCGAACGCTACCTGCTCCTGCAGTACTTGTCCTGGGAACCCTGCTCTTGTTCCCTGCCTGCAACTCATCACGCGCTGTAAAAGGCGGCGCCATCGGTGCCGGAGTCGGAGCCGGTGCGGGTGCTGTCATCGGCAATCAATTCGGCGATAATGGCACCGCCATCGGCGCGATCATCGGTGCGGCGGTTGGCGGCACCACTGGTGCGCTCATCGGTCGGCACATGGACAAGCAGGCGGAGGAATTGCGCACCGACCTCGACGGCGCCACGGTCACCCGCGTTGGTGAAGGGATCAAGATCACCTTCGACAGCGGCTTGTTGTTCGCGGTGAACGAGAGCTCGTTGAGCGGAACGGCACAAGGCAACTTGACGGACCTGGCTAGCACACTGAAGAAATACGACGACACCGAGGTGCTTGTGGAAGGGCATACCGACGCGGACGGCGCCGATGAGATGAACCATGCGCTCTCTCTGCGCAGGGCCCAGCAAGTGAGCGCCTTCCTTGTCGGACAAGGCGTGCTTTCCTCGCGCCTGAGCACCATGGGCTATGGCGAAGAACAGCCCGTGGGCGACAACGCCACCGCCGAAGGCAAGACGGCCAACCGTCGGGTGGAGATCGCCATCTACGCCAACAAGCGCATGAAGAAGGCTGCCGAGCGTGGCCAGCTCTAAGGGCTGGCTAGGGATCACGAAACCGCACCATCATGTCGCAAGACCAGCACTACAACACTCCCGACCCTGATGTCCCCGAGGCTCTTCAGGACCGCAAAGGCACTGACATGCCTGCTGCGCGCAGCATCCTGGTGGTCATCCTGGCAGTGGCTACGGCGGTCGTGCTTTTCATGACCATCCGATATGCGTTTGCCGATGGAGACAAGAGGGATGCTGCTCCTTCGCCGCTGGAACAAGCCAGGTAGGGGATCGCGAAACACCCTCCGCGCGTTTCGGTATGCCCTTGCAAGCAACGGTCGCTTTCGCGTGGGGTCGGAAGAACGCTACTTCCGCTCCCCTCCCAACTTCGCCAGCGCCTTCACCCGGAAGATCGCGCTGCGCGCTTTCGGTTCATCGTCGCCGAGCACGAAGCCGATGGGCTGCAGGCCGGGCGCACGATCGAGGATCACCTTGAGGATGGCGGTGAGGGGAACGGCGAGGAACATGCCGGGGTTGCCCCATCGCGCTCCACCGGCCATGACGGCGATGATGGAGACCAATGCCTTCAGCTCCACACGCGATGCGACCACCTTCAGAACGATGACGCGATTGAGCAGTACCGCCAGCAGCAGCGCGAAGAGCAACGGCACCAGGATGGACTTCGTGATGAAGTGCGCGTAGAACAACGCCACGAGGCCTTGAAGGATCAGGCTCAGCTTCTGGTCTTGCGGCGGTCTGATGCGCCCTTGGGCAATGGCGGCCGATTTGGACCTGGCGCTGTCCGGTGATGGCCGATCCCTAGAGCAGGATGATGAGCAGCAGAAGGATGATGATGAGCGCTCCAGCGGAAATGTAGATCACTCCGCCGTTCTGATTGTAGTGCTTCATCTCTCCCTTCAGCCCCTTCCATTCCTGTCGGAGCTCTGCGCGTTGCACTTGGTCCAATGATGAGCGATCGGTGGCGATAAGAGCTTCAAGGCGGTCCTTGATCTCCAGCACGCGCTGTTGGTCCTCGAGCGGCAGCTGGGCCAAGCGCTCGGTGTTGATGCGCACATGCCTATCGGGAAGTGCTGCAGCATGACATGGGACGGCGAGAAGCCCGGCGGTGGCGAGGGCGAACAGAAGGGGAGCGTTCTTCTTCATGTGGGGTGTGGGTGTGTGTTGCGAAGGAGCGTTGATCAATGCTTGAGCATGAAGCCAAGGCCTGCGGCGATATAGGCGTTGTTCACCTTGGGGTTGGTGTTGATGCCATCGCCCTCGAACACATTGGTCATGGCCACATCGTATCCGGCTTCCAGGAAAAGGAACTTGTATTCGAAGCCCGCGCCTATCCCAAGGTACCATTGCGTGTTGCGCGTGGTGATGTTCAGGGCATTGTTGTTCAGGTCGGCCTTCATCCCGATCAGGGCCGTAGGACCAGCCATCGCATACATGTTGAAGTCGTTCTCCTCGGAAGGCTGTAGCAGCCTTACACCCACCAGGACCGGCACTCGCAGCGAGTTGCTCGTATAGCGGAATTCGTTCTCTGTGCCGTTCGGTTGGCCGTCCTGTCCGATACCGATGGTGGTGTACCGCAGGTTGCGCACATGCAGGTGTATGCCTGGCTTGACGAAGAGACGCTGGCCGATCAGGAGATCAACGCCGAGCTGATAGCCGGCTCGACCGACCCATTTCTCGGTGCCCGATTCACGCACGTTGCTGGAATTGTAACCGCCGCCCAAACGGAGTTCCTGTGCGTGCAGGGTGGTGAGGGATGCGCTGGCAAGCAATGCGACCAGCGTTAGTTTGATGAAGCATTTCATGGTCAGTGGTGAAGGCTCGGAGGTGTAACCCGATCCGGCACATCAAGTCAACATGCGCTCCACGTTCGCCCCTATTCATCCACAGCATGTCCGCTGGAGAGGGGCCGTCGTGGGTAAGGCCCATCCTCAGGGCCTCTACGCGCGTAAGGCTCTCGTGGTCCTTCGGGTGCCAAAGGCATCTCCTCGGCCACGGAGCTGAAGAAAGCCGTGCTGTTCTTTCCCCGCTTTGTGGAGGAAGCGCCACAACTGAGGAGCCTACTTTCCCTCTACCGGCTGTAGACCGGGGCCAACGATCCCCGAGCTGTTCGAATTTTCCGGGGAATATTTTCCCCGTTGGGTGGGCAGTGAATTCCCCGGTTGAGTGTTTGAACCGACGCTGCCGATGGCCCGCCACAGCGGGCATTCGGGCATTTGCTCCACGCGGGCATGCTTTTGCACAGCGCGCCGCACCGTGCTGAAGCTGCTGCGGGCGGGATTTGCGATGTCCGTCCCATGGATCCAGTCGGCGTAGCTTGGCTCTATCGCTCCATGGAACACCATCGAAAGCTCAAAAGCGTCCTGCTTGTGGATGATGAGCGGGAGATCTGCCAGCTCATGAGCAATATGCTGCGCCAGTCAGGTGCTGAATGCACCTTCGCACATAGTATCCAGGAAGGAAAAGCGGCCCTGAATGCAGGGCGATTCGATGCGGTATTCCTGGATGTGCATCTGCCCGATGGCCTTGGCTACGAACTGATCCCCCTCTTACGGTCATCGCAACCCAAGGCCTGCACGATCACCATCAGCGCGCTCGATGTGGAGCGCTCCCGTTCGGAGGCGGAAGGCGCTGACCTCTTCGTGCCCAAGCCGTTCAACCGGGCCATCATCATGTCATCCATCAGCTCGCTGGGGTTCCAGACCTGATCCAACACCGAACACATGGCCACCGCTCACATCCTCGTTGTTGACGATGATCAAGACATCTGCAACCTGCTCTCGCGCTACCTCACCAAGAGCGGCTACACCGTAGCCACGGCGGGTCGTGGTTCCACCGCCAAGGAATTGCTGGCCAACCAGCGTTTCGACCTGGTGCTATGCGATCACCGCCTGCCGGACACCGACGGATTGCAGATGGTGCAGCACATCCGCGCGACCTGCCCGGGCACGCAGGTCATCATCATCACCGGCTACTCGGAGGTCAGGCTGGCCGTGGAGCTCATGCGCCGCGGCGCCTTCGACTACATCGCCAAGCCGCTCTACCCCGAAGAGCTGTTGATGCGGGTGCAGGATGCCCTGGCAAGCGACACGCCTTCGGGCCCCACTGCTTCCGCATCGACTTCGCCCGGCCCCTCGAAGTCGACCAAGAGCCACGAATACGTGGATGGTTCCGGTCCATCCTCGGCCAACATCGCCAAGCACATCGCGCTGGTGGCCCCCACGGACATGTCGGTGATCATCACCGGTGAAACGGGCACGGGCAAAGAGTTCGTGGCAAGGCGCATCCATCAACAGAGCAAGCGCGCCACCAGCCCCTTCGTGGCCGTGGACTGCGGCGCCCTCCCCAAGGAACTCGCCGGTAGCGAGCTTTTCGGGCATACCAAAGGCGCCTTCACCGGCGCTGTCACGGACAAGCCGGGAAGCTTCGAGCAGGCGCAGGGCGGCACGTTGTTCTTGGATGAGATCGGCAACCTTACGTACGAGAACCAAGTGAAGCTCTTGCGCGTGCTGCAGGAACGCTCGATCAAGCGTATCGGCGGCACCAAAGAGATCGCAGTGGATGTGCGGGTGCTCATCGCCACCAACGAAGACCTGCGCAAGGCCGTGACGGAGGGTCGTTTCCGCGAGGACCTCTGGCACCGCATCAACGAATTCGCCATCCACCTGCTGCCGTTGCGCGAGCGCCGGGAGGACATCGAACGCTTCGCACTCCATTTCATGGAGCAAGCCAACGTGCGCCTGGGGCGGCAGGTCACCGGATTCGCACCGACCGCAATGGAGCGGCTGCTCAACCACGGATGGCCCGGGAACCTGCGCGAGCTGGGGAACGTGGTGAAGCGCGCGGTGCTCTTGAGCACGGGGGCGCTCATACCCGTGGAGTGCCTTCCTGCCATCCTCCTTTCCAGCCGGACCGAACCGGGGTCGGCGCCCGAGGGAACAACAACAGCCCCTTATGCTGAAGAGGGATTGCGGGGCGTAGCGCACCAAGCCGAACGCGATGCGATCCTGTCCGCATTGGAACGGAACGGGTACAACAAATCGCGCACGGCAGAGCAGCTGAACATCGATCGCAAGACGCTCTATAACAAGTTGCGCTCATTCGGTCTGGAGGTGTAGTCGAACCCAGCCATGCCCTTCAACGTCCTTTCTGAAGAGCGCGACGAGCGGCGGATGATCATCATCCTTTACCTGGGAACACTTGCGTTGTTGGGGATCCTGCTGTACGCCACCTACTCCAACATGCACCGGCACAGCGATGCTACGCAAATGATCCGGCGGTACAACGTCGGGATGTTCGAACTCACCCGGACCCTGTCGTAACTGCAGGACCAGGAAGCCGGGGCCAGAGGCTACTTGCTCACGAACGACACCGACTACCTGTCCGCCTACCGCCGGCGCCGGATTGCCGATCAGTATCGGTTCAGGGCGGCGGACAGGCTTTTGACCGACACTGCCTGGCGGGTGCAATTGCGTGTGCTCCGCATCCAATGCGATGAAGCGGAAGCTCGATTGGCCCACCTGGTCTCGCATAAGGTGCAAGGGCTTCCCCTGGCCGATAGCACCGAGGCCGCACTACGAGCAAGCAGGATCGCCATGGACAACATGCGCGATGTGCATACCCGGATCATGGACCAGTTGCGCGCGAGACGCGAGACCTTCCTTTCGACCGAGCGGAACAAGGTGGTGGAGACCCCGGTCATGCTCACCATTTATTCGGCACTGGCCATCGCGGCCACGGTACTGCTCTTCTGGCGCTTAGCGCGCGCACTGCGCAATACGGAAAGGACCAAGGAGACTCTGCAGATCAACCTGGCGCAACTGGATAAGGAAGTCGAGCACCGCACCTCGGTGCAAGGCATGCTGCAAAAAGTGCTGGATACTTCGCCCAACGGCATCATGGCCTTCCGGTCCGTGAAAGACCCGCACGGCAGGCTCGTCGACTTCGAGTTCCTAGCGGCCAACCCACAAGCCAATGCGATCGCGCAACGGAGCGATCTGGTGGGAAAGCGCCTGATGGCGGAGCTACCGGAGCACTTCACGGCCAGCCTGTTCGACGCGTTCGCTCATGTCGTGGGGTCCGGTATCGCCTTCCGGAAAGACCTTCACTACACGGCAAAGGGCGCAGACCTGTGGTTCTCCACCCATGCGGTCCCCTTCGAGGATGGCTTCATGGTCACCTTCGCAGATATCACCGACCAGAAGCATGCCCAGGAGGTGAACACCGAGGCTGACCGCATTGCGCTCACCGGCCAGATCACGCGTACCGTAGCGCACGAAGTGCGCAATCCGCTCACCAACATCCACCTGGCCGTGGAGCAGTTGCATGATGAGGTAGACGACCGCGATGAACTCGTTCAGCCCTTCTTCCAGATCATCGATCGCAATCTCAAGCGCATCGGCACGCTCATCAACGAGATGCTCGAATCTTCCAAGAAGCGCGAGTTGAGCTTGGTTCCATGCAAGGTGGGCGATATCATGCACACTGCCATGAAGCATGTGGCCGACCGGCTTGCTCTCAACGGAATCGAAGGAGAAGTGGGCGTAGCCGCTGACCTGCCGGAGGTACGAGTGGACCCTGACCTGATCGATCTCGCCGTGACCAATATCGCGATCAATGCGGTGGAGGCCATGGAGCCGGGCAAAGGGCAATTGCGCATGGAAGCCTACCGCGTGAAGGATGATGTGGTCATAGAGATAGCGGACAACGGCAAGGGAATACCTCCGGAGAACCTGGTCCGTCTGTTCGAACCGTTCTATTCAGGCAGGCCCGGCGGGCTCGGCCTGGGGCTCACCACCACACGCAGCATCCTCAACGAGCACATGATCAAGCTGGAGGTGCGAAGCACCGTCGGCAAGGGCACCATGTTCACTTTGCGATTCCCGAAAGAGGTCTTCGTGGCAGGAATGCCGGAGGCTTTTTCATGACCCATCACGGGGTGCTTGCTCCACAGTACTGTGGAACAAGCACCATGGCCTACCGGTATTGTCGCATCCGGCCCTCAGGCAGGAAACCTCAGGCCCCATGCGGTCCGGGGTCATTCCTGGCTCTTTGGCACCTGGTTCGTTGGCCTGCCCGTGCTGTTCATTCCGAGCGGCATCGCACCTAACAAGCATCCCATGAACACCCCAAGGTCCAACATGCGATTCGCGAACCCTGCGCGGCCGATGATCCTGGTCATGGCAGCGACCTTCGCTCTCGCCGCCTGCCAGAGCGGCCCCACCGAAGGCGAGTTGGCGGCCCGAGCCGAGACAGCGAAGCTCCGCAGCGAACTTCAAGGCCGCGACTCCCTCATCAGTGAGATGGCCCTGTCCTTCGACGACATCGAGAAGAACATCGCCCTGGTGGACGAGCGGGAGAAGCTCCTCGGCAGTGGTACTGAAGGAGAACTGAACATGGACAAGCGGAAGAAGATCGTGCGCGACGTCCAGTTGATGACCGGCCTGGTGCAAGAGAGCCGTGAGCGCATCACGGAGTTGACCAAGCGCTTGGACAAGAGCAAGATCGAGGCGGGCGGACTGCGCAAGAAGTTGAAGGAACTGGACCTGATGCTCGCCTCGCGCGACTCGTCCATCAACATCATGAAGGAGGGCCTGCTCGCCAGGGATTTCCAAATCGAGCAAGTGAACCAGCAGCTCACGGCCATGGAATTGGAGGTGGCCAAGCGCGAAGCATTCATCGAGCAACAGACCAATGAGATGAACGCTGCCTGGTACGTAGTGGGCACGAGCAAGGAACTCGAGGAGCGTGGTGTGGTCACCAACACCGGTGGGTTCATCGGCATAGGGAAGACCGCGCAATTGAACGGCGATGTCACGAACAACGAATTCAAGGAGGTGGATGTGCGGCAAATGACGCGCGTGCCACTGGGGGTGAAGAAAGCGCGCTTGGTGAGCGAACACCCCAAGAACAGTTACCGGATCGTGGAGGAAGGAGACGAGCTCGCCTATCTGGAGATCAAGGACCCCGCAGCGTTCTGGAAACTCAGCCGGTACATGGTCGTCGAGGTGAAGTAACCGCGACCGACCTTGGTGAGGCAGCGCCTGGAGGGATCCGGGCGCTGCTCGTTCGCGGCAAGCGATCAGCCGACGACCGAGAAGAAAAGCAGGGCCGAAGCGAGGCCTGCCGCTATCGAGTTGTGCCGAAGTCCACTGAGGGACGGCGGCGGAACAGATTCGTGAGGTCCATGCCGAAGTAGCGCAGTGAGCCAAGCAACACCATGGTGGCCGTGGCTTCATCCACATTGCCGATGAAAGGGATGTAGTCCGGCAGCAGCTCGAAGACCCCGAATGAGGGGAACACGAGATACAGGAACGACAGGATGCCGGCGGAGACGACGAGGAAGCTCTTCATGGTGGTGGCGTCAGCGATGCGCGAGGAGAACGCGCGTTGCACGAACGAAGGTATGAGCGCCGGTATCTTCGGCACCCCATGAACACGCACCGCAATCCTCGCGCGCTCTGCACCGCTACGGTCCTGCTGTTCCACCTCGTTGGCACGGCGCAATCGCTCACTGACGCTGAAACGCTGGACCAAATGCGCTACGATGTGCGCTACCTGGCCAGCGACCGCCTCGAAGGACGCGAGTCCGGAACGCCGGGCGAAAAACTCGCCGTGGACTACATCGCAGCCAAATACGGCAACGTGGGCCTCATGCCCTACGGCGACGATGCCACCTACCTCCAAGCCTTCACCTTCAACGCCGAACCTGAGCTCGGCACGGCGAACGCCATGCAACTCGGCCGGAAGCATCTCAAGCTCGAAGAAGACTATTACCTCCTGCCCTATTCGGGGAACGGCAGCGTCTTCGGCAAGGTCATGAAGATGGGATATGGCATCAGCGCGCCCGAGCTGGGCAACGACGACCTGCCCGACAGCGTGAGCTTGAAGGACCGCGTGGTGGCGCTCTCGATCAGCTCCCCCGATGGCATCCACCCGCACAGCAAGTTCCTCGCCTACCACAATCTGCAGGCCCGCGCACAGAAAGCGGCTGATCGTGGGGCGGCGGCTGTGCTCTTCTATAATGACGACCCCGCAACGGAAGCTCCGGACCCGCGACTGAGCGCCAAGGTTGGACCGCTATCCATTCCGGTGCTCTTCCTCAAAGGCGACAGCTACCAGGAAATGGCGATCGACGGCAACCCGTGCGTAATCAGCGCCGACATCAAGCGAGAGAAGCGAACCGCATACAATGTGGTGGGCCTTCTCGACAATGGCGCCCCCAACGTGGTGGTCATCGGCGCGCACCTCGACCACCTGGGCTATGGCGCCGAGGGATCCTTGCATCGCGGCGAGCCAGCGATCCACAATGGCGCTGATGACAATGCCAGCGGGGTGGCCGTGCTGCTGCAACTGGCGCGCGACCTCAGCGACAAGGAATCGGGGGCTGGACAGCAGGCCCATGCGAACGACTACCTCTTCGTCGCTTTCAGCGGCGAGGAGAAAGGGCTGTACGGATCGAACTACTGGACGAAGAACCCCACGGTGCCCATCAGCGAGATCAACTACATGATCAACATGGACATGGTGGGGCGCCTGGACAGCGCGCGCCACCTCGCCATCAGCGGCACGGGCACCTCACCGCTTTGGGACAGCGTGCTGGCCGAACTGCGCAAGCCTGTTCCGATCCGCGGCAAGCGCGGCGCGTTCAACGCCGACACCCTGTCGATCAAGACCAGCGCAGGCGGCGTTGGCCCCAGCGACCACACCAGTTTCTACTTGCAAGGGGTGCCTGCCATCCACTTCTTCACCGGCACCCACGCGGACTACCACAAGCCCAGCGACGATGAGGACAAGATCAACTACGAGGGCATGCTGCGCATCACGCGGTTCATCGAGTCCATGCTGACCAGGCTCGACAGCAAGCCGAAGCTGCCCTTCACCAAGACAGAAGAGGCGAACAAGGAGGATGCCCCACGCTTCAAGGTGACATTGGGCGTGGTGCCGGATTACATGTTCGATGGCAAGGGCATGCGCATCGACGGCCTCACCGAGGGAAAGCCGGCCGCAAATGCCGGACTCAAGGTGGGCGATGTGGTGGTGAAGCTCGGATCGCTGGAGATCACGGATATGATGAGCTACATGAAGGCGTTGGCAGTGTTCAACAAAGGCGATACCGCCAAAGTGAAGGTGATGCGCGATGGCCAGGCCCTCGAAGCGGATGTGACGTTCTGAAGGAGCCGGACATACGGGCGCACAAACGCAAAGCCGATCTTCGCCGCCCATGGAACGTGCGAAACGCATAGCCGTGATCGGTGCTGGCAGCTGGGGCACGGCGCTGGTGAAGCTCCTGTGCGGCAACGCCGAACGCGTCGGTTGGTGGGTGCGCAGGCCGGAAACGATCGCGCACATCAGCAAGTACGGGCACAACCCCGATTACATCAGCGCCGCTCAATTCGATGTCCAGCGCCTGGCGATGGACAGCGATATCCACGCCGTGGTGAAGGCTGCCGATGTGCTGGTGATCGCTGTGCCTAGCGCATTCCTGAAGGCTACCATGGAGCAATTGGAGCCGCACGAGCTTCTTGGGAAAACGCTCTTCAGCGCCGTGAAGGGGATCGTGCCGGAAACGAACCAGATCGTGGGCGAGTACCTCTTCGAGCATTGGGGCGTGAGCAAGGCGGACTTCGGCGTCATCTGCGGACCCTGCCATGCCGAAGAAGTAGCAATGGAGCGCCTGAGCTATCTCACCATCGCCAGCCGCGATGCTGGGAAAGCGAAAGCCATGGGCGAAGCGCTCAACGGCCGGTTCCTGAAGACCACCCTCAGCGACGACATCTACGGCACGGAGTACGCCGCCATCCTCAAGAACGTGGTGGCCGTGTGCGCGGGCATCAGCGTAGGGCTGGGCTACGGCGACAATTTCCGCGCGGTGCTCGTGAGCCGTGCCATACAGGAGATCGACCGTTTCGTGAAGGCCGTGCATCCCATCGCGCGCGACATCAACGAGCCGGCCTACCTGGGCGACCTGCTCGTAACGGCCTACAGCACCTTCAGCCGCAACCGCGAGTTCGGTAACATGATCGGCAAGGGCTACAGCGTGCGCGCCGCGCAACTCGAGATGAATATGGTGGCCGAGGGTTACTACGCCGTTAAGTGCGTACATGCGATCAACGCGAAGCTCAAGGTGGACATGCCCATCACCGAAAGCACGTACCGCATGCTCTACGAGAAGATGGCTCCTACGATGGAAATGCGCTTGTTGAGCGAGCAGCTGGCGTGATCAATTCCCCCAGTCGGGCTCCCCATTGGTGGGGCCGCCGCGTGCCTTCCCCCGGCAATCCAGATCCACGCCCAGGGGTTCCGTCGGTGCCTCGAAATCACCCGTGCTGATACCGATCGTCGGGTCCGCGTACACGCGGTTCATATAGTACCCGTAGATCGGCAATGCACTGTTGGCGCCCTGCCCCTTCTCGGTGGTGCTGAAGCGCACCGGGCGGTCGTCGGCACCGGTCCATACGCCGGTAACCAGGTCCGGGGTGATGCCGATGAACCAGCCATCGGTATTGTTCTGCGTGGTGCCCGTCTTCCCTGCGGTGGGGAATTTGATGTTCGCATACTTCTGCCGCGCACCCCAGCTCGTGCGCAAGCGCAGGCCCGTGCCCACCACACGGCCTGTGCTGGGGTTGTACGCACCATCCACCACGCCCTTGAGCATCTTGAGCATGATGTAGGCCGTGCGTTCATCCAACGCCTCGGTGGCCTTGGGCGACATGTCGTAGATGGTGTTGCCGTCCTTGTCCTCGATCCGCGTGTAGATGATCGGTTCGATATGCACGCCCTTGTTCGCGAATGTGGCGAACGCGCCCGTCATCTCGCTTAGCGTCAGATCAGCAACGCCCAGGCAGAGCGATGGCACGGGTTCCAGGCGGCTCTTGATGCCCATATGCCGCGCGAGCACCGTCACCGCCTCGGGCATGTACTTCTTCATCAGGTGCGCGGTCACCGTGTTCATGCTATTCGCGAGGGCGTACTCCACGGTCACCATGCCGCCGTACTCATTATCACTGTTCTCCGGGCACCAATCCGGCTGGGGATCGGGCATGTCGAAGCAGACCTTCTGGTTGGGCAGTTGGTGGCAGGGTTGCTCTCCTTCGCGAATGGCTGTTGCATACACGAAAGGCTTGAAGGTGGATCCCACCTGCCGATGCGCTTGTTCGATGTGGTCGTACTGGAAGTGCTTGTAGTCGATACCGCCCACCCAGGCCTTCACGAATCCCGTATGCGGATCCATGCTCATGAGACCGCTTTGCAGGAAGCTCTTATAGTAGCGGATGGAGTCGAGCGGGCTCAGCACGGTGTCCACCTCGCCACGCCAGCTGAACACGCGCATGGGCGTGGGCGTCTCGAAGGCCTTGTCGATCTCCTTTTCCGACAGCACCGGCCAGTAGCTGTCGCAGCCGCCTTTGGCGGGATCGCAATGGAAGTGCTTGCTGCCTTCGTGCATGACCTCCTCGATGTATGCGGCAGGCCGCTCGCAATTGCCGCATTGCTTGCCCGTGAGCACACGGAAACGCACGCTGCGCTTCACGGCCGTGCTCATGATGGCATCGATCTCCTTCTGGTTCACGCGCGAATCGAAAGGCCGGTTCTTCTTGCGCGAGAGGTCCTTGAAGAAGTCGTCTTGCAGTTCGCTGGCGAGGTGCTCCTTCAGGCCCCATTCGGCGTAAGCCTGCATGCGGCGGTCGATGGTCGTATACACCTTCAGGCCATCGGTATAGATGTCGTAGGCGGTGCCGTCGGGCTTTGCGAAGACCCGCTTGCCAACAGCGTCAGTGCTGTCGAGCAAAGCTTGCAGCTTGGCACGGAGCGTTTCGCGGAAATAGGGCGCAGGGCCTTCGGTATGATCGACGCGTTGGAACCGTAGGCCCAGCGGCAGCGCCTTTAGCGAGTCGTACTGCGCAGTGGTGATATAGCCCTTCTTGCGCATCTGGTCCATGACCACCATGCGCCGATGCAGCACGGTGTCCACACGACTGGACCGGTTGGGGTTGAACAACGCAGGGTTCTTGAGCATGCCCACCAGCATGGCGGCTTCTTCGATGCGCAGCGAATCGGGCGTGGTGTTGAAGTACACGCGCGCAGCGCTGTTGATTCCCACCGCCTGGTTGATCCAGTCGAATCGGTTGAGGTACATGGCGATGATCTCGTCCTTGGTGTACTGCCGCTCAAGCCGCGCGCTGATGATCCATTCCTGGAATTTCTGGAAGGTCCGCTCGAAGAAGTTATCGGCACGCTCGGTGAAGAGCATCTTGGACAATTGCTGGGTGATGGTGCTCGCTCCGCCGCGCTTGCCCAGGAAGATGGCCGCTCGCGCCGTGCCCTTGAGGTCCACGCCGCTGTGCTCGCGGAAGCGCTCGTCCTCGGTGGCGATGAGGGCATTCACCACATTGGGACTGATCTGCTCGTAGGCCACCGGTATGCGGTTCTCCCGATAGTACTGGCCCATGAGCGTGCCGTCGCTGAAGAGCACGGCCGTCGCCAGGTCGCTGCGCGGGTTGGCCAGTTCGCTGGCATCGGGCAGCTTGCTGAAAGAAGCGATCACGAGCATGAGGAAAAGCCCGATGACCGGTGAGAGCACCAGTGCCCACCACATCACTCGTCGCTTGTTCTGCTTCTTCTTCTTCGCCATCCGGGCACGAAATTATCCCGGCTTCGGCCGACCGGTCGGCATTCACCTGGTCGTTTCCACCGGGCCAGGCCTGAAATCCTACTGCTTGCTTCGCTCCACGCTCACTCCCACATCGATCACGCCGGGCAGGGGTTCCACGCGCATGGCCTGCTCCAGTTTCATGGTATAACGGCCCGGCGAAGGAAATCTGTTGCGCAGCTTGTACAGCACCTTGGCCTGAACGCGATCGCTGAAGATGAAGCCGGTTCCCTTGCCCAGCCAACGACCGGTGGGGTCGGCCAGCAGGCATTCCACGGTGTCGCGCATGCTGCGGCCGCCGGGCCCGGTGAGGTCCACGAAGAGGTAGAGGTCGCTGAAGGCATAGTCGCCCGTGTGGCGCACGTCGATGTACACATCATGCCGGTTAACGGTATCGGCTATGTCGAAGGCGAACTCAGGCGTGAACGAGCGGCTCCATCCTTCCTCCGGGATGCGCGTATCGCTTTGGTATACCAGGTTATCGGTGCAGCTCGCAATGAGCAGTGCCAACGGAAGAAGTCGCGCGAAGCTCACCTTAGGCAGAAGGAGGAGTGGATGGAGCGCCGCCCTGCTGGCCGCCACCTTGCTGCCGGTCGCCCCCGCGGCCGCCACGCCCGCGGCGCCTGCGGTCGTTGCGGCCACCGCGTTCGCCCTGGCGTTGCCCCTCGCCTTGGGCCGACTGTGGGCGTGGCGGGCCCTGCGGCTGTTGCTGACGCGGGGTTCCGCCCTGGGCTTGCTGAGGGCGCACCCCTTCGGGTCGCCCACCCCGGTCCCGGTCGCCGCGTCCCTTGTTCCGGCGCTTCTTGCCGCCCTTGATCTTGCTGTCGAAGCGCGTGAGGTCGTCCTGCCCCACCACGTTCTCGTAGTCCGGGGTCTTCACTTCCTCGACAGGCTCGTCCGTCATGTTCAGGTCCACCTCCGGCTCCACGCCTTGCTTGTTCTGGGCGAGGATGTCGCGCACCACGTCGATAGGGAAGCCTGCCATCACGAACGGCTCACCGGGCTTCTTGAAGCCGTACCACATCTTGCCGCTGAAGATGTCGGTCTTGATGTGCGCGCCGGTGCCCTGCTGGGTCTTGAGCTTGGCGTTCTGCGAGGGATAGCTCTTGATCGCCTCGATGTACATGTCCAGCTCGTAATTGAGACAGCACTTCAACTTGCCACATTGGCCGGCCAGCTTCTGCGGATTGAGGGCGAGCTGCTGGTAGCGCGCCGCACTGGTGGTCACACTGCGGAAATCGCTCAGCCAGGTGCTGCAGCAAAGCTCGCGACCGCAGCTGCCGATGCCGCCGATGCGACCGGTCTCCTGCCGCGCCCCGATCTGCTTCATCTCCAGCCGCACCTTGAAACGGTCGGCCATGGTGCGCACGATGCCGCGGAAGTCGATGCGCTCCTCGGCGGTGTAGTAAACGGTAGCCTTGGTGCCATCGCCTTGGTACTCCACATCGGTCACCTTCATGTCCAGCTTCGCCTCGCGCACCATTTGCCGACTGGCCAGCATGGTTTCCTCCTCTTGTTTGCGGGCGGCATGCCAGCGATCAATGTCCTCCTGCGTGCTCTTGCGCAGCACTTTGCGAAGCTCGTAGGTCTCTACCGTCACATTGCGTCGGCCCATCTGCGCACGCACCAGCTCGCCGGTGAGGCTTACCATGCCCACATCGTGCCCTGGCGCCGCATCCACCGTCACCAGGTCGCCGGGCATCAATTGGAGGCCGGACTGGTTGCGATAGAAGCCCTTGCGGGTGTTCTTGAAACGCACCTCCACTCCGTCGAAGGCCTGTTGCCCACCGGGAATGGGCACGTGGGGGCGAAGATAGCCGGGCGTTGCCGCGTGCTGCGGGGCGCCCGTCCCTAAGCACGCAGCAACCCCATCATCCGATAGCTCATGTCCATGAAGAGCACCTTGGCGTTGGCGTTGCGTTCGATGTGAACGTGCGCCGTCTCCAGCTCGCGACGGATGCCATCGGCATTGCGCTCGTTCAGGACCTTGCTGAAGTTCAGCACGAACTCCTGCTCCTGGCCCAGCACCCGCACCAGCTCCGGCACCTGCTGCCATTGGAGCACGCATTGGCGGATGAGGTAGAGCCCGTAGCGCACCAGCGATTTCTGCCGTTCGCGGCCCAGCTTCTGGAAGCCTTCGCCGAAATCCACAGCCGCCACCACTTCCTTGCGGAAGCAGGCGCGCAACCAATCGCGGAAGAAGACGAACAGCTCCTCCTCGCCCTTGCCCGCCATGTCCACGGCTTCGAGCATGTCTCCTTCACTGCGCAAAGCGATCGCTCTTGCTTCGGTCTCGCCCAGGTCCGGGAAGCGCCCACGCAAGGCGTCGGCTACCGCTTCGGGGTGCAGGGCCGGGACCTTGGTGAGCTGCGCCCTGCTGAGGATGGTGGCCAGCAATTGCTCGGCATCGTTGCTCACCAGCAGGAAGACGGTGCTGGGCTCGGGTTCCTCAAGGACCTTGAGCAGCTTGTTCGCCGCCGCCGCGTCCATCAGCTCGGGCAGCCAGATGAGCATGACCTTGCAGCCACCGCGGAAGCTCTTCATGCTCAGCTTGCGCTGGATCTCCTGGGCGATATCCACGCCCATGCGCAACTGTTTGTTCTCGCTCTCAAGCTTGTCGCGCCACAGCTCGATGTCCAGGTACGGCTCGGCCAGCACTTCGCGCCGCCAATCGGCCAGGAAGGCATCACAGGTCTTCACCTTATCCGTGAAGAAGATGGGGAAAGCCAGGTGCAGGTCCGGGTGCTCCAGCTTGGCCATCTGCATGCAAGAGGGGCATTCGCCACAAGCATCCACGACGCCTTTGTCCTCGCACAGCAGGTATTGCGCATAGGCCAGGGCCAGGGGCAGGTTGCCGCTGCCGCGCGGGCCTACCAGCAATTGCGCGTGCGGCACGCGGCCTTCGCGGATGTTGCCGATGAGCTTCGCCTTCAGTTCGGCATGGTCGATGACCTTGGAGAACAGCACGGCGCGAAGGTAGAATCGCGACCGGAGCCGTTACGTGTTCAGGAAATGCGTTACGGGTTACGTGTTCTGCCGCGTTCCAGAACAGCGCAACGCGTAACCGCGAACACGCAACTCATTTGCTTCAACCAATTCTACTTTCGCGGCCATGTTGACGATGAACTCGTTCTCCTTCGCAGGAAAGAAAGCCTTGGTGCGCGTGGACCTGAACGTGCCACAGGACGCCAATGGAAAGGTGACCGACGATACCCGCGCCCGTGCGATCGTGCCCACGGTGAACAAGATCCTGAAGGATGGCGGCAGTGCGATCCTCATGAGCCACCTCGGCAGGCCCAAGGGCAAGGTGAACCCGGCGATGAGCCTGAAGCCGATCGCCGAACACCTGAGCGGCTTGCTGGGCAAGCCCGTGCTCTTCGCCAAGGATTGCATCGGTCCGGATGCCAGGGCGAAAGCTGCATTGCTCAAGCCCGGTGAAGTGCTTGTACTGGAGAACCTGCGCTTCCACCCCGAAGAAGAGGCCGGCGATGAAGGCTTCGCGAAGTCGCTCGCCTACCTCGGCGACGTTTACGTGAACGACGCCTTCGGAACAGCGCACCGCGCGCACGCAAGCACCACCATCGTCGCTAAGTTCTTCCCCAACGCGAAGCTCTTCGGTTACCTGATGCAAGCCGAGATCGACAGTGTGGGCAAGGTGCTTGGCAGTCCGCAACGTCCTATGACCGCCATCGTGGGTGGCAGCAAGGTGAGCAGCAAGATCGAAGTGTTGGAGAACCTCATCGGCAGTTGCGATGAGCTGATCATCGGTGGTGGAATGGCGAACACCTTCGTGAAAGCGCAGGGCGGGCAGACCGGAGCTTCACTCGTGGAAGAAGACCTGCTCGATACCGCACGCGGCATCATTGAGAAAGCGAAAGCGAAGGGCGTGAAGCTCCACATCCCGACAGACGCGGTGGTGGCCGATGCCTTCGCCGAGAACGCCAACACCGACCAATGCGCCGCCGACGCCGTGCCTGATGGCTGGATGGCGCTCGACATCGGGCCCAAGAGCATCGAAGCATTCCGCACGGCGATCCTGCGCAGCAAGACCTTGTTATGGAACGGCCCCATGGGCGTTTTCGAGATGAAGCCATTCCAGCAAGGCACCGTGGCCATCGCACAAGCAGTTGCCGACGCAACTAGCAAGGGCGCGTTTTCACTTGTGGGTGGCGGTGATAGCGTGGCCGCTGTGAACCAGTTCGGACTCGCCGATAAGATCAGCTACGTAAGCACCGGTGGTGGCGCGATGCTCGAGTATTTGGAGGGGAAGGTGTTGCCGGGGATAGCGGCGGTGCGAGATTGACTACCCCCTATTCGACCACGGGGGCGCGGTGAAGCAACCCATCAACGACGACCGTGTGCTATTCGATGATGATTCTTGCCCGCTGCAAGACCCCGCCACGCATGTCCGAGGTTTGAACAACGTACGAACCGGAGGCCAATGACGCTGCTGGGATCGCAACACTACCGATCATCGGCAGGTCCAAACATGATCGTCCGGAGGCATCGAACACCCGAATACGAGCAACACGCACGTCGTTCGCCCGAATGGTGATCTGGTCACACGCCGGGACCGGATACACTTCCAAGGAAGTAGCTGCTTCCATGATCGCATGTGAGGAACCGAGCACGATGTCGCAATCCAGTTGGGCGGTACCTCCCACTTCCAATGTGAAGCCCGTGGAGGTGGTGGAGAAGTTGTTCACGAAGAGCCAGTAGTAGTCGCCCGCGTTCACGTTTAGGATCGGGCAGAAGGGGTTCCCAGGTCCTGCTGGAACCGAGCTGCTCACACCGGTCGCATCAAGTCCGGTCTCGCCTTCGAGTCCGGTCGAGCTGCTCCCGTTGCACATGAGCGGCGGGGTGTCGGACGTGTGCGTGGCGCAAAAGGTGCTGATGTCGCCTTGGAATAGCAACCAATCATAGTCCGGGTAGATGCCCATGGCCAGATCAGGGAAGATCTTGAACTCGAAGGTGCCGCCTGTGAGGAAGTGGAAGTAGAACCATTGCGATTGGAATTCGGCGATGTCACAGTAGTTCGCGAATTCGTCCATCGTGGAACCGGGGCCGTAAGCGTTGCCATCGACATGGAAGGTGTGGCATACCGGAACAGCCACCTCGCAATCCGAATGCGACTCCACCGCGCAGATCCCGAAGGTGCCTGTACCGGGATTCGCCGCACGCCAGAAACGCACGTAGAGCGTCTCGCCGGGAACGAGGTCCGAGCGGTCCACCACGCACATCATGCCCACGGCCGCATCATCATCGCACTCCAGGAAGGTCAGCGAATTGCATGGCCCGCGATAGATCGCGATACCCCCATCGGAGATCGTGCCAGCCTCTGTCGTAATGGCGAGAGCACCGGAGGCCGGTACCGTCACCGTGAACCATACATCGGGCGACCCTGGGAACGCACAGTTCGGGACCCCGCCATTGGCTGCATCGCTCTGGTAGGTGAACCCCGCAGTGCTGAACACGTCGAACTCGCAAGCACCAGTATGCACTGTCAGCGCGGGTGCTCCGCAAGGCGTATCGCTCTGCGCCACGGAGATGGATGGCAGGGCAAGCGACAAGACCAGAGGCAGGCTGGCTATGCATTGCTTGTTACCCATGGCCCGAAAGTAGTCGTTCGACGGTCTTAGTTTCGCCCGCCTTGTATCGGCATCCTCGTGGACCTCGCATTCGACAAACGCTGGCGTGACCTCGTTACTGCGCTCTCCAAGCGCTTCGACGCCGGCGCACTTGACCTGAACAGTATCCTCTTCCTCATCGGCGTACAGGAATTGGGTCAGCACGCGCGTGATTTCAAGAAGGACGAGAAGGTGGCGCTGATGCACATCGCCATCTGCGTGGTGCTATTGCCCTTCGGCTACTACAAGGAACTGGGGCGTGATGCCGATGGCTGGCCGCACTTCGAGCGCGTGAATGACCTCCCACCATTGGGGCCGGATGAGCAGGAGCGATTGATGAAAGAAGCCGTGCTCGCCTATTTCGAGGCGCACTGAGCGCTTATTGCGCAGGCAAGACCACCACTGTTTCTTCCGCGGTCTCCTCTTCGATGATCTTGATGATGCCCTCGCCTACGAGCGTATCGTATTCGCAGATGATATCGAGCACCGCGAAACCGCTCTGGCCCTGCTCATAGAACTCACTGTAGTCGAATTCCACGATGCCGTCCACGTCGGTCTCGGACTCCTTGGTGAGGCGGTTCGGGTCGCCCAGCGGATACTGCGGGTTCGCGAAGAGCTTCACGTAAGCCTCGGAAACGCGTGTACCGTCCTCCTTCACCACAGTGATGCGTGCGACGGTGGGCTTCTCCTTGGTGCATGAAGGCAACACAACGGCAAGGATGGCAAGTGCCAGGACGCTGGTAAGGGCGCGGCGAAGAGCGGGTGCGGTCATTGGTCTACTTTTGACGCCTGATGGACAGGACTTTAAGGATGCCAAATGTAACGATGTGCCCGAACCCCGTGCAACGTGGGCTATTGTTGGCCTTGTTGTTCATGGGGTCCTTTGCGAACAAGACGCAAGCGCAGGCAGACGCGGCGCCCAAGCAGCCATTGGTGGAAATCCGTACCGAGCTGGGGACCATGGTGGTGGCGCTGTACAATGAGACGCCGCAGCACCGCGACAATTTCCTGAAACTCGTGCGGGAGCATGCCTACGATAGTCTGTTGTTCCACCGCGTAATCAGCGGCTTCATGGTGCAGGGCGGCGACCCTGACAGCAAGCATGCATCTACGGGAGCCGCCCTCGGGCAGGGAGGACCTGGCTATACCATCCCGGCCGAGATCGTGCCCGGCCTCATCCATAAGAAAGGCGCGCTGGCCGCCGCGCGCCAGGCCGATCAAGTGAATCCTGAGCGACGCAGCAGCGGAAGCCAGTTCTACATCGTGCAGGGAAAGCCCTATTCCGCAACCGAGCTCGATCAGATCGCCCAGCGCAGCGCTCGCTACAGCACGCCCATCGTATATACCGAAGCGCAGAAAGGGGCATATACGAAAGCCGGCGGTGCTCCGCATCTTGATGGTGCCTATACCGTATTCGGTGAGGTGGTGGAGGGCCTGCCCGTGATCGATGCCCTTGCCGCCCAGGCTTGCGATGGCCGAGATCGCCCGGTGAAAGACATCCGCATGTTCATGCGCGTACTCGAATGAGCCTATCCGATCGCATCGCCGCCTTGGAGGCGGAAGTTTCCAAAGCCCAGGCCCGCAGCGCCGACGAAGTGGAGCGCTTCCGCGTGGCCATGCTCGGCCGCAATGGTGCCATCACCGAATTGTTCGAGGCGTTCAAGCAAGTGGCCGGCGAAGAAAAGAAGCTGCTGGGCCAGCGCATGAACCAGTTGAAGCAGCGCGCTCAGGCTCGCTGGGAAGAATTAAAGGCTGGCGTGGGCGAAACCGCAGTGGCGGAAGGCCCTGCGATCGACCATAGCGCGCCCGTGCTCACAGAACCCATCGGCAGCCACCACCCGATCTCGCTGGTGCGCCAGCGCATCGTTGATGTTTTCGCGCGCATCGGATTCGTCGTAAGCCAAGGACCCGAGGTGGAGGATGACCACCACAATTTCAGCGCGCTCAACTTCCCGCCAGACCATCCTGCGCGCGATATGCAGGACACCTTCTTCGTGAACGGCCCCGGAGGGCTCGCGCTTCGCACGCACACCAGCAGTGTGCAGGTACGCGTGATGGAAGCACCAAGCCTCCGATCGCACCATCTCTCCGGGTCGCGTCTATCGCAACGAAGCCATCAGTGCGCGGGCGCATTGCATGTTCCACCAAGTCGAAGCGCTTTATGTGGACAAGGGCGTGAGCTTCGCCGATTTGAAAGGCACGCTCGACTACTTCGCCAAGAGCATGTTCGGTCCAGGTATCGATCCGTTTGCGGCCGAGCTATTTCCCCTTCACCGAGCCGAGCGCCGAGGTGGATATGAGCTGCAGTATTTGCGGCGGTGTGGGCTGCAACATCTGCAAACACAGCGGCTGGGTGGAGATCATGGGCTGCGGCATGGTCGATCCTGCCGTATTGGCCAATTGCGGAATCGACCCGGAAACATGCAGCGGCTTCGCGTTGGGCATGGGCGTGGAGCGCATCGCGCAGTTGATCTATCGCGTGCCCGACCTGCGCATGTACTGGGAGAACGATGTCCGTTTCCTGGACCAGTTCACGGCAGCGTCGTTCCGTTCCTGAGAATTGCAAGATGAACCGCAACGTCGCAACGGGCGCAACGAAAGACGCGACGATGCGAACCGACATCTGCATCATCGGAGGAGGTCCTGGCGGATGTGCGACGGCGATGCAACTTACCGCCACGGCGCCAAGGCCGTGCTGCTGGAAAAGGCCGTCTTCCCGCGCGATAAAGTATGCGGCGATGCGCTGAGCGGGAAGGTGATGCGTTCATTGGAGCGGCTGGACCCCGAACTTGCGGCGTTGGTGAAGGGAGATGCACGTTCGATGCCCAGTTGGGGTGTCACATTCAGCGCTCCCAGCGGCCGTTCGCTGCGCGTGCCCTTTACGCGTGAGCATGTCGGCGATGCGCCGGGCGCGATCCTGCCCCGGCTCGACTTCGATGACCTGCTCTTCCAGCGAGCCAAGAATCTCTCGGGGATCACTGTGCGTGAAGGGTCGGCTGCGAAAACGTACGAACGCGACGAAGGCGGATGGCGGATCACCACATCGGACGGCGGCACCATCGAGGCGAGGATCATCATCGACGCCTCAGGTGGCAATTCGTCGTTCGCACGCCATGTGGCCGTCCTGGAAATGGAACCCCGGCACCTCGCGGCCGGCGTGCGCGCCTATTACTACGGCGTGAAAGACCTCGACCCCGATGGCTTCATCGAGCTCATCTTCCTGAAGGACCTGCTCCCGGGCTATCTCTGGATATTCCCGCTTCCGGACGGCAGAGCGAACGTCGGCTTGGGCCTGCGTAGCGATGTGGTGAAGAAGCGCCGCGTGGACCTGAAGGCGCTGCTGGTGAAGTTGCTCACAGAACATCCGCAACTGCGTGATCGCTTTGTTGAGGCCCGATTGGAAGGACCGGTCCAAGGCATGGGCCTTCCGCTCGCGAGCAAACGTTGCGCGCTCAGCGGCGAAGGCTACCTGCTCGTTGGCGATGCGGGCCACTTGATCGACCCCTTCACCGGTGAAGGCATCAGCCATGCTATGATCAGCGGTGTGCATGCAGCGGATGTGGCCTGCGAGATGCTCGCGTCGGGCAACATCACCGCGGGCGCAGCGCGGCAATACGATGAACGGGTTTGGAAGCGACTGGGAAAGGAGCTTGCCATCAGCACGCGCCTGCAAACGATGGCCGACAAGCCTTGGCTCTTCGACTTCGTGGTGGATCGGGCGAACAAGAACCCCGCCCTGGCCGATACGATCAGCAGCATGTTCACCGATATGGACCTGCGCGAGCGGTTGAAAAAGCCGGGGTTCTACATGGACCTGCTCCTAGGCAGGACCAAGGCGAGGGCTTAGCTCACCTCACCCGCTGCGCGGCCACGAACCAATCCCACGGGTAGGGCGCCTTCATCCATTTGGGCGGCGCGTCGAATTCGGTGGTCCACGGGTACTCGATCTTGTCGATATCGAGCACCTTGAAGCCACGGTCGATGAATAGTGCTTCGAGTTCCTCGCGCAGGTAGTGCTTGGTGGGCACCCCATCGATATGCACGATGCCGTGCTCCAGCCCCTG
The DNA here is from genome assembly GCA_016710965.1 of Flavobacteriales bacterium. Taxonomy (GTDB): domain Bacteria; phylum Bacteroidota; class Bacteroidia; order Flavobacteriales_F; family PHOS-HE28; genus PHOS-HE28. The sequence continues at coordinate 857,136 of JADJTW010000031.1, forward strand.
CCGTTGAGCGCTGCGGCCTTCTGCGCCTCGCGCGGATCCATGCCATCGCGCAGGTTCCACTGCAAATGGCGATAGGCGGTGAGCAAGGTGCTGTTCAGCGAGGGGACCACCAGAAGGAGGTGGCCATCCTTCTTCACTCCGCGCAAGGTGCGATCGACGAGCCCGGTGCGGATCTCCAATGACGCGTTCAGCCAGGTGTTGATACAGAGCACCACATCCGTAGCGGGATAGCTGTTCTTGTCCTCGCTCACATCGGCATGCACGTACTCGATATTGTCATGCGCCGTGTTCGCCTTGGCTGCCACTTCCAGGCACTGACTGCTCACATCCACGGCGTACACCTTCGCGTAGCGCTCGGCCAGCATGGGCAGGGTGCGGCCCACGCCGCAGCCCAAGTCCGTTGCCACGGCTTCGGGCACGGCCAGGCGCTCCACCCAATCCAGGATGATGCCCTTGGTGTCGTTCGCCGGTACGTTGAAGATCTCCTGCTCGAAACTATCGGCCACCTTGTCCCAATCGCGCTCGTTCATGCGGAAGCGTGTTGTGCCCCGCATGCCGCAACACGGAATGCAGGACGGGTTGGTCGTCGCGGTCGATGCAATGTATCCGGAGCTTCACTGCGGGATAACCACGCGCTTGGAGCAGTATCCACGATCGAACGTTGGCAACGGTACCTTCGAGCATTCATCACGCCGCTGTCTCCATGATCCCAATTCGCATTTCGATCCTCGCTTGGGTGTTGTTGTTCTGCTCCTCATCGACCCATGCACAAACGGGGTGGAGCGTGTTGAACATTCCCAACTCGGGGCGCTATGATGATGTCTTCTTCATCAACGCCGACACTGGCTGGGCAGCGGGCGGTCCCAATGGTTGGATCCGCAAGACCGTGGACGGCGGACAGACATGGACGCTCCAACTCACCTCACCCTACTACCTGCGTAGTATCGAGTTCGCCGATGCCAACAACGGCTTCGCCGGTTCATTGAACGGTGATGTGTACCGCAGCTATGATGCTGGCGTGAACTGGACGCAGATCGATCTGGGCATCACACCCGTGCCTGCCGGTATCTGCGGACTTTCCGCCCCCACCTCCAACACCATCTATGGTTGCGGCCTGTGGGCGGCACCCGCGTATGTTATCAAGTCCATCAACGGCGGCACCAACTGGACCTACACGGACATGAGCGGCCTGGCCACGCGCTTGGTGGATATTCATTTCACCAGCGCCGACACTGGCTTCGCCACCGGGACCGCCGACCCGCCCAGCAACGGTGGTGTGATCCTCTACACCATCGATGGCGGCGCTACGTGGACAACAGTCTGCACCACCAACACGCTCACGGATATCGTGTGGAAGATCCAGCGGCTGGATGCGCTGAACTGGTACGCGAGCATCTACAGTGAACCGGTGAACGACGACACCCGCATGCTCCGCAGCACCGATGGCGGGATGACCTGGACGATGCTCACGATTGCGGACAGCTATACCTATGTGGAGGCGATCGGCTTCATCGACCCCCTGCACGGTTGGACCGGAGGCGAAGGCACCTTGTGGGAAACGACCGATGGTGGGAGTAGCTGGGAGGAGATCTCGCTCGGCTACAATTACAACCGCTTCTTCAAGGTGAACGACAGCACGGCCTATCTCAGCGGACAGAAGATCTACAAGTTCCAGCAAGACCTGTCAACGGCCATCACAGCAAACGAGCCGCGCAGCAACTGGCACCAACTACGTGTGCGACCCAACCCTGCGCATGGCCCCATCACCATCGACCTCACATTGGACCGCAACACCATCGCCGATCTGCGCATCGTGGCGGCGAACGGGACGACCGTGCAGCAACTCTTGAAACGCAACGCGACCAAGGGCGATTACACTTTCACGGCAGACTTGGAAGGCGGTGCAGGTGCGACCTATTTCGTGGTGCTGAAGAGCAATGAGGGGATGCGTTGGGAGAAGGTGGTGGTGGGGCGTTAACTCACGCCGGGCTCAACTAGAATGTGCATCCTGCCAGTCGATACTTGGGGACGCCACTGTCAGCGCCTACATTCGTCTTGGAGACACCACCTGCCATGAAACCGATGCTCTCTTCCCTGATGGTGCTCGCCTTGGCAGCGCCGGTCCGTGCGCAGCTCCCAAGCGTGGCCTGGACCCGTTCACTGGGAAGCACCTATTCGGATGCCGGACACTTCATCCGCCAGTTGCCTGACAAGAGCTTCTTCCTCGCAGCAAACAGCGGCCTTGCCGATGGGCAACTTGGCAACACCACGGGTACTGCGAACGGGGGGGTGGTGTTCATCGGTCTCGACAGTTTGGGGCAGATGCAATGGGGCCACCGGATCGGGCCGAGTTCCGAGCGCGTTATGCATGGCGCGCTGATGGACGATGGGAATTACGTGTTCACCGGGTCCAGCTATGCCGCAGGGCCGGAGGTGCCCCCTTGGGAGGAAGACCGTGATATCTGGATCGTGAAGGTTTCCCCCACGGGCTCCATCATCTGGGAGCGCTTGTATGGCCTGGTCGACCAGGACGATCTCGGGCTCCATGTAGCGGCGCGACCAGATGGAGGCTGCTTCGTTTCCGGGTTTCGCGGACAAGACGATTGGGAGGCATGGGTCATCGCCTTGGACAGTGATGGCAACGAGATCTGGGAGCGCACCTATGGGGGCAGCACCATCGACATCGGCCAATCCATCGTAGCCACTCCGGACGGAGGTGCGCTTCTCGCAGGTTGGACCGGATCCAGCGATGGCGACGTGAGCACGCCGCTCCATGGCACCTATGATGGATGGCTGGTGAAGCTCGATGCGAACGGAGACATCGAGTGGGACCGCACCTATGGCGGATCAGGTGTGAATGAGTTCAGTGACATACTTGCCTTGCCCGACGGGGACTATCTCGTCCTGGGCACATCGACGTCCTCCAATGGAGATGTTCCTGAAAACAACGGCAACTGGGATGTATGGATCATGCGGGTGGACGCTTCCGGTGCAATCCAGTGGAGCCGGTCCTACGGTGGAAGCGATCCGGATTCTCCATGGAACGTGATACCATACCAGGGAAACTACCTGATCGCAGCGAGCACTACTTCCTCGGATGGTGATGTAAGCGTTTCCTACGATGTGTTGGAGAACCAGGTGCCATACGGGGGAGGCGATGGCTGGCTGCTGTTGGTGAACCCGGATGGTGAACTGCTATGGGAGAAGTCTGTGGGAGGAAGTGATGGGGATGATCTTTATGCGCTGGCGCCTACTGACAATGGCTTCGTCGCTACCGGAATATCCATGTCAGCAGACCACTTTGTTCCCGGCAACGTGGCCTATCAGGACATCTGGACCGTGCGGTTCAACAGCAAGAGCACCCTGCTCGCGGGCACGTTGTACGTTGATGCGGACAACAATTCCATTATCGGCGTTGATGATCCACGCATCGGTGGGCGGTTGGTGGGATTGAACAGCAATGACGAATTGGCGCTTTCCCAGCCCAATGGCCGTTATGCATTCGCGGTGAACGGCCCCGCACAGCACACGATCACCGGACCCACGATCCCGTATTTCGCCAAGGACCCCGACACGCATACGGCAAGCATCACCGGCCAGGAGCCCGGCGTGAGCGGGTTGGACTTCCGCTACACGGCGGAGGCCCCCGCGCAGGACCTACAGGTCTTCCTCACGCCCATCTCGCCCTTCCGCCCGGGCTTCCCCATGCGCTACGAGGTGATGTGCCGCAACGTGGGAACGATGACCATTGATGCGGGCCTCAGCCTGGTGCTCGATGATGGACTCGGTTTCGACTCCACATCCATCGCACCCGCAAGCGTCGCGGGCAACACGCTCACGTGGGCGCTGGGACCGATGCTCCCCTTGCAGAACATCCAGCTCTCCGTGTACTGCACGCAATCCGTGGCGGACACGCTGGGCAGCCCGGTGACCACCACGGCTGAGATCACACCCATTTCTGGCGACCTCGTTCCCTTGGACAACAGCGTTACCACGAACAACCAGGTCGTCGGCTCCTTCGACCCGAACGATATCGTCGTGGACCCGACCGAAGTGCTCGTGGACGACCTGGCCGATACCGTGCTGGACTATACGATCCGCTTCCAGAACACGGGCACTGATACGGCCTTTACCGTGGCCGTGGAGAACGTGCTTCCGATGAACGCGTATCTGCCCAGCTTCGAGGTCATCTGCTCATCGCACCCGATGTCGCTAACGTACTACGACTTCGACCACAAGATGCGCTTCCAGTTCGATGACATCCTGCTGCCGGATAGCAATGCGAATGAATTGATGAGCCATGGTTTCGTCCGTTATCGGATTCGGCCACGCAGCGATCTCGTGGTCGGTGATTCGATCCAGAACACCGCTGCGATCTTCTTCGATCTCAATGCGCCCGTGATCACCAACACGGCGGTCACGGAGATCATCAGTACGGCGGGCGTTGGTACCAGTGAGGCCATGGGCTACCTCATGGTCTCACCGAACCCGACAACGGGCCGTGTGGTCGTGCGCATCGGCGAAGAGTTGGTGGGCGCCGGATGGCGCGTCATGGACGCCATGGGCCGGGTCGTGTTGACGGGCCGAGCCACTTCGGTACGCGAGGAGATCGATCTATCGGCGCTGCCGACCGGTGCATTTTCCGTCGCCTTCCCATCCAGCAATGGATCGTCGCATGCGCGCGTGATCAAGCAATAGGTCAGGCCGGGCTCAACTTCAGCATGTTGGCCATGCCTTGCTCGGCAATGGGCATGCTGGCGATGTTCACCACCAGATCGCCTTTCTCCACGAATTTCCTGCTGCGCAGCAGGTGCTTGATGTCGGCGATGGTATGGTCGGTGCTCACGGTCTTGTCGTAGTACACCGCGCGCACGCCCCACACCAGGTTGAGCATGTTGAGGATACGGTGATTGCTCGTGAAGGCGTAGATGTGCGCCTTGGGCCGCATGCTGCTGATCTTGAAAGCGGTGTAGCCACTGTGCGTCATGGTGACGATGGCCTTGATGTCGATGGCCGCGCTCATGCGCACCGCCGCCATGCAGATCGCATCGGTCACCATGCGGTCGTTGTCCTCCAGGTCGGGCTGCGGCGTGTTGAACATGGTCTCGCTGGTCTCCATCTCCAGGATGATCTTGTTCATGGCCTTCACCACCTCCACCGGATACTTGCCCACGCTGGTCTCGGCGCTGAGCATCACCGCGTCGGCATGATCGAGCACGGCATTGGCCACATCATTCACCTCGGCCCGTGTCGGGGTGATGCTCGTGATCATGCTCTCCATCATCTGCGTGGCCACGATCACGGGGCGGTGCTGCAGGAGGCAGCGCATGATGATGTCCTTCTGCACCAAAGGCACCTTCTCCATGGGGATCTCCACGCCCAGGTCGCCACGGGCCACCATGAGGGCATCGCTCTCGCGGATGATCTCGTCGATCTCCTTCAGGGCTTCGGGTTTCTCGATCTTCGCGATCACACGCGCATGCTTCTCGCGCTGGCGTATGATGCCCTTCAGTTCAATGATGTCGCGGGCGCTGCGTACGAAGCTGAGACCGACCCAGTCCACGCCATGTTCGAGCGCGAAATCCAGGTCTTGCATGTCCTTCTCGGTGAGGCAAGGCAGGCTTACGCGCGTATTGGGCAGGTTGATGCCCTTGTTAGCATTGAGCATGCCTCCGTTGAGCACACGGGTGGTCACGCGCTGGCGGCCGTCGGTGGCGATCACTTCCAGGCGGATCTTCCCGTCATCGAGCAGCACGAGCTCCCCCTTCTTCACATCCTGCGGGAACTGCATGTAGCTGGTGCTCACCAGCCCGGATTTGCCGGCTATGGCTTCTGTAGTGATCACCAGTTCGCTATCATCGGCGAGCTCGATAGCGCCATCGGCCATGGGGCCAACGCGCAACTTGGGGCCTTGCAGGTCGGCGAGGATGGCGGTGCTGGTGCCGAGCTCTTCATTGAGGGCTCGAATGGTGCGTATGAGCTCCTCGTAGAAGCCGTAGGTGCCATGGCTGAAATTGAGACGGCACACATCCATGCCAGCCAGCATCATGTCGCGCAGCACCTCGCGCGAGCTGCTCGCTGGCCCAATGGTGGCTACGATCTTGGTCTTCGGGTCGTTCATCGGTGAAATCCCGCGCCACGCGGTAACGGGGGTCAAAGCAACAACTTGTGGCCCGACTTCAGTTCATCCAAGCTCACGGGGAAGGCGGTCAGGACGAACTCGGCTTCGCGGACACGTTCCAGGATGCGGGATTCGCGATGGGCCGTCTCCTGGTCGATGAGCAGGTAGTAGTCGGCCTCCTTGTGGTCGGGCACCAGCTTGCTGCGGCCACAGGCGTTGCACACCAGCGACCAGCGCAGGCCGCTCTCTTCATCGGCCTGTTCGAAGACGGGGAAGTGCAACGCACGGCCCTTGCTCTGCTCCACGATATCGTTGCGGCGACGGGTCAGGTCGAGCCCCAGTGCTCGGTTCAAGGACCAACAGAGGCGGTAGTCCGGCACGTGGCTGCTGATCCCGAAGGCGACCACCTTGGGTACGACTACATCATCGAGCCTGTACTTGGGCATGCGCGAACGAAGGTAGATGCGGCTGACGCGCGGTTCAGCGTGCGCGGTCGCGACGAGGCTCATCGGGTCGTTCGCCATGGCGCTGGCTATGCGGCTTTCTCGACCGCATGCTGCGGAAGGCGCTTTGCGCGGCATCCTGCTCGGCAGTCTTCTTGCTCGTGCCTTTGCCCGCTCCGCGCTTCTCCCCATTGATGAGCACCTCGGCCACGTAATGCCGTCCGCGCCCATGGCCACCTTCCTCGCGCACCACGAATTCGATGCGCTTGCGGCGCTTCTGCCCCCACTCCAGCAGACGGCTCTTGCCATCGCGGTCTTCCTTCTCTATCTCCTTCAGGTCGAACTGCTTCTTGAGCAATTGCACCACCACCTTGCGCGTGCGTTCGAAGCCCTTATCCAGGAATAGCGCACCGATCATGGCCTCCAGCGCGTTGCCCGGCACCGATGACTCGTGCCCGCGGGCCACATTGCTCTCGATCACCTTCTCGATATGGATGCGCTTGGCAAGGACGTTCAGCTGCGTACGGCTCACCAATTTGCTTCGCATGCGCGTCAGGAAGCCTTCGCCTTGTTCGGGGTACGCGCTGAAGAGCAGATCGCCGATGATGGCATCGAGCACTGCATCGCCCAGGAATTCCAATCGCTCGTTATCAGGCAGGTCGGGCCTGTCGTCGGAGGTTGCGCTCACATGGCGCAGCGCCTGGCGATAGAGCGGCAGATCGCCGGGAGTGACCCCCAGGGTTGAGCGGCACCACGCCCGCACCCGTTTCTCCTCGGGGTTGCGTGCGCGGTTGAAGAGCCTGCTGATCAAGACCGGTACTTGCGGAAGACCACTGCGGTGTTGTGGCCGCCAAAGCCGAAGGTGTTGCTCATGGCGGCGTTCACCGTGCGCTTCTGCGCCGTGTTGAAGGTGAAGTTCAGCTTCGGATCGATCTCTGGATCGTCCGTGAAGTGATTGATCGTCGGCGGTACAGTATCGGTATGCACGGCCATGATGGCGGCCAGCCCTTCCACCGCGCCCGCTCCTCCGAGCAAGTGGCCCGTCATGCTCTTGGTGGCGCTGATGTTGAGCTTGTACGAATGCTCGCCGAAGAGGCGCTGGATGGCTTTCACCTCCTGCGGGTCGCCGATGGGCGTGCTGGTGCCGTGGGTGTTGATGTAGTCGATGTCCTCGGGCTTCAGTCCGCTGTCCTTGAGCGCATGGCGCATGCACAGCTCGGCGCCCAGGCCATCGGGGTGCGGGGCCGTGATGTGGTAGGCATCGCTGCTCATACCGCCGCCGACCACTTCGGCATAGATGCGTGCCCCGCGCGCCAGAGCATGCTCGAGGTCTTCCAGCACGATGGCTGCGCCGCCTTCACCGAGCACGAAGCCATCGCGGTCCTTATCGTAGGGCCGCGATGCGGTGGCCGGGTCGTCATTGCGGGTGCTCATGGCATGCAGCGCATTGAATCCGCCCACGCCCGCTTCATAGATCGCCGCTTCGCTGCCGCCGGTCACAACCGCCACGCAGGTGCCCAGGCGGATGTAGTTGAATGCGTCGATCATGCTGTTGTTGCTCGACGCGCAGGCGCTTGCCGTAACATAGCTGGGACCGCGCAGCACATGGCGCATGCTGATGAGGCCCGCAGCGCTATCCGCGATCATCTTCGGGATGAAGAAGGGATTGAAGCGTGGAGTACCATCGCCTCTTCCGAAGGCGATGCACTCGTCTTGGAAGGTCTTGAGGCCGCCGATGCCGCTGCCCCAGATCACGCCGACATTGTTCCTGTCGATGTGGTCCAACTCGAGGCCGGAGTCCTTGATGGCTTCATCGGCGCACACCACCGCGAACTGGGTGTAGGGGTCCATCTTGCGGGCCTCCTTGCGCTCCAGGAAGTCCTCGGGGTTGAATCCCTTCACCTCGCAGGCGAACTGCGTCTTGAACTTGCTGGCATCGAACCGCGTGATGGGCGCGGCGCCACTGCGACCGCTCACCAATCCCTCCCAATACTCCTTGCGGGTGTTGCCGAGGGGCGTTAGCGCACCCAGACCGGTGACGACCACACGCCTGAGCTCCATGGCACAGGGGCGTTACTTCGCGTTCTTCTCCACGTAGTCCACGGCCTGACCCACGGTCTGGATCTTCTCGGCCTGGTCGTCCGGGATCGCGATGTTGAATTCCTTCTCGAACTCCATGATGAGTTCGACGGTATCGAGGCTGTCAGCGCCAAGGTCGTTGGTGAAGCTCGCTTCGGGCGTGACCTCGCTCTGATCGACTCCGAGCTTGTCCACGATGATCGCGATGACCCTTGACTTGATATCCGACATGTCCGTTCGTTTTAGTGAGGCCCCAAAGGAAAGACATTTTCACATGCGCAACCCCCGACCTCCGCTTAGGCTGCAAGTGCCTGATGTAGAGGCCCTCGCAAATACCCGCATAGGATGAGTTCAGGCCCTGCGCGGCATTCAGTGATGAATCGACAGGGCTTTCATCCGCCCCCATGCGCTCGTGACCGCCGCCTCCACATCATGCACTGAAGGTCGCACCTTCGCGCCATGGTGCGTATCGCCATCCTCGCTTCCGGTTCCGGCACCAATGCCCAGCGGCTTATGGAGCATTTCAAGGACCATGAGCAGGCCCAGGTGATGCTCGTTGGTTGCGATCAACCCAGGGCCGGAGTGTTGCAACGCGCGTGGGACCACATGGTGCCCAGCTATCTCTTCAGTAACGACGACCTGAAGAATGGGACCGTGCTTCGTGAACTGCAAGCACTTCGTGTAGACCTCGTCGTGCTCGCAGGCTTCCTGCGGTTGATACCGGTTGAAATGGTGCGGGCCTTCCCGGACCGGATCGTGAATATCCACCCGGCGCTACTACCAAAATACGGCGGCAAGGGGATGTTCGGACATCGTGTGCACGAGGCGGTGATCGCTGCTGGTGAGCAGGAGAGCGGCATCACCATACATCTGGTGAACGAACGCTACGACGAAGGCCGCGTGCTCTTCCAAGCGAAATGCGAGGTACTCACCAACGACACCGCCGAGCTGCTTGCAGAACGAATACATGCATTGGAGCATGCTCATTATCCCCGGATCGTGGAATCACTTCTTCCTTCGCAGCCATGATCGACCTGGCGCAGATCGGCAAAGCCTTCCTCATCCTCTTCGCGGTGATCGACATCGTGGGCGGGATCCCATTGATCCTGCAGGTGCGACAGAAGGCTGGCAAGATCTACCCGGCGCGCGCCACCATCGTGTCACTGGTGATCATGGTCACCTTCCTCTTCCTCGGCGAGAGCATCCTGAATGTGCTCGGCATCAACGTGCAGTCGTTCGCGGTGGCAGGGGCTTTTGTTCTCTTCTTCGTGGCGCTGGAGATGGTGCTTGGCGTGAAGCTCTTCCGAGAGGACCTTTCTGCACCCGGACTCACGCAAGGCGATGATGATCACAAGGTCTACAGCATCGTGCCGCTGGCTTTCCCGGTGATCGCCGGTGCAGGCACCATCACCACCATTCTTTCATTGCGCGCCGAATTCGATCGCGTGAACATCCTCATCGCCATCGTGCTGAACATGATCCCCGTGGTGCTCGTGCTGCTTCTCACCACCCGCATCGAACGCCTGTTGGGCCGAGTGGGCCTCATCGTGATCAAGAAGGCCTTCGGCATCATCCTGCTCGCCATAGCCGTGCGCCTGTTCGCCGCGAACATCACGCAGCTGTTCCCGCATCAACCGTGAACGTCATGCTATACACCGATGGCGCGGCCAGCGGCAACCCGGGCCCCGGCGGCTATGGCGTTGTGCTGGAAAGCGGCAAGCACCGCAAGGAGCTTTGGGGCGGCTATCGGCGAACCACCAACAACCGCATGGAACTGTTGGCGGTGATCGTGGGCTTGGAATCGCTTAAGCGGCCAGGCACGCACGTGACCGTGGTAAGCGACAGCAAGTACGTGATCGACGCCGTGGAGCAGGGCTGGCTCTTCGATTGGGAGAAGAAGGGCTTCGCGAAAAAGAAGAACCCCGACCTGTGGCGGCGCTTGCTTGTGGCGTACCGCAAGCATATTGTGCGCTTCCAATGGATCCGTGGGCACAATGGCCACCCGCAGAATGAGCTGTGCGACCGGCTGGCCGTGGCAGCGCGCGAACAACTGCCCGCGGCGCGCGCGGTGGATGAAGCCTACGAGCGCGGCGAGCCAGGGCTGTTCGGGGATTGACCGCCGCCTATATTCGTCGGCCCATGCCCGCACGCCTCTTTGCAACCATACGTAACGCCGAAGGCGAGGTCGTGCTTGAACGTGCGGCACCATCCTCACAGTGGACGCTTCACGGTCAGGAAGCCAACTTGGTGCGCTCAGGCCCGAACCAGTACAGTGTGATCCTCAATGGCCGCAGTCACCGCGTGCTGGTGCTGAAGGAGGATCGCGCGAACAATACGGTGCGCTTGCGCATAGGCGCGCGCACCTGCACGGTGCAGCTGGAGGATGATCGCAGCCGCCTGATGCACACTCTGGGCTTGGACAAGGCCTTGAAGAAGGTCGTTGACTTGAAGGCGCCCATGCCCGGGCTCGTGCTCAACATCCTTGTAAAGCCTGGCGACACCGTGAGGAAGAACGATCCCGTGCTCGTGCTGGAGGCGATGAAGATGGAGAACGTGATCAAGGCACCTGCCGACGCCGTGGTGAAGGCCATCGCGGCGGAGAAAGGCAAGCCGGTGGAGAAAGGACAGCTGCTGATCTCCTTCAACTAGTCGCTCTTGTTTCCAGGTCGCGGGCCATGCGTGCATACCTTCAGCACCCGACCCGACAACCATGGACCGCAAGCAATTCCTTTCCCGCTCTCTTAAGACCGCCGCAGGGGTCATCTTCGTTCCTGCCTTGTTGAACGAAGAGGTCCTTGGGGCTTCGTCGGACACAGGCCGCAAAACGCCAGGAGCCCCCACCCCGTCCGCTCCCCTGGCCTTCTCTCAAGTCCCTCTCCCATACGCCTTTGAAGCGTTGGAACCCTCCATCGACAAGCTGACGATGGAGATCCACTACGGCAAGCATCACGCAGCTTATGTGAAGAACGCGAATGAGGCCATTCTATCCGAAGGCGTCTTAGCGGCCACGGAAGAGGAGTTGCTCCAACACGCATCCACGTTCAGCGCGAAGGTGCGCAACAACGCGGGCGGAGCATGGAACCACAACTTCTTCTGGCAGGTGATGGCTCCCGGCAACAGTGCCCCACCGGCCGGCAAGGTGCTCGATGCGCTCAATGGCGCTTTCGGTTCCTTCGAGAAGTTCAAGGAGGCTTTCACGGATGCCGCGATGAAACGCTTCGGCAGCGGCTGGGCCTGGCTCGTTTCGGGCAACGGGACGCTGGCCATCGGAAGTACGCCCAACCAGGACAATCCGCTCATGGACGTGAGCGAACTGAAGGGCTCCCCGCTGCTCGCGCTCGACGTATGGGAGCATGCCTACTACCTCAACTACCAGAACAAGCGCGCTGAGTACATCGCCAATTGGTGGAACGTGGTGAACTGGGATACCGTAGCGCAGCGGCTCGGCTGATCACTCTTCCACGAGTTCGATATCGAAATCCACCAGTTCAACGAACTGCTGGATGCGCTGATCGATGTCCTCGCGTGTGATCTCGAGCAGGCGTTCGATCCCGAACTTCTCGCAGGTGAAGCTGGCCATGGCGCTGCCCACGATGATGGCGCGCTTGAGATTGTCGAAGCTGTGGTCCTGTGTGCGCGCCAGATAGCCGACGAAGCCTCCCGCGAAGGTGTCACCCGCGCCGGTGGGGTCTATGACATCCTCCAGGGGCAACGCCGGTGCGAAGAACACGCGGCCCTGGCCGAAGAGCAACGCGCCGTGCTCGCCCTTCTTCACCACCAGGTACTTCGGGCCCATGGTGAGGATCCTGGCGGCGGCCTTCACCAGGCTATGCTCGCCGCTCAACTGGCGGGCCTCAGCATCGTTGATGGTGAGGATATCGACGCGGGCGATCACTTCCATCAACTTCGGCATCGCGCTGTCCATCCAGAAATTCATGGTGTCCATGACGACCAGCGCCGGTCGCTCGTTCATTTGATCGAGCACCTTCTGCTGCACTCCGGGATCGAGGTTGCCGAGCATGACGTACGGCGCCTTGCGATAAAGCTCGGGCAGTTTCGGATCGAGTTCCAGCAGCACGTTCAAGCGCGTTTCCAGCGTGTCGCGCGTGTTCATGTCGTAGTGGTAGCGCCCGGCCCAGAAGAAGCTCTCTTTCCCCTTGAGCACTTCGAGGCCGTCGAGGTCAACGCCGCGGTCGCGCAACTGCTGCATCACGCTCTCGGGGAAATCATCGCCCACCACGCTCACCAAGCCCATCTTCTCCAGGAAGACCGAGGCGGCCAACGAGATGTAGGTGGCGGCTCCGCCCACGGTCTTCTCGGCGGTGCCGAAAGGGGTTTCGATGCGATCGAACGCTACGGTGCCGACGGTGACGAGCTGCATGTGCGGTTGGGTGAAGTGGAAACAAAGAAAGCCGCAGGTAGTGCGGCTTTCCGTGCTGCTCCCCGGGCTGGACTTGAACCAGCGACCCCATGATTAACAGTCATGTGCTCTAACCAGCTGAGCTACCAGGGAAGGTGCCCCTTTCGAAGGGACGGCAAATGTAGGCGCCGGTGGAGAATGAGCAAGGCCCTGCGACCTGGACAGCGATGGTCCGCCAACGATGACGATCCTGTTGGCAAACCGGTCCTGCGGGGCAACGGCCCGCAGAGCACCTCAGTACCTTCGGCGGCCGGTGAATACCGGGACCTGAACCATGCGCTTCCTCCGCAAGATCCTGCTATGGGCCATCGGCCTCATACTGCTGCTGCTGGCGCTCTGCTACGTCACCAGCAACGGCCATATCCCGCGTGGCATACGCTTCACTTACCTCATCGGCCGCACGGCGCCCGAGATCGATGACCGTGACTTCTTCCCTTACGCGACCATCCCATCCACCGCTCCGCAGCCTTGGCCGCAAGGTGCGCGCTATGGAACGCTGCGGCTGACCGCTGAGCAGGAGCAGCAACTCACCGACCTGCACAGCGTTGGATTCGCGGTATGGCAGCACGACAGCCTCATTTTCGAGCAGTATTGGAACGGATGGGGTGCTGACAGCGTGGTGAACAGCTTCAGCGTGGCCAAGAGCTACATCGGCGTGCTCACCGGCATCGCCATGGGCGAAGGGCGGATCGAGAGCGTATTCCAACCCGTCAGCGATTTCCTCCCCGAGTTCAAGGAAGGCTGCTACGCCAAGATCACATTGCATCACTTGCTCACGATGGGCACGGGCCTGGACTGGAGCGAGAGCGGCGCGAATCCGTTCAGCGATAACGCCAAGGGCTACTATGGCACCAACGTGCGCGAATTGGCGTTGTCCCAACCCTGCCGCGAAGAACCGGGCAAGGAGTTCGAGTACATCAGCGGCAGTACGCAGATAATGACCGAGGTGCTCGAGGCCGCCTATGACAGGCCGCTGGATGAGCTGGTGCGGGAAAAGGTCTGGGGCCCGCTCGGCTGCGAGCACGAAGCATACTGGGGCAAGGACCGTGAGGATGGCGACTTCAAGGGCTTCTGTTGCCTGTATGCCACCGCGCGCGACTTCGGCCGCATTGGTCAACTCTATCTCGATAGCGGCATGTGGCGTGGCAAGCAGATCGTGCCGCGCGAGTACTGGCAAGCCTCGATAACGCCAGCGCACCTGATGGACCACGGCGAGCCGAACAAGCGATACGGATACTACTGGTGGCTGGCCGAGGTGGACGGAATGCCCATCCACTACTGCCGAGGCTTCCACGGTGAATACGTGGTGGTGGTGCCCCAGGAGGACCTCGTCTTCGTGCGCACCGGAATGAAGCGCGAAGAGGTGAACATGACCGGCCACCCCACCGACGTGTTCAAATGGATCGCCATCGCCAGGGAGCTTGCTGCGCGTTGATCGAAGGCTCATCTCGATGCGCAAGGACATCTCTCCTCCGAAGGTCGAAGGCATCGCCATGGCGGTGGTGCGCGAAACCGATGAAGACGGCGCGCCGGCCTGGTATGTCTACCTCATCAACCAGAACAACGCGATGCTGGAGAACGTTCTGGTGAGCTCGCGCGGGTACGGCGAGCTGGAAGGCGAGGCCCGCAAGACCAGCGAAATGCGGCACCACCTGGAACGGCTTGGCCCGAAGAGCTGGGCACGCATCGAACGCATCGTGGAGGACGTCTTCCCGCTGAGCAACCAATACTGGCTCAGCTTCTACATCGGTCCTGAGCTGCACGACAAGAAGTACATCTTCCTGGCGGGCAGCATCGACGAAGCCAACTTCACGCTGCTGCCACTGATGAACGTCCGCGGGGTGATGATCGAGTAGTGATGAAAGGCCGAAAACGCACGGCCGATCCTGGCCGCATGCGTGAGCTTTCCTACTTTCAGCTTTCCTTTTTCATCCTTCAGAACATGCGCCCCGACCACGCCCGCGACCTCACCAAGATCCTCTTCCTCGACATCGAGACCGTTCCGCAGGTGTACCGATGGGACGAGCTGAACGAGCGGACGGCACAGCTCTTCGCCGAGAAGACGCGCTATGAGCAGGAGCGGCAGGAGAAGAGCGCCGAACAGCTCTACGCGGATAAGGGCGGCATCCTCGCGGAGTTCGGCAAGATCATCTGCATCGGCATGGGAAGCTTGCACCGCGAAGGAGCAGACCTGAAGCTGCGCGTCACGTCCTTCCAGGGCGATGATGAGTACGACCTGCTCAGGAGATTCGCGGACCTGATGCACAAGCATTACAACACCGATGACCACTGGCTTTGCGGCCACAACGGCAAGGAGTTCGATTTCCCCTGGATCGCACGCCGCTGCATCGTCAACCGCATACCATTGCCACGCATCCTCGATATCGGTGGGTTGAAGCCATGGGAGGTGGGCCACCTCGACACAATGAACCTCTGGAGCTTCGGGGATCGGAAGGCATACACCTCACTGGCGCTGCTCACCCATGTTCTCGGGATTCCCACGCCCAAGGACGATATCTCCGGCGCCGATGTGGCACGCGTGTACTACGAGGACCACGACCTCGAGCGCATCGCTGACTATTGCAAGAAGGACGTGGTGGCCACTGTGCAGCTCTTCCTCAGGCTCACGGGAAGGGAGTTGGTGCCGCAGGAGATGATCAAACTTGTCTAGGCCGAATGGGGTCAATGTGTTGCAATAATGCGCGTGAGCTCCACACGCAGATGCTTCAGCGCGAATGGACTCCCCGAGGTGTTCCACAAGTAGAACTTGGCCTTTACGTCCGCAGTCCTCTTGGGAACGCGAAAGGCGAATTCCGTCCATCCTGGCTTGATCGGAAATGTCCAATACGTGAGCTTGCCAGCATCGTTCTCCTCACTCAAGACGAATAGCATCTTGCTCGCGGTGGCTCCATTCGTAATGAGGTCGGCTTCCACTCGCACTTCGGCGTAAGCCAGACCAGTTGCTTGCATGGGCAATTCGCTCAGGTCGAAAGGGAACTCCGTGGCATCGAAGCATAGCTGAGCTTCCATGTCGCAGGTGCGATCAAGCGTATCGAGCCGGATGTATCCGGCGCCCCCTGTCGCGGGCGGAGGATAAAGCGACACAGCGGTGCGCTCGTAACGTGTATCCTTCCGCTCGAAGAACCAGACTTCGTAGGGTTGACCGAACATCTCGACCCTATCGAACGGCACCTGCAAGTACTTCACGTCAAATCGTCCACTTTCAAGCAAATCGGGTAACGGAGTGCCGCCCCCCCAACCAGCCATGTGAGGGTCCCAAGCGACCACTGCTCCTTCGGGCATGCTGAACAGCTCTTCAGGATCATCATGGTTCGACGTCTTGAGGCTGCGCGCGCGATCGAACGGATCGATCCCAAACGCATACGTCAGCATCGGATGGTACACCAGGAACTGCCGTGCGCCGTCATCCAGCCGTTTCAGTTCTTCCCCAGCAGCTTGCAATGCACGTTGCTCAAAGCCCGGAGCAATGATCTTTGGCATGAACTGCTTCGAGCCTGCAACGAAAAGCACACTTGCAAGCACGGATAGTACAGTACGTGCCACCGATGTCTTGAATACAAGCAACCCCGCACGACCCAGTGTCCATGCCACGAAGAGCAAAGCCAATGGCGCTCCAGTCGTGATCACGCGTACCAGGCCAAGCGATGCCTTCCAGCCTTGCCACCAGAGCAGCGAATGGCCGATGAAGATGGCGAGAAAGGGCATCAAGAGTAGCGCCCATGCACGCAGCATGCACGTACGTTCGCCATGCCATACCGCTACCATAGCGAGAGAAAGAGGAATGGACAATACCAAAAGCCACTCGGTTCCTGGACCCAGGATCACATTGAGCCTGTCGACGAAGAACATCAGGTAGCCGCGGCCGTAGAGATCGCTTGCATCGCCATAGCTGGGCGAGTGGATGGCCCACAGCGGATCGCCAAGGACGACCCACGCGGCAAGAGCATGCAACCCATGGCCGAACAGCAACCAGGGCAGCGCGCGCCATTGTCGGTTCCAGAGCAACCAGCCCACGAAGAAGGGCAGGACGGCCACGTACTCGGGCCGGGCGAAGGGCAGTAACGAGATGAGGACGGCGGCTTGACGCCAGCGCTCTTCCCACAAGAACCGCGCGGCCATCATGGCCACCATGGCGAAGAGCACCTCCGTCATGCCGGCTTGAACCATGTTGCCGTACTCGGGCATCAGCAGAAGGGCGGGCGCAAAGAGCCAACGAGCCGCGAGGGCCGAATGCTTGAGGATGCCATCGGCGGCCCACGCCGTACCCACGAAGCACAGTGCATTGAAAAGCGTCATGCCCCAGAGGCCCAGTTGCGCGAAGGGCGCAGAGAGAAAGGTGAACAGCGGTTTGGCCCAAGGGTCGAGGAAGACCTCGGGATGCTGCGGTGCATTGCGCGCGAACAAGAAATGCATGATGCCATCGCCCGTATCGAGGATGCCTTCTGAGAGCGTGCGCACCACCACCACGGCGGCGGCGAGCACCAGCCACCAGCACATCAACGGCCACGCGAAGCGGTCCTGCATGATCGGCCAAAGATGGCGTTCTTCGCAGTGGCCGATGCCGCATCAACGACCGCTCATGCCGCTCCTGGACATTCGACGGCCCCGCACGCAAGGGCTTGTGTTCGGCGCGCTCCTGTTCCTGTTCGCGTTCTGCCTTTGCTACATCGCCCTGCGCCATCTGCTCGACGACACCCTGGCTCATAAGAGCGACCAGTGGGGCTATTACCAGTACCTGCCTGCGTTGCTCGGCACCCACGAGTGGCAGCGATTGCCCTACTCCATCCCGTTGGATGAGGAAAGAACGCTGAACGTCTTCACCATCGGCGTTGCATGGATGCAGGCCCCTTTCTTCTTCCTGTCCGCTGCCGTCGCCAAGATCACCGGTTCGGTGGTCGACGGATACTCCCGCCCTTTCGTCATCGGGCAGTTCATGGCTTCATCATTCTATCTGGCCGCCGGTTGTGCATTGTTATTCCATGTGCTCCGACGCCGTTTCGCGTCGGCGGTGTCCATCACTGTTCCACTCCTGCTCTTCGGTGCCACCAACCTGCACTACTATACGGTGTTCGAACCGGGCATGTCCCATGTGTACGCCTTCTTCCTCCTAATCTGGTTGTTGTACCTGACGGTGCATATGAATGAGGTGCCGCGCGGCGACCGGCTGCTGGGACTATTCGTTTGCGCGGGAATGATCGTGCTCGTGAGGCACACGAATGCCATCGCCCTTCTTGTACCATTGTTCTATGGCGCGCCTTGGCGAGAGGCACTGCGTGAACGCGTGCGCTGGTTGCGGCGCTTCCCGTTTCATGTGTTGGTCGGGCTTTTGGTTGTCGCTATCCTGTGGCTGCCACAGCTCCTTTACTGGCATTTCGCAACAGGTCGATGGTTCGTGCTCACCTACGGCGAGGCCGGACAAGGCTTCAATTGGGGCGACCCGCACCTGTCGGATGTGCTCTTCAGCCATCAGAATGGCTGGTTCGTATACACCCCGCTGATGCTGCTTGTCGTGGCCGCACTCCTGGTGCAGGCCTGGCGTGGCGTGCAGCATGCGCGCCTGATCCTGTCGGTCCTCGCCCTCGTCTGGGTCCTATACAGCTGCTGGTGGTGCTGGTGGCTCGGTGGATCGTTCGGGCACCGCGGCTTCATCGAGTACTACGCCTTCCTCTCGCTGCCATTGGCGATGATGATCGACCGCATGATGCAGTGGCGAGCCGGTGCCAGGGAGTGGGCTTTCATCGGGATGGGGCTATTGGTCTTCTACAACATCCGCATGTGCAATCTCTATCATTGGCCATGGGAAGGCGATGCGTGGACCTGGTCCGCCTTGGGCGACTGGGCATCGAAAGCATTCTTTCCGGGATGATGAAGGTTGAGCAGAACGATGGGTCGCGGAAGCTGGCCAGGGCCTGGATGGTGCTTTGCGCAATCGTGGCTTTCGCTCTCTGCTCGCACAAGGCGGCAACGAGCTCCTTCACGCACGACGAGAGCTTCAGCTTCCTGCGCTACCCGAAGCAAAGCGTCAGCGATCTGGTGGACCACAAGATGGCCTACACCAACAACCACTTGCTGAACTCGCTGGGGATGAAGGCAAGCTGCCACTTCTTCGGCACCAGTGAGCTCGCTTGCCGATTGCCGAACCTGATGGCGCTGGTGATCTATCTCATCTACGGCGCACTGCTGCTTCGCGGCGTGCATCCGCTGCTGGCAGCCGTTGGGTATCCACTGCTGTTCACCAACGTGTACCTCATGGAGTTCTTCACGCTGGCTAGGGGCTATGGGCTCTCGTTCGGCTTCCTGCTCATGGCCCTGTATCATCTCTGGCGCGCTGCGGATACCAGGCACTGGGCGCACACCATCCTCTTCCACCTTGCTTTCCTGCTCGCCTCGTGGAGCAACTTCACGCTTGATCACCACTTACCTGGGGGGGTCATCGCGTTCCAATTGGCCGTGCGGCTGGGCATGGGCACTGAGCGATGGGACCGCAAGCCACTGCGGCGCAACACCATCTTGCAGGTCGTCCTCCTGCTCATCACCGGCAAGCTCATTGGAACGCCGGTGGAGCGCACGTTGCAAGCTAACGCGCTCGACTTCGGTGGCGACAGCGGCTTCTACGGCGACACCGTGTCAACGCTCGTGCGCAGCCTCTTCCCGACCATGCAGGTCGAAGGAACGATGATGACGATCATACAGGCCGTGCTGACTGTGATCGTGGTGATAGCTGCGGTGCTCGTAATCCTGAACAGGGTCCGCCGCACAGAAGGGAACGACCCGTTGTTCATCCTTGTCACATGCCTGGTGCTCACCTGTGCAGGCGTGTACTTGCAGCATCTGCTCTTCGGGGTGGACCACCTCAAGGGCCGCTTCGCGCTATTCCTAATGCCCATGGTCGTTCTCGTGTTCATCTTTATGCTGCAGCGCTCAGCATCGCGTTCGATCGTGCCTGCGGCCGTTGTCTGCTCGGCCTGTCTGGCTGGAAGCATTTATTGCGTCCCTCAGCATTGGGGTACCTATGCGAGCTGGGAATGGGGCTACGACATGGATACGAAAAATGCCATGCATGAACTCGAAGCCCGGCACGCCGCATCTCCTACGAGCGAGGGACGCTTGCGCGTTGGTATCAATTGGCTCTTCGAGCCCGCCATGAACTACTATCGCGGCACACGCGGCTTGTACTGGATGGAACCGCTCACGCGCGACAGCCTCTCCAATGCAGACGATTACCGGTATGTGTTCGCCAATGACACAGCCGCCAAGGAAGGCTTCAGCACGGTGGCTGCCTTCGATCACAGCGGCACCGTTCTCCTCAAGCGCGTCCTAGCCGCGCCCGGAACGGCCCCTACGCGCTAGAGCCCGTACTTCACGATGCACCAGATGGCGCGGAAGCCGTCTTTCCAGCCGATCTTCTTGCCTTCTGCATAGGTGCGGCCATAGTAGCTGATGCCCACTTCGTAGATGCGCGCGCCCTTCACACGGGCGAGCTTGGCGGTCACTTCCGGCTCGAAGCCGAAGCGCTGCTCCCGCAGGTCGAGGCTCTTGGCGATATCGCTGCGGATGAGCTTGTAGCAGGTTTCCATGTCCGTCAGGTTCAAATTATTGAACGCGTTGGACAGCGTGGTGAGGAACTTGTTGCCGATGCTGTGCCAGAAGAAGAGGATGCGATGCGGGTGGTGGCCCATGAATCGCGAGCCGAAGACCACATCGGCGAAGCCTTCCACCACAGGGCGGAGCAGATCGTTGTACTCGCGCGGGTCGTATTCCAAGTCTGCGTCCTGGATGATGAGGTAATCGCCCGTTGCCTCGCTGATGCCCCGATGGATGGCCGCACCCTTGCCCATGTTGCGCGGCTGTTCGATGAATCGGATGCCCAGCCCAGGGTTGTCCTCGATGTAGCGATGAACGGCCTGGACGGTGCCATCCTTGCTGCCATCGTTCACGATGATCACCTCCTTCGTGATGCCGTACGACAGTACTACATCGCGCACCTTATCCAGGATCAGGTGTATGGTGCGCTCCTCGTTGTAGGCGGGGACGATGATGGAAAGCTTCTTGAACATGCCGCAGCGCTTGCGTGGCGAAGATCATGCTTCTTGCTTCAGCGACCAGCCGCTGGCTGGTCCGGCGGACGAGAATAGATGCGCAAGGAGGCGGGGCCAATGAATTGCTCCCTCTTCCCAGTGGCCGCCAGAACAGCAGTGGTCACCACGTCACCAGGCAGGATCCGCTGGTTGGTTGCAAAGCAGAGGGTCATGGGGACCCACTCATCCCCCCCGGTTCTCAGCTTGTTGCGTATGGACCGGGTTTCGAGCAGGGAGTCGTTGCGGTTGATGGCCACCGAAAGGCTCAACCAATCATCCTTTTCGACCCCGCGAACATGCACTTCCGCCAAAATGATGGGATCGATGCACGTGAGCGGTGCGAACCGGTAGCTGAGCCCACCGCCGCTTATGTCAGCACCGTATAGTCGCTGCCCTTGCCTGGCCTCCTCAGGTAGCTGGATGCTCATTGTATCGAAGGCCAGTGCACGCCCGCTTCCGAGGTTCCGCTCATCGCGATACAGCTTGGTGTTCGTGGCCGTACCATCATACAGCAAGGTCCAGTTAGCCGTATCCACCTTCCACGTACCATCGTATTCAATAATATAGTAGTCGCTCCGCAGCATCGGTTCCCGATCCGTATTGCGCTCAAACGGAACCGTTGCAACCCGTAGCGCTCCAGGTAGTACGCGAAGGGCTCCCGGCTTTCAAAGTCACTGGAGACTGTAAGAAGAGGTCGTTGCGATGATGTGGGCGGCGAATCGGCGAGCATCGCTTGCACCATGCTTCGTACCTCGCCGGAAGCCCGCCATTCAACAGTGTACGCATAGTTGCTCGCACGGTACTGATGCAAGCCCAACGGGCATATCAAGAGGGCCAACAGGCATGTCGGGAACCACCGGCCTAGGGCGGTATTCATCATCGCGCTTGAAACAATGAAGCACCCTAGAGGCACGAAGGGCATGGCTGTCCTCGTTTCCGGGTACGGTGTTCCATTCAGCCTGTGCTCAACGAATAGCCCGAGACACCAGAGGAGCAGTACCAACAGGCCCGGCAATACCGGAGCGTAGCTATGCAGCTTGCGCCTCAAAATGCTCACGACCAGCGAGAGCACTACCGCGGCCACGGCCACGAGCAATGCTCGCTGGAAAAGCAAGAAGGCATTCGAGTAGTGCGGCAGATGATAGAACACTTTGATGGCCAGCCCACGAACGGAGCCTTGCCATGGGTCAGAGTTGCCGAAATAAAAAGCCCCTTCATCGCTCATTCGTACGGCTATTGGCAGGACGACAGCCAGAAAAGGGACTGCCACGGAGACTACCATCGCCGCATTCCTCCGCACCGTGCGGCCATCGGACCCTAGCATGAACTGAAGGATCACGAGCGCGCCTCCCAAAGCGAAAAGGAAGTTGACGAATATGAAGTTCGCCATCGCCGCAACCCCGGCGGCCGCCATGGCGCACACCAGATCACGCAAGGACCGAGTGCGCACGTAGTTCCATGCCAGGACCAGAGCGAGCATCGTGGCTCCGAGACCAATGCCGTACCCGCGCGCCAAGGCGAAGAAGTCCAGCATGTACGGATGCAGCACTAGAAGCGCGGTGAGGAAAAGCGCATGGAACACGTTTGTGGCATGTCGTACCAGCACCAGTACAGCCCCTGCATACACACCGAAGAACAACAAGTTCGGAAGGCGCAGGGCCAACTCACCATTCCCGAAGAGCGCTGCGCTCAAGCACATTCCCCAAACATTCAGGAGATGGTGGTTCGCCCCCATGCTGTCGAAGGCCTGTGGCCAAAGGACCAAGGGCTTCACATGGTGCAGATACGAGTACGCCTCATCCCAACTGAATGAAACCCCTAGTGCCCGCTTGATGAGGTACGCCCATGCGAGCAGAAGCAGGATGATGGAGGGCATGAGCGAGGGCCATCTCAATGGCTTTCCCTCATCTGCACCAAATGACCGGTTCGTCATCTCACGTGAAGGAACGAAATGCCCCCAGAACGGACCTCAGGAAGGCATCTTTCCGAAGAATGCCTCAAGCAAATTGCGCCCGAAGGAAGACCACTCCCAATCACCAACAACGTAGCACACGTCGTATTGGAGCATCGCTCTATAGTTGATGAAGCACACGATCGCCAGCAACGGCACCAAGCCGTGCAGAACCGGTGCTGCGCGCTCCCGGAGTCGGGCGAACAAGGCCCAGAGCGCCATGGCAGCGAAAGGCGTGTATTGGACGAACGGTCGCATGCCGTAGCTGCACCCGAAATGCCATGAGTGCCAAGCTGAGCAAGCGTAAAGGACAAGCAAGATGCAACTCGCTAACAGGGCTCCTTGCACGGCGGAACGCGCCCAAAGCGCCATCAACCCGAAGGGAAGCAGGATAAGCACTGGTGCATGCGGGATCAGGCCGTTGCAGGGCGCGAAAAGCACTTCCTTCCAGAAAGGAGAGGCCCAGTTATCGAAACCCTCCTCACCGTATGAGTACACCACCCAGCTTCCGTGCGCGAACCGCCAATAAATCAGTTGTGGAACCGCGACCGCCAGCATAACAGCTGCACCCTTCACATAGAAGAATGGCTTTCGCACTTCCTCTGGTCTGGCCATCCAAAGCAGACCGAAAAGTGCAAGCACCGCAACAACATCGATCGGTCGGATGAGCACCAACAATGAGCACGCCACCAGAAATGCCCAGCGCCAATGAACCCGCAGGGAGCGGTCAGGGTCGGCATATATCGCGTGCAGAGCCAGGCACAGTAGGAAGAACGAGTACACATGCGAGTAGCCCGCGGCCCTGAATGCATAATAGAAGGTGTTGGTACCGAAGGCGATGGAAAGAAATACGAGAATGGCTATCAGAGCAGCAGTCGGCCTCCAGCGTTGCAAAGCCCCGATCAGCAGGAACAGGCCAAGGGTCCAATAGAAGATGCCCGCCACCTCGATGGCCTGGTGGTGAGTACGCGTCCAACCATCCGTGCTGCCCGGACCAGTGATCATTTCAGCAACCAGAAAGAACGGCAGCATTAGGATGGCGGGGCCGCAGGTGTACTTGGTGATGATCCGGTCGCGCTCGCGGTCCACGGTGTATCCGAGACCCGCGACCTCAAGCAAGCTGTCCGGCACTGTGGCTGCGTGCATGCCATGGTGGAATAGGCCAGGCAAATAGATATAGTAGCCGGCTGCGTCCGCCCGCAGATCGGACTTCCAATCATTCAAGGGCACTTTATCATTGAAATCGATGGAGGACCAGGAGAAGAACAAGAAGAAGAGCAGCCCCTGGGCTATCAGCCCTGGTGTCGAGACCAGCCACCTCCTTAATCGACCCCCTGAGTCCCTAATCACATTATCCGGGCGCATGGCATCATAGGATTGCTCGCATTCCGTTGGCTCATGAGCGCGCTTCGGGAGGATTGGTAATGATATAGGTGCGCACCCTGCAGAGACCTTCCATCGAACGGCCGTTGATCATCCAGAGATACACAACTGCCCAATCAGGAGGGGAGGTCGGATGGAAGTACCTCGCAACCCGAATGGAGTCGTTCGACCATTCCTTGTAGACCCTGTTGAGCTCGATTCCGTCATACAAGATCCGTCGTCCATCTGCGCCTTGCGAATCGCTAACCAGACTGATCATTGGTCCCTGGCCGTAGGTGGTCATGCGCAGATCCAATTCAACCAACACGGGCTTGCCTGATGCCTGCCCGCCAGGGAGTTCCCAGAGCCGGAAGAACGCGGCGTCCGTTCTGGGCATATTAACCAACGTATCGGCCAATAGCACAAGCCCCAGCGTTTCCTTTCGTTCCAACATGTGCAATACGCCGTCTGAGGTGCTGCACACCGTGCGGAATCCGCTTGGGGTCTTACTGTGTATGGTGTCCAGCAGAAGCAAGTCGGCGTTCTCGATCGGAAAGCCGTTCACCATCAAAGGGGGGAGAGTCGGGTGACCATTGGCGCGGGCATAGAGCCAGGGCTCAGGAAGCTGGTTCCAAGCGCTGATGAGCAAAGGCCGTGTGGTCTTTGCCTGCCGATCCTCAACAGCGCGGATCAATCTCTTATCCAATGCTTCCTCTGGCCAAAGGGTCGTGCGATCCACATTCACCCCTGCTACGGTGCGTATTGGCAGTGTCAGAAAGGGAATAGCCAAATACCGCAGGACCGGGCGCCGCACGCTGGCCCAATCCAGCGCCATTGCCGTAAGGAGCAGGCAGAGCGGCACTAAATGCGCCGCCGTGCGATCGATGGGGTACGGCACATTCCAGAAAGCGCCAAGGAAGGTTCGACCGGCCAGCTCCCCCACGAGCAACGCGCCAAGCACACCAATAGGCGACCAACGTTCATTCGGAGTTCTGGGGCTTGAGGTAGCGATCGCCGCAGTAATGAGGCTGGCGGCCAGGATCGCAACGACCACCCACAAAACAAGCATTGCTTCGCTGCCCAGCAACAGGCGGCTGAGCGACGAGAGCGTGCCTTTGAATAGGCCTTGATCCGAACCGTAATACAGCATGCTACGCGAAGCGAGTCCGTTACCGTACCAGATCGCGTATGCTAGAGGGGGTCCACCCAGACCAAGCGTCAAGCCGATACGGGCCGACTTTCCAAAGAATGACCCGCGCCGAAATACGGCGGAGCACGCAATCAATCCCAGCGCTTGGATCCAAAGCAACAAAAGTGTCAATGAGGAGAACCCGGCCAAGGACCAGCCCAGAAGAGCCCAGAGAAGGTGAGGCGTGGTGTTCTTGTTGGCGAATCGGAGAAGGTGGTAGAGTCCCATCATGCCGAAGGCGAGGGCGAGTCCGTACCCACGAAAGAGCGAAAAGAAGTCCAGTACGAAAGGCGTGAGGAGCAAAGCGGCCCATAGTGCCCATCGGATGAGCATCTGATCGATCTGCAAACCGAAGCGCCATACATAAAGCGCATAGAGCAAGAAGCCGAGTACACTGAACAGACGTAGTGCCAGCGGGGCCGATCCGAAAGCGAGGAATGAGAGATGACCAAGCGCGGTGCTTAACAGGTGATTCCCGGCGTCCCAATGCGCATAACCCGGTTGGAACGCGCCTGTCAGCACATACTGGAAGTACGACACTGCTTCGTCGTGCGTGAGCGGAACATGCACAGCACGCAGAACCACATATCCGAAGATCAAAGCACAAAGCACACCGAAGGCGCCACGTTCCATGCCCCGGCGTGATCCGTTGACCATGTTTCAAATATGCGCATGAATCCCCGTCCGTTACGCTAGTCGCTCGTTCCACCAACGGCCCTGGCCGCGAGCATCGTGGCGAGCAGTTCTCTGTGCCTATCGACCCAATATCCCGTTCCTCACGGACCATGAACGATAGAGAATCACGTGAACGTGGGCCTAAACGCCCATCTCCGGCACCTCTCCCTCCACCACCAGCCTTCCCTTGGTCTTCGCCTTGATCTCGTCCACGCTTACGCCGGGTGCGCGCTCCAGCAGCTTGAAGCCTTCAGGGGTGATGTCGAATACACCGAGGTCGCTCACGATCTTCTTCACGCAGCCCACGCCCGTAAGAGGAAGGTCGCACTTGGGCAGCAGTTTGCTCTCGCCGGCCTTGTTGGTGTGCATCATGCACACGATGATATTGTCAGCGCTTGCCACCAGGTCCATGGCGCCGCCCATGCCCTTCACCATCTTGCCGGGGATCTTCCAGTTGGCGATATCGCCCTGGTCGCTCACCTCCATGGCGCCGAGCACCGTCAGCTGCACGTGCTGCCCACGGATCATGGCGAAGCTGGTGGCGCTGTCGAAGATGCTGCTGCCGGGCAGCAGTGTCACGGTTTGCTTGCCGGCGTTGATCAAGTCGGCGTCCTCTTCGCCCTCGAACGGGAATGGCCCCGTGCCCAGGATGCCATTCTCGCTCTGCAGCACCACGTTCATCCCTTCGGGGATGTAGTTGGCAACGAGCGTGGGAATGCCGATGCCGAGATTGACGGTAGCCGTCTCGCAATTCCCGCGCGATGCGCCGGGCCATCTGCTCTTTGGTGAGTGCCATGCTCGTTGCTGTTGCCTGCGAAGATGCGAAGCGGCAGCGCTATGGGGCTATTCCTTGCACCAGCATCCGCCCATTCGAGAAGGTGCAGGGTCGTGCCTCCGGCTCCTGGAAATAGAGGACGGCACTCGCCGCAGTGGCGCTCACCGGCACGTGCCTGATGCACTGCCAGCGCTCTCCATGCCACTGCGCCCTGCGCGTGCTGAGGAAAACGATGTCGTTGTAGATGATGGCACCGGAGGCATCAATGATGTCAATGACCAGCCGCGGGTCGATGACGATGCAAGAGGACTCAAGTTCCGCGCTTACTTGGACAAGGAGGTCCTGCGATCGAAGGCGCTGAACAGGAAGCTCGATCATCGACGACCGTTCGGCAGCATGAACGGAGAACGCAAATGCAGTGTCCGCGATCATCTCCACGCGAAGCGGCGTCTCGCGCAGGAGCAGAAAGAGCTGGTTCCGAGGAGCGCTATCCACGACCCCTGAATCCTGCGCGGGCCGCATCGAGATCGCGACGCATGGCGATGCGTACATCGTCCTTGCCATTCGGCCAACTGTGCGCGTTGGCATCGCCTTCGCTCCCATGCATGCGCCGTTGCAGCGCCCACGGATGTCCCGCGTGCCGGTGCGTGCCCACGACGGCCGGGCGACCAAGTTCTTTCTCCAGGGCGGCCACATGATGAACGAATCGGTTCGGTATCGACTGCTCTGGCCAGAGCACGGTGCTTTCGAGATTGCCCGTTCTCAGCGCGCGAAGAGGCAGCATGAGCAGCGGCACCGCGAGGAGCCAACCGTATCGCCAGCGCGCGGCCAGTCGGTCGGCAGTCAGGCCCGTGAGCAAGATGGCCAGCAGGAGCGAATGCAATGCGGTACGGTCCTCGGCGTAGTTCAGGTGGATGGCATGCGCGGCCATGATTCGTCCGAGCGACTCCAATAGCAACAAAGCCAGAACGAGTATCCCGGGTCCTCGCAGCAGCTTTGTGCGTGTCCATTCGAACAATAACACCAGGCCAGCGACGCCTACGAACATGAGCATCGCGGCACGAAAACCTGGCACATCCTGTCCAAGGACACGCCAAGCCAGTGTGCCCACTGTGACGCCCATGAAACCGCTCGTTCCTCCATGATAAAGAAGTCCCAGTTCGGAAAGCAGCAGTGAGAGCGCTGCAGCTCCCGCGAACGGGAGCCAGCCCAGCGCAGCAACCAGGAGCAGACTACGGCGCTCCCTGCCCACCAGAACCGTGAGCACCACGAGGATAACGGCCCACAGCGGCACCAGTGCCAACAGGAATCCGTTCGCTACCGCCATGCCCAGCAGAACAGCGAGCAGATCGCCACGACGATGCCATTGGGCGAAGCGCAGCAGGGCTTGCACGGAGAACAGCAGGAAGGCCATCGCAGGTCCGTAGCCGCGGAAGAGGGAGAAGAAGTCGAGCAGGAACGGGCAGAGCAACAAGGCCGACCACAGGACCCAACGCACCGTGCGATGCTGCACGTGGTGGCCCAGACGCCACGCGCTCCACGCGAAGAGCAAGTAGCTGAGCACGCTGCCGTAACGCAAAGCCAGCAGCTTCAGCCCGAAGAGCTTGAACCCGATGAAGCCGAGCAGGCTGTTGAGGTAGTGGTTGTTCGCATCCCACAGTGAAGCGAATGGCAGGAAACGGCCGCTCTGCGCATACGCAATGAAAGAGGTGGCTTCATCATGGACCAGCGGCACGAGCAATGCGCGCAGCAGCACGAGGAGGAAGACCAACCCGGCCGTTGCGATGAAGACGATGCGTTCGCTGCGCGCGCCCATGCGCGATCAGCTTCGCTTGCGCACCGTGCGCTGCTCGATCCGCTTCTCGTAATCCTTTCCTTGGAAGATGCGCTGCACGAAAATGCCGGGCGTATGCACTGCATCGGGATCAAGCATTCCGGGCTCTACCAACTCCTCCACCTCCGCCACCGTGATCTTGCCGGCCATGGCCATCATGGGGTTGAAGTTGCGCGCCGTGCGCTTGTAGACCAGGTTGCCGAAGCGGTCGCCCTTCCATGCCTTCACCAGTGCGAAATCGGCGCGGAGCCCGCTCTCGAGCACGTGCATCTTCCCGTTGAACTCCCGCACCTCCTTGCCCTGGCCCACCTCGGTACCGAAGCCTGCGGGCGTGAAGAATGCTGGTATGCCAGCACCACCAGCACGGCATCGTTCGGCAAGCGTGCCTTGCGGGATAAGGTCCACCTCCAGTTCACCGCTCAGCATCTGGCGCTCGAACTCCTCGTTCTCGCCCACGTAGCTGCTGATCATCTTCCTGATCTGGCGCGTCTTCAATAGCAAGCCCAGGCCGAAGTCGTCCACGCCCGCGTTGTTGCTGATGCATGTGAGGCCCTTCGTACCCCGGCGTACGAGCGCAGCGATCAGGTTTTCCGGAATGCCGCACAATCCAAAGCCACCGACCATGAGGGTCATGTTATCCGTCAATCCGTCGAGCGCTGCATCGGCGCTGGCCACTAATTTGTTCATGCGCGTATGAAGTGCGCCGAAGATAGCAGGCCACCCGAGGAACTCCGGTGGTGGTTGTCAGGGATGCGTAGGGCTGTCGACTTCCGCTTCGTTCATCATCACCGAGAATGCGCACAGGCCTTCTTTCCCTCCTGTTCATCGCCCCACTGATCTGCACCTCGCAGGACCTCTCCCCATTCTTCAATGTCGACAGCAAGGGACTCTGGGTGGAAGGCTACGACCCGGTGGCCTACCTCGTTCAGGGCCGGGCCGTCAAGGGCAGTGCCTCGATAGTTACGGTCCATCGAGGAGCCACCTTCCACTTCGCCATCGCCGCGCATCGCGACCTGTTCCTGAAGGATCCGGAGCGGTACCTGCCGGAATATGGTGGCTGGTGCGCATACGCCATGGGTGCCCGGAATGAGAAAGTGGAAGTGGATCCCGAGACGTTCAAGGTGAAGGATGGCAGGTCTACCTCTTCTACAACGCCTATTTCAGCAACACGCTCACCGCGTGGAACAAGAACGAGGCCTTGTTGCAGGCGGCTGCCGATCGCAACTGGACCGCCTTCAAGCATAAATGATCCGACCCATGCACCTGCGAAGAATGCTCCATTGGTTGCCGAACGTGGTGGCCGCTGTCATCTTGTTGCAAACGCTCTATTTCAAGTTCTCGGCATCGCCCGAATCGGTGTACATCTTCACCACCATCAACGCCGAACCTGGAGGCCGCATCGGATCGGGCGTCGTAGAACTCATCGCCGCCGTGCTGCTACTTTGGCCGCGCTTTGCGTGGGCCGGGGCCGGTCTTGCGTTGGGCACCATGATGGGAGCCATCCTCACGCACCTCACCATCCTCGGCATCGAAGTACAGGGCGACAGCGGCCTGCTGTTCACCCTGGCGATGGTGGTGGCCGGTGCTTCGGCATGGGTGCTCTTCCGCGACCGGCATACCGCTGCGGCATTCCAGCATTCGCTTCGTCGGGACCACGACGATCTCTGAAATGCACGACACTCCAACCTAATCAGGACAAGCACAATGACCGCCCTCGTTGAATACAACACATCAGTGCTCGAGAAGGTGGATGCGCTCCTGCACCAGCTTGCCGATGAAGAGCTCGCCCGTGCCCGCACCCTGCTCTTCGGCAGCAGTATCGGACAGCACTTCCGCCATATCCTTGAATTCTACGCCTGCCTGCTCGGCGAGGCCGACTCGGGCCTCTTCAGCTATGACCGGCGCAAACGCGACCTCCTGATCGAAACGGAGGTGATCGCAGCGCGTGCGAGCACTGTCCGAAGCATCAGCATGCTCCATGATCTCCGCCATGACCGTGAACTGGTCATGGAAAGTGAACTGCCCGGATTGGACGGCACGATCGCCCATCGTACCACGCTGAAGCGGGAGCTCGCCTATCTCGCCGATCACAGCGTGCACCATCTGGCCATGGTGCGCATCGCACTGGAGCAGGAGCTTCCGCTTGTGCGCTTTCCGGGGCACCTGGGCGTGGCAGCGTCCACGAGAAACCATCAAGCGCGCGCGGTGGCGGCGCACTGACCATGCGGCACCGCATCGCCGACCGGCTGAACCACGAGTACTGGCCGTGGTGGGTCATCTATCTGCCGGTCATTCCATTCTACCTGTACCAAGCAATTCGCCAACGCCGGGCTGCCTTCTTCACCAACGTCAATCCGTCCATTGATCTGGGCGGCTTCTTCGGCGAGCGCAAATCGAGCATCTATCAACTGCTGCCGGAGGGGAGCTATCCGCGCACGGTACTGGTTCGGGCTGGCAGCAGCGCGGCGACCATCATGCGCCTCCGCGAAGAAGCGGACTTGTCGTTCCCATTGATCGTAAAGCCCGACATCGGCGAACGCGGAAGGGCCGTGCGCATCGCGCGCGATGAGCGGGACCTTATTGAGCATATCGCCACCTGCCAGGAGGACATGCTGATGCAGCAATTGGCGGAA
Source organism: Flavobacteriales bacterium (assembly GCA_016710965.1). Taxonomy (GTDB): domain Bacteria; phylum Bacteroidota; class Bacteroidia; order Flavobacteriales_F; family PHOS-HE28; genus PHOS-HE28. Next base: position 888,717 of record JADJTW010000031.1, read on the forward strand.
GCGCCGCTTGAGTTCAGCCTCTTCTTCATGAAGCATCCGGACACAACGCGTGTGGAATTGCTCTCCATCACCGGCAAGCGCTTCCTCAGCGTCGAGGGCGATGGGATGCGCGCCATAGAGGATCTGCTCAACGCAACAGTGCGCGGTGGCAGGCAGGCACGCAGGCTGTCCCGGTCAGCTGGGCCGGAGCTTCAACGCATTGCTGCCGCAGGTGAGCGGATACTGGTGGAGCCTATCGGCAACCACTGTCGGGGAACGGCCTTCTTCGATGCCAGCCAACTGGCCACTCCCGAGCTGCGCACTGCCTTGCAAGTACTGCTCACCGTCACCAGCGGCATACACTATGGCCGCTTCGATGTTCGATGTGAGAACGAGGCTGCATTGCAAGCGGGCCGATTCACCGTGATCGAGCTGAACGGGGTGAGCAGCGAGCCGGGCCATATCTACGATCCGGAGCGGAGCGTTTGGTGGTGCTGGCAGGAACTCCTGCGGCATGTACGGCGCATCGGCGCACTGAGCGAGCGTTTGCAGCACATGGGGCATGAACCGGCTTCGGCGATGACCGTGGTCCGCCGTTGCATGCAGCACTTCGCCACCAAGCCGTGCGCTATGGCACCCACCCCTGCGAGCGCAGGAGTCCATAGAGCCCCGAACCCAGCAGCACCAGGCCTATCCCACGGAACAGCCGCCGCAGGCCTCGTGGCGATAGCTTCTCCTGCGCCTTGACGCCAAGCCGCACGAGGATCATCAACAGGATGATGGCGCCCAAGAACGCGCCCAGCGAGAAAGCCAATAGGTCGACCGGGCGGTCGCCCAGCATGCCGAAAGAGACGAGCATGAGCTTCACGCCGCACCAGAAGAGCAGCAGCTGCGGATTGGCCAGGCCGAGGAAAAGGCCGCGCCTCAGGTCGCCCGACAGCTTGTCCTCGCCGGGTGCGGCGGGCTTGGGTTTGAATACGAACACGAAATAGATCCCCAGTGTAAGAAGCACAGCGCTCACCACGATGGTGATGCCTGTACGGCCCATGCCCAGTGCATGCACCAGCCAGCCTGCACCAGCGAACGCGATACCCGCATACAGCAGTTCCGGCAACGCACCACCCACGGCCATGCGACGACCGGCGTGCCGCCCCCACTTCACCGTATGGGCAAGCACGGCGGTGTTCACCACGCCCGCTTGCAGCGAGCCGACGAAGCTGGCCAGTGCGGCCACCAGGAAGAAGAGCAATGGTTCCACCTTTGCGCAAAATAGCCGCTGCACGCCAATGAGCCTCCTTCGCTTCCACTGGGACTTCTTCGGGCCGGATGCTCATGCAACAGCATCCCACTTCCTGCATCACGTCGATGAGTTCTGCCTTCGCGAGGGCATCGATGACCGGCGCCATTGGGTGACCGCGCATCCGGTACGCTGCACAGCCACCTTGGAGTGCGAGGAGCAGCACCTGAAAGCCATTCGCGATGCGCTGCGCCCCAAACGGGCGGAACGCGTGCTCGAGTGAGCCGCTAGAGCACACGGCGAAGGATCCGCTCCTTCAACTTCGTGTAAGGCGGGTCCTGCAATCCGTGGTCAATGAGCGTGCTGGCTTGCACCACGCCCTTGTGGTTGCTGAAAAGAACAAAGCTGTCGAAGCCGTGGTAGCGGCCCATCCCGCTATGGCCCACCCCGCCGAAGGGCAGTTCATGCGGGCCGAACTGCAGCAGGCAATGGTTGATGCAGCCGCCGCCGAAGGCCAGCTCTTCCTTGAACCAGCGCTGTATGGGGCGGTCATGGCTGAACAGATAGGCAGCCAGTGGTTGCGGATTGCGAGCAAGGATGGCCTTCAGCTCATCGCGCTCTCTCCAGATCAGTGCCGGCAGGACCGGTCCGAAGATCTCCTCGCGCATCACAGGACTGTCAAGCGTAACACCAGTAAGAACAGTTGGCGCGATGTAGCCGTCGGCTTCTTCGGTGATCCCTCCCAGGCGGACATCGCCCTGTGCCAGATAGGCCTGCACGGTTTGGAAACGGCGCTGATGTATCATGCGCGCGTAGTCCGGACTGCGCTGCGGATCGTCACCGTAGAAGCGCCGAACACGATTCGCAAAGGCTTCGAGGAAGGGCTCCATCACCGACGCATGCACCAGGGCGTGGTCCGTGGCGATGCAGGTCTGTCCAGCATTGAAGTACTTGCTCCATGCGATGCGCCTGGCGGCCACCTTCACATCGGCTGTGGCATCCACGATAGCGGGGCTCTTTCCACCGAGCTCCAGCGTTACGGGAACCAATTGTTCCGCGGCTAGCTTCAACACTGCGCGCCCGACGCTCGCGCTGCCCGTGAAGAAGACATGGTCGAAGCGGAAACCGCGCATAAGGGCAGGCACCACCTCGCGCCCTTCGCCCTGGATCACCACCGCCTGGCCGTCGTGGAGCGCTTCGCGAATGACTCGTTCCACCACCCTTGCCGTGGCAGGCGCATCCTCGCTGGGTTTCAGCACCGCGCAATTTCCCGCCGCGATCGCCCCGACAAGGGGTGAGAGAAGAAGCAGTGCCGGGTAATTCCATGGCGCGATGATGAGTACCACGCCCAACGGTTGAAGCAGGGTTTCGCTCCGTGCGAGCTGTATCGCCAGCGGGGTATGCACTGAGCGGGGTCTCATCCACTCCTTCAGATGCTCCGTGGCATGGTCGATCGCGGCGTACACCAGGCCGATGTCGCTCATGTACGCCTCGAAGCGCGGCTTGCGCATGTCGGCACGCATGGCCTCAAGAAGCTCCTCCTCATGCTTACGTATCGATGCCTTCAATGCCCTCAACGCGTCGCGTCGAGCGGCATGGGACCGCGTAGCACCGGAGTCGAAGTGCTCGCGCAAGCGGTGGGCTTCGGCCAACGGTTCCATCGTCGCCAAGGTAGCCCGGCTCATGCAGCCAGGATGAAGTCGTCGCCTTCCACCAAGCCACGCGAGAGGAGATACTCCGCGATGCGATCACCGGTGCCCCGCTGGCTGATGAATGAAACGACGAAGGCCATGCCTGCTGGTGGCAGCGCATCATGCGGTATGAAGACGTAGCCCGGCACTTCGCGTGGTTTCACATCCGTGAAGGCGTTGATCCGGATCCCCTCCGCCTCCAGCAAACGGGCGCGATCGCGGCACAATCCGCTCGTTCCGGCAACGATTACCGGCCTTCCGTTCAGCTTTCGATGCAACCACTTCGCCAGCCATTTCGCCTTGGTGCTGAAGAAGGCATCCACGCTGTAGTTGGCATGCGTGCGGCTGAGTCGATGCGGATGATCGACCCATGTTAGCAGTTCCTCGGGCAGCTTCGCGAAGCGAACACCGGCATCCATCCAGCGCAGCCAGAGCTCATGATCTTCCGGCAGTGGGCCGGTCGAATAAGCACCGTGTTGCTCCACCAACTCGCGCCTGAACATTACCGTGGGATGCGCTATCGGCGCATCCACGAAGCGCTTCACGTAATGCTCATGAGGTGTCGCGATCGCATTCTGCCAGTTTACGAACCACGCCATGCCGCTGCTCTTCACCACCTTGGTCTCGAAACGGGTGCGCGTTCCAAGCACGCCGACCTCCGGATACGCTTCCAGAAAGGCCACCTGTTTCGCGAGGCGCTCCGGATGGCTGATGTCATCGGCATCCATGCGGGCGATGTACTTGCCTTGGGCATGCGTTAGGCCAGTGTTCAAAGCATGGGCGATGCCGATTCGTGGTTCATCCAGCAGCGTGATGCGCGGATCGCGTTCGGCCCAACGCTGTGCAATGGAAGAGCCTTCGTCGGTGCTGGCGTTGTCGAGCAGCAGCAGTTTCCAATCGGAATACGTCTGTTGCGCAATGCTGGCGATCGCGGCCTCCAGCGTGCTCACGGCGTTGCGGAAGGGAAGCAGGATGCAGACCCGGTCCATGGTCATGGCGCCGGTTGTTCAGTGACGGGAGAACACTTCAGCAAGGGGCTCCCTGAGCACTAGGGCTACAAGCACCATGCACGAGAAAACATACAGGACAAAGCAAAGGGGCACCATCAGCACGGCCTTCAATACGGTCCACGCTCCGGTTCGGTGCAATGAGATCGTTGCCCAGACCAACGTACCCATGATGACCAGGAAGTTCACGATGTTCATCAACGGCCAGATCACATTGAGGGGCAGTAGCGTGGTGGCGACCATCAGGTAAGTGCCGACCGCGAACAGGTAATGGATGAGCCGTTCCACCCAGTTGAGCGTCGTGCGTGGGAAAAGCAGCCGGTCGAACGTTGCCAGGATGATCAGGAGCAATGGAAGCAGCAGGTTCACATTGGCGCTCATCCAATGGTTCACCCGCATGGCCGCGTTGTCCGGAATGCTTTGCCCGCCCACCGCATGCACAGCATTGTCCACCGGATCCCAGTTGAGCAACCAGCGCATGATGTAGTAGTAAGCGATGCCGAACAAGAAGTACCGCACCGGCGGTGTGAACGCCTTGCGCCTGCCTGCGAGGAAAGCGCGCGTAAGGCCAGCCGGTCCCCGGACGAATGTGCGTAGCGTGTTAGGTATGGGTGCATCCACATTGTAGACGCCGGCGGCGAAATCGTGAAGCACGTCGCCGATCCGCATGCCCGGCGCCATGCGCTTCTGCCCGCAAGCAGGGCAATACGCGCTATCGAAAGCGTTGCCGCAATTGGCGCAGGCCTCCATGCGGCCAAGGTAGCGGGCGATGGATCACTCCTTGATGAAGCGGACGTGCTGCTCCCCCAGGCTGAGCACGTAGGTGCCTGGAGACAAACGGGAGACATCGAAGGAGGATGGTGAAAGGCGACGGATGTGATCAGTCATTGTACGACCCCGTATATCGGTCACGATCATGAGATGCGTGCGATTGATGGGGAGGGAGATTTGAAGCACATTCTCCGCTGGATTGGGCCGTGCGGAAAGGGTACTGTTCAAAGTGACCCCATCGGAGTTGCTCAGTGTGGCATCCCCCAGACAGGCGACGAAACCCTTGAAATCGCCCATGCTTGTCGGAACAACGTGGTCGCCGAACGAAACTCCTGTATCCGTGGTGCCAGTGGAATAGATGCGCGTATTGTTCCCCAATGACGAAACCGGTCCAAAGACGTTACCGCTGCTTTCCGTAACAGCCCACTGCCAATCGCCTTGATCATCGATCATCGAGACGAACAGGTCGGGCCCACTATGCCCAGGGTTGATGGTGCCGAAAGTCAACGGCCCCACTTTATATCCACCGAGAAGGGTGCCGCCATCGACCAAGGGGACCATCGAACTCGGCCGATGACCGAACAATCCCGTTATTCCTGTAGCCTGGTTCGACCAAAGATTGGTGCCGCTCGCGTCGAATTCATGGGATGCGATGAAGCCGAACTCCAGTGCTGGAAGGCTCAGGGAAATGAGCGCATTCCCGTTGGCCCGGCGGCGGAGCAATGGATGGTCGAACATGTCGTAGAACAGTTCATCCTCGCGCCATTCATAGTTCCCAGACGGACCGTAGGATGCGACCGTGCTTTCGCCGTTAACAAAGACCGTATCGGTCGGTAGCAGTGCGTAACCCCACAGTACCGCAACGAGGGACCGGCCTTGCTGATCAACATTCAGGCAGCCCGGCATGATGGTTCCGCTACCGAGCCGCTGCGCCCAAAGCAGCTCGCCCAGTGAGGAAATGCGAGCAAGAGCGATACCGCTGTCATGCACCCATTGTCCGATGATGGAAATGCTATCGTCGTATGCAACGAGTAAGGCAATGCCACTTTCAGGTGTGTGATGAAAAACGGGATCGTGATCCAGTGCGACCACATCGGGAATGTTCAGCGCGCCGGCTACCGTTCCTGCACCGTCGATCTCAACCAACAGTAGTGAATGGCCATCACCCGCTGAACCGTAGCTCTCCCCATTGACGATGGTGCTTCCCGTGTAGCTGACAAGACAGCTCACCCCGCCGTCGGCCGTTCCGTGCATCGATACGATTTCATTGGAGAACTGTACCGCCCAGGTGACATAGCCGAGCGTGTCCACGTGTGCAATGAAGTAGTGGCCATTACTGGCCGTAAGAGTGTCAAAAGGCAGATGGATATCGATGCCGAATGATCCGTGTGCGAAAGCCCCGTTCGATGAGCTGCTCGCGATGTCGAGCATGTGGACGTCGGCACTGCCGCTGAAACCGGTAGCCCAGATCCAGATGGGGGCTTGTGCGTTGAGCACAACGGGCACGGCGATGGCCGACGGAATGAGAAGGCCTAGCATCCTACGCAGCATTGTGATGGTACTTGGGAGAGTGAAGATATGTGCCGCTTTCCCGGATCAGGCTCCATTTGCGAGCGACCTCAACACCACCTCTGCCTTCTTCGCTCCGATCTCAGCGATCACATCCTCCGGCATGGCATCCCTCACCCCCTTGATGCTGCCGAAGCGCGTGAGCAGCTTCTGTGCGGTGCTGGGCCCAATGCCTTCGATGCCTTCGAGCCCCGTACGTATGATGCGCTTGCTCCGCTTGCTCCGGTGATGGGTGATACCGAATCGGTGCGCCTCGTTGCGCATGTGCTGGATGACCTTGAGGCTGCTGCTACGCTTGTCGATGTGCAGCGGCACCGGGTCCTCGGGGAAATAGAGTTCCTCCAAACGCTTCGCAATCCCGACCAGCGCCACTTTGCCGCGCAGCCCCAGCCGGTCGAAGACGTTCATGGCCGCGTGCAACTGGCCTTTGCCACCATCTATCACGACCAACTGAGGCAGCGGCTCACCTTCGGTGAGCAAGCGCGAGTAACGTCGCTCCACGGCCTCTTCCATGCTCGCGAAGTCATCCGGGCCTTCCACCGTGCGGATGTTGAAATGGCGGTAGTCCTTCTTGCTGGGCCTGGCATCCTTGAAGACCACGCACGCGCTCACGGGGTCGGTGCCTTGCGTGTTGCTGTTGTCGAAGCACTCGATGTGCTTGGGCAGTTCGTTGAGGCGCAAGTCCTGCTTCAATTGTTGCAAGATGCGATTGGTGGCGGCCTCGGGATCAACGAGCTTCTCCTGCTTGCGTTTGTCGAGGAGGAAGTAGCGTGCGTTGCGGTCGCTGAGCTCAAGCAACGCCTTCTTATCGCCCCGCTGCGGAATGGTGAAGACGATCCCCGGTACCTCGATCTCCGGATCGAAGGGCACGATGGCCTCCGGCGCATTGCTCTTGAAGCGTTCGCGCAATTCGGCAATGGCCAACTGCAGCAATTCGGCTTCGGTCTCTTCCAGCTTCGGCTTCAGCTCTACGGTGATCCCATGCACCACGGCGCCATCGATCACGCGCAGATAGTTCACGCAGGCGCCGCCCGCGTCGCTGGCGAGCGCGAAGACGTCCACATCGCCGATGTCGGCATGCACGATGGTGTTGCGCGCTTGGTAGCGCTCCAGTTGCTCGATCCGCTCGCGTAGCACCTCTGCCTTCTCGAACTCCAGCGCGTCGGCATGCACCATCATCTGCTCCTTCAGCAGCCTGGACACCCCGCGTGTTCGGCCCCGTACGATCTGGCGGATCTGCTTAATGTGGGAGTCGTACTCTTCCCGCGACTGCAAGCCCTCGCAAGGCGCCTTGCAATTGCCCATATGGAACTCCAAGCATCGCTTGTACTTGCCGCGCTCCACGTTGCGTTCGCTCAGTTCATAGTTGCAGTTGCGCAACTTGTACATGGTGTTCACCAGCTCCACCACGGTCTTCATCACCCTTCCGCTGGCATAAGGACCGTAGTACTCGGCCCCGTCATCCACCGGGTTGCGCATGCCCTCCACGCGGGGGAAACGCTCGTTGCGGATGCGTATCCACGGGTAGCTCTTGTCGTCCTTCAGCATCACGTTGTAGCGCGGCTGGTGCTGCTTGATGAGCGAGTTCTCAAGCAACAGCGCATCGAACTCGGTGGCCACCACGATGATGTTCACGTCAGTGATGTTGGCCACCAGTTTGGCGGTCTTGCCCGTTTCGAAGCGCTGCTTGGTGAAATAGCTGCCCACGCGATTGCGCAGGTCCTTGGCCTTGCCGATGTAGATGATGCGGCCACTGAAGTCGAAGAACTGGTACACCCCCGGCTGGTGGGGCAGCAGCTTCACTTTTTCACGGACGTCGAGCGGTTCCACAGGGCGAAGATCGGACCTCGGGCCTCCGTGGTACTTTTCCGCCATGCAATTCACCGCCGCACAGATCGCACAGCTCCTCCAAGGCACCGTTGAAGGCGACGCCGACGCCACCGTGAGCAAGCTCTCCAAGATCGAGGAGGGCGGCGCGGGCTCTCTTTCCTTCCTCGCCAATCCGGCCTACACACAGTATGTGTACAATACCACCGCCAGCGTGGTCATCATCGGCAAGGACTTCGCCCTTACTGCACCGGTGAAGACGACCCTCGTTCGCGTGGCCGATGCGCAGGGCGCCTTCGCCAAGGTGCTGGAGATGTACAACACCATCAAGCTCGACAAGAAGGGCATCTCGCCTCAGGCGGTGATCGAGGAGGGCGCCGCGTATGGCAACGACTGCTACATCGGGCCGCTTGCATACATCGGCGCTAACGCGCGGATCGGCAGCAACGTGAAGATCTATCCGCATGCCTACATCGGCGACAACGTCGTGATCGGGGACAACACCACGCTCTTTGCCGGAGTGAAGATCTATTCGGATTGCACCGTGGGCGCGAAGTGCATCATCCACAGCGGCACGGTGATCGGCAGCGACGGATTCCGCTTCGCGACAGGCCCTGACGGTGGTGCCAAGATCCCGCAGATCGGCAATGTGGTGATCGAGGATGATGTGGAGATCGGCGCGAACTGCGCCATCGACCGCGCCACGCTCGGCAGCACGATCCTGCGCAAGGGCGTCAAATTCGACAACCTCATCCACATCGCTCACAACGTGGAGGTGGGCGAGAACACTTACTACGCGGCGGGCGGCGTGGTGGCGGGCTCCACCAGGATCGGCAAGAACTGCATGTTCAGCGGACAGGTCGGCATCATCGGCCACTTGAAGATCGCGGATGGCACCATCATCGCGGCGCAGAGCGGCATCAGCAAGGACACCAAGGCGGGCGAGGCCTACATGGGCTCACCGGCCTTCGAGGTGCAGAAGTACCGCAAGAGCTACATCCACTTCCGCAACCTGGAGAAGCTGGTGGCGCGGGTGGAGAAGCTGGAGAAGGCCGGGAAAGAAGAAGGCCGGAGCGCATAGCGTCCGGCCTTCTCGGGTTCATAGAAGTGGCTTAGGGCAGTTGTTCGACCCGTGTGTTCGTGGGTATGCTGCCGCCGATGTTGACGAGGATGGGATCGCGATCGTTCCCACCGCCCACGTAGCGGATCACTCCGTCCATGTTCACGTCCGATCCCAGATAGCCGGTGGCGGTCGCGGTAGGTACGCTACCGCCTACATCCACAAGGATCGGGTCGCGGTCGTTCAGCCCCCCCGTATAGCGCAGGGTTCCATTGCCATCCACATCACCCGCCCATAGCGCAGCGATACTGCCGATGATGGTGCGCGCGTTGGTGCCGTACATGCCCAGCCCCGGATCACCGAAGTTGAGCGCGACCACACCAGCTCCTAGCTGTGTGCCGTTCAGGGTCATCGCTGCCAGGTGGTTGCGATGCCACGCGGCCACGCGGTATTGCGCACGTGGTACCCCGGGGAAGTAGAGCGGGCTCTCGCCATTGGCCATCACCACCTTGCCGTTCGCCATTACCATGGCAGCCATCTCGCTCACCACCGTGGTGGGGCTCGCATTGTCGCGCAACTGCACCATGACCCAATCAACGGGCGCGTTGGCACCACTACGCGCCATCAGGTCCTCGTTCGCCGTGGTGCCCATGCCATAGGGGTCAGCGGAGGGGATCAGTCCTGCGGTCTTCAGGTCGCTACGCATCACAGTCCCGTTCAGCGGCCCTTCGAGGTAAAGGCTGAGATCGAGCTCGGCATCGCCATCGCTGAAATCAAAGACGCCGTCCATGTCGCGATCCACGCCGTGGCGGATCTTGGTGCTGGGATGCACGAGCGTCCACGTGAGAGGGTTGCCCGAGACTTGCGCCGATGCGACCAAGGCAGCATGCGTGACCGCTGCGGCGCCGTTCTGGTCGGGCTGGTAGTTGTTGCTGCCCATGTAATAGAATCCGCGCGGCACGCCTCCCCAAATGCCCTTCACCACCATGGCGTACTCGTTCGCTCGCGTATCGGCGAGGTCCTTCAGCACATTGAGCGTTGTGGTGGAGCCAATGGACCCATTGATCGTGTGACGCATGCCCACCGCAGGCAGTACATCGTTCACTGCGGTCGTGGAGAACGGGAAGTTGCTCGTGTTGAAGCACTGCGGACAGTTGTCATTGTCGATTCCTCCTGACCAGCTCAGGATCTCCGGCTCGTAATCGCCCATGTAGTTGGCCACGCCGGATCCATTGTACCAGGTCTCCATTACGCCTTCGGAGAGCAGGCCGAAACCACTGGTGCATTCCGTGGTGTTGTAGTAGAAGCCGGTCTTGCGGTAGGCGCTGCGCAGGTCGCTGGCCATGTTCCGGTTCATGGTGAATCCTTGCGTGTTGGCAGTGGAGCCCCCCGCGCCAGGGGCATTCCCGGCTACTTGCCCGTTTCCGGCCAAATCCCCGCGCCCGGTCTGCGCGTTATGACAGGGCACACAGTTCACGTTCACCGCCACGAAGAGGTTCACCGCAGGTGGCACCGACTGGAAGGTGACGCCTGTTCCGCGCACACGACCAGGATTGATCCGCGTGGTGGACGATTGCGAATTGGGCTTATACACGCGGTACGGGTTGGGCACGTACCAGCAAGCCGCAAGGAAGTCCGAGAACTCCTGCATGCCCACCACGTCGAGCGGAGCATCCGCACCCTGCAGGTTCTGGAAGGCCCCTGCGAAATCCTGGAATCCATCCTTGTCACCGCGCCAATGGAGGTTCCCACGGCCCCGTCCGATGATGTCGATCAGGAATTGCGTGGTCTTGACCCCTTTGAGCGGATGGAAGCTCTTGCCATCAACCAGCGCCATATCACCCGAGGGGTCGCCAAGGTTCCAAGCCAGACGGTCCCAACGCGCATCCACGTGGCAGCTGGCGCAACTGATGTGGCCGTGGCCGCTGCCAGTGAGGGTATTGTACAAGTGCTTGCGACCGGTCTTGATCGCCTGTGGTGTAGGATCGAAGGAGCCGGTGCGTGAGACTTCCTTGTCGGTGGCCAGATCGATGGTGGAGATGCTCGCACCGAATTTATTGATGACGTATGCCCGTTGGCGCGCCTCATCGATCACGATCCCCGTGGGGCCTTCGCCCACCACGATGGGGTCGGGCACCGTGCGAGCGCCCGTAGCGGTGATGGTGATCACGTTGTTCGACCCCATGCCTGTCACGTACGCCTTGCTGCCATCGCTTCGCCATGCGATGCCTCGCGGGTCGCCAATGGCCTGCTTCCGAACGGCGGGTGGTGAGGTATGCGTTGTGTAGTTGATCTGCGGGTTCATGTCCGTGATGGTCACCGAACCCGCCGGAGGCGAGAACCGCGACACGTTCACGCGCAGGAACTTTCCCTTCAGATTGGGCTCGAAGCGGATCTCATTGGTGGCATCGGTGCCCACCACATACACTTCGCCCGATAACGGCTTCACGGACATGGCCATGAGGATATTGCCCAAGGTGCTCTTGTAACTGACCGCATTATTGCTTGTGGCGATGATGGCCACATCGCGGTCGGGCATGTCCCACCCCACCTGGCGTACACCAGCGCCCCCGGTAACGATGTTCGTCCAGTTGTGGGCGTTGTCGTCCATCCACTGTCCTGCCGGATTCTTGCGCACGATCATGGTGTTCGTCTCTGTGGATGCCGGATTGTTCGGGTTAAGGGGCGGATTGTAGCCTGTACCCGAATTCGGGACCGGCACCGCCCCGCCGTAGGGTCCGGCCGGGTTGGTGACATCGTTCGGGATGAGCGTACACCCCCCCTGCGTGGAGCAGATCCCGATCTTGCTAGGAACGTGCTCGGTGGAGAAGAAGTTGTTACCGCTGATCGCCGTGGTGCGATTGCCGCTTTCGAAGAAGGCGCAGTAGACCGTGCTGCCATCGGGGCTGACAGCCAACGCCCGTGGCTGCTCACCCTTCAACAAGATCTCCGTAGGAGCAGTTCCGGGATTCGCCGGGTCGAACACCTGGATGCTCTCACGCTCAGCGCAGCTCACATAGGCTTTCAGCGGCGTTCCTGCGAAGACCAAGTCGGCAGGCTCGTTCTCGGTCGCCACGCTGCGGATCGTCGCCTTCAAGGTGAGGTCCACGATGCTGATCTCATCGCTCACCTGGCACACCACCCATGCTTCGTTATTGGTACGCGCCCGAACGGTAACGGGATCGAGGCCCACAGGGATGGTGGCCGTGTGCATCATGCCCGTGCTGCTGAGCGTGAAGACCTCCAGGCTGTTGTTGGCCGTGTTCACCGCGAGCAGCTTGGTGCCATCGGGAGTCATGGCGATCGGGCTCACATGCGCCGATTCGAAGTTGGTGAAGCTGCTCGCGGGCACGCTCTGGCCCGAACGCTCGGTATCGACTACCGGGGTTACCTCATCATTGTTGTTGAACGCCGAAAGCCCGGCGACGAGGCCGAGGGCGCAGAGGGCGATCAAGGACTTCTTGTTGGCGGTAATGAAGCGCATGGTGGAGCAGATTTAGGAGCGAAGGCCCCATGCAGCCAAGGGGAGCTGGCGGGGGTCGGAAAAGGCGATGCAAGCTAAACCTTGCTTCGGGCAGAAACAAGGGCTTCCGGCCACATGAGCCGCAGTAAGTGCCTGAGCTGTCGGTCAAAATACCAGCAACCTCGGCTCGCTCATCTCCTCCATCGCGTATTTCACGCCCTCACGCCCCAGCCCGCTGTCCTTGATGCCGCCATAGGGCATGCTGTCGATGCGGAAGCCGGGGACGTTGTTGATGATGATGCCGCCGACCTCCAGTTCGTCGTGCGCACGCTTCATGTTCGCCAAGGAGTTGGTGAACACGCCGGCCTGCAATCCGTAGGTGCTGTTGTTCACTTGGGCGATCGCCTCAGCAAAGTCCGCGACAGGTTCCACAATGGCCACGGGACCGAAAACCTCGGCACAGTTCACCAGCATGTCGTGTCGGGTATTGGTAAGCAGCGTTGCCGCGTAGATGTTCCGTGCAAGATCCACGGGCTTGCCGCCGGCGAGGATCTCCGCACCGCCCTTCAGAGCTTCCTCCACCCAGCTCGCGATGCGATCGTAGTGCCCCTTGTCGATGATCGGGCCGACGGTGACTTCGGGGTTGCTGGGATCACCCGCTTGGAGTGCAGCGTACTCCTTCACCAGCAGATCGCGGAACTGCTCGAAGACCGACTCAACGACGTAGATGCGCTGCGTGCTGATGCAGGTCTGGCCCGCATAGATGTTCGCTCCAACGGCAACGCTCTTCGCGATGGATGCGAGGTCAACGCCTTCATCCACGATCACGCTCGCATTGCCACCGAGTTCGAGCGCCACCTTCTTCTTGCCGCAGATGCTCTTCAGATGCCAGCCGACCTTGTCGCTACCGGTGAAGCTGAGCATGGCCACGCGCTCGTCCTTCACCAATTTCTCAGCAACAGGAACGCCGCACATAAGAACGCTGAACGCGCCCTTCGGCCAACCGATCTCCTCCATGAAACGAGCAAGAACAAGAGCGCACAAGGGAGCTTGCGGTGAAGGCTTCAGCACGACTGCGCAACCGACCGCCATCGCAGGCGCCACCTTGTGCAGCACCAGGTTCAGCGGGAAGTTGAAGGGTGTGATCGCAGCGACGACGCCGATGGGGAATCGCTTGGTGAAGGCGGTCTTGCCAGCGCCAGCGCCGTAGTCGAGTGCAATGCTCTCGCCTGTGAAGCGAAGTGCTTCCGCAGCGGCCGTGCGCACCGTCGTGATGCACCTGGCGATCTCGGCCTTCGCGTATCCGATGGGCTTGCCACCTTCCTGCGCGATCAACACCGCGAGTTCTTCTTCGTGCTTCGCGATCAACGATGCCAGCGCTTCCAGTTTCGCGCTGCGTTCTCCAGCGCTCAACTTCTTTACAGCATCGCGGCTCGCATAGGCAGCAGCGATGGCCTCTTCCATCTGAGCTTCCGTGGCGTGGGGCACCTTGGCCAACTCGGTGCCGTGGTACTTGTCGATGACGGTGTTGAAGGTGCCGTCACCTTGGCCTACCCAGAAACCACTGATGTAGTTCGCTTGGTTGAAAAGCGTACTGGTGTTCGAAGCCTTTGTCGGCGCGATCGCTGTGCTGGACATGGCCCAAAAGTACCGCCCAATGGCGAGGGACTACTTCGCCAGGTAGCGCCCCACCGGCGTCAACAGCACAACCTGCACTTCCTGTTCTTCAAAGCGCTTGAAGCTCGCTTCCACCTGTTTCTGGGGCCAGATGATCTGCACGCGACCCTTCTCCACATCATAGGCCGCCGTGTACAGCGTGCCGAAGCCTCGCAGGTATTGCTGGCTGTACAAGGGCGGTTTCAGGAACTGCTTGATGAGCGCTGCGCGGGTCTGTTTTGGGTTGGCCACGCAGGCTTCCAGGAAGTGCTTGCGCTCGATCGTGTGCGTGAACGCGGCATACTCGTCCCACTCCACCTGATGCTGGTGGTTGCAGGCCACCGCCTGGTAAATCACTTGCGGCGGACGATCGGGGTTCAAGTACACCGTGGCGTACTTGCCGCTCTTGTCCACCACCGTGACGTTGTAGCCCATATGGACCGGTACGCGCGATAACGTTGCGCAGGCTTCGTCCACATCGCTGCAGGTTTCCAGCACATAGCGGATCACCAGCGGAATGCCGAAGCCCATGCCGCTCACCTTCCTTCCCCCAAAGGCAAGCGCGACCGCAAGACCATCGGCGTTCATCCCATCGAGCAGTCCCCAGCCGCTGTCCTGCACACCGATGACGGGCTTGCAGTATTCCGTGTAGCGCAAGCGACCATCGAAGTAGCGCGGATCGAAATCGTAATTGCGGATGAGCGTCGGTGAGCCTTTCGTCCAGGCCACCTGTGAGCAGCCGGCCATGTAGGGTGGCGGACACCACATGGAAAGGAAGCGTGATGCGACATCATCGTGCTTCGCGATGCGGCATAGCGTGTTGTAGACCGGGATCAGCTCCGGCATGTGCAGCTCCAGCAAGCTGCGGCAGGTCACGAGGTCGGGCCGCTTCTCCAAGCCCTCGCTCTCGTACCAGATCTTGAACAGCGGCCAAGCGCGGTCGAAGAAGGTTTGCCAGCGGTCGCTAGGCCACGGCTCCTTTACAAGTTTGAGGTGTACGTACATGGGTCCTTACCGCAAAGGGCACGAAGAGCACAAAGAATGCGAATGCCGTCCGATCATGGGTTCACCGATCAGGGCCGCCAAGCACAACACGTTGAATGCCCTGCTTCATCAGCGGAACATTGAAGTTCATCAGCAAACCAAGCGAGCAGTCGGTAAGTCGCAAGTAGGTCATGATCTGTGACATGTGGATATCATCGAAAGCCTCGATGGCCTTCACTTCGATGATGAGCTTCTCCTCGACCAGGAGATCGAGCCGGTACCCAATGTCGAGGTCCTGGCCCTTGTAGATGACCGGGAGGTCCAATTGTTCTTGCACCTGCAAGCCCGCACTTCTGAGTTCGAACAACAGGGCTCTCTCGTAGATGCGCTCGAACAAGCCCGGACCAAGTCGGCTGTGTACCTCAATGGCTTTGCCGATGACGATGTGGGAAAGTTCGTTGGCGGTCATACTGCGAGGTCCTACCGCAAAGGGCGCGAAGAATGTAAGGCCAACGTATTGAGCGGGGCCGGCCTTCCTGCGTCCTTGCGCCCAGCATTGCGGTCCAGTGGATCTCCCTTTGTGTTCTTCGTGCCCTTTGCGGTATCCATCCTTCTGTGGTACCTCCCTCACATCATCTTGAACCCACCGATCTCCAGCATGTGCTCATGCCCATTGCTCCCATGCGCGCCAGGCGCCACGCTCCTGAACTGGGTGCGGATCGCCGCGAGCCATTTCTTCGAGCGCTCGGTCAATTGGAAGTCATCGGTCATCATGCGGCCGCGCATCACCAGGATGCCCATATCCGCGCCCTCGTAGAACCAATCGCCGGGACGCGTGATGCGGAGGAAGAAGGCCTCGTTGTCCTTCTCCACGTAGCGACGATGCGTGTCCATGCGCCAGAAGTAGATGCTGCCGTCCTCGCGCATGCGCCAGATGCCGCTGCGTGGTGCTTCGGTCACGCGCTGCACATCATCGGTGGTGTATTTGATCACCATCTGGCCCCAGGTATCGATGTTCTCCTCTTTGGCCCAGCGGCGATTGAGCGCGTTCACGCTGATCTCGTACGGCACGTTCATCCACTCCAGCGTGTGGAAGAGGTGCAACGGCATGTCGCTCAGCGCGAAGACCGCGTGGTTGGTGATGCTGCTCGCACCGGTAACGCGCGGGTTCAGTTCGCCGAGGTAGATCTCGCCGTTGTCCTGGTCGATCAGGTAATCCAGTTCGAAGTAGCCCTTGTAGCCTTCCTTCAGCAACTGATCGCCGAAGAGGCGCGCGTACTTGCGGGCTTTCGCCCGGAGCTTGGGCGTGAAGGTGTCGCTGAAGATCTCGTTGCCGCACCAGCCGCCTTTGTATGGCGTGAGTTCCTTGAATCCCACGAGTTCCGTCATCAACGGCGCTACAATGGTGCCGTGCCGGGTGACGCAGGCTTCCATGGCCGCGCCGCGACAATTGATGCGCTTCATGATCTTGCATTCCTTCTCCGCCTCGATCTCCTCGGCGTACTTGGCGTAGTCCTCCTTGGTCTTGATGAAGAAGGTGGTGTGGCCGCTGTCGCCGTATGGCGTTTGCACCACTAGATCGTTGCCGAGCTTGCCTTTGGCGGCGACCTGCATCAGGTGGTCGAAGTTCTTCACCGGATGCAGCACGTAGGGCACACAGGGCACGCCGGCCTTCTCGGCCACGCGGTTGGTATTCACCTTGTTGTCCAGCCAGCTGCGAAGTTTGGCCGGTGGAAAGATCACTTCGAGCCCGGCCTTCTTCGCCAGCGCTTCGGTCTTCTCATCGAACATCAGGAAGAGCGCCTTGCCGTTCTTCCCGTTCATCTTCCGGCTCTCGATGAAGTCGCGGACCTCGCTGTGCGTGAGCAGGTAGTTGTTGATGTCCTCGATGCTCTGGAACTCCTCGTGCGGTTCCTCGGTCTTCGGGCTCATCAGATTCGGATGCAGCCCATCGAAGCAATCGATGTAGGTGATGAACTTGAAGCCCTTGATCCACTCGTCCGCGCCCAGCAGGTTGAAGTTGGTGGCGCTGATGAAGTAGATCGGCACCTCGTTGCGGTAGAAGTAGCGGCGGATGTCACTGACGCCTTTGAGGAGGTTGGCGGGTTTCTTCTTCGGTCGCCTCGTGCCGATGTTCCTGCTGCCAGCGGACTTCAATGCCTTCGGAGCCGTGGCGATCTTCCGTGAGGCGCCGGATTTGCGCAAGGGCTTCTTGTTGCTTCGGGAAGCGGTCTTCTGCGGCGGTGCAGCTGTGGACTTCTTCTTGGCCATCGGTCGGTCTGTGGAGGGTGCGAGCAAAGTAATGCGACCACGCGCAAGTGCCGGGGGGATGCCCGCGCGCTACGCCCACCTCTCCCAGCAGGCGGTGGCCAGCAGACCAAGGGCGGCGAACTCAGCCAGCCATTGCTTGCGCGGCGCTAAAAGGCCGTAGCTCGTGATCACAGCAAGCGGCACCGCGCCGACCACGGCGGGAAAGCGGCCGTTGATGAACTGCTCAACGCCGAGGATGACACCGAGCGCCACAGCGAACGAAAGGAAGGCGGAGCGCAAGTTCTTGCCACGCATGACACTGCGTGCGTAGCTGGACATGAACATCGTGAGCGCCCCGAGAAGCAACGCTCCACCGAGGATGAGGAAGAGCAAATGTGCTGGCGAACTTGGCTGCGGCACGTTAACGGAAGCCTCCGCCATGGTGCGCAGCGGATACCAAGGAGTGCGGCCGACAAGGTGGAGCACGCCCCAGGCAAGGTAGAAGACCAGCGCAATGGCCACGGCCGGGAGCATGTACTCGCGCCACGCAAAGGGACGGATCACAGAGACCGAGGCCCAGAGCATCACGAGCAGGAATGCGAAAGGCATGTAGCAGAGCGCGGCAAGACCGACAAGAAGGCCCGCATCGAATAGGGTGCGCAGCACCGCCCCGGTATTGCTCATCGACAAGGTGAGCCGCAACGCCGCAAGGACGAGCGGCATGCCTAGGAGCGCCGGATGGTACGGTGCGTCGTGGTTGATCCCGGCCATCCAAAGCGGCAGGAGCAGAGCCGGCAGGTGATTCCGCCGATCCATGAGGTCGGCTCCATTGACCAGTGAGCACAATTGAATCGCCACGACCATAGTGAGAAGTGTGCCCATCAGATGCCGAGCCCAAGCTGGACCGCCCAAGGCGCCCTCAACCAGCGCTGCCAGTGGCATCACATTCTCAACACCTTGGGCGGGCGAAGCAAAGGATGGCGCGAAAAGAGCCAGGACCAGCAGCGGCATGGCCAGCTGTACGGCGGGCTGGTTGCTGCGGAAAAGACCTGCGAGCATCTCGGACGGGTTCAGGGGCGCAGCTATCTTCGCCCCGCCCCAACGTTACGCACGATGCAACAGACCTTTTTCGCCATCGGCCATTTCCTCGAGTGGACCTTCACCTTCCTCAGCGGCATGGGTTGGTTGCCGGTAATCGGCATCACGGCCGTCATGACCATTGGCTTCCTGTACTGGATGGGCCTCCAGAGCAAGTACAACCGCAAGGCCAAGGCGAACAGTACGCTAGCCTAGCGCGCCACAGCGCCTGCGCGTTGCGCGGGCTTCTTCACTAGATCGTGGCCGATATCGGCCCGCATGTACTTCCCTTCGTAGTCGATGACAGCGGCCTGCCGATAGGCGGAGGCGATGGCGTTCTCCAGGTCCTGCCCATGCCCGTGACGGCCAGCACACGGCCCCCTCTGGTGAGCAGCTTTCCATTCTTGGTGGTGGTGCCCGCCTGGAACACGTACGCGTCCCTCACCAGGTCGAGCCCGCCGATTTCATGGCCCGTTTCGTACTTGCCGGGGTAACCCTCGCTGGCCAGCACGATGCTCACCGCCGTGCGATCATCCACATCAACATGCCGCTCGCTGAGGGTGCCGGTTGCGATGCCTTCGAACAGGTCGAGCAGATCACTGCGCAGGCGGGGCAGTATCGCTTGTGTCTCAGGGTCGCCCAAACGCACATTGTACTCGATCACATAAGGGTCGCCATCGACCTTCATGAGCCCCATGAAGATGAAGCCGCTGTACGCGATGCCGTCCTTCCTCAGACCGCGCACCGTGGGTGCGGCGATGCGGTCATGCACCTTCTGCATGAAATCCTTGTCCGCGAAGGGCACGGGTGAAACCGCACCCATGCCGCCGGTGTTCGGTCCGGCGTCGCCTGCACCGATACGCTTGTAGTCCTTGGCGGCAGGCAGCATCTTGAAAGCGGTACCGTCGGTGATGAGGAAGGCGCTCAGTTCCACTCCGCGCAAGTGCTGCTCCAGCACCACGCGCTCGCCCGCGACACCGAACTGGTCGTTCTGCAGCATATCACGCAGGGTGCGCGCCGCTTCCTTCTTGTCGTTGGTGATGACAACGCCTTTCCCGGCAGCAAGGCCATCGGCTTTCACCACGTACGGTGCGCTCATGTGGTCCAGATGGGCGATCGCCTCCTGCAGTTGCCCTTTTACGAAGGTGCGATGCGCAGCGGTGGGGATGTTGTGGCGGAACATGAACTCCTTGGCGAAGTCCTTGCTGCCCTCGAGGCGCGCGCCTTCGGCCTTGGGGCCGATCACGCACACCTCGTTCAGTTCGGGATCGGCGACAATGCGGTCGTGCAGCCCATCCACCAGTGGCGCTTCGGGCCCAACGACCACGATGCGGATGCGCTTCTCCAACAGGAATTTGCGCAGCGCCTTCTGGTTATTGATGTCGATATCGGCGTTGCGCCCATGGCGCACCGTGCCCGGATTGCCCGGTGCCACATAGAGCTCATCGAGCAACGAACTCTGGGCGATCTTCCAAGCCAGCGCGTGCTCGCGGCCGCCGCCGCCGATCAGCAATACGTTCATGTGCGTTCCCTTTGGTGCAAAGGAAGGTCGTGCGACAAGGATGGCAAGCGGTAGTTATCAACGCACGTGGATCCCGATCGGCTGCGATCGCACGCCTCAGGGAATTCCTCAGTGGGCGTGAGGCATCCGCTTGATGCTGCACCCGACATTGCGTGTCGTAGCGGGATCGATGGGCCTGTCCTCCGCCATGCTCGTGACAGCGTTGTACAACCAGCGCTGCTTCACCTCTGCTGCGCTCCCCACATTGTCATCGATGGCGCCTTTGTACACCAGCTTCATGCTCTTGTCGAAGAGGAAGACGTGCGGCGTGGTGCGAGCGCCGAAGGCATCCGCCACCTTGTGCCCTTCATCAAGCAAATACGCCCCGGAGTAGTTCTTCTCCTTGTAACGCGCTTGCATCTCAGCGAAGCCGTCGCCTTGGTCGCGCTTGGCTTCGTTGCTGTTGATGAAGGCTGTGCCCACGCCGAAGCGATTGGCCAGCGACATCACTTCGGGGTATCGGCCTTCCCAGCCTTCGCTGCCTTCGCTGCCCACCACGAATGGACAGGTATTGCAGGAGAAGACCACGAGCAGGCCCCGCGATCCGCCAAGCTCTTTCAGGCTCTTCATGCTTCCGCTCACGTCCTTCATCTTCACGTCGGGGGCAGGCAGTGGAGCGCCGATCTGCAGGTCAGGTAGTTCGTGCATGCCAAGGGATATGAGGCCGATGGCGGCGAGGGAAGCAAGCTTGATGATCATCGGTTCGTGATTGAGGGGTACGAAGGTACCAAGCACCGCTGGTCATCACCTACGACTCGGCCATTGTCGCGCGCCGCTCATTTCACCAGCCCCGCTTTCACCGCTATTCGCACGAGGCCCGCCACGTTGTGCGTGTCCAGCTTCCGCATCAGGTTGGTCCGGTGCGTGTCCACGGTGCGCGGGCTGATGAAAAGGCGCTCTCCGATCTCCTTGTTGCCAAGGCCTTCCGCCAGGGCGGCCAGCACTTCCACTTCCCGTTCGCTCAGCTCCTTCAGCGTGTCGCGGTCGTGCGCAGTCGCCATGCGCTGCTTCATCAACCCCTCCACCACGCTGCTGGCAAAATGCCGGTTGCCCGCATGCACATTGCGTATGGCGAAAAGCAATTCCTCGCGTCCGCAATCCTTCACCAGATAGCCGTCGGCCCCAAGTTCCATTACGCGCTGCACCATGGCTGGCTCATCGTGCATGCTCAGGATGATGGTCTTGGGCCTGGGATGAATGCGGGCGATGCGTTCGAGCGTGGCGAGGCCGTCCAGTACGGGCATCTCGATATCCATCAGCACCACATCGATGGCGAGATGCCCAAGGGCATCAAGCGCTTCCCGGCCATTGGCGCAGGTGAGAACGCATTCCATGTCCGGGGCTTCGGACAGCAGGCCTTTGAGGCCATCTGTGATGATGCGGTGATCGTCAGCGAGCAGGATGCGGATGGGCACGTTCATGCTGCTGGTGTCTCGATGGGGGCGCGCACGGTGATCGTGGTGCCGCCGCCACCTTCGATGGCAAAGCTACCTCCAGCGGTGCGCGCACGATCGGCCATCCCGACGATGCCGAGGCCGCCCGGAGCCCTCGTCGCATCGAACCCGATGCCATCGTCGTGAACGATGAGCACAAGGTGCTCTCTGTTGCGGATCAGCTGGATATCCACATGGGTGGCACCTGCATGCTTGATGATGTTGCCGATCGACTCTTGCGCGATCCGGTAGATGCCCGTGGCAAGTTCGGGACGCAGAACATCGGGCACGCCATGTGCGTCGAATCTCCCCTGGACATTCGTCCCGTCGAATGAGGACTTCACCAGGTCGCGCAATGCTGGGACGAGGCCCAATCGGCTCAGGGCCTTGGGCATAAGCTGGTGCGCCAATTCGCGGACCTCACGGGCTGCGCCATCGAGCAGGCCGATCACATCGGGCAGCGCTTGATCGGCGGTGGCCGAGCGCAAATGCTCCAACCGATGCTTGATGCCGCCCAATTGCTGGCCGACACCATCGTGCAGTTCTCGCGCCAGTCGCTTGCGTTCCTCTTCGGTCGCTGCGAACACGGCCTTCAATCCTGCTTCCCGCTCGCGTATGATCGCCGCATCGCGCTCGGCTCGCAAACGCTGCTGGCGCCATTGATGGAAGAGCATGCCCAAGACCACCACGAGGAATAGGGCGATGGCCACCGCCCAGATGACCAGCTGCCTTCGGGCCGCTCGTTCGTTGAGCTGCGCGATGGCGCGGTCCTTCTCCGCCACGCGATATCGCCGATCGAGCTCGGCCACGGTGCGCTCCCGCTCGGCATTGAGCAGGCTGTCCTTCAAGGCCATGGCGGCGCGCGCGGTGCTGAGCGCGCGCAAGGTTTCACCGCCAGCCTCGTACAGCACCGACAACCGCTCGAGCGACTGCTGTCGTCCGCGCGGGTAATCGAGCGCTGTGGTTGCGGATAGCGCCGCTTCGTAAGCGGCGATGGCATCGGACCGTCTTCCCCATGCTTCGTAAAGCTCTCCGAAGTAGAGGTGCTCCTCCGCCACGCCGAAAGCATCACCGCGAGAACGTCGTTCCTCCATGGCCTGCCTGAACCAGCGCTCCGATTCGATGAAGTTCCCGCGCAGGTGCTCCACGGTGCCGAGGCAATTCATGCTGAAGGGGACCCCGAGACTATCGCCCACCTCACGCTTGATCCGAAGCGAACGTGCATAGCAGTAGTAGGCGCTGTCCAGGTCGCCGCGCATTTCATAGAGCACTCCGAAGCTGTTGGTGTGCGAGGCGAGCCATTCGCGCGCATCGGCCTCTTCGAGCTTGCCGATGCCTTGCCGCATGATCTCGAATGCGGTCGCAAGGTCTCTTCGCTTCATGTTGTAAGCCAGAGCGCACTCCGCGCCTCCTTCGCGGGCCTTATCACCGATCGCGCGGTACATATCGATGGCCTTGAGCGCGTGGTGGGTGGCACTATCGTATGCGCCAAGGAGATAGTGCGCCTTATGCAGGATCTCCAGTGCCATGCCCTGCCGCACAGAGGGGCCCTGACGACGCAGTTGCGACAATGCGCGATGCTGCAAGGCAATCGTGGTAGCCAGATCGCTGCTCATCACATCGTACGACAGCTGCACGATGCTGTCCACCCAGGCATCGGTGAGGGTGCCGCGCGTTGCAGCGTCGATCGTGCGAAGTCGGCGCTCGCTTTGCGCTTGCACGGTTCCGTGGGCAAGGAGGGCCCAAAGCACAGGGACCAGCAAGCTCCGATGCGATCGCAGGCTCACAGCGGGATGTTGCCGTGCTTCTTCCTTGGGAGCTTGTCCACCTTGTTGCGCAGCATTTCCAAAGCAGCAATGATCTTCTCGCGGGTTTGCGATGGGCGGATGACTTCGTCCACATAACCACGCGCCGCCGCTTCGTACGGGTTGGCGAACTGTTCCTTGTACTGCGCCTCCTTCTCCTGCCACTTACCGGCAGGATCGGCGGCCTTGGCGATCTCGCCTTTGAAGATGATCTCCGCCGCTCCCTTCGCTCCCATCACAGCGATCTCGGCGCTGGGCCATGCGTAGTTCATGTCGCAGCCGATGTGCTTGCTGTTCATCACATCATAGGCGCCGCCGTATGCTTTGCGGGTGATCACGGTGATGCGCGGCACGGTAGCTTCGCTGAAGGCGTAGAGCAGTTTGGCGCCGTGGCTGATGATCCCGCGCCACTCCTGGTCCGTGCCCGGTAGGAAGCCGGGCACATCAACGAACACGAGCAGCGGTATGTTGAAGGCATCGCAGAAGCGTACGAATCGCGCCGCCTTGGTACTGGCATCGATGTCGAGCACCCCGGCGAGCGTAGCGGGCTGATTGGCCACGCACCCTACTGTGCGGCCTGCGACACGGGCGAAGCCCACTACCATATTGCGCGCATACTCGGCATGCACCTCCATGCTGCTGTCCGGGTCGATCACCGCGTTGAGCACTTCGCGGATGTCGTATGGCTGGTTGGGATTCTCCGGGATGATGCTATCCAGCAACGGGCGCCGCTCGTCGCCTGGCGCATAGGGCACTTGCGGCGGCTCCTCCTCGCAGTTGCCGGGGATGTAGCCCACCAACTGGCGCAACTGGCGAAAGGCGTCCAATTCGTTCGGCGCTGTGAAGTGCGCTACGCCGCTCTTGCTCGCATGTGTGGCAGCTCCTCCGAGATCCTCGCTGCTGACCTCTTCGTGCGTCACGGTCTTCACCACGGTGGGACCGGTGACGAACATATAGCTGCTGCCCTCGGCCATGAGCACGAAATCGGTGAGGGCTGGCGAATACACCGCGCCGCCAGCGCATGGGCCCAGGATGGCGCTGATCTGCGGCACCACTCCGCTGCTGCGCACATTGCGATAGAAAATATCGGCATAGCCGCCCAGGGAGACCACGCCCTCCTGGATGCGCGCACCGCCACTATCGTTAAGCCCGATCAGTGGTGCACCGTTCTGCATGGCCAGGTCCATGATGCGGCAGATCTTCTGCGCGTGCGCCTCGGCCAGCGATCCGCCCAGCACCGTGAAATCCTGCGAGAACACGTACACGAGGCGGCCGTCGATGGTGCCGTAGCCGGTGACCACGCCGTCGCCCGGGAAGGTCTGTTTGTCCAGCCCGAAGTTGGTGCTGCGGTGGGTTACCAATTGGCCCAATTCCTGGAAACTGCCCTCGTCAAGGAGAAGGTCCACGCGCTCGCGCGCGGTGAGCTTGCCCTTCTTGTGCTGTGCGGCGATCCGCTCTGCACCCCCGCCTTCGAGGGCTTTGGCAATACGGGCGTCCAAGGCGTCGAACTGGTCCTTCATCGTTGGTGGGATGGTCGTGGGCGAAGGTATCCCCCGGCATTGAAGGGCCACTTGCGTACTTTGGGAGCATGCGCTGGCGATTCGCCGACCTGCCCGTCCGAACCAAGTTCATGGTAACGCTGGGCATCCCCGTTATCGGCATGGTGCTTCTTATCGGCAAGCAGATCGATTCGAGCATCAAGCGGCGTGATGTGCTGGGCTACATCGGCCAGCAAGCCGAATTGATCGCGCTTTACGCCAATGTGGTGCATGAGGTGCAGAAGGAGAGCGCGCTTTCGGTGGGCTACCTCAGCGGCATGAACGTGCTGCCCATGAAGCTCGATGTCCAGTATGCTCGCACGGATGCTGCCGTAGGCACTCTGGACTCTCCCACCAGCCCGGCGGGTCCGCGCATCGCCGAAAGCCGCCCGTTCGACGGCCTTCATATCCTCCGGCAGCGCGTTGAACAGAAGCGTATCGACGCCGCCGCCGCCAGCAGGGCTTATCGGGGCATGGACCAGCTCTTGCTCGACGAGCTCAACCGTGTAACCAAATTGGCGCTGGACCCCGATACCAAGGACAGGCTTTACGCACACCTCCGGCTGCTGAGCGCCAAAGAAGCCCTGAGCGTACTGCGCGACAAGCTCACTATCGGCTACGCCACCCGGCCTATCGACGCCAATGAACTGGCCGAGCTCGGCGAGCAGGTCTCGGCTTACGAGACCAATGTGCTGCTCTTCGAGCGGGACGCTCCGCCCGAGGTGCTCACCACCTACCAGGAGGTGTTCCAAGGAGAGGATGTGAACTTCATGCGCTCGCTTATCGGCACCGTCAAGCAGCGGCGTTCTCCGGACCTGGCGATCGCGCCCCGGGAGTGGTGGGAGCTTTCGCTTCAAGCCCTCGACAAATTGCGCGATGTGGAGATCCGGTCCCTGGACCTGATCATCGAGAACACCAGGGCCAACACGCGCGATGCGGAGTTCCGGCTCCTGGTGGTGCTTGCCGCCCTCATCGGCGTTGTAGGCGCGGTCTCCATCATGGGTTGGCTCATCACCCGTGGCGTACGCAACACGGTTAGCGAGGTGGGTCGCGCGGCGCGCTCGCTGGCCGTGGGCGATGTGAGCGCCAAGGTGCCGGTAAACAGCAACGATGAGATCGGCGAGATGGCGCGGTCGTTCAACGGCATGATCGAGAACATCCGTTCGTTGGCGAAAAGCGCCGAATCCATCGGCCGCGGCGATTACGGCGTCACGGTGAACGTGCGCGGGCAGCAGGATGTGCTGGGACTGGCCCTCGCGCGGATGAAAGAGAACCTGAAGGCCGCACGGCTTCGCGATGACGAGCAGACACGCGCGCTGCAGAGCGAAAAGGAAAAGCTGGAGCAGGCCCATGAACGGATCAGCGTGCTCATCAAGGAAATGCACCACCGGGTGAAGAACAACCTGCAGGTGATCGCCAGCCTGTTGCGCTTGCAGGCTGCAAGCTTCACCGATGAGCGCCTGCAGGATGCCTTCGATCAGAGCCAGAGCCGCGTGACCAGCATGGCGCTCATCCATGAAAAGCTGTACAAGGGCGATGAGCTGGCCTCCGTGGACGTAGCGCTCTACATCAACGAACTTTTCGAGGGCCTCATCAAGGTGAACGACGTGCAGGACCGCATCCGACCCCGCACCGACATCGATGCCGGCCTGGCCTTCGGCCTGAACACCATGGTGCCTTTGGGCCTCTTGCTCAATGAGCTCATCACCAATTCGTTCAAGCACGCCTTCATCGGGCGGGACACCGGCGTGGTCACGCTGGCGATCCATCGCGCAAACGATGGGGCCTTCGATCTGCACTATTCCGATGACGGCACAGGCATACCCGCAGAGAAGATCCAGGACAGCGGCGCCACGCTCGGCGTGTCATTGATCGAGAGCCTTGTGGAACAGATGAACGGCCGCATGGCCGTGGAAGGCACGGAGGCGGGCACCCGATACCATATCCGCTTCGTAGCCCGGTGATCATCTCCGTTCCTACGAACGGCTCTTCACAAGCATGGCCGCCCGTGACGGCATTCGAGCTCCGTCTCCGACCTATGCCTTTTCGAGCTCGGCTTCCACCTCCTCAGCGAGGTCCATGTTGTGGTACACGGCATTCACGTCCTCATCCTCGTTCAGCAGGTCCACGAGCTTGATCACAGCCCGTGCGGTGGCGATATCGGCTGGCATGGTCACCAGCGGGAACCGTTTCAGTTCGGCGCTCTTTGCTTCCACGCCCAATTGCTCGAGCTTCTGCTGCATGCTGCCGAAGGAGGTGTAGGGCGTGAGGACGATGAAGCCGTCTTCGTCGCGGATCACATCATCGGCACCGGCATCGATGCATTCCATCTCGAACTCATCGGCATCGCGTCCTTTCAGAGCGGTGTCCTCTATCACGAACTCGGCCTTGCGATCGAACACGTGCGAGAGGGACCCTGATGTGCCCAGGGTGCCATTGCACTTGGAGAAGAAGCTGCGCACGTTGGCCACCGTGCGCGTGGTGTTGTTAGTGGCGGTCTCCACGAAGATGGCCACGCCACCTGGCGCATAGCCTTCGTAGGTCACCTCAGCGATGTCGACTCCCTCTCCCCCTGCCGCCTTCTTGATCGCGCGGTCCACATTGTCCTTGGGCATGTTCATGCCCCGGGCATTCTGTATGGCCATCTTCAACCGTGAATTGGAATCAGGGTTGGGGCCACCAGCCTTCACGGCCATGGCGATCTCCTTGCCGATACGCGTGAAGAGCTTGCTGAGCTTGGCGTTGCGGGCGAAGATCTTGTGCTTGCGTGTCTCGAAGATGCGGCCCATGGCGGAGTTCTTTATGTGGGCGCTAAAATAGCCGTACCCAGCCGACCGGAATGGAGCGGAGCCGCGAGGTGCGGTCCGCCTTGCGGCGGATGCCCTCGCGGCCCCCGGTCCAACCCCTCGTTGCGCTATGGCCGACGATAAAGCCCTGGCGCTAGTTGAACCCGATGATGGTGAGCCCTACGGTGAACGGGGTAAGCTCCGGTCCCTTGCCGTCCTTGAGCAATGGGGTGAGGGCGTATTCGGCGAATAGATTGAGGCCGCCATAGCCCACACGAACGGCGGCGGCCGCCCGATAGGGAAGCAGCAGGTAGTCGCCCTTATCGCGGTCCTTGCGGTCGTTGCCTTCCACGGTGTACTTCTGCTTGTACATGGTGTCGAAGTACCAGCTGCCCACCACGCCTATGGCGATGTGGAAGTTGCGATCATGGCGGGGCTTGAACGTGCGGCGCAAGGCTCCTGTCGTATCTGCTCGCATGGCCATCACGTCGGCTTCGGTGGGCAGCGGAGAGCGCTGTGTGTTGAACTCGAGCATGAGCGGCATGCGCAATCCCATCTGGCGCAGTTTGTTCTTGCGGAAGTCGGGTTCATCCATGGGCATCCCGTAGAGGGAATCGGCATTGTAGGCGAGCAGGGCGTTGTTCTTCAACCGGTAGTTCACGAATTCCCAGCCGAGCCCGGTAAGCAGGCCCACGTGGTGCGTGCCGAACTCGATCTTCTGTTCCATGAAATTGATGGATACGAAGCGCGATTTCGTGTTGTCGATCTCCAGGAACTCGGCTTCCTTCGGGAGGTCGGTGCTGCCGTCTGCCGCGAGCAGGGTGTTCACGCCTATATCCACGCCGCTCCAATAGGTGAACTGGTTGCGGCGTTCGACCTTCCTGTCGTGGATCACCTCCGCTATGCTGTCGCTGGTGCTGGCCCATGGCTTGGGCTCTGTGATCACGGTGATGCGCTTGTACTTCATGTCGATGGTGAAATGGCTCTTGTCCTTTATGGTGTCTGTGTTGATCACCTCGACGTACGCCCCCCTCGTCGAACTCACTCCCAGGTTGAGCATGGGCAGGCCCGGATAAGTGGTGGTATCCGGTTTCGTGGCGGTCGTATCACCTTGCGCCACTGTCAGCGTGGCGAGGAAAAGGGCCCAGGTGGTGAAGAGAGCTTTCATGGTCAAGGGTTCTTGAGCGTAGGACGATCTGCCGCGGCGGGAGTTACAGGGCATGTTCGAAAAGCAAAAAGCCCCGTGTTCCGGGGCTCTTCTGCTGTAGGGTGTCGCCGTGGGGCGAAGCTGGCTCAGCTCTTCTCGGGGTGGAAGTCGATCACCATGTGGGTGGTCTTCCAGATGCCGCCGGGGTTCTCGCCGATATCCACTTTGGCGAGCTTGCGCAATACGTATGCTTTCAGTTGTTCGTTGGCGCTGGCGCATTGGATCACCTCCACCTTGCCTTCCTTATCGATGGCGAAACTGACGAAGACCTTGCCGGTCATGTTTCCCTGCTCGAGCAAGGGGAAGCTGAGGTGGCGGCTGAGCGCCCGGTCGAGGCTCCGCTCCATGGTGGTGCGCGCGGCAGGGGCGTTCATGCGTACGGGTTCTGCGGCGCGGGCATAGCCCAGGGTAAGCACACTTGCGAAGACAAGCGTCAGTCGGGTCAGTTGGCGTTTCATGGCTCTTTGGTGTTGGTGGTTTGTGAGCATGGGACGGTGTGGAATGGCCCTTCGTTACAGAGGTAATGGGGCTGCGTGATGAGCGGTATGTGGGCGACGATGAGCGGTTGGCGCCGTGACCGGAACCCTCGTCATTCCTTAACGAATGCTAAAGGCAGGGGGGCTCAGCGGCTGGCGCTGATGGCCAGGCTGCGACCCAGGCGCAGGTTGAAGCCTTTGCTTCGGCCCGTGCCATCGCGCGCCACTGAAAGTCCGGCGCGGTCTCCGCCAATGGCCTTCAGGCCACGGTCCACTGCGGCTACGGCGTCGTCCCCGTCCAGCGGACTGGTTTCAGCAGGACGGTCCAGGACGCGTTCGCGCAAGGTGGCGGCCAAGGTCTGGCCTATGGTGTTGGCTTCCGGTTGGGCTGGGATACGGGGAGCCGGAGTTGCATGGGCCACTGCTTCGGCACCTGGCTCGTTCGGCGGAGGAACATTGATCGGCGCAGGAGCCTTCGGTTCGTTCTGTTGAACAACACGGTGTTCTTCAGTGATGGGCAAGGGTGTTTCGTTCGGGAGCGGTCGCTCTTCAGGAACACGTTGCCCGCGCCGTACAGGATTCGGTGATACTCGTTCTTCTTCGGCCACGAGCGGATGGCGATCATCCTCGACAGGCACAGAGATCTGATGCACGCTGGGTGCGCTGCTATCCTTCGGCGTTACAGCCCGCTCATCCGAATTCACGGGCGCGATCACGTTCTTGCCGTCGGCCACTTGCGCACCTTGCTCATCATTGCGCGCCCACCACCATGCCATGCCGATCAGCAAGGCGATGGAAGCAGCAGCGGCAAGGCGCACCATCCAGCTCGTGATCGCGATCACACGGCCGCCCTTCCTCAGCGCATCCTTGTCCGCGAAGACGATCTCCGATGCGCGCACCTGTGTGACTTGCATCAACGCCCAACTGCGTTGCGCCTCGGTGTTCCCCGCGATGTACGCTGCCAAAGCGCGCTCCTGCTCTGCCGAGAGCTCCCCTTCCAAGCGCGCCACGAGGAAGTCATCGAGCGTGTGGCGCGTAGGCATGCCCGTTGGCGGCAGTGCGCGCTGCAATTCCTGCTTGCGGGCATAGGCCATCGCCTCCGGAACGAGCTTGGTCAGCGCGTAGGTCCGCTCCGCGAGCTGGTGTTCTGGATTCAGGGTCAGGAATACCTGCAGTGCATCGCGCTGCTCCTTGCTGAGGTCGTTCTCCAGGCGTGCGATCAAGTGATCGTCCACGTTCCGTGCATCCACTTCCGCGACGGGTGGCAGCCGACGCTTCAACGCTTCCTTGTCGAGCGTATTGAGCCGCAGCGCCAGATCGTTCACGGCGGGCAGATCGCCTTCACCGGGATCGAGCTCCGGATGCATCGCGAGGAACGCATCGAGTTCCTTCTCCCCGGCGGGCGAGAGATTCCCCTCCAGCCGATCCAGCAGCCATGCTTCGTAGTTGCTATGGTCGATGCGTTGCTTCATACCACAAGGTCCAACTGGCCGATGTAATCCTTCAATGCGGTGCGACCACGGTAGATGTACACCTTCACTTGCGGAAGGTTGAGGCCGGTGAGCTCGGCAATCTCTTCATAGGTGTAGCCCTCCAGGTCGCGGAGCAGCACCACGCTGCGTTGGATCGCAGGAAGCGTGGCCAGCGCTTGGTCCAACACCTCCTTCAGGTCGGGTTGGCTCTGGCTGGTGTGCCGCATATCCTCGTGATGCTCTTCCATGCGCGTGCTGCGCTTCCCCTTCCGCACCTCATCGACCATGGCGTGGTGGGCCGTGGTGAAGAGGTAGCTCTTGGCCTTGGCCGCCTCCACTTCGGTCACCTTCACCCACAGGCGGGCGAAGGTCTCCTGCACCACGTCCTTGGCCTGGTCCTCATCACGCATGTGCTTCACCGCGAAGCGGTACAGCCCATCTGCATGGGCATCTACGGCGTGGTTGTATTCGGCCAGGGTCATCGGTGAGGGAACCAGTGCTCGAAGGTGGGACGCGGTGACGGGCAGGAAGTTACAACCGGCTGCGATCGTTGAAATATCCGTTCATCGCTTGCCGGGATTCCCGTGGGTTGGTGCCGGTAGCGGGCGCAGCTTTGTCCGCGATGTCTACACGGGGTGGCAAACGAGAAAGGGGTGAACAACGGACCAGCACAGCCGAGCGGCCCTTGGTGAGCATCGTCACCGTGGTGTACAACGGTGCGGCCACCTTGGAGCGCACCATCCAGAGCGTGCTCGTACAAGGCTACCCGAACATCGAGTACATCGTCGTCGATGGCGGTAGCACCGATGGCACATTGGATCTATTGCGGAAGTACGAGGACCGGCTGGACGTGTGGGTGAGCGAACGCGATAAGGGGATCTACGATGCCATGAATAAGGGCGTGTCGTTGAGCTCCGGCGAATGGGTGGCGTTGATCAATGCGGACGATTGGTACGAGCCCGGCACGGTGCAACGCGTGATCGCGGCGGCACAGGGTCGCGCTGACATCAACATCGTTCATGGCGATATCTGGATCCACTATCCGAACGGGCACAAGAAGTTGAAGCGAGCCAAGCGCAACGGGTTCCTACTGAAGTATTGGGAGATGGTGCTGAACCATCCTAGCTTCTTCGTGCGACGCAGCTACTACCAGGGCCGCCCCTTCGATGCCACCTTGCGCGTGAGCGGCGATCACAAGTGGACGCTCGCGGCGTGGATGCATTCCAGTGCGCAGTTCCTCTACCTGCCGGAGCCGCTGGCCAATTTCACCGCGGGGGGTGCCAGCATGAGCATTCCGCTTAAGCGCGTGCTGAGCGAAGGCAAGCGTGTGAGCCATGATCTCGGCCTCGGTGCCTGGGGCACCTTCGTAGGACATGTCGTGCGCATCGCTTTGCACGTTCCCCAATACCTGAAGCTGCAGTTCAACCAGCACGTATCACCTTTGATGCAAGGCAAGAGCAACTGATGGCAAGCGTGTGGAACATATTCCAGGATTGGAGCGCGAACGCTGGCAACCCGAAAGGGAGGCTCGTGCTCCTAGCATTCCGTACCGCGCACCTCTTGAGGCAGAACGTGATCGTCGCCATCCTCTTCTTCTGGTACTTCATCATGTACCGCGTGGGCGTGGAGTGGTTCCTCGGCATCGAGCTGCCTTGGAAGACGCGCATCGGTCCAAGCTTCCGTGTGGATCACGGCCAAGCCTTGGTGGTGAACGATGGCACCGTCTTCGGCGCCGACTGCACCGTGCGCAACAGCACCACCATCGGCAATAAACGCCTGAAGGATGGCACGTATAGTCGGGCTCCTCGCTTCGGCGATCGTGTAGACATCGGCGCCAACTCGATCATCATCGGGCCGGTCACCATAGGTGATGATGTGGCGATCGGTGCGGGCGCCGTGGTGCTGAAGGACGTGCCCGCGAACAGCCTGGCGGTCGGCAATCCCGCACGGATCATTCCGCGGCCTTGACCGAAGGCATGCGATCTTGGCGCCATGCGCCACGTTCTTCCAGCCTGCCTGCTCCTCCTGATAGCCGCGTGCAACAGCGCGGAGCGCTCTTCTGACGCCCCCAACCGTTGGAGCGATGAGCGCCTCTGGCCGGTGCTCGAAGCACAGGAGCACCGCGATACCGAAAAGCTATGCGCGCTGCTGAAGGACGCCGATCCCGTTGTGCGTGAAGCTGCTGCCTTGGCTTTTGCCAGTGTACAGGACAGCGCGGGCGCGCATTGCCTGCTGAGCGCTTTGCACGACGACGCGATCAGCGTGCGCGTTACTGCGGCGTTCGCCTTGGGCTTCGTGGCCGACAGCCTGACGACCACATGGATGGCCGAGAGCGCCATGAGCGAACGCGACTCGACCGTGCAGCGTGCATTGCTCAGCGCCTCGTTCATCGCCATGCAACGCATTGGAATGTTGAAGGAACCGAACGCGATCCTTTACTACTTCGATCGCGCGCAAGGCCATGAACGTGTGCGCGCGGCCGATGCCCTGCGCCGATTGCCGGATAGTGCATTGAAAGCCCTGGCGCCGGAATACATGGCGCTCTTCGGCACCGACCTGCCCGCCGAGGTTGAAGCGATATTGGTTCGCGGGCTCGTCAAGGTTGGCACCCGGGAGGCGCTTGCGTTGCTCCGCTTCTCTGCGGATGCGGACAAGCCCGCCGTGATCATCCCGAACGCCTTGCGCACCCTTGGGAATTTGCACAACCCCGCCGATGATAGTCTGTTCTTCCATTGGGCGGGTCCTGGTTGCGTCGGGCAAGCGGCCTTGGAAGTGTTGGTCGGTCGGGAAGCCTTGGACGCGGAACAGTGCCTGCGCGCGGCCACAATGGCGTCGGATGCGCGTACGCGCATCGTCTTGCTGGGCCTGGCCATGAAGCATGGGGGAGGCGCCGTAGCAGATAGCGCGTACAGCAGGCTCAAGGCCATCGATAACGACTTGCGC
>JADJTW010000032.1 GCA_016710965.1 Flavobacteriales bacterium
TCGCACACTACCCAGCGCATGGCCGAACCCACCTTGCCGGTCTCTTTGTCCGGCTTCAGCAGCTTGTTCTTCTCCGGGTCGAATACCTTCTCCACATCCTGCTTCAGGTGCGGGATCCAGTTCGCATCATTCCCGTAGATGCTCCACGGAAGGCGCATCCAGTCGTTCACCGTGCGTGGGTCGTTGGCCTCAACGAGCTTCATCGGTGGCGAAGGTGCGATCTTTCGCCGACCAGCATGGCGCGCATCTTCCTCATCGGCTTCATGTGCAGTGGCAAGTCCACCGTTGGTCGCGTGCTTGCGCCCATGCTGGGCCTTTCCTTCGTCGACTTGGACCGCGTGGTGGAGGAGCGCGTAGGGCCTTTGCTGACCTTCGTTCAGCGCGAAGGAGAGGAGGCCTTTCGTGCGAGGGAGCGCGAAGTGCTGGCGGAGCTTATGGACGGTCCCGATTCGGTGATCGCCACCGGCGGCGGCACCCCATGTGAAGGCGATAACCTGGCGCTGATGAAGGAAGCAGGCACGGTAGTCTGGCTCGATGTGCCGCTGGAGATGCTCATGCTGCGGATCGTTCGCGCCGGTGGCGATCGGCCCTTGCTCTTCGGATTGAAGGGTGATGCGCTGCGGGAACGCGTGCTGGAGCTGCTGGAAGCCCGAACCCCGATCTACGCACAAGCCGATATCATCGTGCAGGCGGGCGTGCCGCCCATGGAATCGGCGGGTCGCATACGGCGCGTCCTGGATCAGGTGAGGTAGACCGAGTCCTTGCGACCGAGCTCGACGCTGATGTGCTCCTGGATGGTGGTGCTCAAGGTGAGCCCCACGATATCAGCCCGAACGGGGTATGCGCGGTGGCGCCGATCGACCAGCACAACGGTGCTCAGTCGTTTGAGCGGGACTTGCACCAGGTGGCTTACCGCGTGCATGAGCATTCGGCCGCTCATGACCACATCATCCACGAGCACCACGGTGCGGTTGCGCAGGGCTTTCGGCTCGACGTCCATATGCACCGGCTTTTCCAAGGGCAGATCCTTGTTCAGTTTCAGCTCAACCACTTCCACGTCGAATTCGGCGATCGAACCAAGCAGTTGAGCGAGGCGCTTGGCCAGCGTGGCTCCGCGCGGGGCCACGCCCACCAGCACGATGCCCTTCTCGGCATGGTGCTCTTCGTGCAGCTGGTGCGCAATGCGCCGCAGCTTGCGTTGCACTTGCTGGTGGTCCAGGATGACCGTGCGTACGCTCATGGCTTCGGCTCTTTCGGTGCGACTCGCCGTTCAGGCGCGCGCATGGTGCTTCTTCTGGCTGTTCGGCCTTGCCGTGGCGCGGCTAAGGTCCAGTTGGCTGCCCGTGTACTTGATGATGCGGTCGAAGAGGTCGTAGGTGTGGGGCAGCAGTTTCTTGAAACGGATGCACGCCTTGCCGCAGTCGTAGACCTTCAGGTCGTTCTTGAAGGCATCGAGCAGGTCGTAGGGCATCACGTACAGCGCCATGAAATGCTTCTGGCTGGCGATCGCGCATAGCAAATGGCCGTTGAGGTGGAAGGTGGGCATGCCATAGGCCATGTCCTCGGTGATGCCGGGCCAGATGCGGCGGATCATCTGTCGCAGGGCCAGCAGCGCATCACGGCGCTCATCCGGCAATCGGCCATAGTAGAGGTCCAGCTCGGCGTCGGCGTACTTCATGATCGATGGGCAGGCGTATGAAGTTCGCGGAGCGGACGTGCGAGCATGCACGCGACCGCAATGTGCGCAAACGGATGATAGGACGCAACCGAAGGCATGAGCGTTCAGTTCATCAGAAGGGCGAAGCGGAAGACCATGCTGCTGCTGTGCGACGAGCCCTCCTCCAGGTCGGTGCCTTCTGACCGGCGGCCGCGTTCCATCTTCATGAGCTGCTCGAAGATGGAACCTTCGCTCTCGCGCATCTCCGTGGCGCTGATGAGCTTGCCCAATTGTCCCCCGGACGCAGCTGCCAATGCCCCTGCTTTGTTCTTGGCCTGCTCATGCAGCTTGGCCATGAGGCGTGCGTTCGCCGCTCCGGTATCGGAGAAGCGCATGTTCTTTACCGTGCCCTGGTAATCGGTGCCCTTTGTGAGTTTCTGGAACCGTGCCATCATCGTGGTATCCTTCAGCTCCACGAGGTAGGTGTTCACCTCCGCCTCCTTGCCGCTATCGAACGCATAGTCCTCGGCGTGCTGCGTCGAGCTCAAGCGGTGTACGAAGCCATTGGCCTTCATCAGATCCAGGAATTGCCGTTCGCTCTCGCGCGCTTTCCGCTCCGCATCACGCAGCAGGCGGTCGAAATCCGATTCCTCCTGCGCCCCTGCGCTCATAGCGATGGTGGCAGCGTCGAATGGATTGAGCATGGCCACTTCATAGTCGATGCCTTGCAGTGCGAGCCGCACGGTATCGCTGGCCACCACTTCGATGTAGCGGTCGATGGCCTGGGCGGCAGCCTGTGCGCCGAGCAGTACGAGCGTACCGGAAAGGAGCATGTTTCGCATGATGGCCGAAGCTAATTGGAAAGCGGATCCGTGCGCCGTCCTCAGGAGCGGCGCAGCAGCCTCACCACGTTCTCCACGTGGTAGGTGTGCGGGAACATATCGATCGGCTGCACGAAGTCGATGCCGTAGCGATCGTTCAGGATGGCGAGGTCTCGCGCTTGCGTTGCCGGATTGCAACTGACGTACACGATGCGCTGCGGGTCCAGTTCGAGCAGATGCCGCACCACCGGTTCGTCCATGCCTGCCCGCGGCGGATCGGTGATCACCACATCGGGCTTGCCATGCGTGCGCACGAATTCCGTGTCGAGGGTCTTCTTCATATCGCCTGCCGCGAAGCTGACGTTCACGATGCCGTTCAGTTCCGCATTGAGGCGCGCGTCGGCAACGCTCTCAGGCACGAGCTCAACACCGGCGACGTGCCGGGCCTGCCCGGCGACGTACAGCGTGATGCTGCCTGCGCCGCAATACAGGTCGTACACGTTCTCCACGCCGGTGAGACCGGCAAGGTCGCGCACCCGTTCGTACATGCTGATGGTCTGCCGCGGATTGGTCTGGAAGAAGGTCTTGGGGCCTATGCGGAACTTCAGCGGTCGACCGCCGGGTCCATTCGGCAATTCTTGCGTGATGTGATCGATGCCATGGAAGAGACGGATGTCGAGATCGAATATGGTGTCGTTCTTCTTCGGGTTGATGGTCCACAATACCGAAGTGAGCTGCGGGAAGGTCGAGACAAGCGAGGAGAGCAGGAGCTCGCGTGCTGCAGCATCCTCGTGGCCGAGCGCCAGTAGTACCATGCTCTCTCCCGTAGTGGTGGTGCGGATCAATAACGTGCGCAGGAAGCCCGCGTGCTCGCGGATATCGTAGAAGCCAAGGCCATGCTCCCTGGCGTGATCGCGAACGAACTGCCGAATGGCGTTGCTCGGCTCCGGCTGCAAGTGGCATTCAATGATATCCAGCACGCGATCGAAGCGCATGGGGATATGGAAGCCCAGCGCGTTCTTGTCGGTGATGGCGTCCTGCGCGCCGATCTCCTCCTTGGTGAACCACCGGCTGTTGCTGAAGGTGAATTCGAGCTTGTTGCGATAATGCGTGAGCCCTGCCGATGGCATGATCGGCGTTACCGCCGGGAGTTCCAAGCCACCGAGCCGCTCGAGGTTGTCGATCACCTGCTGCTGCTTGTATTCGAGCTGCTTCGGATAGGAGAGGTCCTGCCACTTGCAACCGCCGCAGGTGCCGAAGTGCTTGCAGAAGGCCGGTACGCGATCGGGAGATGGCGCCGTGATGCGGATCGCAGTGGCTTCGGCGTAGCTCTTCTTCTTCTTCAGCACCCGCAGGTCGGCAACGTCGCCGGGGACCGCGCCGGTTACGAAGACCACCAGCCCATCCACCTTCGCCAGCGATTTGCCGTTGGCGCCTGCACCTGTGATCGGGACGGCTTCCCAGATGATGGTCTCCTTCGGCTTGGTGCGGCGCATGGTCCCCTTCAATTGGTCGAGAGGGCGGCAAAGATGACGCGGCCGGGCCTTTTACCTTTGGCGCCCGTCAGATGATACTTCCCATTCGCGCCTACGGCGATCCCGTGCTGAAGAAGGTCGCCAAGGACATCGAACCTGGCCACCCCGGCTTGAAGCAGTTGATCGCTGATATGTACGAGACCATGTACGAAGCCAGCGGCGTGGGCCTCGCCGCGCCGCAGGTCGGGGAGAGCATCCGCCTCTTCATCGTCGACGCATCGCCATTCGCCGAGGACGAGGAAGGCAAGCCCACCGCCGATGCGCACTTGAAGGATTTCAAGAAGGTCTTCATCAATCCGTACATCGTGGAGGAGGAAGGAACGGAGTGGCCCTTCGAGGAAGGCTGCCTCAGCATACCCAACATCCGCGAGGTGGTCTCGCGACAGCCCAAGATCGTGCTGCAATACCAGGACGAGAAGTTCACGGAGCACGAAGAAACCTTCGAGGGATTCGCCGCGCGGGTGATCCAGCACGAACATGACCATCTCGATGCGAAGCCGACGCGAGGAAGGTGGAAGGCCAGCGACGCATTCGCGCCATGGAGGACTCGCTCTTCGCCAGCCGCAGCTTCGACACGCGCAGCGCGCAGGCCATGATCGATGTGTACAAGGCGTACGTGGCGGCGTATCCGCAGGACAGCCTCGCCCCCGAATACCTCTTTCGCGCGGGCGGCGTTCACGAAAGCCTGCATAGGCCCGACGAGGCGCTTGAGCTGTACGATCGCGTGGCCAATGACTATCCCCAGTGGAAGAACCGCGTGGTGCTGCTCTTCAAGAAGGCGGTGATGCTGCACAACGAGGGCCGATTGGGCGAAGCGCGCACAGCATACATGCAGGTGATCGCCTCCTATCCCGACCATAAGTTCGGCCAGGATGCGCGCGTCTTGGTAGAGAGCATGGGCGTAGGCGACAGCACCTGGCTCAAGGATGCGCAGGCGAAGGAGCAGGCGCCGGGAGCGGGATCAGGGATCTGAGCCTTCAGTTCGCTGCGGCCGAGGCGAAGGCTGGCGCAAGCTTCAACTGGCCATTGCCCACGATGCCTACCGGGCGACCAGCAAAACGCTGACCGAGGAAAGGCGTGTTGTGCGAACGACTGGGAAGGTCATTTTCCGCGCAGGTCCAGTCGGCCTCCGGGTCGAAGAGCGTGAGGTCTGCCGGCGATCGTTCTTCGACATGCACCACAGGCAGCCCCAGGACAGCACGTGGGCCGTGGCTGAAGCGTTCGATGATCCGCCGCAGGCTCATGCCGCCCTTGAGCGCCGTATTGGCTGCTGCGAAAGCCGTCTCCAACCCGATGATGCCGAAAGCGGCAGGACCGAATTCCAGCACCTTATGCTCGCGATCCTCGGGGCGGTGGTCGCTTACTATGGCATCAATGGTCCCGTCCTTCACGCCTTCGCGCAGCGCTGCTATGTGCGTGGCATCGCGCAAGGGTGGCAGCACTTTGTAGCAGGTCTCGAAGCCACGCAGGCAGCCGTCGTCCAGCAGCAGATTATGAGCAGCGACCGAAGCGGTCACCTTCAGCTTGCGCGCCTTGGCCTGCCGGATGAGATCAACACTGGCAGCCGTGCTGATGGTGCTGGCGTGCAGATGGCCGCCCGCATATTCGAGCAGGGCCAGGTCGCGTGCCAGCTGCATGGTTTCGGCTATCGCGGGCAGGCCTTTCATGCCCAGTCGCGTGCTCATCGGGCCTTCGTGCATCAGGCCGAAGGCGCTCAAGTCAGGGTCCTGCGGCCAGCTCATCACAGGCAGCGGTGCGCCGGGCAATCCGTTCACGTACTGGAGCGCCAGAAGCATCAAGCGGCTGTTTCGTATGGCGCGCTGGTCGTCGCTGAAGCCTGCTGCACCGGCCAGTTGCATATCATGCAATTCGGCCAGTTGCTCGCCTTTGAGCCCCTTGGTGATCGCCCCTAAAGGCAGCAGGCGCACGGCATGCCCGGCCGCTTTGCGCTGCACGTACTCCACACCGGAGCGACCGTCGATCACGGGATCGGTGCTGGGCAGCACGCACACCGTCGTGAAGCCTCCGGCCGCTGCGGAATCCAGCCCGTTGGGGATCCCTTGTTTCCATTCCTGACCGGGATCGCGGAAGTGCGCGCGAAGATCCACCCACCCAGGGCTCAGGTGCAGGCCGGCGATCCGCACTTCGTGCGCATTGGACTTCAGGCGCGCATCGATCCGGTCGATCCGCCCATCCTTCACCAGGATGTCAGCGACTTCGTCGTGGTGCGGACCACCGGGGTCCGTGATCTTCACGTGTCGCAGGACGAATTCGCTCATCGTACGGTGCGGATCAGGATCGTTTCTGCGGCCAGGAAGAGCAGCGCCAGCACGATGAACCACTTCCACAATTTGCGCCCCTGGTCCAGTTCGGCCAAACGTAGCGAAAGATCCCCGGCGCCTTCATCGAGCACACTGAACGATCCCAACCCACGTGCTTCCAAGGCGGTCTTCAGTTCCTCCACGGACATCGCGGACAGGTCGCTCTCGCGCCGCGAGAGGTTGAAGGCGAGAAGCATGAGCGTATCGCCCTCGTACGCCAGCGAATAGGACCCCGGCGGCATTTCTTCATCATGCAGCACAAGCCCGGTGCTGCCCGGCATGCGCCGCACTTCGGGCACCACGTCCATGCCGTCTGGGCCCAGTAGGTGTGGTGGTCGTTCAGCGTCGAACTGGAGTCCGTCCACGGGCACCACGGCCTCGGCGCCGATGGTATGATAGAGGCTGCCCATGGGGCGTGCCAACTCGGCCATGCGGAGCAATGAGGTGGCGAAGAGCGCATGGCGCACCAGATTGCCTGCGCTCTCGGCGAGTGCCGAAGCACAGAGGTAGACGCTTCCGCGGCCGATGCTCGTGCGCGAGAGGTACACGCTACCGTCCTGCATGCGCAGGAGCGCGTCGCTGCCAGGGGCTGGTTTGATGCTCCAGCGCTCACGAACCACCGGGAGGTCCACGTTGCGTGGCATGGATTGGAACATGTCACGGAAGAAGGGCTGCTCCAGGTCGATGCGCTCCACGTGGACCAGATTGGTATCCGCGCGTGCCGGTGTTCCGGCCCCCAACTGACCGAAGAAGGAGGCGTATCGCGCGGGGTCCTCGTTCGAAGGCGGGAAAACTGCAAGGCTTCCGCCGCCTTGCACGAAGGCCACCAACGCCTGCGCCGATCCGCTGGGTACTTCGGGCAACGCATTCATCACCACCAGGTCCTGCTGCTCCAATGCTGCCAGGTCCACTTCGCTGAAGCCGCGCTTCATGAACAAGTGCGTGCTGTCGCCGCTGAACAATGCTTCCACCGCGCGGTCGCCCTCGGCATCCCCTCCGCTCAGCAGCAGCACGCGCAGCCGCTCCACGGTGCGATATGCGATGT
Organism: Flavobacteriales bacterium; assembly: GCA_016710965.1. Taxonomy (GTDB): domain Bacteria; phylum Bacteroidota; class Bacteroidia; order Flavobacteriales_F; family PHOS-HE28; genus PHOS-HE28. Next base: position 7,380 of record JADJTW010000032.1, read on the forward strand.
AGGCGCGATCGTCGAAGATCACGGGCTGGTCGCTGATGCTCACTACTCCCCAATGGTGGCCGGTGGCGTCGTTGGTGAAGTTGAGGGTGGTATCCACAGTAGCGTTAGCGTTCGCTGAGAAGGTGGCGATGGCGCGCTGTTCGCCATCGATGCTCAGTCGCAAGGGCACGTTCACCAGGTCCTGGCTTCCATGGTTGCTGATGGCCACATGGAGCACTTCGTTCTGGCCCGCACGGCGCACGGGGCTGGCGAACCATACGGAGTCGATGCTGAGGTTGTCGCGCCGGTCATTGGGCAGGGGGACGATCACCGTAGGGATCGTGCTGTCGTTCGTCCAGGCGTCCACATCCGTGATGCCGCGTTGCAGGTCGGTGAAGAGGAAGGCACGCTTGGTGAGCGCGTCGCTGGTGGCAAGCGCTTCGCGCTGGCGCGCCATGACCTTGGAAAGCGACCGTGTGTACGGAGAGCCATCGGCCTGAGCGGCCGCTTCGAGCGCCTCATCGCGGCCCAGCAAGACCTGCTGCCTTCCTTCGAAGCGACCGGTGAGCACCTGGAACCGGTCGGTGGCTCCGTAGGCCATCACCGCGTCCTGCGCACCCTTGCGCGCTTGGTCCAGCAAGCGGCCTCCGGTGTTCTGGCCGTCCATGCTATAGCTGTCGTCGATGTAGAGGGAGATGGCACGCGGGCCTGCCTTCACTATACCCGCGCTGCCAGGGAGATAGGGCTGCGCGAAGGCGAGCACGAGAGCGGCGATGGCCAGGCAGCGCGCCAGTAGGACAAGCCAGTGCTGCACCTTCTTTCGCGCGCGGGTCTGTTGCGACACCTCGGCGAGGAATCGCACGTTGGGGAAATCGATGCGCTTGAAGCGCCGAAGCTGGAAGAGGTGGATGAGCACCGGTATGGCCAGGGCGGTGAGCGCCCACAAGAAGGCCGGGTGCAGGAAGGACATCGGGGGGCGAAAATAGCGGGAGCTTGCGCGATGAGCGTCCTGCTGTTGATGGATGGAGCCCTTGTTGGCTCCGCTCGCCGCCTGCTGCACTGGGAAACAGGGGCATGGGCGGTGCCAGGGCCCTGAACCGCTCGGAGACGAACGAGAGCAGCGGATACCTTCACGCCATGTCCGTGGTCCATCGTTTCTATACCGCCTTTGTCGCTGGCGATGTTGCAGCCATGGGCGCGTGCTACGCGGATGACGCGCGCTTCTCCGACCCGGCCTTCGGCAACCTCGATGCGAAGGAGGTGCGGGCCATGTGGGCCATGCTTGTTGGTCGCAGCAGCGATCTGCGCGTGAAGTTCGGCAGGGTGGAGGAGGATGAGATGAGCGCGGTGTACGAATGGCACGCGCACTACACGTTCACGAGCACGGGCAGGTCCGTGCATAACATCATACGCAGCGTGTTCGAGCTGCGCGATGGGCTGATCGTGCGGCAGCGGGACGAATTCGACTTCTGGCGCTGGAGCAGGCAGGCGCTCGGGCCGGTGGGCTGGTTGTTGGGCTGGTCGCCGTTGGTGATGAACAAGGTGCGGCGCAACGCGCGAGCAGCGCTTGCCCGCGCAATGGGCTAGGACGCCACGCGCACCACGGGCGCATTCCGCACCGGGAAATTCACCGAGTTGGCGATGAAGCAGTACTTGTGGGCAGCGGCATGAAGCTTCATCGCTTTGTCGCGCATGCCCTCTTCGGCAACGACCACCTCGGGGTGCAACAGCACATCGGTGAAATGTCCGCCACCGTCAGCGGTGAGCAGGAGCGAACCTTCGGCTTTGTCGCGGTAGCTGCGGACATCTATGCGAGCACGTGCGCACAGCGCCAGGTAGGTGAGGAGATGGCAACTGCTGAGGGCTGCGAGCAGGAGATCCTCCGGGTTGTGCAGTGCGGCATCGCCACGAAAAGCGGGATCCGCGGTGGCGATGAGATCGGGCTTGCCATCGATGCGCACGATATGCTCGCGCGTATAGCCCTCGTAGGTGCGCGTGTGGTCGCCGCGCCATTCAAGATCGAGGGAGTAGCGGTGCTCGTTGGTGCTCATCGGTTGATCACTTTGTATCGTTGCTCGAGGATGGGCAATTGCAAGCGGTATTCTGCGGGGTCCCATAGCAGGTCCCAATTCTTCAGGTAGTCCTCCAGCGGACCCAGACCCATCGCCGCGCGCCGCTTGTCCACGTTCTCCGGATCATCCAGCGGGTGCAGGTAGAATTCGCCGGTTTCGGGGTCCCGACCGATCTGGCTGCCGTAGATCTGGCGCCTGCCTTTGCGCATGAGCACGCGGTCCTCCAGAAGGGCCAGGTCACTGCCGCGCGCGTTCCCCTTCTTCACCGCCGTGCGCATCATGGGCAGGTACTTCTCCTGCACGGGAAGATCTGCATGTTGGATGACGAGGAACAAAGTGCTGTTGCCGCTTCGGCCTACCACGTCCTCGCCGAGCCATCCTCGTTCGTCCAGGATCCTGCGTACCACGATCAGGTTGGTGGAATCCTTCTCACGCATTGTGCGCCAATGGGCCTTCATTTCCCTGCTGTCACGACCGTACTTCGCCTCCACCGCGTCGATCTGGTGCCGCGTGCCTTGGTCTTCCTCTCTGATCGAATCGAGCAAGGCGGCGAGTGGTCCGTCGAGGTTCTTGGTCAAGCGGACCTTGTTCGCTTCCACCAGGTCCATCACGGTTCCCCACCGCGGATCGCGGTGCAGCGCGGCCAGGTCGGGGTCCGCGCTGATCTGCCTCGAATTCGCGTAATCCTGCTTTTCCGCGAGGCGTATCAGGCTGAAGAAGGCGGAATCCGGCACACCGGCAAGCGCCCATGAGCAGGCCGCATTGTACCGATCGGCGGGGTAGCCCTTCCACCCCAGTGATTGAAAGGCCGCCGAATAGCGCGCTGCGGATTCCGCGAATTGCTTCTGTTCGTAAAGCGCGTAGGCTTCCCTGATAAGCGCATCGTAGCGTTCCGGGTCCTGAGCGAATGCATGCACGACCGTGGCGCACGCGATACACGTGATGAGGACCCGCTTCATGCCCGAAAAGTAAACGCCCGGACCATCACTGGGCCGGGCGTTCGCATCCATGGTGGCCGATCAGGGGAACTTTGGGGTGACGCCGACGTTCTTGAAGAAGAAGCTCCACTTGTCGGCTTGCTCTTCGATGATCTTGCTGGTGGGCTTGCCCGCGCCGTGCCCGGCTTGGGTTTCCACACGGATGAGGACCGGGGCGTCGCCTTGTTGCACGGGCTGCAGGGTGCTCATGAACTTGAAGCTGTGCGCCGGCACCACGCGATCATCGTGATCGGCGGTCATCGCCAGGGTGGCAGGGTACTTCGCGGGCTTGCAGTTGTGCAGGGGCGAGTACGCGATCAGGTAGTCGAACTCCGCCTTGCTATTGTCGGCATTGCCGTACTCGGGTGTCCAGCCGAAACCGGCTGTGAATTTCTGATAGCGGAGCATGTCGAGCACGCCCACCTCGGGGAAGCACACGCTGAAGAGATCGGGACGCTGGGTCATTACGGCACCGATCAACAGGCCCCATTGCTTCCGCCATTCACGCCCAAGTGCGCGCTGTCGGTCCACTTCTCAGCGATGAGGTATTCCGCAGCGGCGATGAAATCGTCGAACACGTTCTGCTTCTTCTCCTTCATGCCTGCGCGGTGCCAGTCCTCGCCGTATTCGCCACCGCCACGCAAGTTGGCCATGGCGAACACACCACCCTGTTCGAGCAACAGCATGCGGCTGGTGCTGAATGAAGGGGAGAGGCTGATGTTGAACCCGCCGTATGCGTAGAGCAAAGCGGGGTTGGTGCCGGTTTTCTGAACATCCTTCCGGCGCACGATGAACATGGGCACCTTGGTGCCGTCCTTGCTGGGATAGAAGACCTGTTCCGTGACGAATTGTGCAGGGTCGAATTTCAGTTCGGGGCGGAAGAACACTTCGCTCTTGCCAGTGGCGTACTCGTACTTGTAGATAGAGCCCGGATCGGTGAACGAGGTGAAGCTGTAGAAGCCGAAGGTGTCGCCACGCTTGCCGCCGAAACCGCCTGCGCTACCGATGTCCGGCAATTCGATGGCCTGCTCGCCGCTGCCATCGAGCTTGTAACGGAAGAAGCGGCTCGTGGCATCCTTCAAGTACTCGGCGAAGAGGTTGCCGCCGCCAGTGCTCACACCCTGCAGCAGTTCCTTCTTCTGCGGAATGATGTCGCGCCAATTCTCCTTGGCGGGCCTCGCAGGATCCACTTCCACCAAACGGTAGTTGGGAGCATCCACCTCTGTCAGCACCAGGAATTTGCCCGTGGATGGCACGTAGTCGACGATGCTGGTCTTGTGGTCGAAGCCTTGCTGCAAGGGCGTCCAGGCAGTGCTCGGTGTTGGGATCCCCTTGCGCAGATCGTGGAAGTGCATCTCGAAGCCATCGGTGCCTGTGCTCACATAGAGCGTGGCGTATTCCTCCTCTTCGGTGACACCTACGCCCACGTACAGGTCGCCGTTCACCTTGTTCTCCCACACGAGCGCATCCTTTTCCTGCGCATCGCCCAGCTTGTGGTAATAGACCTTCTGGAATTTACTGGCGGCGCTCAGCTCCGTTCTCCGTGCGGGCTCTGGATAGCGGCTGTAGAAGAAGCCGTCCTTGAAGAACGATGCGCCGCTGAACTTGCACCACTTCAGCAGGTCGGTGGTCGGCTTCAATGTGGTGAGGTCGTACACCGTGATGTCCTGCCAATCGCTGCCCGCTTTGCTCACGCCCACGGCCATGTAGCGGTCGTCCTTGCTCACGCCAATGGGGCTGTAGGTGGTGGTGCCCGCAGGATCCAACTGGTTCGGGTCGATGAAGATCTGGTCCTCACCATCGAGCCCCTTGCGCACATAGATCACGGCTTGGTTCTGCAAGCCGCTGTTCTTCCAAATGAAGTAGAGGTCGCCGACCCGCATGGGCCCGCTCACCTTGGGAAAGTTGTACAGCTCCTCATAGCGCTTGGCCAGCGCGCTGCGGAAGGGGATTTTCTCGAGATACGCGGTGGTGACGGCGTTCTGCGCCTTCACCCACGCTGCGGTTTCGGCACTGGTGTCGTTCTCCAACCAACGGTAGGGATCGGCCACCCAGGTGCCATGCAGTGTATCGCCGGCGGTGCTGTCCTTGCGAGTCTCGGGATAGTCCATCTTGTCCGCTACTGGCGTTTCCCCGGTGCCGCAGGCCGTAAGGGCGATCAAAGGGAGCGCAAAGAAAGAGTGCTTCAACATGTGTCTTCCTTCCGCGCTTTGTTGCGGAGGGCGCCAAAAGTAGCCTTGCCCGCGCGGTGGACGGATCCGGTCGGAAGGGATGAACGGGGGCCGACTATGCGCGCTTGCGGCGCTGCGCCTGAACGCTCGCAAGCTCGTACACCGTGCCCTGCACGGGCATCAGTTCCACGCTGGTGCCCAACTGCCCGGCGAGCGTGTGTATGAGGTCCATGCCCAGGCTGTTCGGGCGGTCCCATTTGCTGCGGTCGGGCAGTCCAACGCCATCATCGCCGATGCGAAGGTGCAGGGCGCTGTCGTCGCCATTGAGATGCACGATGATCGTTCCGCGTTCGCGGCCTCGGAAGGCGTACTTGAGCGAGTTGGAGATCACCTCGTTGATCAGCAGGCCCAGCGGGATCAACGTGTCCACGCTGAGGGTTGGGATATTGATGCGGATGTCGAGATCGAGCTTGGTGTCGATGGTGTAGGCGTAGCAGAGGTCGCGCGTGAGGTGCGTCAGGTAGGTGTTCACCTCGATGTTCGCGAGGTCCTTGCTCAGATAGGTCTGCTCATGCACCAGGGCCATGGCGCTCACCCGGTTCACGCATTCGTTGAAGAGCTCCATGGTCTTCGCATCCTTCACCTGGTCCATCTGGAAGCGGATGAGGCTCTTGACGATCTGCAGGTTGTTCTTCACCCGGTGATGGATCTCCTTGATCATGACCTCCTTCTCCTCCTTGCTCAGCATGGTCTCGCGCAGCTCCCGATTGGTCTGTTCCAGGTTCTGCTTGGCCACGGCCAGTTGCTCGGTGCGCAGTCGGCTTTCCACCAGCAGGCGGTTGCTTACGCCAACGAGCCATGCGAAGACCACGGCAAGCAGGCATGCGGTCACGAGCAGGAATTGGGCTTCGTTCCAGCGGTCGCTCAGGGTGCCGGTGTGCGCGCTCAATCCATCCTCATGCACGCTCCGCGCCGTCCGGTCCACCACCTTCTGCGCGCGCTGCATCATGATCTGGAACACGGCCTCCACCGATCGCGGCTCGGCTATGCTGCCGCCCTTGAGCATGGCTTGCTGGTGCAACGAATCCGCTTGCTGCAGCACGATGCCGAGGCTCTTGGGCAGGCCATCGACGCCGGGCGAACCGGGGTAGCGCGCAGGTAGCGCTGCGGTTTCCCTTTGCAGCCTGCGCAATTCCTCGTTCCACTTGTACTGCCTCGCGTTCACATCCACCCGGTGGGTGAGGGTGAGCTGGTGCAGGCCGTCGTTGAGCTCGCTGAGCGCGTTCAGCAACTGCACCTCCTGCCCGATGCGGGCCTGCACGCTGCGTGAGCGTGATACCAGGCTGATGCCGTAGACGATGAAGACCACCGCGAGCACCGCAGCGGCAATGGGCCATTTCCGCCAGGAATGGGGCTTGAGGTTGAGCATGCGCGCGCCCTTGAACGCGCTGCGGAGGCGAGGGTTTCAGGGCTCGGCGCTCGCACGCAGGCGCGCCTCGAAGGCCTTCAGCAGTGCGTCCACCCGCTCGCCGGCCGTTGCCTTCACCTCAGCGTACAGCCGAACGGCGTTCGAGCCGCCCAAGCCGCGCACCTTGGCAGGCGGTTCCGCGCTTTGCACGAGCCGGCCCAGATGCACACCGCCACGTGCCGTGGTTCGATTCCCCGTATGCACCAACTCGTTCACCGTCACCCTGCATTCACCGGCCGTTACGTTCATGGCCACGTGGTATTGCACATAGCCCATGCTCTCTTCGCGCAATGTGAGCATCGCAGAGCGGAAGTTGACGCGCGCGGTCCCTTCCATGATGCCATTGGTGCGATCGCTCAGCAGCAGCTTCGCCCCCGGCTCGTGGCCGAATGTCCAGGTCCATGCGTCGGTCACCTTGTCGAACAGCAGCACGCCGTTCAGCGGCACCGCCACCGAGCGCGTGTACTGCACGGCCGGTACAGGTTGCTGCCCTTTGGCCACGATCACCGCGACCATTGCACCAATGCAGAGGAGCGCACGCACCATGCGCCGCAAGTTAGCCGCCGTCATATCCGTAGCCGCATACTTTTGACGCCCTATGCCAAACATGCGCCATGGATGCTATGAACGGAAGGAATCGTGCCCTGAAGGTGGGCGTTTTCTATGACGGTGGGTATTTCACCCATGTGAGCAACTATTACAACTACGTGCATCCGCACAGGCGCCGACTTCATATCGGCGGGCTGCATGATTTCATCAAGCATACGCTGGCAGCGCGCGAGGGCACGAGCCCCAGCCTCTGCCACATCATAGACGCGCATTTCTTCCGTGGCCGCTTCAGTGCCAAGGATGCGCTGGAGAAGCCCAACCAGCTCTACCACGACCGCGTATTCGACGATGTGCTCATGTACAACGGCGTGCGCACGCACTACCTGCCCGTGAAGGACCTGCAGGGCCGCAAGCGCGAAAAGGGCATCGATGTGCTCATGGCACTGGAGACCTATGAATTGTGCGTGCTCAAGCGCTTCGATGCGGTGGTGCTCATCGCCAGCGATGGTGACCACGTTCCGTTGGTGCGGAAGCTGCATGCGCTGGGCGCCAAGACCATGCTGCTGGGCTGGGACTTCGAATTCACCGACGAGAGCACCGGCGAATTGCAGTACACCAAGACCAGCACCGACCTGTGGAACGAGGTGAGCTATCCCTTGCCGATGCAGGACCTGATCGATGAAGGACTGAAGGAGAACGACGAGGTAGTACGGGAGATGTTCGTGCTGCGCGACACGGTGCGCGACGCGGAGGAGAACGGTGCGGAACGCGCCGTGGCCACCGTGGTGGATGAAGAGCGCCACCAAAGCACGGTAATGAGCCTGAAGAACGGCTACGGCTTCATCCGCTTTCCTGAGAACAATCTCTTCTTCCGGCACGAGGACCTCATTGACATGGGCTTCGAGGAGATCGCCATCAACGACCTGCTCGAATTCAATGTGGCGGTGAACGCGAAGGGCCAGCGCGTGGCCAAGCGCATCACGAAGCCGATGGAGGCCTAGGGAGCGGATTTCTCCTGCGGTAACGCTGCAGGCCGAGCTTCGAGCATCACCACGTCCAGCTTGCGGAATCCGTACTTGCGCATGAGGCTCACGCGGCTCTCTTCGCCTTCCTCCTTCGTTCCGAAGAGCAGCACGTCGAGGTCGGCGTCGGGAATGTCCTTCAATTCCGTGAACTGCGCGCGGAATTGCTCCTTGAGCTTTGGCTTGGTCACTGCCTCGCTCGTTTCGATCAACGGTGTGATGTACACCACGGGTCCGCTGCGCCAGTTGCCGATGGCGTGGCTCCAGATCGTATTCTGTGCCAGTGTTGTGAGGCCGAACAGAAGGAGCGAGAGGGTGAGGACCTGTTTCATGGTCGGATCAGCGCCGGACAAAGATCGTTCCTAGTGTACATCGATCTCATCGAGGAAGAGCCACGACGGGTTTCCAGCGCCGGGGAAGCCATCGGGGATCTTGCCGGGATGCACCACGGTGATCCTCACGTAGCGCGCCTTGCCCGCCTGCTCGACGCCGAATGAGTTCCTCCCCACCACGGGTTTCGCCTTCCTTGTTCCCAACGGCGTGAAGGTCTTTCCATCCGTGCTCAGGCTGAAGTCCACGCGCTCGGGTAAATGGATCCAACTGTAGGTCTCGTTCAGCGCACCGATGCCCACGAAACTGAACTCCTGCTCGCTGCCAAGGTCCACGGTGATAGTGACGCCCTGCTTCCAACCCAGCCATTCGGTGTTCACACGCTTCTCCTGTGCAGTGATGCCATCAACGAGGGTGAAAGCGCCGCCTTCGTTGTAGCGTTCATTGGGAGGGTCGCTTAGAGTGATCTTCTGGGCGGTGGCTTTGTTGAAGTGGAATTCCTCGAATGAAGCCAATCCCGGTGTCCCGTTTTCGCTTCTTACCTGAGCCAGAACAGTGCAATTTTTCGAGACGCTAAAGGGGGCTGAGTACTTCTGATCCGTAGGGTACGGAGTCTCCTCGCGCTCGTCCAGAACCCACTCGGCAAGTTCTCTATCCATTCCATCCATGATGCCGTATTCCACTGTGCCTCCACTTGGACAGTTCAGAGTCACTCTCACCTCCCCTGAGCTGGAACCCTGAGTTGGTCGAATAGTGACTTGATACAGACTGCGGCTGACATTGACCTTCATCGCCTCCAAACGCGGGAATTCCGCCTCCAGCCTTCGGATGAAATCCTTCTCATCGCGCTTCTCCTTTGGTGTCCATAGCACTTCCGCCAGAGCCAACATGCGCGGCACCGCCATGTACTCCACGTGCTCGGGTGTGAGGATGTACTCCGTCCATACGTTGCCTTGTGCGCCGAGGATGTACTTCGCCTGTTCGGGCTTCAGTTCCTCGGGGATCGGTTCGTAGCTGTACACCTTCTGCACGGTGGTGTAGCCACCGATCGCCAGCGGCTCGTTCGCCGGGTCGCCTTGGTAGTGATCGAAGTAGCAATGGCTGCCGGGGCTCATCACCACGTTGTGTTTCAGCTTGGCGGCTGCAACGCCGCCCTCGGTGCCACGCCAACTCATCACGGCCGCGTTCGGTGCCAGACCACCTTCCAAGATCTCGTCCCAGCCGATGATCTTCTTTCCTTTCGCGTTCACGAACTTCTCGATGCGTTGGATGAAATAGCTCTGTAGCTCGTGCTCGTCCTTCAAACCTTCGGCCTTCATGCGCCCCTGGCATTTCGGGCAGGTCTTCCAACGTTCTTTGGGGCATTCATCGCCGCCGATGTGGATGTACTCGCCGGGAAAGAGTTCCATCACCTCGGTGAGAACGCCTTCCAGGACGGTGAAGACGCTATCGTTCCCGGTACAGAACACATCGTCGAAGACGCCCCAGCCTTTTTGCACTTCGTATGGACCGCCCGTGCAGCCGAGCGCAGGGTAGGAGGCGAGCGCCGCCATGGCATGCCCTGGCATCTCGATCTCGGGCACCACGGTGATGTGCCGCGCGGCTGCGTACTCCACCACTTCGCGGATCTGGTCCTGCGTGTAGAAGCCACCATAACGGGTGCTATCGTACTCGCGTCGGCTATATGGCCCCACCTGGCTTCCGCTTCGCCACGCGCCCACCTCGGTGAGCTTCGGAAACTTCTTGATCTCGATCCGCCAGCCCTGATCATCCGTGAGGTGCCAATGGAAGCGGTTCATCTTGTACCGCGCCAACAGATCGATGTAGGTCTTCACGAATTCCACCGGGAAGAAGTGGCGGCAGACATCGAGGTGCATGCCCCGCCAGCCGAAGCGCGGGTGGTCGGCGATGGTAACGCAGGGGATGGCCGCCTCGCTGCCCTTCGGTGGAAGCAATTGAAGGAGCGTCTGGATCCCGTGGAAGACCCCGGCGCGGTCCACGCCCACGAGTTCGATACGTTCCGGTGTCACGCTCAGCCGGTATCCCTCAGCGCCCATGCTTTTGTCGTCCCCCATGGAGAGCGCGATGGCCGGTCCTTCCACGGTGAGCTGCGGCAGCATCATGGGGGCGTAGGGAAGGACGGTCGCCAACACGTCGCGCAGGTATTCGGCTTCGGGCTTCAATTCCTTCACGGAGAGGAGGATGGCGACCTCGCTCGTCAGCGGGAAGTAGCCTTTACCCTCGATCATTGTCGCTGGCAGGGGTATCAGGGCGGCCTTGGGAGTGGGCTGGGCCTCAGTACAGGAAGCCAGTAAGAGCAGTGCGGGTAGGATGGAACGCATCGGTGCAAAGGTCGCCAACACACCGGAGGAGCCCAGACGGTTGGCCGGTCCGAAGCAAAAGCCCATATTTGCGCCCCCAATTCAGGGGAATCAAACACAAACCGCGACATGCCAACTCGCATCCGCCTTCAGAGAAAAGGCAAGAAAGGCCGGCCCTACTACCACTTGGTGGTGGCCGATTCCCGCGCCCCGCGCGACGGGAAGTACATCGAACGGATCGGTGCCTATGATCCCAACCAGAACCCTGCGTTCATCGAGATCGACCGCGAAAAGTGCCTGGATTGGCTCCAGAAAGGGAGCTAGCCCCAGCGACACTTGCCGCGCGATCCTGAGCTACACCGGTGTGGTGTACAAGAACCACCTGCTCAACGGGGTGAAGAAAGGCGCCTTCACGCAGGAAGAGGCCGATCGCCGCTTCGATGTATGGTTGAACGAGAAGAACACCAAGATCGAGGCGAAGCGCACCAACGTGGAGACCGGCAAGACCGACGCCGAGAAGGCACGCATCGCTGCCGAGGTGAAGAAGAGCGACGCCAAAGCCGCTGCCCTCAGCGCCAAGTTGGCCGCTATGAGCGCTGCGGAAGTGGCTGCCAAGGCTCCTCCCGTTGAGGAAGCTCCTGCTGCCGAAGAAGCACCTGTAGCTGCTCCTGCAGTGGAGGAAGCGCCTGCAGAAGCAGAAGCTCCTGCTGCTGAGACGCCTGCCGCCGAGAGCGAGGCTCCTGCCGCTGAATAAGCGACCTCACATCGACTACGAGAAGCCCCGCCATTGGCGGGGCTTCTTTCTTTCTGGCCACAGATGGCGCAGATGACACAGATGAATGCAGGCCATCGGCGTCATCTGCGCATGTGCTTCACTCGTTCTTCTTCTTCGGCCGCGCGTTCGGCCCTTGTCCCACTTGGAAGTAGCCGGTCTCGAAACGCCGCAGTAGTTCGGCAACCCGCTTTGCACGCGTGGCTGTGGTCTTCGCTGTTCCCACCCAATAGCACATGTTGCGTTGCATGCCGGGTTTGAGCTTGTCCCACGCGGCCTTCATCTCGGGAATGAAGCCGAGCGTCTCGGACAGTTCCTCGGGGATCTCGAGTATCGTTGGTTCCGTGTTGAGCCAGACCTCCACCTGCACCAATTCGCCGACCTTCTTGATCCTGGCCGCCCTGCGGATGTCACCGCCGATGATGATGATGTGGTAGCCGCTCTTGGTGGGCATCAGCGCGCGATCCACGGGAACGCCATTGATCATGCCTTTCACGCGCACATTGCCGCGCTTGCCGAAGAGCTTCTCCACATCGTGCGGGAACTCCACGTAGCTCCACGCGAAGCGGCCGGTCATCCGCTCCAAGGGGGCGGTGAACTTGAAGGTTTGGTGCTTCTTCTTGGGTGGCATTGTCAAGGCGAAGTTCTCAGTTGTCTGTTGTCCGTTGTCAGGCTGCCGGACAACCAACATCCAACAACCAACAACTACCCACCTGCTTTCTTGGCCCGGTACCCTTTCTCCGTCAGGAAGGCCAGCACCTTATCGCGGTGGTCGCCTTGCAGTAGGATCACACCATCCTTGGTGTTGCCGCCCACGCCGCACTTGCTTTTCAAGGTGCGACCAAGATCATCAAGGTCCCCGTCCTTTCCAACGAAGCCAATGATCCGCGTCACTTCCTTGTTGCCCTTGAGCCGGTCCAAATGGATCCGGAGGTCCTGTTGCGGAGGCGGCAAGGTGGACGGTTCACGCGCGGTGCCGATGTTCTTGTTGGTGCTGTACACCAGGCCGCCAAGGCCACTGGGTGGGCGCTTCTTCATTGCTCAAGGTTATACCGCAAAGGACGCAAAGAGCACAAAGGTGAGTGCGCAAGGGTTCTTTGTGACCTTCGTGCCCTTTGCGGTATTCGTGCCTTGCGGTACTTCTACTTCCACCACGTGATCAACGGCCTTGTCATTTCCAGCCCGAAGCGCCGCGCCTCCTCCAACTTGAACGGCCCGTGCATCTTCAGGTAGAGGTCGAAGGTGATCGGCCCTTCCTGGTCGGCCTTGAAGTTGGTGTGCCAGTAGTTGTTGAGGGCGTAGAGGTAGATGGTGCTGCTGGAATGCGCCTCGGTCTTCCAGGCCTTGTACATCTCCGGGTTCGTGCCGCGACCGGGGTTCACCTTGCGCTCGTCCACCATCTCGCCGACCTCCCAGAGCGCGCCTTGCGGGCACACGATGGTGACGCCCATGCTGTCGTTGCTCACATCGATCCAGCGCTGGGCACAGAAGAAGTCGTTGTTGCTGCCGGGGATGCGGCCGCTCTCGGGCGTTACGCAGGTATCGCCGATGCCGATGCGGACGGTGGCGTTGGGGATGTTGAAGGGGAGGGCGAGGTGGAGGGATTCCTTGTCGCGGAGGCTTTTGTGATCAGCGGATCGCCAAGTCGCCTTCATTGAGCTGTCTGAAATGTGTCATGCCAACACCCTGTTCCATCACGGTCCCATGGGCATTACTGTGGTTCGACAGATGGTTGGATTCTCAAGTGAATCGTATTCTTTCATCTTGGAGACCAGACAATGGCGACTACATACCACCCCGCACTATCCGCGAACGCCTTCTTCACCCGCCATTGGTCGGTGGTAAAGTGCACGTCCGGATCGCTGATGCTGCACCATGCGCCCCAGGTATGCTCGTGCCACATCACGATGCTGCGCTTGGCGCGGTAGAGCAGGTGCGGGTCGATGGGCTTGCCGAGGATCTTCGCCGCGTCGATCAGGTTGGAAAGTCGCGCGCTGAGCACGCGCACATCGCCTTCCTCCTTCGCCGTGCTGTACGCGCCATCCTCCCAATAGGGCGTGAAGTCGCCGCTCCAGGTGGGGATCTGCTTGCCGTACTGGGTCTCGAACTGCTGCATCATCGTGCCCGCGTTGGCGATGATCAAGCGCGGTGAGGCGTACTTCTCGTTCCAGTCGCGCACGAAGTCGCTGAGGGTGCTGTCCACCGGCCCGTTGTCGCTCACGATGTTGTAGCGCCACTGCACCATGTCGTAGGGATAGCCCTTCGCGGCCAACTCGTTCATGTAGGCGGCGATCTTCCGCGTGCCGCGTTCCTTGATCGCACCTGCGGTGAAGCCGTGCCAGCCGCCGTAGCCCTGTCCGGCCGTCCACACGAGGATGCTGTCCTTACCGGTCGTGCCCTTCCACCAGTAGGGCTTGTCGCCTTGTTCGCGCAAGGTGCTGCCGATGCGGTCGCCGCCGTCGGGCATGTCGGGGATGTAGTTCGGCCCCTGGCTCAGGTGGCGGATGCCGTGCGCGGCGTAGGCGTCCACCATGCTCCAGCTCATGCCGGGGATGTCCGTCTGCATCGCCATGGTGATCGGCAGGTCGTACCACTTCCGCAGCGAATCGGCGTACTCCACGATCCAGTGCATCTCCTCGGGCGTGCAGAGGCCGGTGAGGATGTTCGCGTAGTTCGCGCTGAGGGCGATGCTGCCGCTCTTCACCGCCGCGATGAAGCGCTGCTTGTCCGCCTCGCTGGCGATGCCCAGGAAGTTCTCCACGGCCCAGAGGCTCTCCACGTTCCACACGAAGCGGCTGTCCTCCGGATAGTCCTTGGTGCGGTCGATCAGCTCCAGCGCCTTCCAGATGTTGTTGTTCTGGATCGTCTCGACTTCGGCCTGCAGGTGGCTGTAGCCGATGTCGTTGTGGCTGTGGTGGACGAGGTGGATGTCGCGGTGGATGACATTGAAGGGGTATCAAGACCGTCGGGCAATCGTCCTTGCTCGTCAGTCACCTAGACTTCCACACGCCGCGCGGTTCGTACACTGCTGGAAAGGCCAGTGCGAATCGACCGAAGGCCATCTTCGAACACGTTGAGACCATTCTGCTTCGGATGAACCTTAGCCATGTTCATTCTTGGAAGCTCCGAAGTGCATCACCGTGACTTGCACTGGTTTTGGGCGCTGGGCCGCGAGGAACGGCAGCGCCTCCACCTCCACCTTCTCCTCGAAGGTGTACCGGAAGGTCATGAACCAGTCCGGGCTGTCCTGCGCGTGGCCCACCACCTTCAACTTCACCGGTTGGCCGAGCGTGATGTACTTCCTCGGCACCCGCAAATGCGCGAAGCCATGCGCATCGCCGTGGCGGTCCATCTTGGAATACTCGAAGACGAGCTTGGTGCTATCCGCCGCGACCGCTGACCATGATCCCGGCTTCGTGTTGTGGTGCGTGGTGAAGGTGAGCGCGAGCTGGTCGTTGATGAAGAGATCGAAGGAGCGATCACCGCCGCTGGTGGTGCTGTTGTGCGCGGCGATCCAACTGAAGTAGAAGTACTGGATCGATTCGCGTTCCACGAAAGGGATCGCGGCCGTTTCCCAGGCGATCGCCTTCTTGCCATCGGTGCAGCGCGTCAGCAATGCGGTGGTCGCATGCTCCGGGTAAACACTGAAGTAGGAGAGGACCTCGCCCTCGATGTCCTTCGCGTAGCCGTTGATCACCTGCTGCTTGCCGAAGACGGGCAGGTCGACCTGTGCTGATGAATTCACAGCCAAGGTGCAAGCGATGAAGAGGAGCGAGGAACGCGTCACTCGACCAAGGTAGGATCGGGATAGGATCGCTAGCCATTCCCTGAGCGGAGTCGAAGGGTGGCCACTAACACCGGGATTCCGGGTCAAGCCCGTAATGACAGCCTACGCGGGAATCGCGATCAGAACCGATACCGCAGCCACACGCCCACCACCAACGAGCGTGTCAGACCATCCGGACGGACATCCCGAACGACCAGCGGTGTTCCGAAGGAGGTTTCAACCGCGAGTTGTTCGGAGAGCTTGTAGCGGAGGTCGGCGGTGAGATTCAAGGTGAGGCCCTGTGAACCAGTGAGGGTGATGCGATCGGGATCCTCGGTCATGCGAATGGCATCGTTGAGGCGGGTGTCGTCCGCGACGTGATAGATGCCGAGCAATCCTGGTTGCAAGGAGAGCCGACCGCATCCATAGGCATACTGTACCCGAGCTACGATGTCATCCGCCCGATGCAGCCCGCGCGATTCGAAATAGCTCGTGACCGCAGGGTCATCGCCCCAAGCCTGATGCGTGAATTGGTTGTCGTTGCTCTGCGAAAGGACATGCTGGTACGCGAGGCTCGCCACGTAACGCTTGTGCCGCCAATTGATCGCGGCGAGCAGGTCGGTGGTGCCCAATCCGGTCTGGTAGGGCATGGGCAGCGGGCGATCGATATTGCTGGAGTCGGTGGTGGTCGCACCGGTGGTTCCCGTGGGTATGCGCACGCCCAGCACCCCGGTGATGTTGCGTTCGCGCTCCTTGACGAAGGCATAGGACGCGGTGGCGATCGCATCGCCGATGCCGCTGTTGTCCCCGAGGTCACCCGACGCGATCACATCAGGATCTTGAATTGCACCGCGAAGCATCACCAGGCCGATGCTCAGTTCCGGAAGCACCTGTATGATGGTGGTGCCCTGTTCGCCCATGCCGTAGCTGTATCCGATACGCGCCATGTGGCGGTAGTCCACCGCATCGGCGAGACTATCCTGCCAGAGGTGGAGCTGTCCAGTTGGTCCGGCGGTGCATACCCCGGCATCGCTGCAACCTTGCGCGTTCGCAAGGTCGTGGATCAGTATGGAAACAAGGACGACTAGGAGACTCCGGTTCTGCATCGTTTCGTGCTAGATCGTTTCGTTAACGCTCGCTCATGCAACGTAGTACCGCCTGTCGCACCTTCGGTCACATCCTTACGCACGGCTAACTTCGTCGCACCAAGTCAAGAACATGCCAGGCACCGAACTGTTCGGCGAAGAAGAGAAGAAGGAAGTGATGGACGTCCTCAACACGGGCGTGCTCTTCCGGTACAACCACGATGCCCAGCGCAAGGGGCATTGGAAGGCGAAGGACTTCGAGGCGGAGATCGCGAAGTTCACCGGCGCGAAGCATGCACTGGCCGTGAGCAGCGGCAGCACGGCGGTGAGTTCGATGCTCGCAGCGTGTGGTGTGGGTTACGGCGATCATGTGATCGTGCCGCCCTTCACCTTCGTGGCCACGATCGAAGCGGTGCTCTTCGCTGGTGCGATCCCCGTCTTCGCGGAGATCGATGAGACGCTCTGCTTGAGCGCTGAAGGAATTCGCGCAGCGATCACGCCCAAGACGAAAGCCGTGCTGCTCGTTCACATGTGCGGCGCCTCGGCCGATCTCGATGGGATCATGGCCGTGTGCGCGGAGAAGAACGTGATGCTGATCGAGGACACCGCCCAAGCGCTCGGCGCCACCTACAAGGGCAAGCACCTGGGGCTCTTCGGCAAGATGGGCAGCTTCAGCTTCGACTTTTTCAAGATCAACACCTGCGGCGAAGGCGGCGTCATCATCACCAACGATGAGCAGCTGATCAAGACCGCCGAGTACCTCAGCGATCACGGCCACAACCACGAGGGCGACAACCGTGGCATGGAAGGGCACAGTATGATGGGCACCAATTTCCGCATCGGCGAGATCAACGCCGCCATCGGTCTGGCCCAAGCGCGCAAGCTGCCCTTCATCATCAGCCAACAGCGTAAGCACAAGTCGATCATCCAAGAACGTCTTTCGAAGATCCCCGGTCTTGCCTTCCGCAAGCAATGCGATGACGCGGGTGACAGTGCCACCTTCTTCCACCTCTTGCTACCCGATGAAGCCACCGCGCGCGGTGTACACAAGGCCATGGGCGAAGCGGGCGTGGGGGGCGGCTACTGGTTCGACAACATGTACCACTACATCAAGCAGTGGCACCACGTGAAGGAACTGGCCATGCCCTTCCGCATGGTGGCGCACGAGCTCGGCCTGCCGCAGGACCTCAAGACCATGACTTTCCCGAAGAGCGATGCCGTGCTCAGCCGCCTCATCAGCTTCAACATCCGCGTGACGTGGACCGAAGCGGAGCTGGATGTCTACCTGGACAAGGTGGAAGGGGCGGTGCGGAAGGTGATGGAGGGGGTGGTGGTGTGACCACAGGAAGGGACAGACTGGGCAGGCTCCTTCGGCGATATCCAGTCGGGGAAGGCCTGCGCTTCTTTGAGCTAACCGCCCTCCAGCACCTATTTTTCGAGGACCAGCGTGCGAACGACGTGTCGTGACTGGCAAGCTCCAACACTTTTACCCGTGAATGATCGAAGTGTCGCATCAATTGGCGAACGCATAGGGGTCACGGTCTGGATCTCGCAATTCTTCCTCTTCGTCGCCTTTGGTATTTCCGGGACGATGAAACTGGCCATGGATATCGAGGAACTCACGCGGATTATGGTCTGGCCCGGCCAAGTACCCGAGTGGCTCGTGCGGTTGACGGGCGTGTGCGAGCTATCGGGCGCCATCGGCATTGTCGGTCCTGCGCTCACCGGCATCAAGCCATGGCTTACACGCTGGGCAGCATTCGGCCTCAGCACGCTCATGGGCTGTGCGTTGGGCTATCACCTCATGCTCTTCCAAGGCCTGATGCTGGTGCCCAGCTTGGTATTGCTGGTCATCAGCGCCTATGTGGGCGTGCGTCGCATGTAGCTCGCTGATCAGCCTTTGAAGCCAAGGGCCTGCTTCACGCTCGCGGGCAGCGCGGGGATCTTGCGCCGTTCGAAGAGGAAGCTGCTGAGATCGGCGATCTCCTGGAAGATGTGGTGGCTGGAGAGCGCGCCTGCGAGGTACTGCTTGCCTGTACTGCCCCCCGTTCCCACGCGCAGTCCGATGGTGCGGTGTACCATGCTCATGTGGCGATAGCGCCAGGTGGCCAGCGCCTCATCGATGTCGAGCAGGCGCTCCAGGAGCCGGTATGGCATGTGGAAAATGGGCTCGTCGCGGTAGAGCATGATGAAGACAGCGCTGCGCGCGGCGGCAGGGGAGAGGCGTCTTCCTTCACCCGTTTCGAAGAGCTTCTCCCACAGCGCGATGTTGCCTTCCTCGCCGGTTACCAAGGAGCCGACGTAGATCGCCTTCAAGCGGTCCCAGAACGGCGCTTCATCCGCAGGCCAGTAGCGCTCATGCAGGAACGGCATACGGCCCAGCCATCCGTCGAGCAGGTCCATGAAGGTGGGTTCATTCTCCAGGGCCTCTATCGCCGACTTGTGCTCGGGCTTCAACTGGCTGGTGTAGTACTGCTTGCCGAACCGGTCCTCCATGCGCAGGCCGAGCTTGGCTTCGAGCACCTTGAACTGCATGCTTTGGAAGCCGCTGGCAGGCCGCAACATGTCGCGGAAGTCCAGGAAGTCCAGCGGGGTCATCGTCTCAAGGATGTCGATCTGCTGCACCAGCACCTGCAGGATGGTATGGACGCGGCCCAAGCGGTGAACGGCCACGCTGAGTTCCCCGCCGTTATCGTCCACGTGCCCATCCTCGAAAAGGGCCATCACGCTGGCCACCTCATGGAGCACTTGCTTGAACCACAGCTCATAGGTCTGGTGGATGATGATGAACAGCATCTCATCGTGCGCTGGTTGGCCGCGCTTGTCGCTCTCCGGGGCCTGAGCGCCGAGCAGCTTATCCAGTTGCAGGTAGTCGGGGTAATAGACTGAAGACATGTGTCCTTCAACCCTGCGGGATAGGAGCAAGGTGGTCGGCCAAATGTAGCCGGGGCTTTGCCTGGGGCACTGCCGATCGTCAGGGAACGCAGGCGTCGGCGATCCGGCACCTCCTTTAATGCAGAAGGCATCCCGAAGGATGCCTCATGCGAGTAGTTCGGATCGGCTTACTCCTGGTGGCCGCCCTGCGTTTGCTGGTGACGTTCCTGGGTGGCGTCATGCTTGGTTTTGCGCATGGCCACCAGCTTGTCGTACTGCTCGGCGGTGAGCATGAGCTTCAGTTGCTTCTCCTTGTCGTCGCGCAGGATGCGGGCGCGTTCCTGGCGTGCCGGTGTGTCCAGTCCGGCGCGGTTGAGCTCCTTGGCGCTTTCTCGGTGGGCGGCTTCGATCTGGTCATACTTGGCTGCCTGCTCAGGCGTCAGCTTCAGCTCCCGGATGAGCTTATCCCGGTAGCTCTCGGATTGTGGGGCCACCGTAGTGGCTTGGGGGGCGGCACCCTGCGCGGCAGCGTAGGATGCGGTGGCGGCGAAAAGGGCCAGGGCGATCATGCGGGTCTTCATGTGTGCGAATGTAGATGGTGTGGCCCTATGACGCACGGACCGTGCCGGAGGTTTATTGGGCCCTTGCCAGTCTCGCAGGCAGTCTCTGACTGATTCCCTGGTTTCCCAGAGCGATGGCATGCATCGATCTTATGGAATCACCCGTCCCGCGCAGGCCGGTGTTCGGGTGAAAATGGGGCGGCGGGGTGGGGCAGGGCCTATTTTGCGGTATGCGGAAGTTCACGCTGATGACCTTGCTCCTCGTGTGCGGAGCTGGGAATGCCGCCACCTACCATGTGGCCCCCACTGGAAACAATGGGAACAGTGGCCTGAGCATCGCCACAGCGTGGGCCACCCTTCAGCACGCAGCCGATCTCGCCCTTACCGGTGACTCCGTTGTCG
Source organism: Flavobacteriales bacterium (assembly GCA_016710965.1). Taxonomy (GTDB): domain Bacteria; phylum Bacteroidota; class Bacteroidia; order Flavobacteriales_F; family PHOS-HE28; genus PHOS-HE28. Next base: position 27,728 of record JADJTW010000032.1, read on the forward strand.
TGCATGATGGCGCCTACCAGGGTTTCGCGGCAATGGACAACAGCGGGACGGCCGCCAACCCCATCGTCTTCACCGCGCTTGGCAGCGATGTGCTCATCAATGCCCCGTGCAGCTACAACAACCTCGATGGCATCAACGTGGAGAACGTGGACTGGGTGGTGATCGAAGGCTTCGAGGTGAACGATATGCCTCGCACCGGTATCCGGACCGTCCTGACCGACCATGTGACCTTGCGCTACAACAGTTGCAACGGCAATTTCAAATGGGGCATCCTCACCGGCTTCGCGGAGCATGTGCTCATAGAGCACAACACCTGCAGCGGCACCGAGGATGAGCACGGCATCTACTTCAGCAACAGCGCCGACGACCCGGTCATCCGCTTCAACCACTGCTTCGGCAACAATCGCTGCGGGATCCACATGAACGGCGATGCCAGCCTTGGCGGCGATGGTATCATCAGCAATGCACAGGCCTATGGGAACGTCATCCACGGCAATGGTGCGGCGGGCGGCAGCGGGATCAATTGCGACGGTGTGGTCAATTCCGTCTTCTACAACAATCTGTTGTACGACAATCACGCCAGCGGCATCAGCCTGTACGTGATCGATGCCGGTGGCCCGAGCACCGGAAACCGTGTTTACAACAACACCATCATCAACGCGATCGATGCGCGCTGGTGCGTGAACATCACCGACGGTTGCACTGGCAATCAGGTCCTCAACAACATCCTCATCAACGAGCACCCCTGGCGTGGCAGTATCGTGGTGGCTGCCGATGCGCTCCAAGGATTCGTGAGCGATCATAATCTGGTGACCCCCCGGCTTTCGCCCGATGGAGATGCAACGATCATGTCCCTTGCCGGGTGGCAGGCGCTGGGCTACGACCTCAACTCGCAGGTGGCTGGTGCGCAAGCCGCGCTATTCGTGAGCCCGGCCGTGGACCATCATCCGCTTGGCGCCACCGCGCAAATGGTGGACGCAGGCACAGGTGCTGTTTCCACGTTGGTCACTTCCGATCTCGATGGTCTTCCGCGACCGCAAGGAGCGGCGTACGACATCGGCTGTTATGAGTTCCTTCCCGCAATGGCGATCGAACCAGCGCAGGTCCATTCGTCAACCTTCGTAGAGGGAGGCGTTCTATTCGTGGCGAATGAGCTTGGCGCCACACGCGTGCTGATCTTCGATACACGCAGTAGTTTGCTCCATGAGCAAGCCATCCAGCCGGGTGCAAGGCAAGTGCGACTGCCGCATGCAGGCGGCTCGTTGCTCATTGCACTGCAGAACGGAAACGGCCAGCCCGTTTGGGCCGGCCGCGCGTTCCTTCCGTAGTGCTCAGCGAGCGATCGTCACGCGTTGCGCTGCCGTGTTGCCAATGATGATCGTGTAAGCGCCCGGCGCAAGCTGCGATGCATCGATACCTGTACGCGCGAGGCCCACGTTGCTGCTCAGGGCGATGCGGCCCGTAGCATCGAAGATGGATACAGGCAAGCTGCCATCCAATGCAGCAGTGTTGCTCAGGAAGATCCGGTCGTTGGTTGGATTCGGGTATGCCTGCACCCCCGTGGCGGCGGCCTCGACGATGCCCACGTTCTGGTCCGGATCGATGCGCACCAGTGAATTGGTGGTGGCATTCACGTACCAGATCCGTCCATCATAGCCGACGGCGATCCCCATGATGCCGGGTGCTCCCGTGGCGATGGTTCCCAGCAATGGGAAGCCCGGCTGAGCGATGTCGTAAACCTTGATATCGCCGTTCGCATGGTCGCTCACCAATAAGTGATTGCCCACGAGTTCGATGCCAGCGGGTTGCACCAAGCCGGTGGTCACCACATCCTCCCAAACGTGCCCGCTCATCTGGCTGTACTCCACATAGCTCTCGTAAGGGCCGAAGGAGCCCGGTCCGGAAACCGTTCCGGTAGTGGTGTTCAGTCGAATGACGCGGGCGTTGCCGTGGTCCACCACATACAGCCATCCCGTGCCCTTGTCCAGCACGCAGTGGCTCACGATATGGTCGGCCGGATCGCGCTGGATGTCCATCCCGGCGTAGCGACGGATGATCGCATTGCCGTGGTAGTCATTGCCCGGTCCGTGGTCGGCGCGGAAATCATGCATCACCACATCGTGGTTGTAGCCGTCCACCACCCAGTACCGGTTCCAGCGCTCGTGGCAGATCCCCTGCGCATGCGGCGTCACGTGCAGCATGTCCAGGTGGCTGCCGAGCCCGCCGAAGATGGGAAGGGCATAGATCGCGGGATCGCTGCTCCATAAGGTGATACCCGTGAAGGGGGCGCCGCCGTTGTGGTTGGCATCGAAAACACCTGGTGTGGTGCTGAAGTTGCCGTTGTCCCCGAAGGCGATGGCCGTGGGCAGGCTCATGAAGTGCCATGCGTTCTGGTCGCGCTGCCACAGATAGCTCTGCGAGGTCTCGCCGGCATCGGTGAACTTCACGGTGCTGCCACCGCTGTTCTCGGTGTCCTTGTTGATCACCCAGATCTCATTGCGCGAACGGTCGGGGTGGAATCCGAGGTCGCGCGGTACCAGCAGGTCCTCGTCGTCATCGGCTACCGGAACGATCACAGGCGACAGGACAAGATAGTCGGCGATGATATCGGGGATCGCTTCGTTCACGACGAGCGCGACGCTTGCTGCATCGTTGTCGGGCACATCATCGGGCAGGCCGTTGATGTTGGTGGCGAATACGCTGAAGTCGAACGAGCCGGCGGCAGAAGGGACCCAAGGGCCGTGGATGAAGAACTCATAGCTCTGGCCGCTGCCTACGTTCACTCCACTGACATCGCTGGTGAACTGCACCGTACCGTCGAAGCTGAAGTTGAGCGTGAAATCCGTAATGGGTAATCCACCGAAATTCTTGACCGTGCCACTGAAGGCCGTCTCGACACCGACGGTGTTGAACAACGGGGTGGTCAGGTCGATGACGCCCATGTCGCGCGCAGCGGGTTCGGCAACAGTGAAGGTCCAGATGTTGAAACCACCTGTACCGGAGAACTGGTTCGCCGAGGCACCGTTGACATACACATTGAAGGAAGCCTGTGCATCGCCGTAGCTGTCGATGGCGATGATCGAGTATTGTGCTCCTTCGATAAGGCACCATGGCCCTTCGCTGATGGTGCTGTTGTTGGGATAGCCGCCGTTGGGCGAGGTCTGGTTGCCGGCGGTTGCGCAGGTGATGACCGAATTGCCACCGATGAAGAGCGGGCTTTGGTCGCATCCGTTGCCGAAGGCCACCAGTTGCCAGTAGGTTTCGTTCCCCCAATCATCGGTGATCACATCGATGGTCACTTCCATTTCGCCGGGCTGGCATTGGGAAGTGGCGGTCGCAGCGGCACCAAGGGCGAAGGCGAGTAGAACCGGGCGTATTGTGCTATGCATGGTCCGTTGTTTTCGGGCGCGTGAAGCTATTCGCCGACCCGTCGTTGCAGGACATCCTCCGACGACCATTGGTCGGGGCAGGTTGGAAGGCCGTTCACCGTCGATGGATCGAGCGATCCTCGTGTGAAGCCTGGGCCATGGCCTAGTTCAGCAGCGCTGTTACTGGCTCACTGAGCGGGCGTCGTACAGTGCTGGGAGCCGGGATTGGAGGATCAACGCCCGTTTCATCGGCAGTATGTCAGTGGGTGTGAGACTGCTCTTCGCGCACAGGTGCCAGACGGGCGAAGTGGCATGAATCCTCGAAGGCGCCGTTGGCGAGGAAGTTCTCGTGAAGAATGCCTTCCAATGCGAATCCGCATTTCTCCAGCAGGTGGCGCGATGCTGCGTTGCCCGGTGCGGTGATCGCTTCGATGCGGTGGAAGCGGTATCTATGGAAGCCGAGCGAGCAGACCGCTTCGAGCGCTTCGCTCATGAATCCCCTGTCCCAATGGTCGGCGCTGAGCATGTAGCCGACCTCCGCGATATGGTGTTCCAGCTTCAAGCGGTAGAAACCGATCGTGCCGATCATTGCGGTGCCTCCCTTCAAGGCCATGGCCCAGGTGATGCCTGCGTTCGTTGATCGATCGGCTAGGATGCGTTCGATCAAGTCGGTCGCTTCCTGCCGCTCCGTCATCAACGGTCGGCCGATGAATTCCATCACTCGCGCATCGCTCCGCATGGCAAGCAGTGCGTCGGCATCCTCGATCCGGATCTCGCGCAATTCCAGCCGGGCGGTTAGCAGGACAGGGAATAGGCTGAAGTCCACCGTGAGCACGCAGCGAATGTACCGGCGCTGTGCGTGCTAGCTTGGCGCGATGCTTCGGAACATTGCCGCCACCCTGAGTTGTGCTTGCTTCCTGCCAGCGTCAGCGACGGAGTACGTGGTGCCCGTGCGCGGTGTGGCGGACTTCTTCGCATCGCTGCCCAAGGATGCCACCTATGTCTCGTTCTCCGCTGCGGCCGTGTACAAGTGCGATTCGGACATCGTCCTTCCCGATGTGCAGTTCCTGGTCATCGACGGTAAGGGCTGCAAGCTCGTCCTAGGGCCCAGCAGCAATGGGTTCACCTGCCGGATAGCGAACCAGCAGGAAGCAGCCAAGCGTACGGGCCAGCGATATGCTATTCGCGATTTTGCGAGCATCGAGGGCGGCAGGAAGGCGATCGATCTGCAAGCCACCCTGGGCAGCGTGGTCGAGAATTGCCGTCTCGTGGGCCAGACAGAGGCCGCCGTGGACTTGCGCTTCGCTCTCATGACGGCTGTTCGGAATGTCATCGTAACCAATCCGGGCAAGCGCGGCTTCGTGGTGCGCACAGGCGATTGGCCGGGCGCCACCTGGAGCAACAGCCAGAGCAATCACACGGTGCTTGAGCAGTGCCGCGTGTATGCCACGGCCAGCACCACGCAGGCCTTTTCGGTCATCAACTGCAACGGCGTGCGCATCACGGATTGCATCAGCGAGGGCGGGCCGTGCGATCATGATCTCTTCCTGAGCGCCACCACCGATGGCAACGAGGACCTGCCGGCCAAGAACACCGTGGTGAAGCAGTTCACGCTCTCCAACTTCCATGTGGAGCATGCGGTGCGCAAGGCGAGCATCCACGTGAACATGCCCAGCAAGTGCAGCGTGGAACTCTCGCAGGTGTACTGGAACGGCCCGCAGAAGGCGCCGGTGATCTACTACGTCGGTGGGCAGCTCAACCTCATGGGTATCGGTTGGTTCACGGAGGATATGCGCATCGGCACGCGGGTTAGCGCCCCGCGCATCACCATAGACCGCTGCCACAGCGCGCTGAGCACCGGCGACGGCGTAACCAACGGTGGCAAGCGCGCGCGTGTGCTCCACCTCATCGATCCGCTTCCCGGCCACACGGGCCTCGGGCTCACGTACGTGAAGGTGGCGCGAAGCGCGCGGTGAATTCAACGCGCGGCGACGACCGAGATCGTACGCCCCTTGAAGGTCACCGACTGCCCGGCCCTGACCTTGCACGTCTTGCGCATCTCCACAACGCCATCCACCTGTACCCGGCCCTGCGCAACAAGCATTTTGCCTGCCCCGCCGCTGGAGCACATGCCCACAAGCTTGAGCAACCGGTTCAATTCCACATGCTCATCGCGTAATTCGAATTCGGTAGTGTCCATGATTGAATACCGATATTGCCTTTGACGATGAAGCAAATTAAGCCATGACGCTCTCAAATGCGGCGATCGCAATGGCAAGCGGGGCGAGATGGGAGAGCGGGTGGTAGCAGCTCATATCTTAGTGGAATGCGAATGGTAGCCTGGCGAGTTGCGGCAACGGCATCATTGCAGAAGGCCATCCCGCCCTTGTTCCTGGCCATCGCCATTGCGCTGCCTTATTCCATCAGGCTCTACTTCAGTGCGCTTGACCTCGAGGTGATCTTCCCTGCAGAACCGTTGATCGGCCTGCTGTTGCTCGTCATCGCCGCGCGCATCCTACTGGGTCGCGCCCGGTTTGAATGGGATCGCGATGCGCTGCGTCATCCCCTTGTTCTTGTCGCGTTCTTGTGGATAGCAGCTCTGGGCTTTTCGGCGCTTGGTTCCGAGCATGCCATGGTCTCCATGAAGGCCTTGCTCGTGCGCTGCGCCTTCATCGTCCTGTTCTTCCTCCTGCCGGTCCTGTTTCCTGCGATCATTCATATCAAGCGCCGCTCCGTGCTGTTGGCTCATGCGCTGTCTTTCTTTGGCGTGGTGGCCTATGCGTTCCATCAACAATCGCTCGCTGGCTTCGATCGCCACGGCGCATCACTGGCACCGTTCCCATTCTACGTAGACCACACCAGTTACTCAGCGGTGCTGGTTTACGTTCTCGTCCTGCTCGCTGTCGAATCGATCATTGCCGTCCGGGAGCGCGGCGCTCCGTTTCCGTGGGACCTAATGCTGCTGCTCGGACTCGGTGCCGTGGCCTTCTATCTCGCTTTCTGCCGTGCGGCATGGATCAGCGTGGCCGCTTTGCTCATTGCTTTGCTACTCCTTCGGTTGCGCATTGTATTCAAATGGTTCACGCTCGTTGCGTCGACTTCCGCTCTGTTCATCGTTTGCGCTCTGGCTTACATCGCCATGGGGCACGGCCCGGTGGTCGCCGACTCGAATGCCGCAGGTGCGGGCGCCAGGGCGAGTGTGCTCTCAGTCACCAATGTCAGCACCGATGCAAGCAACAAGGAGCGGGTGAATCGTTGGAAGTGCGCGATGCGCATGTTCCGCGATCGACCTCTGCTTGGCCATGGCGTTGGCACTTTCCAGTTCACGTTCCTGCCCTACCAGTTGAAGGAGGAGATGACATACATCAGTGTAACTGGATCAGTGGATCCCAAGCGCGTGCAGCGTGTATGGAGCTTCTCCGAAGAACTCTTCGTTCGACGCAATCCGCAATTGCTCTACTGCAGCGGAGGCACGGCGCACTCCGAGTACTTGCTCGCTCTTTCCGAATCAGGGCTGATCGCGTTCCTGGTGTTCACCGCGCTTGCATGGGCGACGTTGAGCAGCGCTTTCCACGGATCCGTCCGCAACCTGCCACCGAACGGGCGCATCCGGCACATCGGTGCCTGGCTTGCCTCGCTGGCCTATCTGGTTCATGCCTTGTTCAACAATTACTTGGACGACCCTAAGGTGGCTATGCTTTTCTGGATCACTCTTGGTGGGCTGGTCGCTCCGAGATCGCAGGTCGATGTCAAGGGAGCAGGCCAGGGGAGTTCATCCAGCGCTTGAATTCCGGCCCGTGGAAGTGCCACAATGCCACGCTTGCTAGGAGAGAGGCCGCCGCGAGAACGAACGTCGATATGGCCACCAGCCATGCGCTTCGCTCTTTGGAGTGGTGGATGTCGGGCAGGGCCGTGCGCACTACGCTGATCGGCTCGAGCAGTTCAAGTCGCTGGGCACCTACGTAGATGTCCAGTTCCCGCTCCGCATCCAGTGATTGGGCTTCCGCTGCGACCAGCAGGTCCGCAGCGCGCTGAATGTCATATCTAGGATCCCGACCACCTCCAGACTCGCTCAGCTCCACAAGTGCAGCCAAACGTGCGTCTCGCTCACGGCGACGCTGGACTGACCGTTCCAGCACATCGGTATAGAGCTTTACTGATCGTTCAAGTTCTGCATCGTGACGGGCGCGCGACATGCTTTGCAGTATTTCCTGCAGTGCATTTGCCATGGCCAGGGCGAGGTCACGATCGCGATCATGAACCGTGACCGCAAGGCATTGTGCGTCCAGGTACTGCGGCTCGATGGCGTTTCGCAATAGTTCCGTTACACGCGCATATGCGAATGCGTCATTCTCATCGATCCCGTAGTGGGAGCGGAGATCGAACTCCTTGATGAGTTGGTCCAGCACCGCTGTGCATGTGGATTCGTAATACAAGCGCATCAACGACGATGGTGTCTTCACCGGGTCTCCAGGTCGCGAAGGCAAGGTGGCATCACCCACAAGGAGCACCACCGTACTGGCGTAGTCGGCGGGCATGGCCATGCGTAAGAGCCCGGTTACTGCCGCCACAACCAGTGCGACGAGCAGAATACGCCATCGCGCCTGGCGGAAACGCAGTACCAAGGAAGGAGCTTGGGCGTGGCCCGGGCGAACGCGACCATGCGCTCTCCCCGGATAGTTGCCTGCCTCCAGTGGCGCTTCGATCTCCTGGTTTTCCAAAGTCTCCATCGATCCGGAGAACAAGTTAGCAGTTGCAATGAGAGTCGGCTCTTGCGGCTAACCGTGGTACACCCTGCTCGAAACGATCGCTGCGTCGTGGATCTCGAGCACTTCGCCAACGCGCAGGTCAGCCTCGCCATCTGCATGACGGACGTACTCCATGAATACCTGCTCATCATCAGCAGTGAGCTTGAGCACCTGGTATCGTAGGCTGGGCAGACGATCGAAGGCATCACTCCACCATTCCCGCAACGCCTGTTTCCCGCGCACCCAGCCGCCAGTCCCGGGACTCCGGGCTTTCAGCTTCGGACTGTAGTGCTGGGCGTCATCAGCGTAGAGCAGTAAGAGAGCCTCCAAGTCGTGCGCATTGAAGGCTTCGAACCACAGATGGGCGATACCCTTGTTGGCCTGGGCGTTCATGAGCGGCGAAAGTGAGGAGATGGCGTTCCCCTTCGCCTACCCACAAGTGGGGAATATGACCAAGCGTGGATGCGCCGAGGTGGCTGGGTTCGGCTCGCGTGCCTCGCTCTTGGCCCGCAGGCCTACTTTCGGCGGAATGTCTGGCGAGAAGATCGCACTACGGGCCACCTTCATCAGCATGGTCAGCAATGCCCTGCTGGCCGTATTGAAGGGATTGACGGGCTACTTCGGTAACAGTTATGCCCTTATCGCCGATGCCATCGAGAGCACCACGGATGTGTTCTCATCGCTGCTGGTCTGGCTTGGCCTGCGCTATTCCATGCGGCCGCCGGACCATGACCACCCATACGGACATGGCCGGGCAGAGCCTTTGGTCACCTTTATGGTGGTGGCCTTCCTCTTCATCTCAGCGACGGTCATCGCCTACGAGAGCATCCTGCACATCAGGACGCCGCATGAAGCACCGCATCCCTTTACGCTCATCGTTCTCGGTGCCATCATCGTGTGGAAGGAATTGAGCTACCGCTGGGTGGCGAGGAAAGGAAAGGAGACGCACAGTACCGCATTGAAGGCTGATGCGTGGCACCATCGCAGCGATGCGATCACCTCGCTGGCGGCCTTCATCGGTATCAGCATTGCGGTATGGAAGGGACCTGGCTATGAGGCCGCCGACGATTGGGCCGCACTGCTCGCCTCGGTGTTCATCGCATACAATGCTTATCTCATCCTGCGGCCCGCGCTGGGCGAGATCATGGACGAGCAGCTGCACGCCGAGCTGGTGATGGAGATCGAACGCACTGCGTTGTCCGTGCCCGGTATCCTGACCACCGAGAAATGCTATGTGCGCAAGATCGGGATGCGCTATTACGTGGATCTGCATGCGCGTGTGAACGGCGACCTCTCCGTGCGTGATGGCCACGCGCTGGCCCATGTCCTCAAGACCGCCATCCAAGCCGCACTGCCTGAAGTAGCGGAGGTGCTTATCCACGTGGAGCCCGAGGAAGGGTAGATCGATCCGCATCCACCTGCGGTTCCACCCCGGCATTCTCAGGTCTACTTGCTGCCTTGAGCTTGGAGTCAGCCGGTAAGCCACCGGATCAGGGCACTCGTGAATGAGCAACCTGCTGGCGCATACCGCGTGCGCTTTCAGCCCATTAGTGCGGCCAGCCGTTCCAACTCTTCCTGGCTGTTGAAGCGGATCTCGATGGTGCCGAATCCTTCGATGTCCTTGCGCACTTCCACACGCGCGTCCAGGACTTCCGTGAGCTGCTTGCTCATCTCCCGGTCCAGGCGGAGCTTCGGTCCACGGTCCTTGTCCCCGCGTGAGGAATGGCTGCGCGCGAGGTCTTCCACTTGGCGCACGCTCAATTGGCTTTCTACGATCTTGTGGTACAGCCCAACCTGGCGCACGGGATCGGTGATGGTGATGAGCGCCCGTGCGTGGCCCATGCCGATGGCGCGTTGTCGCAGGCCGAGTTGCACTTCAGGCTGGAGCTTCAGCAGGCGCAGGTAGTTGCTCACCGTCGTCCTGTCCTTGCCCACCTTCTCGCTGAGCTTCTCCTGCGTCAATTGCACTTCATCGATCAAGCGCTGGAAGCTCACGGCCACTTCGATAGGGTCCAGTTCCTCGCGCTGGATGTTCTCGACCAGGGCCATCTCCAGCATGGCCTCGTCGTTGGCCACGCGCACGTATGCAGGTACCTCGGTAAGCCCGGCCAGCTGCGAAGCGCGGAAGCGCCGCTCGCCGCTGATGAGCTGGTAGCGTTCGTAGCCCATCTTGCGCACCGTTACCGGCTGTATGATGCCCAGTTGGCTGATGCTCTGCGCGAGTTCGGCAAGGGCTTCCTCGCTGAAGTGCGCGCGCGGCTGGAAAGGGTTCGGTTCGATCTGCCCCAAGGGCAGGTCGACAATTCCTCCCATGGGGCGCGGCTTGTTCCCGATCGCCGTTTCGCGCGTGGTGATATCGGCGGCGGGCTCGTCCAGCAAAGCGCTCAGTCCACGGCCCAGTCCTTTCTTCTTCATGTTCTCGGTTCGTTCGATCGATGGTGCGGGGGCGGCTTTCATTGCATCTCTTCCACCGGAATGATGCGTTCGCTGTCGGGGATGCGCGTGAGGCTGTTCTTCTGCAGGATCTCGCGCGCCAGGTTGAGGTAATTGGTGGCGCCCTTGCTGCTGGCGTCGTGCATGATGATGGTCTGCCCATGGCTGGGAGCCTCGCCCAGGGCCACGTTGCGGTGTATGACCGTGTCGAAGACCAATTGCTGGAAGTGGGTCTTCACTTCCTCCACCACCTGGTTCGCCAGTCGCAGGCGGCTGTCGTACATGGTCAGCAGCATGCCCTCGATCACCAGGTCCGGGTTGAGGCGTTGTTGTACGATCTTGATGGTGTTGAGCAGTTTTCCCAGGCCTTCGAGCGCGAAATACTCGCACTGCACGGGCACGATCACGCTATCCGCTGCGGTAAGGCTGTTCACCGTCACCAGCCCCAGGGAGGGCGAACAGTCCACGATGATGAAGTCGTACAGATCGCGCAGCGGCTCCAGCACCTTCTTCATCTGGCGCTCGCGCTCCGGCATGTCTATCATCTCGATCTCTGCGCCTACCAGGTCGATGTGGCCGGGCAGCAGGTCGAGGTTGGGATTGTCAGTGCCGGTGATCACATCGCTCGCAGCAGTGCCGTTGATGATGCACTCATAGATGCTGGCCTTCACGTTGCGCGGATCGAAGCCCACACCGCTGGTGGCATTGGCCTGCGGATCGGCGTCCACCAGCAGCGTGCGGCGCTCCAATGCGCCCAGGCTGGCCGCGAGGTTGATGGCGGTGGTGGTCTTGCCTACGCCGCCTTTCTGGTTCACGATCGCGATGATCTTGCTCATGGTGGTGGTTGTTGGTCGGGGCCGGGAATTTCCGGCCCTGGGTGGATCTCAGATCTCAATGGTGGTTCCGATTGTTGGAAGTAGCAGTTCGAGCCCAGCTGCGCTGAACGCGGCTTTCGCTTTCTCCGTGTCGATGACGATGGGAGGGAAGGTGTTGTAGTGCAGGCCCACCACTTTCGTTACGCCCATGTATTGCGCGGCGATGATGGCATCGTCCACGCCCATGGTGAAGTGATCGCCAATGGGCAGGCAGGCGAAACGCAGCTTGAATGTCTTCAGCAGCTGCATATCAAGCGTGAGCGCTGTGTCGCCCGCATGGTGGAATGCGCCTTCTTCGCTTTGCACGACGAATCCTCCTGGATTGCCGCCATAGGTGCCATCGGGCATTTGGCTGCTGTGCAACGCCGTCACATATTTCACGCGCAGCGGTCCCACGTTCACGGCGCCACCGAGGTTCAGCCCGACGGTCTTCGCGATGCCCTTCTTCTCGAACCAGCCCGCGATCTCGTAGTTGCTCACCAGTGTGGCATTCGTGCGCTTCGCGATGGCTTCGGCGTCGGCCATGTGGTCGCCATGTCCATGGGTGATGAGGATTTCCGTTGCCGGGATTCGCGCGATATCGACAGCGCCCGCGAGAGGGTTGCCCAGAACGAAGGGGTCGAAGAGCACATCATGCCCGGCGGTGTCCACGCCGACGCAGGAGTGTCCGTAATAGGTAAGCTTCATCCGGCCGTTCAGCGAAACGTTGGGTCAACGTTTCGGCGCACGCAAAGAACAGGCACGCGGTGCGCTCGCACCTGTTCATAAGAGGGCGAGTTTTGAACAGAAAGCTGTGCTGCTGGAAAAGCGCCGCGGAATGGGATCAGATATCCTTGCGGTCGAGGTCCTCGAAGTTCGCCAATAGCCTTGGCTAAACTATTTGGTCCTGATCGGGCTTAGAGGCATATGGCACCGTAGTTCGGTGGATTTCCGAATACATAGGCCCTTCACTTGCAGTTCTCATTCTTCCAACACGCTCACCAGCCACGGATTGAAGACGAAGACATACAGGATCCAGAGCGTTACACCGGCGAGCAGGGGGAATACCACAGCTTTGAGAATAATGCTCGATCCCTCAGCGCCGCTGTCGTTCGCAAGTATCAATCCCTTCTTTCGAGCGAGCCCGATGGCCCCTCCAATGGCCATGCCCGGAAGGCAACCGAGAACAGCCCCGATAAGCGCTGCGCTCAAACCCATGATGAAGAAGTTGGCCTTGCTGACCTTGGCCGTTACTATAGCAAGCCCTATGCATGCGGCGAATCCGAAGCGCGGTATGAAACAAACTCCTACACTGGCCGCGAACAAGGCAGCCATTCTCGGGTCCGCCGATCCGAGCAGGATCAGGGTATCCAGGAGTTTCAAGCCAACACCGACGATAGCTCCCCATTTCAAGCCGGATACGGCATGGGCCCAGATCGGCTCATATAGGACCCTCAAGCCGAAACGGCCCTTGGCGAATTCGCCGAGGTTAACGGTCGCAACAGCCCATTTGCCGTCATTCGCTTTGGTATGCACATCCAAATTAGACGTCTTCGAATATCTGCCGCTCAGAATACCTTCACGCAAGGACGCAACGAATTGGCCTTTGTCGAGTAGCGCGCGTTCTGAATTATTCGACCGGATCGCAATGAACCAATCCATCTCCTGCTTTAGAGATTCCATCTCGGGATCTCCCGATCGGATCGAGGCGTCCAAAGTGGACAAGAAAGCCTCTAGGCCCGTCCCGGTGGGTTTTCCCTGGTCGCTCATGTTGAGGGTCTCGCTGAAAGTCCGATGGAATACCTCGACCCTTCGGATCGCGAATCAGATATCCTTGCGGTCGAGGTCCTCGAAGTTCACATCGGTGAACGGCGGAGGATCGTTGCTGGGAGCGTCACCGCCGTACTGCCGCGAGTTGGGCTCTGGCCCGTTGCCGTATTCGCCGCTGGCTTTCAATCGGTCGATCTCGCCGTAGGCATCCTGCAAGCCGTCGAGGAACTTGTCGAAGTCCTCCTTGTACAGGAAGATCTTGTGCTTGTCGTAGTGCGCGGTGCCGTCCTCGTGGGTGTGCTTCTTGCTTTCGGTGATCGTCAGGTACAGATCACGCCCACGGGTGCTCTTCACATCGAAGAAATAGGTCCGCTTCCCGGCGCGTACGGCCTTGGAATACACGTCTTCACGATCGTCGCTCATGGCACTTCGCCCGTGGTGCAAGGGGAGGGCGCACCCAAATATAGAAGCCAGCATCACACCTCCAAATGCAAGGGGCTGGGCGTGAGGGGATGACGATCCATCGGATCGGAGTTCAACGGCCCGCAGGCTCTTCGAGAGGGCCTCTGCGGCTCACTTGATCACCTCCCGCGCTTCTTCCAGCAACTGCTCCTCGTGGAGCTTTCGGTATATGCCATCACGGGCCAGCAGGTAGGCATGGGTGCCTTCTTCCGCCACGCGGCCATGCTCCAGCACCAGGATCCGGTCGGCATCGCGTACGGCGCTTATCCGGTGGCTGATGATGATGGTGGTGCGCCCTTTCATCACCGCGCGCAGTTCACGAAGTATGGCTTCCTCCGTGGCGGTGTCCACGGCGCTCAATGCATCATCGAAGAGGAGGATGCGGGGGCGGGCGATGATGGCCCTGGCAATGCTCACGCGCTGTTTCTGGCCGCCACTGAGCGTGATGCCTCGCTCGCCCAGGAGGGTATCGTAGCCTTTGGGGAATCCGATGATATCGGCATGCACCTGTGCTGCGTGCGCCGCCTGCTGAACGCGCTGGTCCATGTCGTCGCTGCGATCAAGTCGGAAGGCGATGTTGCTGCGTATCGTATCGCTGAAGAGGAAGACATCCTGGGGCACGCAGCCCAGCTGGCTTCTCAAGAGATCGAGCCGGATACGCTGCACTGGCACTCCATCGATCAGTACTTCACCCTTCGTGGCATCGTACAACCTGCCGATGAGCTCGACCAGGGTGGTCTTGCCGCTGCCGGTATGCCCTACCACGGCAAGCGTTCCGCCAGCAGGCACCTCGAAGGAGACGTTCTCCAACGCTGTGATGCCCGTATCGGGGTACGTGAACGTGACATTCTTGAATCTGATGGCGCCGTGGATCTCCTGCAGATCATCTTCTTGGTCCAGGATGGTCGGTTCCGTGTCCAGGAACTCGTTGATCCGCACCATGCTGGCCGATGCCTGCTGGATCAAGCTGGTGACCCATCCCACCGATGCGAAAGGCCAGGTGAGCATGTTCACGTAGATGACGAACTCGGCGATGTTCCCCACGGTCACCGTGGGATCGCCCTGGATGAGCTTGATGCCACCGATGAGGATGGTGAGCACCGTGCTCATGCCGATCAGGAGCATGATGGCGGGCATGAAGAGGGCATCCACCTTGGCCTGGGCGAGGCTGCGTGCGCGGTATTCGGCGGCTGCCTCGCGGAAACGCTCCACCGCCATGGGTTCCTTGGCGTAGGCCTTCAGCACCCGGATGCCGCTGAAGCTCTCCTGCGCCAGGGTGCTCAAACGGCTTTGCTGTTGCTGCACCTCGGTGCTACGGCGATTGATCACGTCGCTCACGTAATAGATCACCACGCTCATCAGCGGCAATGGTGCCAGGGTCCACAGGGTGAGCTCGGTATTCACATGCAGCATGAAGCCGATGCACATGACAAAGAGCACCACGAGGTTCACCGTATACATCACCGCAGGGCCCAGGTACATGCGCACTTTGCCCACATCCTCGCTGATCCTGTTCATGAGGTCTCCTGTGCTGTTCCGCTTGTAGAAGGCGCGGTCAAGCTTCTGGTAGTGGTCGAAGACCTTGTTCTTCAAGTCGTACTCGATCAAGCGGCTCATCACGATGATCGTCTGCCGCATGAGGAACATGAAGAATCCCTTGAGCAGGGCGAAGACCAGATAAAGGATCGCCAGCATGCCGGCGAGCCACGCCACGGTCCTGCCGATGGCTTCCACGGTGGCCAGTTCGCTCACGTGCGCCTTCAGGTCCAGGCCGGTCCATCCCAGCCACAAGTCCAGCATCTCGGGAACGGCAAGGCCACGCTCGCCGGGTGGCACTTCGGTCTGATGAAGGCCTTGCGTAATGAGGTCGATGGCTTCGCGCACCACCTGCGGGGCGTACACGGCGAACAGGTTGCTCAGGATGATGAAGAGCGTGCCCAGCCCCATCTGCCACGCATACTTGGCGAAATAGGGGTTCAACTTCAGCAACGGTCGCATGCGCGGGGAGGGGAACTTTCTAGATTTGCCCGGCTTCTCCTGAAACCCGTGCCGAGCGGGCCAAAGGTAGGCGCGGTGCAAGGAGGGGAGCGGGATGCATTGACCGGTTGGCCGAAGCGATGAACGATCCCCAACGAACACCGTCGATTGCAACGAACCGCCGCAGCACCATGACCAACACGGAGACGAAGGCCGCTACCGCTGATGCGGTGCTGGGCCGCATGGAGAAGCATGACCACGAGGAGATCCTCTTCTGCTTCGACCGCGCCACGGGCCTCAAGGCCATCATCGCCATCCACGATACCACGCTCGGGCCCGCACTGGGCGGCACGCGCATGTGGCCCTACGCCAGCGAAACAGAAGCGCTCAACGATGTGCTGCGCCTGAGCCGTGGCATGACCTATAAGAGCTCGCTTGCTGGCCTCGACCTCGGCGGCGGCAAAGCCGTCATCATCGGCGATGCCCGTACCCAGAAGACCGAAGCCATGTTCCGCCGCTTCGGCCAGTTCGTCGACAGCTTGAACGGACGCTACATCACCGCCGAGGATGTGGGTATGAGCACCACCGAGATGGTGAACATCCTGAAGGAGACGAAGAGCGTGGCTGGTCTTCCCGAGGAAATGGGCGGCAGCGGCGATCCCAGCCCGGTGACCGCATACGGCGTCTACTGCGGCATGAAGGCCGCTGCCAAGAAGGCCTACGGAACCGATGACCTCAGTGGCCGTAAAGTGTCCATACAGGGTGCGGGCAACGTGGGCCGCTACCTCGTAGGCTATCTCCTGAAGGATGGCGCGCAGGTCTTCCTCACCGATATCCACGACGATAAGCTGGCGGCCATCAAGCACGAGCACCATTCGATCACATTGGTGAGGCCCGAGGAGGTGTACGACCTCGATGTCGATATCTATTCGCCTTGCGCGCTGGGCGCCACCGTGAACGACGATACCCTGAAGCGCTTGAAGTGCAGCGTGATCGCCGGGGCGGCCAATAACCAGCTCGCCGATGAGAACGTGCATGGCAAGTCGGTGATGAGGAAGGGCATCCTCTATGCGCCCGACTTCCTCATCAATGCAGGCGGCATCATCAACTGCGCATGGGAGCGCAAGGGCTACAACCGCAAGGCTGCTCTGCGGCAGACCGAAGGCATCTACGATACCGCGCTGCGCATCTTCAATGCCAGCGCCGAATTGGACATCCCCACCTACCTCGCGGCCAACCAGGCTGCAGAACACCGCATCGCCAGTGTACGCGAGGCGGGTTTGCGCTTCTGAACACCATGCTCAACCGTCGCTACCTGCGCATCAAGGTCTTCCAATCGCTCTATGGCTATTGGCAGGGCGAGGAGGCGAGCATTGCCAAGCTGGAGAAGGAACTCCGATCGGGCATCGAGCGCACCCACGACCTCTATCTCTCACTTCTCCTCGTGTTCGGGGAGCTTCGGCATATCGCGGACCTGCGCATGGATGATCGCCGCAAGAAGCACCTGCCCACGGCCGGCGATCTCAACCCCAGTCGCCGTTTCGTGGACAATCCCATCATCCGCCTCATTGCCGAAAGCCGCCGCTTGCAGGCCGAATGCGACAAGCGGCGCATCAGTTGGGTAGGGCACCACGAGCTCTTCACCGGCATGCACAAGGCCATCGAGGAGAGCCCGGAGTTCCAGCAGTACATGGCCGATCCTGCACCCACGTTCAGCAAGGACCGCGCGTTCGCCGCCTGGCTGCTCGAGGACCGCATTGCCAATGAAGAGCATGTGCAGGATGTCTTCGAAGGCCGGAGCATCCATTGGATGGAGGACATGGACCTGGCAGCATCACTGGTGAAGCGCACGATCGAGCAGCAGCGGGAGAACGCCAGTGGCGATGAATTGCTCAACGACCTTTCCATCGACCTCAAGGAGGAGACCGAGTTCGTGACCATGCTGTTCAGGAAATCCATCGAACTGGGGCCCGAGCATGAGGCCCTCATCGCGGCGAAGGCCAGCAACTGGGACGCCGATCGCATCGCCTATAGCGACATGATCCTCATGAAGATGGCCCTTACGGAAGTGCGCCTGTTCGAGCAGATCCCCGTGAAGGTGACCTTGAACGAGTATATCGAGATCGCCAAGGCGTACAGCACGCCCAAGAGCAAGAACTTCATCAACGGGGTGCTCGACAAGATCTTCATCGAGATGAAGGCCGACGGCCGGATCCTCAAGGTCGGGCGTGGCTTATTGGAGAGCTAGCATGATACGCCTCCTTTCCCTTCCCGTCATGGCCTTGCTCCTACTGGCCGGCTGCCAGCTCACCGATCACAGCGAGCGCGACGAAGTGACCACCGACGACATCGCGTTCCCCAACTCGGGCCACCAAGACGTTGACTTGGACGAGATGCCCGTGATCGCTTTCGAGGCAACGGAGCACGACATGGGCAAGATCATCCAAGGCGCAAGGGTGGAGCACCGATTCGCCTTCACCAACACCGGACGCACACCGCTGGTGCTTTCCGATGTGCGCAGCGTGTGCGGCTGCACCGTTGCGAAGGATTGGCCCAAGGACCCCATCGCCCCCGGCGATGGTGGCGGGATCGTAGTGACCTTCGATAGCGAAGGCCGCACAGGCGTGCAGCACAAGCCCATCACCGTGGTGGCCAACACCAACCCGCCCAGCACCGTGCTCACCCTCACGGGCGAAGTGGTGGGACCACGTCCATCCGAATAGCAACAACGACAATCAACTGCAATGACCCACGCAAGCATTCTACTACAAGCACAGCCTGGCGCCGGTGGCGGCGGCCCTCAGTTCTGGATCATGATGGGCCTCCTCATGGTGGTCTTCTACTTCTTCATGATCCGTCCGCAGCAGAAGAAGGCCAAGGACGCACGCAAGTTCCGCGAGTCCTTGCAGAAGGGCAGCAAAGTGGTCACCATCGGCGGCATTCATGGCCGGGTGCTCGAAGTCGCCGAAACGACGGTGCTTCTTGAAGTGGACAGCAATGTGAAGCTGCGTTTCGAGAAGAGCGCCATTGCGATGGACAATACGCAGCAGCTGACAGAGGCCACGGCGAAGAGCTGATCGCCCATGCGCCTGCGCGCATGGAAACAGGACCACATGCTCAAGATCGGATTGACCGGTGGCATGGGCAGCGGAAAGAGCACGGTTGCGCGCATCTTCGGCGTGCTCGGCGTTCCGGTGTTCGAAGCAGATGCGCAAGCGAAGGACTTGATGAACAGGGACCCCCGTGTTCGCGAAGCGGTGTCCGCGTGTTTCGGACCGGAGGTCTATCGCGAGGGCGTACTGGACCGCAAGCAACTGGCAACGCTGGTCTTCGGTGATGAGGCGCGGTTGGCTTCATTGAACGCGATCGTGCATCCAGCGGTGCGCGGGGCCTTCCAGGCATGGGCCATGGCGCAGCAGGCACCCTATGTGCTCATGGAAGCCGCGATCATGGCAGAGAACGATGGGTTCCGCATCTTCGATCGCGTGATCAATGTGAGCTGCCCCGAGGCGGTGCGCATCCAGCGCGTGATGGCACGTGATGGAGTGGGCGAGGCTGAAGTGCGTGCCCGAATGCGGCATCAGGCGAGCGAGGATCAACGCGATCGGATCGCGCATCTCCGCATTCGCAATGATGGCAGCGAATTGGTGATCCCGCAAGTGCTTGCCATGCATGAGCAACTGCTCCAGATGGCCGCAGCGTGAAACAGAAGGAGAGGAATCTGCCGTTGAGCACGGTGGCGCTCGTTCTCGGCGCTCTGAGCATCCCGCTGGCCTTCGCCCGTCACCTGTGCTCGCTCGCCATTGTCATGGGCGTATACGCTATGCTCTTCGGATTCTGGGGCCACCGGCGGGCAGCAAAGCACTTGCTACGTTACACCGCCCAAAGCGTGCAACGAGCGCGTTGGGGCACGAGGCTGGCCGTTGCCGGTACGGTATGCGGTCTGGTTATGTGGTTGCTCTATGCCAGCAACTGGCTGCTGACCTAGGCCCGGATCGCGCGCGTGATCGGAACTACGGAGCTCATGACGGCGTCGGCGCCGAAGTGCTCCAGGTACATCTTCAACAAGGACGCCGTGGCCTCGGCATCGGCCAGGGCGCGATGGGCCCCCACGAGCGGAATTCCGAAGTACCGGCAGAGGCTGCCCAGGTTGAAATGCTCCACATGAGGAAGGAGCCTGCGACCGAGGCGTTCGGTGCAGAGGGTGGCACGCTCGAAGACGAGTCCCGTGCGAGCGAATTCGTGCGCAAGCGCCGTCATGTCGAATCGAACGTTGTGCGCCACCACGATGCGGTCCTGTGTCAGGGTTTCGATCGTGCGCACTGTCTCATTGAAATAAGGCGCATCGCGCAGCATTCCATTCTCGATCCCCGTGAGTCTTTGCATGAAACGGGGCACGCGGCAGCGTGGATGCACCAGGCTGTCCCACCGCAGGCGCTCGTCACTGCCGTTGAGGGCTAGTACGGCCACCTCCATTACGCGGCCACGTGTGGGGTCGCCTTCAGTGGTCTCCACATCAAGCACCGCGAACCGCATACGCTCCATGGCGGCGTCATACGGCAGTGCCGGCGGACGGGTTGCCATTGCGATCGGGCGCAGTACAGTGGTAGCCATGTTGCGGTAAGGGCGGTAAAGATGCTCGTTGTGCCCTTCGCTCCGACCTCCGGGCCTTCATTGCCCGACAGGCGGAGGCTGCAACGGGTCAACTCTCTTTCGAGAGCCTCAGATTGTGCCCCATCTTCTCCTTCTTGGTCCGCAGGTAGCGTTCGTTGTGCGCGTTGGCTGCGATCTCGATGGGCAGGTTCTCCACGATCTCCAGGCCGTAGCCCACAAGGCCCGTTCGCTTTCGCGGGTTGTTGGTGAGCAGTCGCATCTTCCGCACTCCCAGGTCGTGGAGGATCTGTGCGCCCACACCGTAGTCGCGAACGTCCATGTCGAAGCCGAGCATGGCGTTGGCTTCGACCGTATCGGCCCCCTGTTCCTGCAGTTTGTACGCTTTCAGCTTGTTCAGCAGGCCTATGCCGCGGCCTTCCTGCTGCATGTAAACGATCACACCCTTGCCCGCTGCGTCGATCATTTCCATGGCACGATGCAGTTGCGGCCCGCAATCGCAGCGGCAGCTTCCGAAGATATCGCCCGTTACGCAGGATGAATGCACGCGAACAAGCAAAGGCTCATCGGGCTGCCAGGTCCCCTTCACCAGCGCCAGGTGCTCCTCCCCAGTGGTCGTTTGCTTGTATGCAACGAGTCGGAACTCACCGTGGCGCGTGGGCAGTTGCACCTCCACTTCGCGTTCGATGATGCGCTCCGTTCGCATCCGATAGGCCACGAGGTCTTCGATGCTGATGAGCTTCATGCCGAAGCGTTGCGCGATGCCATGCAACTGAGGCAGGCGCGCCATGGTTCCATCCTCATTGAGGATCTCTACCAGCACTCCGACCGGCTCGAAGCCCGCCATGCGTGAGAGGTCCACGGCTGCTTCGGTGTGGCCGGTGCGGCGCAGCACGCCTCCATCGCGCGCCTTAAGCGGAAAGATGTGGCCGGGCCGGCCCAGATCGCTCGGGCGTGTGGCGGGATCGATCAGGGAGAGTAAGGTCTTGCTGCGGTCGCTGGCGCTTATGCCAGTGGTGGTGCCGTGGCCTTTAAGGTCCACGCTAACGGTGAAGGGTGTTTCGTGAACAGCTGTGTTGTCCTGCACCATCATGCCCAGGTCCAATTCTTCGCAGCGCTCTTCGGTGAGCGGAGCGCAGATGAGCCCCCGACCGTGAGTGGCCATGAAGTTGACCATCTCGGGAGTGGCATTGCGCGCTGCAGTGATGAAGTCGCCTTCGTTCTCGCGGTCCTCGTCATCCACAACGATCACCGCCCTGCCTTGGCGGATCTCTGCGATGGCGTCCTCGATGGGGTCGAATCGTATGCTCATGTGCGTGCGGCCAAAGGTAGCGAGGCGGTTGGCCGCTCAGGCCTGCGCCGGTGTTGCGATCACGTGCTCCAAGGCCTCGGCGGCGCGGTCCCAGTCGAAATTGGCGCGCACGAAGGCGTAGCCGCTGGCCGCAATGCGGGCGCGTTCTCCGGCATCAGAGAGTAGACCGAGTATGAGCGTCGCATAATCCTCCGGCGTCTCGCCTATAAGGATGGCATCGCCAGGAGGTGCGCCCACGGCATTGTTGGCCAGCGCGCTGGTGATGCACGGCATGCGCATGGCCATGGCTTCGAGCAATTTGTTCTGCAGGCCGGTGCCGATCTGCATGGGCGCTACGAACACGCGCGATGAAGCATACGATGAACGGATATCCTTCACCCAGCCGCTGACGGAGATGAGCGGGTCGGTCTTCGCCAGATCGCGCACGCTTGCACTGGGGTCCACGCCGCAAATGAGCAGGGTCGTAGCGGGCCGTTGGCGCCTTACGATGGGCAGCACCTTCTGCACCAGGTACAGCACGCTATCGATATTCGGCGGGTAGTTCATGTTGCCCGTGAAGAGCAGGTCGTACTGCGGATCGACTTCCTGCGGAGTGAAATGCTCGGTGTCCACACCATTGGGCACCACGACCATGCGGTCGCGCCATGGGTGATAGATGTAATCACGGTCCTGCGCGCTGATGATGACAGCATGATCGAACTGATCGAACATCAGGTTCTCATACCGTATGAGCCTTCGCGTCTCGGCCCGGAAGATCGGCCGCAGGTGGAAGGCGGCTGTCTCTGTGCGACGTTCCATGCCCTTGCTCAGGGTGTCCATGTAATCGAGCGTCTTGGGCAATGAATAGCGACGGCGCACGTACTCGGTGGTGCGCACCAACTGGCAGAAGACATGGTCCGGCCTGAATTCGGCAATGACCTGGTCGATCCTTCGCTGTGCGTGGCCGTGATGGAAGTAGGCCACTTGGAAGGGCAGCCGCGTGAGCACCGCGGTCAGCAGCTTCAGCAGGATGCGCCATCGGCCGATATGGACCACTTCGATATGCGCGCAAAAGCTCTTGAGGTGCTTAATGTGCGCGGGATCTGTCCGGGTATCGCTGAGGCAGAACAGGTAAACCTCATGCCGACGGGCCAGTCGGGAGATCAGATGGTAGGCACGGAGCTTATCGCCTTTCTCCAGCGGGAAAGGCACGCGGGAGAGCAGCACCAGCAGCCTCATCCTTTCAAGAGCCGTTTGTAAAAGGCCACCAGTTCCTGCACGATGGGGCCATCGGAATAACTGGCCTTCACCAGTTTGTGGGCTTCGGAACCAATGCTCGCCGCGCGTTCCGGATCGTTGAACAATTGAACCATGTGCTCGGCGAATTCGCTGGCGGTCTCGGCCAGGAGGATGTTGCGCCCGTCCTTGTGGGCGATGCCCTCGGCCCCGATCGGCGTGGCGATCACGGCCTTGCCCATCGCCATGCCTTCGATGATCTTCACCCGCATGCCGCCCGCGCTGAACAGAGGCACCACCATGACGTGCCGCTTGCGCATGTACGAGACTGCGTTCTTCACCCTTCCCTTCACCCTAAGGCCGTCCATCTTCATGTCGATCAGGTCCTTGGGCATCTTATTGCCGGCAAGATGGAGCTGTGCCTCGGGGCATTTGCGCAGCACTTTGGGCCACACGCTGTGGATGAGCCAGCGGATGCCCTCTTCGTTCGGAAGCCAATCCATGCTTCCGAGGTGGAAGAAGGTCGGGCCTTTCGCCGGAGGTGGCCCATCATCAGGGTAGTCTTCCGGGTCCACGCCAAAAGGTACTGTGACGATCGGCGTTCGCGTTCCGTGCGCTTTGAAGTGGTCCGCGTCCGAGGGACTGATGGCAACGACCCCATCGACACGGTCGAGCACCGCCATTTCGTAATCGCGCAATTGCTTGGCGAGGAACCTGCGGTAGGGTCGCTTGATGAAGTTGCGCTCGCCCGTGGCGATGCGGTCCTGGATGACGTATTCCAGATTGTGGGATCGAAGAACCACCCGCGCCTGGGAATAACGGCGGATGGTGGCGATGTAAGGAGTCATGAACAGGCTCTCGAGCTGAACGACATCGAACGCCTCCTCGCTTAGTAGGCGAATGAGGCGGATGTCCATGTCGGGCGAGAAGAAGCGGCTGATGTTGTAGTTGTCCGCAGTGAGCAGGTCGGTGAAGGCATCGACCAGGTTCACGCTCGTATCCACGAAAATGCCCTCGATGCGCGTGGCCTTGGCGTAGTCCGGCGGCAGGTCCTCCATCACCAGCGGCTGCTTGGGCGTGCTGATGCACAGCACCTTCACCGGGTGGCCAGCGCGAAGCAGCCCTCGTGTGAGGTTGTGCATCGCTTTGCTTCCTCCATCGATAGGCGGGTAGGGTGGCTTACTGCAAAGTTGAAGTACCCTCATGCCTGCGCCGGAACAAGGAACGGAACCGCTCCCAGCCGCGATAATACGCATCACGGTCGAAGAGCGGGCTGTCCGCAGCGGCCTTCCATGTGAGCAACGAGCCTACCGGCAGGAGCACCAGGGTGCTGATCCACATGCCCGGCCATGCGGGCAGTTCGCCAGCCACAACGAGCTTCTCCGTGCTGAAGGAGATGATGTGGAAGATGAGGAAGAAGATGATGGCTGCCACCACCGGCAGGCCCATGCCACCCTTGCGGATGATGGCTCCCAGTGGTGCGCCGATGAAGAAGAAGAGCACGCAGGCGAAGGCGAGCATGGGCTTCCGGTGCTGTTCAACACGGTACTTGGCAATTTGCGCGGCGCGCTGGTGTTGCTCTTCCAAGGACCGCTCAGCGAAGCTCTTGTTGTTGCGTGCCATGTTCATCGCCAGTTCGTACAGATCAACGCGATCGGCAGGCTGCAAGGAGGCTTCATAGGCATCCAGCACTGGGCCGAGGATGGAACTATCCGCCATCAGGCGTCTATCCTTGCGCAGGATGTACAGACTGTTGCGCAGATGGCCTACCTGCTCGGTCATGCGCACTAGGGACCTTTCCAGCAAACTGTCCTCGCCAGCCTGAAGCTGGCCCAGCGTAAGCATCTTGTAGTTGTCCTTGAAGAGTTCCTCATCGGTGCGGCGCAAGCCAAGGCCGCTGAGGTCCATCGTCACTTCATCGCGTTTGAAGGTGCCACGCATCATGGGTTGCTTGGCGTCGCGAGCGCCTACGCTGCTCTGCTCATCGTAGAATCGGCCGTCCTCCAAGGTGAGCACCAGCAACCGGCCATCGGAGCTGCGCAGCATGGTTCCCTTGCGCGCGCGAATGACCTTGCCGGTGCCATGCCCCGGCGTGCGATGGTCGTAGATGAGAACGTCGGTGAGGAGGCCCGTATCATCATCTTTTTCGGCCACACGAATGCTGAAGCCATCGATGCCGTTGTAGAACGCTCCAGGCTTGATGTTCAAGGCGGGCTTCTTCTCCGTTACATCCCACAACAAGGATTTGAATTTGAGGTTGGCTATCGGCAGCAGGTTATTGCTGAAATAGAACGAGCCGATCGCCAGGACCAAGGCGAATGCTGCAACAGGCATCATGATGCGCCCAAGCCCGAGGCCGGCTGAGCGCATGGGTACCAGTTCCGAGTTCTCGCCCAACCCGCCCATGGTCATGATGCCGCTCAGCAGGATCGCCAGGGGCAACGCCAGCGGAACGAAGCTGGCGGCCGCGTACACGAGCAGTTCGGTGAGCACGTACCACTCCAGGCCTTTGCCCATGAGGTCGTCCACGTACTTCCACAGGAATTGCATCACCAATATGAAGACCACGATTACGAACGTGACCGCCAGCGGGCCCAGGAAGGCACGCACGATCATGCGGTGCAATCTCTTCATCAGCGAAGCAACGGCCCCATATCCCGCATGGTATGCGATCAAGCGCCCAATACGCGCAACAGCGAGGCTACCTGCGAAGCCCACAGGGACCGTGTCTCTTCCACTTCGCCGGGCCAAGCATGGTCGGTGACGATGAGCGCCACTTCGTTCGTCATGGCATCGATGCGGATGCGGAATTCGAAGAAGGTCGCTTCATCGGTGTCATCGTTGCGATGGAACCGGATCACCTCCCCCAGGCGGCGGCCGATCATAGTGGTGGCTTCTTCCTCGGGGCCCCATTTGAATGTGTATTGGTCGCCTCGTACATCCACGTCATCGCAATACCACTCACTGAAGCCGCTAGGGGTGCTGATGAGGTCGTATAGGACGTTGGGTGCGCTTCGCACCTCGAATTCCATGGTCACTCGTTCCTTCAACGGCTTCTTCTCCACCGGCTTAGGCACAGGCTGCATAGCAGCGGAGGGTGTACCCGCCTTGCTGGGCTTTGCCGGGATGGATGCGCTCACCGCAGTCGAGGCTGAACGGCTCAAGGCGGTGGACACGATCGGCTTCGCGGCCGAAGCCTTCCCAGTGGGCTTGGGCGTGTTCGATTTGCCCGCTGCCGCTTTCTGTACCGGGTGATTCACTGCCGCCGATTTTCCGTTCGAAGGATTGGTTGAAGCCAATTTCTTCTGCACCGACTTCTTGGTCAATGGAGCCTGCCGGGAGAACGAAGCCTTGACGTCAGATCTAGATGGCGGCTTCGGTGCCGGCTTCTTCTTCGCCGTCGGGCGCTTACTCGTGGGCTGCTTCGTCGGCTTCTTACGCGCTGCTACCTTCTGCGCTGACTTGGCCTTGGGTTTTGCGCCCTTCTTGCCGCCCTTCGATATTGGTTTCTTGTGCTTCACCAATTTCAGAGCGGTCTTCTTCTTGGCCATGACGTTGCTGCGCTTCGGAGCTTGGGGTGCGGCTAAAGGTATAGAAAGCCATTACCCCTGCAAGCCCTCACGGCACTGCATGGTCGGGCAGGTGAGAAGGCGGTTGCGGTACGATCAGGTGGAAGACGATGACAGCGGCCCTTGCACCCTCAGTTGAGGCTGAAGGTGGGCTGGCGCAGCACCATGCGGGCGATCACGGAGCTCTCATTGGCGCGCATGCGCTGGATCAACGCAAGCACCTGTTCGTCCAGTTCACGGTCACTCAGCTTCGCAAGGTCCTTGTAGACCGGCAAACTGCTCTTGCTCTTGAGGATGAGCGCTATTTTGTACGAACGAGACATCGGTTGCACAAGGAAGACGAACGCGGTTGCCGGAGGGATGCCTTGATCTCCAATGTTCCCGGGCCTTTTGGAGGAATGGTGCAATTGAGAAGCGAACGGCTCCATTCCGGCGACGAAGAGACGGGGACGGTCGAATTCCATCCCCGGCCCTCACCGCTCATCGGTCATTCCGCTCGTGGTGCCGTTGGATTTTGTCGGGCTCTATACGACATGTAACAGCCCCGGTGATTTCGTCACCAGGGCTGATCTGGTCGGGGTGAGAGGATTCGAACCTCCGACTTCTACGTCCCGAACGTAGCGCTCTAACCGGGCTGAGCCACACCCCGCTCTTCCGAGGGGCGCCAAAGATAGAAGGATGGTCGAGCCGGGCTCAGGCTTCGAAGGTGTAGCCGATCCCTTTCACAGTGCGGATGCGTTCGTCGCCGATCTTCTCGCGGAGCTTTCGGATATGTACATCGATGGTGCGGTCGCCCACGAAGAGCTCGTTGCCCCAGATCTGGCCGTAGATCTCGTCGCGCTTGAAGACCTTGCCGGGCTTGCTCATGAGCAGCACAAGCAGTTCGAATTCCTTCTTCGGCAACTGCATCTCGGCTCCGCCCACGTACACCATCACCTTTTCCAGGTCCACCTTCACCCCGTTGTGCTCAAGCACCTGCCCGTCCGGGCGGTCGCTGCCGCTGCGCTTGAGCAGCGCGCGCACCTTGCTCACGAACACCTTGGGCCGCACCGGCTTGGTGATGTAGTCGTCGGCACCGGCTTCGAAGCCTGCGATCTGCGAGTAGTCCTCGCTTCGTGCCGTAAGAAAGGTGATGAGGGTGTGCTTGAACTCGGGCAGTTGGCGCAACTGATTGCACACCTCCACGCCGTCCATGCCGGGCATCATGATGTCCAGAACGATCAGGTCAGGCCTGTTGGCCTTGGCGGCCTTGATGGCATCGCGGCCGTTAAGGGCGGTGCTCACTTGGTAGCCTTCGCGCTCCAGATTGTACTTGAGCAGTTCGATGATGTCCGCTTCATCATCCACCAACAACACCTTCTGCGCCAATGCTCCTGCCATGTGGTCATTCATCGTTCGCGGCAAAGGTCGATCCGTACGTTCGGACCGGTGTAAAGGTGCAGTCAAATTTCGGTTAAGTGCTGGAGGCGAGTGCCGCCCTATTTTCGCCGCTGCAAGCGGGAGTAGCTCAGTTGGTAGAGCATCAGCTTCCCAAGCTGAGGGTCGCGGGTTCGAATCCCGTTTCCCGCTCGATGAGAAGGCGGCCTCATGGTCGCCTTCTGCTTTCCACACGAACGCGTTCGTCCTGCGCTGAAGCTGCCGAGAACCTCTGTGCCGCCGCATGGTATGTTCGGCCCGCGATGGCAAAGAAGGAGCGTAGGGTAGTGCGTGTGGCGGAACTCTTCGCCGGTGTCGGGGGCTTCCGTTTGGGCCTGCAACGTGCATCGGGCAAATTGGGCGAATACCAGGTGGTCTTCAGCAATCAATGGGAGCCGGGTCGTAGGAAGCAGCATGCCAGCGATGTGTACACGGCACGCTTCGGCCAGGCGCACCATCTGAACGCCGACATCGCAAGCATTGGCATTGATGCCATCCCCGACCATGACCTTGTCGTTGGCGGTTTCCCCTGCCAGGACTACTCGGTGGCAAGTACCCTGCGCAATTCGAAAGGACTTGTTGGGAAGAAGGGCGTGCTGTGGTGGCAGATCCATCGCCTCTTGCGGGACAAGCGCAAGAAGCCGGACTTCCTGCTACTAGAGAATGTGGATCGTTTGTTGGGATCGCCCGTTGGTCAGCGCGGCCGCGATTTCGCTGTGATGTTGCGCTCGCTGGATGAACTGGGCTACGCGGTGGAATGGCGGGTGATCAACGCTGCGGAATACGGCATGCCGCAGCGAAGGAGGCGCGTGTTCATCCTGGGCTACCGTCGGCGAACGCGCTTGTGCAAGCGTATGCGGGTAAGCACTCCGTTGGATTGGATGACCACCACCGGACCGCTGGCGGAGGCGTTCCCCTGTGCGGCAGAGGAGAATGCCGTGATGCAGTTCAGCGTAGCCCTCGACCTGAGCGTGCTCTCGAAATCATTCGGGGAGCGCAAAGGGCGCTCGCCCTTCCTCAATGCCGGCCTCATGGTTGATGGCGTTGTCTTCACGACGAAGGCGACTGCAAAGGGCGAAGGTGAAACGGCCACCCTGGGCAGCATCCTACAACCTGCCGCCGATGTGCCTACTTCCTTCTATATCGCCCGGAAAGACCTCCCGCAGTGGAAGTATCTGAAGGGCTCGAAAAAGGAGCCACGCACCTCGGATGCTGGAGGCCATAGCTATGCTTACGCCGAAGGAGCAATGGTATTCCCGGATCCGTTGGACCGGCCGTCCCGAACCATCATCACCGGGGAGGGTGGGCGGTCGCCATCGCGCTTCAAGCACGTAGTGAGCCCCGACGGCAAACGCTTCCGACGTCTTACGCCCATCGAATTGGAGCGCCTGAACATGTTCCCCGATGGGCATACGGCCGGTGCAAGCGATTCCTGGCGGGCATTCTTCATGGGCAATGCGTTGGTGGTGGGGGTAGTGGAGCGGATCGGTCGTGCGCTCATCACCTGGATCGATCGCGGTCGATCCGTGTAAGGAAGGGTCGGCAGCAACGACTTGCAGGTGCATAACCGCTCGATCATGCATCAAACAGCATCTTTGTCCGCCATGCGCGCCGCAGCGCCTTGGCCTGTCCTTCTAGCGATTCCTTTCTTCGCCTGCGGGAATGCACCGGCCGCAGAGCAACCGACCAAACGCACCGATCCCATGACATCCACTGAAGCCGCGAAGCTCGATACCATCACCCTTGGTGCCGGATGCTTCTGGTGCGTGGAAGCGGTCTTCCTCGAACTCAAGGGTGTGGCATCGGTGACGAGCGGATACATGGGCGGTGAAGCGAAGGATCCCACCTACCGCGAAGTGTGCTCAGGTACCACGGGCCATGCCGAGGTGGCCCGCATCGTCTATGACCCGGCGCTGATCAGCGTGGACGAGTTGCTCGAGGTATTCTGGCAGACGCACGATCCCACCACGCTCAACCGGCAGGGCGCAGATGTAGGCACGCAGTACCGTTCGGTCATTTTCTGCCACACCGATGAGCAGCAGCGCGTCGCTAACGAGTACAAGCGCAAGCTCAACGAGGCTGCCGCCTTCCGATCGCCCATTGTTACCGAGATCGCGCAGGCAGATGTCTTCTACCCGGCCGAGGACTACCACCAGAACTACTATGCGCTGAACGGCGGACAGGGCTATTGCCAGATGGTGATCCGACCGAAGTTGGACAAGTTCCGGAAAGTCTTCGCCGACAGGCTGAAGCACTGATGCGATCGGTGATATTCCTCACCGCGCCCGAAGGCCGCCCCGATATCTTTGCCGCGCATGAACAGAGGCAAGTTCTTCAGCATCTTCCGTTTCAAGTGCCCGCATTGCCATGAAGGCGAGTTCTTCGTGGACCGCAACCCGTACCACCTGAGGCATGCTGGTGAACTGCCGGAGCGATGCCCGGTGTGCGAGCGCAAGTACGAGCCTGAGCCCGGCTTCTATTACGGTGGCATGTATGTCGCCTACGCGTTGGCCGTAGCGGTATTCGCCACGATCTACACCGCCATGATCGTCTTGTTCCCGAAGGCCCCGCTGTGGCTGGATGCGACGCTGGTGATCGCGGCCATCGTTCTGTTGGCACCCTGGATGTACGCGCTCTCGAAGACCATCTGGGCCAATCTGTTCTTCTCCTACAAGGGAGTGGCGCTTACCGAGAAGGAGCGGGCTTATGCTGCTGCACGTGCGGCAGCAGCGGCACGCCATTGACAGCCACTACTCGGTAGGGCCGCCTTCGGCAGGCATGTCGATGTAATCGTTGATGAGGAAGACGACCTGGTCGGGGATCTGCGCGCTATGCGCACCCACATCGGCATAGCCCGTTGTGCCGATGAAGTCCATGATGTCGTTCTCGCTCATGCGTTCGTCCATCGGCGGACCGGTGGCCGTCTGTTCGTAGCGCCAGTCGACCATCACCAGGTAGCGCGGTGGTCGCATGCCCATGCGCATGCGCTTGAAGTAATCGGGCTTGTCCTTGATGCTCACGAAGCGGTGCGCGATCAACGCCATGTCCACTTCGGCATCGGCTATGCCTGGATCGCCGTGCAGGACCGTGCGCACTTGCAATCGCTCATCGCTCAGGTTCCGCTCTTTCTTGCGTTTGATGATGGCCTCGGCCTTGGCCTTGTCGTTGACCACGGCGATCACATTGGCGCCGCGATCGATCATCTTGAAGGTCCAATACCCATCATCGGCGAAGAGGTCGGCGATGGTGATGCCGGTAAGGTCGCCGCTGTTGCCCATGAAGCCCAGGACGACCTCGGGCTTCTGCACCCGGTCGCGCTCGCGCAAGGGATCCGCTTTAACGGCTTGGGAGGCGGAACCGGGGTTGGCGCTGTTGTCGGCTGTTTCACTAGCGCAGCCAGAGTAGAGGGAAAGCAGTAAGGGGAGAAGGAGTACGCGCATGATGGAACTGTGTGTCGGGTGGCCAAAAATAGCCGTAAGCGCCTGCCGGTGGCCGTTACCTTCGCCAAGCCAGCCACCGCTGATATGCCGGGGATCGATAAGGAGCTACAGAGCCGCTTCGAGAGCGAGCAGCAGAAAGCCATGCTGAACCTGATGTTCACGGCCAACTGGATCCGTGCGCAGCAGATGGCTTTCTTCAAGCCTTACGGCATCAGTCCGCAGCAGTACAACATCCTGCGGATCCTGCGCGGTGCCAGGGACCGCATGAAGATGCAGGACGTGAAGGGTCGCATGATCGACCGAGCACCCAATGCCACGCGCCTGGCCGACAAGCTCATTGCCAAAGGGCTGGTGGAGCGAGAGCGGTGCGAGGAGGACCGTCGGGTGATCTACGCACGCATCAGCGCGAAGGGACTTGAACTCCTGGCTCGAATCGACCAGGTGAATCGTGATTCGGGCCAGCCGTTCCTTTCTGGACTTGATGAATCGGATGCTGCGGCGCTCAACCGCATCCTGGACCGTTGGCGGGGTTGATCCTACTTCCTCTGTTCCTGCGCGATGACGCGCTCCCACAGCAGTTTCCCTTCCGCATCGAGCACGCGTATGGTCATGGCACGCTGGTTCTTCTTGCCATCGAAGGTGAGGAGCGCGAAGTTGTGCTTCTCTTCCACCACGGTGCCTTCCACGCGAAGCGGGTTATCCGCAGTCGCCTTGTAGGTGCCGCTGGTAAGGGATGAGCACGTGAGATCGAGCATTCTCCTTCCATCTGCCAACGGCAGTGCGCTCAGTTCGGTGAAGTGACGGTCCCCGGTGAGGAATACCACATTGGCGATCCCTTCCGCATCGATCCGTCGCAGCAGTTCGGAACGTTCCCTGGTGAACGTGGCGTAGTTCTCATGCGTTGAGCTCTGGCTGAGCACTTGCGATCCCACGGCGATGAGCTTGAAGGAAGCATCGCTGTACTTGAGCGCCTGGATGAGCCACTCGATCTGCGCAGCGCCCAGCATGGCCGTTTCGCTCGTGGCCACGTCAGGCGGCACGCGGTAGCTGCGGTCATCCATCAGGAAGAAATCCACATCGGCATGGCTGAAGGAGGTGGCCACGCTTTCCTCGGCTCCGGGCACGCCGCAACCCGGATTCGGCCAGAAGAGATCGAACATCTCACGGGCGAGCGCGCCGTTCACGAAGCTGGCATCGGCATCGTTGGGGCCGAAATCATGATCGTCCCAGATCGCATAATGGCGTGTGCTGCGCAGCAGGGCCTGCAGTTCGGGAGTCGATCGAAGATGCGTGTACCGATGCCGGAACCCGGTGCGCGAGCCCCAGTCCGGTTCGCGCAGGTAGATATTGTCTCCGAGCCAGAGCATGAGATCGGGTTTCTGCGCCGCAATGCTGTTGAAGATGCCGTAGTCGCTTCCGTATGGCGTTCCAGGCCTGTCGTAGGCTGGTTCGTTGATGTACGCGCAACTGCCCAAGGCTACCGTGAAGCGTGGAGGGTCAGCACGGAATTTCCACAGCGGTTGCGTGCTGAAGGTGAGAGGCTGGCCTACGTCGACGATCCGGCCATTGACCACTGGGCGATAGCTGTATGTGGTGCCCGGTACCACCTGGTCCATGACGAAATCCATGGCGTGCGCGCGTGATGCCTCCGAGTCCTGCACCGGCGTGCGCAGGACGCTGTCCGGACGGTCCGGCACCCAATACTCCAGCCGCGCGGAGCATGGGGCCTTGCATTGCATCCAGATGGTGGCTTCGAGCAGATCGGCGTGGCCGGGCATGGGGCCGTTGATCGGCACTTGGGCCGAAAGGCCCGTGGCGAGCAGGAGTGGTAGGGTGAAGAGCGTGCGCATTGGTTCTTTCCCAGTCAGAGGAGTCTTCGGGAAGGCAGGCAAGTTATCCGCGCACCGGTCGCGCGGCTACGGTTCATCCCATCGGATAGATTTGCGGCGATGGCATTCAACCCGATCGAATCCTGGCTGGCGATGAAGGACCAGCTTCCCGAACTCGCCATTGAGGGCATCGGGATCAAGTACATCTACCCGGTCTTCATCGTGCTCATCATCATGGAGTACGTGAACGCGCGCCACCTCTTCGACCGCAAGGAGAGCATCGCCGGCTTCATCATCGGCATCGGCGCCACCATCGTGCGGGTGATCACCAACGTCTTCGAGATCACGCTTTACATGTTCCTCTTCGCCTGGGCTGCCGATTTCCGGCAGGCGCACCTCGGCTACACCTCGCTCGGCTTCGCGTGGTACATCTGGGCGATCTGCGTCATCGCCGACGACCACAATTTCTACTGGCACCATCGCCTCGCGCACAACGTGCGCCTGCTCTGGGCGGCGCACCTGCCACACCACAGCGGCAAGAAGTTCAACCTCACCATCAGCATCCGCAACGGCTGGTTCATCACCTTCGTGAAGCCGATCTACTGGCTGTGGATGCCCCTCCTGGGCTTCGAACCGATTATGATCGCCACCTGCTTGATCGTGAATGCCTTCTACCAGTTCACCCTGCACTCCCAGCTCCTGCCCTCCTTCGGCTGGATCGAGAACATCTTCAATTCCTCATACGTGCATGTGGTACACCACAGCAGCAATACCGAGTACCTCGACCGCAACCACGGTGGCATCTTCACCTTTTGGGACCGCCTCTATGGTACTTGGCAAGCGCCCATCAAAGGGGTGGTGCCCAAATTCGGTATCAGCCACGACCCCGGCACCACCAATGCGGTCACGCACAACATCTTCGAGTTCCAGGAGATCTGGAAGGACATGAAGAAGTCGCCGAAGCTGAAGCACAAGCTCATGTACATCTTTGGGCCACCGGGCTGGAGCCACGATGGCAGCAGCAAGACCAGCCACCAGTTGCAGAAGGAGCTGAAGGAGCGCGGGGAGTTCGGGAGGGTGCCGGAGCAGGCGGAGGCAGTGGCCGCGTGAGATGAATTGAAAAGCCCCGGGACGGACCCGAGGCTTTTTCTTTCAGGGATTCCGGATCAGCTCCTTCTGAACCACTTGCCGAGACCCGTACGCTTGGGCTCCACTGTCTTTTTCGGTGTGCTGCCCAGTTCGGTATCATCAAAGAGCTCCTTGGTGAGCTTGGCGTAGTCGGGCTTCGCCGCGCTGTGCTGCTGTTCCTGGGGTCCCTGCTCACGACGCGGCGGCTGCGGCCTGTTGTTCGGGCGCGCGTGCTGTGGCGGAGCGGTGCGTTGCTGGGCAGGGCGACCGCCGCGCTGCGGGTTGCTGGTGCGCTGCGGCTGTCGTTGGCCCTGTCCGCGCTCGCCACCCTGTTGTGCCGGGCGTTCGCCGCGTTGGTGGCCATTGCGCGGTGCTCCTTGCCTGTCTGTGCTTCGCTGCGGGCGCTGATCGCTGCGGCTGCGCTGCGCGTTGCCTCCACGGCCTGGGCCGCGTGGTTGACGCGGCTCGCGCACTTCCGGCTCGGCGCGCTTGGGTCCACCGGTCATCACGAAGGGGTGTTCGGACACCACGGGCACCTCACGTTTGATCAAGCGCTGGATGTCGCGGAGGAATTCCTTCTCCTCGTGGTCGCAGAAGCTGAGGGCACGCCCGCTGGCACCGGCGCGGCCTGTGCGGCCAATGCGATGCACGTATGTCTCGGGGATGTTCGGGATGTCGAAGTTGATGACGTGCGTGAGGCCATCGATGTCGATGCCGCGCGCTGCGATGTCCGTGGCCACCAGGCGCGGAGCTTGCCCTCCTTGAAGTTCTTCAGTGCTTGTTGCCGTGCGCTCTGGCTCTTGTTGCCGTGGATGGCCTCGGCACCGTGGCCAGCCTGCACCAGGAGCTTGGCCACCTTGTTGGCGCCATGCTTGGTGCGGGTGAAGATGAGCGCCTCGCGGATGGTATCACCTTCCAGCAGGTGCAGGAGCAATTTGTTCTTGTCCGTACGATCCACGAAGTAGAGGTGCTGATCCACCTTTTCGGCCGTGGTGCTTTGCGGGGCCACTTCCACCTTCACCGGGTTGGTGAGGATGCTATTGGCGAGCTTGGCGATCTCGGGAGGCATGGTGGCGCTGAAGAAGAGCGTTTGCCGCTTGGCGGGCAGCTTGGCGATCACCTTCTTCACATCGTGGATGAAGCCCATGTCCAGCATGCGGTCGGCTTCGTCCAGCACGAAGATCTCCAGCCCATTCAGATGAACGTAGCCCTGGCTCATCAGGTCTAACAGACGGCCAGGCGTTGCCACCACGATGTCGACGCCGCGATGAAGGGCATCGGTCTGAGGCTTCTGGCCCACACCACCGAAGATCACGGTGTGCTTCAGGCCCAAGTGGCGGCCATAGGAAGTGAAGCTCTCACCGATTTGGATGGCCAATTCGCGGGTGGGGGTGAGTATGAGCGTGCGGATGGCTTTCTTTCCTGCTGCCGGATTCTGGTGCAGCTCCTGCAGGATGGGGATGGCGAAAGCCGCTGTCTTGCCCGTTCCTGTTTGCGCACAGCCGAGCAGATCGCGCCCTTGGGCGAGGTGTGGGATGGCTTGCGCTTGAATGGGGGTGGGGTGGGTGTAGCCTTCTTCGACAAGGGCTTTGAGAATGGGCTCGATGAGCCCCAGATCGTTGAACGTAGTGCGTTCCATAAGTATGCGCCGAGTCCTCGGCGTCAGGTTGTTGTGGAATGTTCAGGCCATTGTCCCTGAACACACCTTTTCAAGTGTTCTTGGATCGCCCCTTCGATCGGGTCCGGCGTGCAATGATCCGCTGGGGATGGCGCCTGGACTGATGCTTCGGAAAGCGAAAGCTGGGCGCTCGGGGCGTGTTCCGGTCCTTCCGGAACGGGGGCGAAGGTAGGCTAGTGCTTCCGATCGGGCGAAACGTGCCTACGTCGAGCCCATTAGCCCACTCGGTGGCGGGTCTTGTCTATTCCATCGAAACCATCGGCACGCTGGCCGCGTTGGAAGGCCCGCCCAGAAAAACTCATTGTGGGCAGAATGACCATGGAACGCACGTACACACAATACTCTCGGAGCACCGCATCCGCCTTGCTTGTGCTGCTGATTCTGCTCGTAGCGCCAAGCTTGCGGGCCCAGGTCCTGCTGGATGATTTCAACCGCTCCAACAGCAATACCGTCGGAGGCGGCTGGACAGAAGTGCAGTCTAACGGCAATGCCGCTGCCGGTGCCCGCGTGAACGGCAACGAGTTGATCCTACAGGAGCCGAACAACAACACCGGCCGCGAGTATGTGTGGCAGAGCGCGCCCACGAGCTACAGCAGCACCCTCAGCCAGAACAACTGCACGCTCACGTGGGCGTTCAGCTTCCGGCAGACAGAAGACCAGGCCGAACTTACCGGCTTCGACAACGGCGATGACGGCTTCGCAGTGGTCCTTGCCGGAACGGCATCAGACCTGACCACCGGCAACGGCTATGCGGTTGTGCTTGGGGAAGCAGGCAATACCGACCGCCTGCGCCTGGTGCGCTACACCGGTGGCCTGGATGCAGACGCGAATGTCACTAACATCATCAGCGCCGGGGACTTCGCCACGGAGCGCCTGGACGTTCGCGTGACCTACGTGCCGAGCACGAACACCTGGAGCCTCTTCTACAACGACAATGGCGGAGATGAATTCGCCGATCCGCTATCGGCCGCCACATCGGCCGGCACGGCTGCGAACAACACCTATACGGGAACGGCCTTGGGCTTCCTTGGTGTGTTTTGGAACCACGATGGCGACAACGGCCAATTCGGCCGCCTAGACAACTTCTTTGTTCCTGCTGGTCGCCCCACGGTCCCGGTGATCACACCGTCAAGTGCCACGATCTGCAGCAATGGCTCCACGGGGCTGAGCGCCTCAGCGACCACCGGTTCCTCCACGGCACGGGTTACGTTCTACAGCACCGGCGGGCCATCCAATGTGAGCAGTGCGGGCGCGAACGACGGTTCGGTATACCCTTGGGGAGTAAGCGTGAGCGGTATTCCCACTAGCGGTATCACCGTCGAATCGGTAACGATCAACGGTGTCGACCATACGTATCCTGACGACCTCGATATCCTCCTGCAATCTCCCACGGGGACCAATGTGATCCTCATGTCCGATGTGGGCGGCTCGACCGATATCGCGGACAACACCTACACCTTCATGGATGGAGCGACGGCGATGGCCGATGGTACGGAGAATGGTTCAGGCTACTACCGGCCTACGAACAGCGGTACCCCGGATTCGTGGCCGACTGCACCTGGGCCGAACAGCCTCAGCCAGACTACGCCCACGCTCTCGATGTTCACGGGAAGTCCCATTGGCACCTGGAACCTGCTGATCCGTGATGATGCGAACGGTGATGCTGGGACGATCGCCAATTGGAGCATCACCTTCACGTTCACGAATACGGTCAGCTACACGTGGTCGCCGGCTACGGGGCTTAGCGCGACCACAGGCGCATCCGTAACTGCCAACCCGACGAGCACGCAGGTATACACGGTGACTGCTGGTCACGGAGCCAACTCATGCACCCAAAGCGCGAACGTAACGGTGACGGTGGTCACTGCACCGACCACTGCCACGGTCGGGAGCGACCAAACGATCTGTGCAAGTGGTTCAACGACCGGCCTCGGTGGCAATACGCCCGCTGTAGGCACGGGATCTTGGAGCGTGGTAAGCGGTGGAACAGGGACGTTCAGCCCGAACAACACCACCCCGAACGCCACCTTCAACCATACCGGTGGCACCGGTCCGATCACCTTGCGATGGACCATCACCGGAACCCCGCCCTGTGCGAACTCGACCGCCGACGTGATCGTCACGATCAGCCAGCCCCCCACGACGGCCACGGTTGGCGGCGACCAGACGATCTGTGCCAATGGTACCACAACCGGCCTCGGCGGCAACACGCCAACGGTGGGCTCGGGTTCGTGGAGCGTGGTGAGCGGCGGTACCGGCACTTTCGCACCTGATGCGATCACTCCCAACGCCACATTCACGCACACCAGCGGTGCAGGACCAGTCGTGCTGCGATGGACCATCAGCAATTCTCCCTGCACGGCATCAGCAGCGGATGTCACGATCACCATCTCGGCTACATGCACCTACTACAGCCAATCCACAGGCAACGTGACGGACAACATCTGGAGCACATTGCCTGTTGGCACGCCCGGACCAGCGTTCTGGGGGGCATCGTCGAACATGGTGGTGAAGGCCGGCCACGTAGTGACCAATACCAGCGATGTGAACATCGGCAGCTGCACGGTGGACGGCACCTTGGTGCTGGCTGTTGCGGCCACGCTCACGGTGAATGATGGCGGACTCTCGGGTACCGGCTCTCTGACCGCGAACGACGATAGCGAACTGGAACTCGCGGGAAGCAATCCCGCCGGAATCTCATTGCCGGGCACACTGAGTTTCTGGAACCTCACGATCAGCAACAGCAATACGACTACGGCGATCAGCGTCGTGGACATCCGAGGCACACTTCAGTTGAATGACGGAACCTTCGATGCGGGCACCAACAAAGTGTCGCTGCGCAGTACGGCTGTGTACACCGGCCGCATGGGTCCTGTGAACCCGGCAGCAACATACACCGGCAACATGCGCATCGAGCGCTACGTGCCAGCCGGTGCCACCAACTGGCGCCTGCTCGGCAGCCCCATCACCAACCGCAGGGTGGGCAACTGGAACGATGACTTCACCACCGCCGGATTCCCCGGATCTCATGTGCCGTGGTTCGATCAACCGGTGGGCAGCGGGATCCTGTGGCCGAGCATTCGCTGGTACGATGAGACGAATACCGGCGCGGGCAGCAACGATGGCATGACCGGCGTGAGCAGCAACACCCATTCGCTCGCCCTCGGACAAGGCTTCGCGGCCTGGTGCGGCACCTCGCTCACCACCACCACCGCCTTCACCATCGACTTGGAGAACAGCACCCCGGTGATCGCCACCTCGCCCATCACCCTGCCGATGACCTATACCAATACCGGCGTTCCAGCAGTGGACGGTTGGAACCTGGTGAGCAATCCGTTGCCGAGTCCCATCGCCTTCGACCAGATCGCACGCGGGGCTGATGTGGCTGACTACATCACCTACTTCAACCCCGCAGCTGGCAATATGGCCAGCTACGATATCAGTTCGGGTGTGAGCGTGAACGGGGGCACCAACATCATCCAAAGCATGCAGGGCTTCTTCCTCAAGGCGAGCGGCCCTGCGGTGACTACGACCGTTGATGAAGCGGACAAGGTCGAAAGCAACAACGGTGGATTCTTCGGCGGCTTGGAGGACGGTGTGCCGGCCGTATTGCATCTGGTGCTGAACAGCAGCATCAACACCTTCAGCGATGAAACCCTCGTGGTCTTCAGCGAAGGCGCGCCTGAAGTGAACGGTGATGATGTGCCGAAGTATATCTGGAGCCATCCTGATGCGCCTCAGATCGCTTCGATGGGGACAGCGGGAGAGCTGATCGCCATCAACGCTTACGGATCCTACTCCACCGCTATCAGCATTCCGCTCATGGTCGATGCAGGAGTCAGTGGCGCGTACACGCTTACCGCAACCGGCCTTGAAGGCTTGGGCCTCAGCTGCCTGAGCATCGAGGACCTGCTCACCGGAACCACTACGCCATTGACCGAAGGCGCGACATACACCTTCGACATGGAAGCGAATGCCGATGCCAGCGTACCGCGCCTGATGCTGCACGCCACCGCACCTCTGCCGTTCCACGTGATCGGCGCTTCATGCCATGGCATGAACGACGGCGAAGCAACGGTGGAAGTGATGGGAGGCACGGCTGATGTCGCCTTGCTCAATGACGTGGGCGGAGTGATCGCTCAACTGAACGCTGTAAGCGGGGTGCAAACCCTGAATGATCTGGCCGCTGGCGACTACCAAGTTCAGGTTGACGGCTTTGGCGGATGCGGCACATTGTCCCATGTGTTCACCGTGGAACAGCCGGAAGCGCTATCCATCGAGGGCACGAGCACGGATGCGAGCTGCCCGAACACGACCGATGGCCAGGTGACCGTGAGCGTGAGCGG
Organism: Flavobacteriales bacterium; assembly: GCA_016710965.1. Classification (GTDB taxonomy): domain Bacteria; phylum Bacteroidota; class Bacteroidia; order Flavobacteriales_F; family PHOS-HE28; genus PHOS-HE28. The sequence goes on from JADJTW010000032.1 coordinate 67,884, forward strand.
TGGCACCGCGCCCTACGCTCTGCTGTGGAGCAACGGCGGTACGGGAACGATGATCGCCGCTGGAGCAGGCAGCTATGATGTGAACGTGATCGATGCGAACGGATGCGCGCTCCAGAGCGGCACCTTCAGTATCGAGTCAGGCTCCGGCCCGGACGCTGCTGCAGATGCGCAAAGCGTCGTAGTCACGGTGAATGAACCTGTGCTCTTCATCAACAACAGCACGGCGGGCACGGCCTACTTCTGGGAATTCGGCGATGGTGCCACGAGCACGGATGCCGCACCCGAGCACGCCTATGCCCTTCCGGGCGAATACAATGTAGTGCTCACCGTCATTGACGGCCTGTGCCTGGCTTCTGCCACTATAACCATCATCGTCGAGACGAGCACCGGTATCGAAGAGGCGAACCGTGCGCACGTTGCAGCATGGATGAACGGCGACAACCTGGTCGTGGAGCATGGCTTCACGAACCTGGAGCCTGTCCACGTGGAGATCCTCAATGAGGCAGGACAGCTATTCCGACAGCAGAAAGTGGCTGGCCCAAGTGGTCGCCTGACCATACCGGCCGCCGACCTCGCAAGCGGGATCTGGTATGTGCGCGTGAGCAACATGGACACCCGACGGACCATTCCCGTGGTGGTCGTGCGCTAGTCGAACATCGTATACTGGAACGGCCCCGCCTCTGGCGGGGCCGTTCGCGTTCGTAGCCCCGAATGGTCCGTTGGTCGGCGCTTTTCCACAATGCCCTGTTGGCAAGGAGGAACCAGCTACTTTCGAAGCCCTTTTCGACCAAGAACCAACGCGCCCTGCCCTGGGCGACCAAAACTATTCCTGATGAAGAAGCTCGACACGCTCCGTGCAGCAGCGCTCCTGCCGCTCACCGCACTGGCTCTCGTATTTTCCCTTCCTGCGTCCGCCCAACCGTGCCATCTGGTGATCAGCCAGGTGTATGGAGCGGGGGGCAATGCGGGAGCAACCTATAATCGGGACTTCGTCGAGATCTTCAACCCTACCGGTGCGACTCAGAGTCTGTCGGGTTGGTCAGTTCAATACGCCAGCGGCAACGGGAACGACATGGTCGGTAGCATCCTTACCGGATCCATCGCACCAGGCAAGTATTACCTCCTGCAGATGGCGAGTGGGACAAATGGTGCGGCACTTCCGACTCCTGATTCGACGGCTGGTTCAATCAACATGAGCGCTGGCTGCTGGGAAGGTCGCGTTGCTCAACATTCACCACCGCGCTTTCAGGTGCTTGTCCGCCAGGGGCCCAAGATCATGGACCGTACGGCTTGGGTGGGACGCGAGCTGCTTCGAAGGCGCTGGTCCGGTCCCGCTGCGAAGCAACGACCAATGCCGCGCTCCGCGCCGGATCAGGCTGCACGGATACCGATAACAACAGCGCGAATTTCTCGGCCGGTGCACCCACGCCCCGCAACTCTGCTACGGCTGCCAACTACTGCACTCCTACGCAACTGGTCATCACCAGCATCAGTCCCGCATCGCCAACGGCGGGGGTGGGCTTTGATGTGACGGTGGAAGCACGCAACGCCAACAACGTGGCGCAGAACGTGATCGCTGCGACGTTGGTAACGCTTACGACCAATGGTAATGCGGGCGCGATCGGCGGTACGACTTCGAATACCATCGCCAACGGCACGAGTTCCATTGTGATCAGTGGCGTTACCCTCGCGAGCGCAGGAACACTCGTTACGCTCACTGCCACGCCCACCCCCGGCCAGACCTGCCTCACTGCCGGAACCAGTGGGACGTTCACCGTACAAGCCAGTGGTGCGAATACGAGCGTCCAGTTCAACGCCACCAGCAGCAGCGCCAGCGAGGGTGCCGGCAGCATTGCACTTGGCCTTGGCATCACCAACTTCGATGTGACCAACGCAACATCGGTCACCATTTCGGCCAGCGGCGCCACCGGTCGCATCACCTCGTTCACCACACCGGTCACCTTCCCGGCCAATGACGGCAGCAACCAGAGTTGCACTGTGGTCTTCAACAATGATCTCCTGTGCAATGGTGACCAGAACGTGGTGTTCACCATCACGGGCATCAGCGGTGGCCAGGGCACGCCCACCATTGGTGCCAACAACACCTTCACACTCACGGTGCTGGACAACGACGTGTGCACGAACGTCTCCTTCGCGGTCAGCAGTGCATCGGTGAGCGAGGGCGTCGGCACCTACAACGTAACGGTGAACATCACCGATCCCAGCGGCAGCCAGGCCACCGATGTGGATGTAGCCTTGGCCAGCGGCAATGCCGCGCGGATCAACGGATTCAGCAGCCAGAGCATCAGCTTCCCTGCTGGCAGCAGCACGCCCATCGATGTGACGATAACCGTGACCGACAACGCAGTCTGCGGCGATGGCGACGAGGTGCTCACCTTCAGCTTGGAGAATCTCAGCGGTGGGCAGGGCACACCCACTGTGGGACCGTCCCGCACGCTTACGGTGCAGAACAATGACAACCCAGTGGATCCGGTGACGAACACCGCCAACCCTATCAATTACTACGACTTCACCGGCCTGTGGAGTACCGTGAACGGCGCCAGCTACTTCCTGGATGTGAGCTTGTACAGTGATTTCTACACTCCAGGCAACACCAACTTGGTGGAGTGGAATTTCCCCGCTGCGACGAACGACAACATCGCCGACGGCGGTATCGCAGCGAACAATGCCAAGACCTTGACCGGCGTTGGTGTGACCAACCTCACCTATAACTCTGCGGGCAATGGTGGTCTTACCGCACGCGCGGATGGATGGAACAGCGGCAACGGCACCAAATACTGGGAGGTGGAATTGGTGACCACGGGCTATGGCGACCTGAAGGTCTCCTCCAAGCAGCGCGGATCGAACACGGGGCCGCGCGATTTCAAGCTGCAGTACAAGATCGGCGCTGGTGGCACGTGGACGGACGTGAGCGGGGCCACCATCACCGTAGCTGACAACTACACCACAGGCGTTCTCAACGCCCAAGCGTTGCCCGCTGCGTGCGACAACCAGGCATCGGTCTTCCTCCGTTGGATCATGACGTCCAACACGAGCGTGAACAACGGCACGGTGGCGGCAGGTGGTGCCGGTAACATCGATGACGTCATCGTAACGGGCCGCGTGCCCTCCTATGTGAGCGGTTACGAGAACCTTCCGGTCGCTGGCACATCGCAAAGCGTTGCCGGCCTGTCACCGTTCACCACGTACTACTATCGCGTGCGCAGCACCGGTGGGTGCAGCACGGGCAACAATAGCAACACCACTGCAGTTACCACGAACGCGATCCCTAACTATTACAGCCGCGCAACGGGCAACGTCACTGATCCCATTTGGAGCGATACGCCGAACGGAACAGCGGGCCCTGCGGTATGGTCCGGCGGCAGCAACATGACCGTGCAGAGCCCCGATGTGGTGACCAACACCGCTAACGTTTCGGTGGGTACCTGCACAGTGGATGCGGGCGGTACGCTCGTGTTGAACGGAGGCACGACCTTGTCCATTCATGGTGGTGGCCTGTTCGCTCAAGGGACCTTCACGGCCAGTGATAACTCCACCGTGGAGATGCTCACGTTCGGTGGAACAGGCGTGATCCCGAACAGCGTCTCGTTCTATGACCTTACGATCAACCTCCCTGGCACGGTGGCCGCAATGGCCGCTATCGATATCCGCGGGACACTGCAGCTTACGAATGGAACATATGACGATCTCGGTGGAGCGACGACGTTACGCAGTACGGCCTCCTATACAGGCCGCTTGGGACCCGTGTCCCCAACAGCCAGCTACACGGGCAACCTGAAGATCGAGCGCTACATCCCGGCGGGGGCCACCAACTGGCGCTTGCTCGGCAGCCCAATTGCGGGGCGTGCCGTCGGTGGCTGGCAGGACGATTTCGTCACGGCCGGTTATCCTGGCAGCACCTGGCCCAACTTCGACCAGCCGGTGGGCAGCAACATCCTATGGCCTAGCATCCGTTGGTATGATGAAACGAATCCAGGTGCCGGACAGAACGACGGCATGGTCGGCGTATCCAGCAATCTCCAAAGCCTGGTTTCGGGCCAGGGTTTCGCGGCGTGGTGCGGTGACAACCTCGTTACCACCAACGCATTCGTTATCGACCTCGGCAATGGCGCACCGGTGATCGCCAGCACGCCCATCACGCTGCCCATGACCTACACCAACACCGGCAATCCGGGTGTGGATGGTTGGAATCTGTTGAGCAATCCCGTGCCCAGTCCCATCGCCTTCGATCAGATCTCGCGTGGTGCCGATGTGGAGGATTTCATCACCTATTACAATCCTGCGAATGGCAACACGGCTGTTTGGGACATCGGCCTGAACAGCGGCACGAACGGGGCGTCGAATACGATCCAGAGCATGCAGGGCTTCTTCCTAAAAGCGGTTGGCCCGGCAGTGACAACAACGGTGGAAGAAGCAGATAAAGTGAGCGGAAACGGTGGTGGCATGTTCGGTACCAACAACAGCGCGCCTGATCAATTGCGCTTGCGCATCACCAGCGGCATCAACAGCTTCAGCGATGAGACCGTGATCATCTTCAGCGAGGGCGCAACCAACCTCGACGAGAGCGATGTGCTCAAGTACGTCTTCGGTGATCCGGCAGCGCCGCAGATCGCCTGCGTGGTGCCTGAGCAGGTGCAACTCGCGATCGATGCGCACGGCAGCCTCGACGAGGGCTTCACCGTCCCGTTGAGCGTGAACGCCGGCGTCACCGGTGAATACACGATAACTCTGACGGAGGTGGGCGATCTCGGCCTTACGTGCATCACCTTGGAGGATACCGAGCTCGGCACCTTCACGGTCATGAACAGTGGCAGCACTTACACCTTCACGATGGATGCCGATGACGATCCCAGCCTAGCGCGCTTCGTCCTGCGCGCCACCGCGCCCATCGCCTTCAGCAGCAGCGATGCTCTTTGCGGTGCCGACCCCGATGGACAGGCCAGCGTGAACCTGCCGGTTGCATCTGATGTCACTTGGACCGATGGTTCGGGCGTCGTGATCCTCGCGCAGTCTGGTGTTGCCGGTGAGGTTGCCCTAACGGGCCTTGGTGCAGGGAGCTATGCGGTTCACGTGAGCACCACAAGCGCCTGCGGTGAACTGGTGCAGGACTTCACGATCAACGCGCCCTTTGTGCTCGAAGCACAAGGCACCGTGACCGATGCCACCTGTGCCGATAGCGAGGACGGCAGCGTCGATCTCCTGCCCCTGGGCGGCGTGTTCCCATACACCTTCCTATGGAACGATGCCAACGCCTCCACGACCGAAGACCTCACCGCATTGTCCGGTATGTACACGGTAACGATCACCGATGCCAACAACTGCACATGGACCAGCGCGGCATTCGTCATCGACGATCAAGGGCCTGATGCTGCGCTGAACGCGAGCGCCACCATGGTGCTGGTGAACAACGCCGTACAATTCAACGGTACAGACCCGAATGCGAGCTACTTCTGGGATTTCGGTGACGGCGCCACCAGCACCGATATTTCAACGGAGCATGCTTGGCCCATGCCTGGGACGTACACCGTAACCATGACAGTGGACAATGGCAATTGCAGTGTTTCGAGCACCATCGTCATCACCGTTGAGCTCAATACAGGCATTTATGCCGGCACGAAGCCCGGAGCATCTGCCTGGCTGGCGGGTGATCAGATCATCGTTCAACATGCGTTCGGCGGCACATCGGTCGTGCAGATCGAACTGGTCGATGCCACCGGTCGGGTGGTGATGCAACGCAACATCGGTGCAGCAACGACCCGAGCTCTGCTCCCGGCGCAGGACCTTGCCACAGGCATCTGGTTCGTGCGCATGGCGCAAGGCCAGGAGACCATCACCCTTCGCGTGCCTGTGGTGCGTTGATCCTGAACAACACGAATTAGCGCCCCTCTGCTGCTTGTGGAGGGGCGCTTTGCATGGAAGCCCCGCTCTTGCCAGCCCCTTACCTTGCGCCCATGCGATCGAATCGGATCATTCTGCTCCTTCTGGGTCTTGTGATCGGCCTTGCCAGCTGCATCACCATCGAAGAGAACTACACCTTCTCGAAGAACGGATCAGGCACCATGACATACGTGGTGGACATGAGCGAGATGGGCAACATGCTCGCCAGTCTGGGGGGCGATGAGAAGAAGGATGGTGGCGGGGACGAAATGGGCAATCTTGATATGAGCGAGCACGCGGCTGCTCTCAAGTCCATCGCCGGTATTGCAAAGGTGAAGATGGATAAGCGCCAGAAATGGGTGCAGAAGCTGAGCTTCTCCTTCACGGACGTGGGAGCACTGAACAGAGCCTTGAACCAGTTGATGCCGGACAGCACCGGCACATCGCACGAGTTCTTCAAATGGGAGGGCGGGACGCTGGTCCGCACGAGCAACCGGTACGCTTACGACATCAGCAGCACCATGGCCAACGAAGCCGATGATGACGATGGCGGGGAGGGCGATGAGAGCGGTTTCGACATGAACTCCATGCTCAGCAGCATGAAGTACAAGTACAGCTTCAAGTTCAAGAAGCCGGTGGCCTCCACCGAGAATGGCGCCATGACCCGCGAAGAAGGCAGCACCAAGGAGGTGAAGCTCAGCACCGACTGGAGCGTGCTGGCCAAGGACCCCAAAGCGCTGGACGTTCGCATCTCTCTTGCGCAATAGGCAACTGGCATGGACAACCTGCTCGAATCCGCCATCCGGCTGGCTGCCAAGGTGCATAGGGGCCAGACCGACCGCTTCGGCAAGCCGTACATCCTGCACGTGATGCGCGTGATGATGCGCGGGCAGGACCACGATGAGCAGATCCTCGGGGCATTGCACGACGTCCTCGAGCGCTCCGACCTCACCATTGCCGACCTGGAGAAGAAGGGATTCTCCCCTCGGGTGCTCAAGTCCCTCCAATGCATCACCCGCAGGGCCGAGGAGACCTATGAGGAGTACATCGATCGCGTCGTGGAGGACAACCTGTCCATTCGCGTGAAGCTGAACGACCTGGCCGACAAGATGGACCTGCTGCATGTGGAGCAGTTGGATCCGAGCGACCTGAAGCGCTACAACAAGCAACTGACGGCCTACCACCGCATGAAGAAGCTGGTGGAAATGGCCAAAGCGCGCATGAGCGTGCCCGTGGCCGTGAAGGGGAGGAGCGCCAGCTGATCGGATGTCCGGCATGGCCAGTGACCGGCCGTGTCCATCACCTCGAAAGCCCCGGCTATATTCGCCGTCCTATCGATCAAACCCATGCGCAAGTTCCTGCTCGTCCTTTCATTCTGTCCCTTCCTCCTCGCTTGCAACGGCGGCCAAGAAGACGCCTCGAACGGCACCACCCCGGTCGATACCTTCAAGTGGGAAGCCGACCAGTTCGCCGATGTTCGCGTGCTGCGCTACCAGATCCCCGGCTGGGAGCAATTGACCCTTCAGCAGAAGAAGCTCTGCTACTACCTCAACATGGCCGGGCTTGCCGGGCGCGACATCATGTGGGACCAGAACTACCGCCACAACCTGAAGATCCGCCGTGCTCTGGAGAAGGTCGTCCGAGACTACAAGGGAGAGCGCAGTGGTGCCGATTGGGATGCATTCCTGACCTATACCAAACAGGTCTTCTTCAGCAACGGCATTCATCACCATTACAGCAACGATAAGCACACGCCCGCTTTCGGCAGGGCCTACTTCGAAGGGCTCCTCAGCGCCAGCGGCGCGAACTTGCCCAAAGAGGTCATTGATGTGCTGTTCGATCCGACATTGGATGCAAAGAAGGTGAACCTCGATCCGAACAAGGACCTCGTTCTCGCCAGCGCCGTCAATTTCTACGGTGAGGACGTAGGCCAGAAGGAGGTGGAGGATTTCTATGCGGCCATGGATGATCCCACTGACAAGACCCCGCTCAGCTATGGCATTAATAGCAAAATGGTGCGTAGCCCCGGCGGCAAGCTTGCAGAGCGGGTCTATAAGGTGGATGGGATGTACGGTCCTGCATTGGCCGAAAGCGTGAAGTGGCTGGAACTCGCCGCAGGAGTGGCCGAGACACCGGAGCAGAAGACCGCGATCGATTTGCTGATAAAGTATTACCGCACCGGCGACCTGCAGACTTGGGACGATTTCAACGTCGCCTGGGTGAAGGACACCAAGAGCAGCGTGGACTTCATCCTCGGTTTCGTGGAAGTATACAATGACCCCCTGGGCAAGCGCGGCAGCTACGAAGCCTGCATCGAAGTGAACGACCCCGAGGCCACGCGCAACATGGCCGTGATCATGGACAACGCGCAATGGTTCGAGGACAACTCGCCCTTGATGCCTCAGCATAAGAAGAAGAACGTAGTGGGCATCACGTATCGCTTCATCAATACCGTGGGTGAGGCTGGTGATGCCGCACCGAGCACCCCCGTGGGCGTGAACCTGCCCAACGCCAACTGGATCCGCGACTCCATCGGCAGCAAGAGCGTGAGCTTGGGCAACATCAGCGAGGCCTATGAGAAGAGCAGCGGCACCAGCACGCTCGAGATCTTCTGCCACGATGCCGAAGAGATCGAATTGGCCAAGAAGTACGGCTCACTGGCAGGCAAGCTGCACACGGCGCTTCACGAAGTGGTCGGTCATGCCAGCGGCCAGCTCGAGCCCGGTGTAGGTGAGACCGATGCGACCCTGAAGAACTACGCCAGCACCTTGGAGGAGGGCCGTGCTGACTTGATGGCGCTCTATTACGTGATGGACCCGAAGCTCGTTGAGATGGGCGTGATGCCCAGCCTGGAGGTGGGCAAGGCCGAGTACGATAGCTACGTCCGCAACGGCCTTATCACGCAGTTGCGTCGCATCAAGCCGGGCAAGGACGTGGAAGAAGCGCACATGCGCAATCGCATGTGGGTGAGCGCCTGGGCCTATGAGAAGGGCAAGGCCGACAGCGTCGTGATCAAGGTGGACCGCAACGGCGAGACGTTCTACGATATCCGCGATTACGATAAGTTGCGCGTGCTTTTCGGCGACCTGCTGCGCGAGGTTCAGCGGATCAAGAGCCAGGGCGATTATGCCGCAGGCAAGGCTTTGGTGGAGACCTACGGCGTGAAGGTGGACCCTGTGCTCCACCAGCAGGTACTGGCGCGGGCTGAGAAGATCAAGACCGCTCCGTACGCAGGTTTCATCCAACCAGAGATGACCGCAGTGACCGATGCCAGCGGGAACATCACCGACGTGATGGTGAGCTACCCCACTGATTTCCTGGGCCAGATGCTGCGCTACGCCGAGAAGCACAGCTTCCTGCCGGACGAGAACTGAGGAGGGGACTTGACCCCTGGGTTGGGGCGGCCGATGGCCGCCCCAACTGCTTCCGAGCCTCGCGTTCCAGGATTTTCGAGTGCGTGAAACATCGTTCGCAGTGCCCGCGTTGAACGGCTTGTCCAAGTAGTTCAAAGGTCAGTCTGAAGAGTCACGTCGCCCCTGTCCGCCTTACCGTGGATGGGGGCTTCGTGCTTGCGACCAGCGCCATTGCACAACACGTTGGCGGCCCAGCTCGCGATGAGCATCTCAGGCTTCGTCCACGGTTCGTATCCATGCGAGCGGATGTATCCCACGGCGGCGGTATGCAGCTTGTGAGAACCGAACCGAGCGTCGCTGTTCAAGTCCATGTCGATCCGGCGCACGGGTATGCGGCCTTCTTCTCGCAGCAAGTCCGCAATGCGGAGGCTGCGTTCCACCTCCCCCCATAAGCGGGTCCACAGATCGGTGACTTTGGGGGCGCGTTCCCGATGGTACACCACTTGTGCGCCGTTGCGCCAATACCGCATCACCACGGTCGTGGTGTATACTGTATGGTGGCCATGATTGTGGCTGTCGCTGCCCACCAGCACTTCCACATCATCGCGCTCTTCCAGCACATGGCGCACATGGGAGAGGAGGTCCACGGTCGAACCATCATCCATACGCTTGAACCCCTGCGATCCCGTTGGCATTGCTGCAAGGTAGCGGGGTTCAGCGATGATGGCATCGACGAAGACAGAGCCCATCCCACGCTATATTTGCGCCCCCTGAGCGAAGAAGAAGCCCATCCTACCGGAGTGGCGGAATTGGTAGACGCGCACGTTTCAGGGGCGTGTGACCGTAAGGTTGTAAGGGTTCGAGTCCCTTCTCCGGTACAGAGGGGCGGTCTTCGGGCCGCTCCTCGTCTTTTCAAGCAGCGCTTATGGCTGCAGACCAACGCATGAGCGAGAAACGATTCCGAACGCGCAGGCAATGGCACAACACCCTGTTGGCCGTGTGGGCCACGCCATTCGTTGTGCTCATCGGCGTGTTGTTCGGTGTCATCTCCGGCAATTTCCTTCCCCTCTGGCTCCTTTGCATCGCTTTGGCCGTTGGCTACACGGTGGCCATCCTGCGCGACCACACCAAGCGCAGCGTCTACCACATGGTCAATGGCATCATGATCCTTGTACGGGGCGACGATCGGCTGGAGGTGCATCCAGCGGACATCATCGATGCGAGCCTCATCGATCGCGCTGCAGCACGCGATTACATCCGAGTCCGCTCTTCAGCGCGGCGCTCCGACCATTCGAGCTCGAAGGATTACCAATCGGCCTACCTGCGCTTCTGCACGGTAGATATAGGCCTGCGCACCTACACATTCGGTTTGGGCCGAGGAGTGATCGACCGCATGCCCAATGCACGGCACGATCTGGTCCTATTGCGCGTGCAGAAGGGCAGTGACCTGCTGCTCTCGCCCGAATACAACCAGGAAATGGTGGATGCCATCGGCAGGATGCTGCGCCGAAGGGAGGAAGGGGTTCGTGCGAATTGACCCTATCAATCGTAGCGCAGCCGTTGCCCGATCCGCAGTACGCTGCGCTGGCTGATGCCGTTCATGCGGCAAAGCGCGTTCACGCTAGTGCCACGTTTGCGTGCGATGGCCGACAGGGTGTCACCGCTTCGCACGACATGGTATTTCCGCGAACCGGCCGAGGCCTTGGCGGCAGCCATGCTTGCGAACGTGCCTTTGTGTATCTCGAAGTTCTCGTGCAGCAACCTGCCCGTAGTCACATCGAAGAGCAGGGTGGGATCGATGGGCTGGTCTAGGAATCGCACCTCGAAATGAAGGTGACTGCCGTAGCTGCGGCCCGTGTTGCCGCCCTTGCCCAATTCATCTCCAGCGTCCACCATCTGCCCGGGTTCCACCGAGCGCTTGCTCAGGTGGGCGTAAAGGGTTTCCAAACCGTTGTGATGGCGCACTACCACAACGTTCCCGAAAGTGCGGTTGTACTTGCTGATGCGCACCATGCCTGGAAATGCGCAAACGACGGGGTCACCGGTGTTCAATTCAAGGTCCAAGCCGTAATGCATTCGGCCCTTGCGCCAGCCGAACGGCGAGTTGACATGGCCAGAACAGGGAATGGCCTGATCGCACTCGTGCTGCACCAGACGAAGGCATAGGGTGTCATGGTCGAATCGCGAGGTCTTCTCCCGATCGAAGATCGCGTCGGTGTTCCAGTGGCAGTACATGTCATAGCCTGGGATGAACGAAAGAGAGTCGTTCACATCCCAATCCAGGCCAATGGCATGCGCTGCCATACCAATCTCCGCCGTGGCATCCGCGGGTAGCGAATCAAGCTCATAGTAGATGTCCGGCCCTTCCGGACCGCCGTAAGCGATCGTGTCCGCCTGAGCGCACACCTGGGCACCGATCACGGCGAGCGCCATGGGCGACAGGAGGGTCCGGTACAACGGCATAACGACAAATCTATCCGCACCTCTGAAAGGGCCAAATGAACGTCGAACGAACTATCAACAGCCCGGGTGGGCCGAAGCGACCAATGCCCTGTAGCACCCGTTGGACCTGCGATGCAGCACGTCGAACGGCCCAGTTAAACATCGTTAACGCCAACATGCCAACTCCCACGCACGACCGCGGATGCGCGATCGCCCGATGTCTACTTTCGCCGTAGTGCGATGAAGAAGCTGGTGCAACCCGCCGAGCTGGCCAAAGCCAGTCACATGCGACCCGGTGATCCTCGCATTGCCGTGCTCACCGAGATGAGCGGGCTCAAGCGGCTGGAGCGCTTCTATAACGAAGTGCAGCACCTGCACGACCTCGAGTTCGCTGCCGCGGTCTTCACCAACCTCGATCTGGAACTCGATGTTTCGGACCAGGACATGGAGCAGATACCGCGCGAGGGCGGGTTGGTCTTCGTGGCCAATCATCCCTACGGTGCCATCGATGGGCTTGCCATGGTGAACGTGCTATGCCGCGCCCGTCCAGACCTGAAGGTGATGGCCAATTTCCTATTGCAGCAGTTGGAGCCGTTGCGGGATCGCTTCATCGGAGTGAATCCGTTCGAGCAACTGGGTTCGCTCAGCAGCTTCCAAGGCATGCGGCAGGCGCTGGCCCATGTGAAGGACGGAGGGGCCCTCGGCGTTTTCCCGGCCGGTGAGGTGAGCAGCTGGCACACCGAGCTGCGTTCCGTGGCGGATCCTCGGTGGAAGACCCCGACCATCAAGCTTCTGCAGCATGCTGGTGTACCTGCGGTGCCGGTGTGGTTCGATGGGGCCAACAGCCTCATCTTCCAGATGCTCGGCATGATCCACCCCAACCTGCGAACGCTGGCCCTGCCGAACGAGATGCTGCGCATGCGCGGCCGCACTGTGCGCATGCGCATCGGCAAGCCCATCGCAGCCAAGGACATCGCTGCGTTCCGCTCAACGGACCAGCTGGCCCGTTACCTCCGTGCCAAGACCTACGCGCTGGGCAGCGGCTTGCAGGTGAAGCGCGAATTCTTCAGCCCTTTGCGATTCCCGCGCAAACCGAAGGATGTTGTGGAGCCCTCGGTCGATGAAGCGCTGTATCGCGAGATCGCCACCCTTGACGATGTCAAACTGAACTCTCAAGCGGAGTTCGATCTCTTCCTCGCGCCCAGCCATCGCATCCCCACGGTCCTGCGCGAGATTGGCCGTTTGCGCGAGCTCACCTTCCGCGCCATTGGCGAAGGCACCAACAAAGCCATCGACTTGTACGAGTTCGACCTGTACTATGATCATCTCTTTCTGTGGGACCGTGATCAGGGGAGGGTCGCAGGGGCCTATCGCATCGGCGACGGCCGTAAGATCATGGCGCGCTATGGCAAGCGCGGCTTCTACACCACCACGCTCTTCCGCATGGACCGGCCGATGGAACGAGTGCTGCGTCGCAGCTTCGAGCTCGGCCGCTCCTTCATCGCCACCGAATACCAACGACAGCGCCTTCCGCTCTTCATGCTCTGGCGCGGATTGCTCCTGCACATCACCGCCAACCCCGAACAGCATTACCTCATAGGGCCTGTCTCCATCAGTGGCACCTACAGTCGGTTCTCTCGCACGCTCATCATGGAGTTCGTGCGCCTCCACCACTACGATCATGACCTGGCCTCCTGCGTTCATCCCCGCCACCGCTTCCGCGTAAAGCCCGACAAGGCCGACAGTGAAGCCCTGGTGAAGGCCTCGCAGGCCGACCTGAAGAAGATGGACCGCTTGATAGCCGAGGTGGACCCCCACGAGACGGCCATGCCGGTGCTGCTCAAGAAATACCTGCTGCTCAATGCGCGCATTGTCGGCTTCAACCGCGACCCGCGATTCAACGATGCGCTCGATGGGCTAATGGTCCTGGACCTGAACAAGGTGCCGCCGAAGACCATCGAGGACCTCAGGAAGGGGATGAACGAGGCGTGAGCCGGGCAGGAACGGATCGCTATGCGATCGACCGGTGAGACTGGTCAGCACCTAAGAACTCAACTGCGACGGTATGTGCGATCGGCCATTGGATCCGGTTCAGCGCACCTTTGCAGCATGTCCGATACGCTAGTCCTTGGTGCAAGCCCGAATCCCTCGCGCTACTCGCACCTCGCGGTGCTGCGTTTGAGAGCCGCCGGGCATGGTGTTATCGCCATTGGACGTCGCGAAGGGCAAATCGCTGATATCGCCATTCGAACCACGTTGCCGGATGATATCCATGTGGATACCGTCACGCTCTACCTCTCACCAGCCAACCAGCGCATGTGGGTCGATGCCGTCATGGCACTGCGCCCTCGACGCGTCATCTTCAATCCCGGTGCGGAGGACCCTGACTTCGCGGAGCAATTGCGATCGATCGGCATAGAAGCGCTCGATGCATGCACCTTGGTGATGCTCAGTACGGGTGCCTACTGATCACTGCTGGTGGCGCTTGGGATAGTCGAACCACACGAGCGAGCCCGAGTCGCGTACGAGTTCATTCCAGCGCTCGGCGACGAAATCGATGCGTGCGATGCCGCAGGTGGGCATGTCGCCTACGCCATCGGTACTGAAGTGCTCCACCACTTCGCTGAAACCGGGATTGTGGCCGAAGAGCATCACCCGTTTGCAATCATCGGGCAGGCGGGCCACCACCGAGGCGATGATGGTGGAGCTGGCGTGGTAGAGCAGCGGCTCCTGTATGAAGTGGTCATCGCCTATGCGCAGCTCGCGTGCGAAGGCCCGTGCAGTCGTGAGCGCTCTGTTGGCCGCGCTGCTCACGATCAGATCGACCGGATCGCCGCGCTCCTTGAAGAGGCGTGCCATGTTCGGGGCATCGCGCGATCCGCGCTCGTTAAGAGGGCGGTCGAAATCGTCCTGGCCCGGTTCGGCCCAGCTGCTCTTGGCGTGCCTGCAGAAGTACAGGGTGCGCATGGCTCACCCAGGGTATGCGTGCATGTGGCTCACACTGTCACGTCCTTCAATCCATCGAGAAGGCTGGCGAGCAGCTTGTTGGCATCGGTCGTCAGCGGCAGTTCCACCTGCACGTGGCGCGCATCGCTGAACTGTTGACCGTTGCGGAAGCCCTTGCTGATATTGAGGAACAAGGAGCGCGGGTATTGCCCGGTGAAATGGATCTGCACCAACGAGCCGCCCGCCATGCGCAGCACGTAGCGCGGGTAATGGCTGTTGGCCACCTTCCAGGCGAGGTCCTCCTCCAGCACATGGCCCTGCTCGCGCAGGTCCTGCGCCCAGTTGTCCATTACGTAAAGCAATGTGTCCTCCACGAAGATCTCGGGGTCGCGCGGCAGTTGCAGTTGGGAGCGGTCCACCGGTGCCAGCAGGCGGCTGCGCGTGTGGCGTAGGGCAGTGGTCAGGTCGTCGATCTGTGCGGTGAAGGTCATTGGCTACTTCGTTGATACCGGGTAGCAAAGTAGCGGGGTGGGGAATGGAAGCACGTTGTTGGCGGGGCGGGTTATGCACGATCGATCCAACGATCGGTTTTAGTGCCTCGCACCCTCGCCTCATTGCAACTCCAATTGCTTCCCGCTTCGCGTTCCGCTCCTGCAATACGAGACTCCGATCCAACATAACCTGTCCCGCCTTAGCGGGATGGCCCTGGCTCAGCGGACGGAACATGATCAACTCGTCCACGCGGTTGAGGAACTCGGGGCGCCGGTTCCCGCTTTGCGGGATTCATCGCCTCGCGCTAGCTCATCGGTCGAATGCTTGTGCAAACACATGGCATCTCCATCTGGTCGAATGGGATTGAGCATCTTTGTCTTGCGCCGTTAACCATGCTCCCATGCTCAAGCCAACGACCGCCCTTATTTTCCTCACCGGGCTGGCTGCTGCAGGCCAGGCCCAGACAGTGGCCTTGTTCACGGTGGACCAGCCGCCGCAATTCCAAGTGGATGCCGGGGATGACCTGGTGTATGAGCCGGGTCTCACGCTGCAAATGGTGGCCACCGGTGGCACCAGCACCTATACATACCTCTGGTCGCCTTCCCAGTTTCTCGACGATCCTACTGCCGCTGCGCCGCAGGTGCAAGGGTTGTTCAGCACAACGCTCTTCACCGTGCAGGTTACCGATCCGGGCCTGGACTGCACCCTCACCGATGAAGTCTTGGTGGACTTCGCCACCGGCATGTTTGGCACAGGCGATGGGGTACTTGACGTTTTCCCCAACCCGACGGATGGTCCAGTACGGATCCATGCTACCGGAGCCATACTGCGCGTGCAACTCCGCGCGCCCAATGGAGCGCTGGTCACGGAACTATCCGGAATGGCAATGCGCGACGTGGTCATGGATGTTTCCGCTCTTCCTGCTGGCGTCTATTTCATGACCGTATCGTTCACTGCCGGCCGCAGCCACACATATAAGCTATGCACCACCTCCGCACACTGATCGTTGCAGCCTGCATGGCCCTGCTCAGCAGCGCTTACGCGCAGAATGTTCCCTGCCCGGGCGAGGCGCTCATCTTCCAGTTGGAAGGGGAGTACTACGGCACCAAGACCTGGGAGCACTCCACCGATGGGGCCAATTGGTCGGCTATAAACGTGGTTGAGAACGAGCCCTTCGTGTTGCAGCCTGAGCAGAGCGGCTGGTACCGCGTGCGCTTCCACGATGAAGCCTGTAGCATCGACTACTTCAGCGAGGCGCAACGTTTCGTGGCGCATGCCATCAACCTGGGTGATGCACTTACGATCAGCATCGGCGGTGTGGTCAGGAATGAATGGGGCATGCCTGTTAATGATGCGACCGTGCGCGCGGGTTGTGGTGGAGGCGTGAGCACCACCACCGACCGTTTCGGGGTCTTCCTGTTGCACGGCGTCGTGGCCTACGAGGGCCTCGCGCATGTGTCCGTGGAGAAGGCCGGCTACTTCCCCGGCTCACGCTCCTTCGTGCCGGGTGCGAACGCCGATGCGACCATCAGCCATGCGCACATCACCTTGCTCTCGAAGGAACCCGCAGGCACGGTAACGAGCGCGAGCGGTGGGACCGTGCAGTTGCAAGGCGTCACCATCAGCTTCCCTCCGAATGCCTTCGTGCAGAACGGACAACCATTCAACGGCCCGGTGAGCGTGGCGCTCAACCACATCGATCCAACGAGCGATGACCTGCATGAGCAGATGCCCGGTATGCTCATGGGCGTGATGGATGAGCAGCCCCAGTTGCTCCACTCCTTTGGGATGGTGGGCGTGGAACTCACCGATGCTGTTGGCACGCAAGTGCAACTGGCGCAAGGCAGCACGGCAACCGTGCGTTTTCCGGTGATGGCCGCGCAGCAGGCCGATGCCCTGGGGACCATTGTGCTCTGGTGGTTCGATGAGGACCTGGGCTATTGGGTGGAAGAGGGCGAAGCGCAATTGGTCGGCAACGAGTACGTGGGCCAAGTGGCGCACTTCTCGTGGTGGAACTGCGACGTGCCCTCGAACTTCGTGCTGCTGAAAGGGATCGTGATCGACCAAGCGACCGGGATGCTTTTGACCGGCGCTCAAGTGCTCTTGGTTTCCGCGAACATGGGGACCGGGGTCACCTACACGAATGATATGGGTGAGTTCTCTGGCCAGGTGCCAATCGGTCAGGTGCTTACACTACAGGTCTGGCTGCCCTGCGGCCCATTTGGTTCGTTCGTCCTCGTACATGAGGAGCCGGTCGGTCCTTTCGCCGCTGAGGCGGTGATGATGGTGATGGTCAGTGTACCCGACGTATCGTTCGTGACGGGAACTGTGCTCGATTGCTTCGGCGATCCGGTGGAAGAGGGTTATGTGTGGTGCAACGGCCAGGTCGTATTCTGCGCTCAAGGTTCCTATCAGCTTGTCACCTGCGCGGATAGCGTTCGAATTGTCGGTGTGGACCTGGTCGCATCCCGTTGGAGCACCGTCCAGATCGCGGCCGTTGAGCCCGATACCACCAATGTCCCGGATATCACCGCTTGTCTAGATCCGATAGGTTCGGCTGTTGACATCGAAGGCAACGTGTATCAAACGGTATGGATCGGCAACCAGGAGTGGATGGCAGAGAACCTCAGAACTGGGAGTTACATGAACGGTGAGGCCATACCGAACGTGTCCGACGCTGTCGCATGGACACAGCAGACCATAGGTGCCTGGGCACACGTAAGCAACAACAGTCAGTTGGAGAACGTGTACGGAAAACTGTACAACTGGTACGCGGTCACCGATTCACGCAATGTGTGTCCCATCGGTTGGCATGTGCCTTCGGACTTGGAGTGGCTTGCTGCAGAGTTGACATTGGGAATGCTCCCGAGTGAAGCGTTCATCGCAGGATACCGGGGTGAAGCGCAGAACGTAGGTGGAAAGATGAAGAGTGCGACCGCACAAGAATGGATCGCCCCGAATGCAGGAGCCACGAATGAAAGTCAGTTCTCAGGCATGCCGGGTGGATACCGCCATGGTTTCGATCAAGCCTTCTTCTACAGTACAGGCAGCGTGGGAGCTTGGTGGAGTCGAACGCCAGCAAGCAGTAACCTCGCTCAGGCCCGGATGCTGGTCAATATCAACACTGGGGTCAGTCGGGTCAATCGCGTTCGGATCGACGGTCTTGCCGTGCGGTGCGTCAGAGATTGACCTGTTGCATTCTCTCCTCCTTGACAAGCGCTGAGTAACCCTCCGCGAAAAGGTGTTATACCTCCGCCTTGCTCTTCTTCACCTTCCCATTCTTCTCCTTCTCATCGATCGGCTTCCGTAGCACAATGCGCCCATCGAACACATCGATCACCTGCGGCTTGCCGGTCTCCAGCGTGCCCGCGATGATCTGCTTGCTCAACTCGTTCAGCAGTTCCTTCTGGATCATGCGTTTGATCGGGCGTGCGCCGAATTGCGGGTCGAAGCCGGTGCTTGAGATGTGTGCGATCAGCTCCTCGCTGGGGACGAGGTGGATGTCCTTCTCCTCCAGCTTCTGCATGAGCTGGTGCAGTTGCAGCTTCACGATCTCGCGCACGTCGGCCTGGCTCAGCGGACGGAACATGATCAGCTCGTCCACGCGGTTGAGGAATTCAGGGCGCACGGTCTTGCGGAGGAGGTCCATCACTTCGGCGCGCGTCTTCTCGATCACCTCTTCGACATTCTTGTCCTTCAGGTGCTCGAAGTTCTCCTGGATGATGTGCGAGCCAATGTTGCTCGTCATGATGATGATGGTGTTCTTGAAGTTGACCACCCGGCCCTTGTTATCGGTGAGACGGCCATCGTCCAGCACTTGCAGGAGGATGTTCCACACGTCGGGGTGGGCCTTCTCGATCTCGTCGAGCAGCACTACGCTGTACGGTTTGCGGCGCACGGCTTCGGTGAGTTGTCCGCCTTCATCGTAGCCCACATAGCCCGGAGGCGCACCTACGAGGCGGGAGACGCTGTGGCGCTCCTGGTACTCGCTCATGTCGATGCGCGTCATGGCGTGCTCGTCGTTGAAGAGGATCTCGCTGAGCGCCTTCGCCAGTTCGGTCTTGCCGACGCCGGTGGTACCGAGGAAAATGAAGCTGCCGATGGGCCGCTTCTCATCGCCCATGCCCGCGCGGTTGCGACGCACGGCGTCGGCCACGGCGCGCACGGCTTCATCCTGACCGATTACACGCTTGTGCAACTCATCCTCCAATTTCAGGAGCTTGGTGCGCTCGGCTTCGAGCATGCGCGTGACGGGCACCCCGGTCCAGCGGCTCACCACGGCGGCGATCTCCTCCACGTCTACTTCCTCCTTGATCATCTTGCTGTCGGCCTGCATCAAGAGCAATTCATCCTTGGCCGCGAGCAATTCCTTCTCGGTCTCTTGGATGCGGCCATAGCGGATCTCGGCCACCTTGCCGAAGTCGCCTTCGCGCTCGTACTGTGCGGCCTGGTGCTTCAGGTCCTCGATCTGGTCCTTGGCGCTGTTGATGCGTTCCACCAGCGCGCGCTCGCTTTCCCAGCGGGCTTTGAAGCCGTCGCGCTGACCGCTCAGTTCGGCGATCTCCTTGTTCAGCTCGGCGAGCTTGGGTTCGTCGTTCTCGCGCTTGATGGCCTCGCGCTCGATCTCCAATTGCATCACGCGTCGGTCGATCTCGTCCAGCTCTTCGGGCTTGGAGTTGATCTCCATGCGCAACTTGCTCGCGGCCTCGTCGATCAGGTCGATGGCCTTGTCCGGCAGGAAACGATCGGCGATGTAGCGCGTGCTCAGTTCCACGGCGGCGATGATCGCGGCGTCCTTGATCAGCACCTTGTGGTGGCTCTCGTACTTCTCTTTCAATCCACGCAGAATACTGATCGCATCCTCGCGTGAAGGCTCATCCACCATCACTTTCTGGAATCGACGCTCCAAGGCCTTGTCCTTCTCGAAGTACTTCTGGTACTCGTTGAGCGTGGTGGCGCCGATGCTGCGCAACTCACCGCGCGCGAGTGCGGGCTTCAGGATGTTGGCGGCGTCCATGGCGCCTTCGCCACCGCCTGCGCCAACGAGCGTGTGGATCTCGTCGATGAAGAGGATGATGCTGCCCTCGGCGGCGATCACTTCCTTCACCACGGCCTTCAGGCGCTCCTCGAATTCACCCTTGTACTTCGCTCCGGCGATCAGCGCGGAGATGTCCAAGCTGTACACCTGCTTCCCCTTGAGGTCCTCGGGGATGTCGCCGCTGACGATGCGTTGCGCGATGCCCTCGGCGATGGCGGTCTTACCTACGCCGGGCTCACCGATGAGGATGGGGTTGTTCTTGGTGCGACGGCTGAGGATCTGCAGCACGCGGCGGATCTCCTCGTCGCGGCCGATCACAGGATCGAGCTTGTTGTCCTTGGCGAGCTGGTTGAGGTTCTTCGCGTACTTGTTCAGCGCGTTGTAGGTCTCCTCCTGGCTCTGGCTGGTGACAGTGCTACCCTTGCGCAGGTCCTTGATGGCGGCGATCAGGTCCTTCTTGGTGACGCCGTTATCCTTCAACAATTGCGAAACGGTATCGCCGCTGTCGAGGATGCCGATCAACATGTGCTCCACGCTGGCGAATTCATCGCCGAACTCTTTCAACGCGGCCAGCGCTTTGGTGAGCGCATCGCTGCTGTAGCGAGAGAGGCTGATCTGCCCGCCGCTCACTTTGGGATAGCTCTGAACGATGCGGTCAAGCGCCTGCGTCATCGCAGGTGCATTAACGTTGAGCTTCTTCAACAGGAAGGGCGTCACGTCAGGGTCCACTTCCAGGATGCCTTTGAGCAGGTGGCCGTTCTCGAGCATCTGCTGGCCGTATCCGGTGGCGATGGTTTGCGCCTGTTGGATAGCCTGCTGGGAGCGGATGGTGAATTTGTTGAGGTCCATAGTAGGTTGGATTCGGCGCGCGGTCGTCAAGCATCGCACCGTGAAGGTAGAACGGAAGATGTGGCAGGCTGCGAGCCGGAGAGCACGCCAGAAAGTCGAACGGCGTTTGTTCCGACGGCAGTATTGGCCTGCCCGAAATCCTTGGCATTGGTCATTCCAGGATCATGGAAGGTCCGAAGGAGCCGGGCTATTTTCGCCGCGATTGGAATTCGCACGCATCGCCGCTGGTGACCGCGCCGCCTTCGAGGCGCTCTTCCGCATGCACTACCGTGCATTGTGCGCCTTCGCCGCCACGTACGTGAAGGATGCCGACAAGGGCGAAGACATCGTGCAGGACCTTTTCTTCAGGCTCTGGCTCGACCGGGAGAAGCTAACGATCAGTACCTCGCTCAAGGCCTACCTCTTCGCTGCCGTGCGCAACCGCTGCCTCAACGCCGTGAAATCAGGAGGGCGCATCCACGCGCTGAATGAGATGGTGCATGATCGGCCGGACGTGCTGGAACGGGGGGAGGAGGAGCACACCGAGCGCATCGCCCGTGTCCAGGCCGCCATCGAATTGCTTCCCGAAGAACGTAGAAAGGTCTTCAAGCTGAGCCGTTATGAGGGATTGAAATACCACGAGATCGCCCAGCGGCTCGGTATCTCGGCGAAGACCGTGGAGAATCAGATGGGCAAGGCGCTGAAGACGCTACGCGAAGAGCTCGCGGACCTGGTGCCGTTGCTGCCTTGGTTGTTCTGGTTGTCTGATCGCGGATAGGGGTATGGAGCACCACGGTTGTCATAGAAGAACACGCGCGTGAAGGAATCGACCCCGATAGCCGACGAACTGCTGGCGAAGTACATCGCAGGCGAGGCCGATGTTGCCGAGCGCGCGGAAGTCGGATCGTGGGCCATGAGCGCAGCAGCGAACGCGGACGAGCTCGACCGCATGCGTTCGCTGTGGGACCTGAGCAACGGCGATGGAGCAGCGGAAGTCGATGTTGATTCCGCGTGGGACCGATTGAGCGCAAGCATTGCGAAGGCGGAGGGAGGCGGGCGGGTCATCGTCCTGCCCACGTGGAGGCCGCAACGCTGGACGGCAGCAGCAGCAGCTGTCGTCGCGTTGCTCCTTGTGGCACGATGGTGGTCGGCATCCGATGGTACGAGCTACGCGGCTGCTGGCACCTACCAGCGCATCACGCTTTCCGACAGCAGCGCGATCGTGCTATCGCCGGGTTCCAGCTTGAGCTCGCGCATGGGCAGGAAACGCCTCGTGGGACTTGCAGGCGAGGCCTACTTCGAAGTAGCGAAAGATGCTGCGCGTCCGTTCGTCGTCGATGCGGGCGAGGTGGAAGTAACGGCCCTGGGAACGGCTTTCACGGTGAGCGCTTTCGATACCGCCGCCGCGGTGATCGTGAGGGTTCGCGAAGGGCGCGTGCAAGTGGTAGCCGCGAAGGACACCGTCATCTTGTTGGCCGGCCAGCACGCTGTATTCGACAGGGAGCGGCACTTCCTGCAGCGCGAGCCCGCGCCGTCCGTGGAGGTTTGGGGCGAGCGCATCCTCCATTTCAAGGATGCACCCCTGCCGCGGGTGGTGGAGCAACTGCAGCGCCTGTTCGATGTAGGCATTGAACTGGAGAACGCTGCCATCGCCAACTGCCGCCTCACCGCCACCTTCGAGGACGAGCCCATTGACCGCATCCTTACGGTCATTGCCGAGACCTATGGCCTCGCGCTAACGCGCACCGCCGATGGCAACTATGAACTCGATGGCGCGGGTTGCCCATAGCGTGCGGCGCTGCGTCCTCTCGCTGGCCGGTGCGGGCATCATGGCCATCGCCGGTGCGCAGCCCTTGCTCCAGCGGCCCGTTGAGGTGCATGCCGAGGACGTGCGTCTTTCCACTGCGCTCGACCTGATCGCGCACGAGGCGCACTTCAAGCTCAGCTACAACGCTGCGGCGATCAAGGCCGACAGCGTCGTGGATGTGAACGTGCAGGCCGATGCCGGTTCAGCCTTGCGCGCATTGCTGGGTAGGGGCGTCACGTTCAAGGAGAGCGGCGAGCATGTCATCATCGTGGGACGCCGCGCAGTGCGGGAAGTGCGACTGCGCGGAAGGGTGATCGATCAGGCCACCCTTGCGCCATTGGCACAAGCCTCGGTCTATGCAGTCGATGGCCGCGTTTCCGCAGCCACTTCCGCCGACGGACGATTCGAGTTGACGGTGGAAGGCGATGCCTCAGGCGTTGCGGTGCGGATCGCCCGGTCGAACTACCGTGACACTGTTGTGTATGCTGATCGCAGCGGCGATCTGGGCATGGTGGCTTTGAGAGCCCGAGAACGACTGGAGCCTATGGAACCGATCTGCAAGTTCGACCGGTGCGATGTGGAGGCGCTGGGCGTGGCCCGTTTGCTCGTGCCCTCGGGGCAGATGACCCAAGCCGCCAATCTCGACCTGGCCGAACGCCGACGCTTCCAGGCTTCGCTGTGGCCGAGCATCGGCACCAACAAGGAGTTGAGCGGCGCCATGGTGAACCAGGTGTCGTTCAACTTCCTGGCAGGCTATGCGCGGGGCCTTGTGGGATTGGAAGTCGGAGTGGGCGCCAACATCGAGCGCAACTACGTGAAGGGCGTGCAGTTCGCCGGTCTTGCGAACCTCGTTGGCGGAGACACCAAGGGCGCACAGATATCCGGCGGGATCAATCACACGATGCGTTCGCTCGAAGGCTTGCAGATCGCGGGCTTCGGCAATACGGTGTGGGATACTCTCAGCGGCGTGCAGATCGCTGGAGGGGCGAACGTGGTGAAGGGCGGCATGCGAGGCACGCAGATCAGCGGAGGATGCAACGTGGCGACCAACAATGTGGATGGCGTGCAAGTGAGCGGCGGTGCCAACGTGGCCGTGCGTGATGTGCGCAAGACGCAGGTCGCCGGAGCGATCAACTACGGGCGCAACGTCAGCGGTGCGCAAGTCGCAGGAGGCATCAACGTGGCGCTGGGAACCGTGGGTGGTGGGCAGGTCGCCGGTGCCATCAACTATGCACGTGAGGTTACCGGTGGCCAGGTGGGGTCCGGTATCAATGTGGCGGTGGATACAGTGCGCGGCGGTCAGGTGGGCGTCCTGAATTTCGCACGTGTCGTTCGCGGCGGGCAGGTCGGCGTACTCAACTTCAGCGATACGATCACGGGCACCAGCGTGGGCATCTTCAGCTTCGCATGGCGCGGCTATCACCGCATCGACATCGTCACCGGTGATGCGATGCCCCTGGCCGTGCAGTTCCGTACCGGTACGCGCGCCTTCCACAATATCCTCGGCTACTCTCCGCCTGCCAGCCCTGATGGCCGATGGGGGTTCTTGTACGGCTTCGGAACCGAACCGCGCATCGGCAAGCTGGGTTTCCTCAACATCGATCTCACCGGCGAGCAGGTCGTCGAACAGCCCGAATGGGCCGATGCGGTGAACATCCTTGGGCGACTGAGCATCACCGGTGGCTTCCGTCTCAATAAGAGCCTCGCCGTCACTGCTGGCCCGGTCCTCAATGTGCTCGTGAGCGATTGGCGGGAGCCCGATAGTGGTGCTCCGCTGAGCGGGTTGCCGCCGAGCAGGTCGCCCCTGGAATGGCGATCTGGCGTTACGGCCATCACAGGCTGGTACGGCTGGAAGGCGGGCATCGGCGTGCGCTTCTGACCGAGCATCGGAGCAGCCGCTCGTCTCGCGATTCTGCCGCTCGTCAGATCCGTGCGAAAGTGCTGTAACAGAGTAGGGGTATCCGCACGTCTCGTTGTCCAATATGAAAACGCAGTTCCCATGTCCCGCTTCCTCGTCCGTTCGTTCCACCTTGTCCTGATCGCTTTCTGCGGTGCTTCCGCCCTCGCCCAGGTGAACAGGCAGACCATTCGTGGATCCGTGCTCGACTCCGACACGCGCCAGCCTCTGCCCGGTGCCACCATCGTCATCTTCGGCTCCGACCCCTTGCAAGGCACTACCACCGATGTGGATGGCCGTTTCACACTCGATGGTGTGGCCACCGGCCGCCTCGACCTGCAGGTGCGCATGTTGGGCTATGAGGAGCAGGTACTCGCCAACCAGTTGCTCAACAGTGCCAAGGAACTGGTGCTCGAAGTACGCATGGTCGAATCCGTGGCGAAGCTCGCCGAGGTGGAGATCGTCGCGCCTCAGCGCCACGGCGAAGTGCGCAACGACATGGCGCTCCTCAGCGCGCGCAAGATCAGCGTCGAGGAGACCTCGCGCATCGCTGGCGGCATCAACGATCCGGCGCGCATGGTGAGCACCTTCCCCGGCGTGGCCGGCGATCCTGGCGGCAACAACACCATCGTAGTGCGGGGCAATTCGCCCAAGGGCGTGCAGTGGCGCTTGGAAGGCATGGAGATCCCCAATCCCAACCACTTCTCGGACGACGGCGCCACAGGCGGTCCGATCAATGTGCTCAACAGCGATATGATCGATGACAGCGAGTTCTACACCGGGGCCTTCAGTGCGGAGTACGGCAATGTGTATAGCGCGGTCTTCGACATGCGCCTGCGCAATGGCAATGACCGCAAGCGCGAGTACACGCTGAAAGCGGGCATCCTTGGTACGGACCTCACAGCGGAAGGACCGCTGCCCGGCGTGGAAGGCGGTTCCTACCTCGCCAACTACCGTTACAGCACGTTGGCTTTGCTCGATGGCGCGGGCATCGTGGACTACCAGGGCGTGCCCAAGTACACCGATGCGGCCTTCAAGGTGAAAGTGCCCACGCGAAGCATCGGCACCTTCTCGCTCTTCGGCATCGGTGGGCGCAGCAGCATTGCGCAGCAGGACAAAGGCGTTGCCGGAGACACGCTCTTCGCGGACAACGACTACGGCTCGCGCATGGGCGTCGTCGGTCTTACGCACACGCGCACCATCGGCGCCAACAGCTTCGTCTATTCCACCATCGCGCTCAGCGGGAACGGCAGCGGCAACACCTATCGCGAGAGCCCATCGCCCGGCGAGGAGGATCTGGAGCTGCGCGGCGAAGCCGACCTTTCCAAGTGGACCGTGCGTGCCACCACCACGTGGAACACGCGCCTCAACGCCAACCACAAGCTGCGCTCCGGCGCTATCCTCTCAGTCGACAATTTCCGCATGTTCAACCGCAGTTGGGAACCTGCTGCGGAAGCCCTGCGCACCAATCTCGATCGCAAAGGTTCCGCCACCACCGTGCAGGCTTTCTCCAGTTGGAAATGGCGCTGGAACGAGCAATGGAGCATGACCAGCGGCATGCACCTGCTCTACTATGACCTCAACAAGGCCATCAGCATCGAGCCGCGCATCGCCATGCGGTACCAGATGCGCCCCGATCAGGCCTTCAGCTTCGGCGCCGGCCTGCACGCGCGCACCGCCAGCCTCATGACGCAGCTCGTTCAAGTGCCCGATGCCAATGGCGTCTTCCACCAGCCCAACAAGGACCTCGGTCTTACGCGCGCTCTGCATGCCGTCCTGGGCTATGAGCGCATGCTGGCCGAGGACCTGCAGGTGAAGGCCGAGCTCTACTACCAGCACCTGTATGACCTGCCGGTGGAGAATGATCTGGGCAGTTCGTACAGCGAGAGCAACACAGTCGAGTGGTTCAGCACGCGCACGCTCGTGAACAAAGGCGTCGGCTTCAACCGCGGCATCGAGCTGAGCGCGGAAAAGTTCTTCACGCGCGGCTACCACTTCATGGCCACGGCGAGCATCAGCGAGACGCGATACAAGGCGCTCGACGGCGAATGGCGCAACGGGCGCTTCAATATGGGGACTGTTGCCAACCTGCTCGCGGGCAAGGAATGGAAGCTGGGCACGGCGAAGGGGAAGGACCGCACCATCACCAGCGGTTTCCGTTACTCGGTGCAGGGCGGGCAATACCGCACCCCCATCGATTTACAAGCGAGCATCCTAGCGAACGATCAGCGGGAAGGCTCGCCTGCCTGGAGCTTGAAGGGTGAACCCGTCCACAAGCTGGATCTTGTCGTGAGCTACCGCGTGGGACGGCCGAAGGTGAGCCACGAGTTCAAGGCCGACGTGCAGAACGTGCTGAACGCGCAGACACCCGTGGGATACTACTTCGATAGCCGCAGCCAGAGCATCAAGAGCTACGACCAGCTCGCCATGCTGCCGGTGTTGCAATACACGTTGCGGTTCTGAGGAGCCCTCGGAAGGAATGCGGACAAGGCTTCACGATGGGGCCTCGTCGTATTTCTCACAGCACCCTCCTCACCAGGCGCAGCTTGTGCGTATAGCGCCCTTCTTCGGCGTTGTAGATGCCTTGATGGTCCAGCTTGTCCACCCGCACGCGCCCACTGGCGTGCGCAATGCGCAAGTCATCCTCGTCGTTACGCGTGAGGATGATGCCCACGTGTACGATGCGGCCCTCGGCGTTCTCGAAGAAGGCCAAGTCGCCGGGCTCGTTCAGGTCCAGCAGTTCCACCACGTCGCCTTCCTCGGCCTGTTGGCTGGCATCGCGCGGCAGGTAGATGCCCATGAGGATGAAGATCATCTGCACCAGTCCGCTGCAATCAACGCCCCAAGGTGTGCGGCCGCCCCAGAGGTAGGGTGCGCCCAGGAATGGATGGAGGTAGAGTTCGAGCAGTTCGGCGCGTTCAATGTCCGGACGGTGGTTGGTTACCGCTTGCACGGGCACGCGATGGTTCTGCCACAGGATGGTGCCTTCGCTGTAGAAAGGAAGCACGGCCCCATACGTTAGCGGGATCTGCCGTTCGCCGAGGTCCACGATGGTGTTGCCATCGATCACTCGCAGGTCCGGGTCGAAATTGGGGGTGAGGCAGGGATGGATCTGCTTGTGGTCGACCCAGCCCTCGTAGCCATCGTGATCGAAACGCAGGCGCGACCAGCCTTCGGTGCTGTCGATCACCTGCGCGGTCTCGCCGAAGAGCCATTGCGATACCATCTCGCTGCGGTCGCTCGCCTCGGCACGCACCGGCACGATCGAAAGTGGGCAGATGACGGAGTTCATGGCTGATCCTGGATGTTACAACGCTTCGATCACCATGGCGCTTGCACCGCCACCGCCATTGCAGATGCCGGCCGCGCCGTACTTGGCACCGTTCTGCTTCAGTACGTTGATCAGCGTGACCACGATGCGCGCACCGCTGCAACCCAGCGGGTGGCCGAGAGCTACTGCGCCGCCATGCACGTTCACCTTTGCGGGATCAAGGCCCATCAGTCGCGTGTTCACGATGCCCACCACGCTGAAGGCTTCGTTCAGTTCGAAGTATGCGATGTCGCTCATCTTCAAACCGGCCTTCTCAACGGCACGCGGCACCGCCTTCGCTGGCGTGGTGGTGAACCACTCGGGCGCTTGCTCGGCATCGGCGTAGCTCAACACTTTGGCAATGGGCTTCAGGCCAAGGGCCTTCGCCTTCTCGGCGCTCATCAGCACGAGCGCGGCCGCTCCGTCGTTGATCGTGCTGGCATTCGCGGCGGTCACCGTGCCGTCCTTGGTGAACACCGCTTTCAGCCCCGGGACCTTGTCGAAGTTGACGTTCTTGAATTCCTCGTCTTCGCTCACCACCACATCGCCCTTGCGCGTCGGCACCGTCACCGGCACCACTTCATCATTGAATTTCCCCGCAGCCCAGGCCGCAGCGCTGCGCTTGTAGCTCTCGATCGCGAAAGCGTCCTGCTCTTCGCGGGTGATCTTGTGCTCCTTGGCGGTGTTGTCGGCGCTTACGCCCATGGCGGTCTGGTGGTACACATCGGTGAGGCCGTCCTTGCCGATCCCATCGATCAGCTGGCCGTTCCCGAAGCGATAGCCGTAGCGGGCCTTCTCCAGGTAGTACGGGGTCTGGCTCATGCTTTCCATGCCGCCGGCCACCACCACGTCCGCGTCGCCAAGCAGGATGTCCTGCGCGGCCATCATGATCGCCTTCATGCCGCTGGCGCACACCTTGTTCACCGTGGTGCAGGCCACCTCGTTTGGCAAGCCTGCGAATTTGGCCGCCTGCCGCGCGGGCGCCTGGCCCAGGTTGGCTTGGAGCACACTGCCCATGATCACCTCTTGCACAGCCTCCGGTGCCACACCGGCCTTGTCGATCGCGCCTTTCACGGCGGTGGCGCCGAGCTTTGTGGCGGGCACTTCGGCCAGGCTGCCACCGAAGGAACCGATGGGGGTGCGGACTGCTGATACGATGACGACTTCGCGGGCCATGAGTCTGTTGTTCGTGTTTGGGGGTCGCGAAGGTAGCCGCGCTCGTTACTTCCTTCCATGGAAAGGGTGGCCGCCTATATTTGCGACCCCTTGATAAAAGGGACGTTCTTTCGACCGCCTACGGAGAGGTGGGTGAGTGGCTTAAACCAGTAGTTTGCTAAACTGCCGTACGGGTTAAACTGTACCGGGGGTTCGAATCCCCCCCTCTCCGCCAACAGACAAGCCGCCGTAAGGCGGCTTCGTCATTTTCAGGCCCACTTGCCCCATTGCCCGCAGATCGGGCTGGCCGAGCGGGCGCCGCAACTCCCGCTTCCACAGTTCTCTCCGGGATCCTACATTTGCCGCCCCGGAAAAACGCTCGATGCGAACCGGTTACCTCCGATGAGCAAGAAGACCAACACACCCGTCCAAGGCGATGTGGACCTGGGCCTGGTGTACACCCGCACCGAACTGTTCCTGGACAAGCACAAGAAGACCATCTCCATCGCCGCCATCGGTCTGCTGGTGCTGGTGGGCGGTGTGCTGGCATTCCGGTCCTTCTACCTGAAGCCCCGCGCCAACGATGCCGCCGAACTGGTATGGAAGGCTCAGTACTATTTCGAGATCGATTCGCTGGACCGCGCGCTGAACGGCGACGATGAGTGGGATGGTTTCCTCACCATTGCCGATGAGTACGGGGATACCCCCAGCGGCGAGCTGGCGGAGTATTACCTCGGCGCCATATACCTGCAAAAGGGTGAGTACGAGACCGCGTTGAGCCATTTCCAGGAAGCCGATCTCGATGATGATATCCTCGGTACCATGGCCATTGGCAACCAGGGCGATGCGCTCGTCGAACTGGGTCGGAACGACGAAGCGGTGAAGCTCTTCGAGAAGGCCGCGAACAACGTGAAGAACGACTTCACTACGCCCATGTACTTGATGAAGGCGGGCATCGTGCATCAGCAGTCGGGTAGCTGGAAAGCCGCCGCCAAGGCCTTCCGTCGCATTGCCGATGAATTCCCCATGAGCAACGAGGCCAGCCAGGCGCGCAAGTATGCGGGCCATGCCGAGGCCATGGGCGGGTAGCCATGTCCACGGCCGACAAGCATCTATCGCACTACGATCCGGCCGGCGTCCCCAGTGGCGCCGGTCTTCGTTTTGCCGTAGTAGTGAGCGAATGGAACAGCGAGATCGCAGACGCGTTGCGCCAAGGAGCACGGGACACCTTGCTAAGGCATGGCGTGGCCGAGGCGGATATCATTGAGCGGTGGGTACCAGGCAGCTTCGAGTTGGCTGCTGGCGCGCAGTTCCTTCTGGAACGCGGCAACCTCCACGGTGTCATCTGCCTGGGCAGCATCGTGCGTGGCGAGACACCGCACTTCGACTTCGTATGCCAGGGAACCACGCAAGGCATCATGGCGGTGGGCCTCAAGTACAGCGTGCCGGTGATCTTCGGGGTGCTCACAGACGATAGCATGCAGCAGGCACGCGCCCGCAGTGGTGGCAAGCACGGCAACAAGGGCATCGATTGCGCGGTGGCCGTGCTGAAGATGGCAGCCTTGAAGGCCAACGGCTGATCGTTGCGATCGGCGATCTTCGGCCCATGCGTTTCTGGCCCCTGTCCGTAATTCTGTGCATGTCGTTGAGCGCTACCGCGCAAACGCAAGAGCGTCCCGCTTTTCTCCAAGGCCACCAAGGGCCGCGCATCGGTTTCGGCATGGCTTCGCAAAGCTCAGGCGCGCTCTTCGGCAATAGCAGCAACCTGCTCTTCGGTCCGCTGGGCGGCTGGCATTTCGAGGCGCCATTGCATCCGCAGATGAGCCTGATGCCAGAGGTGCTGTACATGGCCAAGGGCTTTGTGGTGCGCAATCCCGCGCAAGGCACTCGGTCAAGGAGCGTGTACCGGTATCTCGAAGTCCCGTTGCTGCTGAAGATCAGCACCGATAAGGGTGAAGATGGCATGTACCTGCTCGCCGGGCCCAGCGTGGGCTATTTCCTCAGTGGTCGCACGCAAACGTGGCTCAACGGCCAGCTGAACACCGACATCAAGTACGATCTCACCGATTCCAATCGCCGGTTACAGTTCAGCGGGGTGGTGGGCATGGGCATGGAGGGTGATCGCTGGGCCTTCGATGTACGCGCGCAGACGAGCCTGACTCCTTTCGATAGCTTCCAGCGCGTGCAGAACGTGGTGTACGCGCTCACCATCGCCCACCGCATTCCCGGCAAAAAGCCCCCTGCGCGGGAGAAGGAGGACTGAAGGAAACGTTGCACCTTGGCGCGAAGCAGTACATCATGGACTTCACCACCGCTTCTTCTCCTTCCCGTGTTCCTTTCGCGCAGCACACGTTGCTGAAGGTCTTCCTGGGCATCTTCCTACTAGTATGGGTGTGGACCTTCATAGGGACCACCGACCGCGCGAACTGGATCACGGAGAACGCGCTTACGATCCTCTTCATCGGCGGACTCACGCTCTCGTACCGACGATTCCAGTTCAGCGACCTGAGCTATACGCTCATGTTCGTGTACATCCTGTTGCACATCTACGGCGCCATGTACACGTATGCCGAGAATCCGCTAGGCTATCGGTTGGCAGAGGTATTCGACTGGCCACGCAATCACTACGATCGGATCGTCCACTTCAGCTTCGGCCTCCTGCTCGTTTATCCCATGCGGGACTATTTCATGAACCACTTCCACTGGCCGCGGTGGGTGTGCTGGGTGTTGCCGGTGGAGATCACCCTGAGCTTCAGCGCAGCATACGAGCTTGTCGAATGGGCTGTGGCCGAGGTGTTCTTCCCCGCGCAAGGTCCCGCATACTTGGGCACCCAAGGCGATGTATGGGACGCGCAGAAGGATATGGGGCTCGCGTTCAGCGGAGCCGTTCTCGGGATGTTGCTGGCGAGCACGTTGAAGCGAATGCGCACTTCGCGCTGACCGTCAGAACGCTGACCCGTCTCACACACTCGTCTTCACCTTGCTCCAAGGCTTCACTTGCCAGGTGATCGTGCCTGTGGCGATATGGTTCCCCGCTATGTCGTGCAATTCGACCATGCTGGTGTAGTCCACGGCATCGGCGCTTTGCAAGGGCCGCACCACATGGGTTTCAATGTCACTTGCGGCGGGTGCCGCCCGCGCTATGGTGCGCTTCTTCGCCTGGTAGTGGTAGTTCATGCGCAATTCGCGCATGATCATGCGGTACTCCTTGGGGTCCACCAGTTCCAGCACGCTCAGTCCGCTGCACATCTCGGCTGCTGTGGCCAGGCCGCAGGCGTGAATGCCTCTCACGTGGTTCTGGTTGATGCGCCAGTAGGGGATCTCCACGCTCATGCCTCCTTCTTTGAGCGGAACCACTTTGAAGCCGTGCGGCCGATTGAAAGGGATGATCCATGGCAGCAGCACATTGGCCCACCAGCGCCGCAACGCGGAGTCCCTTGCGCCTGCGAGCATCTTCGGCACGTTCATCGAGCGAGGATCGATGCGATATCCGGCCGGAAGTAGCCGGGACCCTTCAACACTTTGCCATCATCGCGGTGGATCGGCTTGCCATCGGCGCCGAGCTTGCTCATGTTGCTGCGTTGGATCTCACGGAACACCTCATCGATCTTGTGCTCGAGCCCGTGCTTCAGTAACGTGCCGCAAAGGATGTAGAGGATGTCGCCCAAAGCGTCGGCAACTTCCACCAGATCGCCCTTCATGGCGGCATCCAGGTATTCCTCGTTCTCCTCGCGGATCAGCTTGTACCGCAACAACGCATCGCGGTCTCCGATGGCGCCATTGGGAGCATCGGCGTTGGCGATGCCGAATGCATCGTGGAAGGCGCGGACGTGCTCTGCGGCTTCGGACAGCGTAAGGGGCTTGGTCATGGTCTCCATGCGCCGAATGTAGGTGCGACTGCGCCAGTGGTTAACACTCTTTAACCGCGCAGGCCCAGAGCGCGGGACCGCTCCCTGGTGACATTTGCGTTCAGCTTGCGGCCGAAGGCCGAAACGAGAAGAGAACCATGGAAGAGACCCTTTCGACCAGTGCCGCCACCGCATCCCAGCAAGCGGTCACTTCAGAGAGCATCCGAGCGCTCAATGAGCGTATCCAAAACGCAAGCGCCTTCGTGGACCTGATCGATCGGGAGATGGAGAAGGTGATCGTGGGCCAGAAGGACATGGTGCAGAAGCTGCTTGTGGCCCTGTTGGCAGACGGCCATGTGCTGCTCGAAGGCGTCCCCGGCCTGGCCAAGACCATGGCTATCAAAGCCCTCGCCCGCACCGTCGATGTGGACTTCAGTCGCATCCAGTTCACACCCGACCTGCTCCCTGCCGATCTCATCGGTACGCTCATCTACAGTCAGCGCAACGAGGAGTTCACAGTGAAGAAGGGACCGCTCTTCAGCAATTTCATCCTCGCCGATGAGATCAACCGGGCTCCTGCCAAGGTGCAAAGCGCCTTGCTCGAAGCCATGCAGGAGCGACAAGTCACCATAGGCTTGCAGACCTATGAGCTGCCCCAGCCCTTCATGGTTCTGGCCACCATGAACCCCATTGAGCAGGAAGGCACCTATCCGCTGCCCGAAGCTCAGACTGACCGCTTCATGCTGAAAGTGGTGCTCGACTATCCGCGCCGTGAGGAGGAGAAGCTCATCATCCGCCAGAACACACGGCCAGGGGCCATGCCCGAATCCTCGATGGTGGTGAAGCCTGCGGAGATCATGACCGCGCGGCAGTTGGTGCGCGAGGTATACATGGATGAGAAGATCGAGCAGTACATCGTGGACATCGTGTACGCCACGCGCAAGCCCGACCAGTACAAGCTGGGCGACCTCACCGCGATGATCGGTTTCGGTGCCAGTCCACGTGCGAGCATCAACATGGCGCTCGCCGCCAAGGCATTCGCCTTCATCAAGCACCGGGGATATGTGATACCCGAGGATGTGCGTGCCGTATGTCCCGATGTGCTCCGTCACCGGATCGGCCTCACCTATGAAGCAGAAGCTGAGAACATCACCGTGGGCGAGATCATCGATCGGGTCCTCAACACGGTCGAAGTTCCCTGAACCAGCATAGGAAGCAGGGGCAGGAGCGAAGGGAACGCTCGCCTGCGCCCCGCCCTGCGACTTCGCCTACGGAATGAATACCGCCCAACACACCAAGGACCTCCTCAAGAAGGTGCGCCTGATCGAGCTGAAGACGCGCGGTTTGAGCGAGCACATCTTCAGTGGGGAGTACCACAGCGCATTCAAGGATCGTGGCATGACCTTCAGCGAAGTGCGGGAGTACAGCCCTGGTGACGAAGTGCGCACCATCGACTGGAACGTGACCGCGCGCTTCGGTCATCCCTTCGTGAAGGTCTTCGAGGAGGAACGCGAACTGACGGCCATGCTCATTGCGGACATGAGCGCCTCGGAGGATTTCGGCACCACTAGTCTCCTGAAGCGAGAACTGATCACGGAAGCATGCGCCACCATCGCATTCAGCGCCATCAAGAACAACGACAAGGTGGGCCTGATCCTCTTCACGGACAAGGTGGAGCGGTTCATCCCTCCGAAGAAGGGCCGCAGCCATATCCTACGCATCGTGCGGGAGCTGATCGAGTTCCGTCCACAGGCCAGGGGCACTGATATAGCAGGCGCGCTGCGTTACCTCAACAACGTCATCAAGAAGCGCAGCATCGCTTTCCTGGTGAGCGATCTCCTCGACGACGGTTATGAGGATGCGCTGAAGATCGCCAATCGCCGGCATGACCTGGTGGTGCTTCGCACTACCGACCCGCGCGAGGGCGAGTTGCCCAATGTAGGCCTGGTCCACTTCGCCGATCCCGAGACCGGCGAGCTCCGCTGGATGAACACCGGGAGCCGTGCCGTTCGCAACGCCTACCGGGCCGCCGGGCTGAAGCATCAACAGCGTACGCGCGAACTGCTGCGGCGCAGCGGGGTGGACCATGCCACCATTTCCACCAACGAAGGCTATGTGAGGCCGTTGATGCGCCTGTTCAAGCAACGCGAGGGCGCACGATGAGGATCGCGGCGGTCATTGGAGCGTTGGTCACGCTGGGGGCCATGGCCCAGAGCGGCAGCCCGGTTTCCGTATTGCTCGATCATGACACCATTCCGCTTGGCGGTCGAGCGATGCTCACCATCGTGGTCGACGGCCAGGGATCGCCCGTGGCCTGGCCCGTGATAGGCGACACCCTCAACGCGCACATCGAGGTGGTGGGCATGGGCGGGATCGACACCACTGCGGAGATGCAGCTTGTGCGCAAGCTCGCGCTCACTTCATTCGATAGCGGGTACTGGGCAGTGCCGCCATTCACTTTCACCATAGCCGCGCGCGAAGTGGAGAGCGAAGCGCTGTTGCTGCACGTGCAAGGCGTTCGCCTGGATAGCGCAGCGGTGCCTGCCGATATGAAACCGATCCACGAACCGCCCTTCAGTATGCTGTGGTTCATGCGCGCGCACTGGGAGTGGTTCGCCGCAGGCGGAGCCATGGTGCTGGCCGTTGCGCTGGTCTTGCTTGTGTTGCGCCGCATGCGCAGGAAGCAGCCCGCGCAGGAGGCTCCTGTGATGGACGTGCCGTTGCATGAGCGTGTCCTGGCTGCGCTCGACGCGCTCGATCGCGAGCGGCTCTGGCAACAGGGCGAGCACAAGGCCTACCAATCGCGGCTCACCGACCTGTTGCGCGGCTATATCGAAGAGCGATTCCAGGTGCCAGCGCTGGAGCGCACCACGGACGAGCTGTTGTACGAACTGCGCGTGAGCCCGCTCAACACCGAGCAGCAGAACCTGCTGGGCAATATGCTCCGGCTGGCCGATATGGTGAAGTTCGCAAAGGCCCTGCCCTCCCCGCAGGAGAACGAGCAGATGATGAGCAGTGCCCTGCGCTTCGTCCGCGATACCATGCCCACCCATGATGCGCCGCGATCCTGACAGCTGGGCCTTCGCCGGATGGCTTGCCATTGCGGCCGCCGTGGTGGGCGTGCTTGCGTGGCAAGTCGTCGCGACCTACGAACTGGCATACCCGCGCGTGCTGTTCGCCGCCCTCGTGCTTCCCGGCCTCGCCTGGCTGCGCATACGCCGTGAGCGACGATCGGATGCACAGGTGCGCGTATCCGCGCTTCGCGGCCATCCGCAGCGTCCCTTCGATCCGCTGGCCCTCTTGCGACCTGCCGCGTTCGCGGCCTCCCTGGCCGGCGCGGCGCTGTTGCTGCTGGCCATGGCGCGCCCGCAGAGCAGCGACAACAAGGAAGACATCACGCGCGAAGGGATCGACATCATCCTGGCCATGGACCTCAGCGGAAGCATGCTCGCCCGGGACCTCAAGCCCGACCGGCTCGAAGCCTCGAAGGCCGTTGCCGCTGAATTCATCGATGCGCGACCCGATGATCGCATCGGCTTGGTCGTGTACGAAGGAGAAGCCTACACGCAATGCCCGCTCACCAGTGATCACCGCGTGCTCAAGGAACTCTTCGCAGCGGCTCGCTCAGGGCTCATCGAAGGAGGTACGGCCGTGGGCATGGGCCTCGCCACGGCGCTCAATCGGCTGCGCGAGAGCAAGGCGAAGAGCAAGGTGGTCATCCTGCTCACCGACGGCGTGAGCAACCGCGGCACTGTGCAGCCTCTCGATGCGGCCATGATCGCCGAGCAGATGGGCATCCGGGTATACACCATCGGTGTGGGCACCCAAGGCAAGGCCTATGGTCCGGTCGGTCGCCTACCGAATGGCCACCTGGTCTTCGACTACGTCGATGTCGATCTGGACGAACCCACCTTGCAGAAGGTGGCATCGCTCACCGGTGGTCGCTATTTCCGCGCCACCGACGAGCGCAAGTTGAAGGGAATCTATCAGGAGATCGACCGATTGGAGAAGACCCGCACTGAAGTGCAGCAGTACACCTTGCGGAAGGAGGAATTCCACCGACTGGCCTTGTGGAGCGCGCTGCTCTTCCTCGGCGCCTTCGTTATCGAACGGACCTTGTTGCGAGGCATGGTATGAGCGCGCGCGGCACATATCACTGGGGCACTTCGGCGATCATCGTATGCGCTGTGGAGCTGATCGCTTGGGCGGTGATGCTCGGAAGCTGGTGGCTGCTCGATCGCGAGGTGCCCGCCTTCCGGTTCGAGAAGCCTCTGATGCTTCGCGGCATGCTGGCCGGGCCCGTGCTCGTGCTCCTGTTCCTTGTCGACATGGCCTGGCGCAATCGCGCTCTTCTACGCTTCGCCACCGATGCCACGCGCGAGCGGATGGTGCCAGGGGTGAGCACAGGGCGGCAATGCGTGCGCTTCCTATTGCTGCGCCATGGTTTGGGCCTCCTTGTGCTCGCGCTGGCCGTTCCGCAGTTCGGCACCTTGCCGGTGGAAGTGAAGGCCAAGGGCATCGACCTGGTGGTGGCGGTGGATGTGAGCAACAGCATGGCCTGCGAGGACCTCAAGCCAAGCCGGATGGAACTCGCCCGGCGCTCGCTCGAGCAATTGATCGATCGGTCCAAAGGCGATCGAATCGGCCTGGTGGTCTTTGCCGGCGAAGCCTTCGTGCAATTGCCCATCACCTATGACCGCGCCGCTGCGAAGATGTTCCTGAGCACCATCGGGCCGGGTTCCGTCGGCACGCAAGGAACGGCCATCGGATCGGCCATCGATCTTGCGCGGCAGTCCTTCCAGGGAGAGTCGAAGGCCGGTCGGGCCATCATCGTCATCACCGATGGCGAGAACCATGAGGACGATGCTGTGGGTGCCGCCCAGCGCGCAGCAGCCGAGAACATCATCGTGCATACTGTAGGTATGGGCACGCCCCAGGGCGGACCCATTCCTGTGCGGACCGGCGGTCGCATGATGGGTTTCCGCAAGGACAAGGAAGGCAACACGGTGGTGAGCCGGTTGGATGAAGCCATGTTGCGCCGCATCGCTACAGAAGGGAAGGGCAGCTATGTGCGTGCGACGAGCTCTAGCACCGGCATACAGGAACTGGTGGACGAACTGAAGGCGATGGACAGGACGGAGACTGCCACGCACCAATACTCCGCCCACGACGACCGATTCCAATGGCCGCTCGCGGGCGCGCTGATCCTGCTCCTCGCATACCTGCTGCTCGGAGAGCAGCGCAATTCACGGCCGCTGTGGCGGGCCATGGCTGCATGAAGCATGCAACGGCCATAGTCGTCCTTCTGCTCGCCTCGTGCGGCACACCCGAGGAGCGCATGGCCGAGAGGGCGCTTCGCCTTGGAGCGAGCCGCTATCATGCTGGCGATTTCAGCAGCGCGGACAGCCTCTTCGCCACTGCGCCCGACAATGAGCGCGCCGTGCGCAACCGGGGCAACACGCTCTTCCGCACCAAGGCATGGAGCGAGGCCATTGCACAGTTGCGCCAGGCGGCGCTGATGGACACCAGTTCAGCGGAGCAGGCAACGCTGCGCTACAACCTCGGCCGTACGCATCTTGCCGAAGCAGCCTTCGCCGATACGCTCATGCGCGAGCACGGCCGATCGCTGGCCGGTATGCGCCTCGATGCGGCAGATATCGCCACGCGAGTGAACCAAGTGGTCGTGCAGGATTCCTTGCAACGGGAAATGCGCCGGCTCGATGCCTTGGTCGACTCATCGCTCGTCGAGGCAGTGAAGGGCTTCAAGGGCACCCTGCGGCTCGCACCTGCTGACGACAGCGCTCGCCACAATCTCGCCATCGCCCAGCGAGCGCTTGCCCTCCGTGGCGGACGTGGGCCGAATGACGCTTCCAAAGGGAATGACAAGGACAAGGACCAGCAGCTCAGCGCTCGGGCCCAGCTGATCATGCAACACGCTGATTCGCTCGTGGAGGAGTACAAGTTCCGCGATGCGCTCGACATCTTGCAACGCGGTTTGAAGGAGGACCCGAGCCTGAAGGCGAAGAAGGAATACATGGATAAGCTCGATACCGTGAACAAAGCCGCTCAAGCCCAATGATGCTGCGGTCCATCATAGCCTTCTTGCTGGTATGCCAGGCTGTTTCGGCCTTCGCGCAGGACAGCACGCGCACGGCGGCGGATTATTTCAACCGGGCAGCTCGCCAGTATGTGAAGGAGGACAAGATGAGCGCCTTGCGGACACTGGACATGGGCCTTCAGGCCTATCCAGGCGATCCGCGCATGCTGAAGTTGGCGGAGGAATTACTGAAGCAACAGCAACCGCGACAACAACAGCAACAGCAGCAACAACAACAACAGCAGCAGCAGCAGCAAGAGCAGCAGCAAGAGCAGCAGCAAAAGCGGCAACAGCAAGGGGAGCAGAAGCAGGAGGAGCAACAGGCCCGAGGCGAACAGGATCGAGAAGGCGGAGAACGCCGTCGCGAGGAAGGAATAGACCCGAAGGACGCTGAGCGCATCCTGGACGCCATGCAGCGGCAGGAGAAGGACACGCAGGAGAAGGTCCGCATGCAGATGCGACCTGCAAGAAGAGCCCGGATCGAAAAGGACTGGTGAGATGATGCAATACGCTCGATCGCTCATGCTCGTGGCGTTCCTCATGGGGGCGGCAGGCCTCAGCGCCCAGGAGATCAGCTTCACGGCAACCGTGGACCGCAATAGCATCGCGGTGGGTGAGCACATCCGGCTCACCCTTACGCTCACCAACGGCGGCGATCGATTCGATGCTCCCGATCTGGGCAGGCTGGTGGTGGTCGGCGGGCCGCAGTACGGCAGCCGCATGAGCAACATCAACGGCCGCATGTCCACGGCGGTCACCAAGACCTGGATCATCACTGCAACGGCCCCGGGCAAGTATGTCATCGGCCCGGCGAAAGCCACCATCGCACGGGGCAGCATCGCAACTCAGCCCATCACCATTGAGGTGGTGAAGGGCGCCGCTGGCGGTGACGCGAACGCTGCGCAGCAGCAGCGTGCCAACGCGAACATCTTCTGCACCGTGGACCTGAGCAAGAGCAAGGCGATGGTAGGCGAGCAGGTGCTGGTCTCTTACACGCTGTACTCGCGCTACGGTTCGTTGGAACCTGTGGCCTATGATATCCCGCCGCTCAACGGCTTCTGGAGCGAGGAGATCGAGTTGGGCAATATCACGTTGGACAATGTGGTGGCCGTGAACGGCATCGAGTACTACAAGGCGGTGATCAAACGCCAATTGCTCATCCCGCAGAGGCCGGGCCGGTTGCGCATCGAGGCTGCGAAACTCACCTACAGAGCCAACGTCAATTGGTTCGGGCAGGGCACCAAGGTGGAAGTAGTCACCAATCCAGTGGACTTCACGGCACTGGCCCTGCCCGCTGGGGCTCCGGCCGATTTCAACGGCGCCGTAGGCGAGTTGAAGCTCGAAGCCACGGCGGATCGTTCGAGCGTGACGACTGATGAGGCCATCGAGATCCGCGTAAGGCTCAGTGGGCGAAGCAATCTCAAGCTGCTCGATGCGCCCAAGCTGGGCTTCCCCGGCGACTTCGAGACCTATGACCCCAAAGTGGTCGACCGGATCGCGGTCACTGCCGCCGGGATGAGCGGATCGCGCGAGTTCCAGTACACGGTGATACCGCGGCACGAAGGGAGGTTCGAGCTGGGCCCCATCGGCTTCAGCTACTACGACCCTCAAGCGGGTGCATACCGATCGCTGAGAAGTGATCCGCTCACCATCGAAGTCGCTCAGGGAAGCGGTGGTGGCGGTGCCATGGTGCCACGCACCTCGAAGAGCGATGTGCTGATGCTTGACGCGGATGTGCGGTATATCCGCAGCGGCGACTTGGAACTGCGGCCGAAGGGGCGCTTCCTGTTCTGGTCATGGCCATGGTTCGCGGGCATGAGCGTACCGGCCCTCGCGTTCGTGCTCTTCGTTGCGTGGTATCGCAAGCATGAACGCGAGAGTGCCGATGAGCAGGGCACCCGCCGCAGGCGCGCCGATCGCGTGGCGCGGCAGCGGCTGCGCGAAGCAGGGACCGCGCTGCAGAGCGGGGAGCGTGCTGCGTTCTATTCCGCGCTCTCGCGGGCCTTGCACGGATACCTCAGTGACAAATTCGCACTGGGCGTTGCTGAAGTGAATACCCACGAACTGCGCGAGCGATTCGCTCCA
Source organism: Flavobacteriales bacterium (assembly GCA_016710965.1). Lineage (GTDB taxonomy): Bacteria > Bacteroidota > Bacteroidia > Flavobacteriales_F > PHOS-HE28 > PHOS-HE28. The sequence continues at coordinate 109,080 of JADJTW010000032.1, forward strand.
TTCCATGGTGGACAGGCGCTCGCCGAGGATTGCGCGCGACTGCTTGCCGCGTGCGACATGGCGCGCTTCGCTCCCGTAGAGGACCGACCGCGAAAGGAGTTGTATGAGGAAGCAGCCGATCTGATCCAGCGCATCGAACGAACGGCACGCGCATGAAAAGGATCCTCTTCATCGGCCTGCTCGCTTTCGCCTCGCAAGCGCATGCATTGGACCGCGTACAAGCCGACTCGCTCGTGGCCCGGGGAGTTCGCGCCTACGCTGCCGGAGACCATGGTGCTGCGCGCGCGGCGTTCGACAGCGTGTCCGTGGAGTACAGTTCTGCTGCCCTTGAGCTCAATCTCGGCAATTGCTTCTTCAAGCTGGGCGATGTGGCACACGCGATCCTCCATTACGAGCGTGGGCTGCGTCTTGCACCCGGCGATGCCGACCTTCAAGCCAATCTGGACTTCGCGAATGAACAAGTGAAGGACCGGGTGGGTGCGCCGCCGGCTTTCGCACTCGGCAACACGTGGGCCCAGTTGCGCAGCGGTGCCGATCCGGACCAATGGGCGAGGCGCTCCCTATGGGCTTCGATGCTCTTCTTCACTTTGCTCGGCTTGGCCGTGGCGCTGCGGCGCCCTGTATTCCGACGTGCGGCCTGGGCCGCCGCTGGCGTTGCATTGATCGGCCTTCTATTGTGCCTCGGCTTCGCGTGGGTCAGGCACAGCGAGCTGCGTGACGATAGCGAAGCGATCATCATGGCCCCGAAGGTGGATGTCCGTGGAGAGCCGCGCCCATCCGCCACCGTGCTCTTCGTGCTGCACAAGGGCACCAAGGTCACAGTGCTGCAACAGGATGAGCAAGGCTGGAGCGAGGTGCAACTCCCCAACGGCAATGTCGGCTGGATGCCGCCCGCCACGGTGGAGCGGATCTGAGCGCTATTCGATGATCAACTTCTCGCGAACGATGCGATCGCCGTTCACTGCGATGAGAACGTACACACCCGCAGCTCGTCCTGCCGCCTGCCATTCAAACTGCTGGTCCGGGCTGCTGGGCAGCGCATCGTAAGGCGTATCGATGAGCGCGCCGCTCAGCGAACGGATCTCCACCGTGAGTCGCTGCTCCTGATCCAGACCGAAGAGCTGGATCGTGGTAGTCTCCCGGAAGGGATTGGGGAAGATCGCCGCACCTGCCACCGGATCGATCGTCTCGCTTGATCCCCATAGCACACGCTGCCCGCCAGGGCAACTGAGGTACCCGTTGTTCATGTTTCCGCCCTGATAGCCATTGTTCACATAGGTCAGCGCCGTGCTAAGGGTGCTCAACGGGTACGCAGTGGAGCAGCCTCCGATCACCTGTTCTGCGGTGGCCAGCAATTGGCTCACAGACCAGCCCGCAAAGGTGCCTGAGGTGACGAGCATGTCCTTCAACAGCACGTCGCTGGTGCTGAAGGCCGGGCTCAATTCGTCGAATCGAACCGCCAAGCGCAATGAGACGATCTGTCCAACGAGCGTGTTGGCCGGAGCGGTGGGGTTGACCGAGGTGCCGGTGGGGAGCAGAGCGGGTGTCCCGTATGTAGGCAGCGCTGTGATGATGGCAGCGCCTGTGGTGAAACGCATGAGCCGGCTGCCGCAACCGATGGTGAGATAGTTCGGCGAAGGGAAGGCCGCAGCGAAATTGTTGGTCATGTAGCCAGCGGTGTTGTATGCCGTGGCCGTTGCACCCCAAGTGCCTTGCGCCTCGGTACGGATACCGGCGCATGAGAGCGACTGCAGCGTGATGGTCGTGGTGCAGCTTGCCGTGCAGCCGTTGCTGCCGGTGACCGTGGCCGTGTAGGTGCTGGATGCGCTCACCGTAGCCGTCGCAGTGGTTTGCACCGGCGAGGTGTTCCATGAATAGGTGTAGGGCGCAACACCACCGCTGGCCACAACGGATACCGACGCATTGGTCGTGTTGCTCGAACAGGTGACCACCGGTGATGCTTTCACCGTAACGGTGGTGGATGTGGAGGAAGTGCTGCATCCGCCATTGCTGACCACCACGGTGTATGCGCCGCTTGCGGTCGCAGCGTAAGTGCTGCCAGTGGCGCCGCTGATCGTGGCTCCATCCTTCTTCCACAGGTACGTGTAGCCTGTTCCCGTGTTCGCGCTCAGTGTTACGCTTGTGCCAGAGCAGAACGTGGTGGTGCCGCCAGCCGTGATGCTGGCGCTGGGAGCGGCAGTCGCGCTCACGCTTATCGCCGAGGAGGTGGTGGAGCATCCACCGCTTGTGACAACCACGGTGTAACTGCCCGTAAGCGAGGCGTTGTACGTGCTGCTGGTGGCGCCGCTTATGGTACTGCCGTTGCGTTTCCAAGCATAGGCGAGACCCGTGCCCGTATTCGCGCTCAACAAGACATTGCCGCCCGTGCAGAAGCTGGTTGACCCGCCAGCGGTGATGCTGCTGCTGGGAGCTGCATTCAGCGTAACGGATGTGGCGCTCGATGTGGTGGTGCAACCACCGTTGCTGACGACCACGGTATAACTGCCTGCGAGGGTAGCCGTGTAGGTCGCGGCGGTCGCCCCGCTGATGGCGGTGCCGTTCCTCTTCCAAACGTAAGTGTATCCCGTGCCTGTATTGGCATTCAGCGCTACGCTACCGCCCGAGCAGAAAGTGGTGCTGCTGCCAGCCGTGATCGTGGCGGCAGGCGCGGCGCTCACGGTAACCGTTGTGGCCGATGATGTGGTGGCGCACGATCCGCTCGTGACTACGACAGTATAGCTGCCGCTGGCTGTTGCGCTGTAGGCAGTTGAGGTGGCGCCACTGATGGTGGTGCCGTTCTTCTTCCAGACATAAGAGAAGCCGGTGCCCGTATTCGCGCTTAGCAGCACACTACCGCCGGTGCAGAAGCTCGTAGCACCACCGGCCGTGATCGTGGCGCTCGGCGCAGCCGTCACCGTTACGGCTGTTGCCGATGAGGTGGTTCCGCAACCGCCGCTGGTGACCACCACGGTGTAGTTGCCAGCTTGCGTGGCTGTGTACGTAGCCGACGTTGCCCCGCTGATGATCGTGCCATCCTTCTTCCATGCATAGGTGTAGCCCGTGCCAGCATTGGCGTTCAATGCCACACTGCCACCGGAGCAGAAGGTGGTGCTGCCGCCTGCGGTGATGGTCGCGCTCGGTGCTACGCTTACCGTTACGGAAACGCCCGTGGTAGTGCTGGTGCAGCCGCTGCTGCTGATCTCCGCAGTGTATACGCCGCTTTGCGTGGCGGTATAGCTGCTACTGGTCGCGCCGCTGATGGCCGTCCCGTTCTTCTTCCATGCGTACGTGTAGCCCGTGCCGGTAGCCGCGCTCAATACGACGTTCCCACCCGTGCAGAAGCTCGTTGCACCGCCCGGAGTCAGTGCCGTGCTGATGGAGACCGCAGTGCCGGTGCATTGGCAGTTGCTGTTCCACGTGTCGTTCGTTGTGCAGGGGTTGTTGTCGTTGCAGGCCGTGCCGGGAAGCGCGGTGCCTCCTACGGTTCCTGCGCAGTCGACCTGAGCGCTGCCGCAGCCCGTGCCGGTTACGCGGTACACGATCTTGCTCATGTACGGCTGCACTGTGATGGTGGCGCCTTGCAGCACGCCATTGATGTCGTTCCAGCAACCGCCGGGCAGAGTGAAGGTCTGGGCCGTCGCCAGGTCGTTCACGTAGATCTTGTGCTGATCGGCAGGCAGAACCGGAGTTACCGTCACGCGGTGCAACTGAACGTTGTCCATCCAGTATTGCGGTTGCGTATAGCTGTGGATGAACTGTACGAGCGCCTGGTCGGTCATGCTGCTCTGGAAGTACCATTCCATATCGCGTCGCTGGGTGTCGAACGGCACATCGCGATCGAAGATGGTATTGGCATTCACCAACTGGCTCACGCCCTTCACTCCGGCGTTCAGGTTGCCGTGGATATTGCTCTGCACGCTGAACTTCAAGCGGTACCACTGCGCGCTCTGCACATTGAACTGGTCGGGGTTGCGCAACGATAGAGTCGCGTACTGGCTGGCATTGGGCAGGTAGGCCTTCAGTGCGCCTGCATCCAGGTAGGTGAGATCGCGAGTGATCACCGCATTGTAGGGGTAGCCGCTCCAACCCGTCACGTTCGTGGTGAATGTTCCATTGACGATGAGGTTGGCGCTGAGCTCGCTGGCGGTGGTGTAGATGTCCTGTCGCAGCGGACTGCGCATGCTTCCGGCGTCCTCTGCGAACTGGGCGGCCCAACGTTCCATGGAGAAGAACTCGCGCGTGCCTGCCGCCTGATGGTGCAATTCAATGCTGAGCTCGTTGTAGGGATTGAAGTAGTAGTTGTTCGAGAAGGTGCCGAAATCCACCAGGTTGGCGCAATACACATGTATCTGGTGCATGCATTCCTGGTCCTTGCTCAAGCAATACATGATGTTGCCACTGTATTGCGTGTTGAAGGAGTTGACGCAGAAAGGCGCCGTTGCGCCTGGTGTGTTGTAGTTCGAGTAATCAGAGATGGACATCTGGTACTGCCCATTGTTGAACATGGTGTTGTTGCGCACCTGATTGCCCGTGCTCACCATGGTGTGGTCCACATGGATGCCGCTCTTGGAGCAGTTCGCCACCGTGTTGTACTCCACCAGCGTGTTCTTGATGCTGATGTTGCCGAAGTAGATGCCGTGCGCGATGGGGAAGTCGTTGGTGTATTGCGGTGCAACGCCAGCGGTGTCGCCATATGCATCCATGACGATGTTCTTGCGCAGCACCATGCCGTTAGCGTTGTCTATGGCGATGCCCCCTCCATCATTGAGGATCATGAGCGGGTTGCGCACCACGTTGCGTTCGGCGAGGGTGTTTGCCTCCACCACCATGCCGATGTATCCGATGTTCTGGAAGCGGTTGTCGCTCACGGTCATGCCGGTGCCATTGCAGCGCAGGCCGAAATAGCCCCAATTGTTCTCCCCCGATCCGGGCCACAGGCAGATATCATCGAAGGTGTTGAAGGTGAAGGTGCTATTGTTGTCCAGCAGGTACACCGCTGTCTGGTAGGTGCGCGCAATGGTGTTGTGATGGATGTTCTGCGTGGCTCCCGTGCTGTAGATGGCGCGCTGCGTATCGAGCATCTTGCAGTAGCCGACCTCCACGTTGTAGGTGCCGCTCAAGCGTACGCTCGCGTCGATCTGGTGCTGGAACTGGATGTTCTGCACGATGATGTCGTGCCGCTGGTAGCTGAAGTAGATGCCGAAGTCGGTCACTGCCGCTTCGATGGTATTGCCGGCTGGTGCTGCGTTGCCAGGGCACCATACATACAAGGTGCTCGTGGGCTTGTCATAGTACCACTCTCCCGCCGCGTCGAGCAGGGCCAGTTTATTCCGAAGGAAGAAACCCCAGTTCTGGGTGCCCAAGTTGTTGCCCGTTGAGGTATGGGTCAGCGTGGTGCCGCTGTGCGTGCTTACGAAAGCGGTGTCCCAACTCCAGTTGGTGGTGCGCAGCACCATGGTGGCACCTGTGAAGTAGCCGCTGCCCTGGGTAAGCGCCGCATCCGTTGTGCTCGTGCTGCTGGCGTTATCGGTACGGAGGAAGCCGCTGTTGGGAAAGCGCGCCTGCGTTTGCAAGGCACCGTTGAAATACACCTGCTTCACCCGCGACGACACAGTTGCCTTCCAGATATTCCCGGTGTGAAGCGTCCAGCTTGAGACGAGCACACTGCCGCTGATGATGGGTTCGGCACCGGTGCCGTAAGCCCCGAAGGTGATCTTGGATGCGGAGGTCCCCGAATTGGGCACGCTCAACTTCTCCCGCCAAATGCCGCCACGCAGGAAGAGGACCTGGTCGCCGGCATGCAACCCTGTGCCCATCGCGTTCACCTTGCTGATCGTCTTCCACGGTGTGCCCGTGCTGGTCCCATTGTTGGTATCGCTGCCGGAAGGCGACACATAGTAGACCGTAGCGCTACCGAGGATCGGCAGAAGGATAAGGAGCGTGAGGAGGATCTTTCGCATGGCCTGCAGGTTCGTTTCGGCGGCGTGAAGTTGGCCGTTCCGTATCGCCTGCTACGCGCCTGATAGCCAATGGAATTGAACATTTCGACCAGCGCCCCATGGTACCCGATGGAGCGTGCTGCTCACGCAATGATCATTGCGGTGGATGCGGACTTCGTTCCCGAAAGCGTTCGTGGAGCATGTTGATCCAGTGTGAAGAAGACATGAGCGAGCCCTCCCATGAGCCGATCGGGGAGGCTAGTTCATTTCACTCGCGGCCGGCGTTCCAATCGATGCGTCGGCTCACGGCCATCACCAGCGCCAGCACTACGAAGAGACCGATGCTGCCGAAGAGCAGGGCGTAGTCCTGTTCGTGGATGAGGGCGAACATGAAGCCGAACACCAGCAGCATGATCAGGCCGAGCAATTGTGTGGCGCGCTTCACCTTGAAAACGCTGGTGCTATAGAAGACCACCAGCCCGATCACGGCCATTGCCGATATGATGTAAGCCGGACCGAAGCCCAAGTGCTCGCTGATGGCGATCAGCAGGGTGTAGAAGATGCACAGGGCGAAACCAGCCAATAGGTACTGGATCGGATGTATCCGCAGTTTCTGCAGCACTTCCACGAAGAAGAAGACGAGGAACACCAGGACTATGAGCATGAGACCGTACTTGCCGGCGCGCGTGTTCTTCTGGTACTCGTCAACGGGTTGGATCAGGTACACGCCGAATGCGCTCTGATCGATGGCCTCGCGGCGGCTGCCGTAGAACTCCTGCGGGTACTGTCGATTCAGGTGCAGCACGGTCCACTTCGCATCGAATCCGTCTTCACGTATGCTCGATGTATCGGGGAGGAAGGCGCCGTTGAAGCTCGGGTCCTTCCACGTGGAACTGCATTGCACCCGTGTGATCTTGCCCACGGGGATGATGTTGTACATGCTGCTGCCGTTGATGCGCAAGTCGAGCTCGAAGGACAGGTCGGTGCGGCGCATGGCCGTGTCCAGCGGGAAGGCCGATGAGAGACCGCTAGCCGTGACGTCGTAGTTGTCCAGCCCGGGCTCGAAGCTGATGCTGCGTCCGCCGATGCCCATGGCCACCTGTTCCTTGATGCTGCGCAGATCGGAGACGCCCAGCACCACTTTCGCGTTCTCCCACTGGAGCTTAAGTCCATCGATCGTGCCCGGAGCTTCGAGCGGAGCGAATGAACCGCTGATCACCGTTCGGCTGGCGTACACCGCTACATCGTAGATGCCTCGATGTTTCCTGTTCGGATCGAGCGTGGTGGTCACGTTCAGCTCCCTGGGCAGGAAATGCATGTAATGGATGTCGCTGCGCGTTTCCACGTTGCCGTTCTGATCGCGGCCCACCTGCACGAGGACTTCATAGGGCACGTCTATCACCGGCCCGGTGATGGTCTGCGCGCCGCCCCATGTGCGGCTCACCTCGCTCTCGGCCTCGGCCTTGCGCCCCTGCCGTTCATAGATCAGGCTTTGCACCATGCTCAGCGGTATGAGCAGCAGCAGCACCAGGATCCCCACCACGATGGCCCGGAAGGTGTATGACCGCTTGAACCAGTTGCCGCGCTCGGCCCGAGCTACAGGCGGTGGTCCTTGGAAGGGGGGAGGGGCTGGAGAGGGCTGCTCGGAGGCTTGGTCGCTCATGATGCTGGCGCTTGCGCCGATGAACGAGCAGTTCAAGCGCCTCGTGCGCCTTTAGCATTCTTTGGGAAAGAACGCCAATGCGTTTGTGCGATCCCGCTTGGAGTCGAACCAAGGACCGTCAGCTTAGAAGGCTGATGCTCTATCCAACTGAGCTACGGGACCGGATGATGCAAAGGTGGAATGAAAACGTTGCGCCCGTGCGCGTGCTGCAGGATCCTACATTTGCCGCTCTTTGTTCGGGGTGTAGCGCAGCCCGGTTAGCGCACCTGGTTTGGGACCAGGGGGTCGTGTGTTCGAATCACACCACCCCGACAACAAGTGGAACGCCGGCCTTCCGGCTTGGAAGGCCCTTTCGGGTTGTCCGTACTTTTCTGCCATGGCCTTCCATCTCGCATCGTTGCACCTGCTGCACTTCCGCAACCACCGCGAGGCTGTGATCGACCTGTGCGCCGAGGTGAACTGCTTCACAGGCCCCAACGGCACGGGCAAGACCAACCTCCTCGATGCCGTGCATTACCTGTCCTTGGGCAAGAGCTACTTCGACCCGGTGGACCTGCACAACATCCTGCATGGCGAGGACTTGTTCATGGTGCAGGGCACAATGGCGGCCGAGGATGGAGATGACACCATCCTGTGCAGCGTGCGCAAGGGGCATAGGAAGGTGCTGAGCCGCAACCGCAAGGAATACGACAGGCTGGCCGATCACGTGGGACGCTACCCTGCCGTGATGATCACGCCGTATGATGCACAGCTCGTGCTCGAAGGCAGTGAAGTGCGTCGGCGCTTCCTCGATGGCTTGATCGCTCAGTTCGACAAGGGATACCTCGACGCCCTTATCCGATACAACCGCGCACTGGCGCAGCGCAACGTGCTGTTGAAGCAGCTTGCCCACCACGGCCATGCACCGGCATCGTCATTCGAGCCATGGGACGAGCAACTTGTGCAGTACGCTGGCGCGATCCATGCCACGCGAACGGCATTCATGGATGAACTGGTGCCGTTGCTGATCGAGCATTACGCCGGCATCAGCTCCGGGCCGGAGCATGTGGCGCTCACCTATAGTTCGCCGCTTGCGCTCTCCTCCATGGGCGATCTGCTGGCGCAGACCTGGGAACGCGACCGCTCGGCGCAGCATACGACCTCTGGCATACATAAGGACGACCTGCTCTTCGCCATCGACGGTCAACCCCTCAAGCGCTTCGGCTCGCAAGGCCAGCAGAAGACCTTCCTTATCGCGTTGAAGCTCGCCCAGTTCGAGCTCACGGCGCGGCGTACCGGCCATAAGCCGCTGCTTTTGCTCGATGACATCTTCGATAAGATCGACCCGCAGCGGATGCGCCATCTGCTGCGCCTGCTCAGCGGCCATCGCTTCGGCCAGGTCCTCATCACCGACACCGATCCCGACCGCCTGCACGCTGCGCTGGATGGTCTTGATCTGGAAACGCGCTTCTTCCACCTCGACCATCAAGGCATAGCCCGTGAAAAGAAGGAACGAACAATCGTTGGGTGAGGCCATCACGCATCTGATCGATGCGGGCGGCATGCGCGAGAAGATGGATGAGCTCGACATCGCCTCGTGGTGGGACGAGGTGGCTGGCGGCATGATCGCCCGGCATACCCTGGGGATACGCTTGAGCAAGGGCCGCCTTTTCGTTCGCGTGGATTCCGCTCCATTGCGGCAGGAACTCACCTACATGCGGGAGCGCATGGTCGAACTGCTCAACCAGCGCATGGGCCGCGAGGTCGTGAAAGAGGTGGTCCTCGCCTGAACGAATGCGGCTAGCCCCTGGGCTCCGCAGAGCCTCTCAGAAACGCTCGCGCCCGCTGAAGAAGAACGCGGCCTCGATGGCGGCGTTCTCATCGCTATCGCTGCCGTGCACAGCGTTCTTCGCCTTGCTCTCGGCGAAGCGCTTGCGAATGGTACCCTCTGCGGCTTGCGCCGGATCGGTGGCACCAATAAGATCGCGGAAGGACAGAACGGCATTGTCCTTCTCCAGGACCGCCGCTATGATGGGGCCGCTGGCCATGTAATCCACGAGTTCCCCGTAGAATGGGCGCTCCTTATGCACCTCGTAGAAGGAGCCTGCTTCGGAGTGCGAGAGCCGGGTGTACTTGAGGGCCACCACGCGGAAACCGCTGGCGATGACCATGTCGAGGATCTTGCCCATGTTCCCTGCGGCCACCGCCTCGGGCTTGATCATCGTGAACGTCTTGTTGCCTGCCATGTGTTGTTGAAAAAGCGGCGCAAAAGTAATCGGCTTGCGCAATGGCGGGGTCGGTGAGTGCTCCTTCCTTCGTGCGACCAACCGGGGCGCTATTCCCCGCACCCACCCACCAACCATAGCGTTTGAACATGCACGCTCTCCGTTTCCTCGTTCCACTGGCATCGGGCCTGCTTGTCGCATGCGGCGGTGGGCCAACCGACGATCGCTCCACCGGGACCACCGACCTGGTCATCGGTGGCGATGCTGTGGCCGTCTCCTCGTTGTACCAGATGCCCACGCCCAATGAGCTCTTCGGACTTGTGCGCCAGATGGCGGGCGAAGGGCATAAGCGCATGCTGAACCCTGCCGGGAATGTGGACAAGTACGTAACGCGCAAAGGCCGAGCGGTGAACTTCGGGGTTTACGCCACCGACCTGGTCTATGCCAGCAGCTTCAAATTGAACGTGGAGGTGGCGCGGTACTACCTCACATCCAAGAAGCTCGCTGATGCGTTGGGCATCAATTCCGCTTTCACCGATGCGGATTTCGTCCGACTCGAGAGCAACCTCACCAAAGGCGACTCTCTGGAGGTGATCAGCAATGAGGCATACCAGCGGGCATATGAGAAGATGCAGCAGGAACAGATGGGGCCGGTGCTGAGCATGGTGCTCGCCGGTGGCTGGCTGGAGAGCATGCATCTGGTGATGCGGCAGATCGAAGCCTTCGGCAAGAGCGAACAGCTGATGGCCCGGGTGGCCGAGCAGAAGGTCACCTTGGAGCATCTCCTGGGCCTTATGGAAGAGCACAAGGAGGACCCCGAAGTAGCAGGCATCTACACAGAATTGCTGGCATTGCGGGACATCTATGACCAGGTGAACGTGAGCCGCGTGCCGCACCAAGGGACCTCGGCAAGCGGCCGCATGGTGCTTGGCGAGGACATCACGGTGGAACTTACCGACACGAAGTACATCGAATTGATGCAGGCGGTGGACCGCTTGCGCAGCGAATGGACCAAGCCCGAGGACGCAACCGACGCATGAACCGCATGACACCGCTATATCGAGCATCCCTGGCTGCTGCCATCCTCTCGCTCCTGGCCGTTGCACGTGCCCAGGCCCAGAGCGACTGCAATGGCTACCACAAGTTCAACTGCGAACGATCGGGCGATACGCGATTCTCGCCCAACGGCCAAAGCCGTAGCGCACCCGTGAAGGTCGGCGAGGAAACGGAGCTCAACGTGATCGTTTACCGTTCGCAGGACTATCGCATCAGCGTATGCCACGACGAGAAGATCCTTGGCGAGTCGCTTGCGATACGGATCGTTGAGAAGGTCCGGGCGCGGAAGGCAGGCGGCGATCCGGCGAAGCCCGAGTACGAAGAGACCGAAAAAGTGCTCTGGGACAATACCGAGCATGAGATGGTGCAGGAGGTGGAGTTCTCCTGCACGGCCACCAAGCGCATTGCCGTAGAGGTGAACGCCCCTGGCCCTGCCGAGCGCAAAGGCCGCGCCGCCGATCAGGACATCGGTTGCGTGGGCGTCCTCATCGAGCACATGCCCACTCCGGGCCTGGGCTTCTGAGCCGACAATCCTCGCGCTGCTCGGGCGGCTAACTTGCGGCACCATGTCCTCACAATCGGCACAGGCCGAATCGACCGCCGCGTTGCGTGCCTTGCTCGCGGCGCCCAAGCGGTGCGCCATAGTGACGCACTACAATCCCGATGGTGATGCGATCGGATCCAGCATCGGCCTCCAGCATATCCTCCGTGCTGCTGGCCACGCCGCGCATGTGATCTTGCCCAACTCTCCTCCGGCGTTCCTGCATTGGATACCCGGATACGCCGATGCCGTTCCCTTCGACAAGGACCAGGAGCGAGCCTTGTCCATCATCCAGGAATGCGATATCCTCTTCTGCCTCGACTTCAATCGGACCGATCGCGTGGCCGGATTGGAGCAGCCGTTGAAGGCCGCGCCGCTCAAAGTGCTCATCGATCATCACCAGGAACCGGAAGGCTTTGCGAACATTTCGTTCTCCGACCCGCAGGCCTGCGCCACCAGCCAGATGATCGTCGATATCGTTAGGGAGCTGGGCTACGCCAAGCACATCGGTGCCGAAGCCGCCACATGCCTCTACGCCGGCATTGTCACTGATAGCGGTTCGTTCCGTTTCGGGAGCACCACGCCGCATACCATGCGAGTGGCGGCTGATCTCATGGAACGCGGGGTGCATATCACCACGGTGCATGAAGCGATCAACGACGAGAACCGACCAGGTCGGCTGAAGCTGCTAGGCTTCACGCTCAACGAGCGCATGGAGGTGCTGCCTGAACTGAGCACGGCCATCATCAGCCTCAGCATGGCCGATCTCAGGCGTTTCGAGTTCGAACCCGGCGACACCGAGGGCTTCGTCAACTACGGCCTTTCCATGCGTGGAATCCGGCTCGCGGCCTTCTTCATGGAACGGCCGGATGTGGTGAAGGTGAGCTTGCGCAGCAAGGGGAAGCTGGCCGTGGATCGCCTGATGAAGGACCATTTCGATGGTGGTGGCCACCACAACGCCGCGGGTGGGCAAAGCAGGGAGAGCCTCGACACCGCCGTGGCCCGTTTCCGCAAGCTGCTTCCTGGATTCATCGCTTCGCAACCAGCATGAGAGCGGGATATATCGTGCTCGCATTGATTGGCGCGTGCAACAGCGACCACGAGCAATCGTCGAACCCCGCCTCACCTCATCGGCAGGACCTTGTGCAAGTGGCGCGTGATGCTGTCAAGCTTGAAGACCGCGACATCGACCTCTACGAAAAGCGATTCGGCCTCGATCTCATCCGTAGCGGCACCGGCGTGCGTCATCGTTTGTTGCGTGATGCGCCCGGCGATAGCATCGTTGCTGGCCAATGGGCGAAGGTGAACTACAGAGTGGAACTGCTCAACGGCGACACGGCCTACTCGACAGCACCCGGAAAGCCGGAATCGTTCCGAGTGGAGCATGACAATGTGGAGAGCGGCCTGCACGAAGCCATCCAACGCCTTTCGCCCGGCGACAGCGCCTTGATCATCATCCCGAGCTACCGCGCACATGGCCTTATTGGTGATATGGACAAGGTGCCACCGCGCAGTTCCGTGGTGTACTTCATCGGCCTGGTGGCAAGGACAGCCGATGAGTAAGTGGTTGGTCACGCTGGTGGCACTTGTGCTCTTCGCGTGCGCTGGATCGCCTTACCCTGGTTATAAGGAAGTGAGCACTGGCGTGCATCTGCGATACATCACTTTAGGCGAAGGAGAACGGCTTGTTGGCGATAGCGATAGCGTCCATGTCCGGTTCCGCATGTCACGCCTGAATGAGGAAACAGGGTCCTTCTGGAGCACGGATCAATGGTTCCTTGGGCGCGAGCTCCGGTTCGGTGCCATGGTGCCGGTCCTTCGCCGTTTGCATGTTGGAGATAGCATGAGCGTGATGGCATCTGCCACCAGTTGGCCGTGGTACGCCTTCGCGCATGGCAATGCCGCAGCCGCCGATACCACCATCATCCGCACTGAAGTATCGCTCCTCGAACTGCGCACGCCGCAACAGATCCGTGCAGCCGCCGAACGCTTGCGATTGAACGATCCCGCCGAGTATGAGCGTCGGTTGATAGCCGCGTACCTCCGCAGCACGAAGGGTGAATGGACGCGCTGGGGGACAAGCGACATGCACTATCGCATAACGGGCGCTGCTACCGATACCAACGCGGTGCTGTATCATGAAAAAGTCCAGCTGGTGTGGGAGGGCAGGCGACTGGAAGACGGCCGGGTGTTCGATGTGCAAGGCCGGAGCGGATCCACCTTTCCCTGGTCGTTCGGCACCCCGGATCAGTTGATCAAGGGTTTGCAAACAGCAGTGAGCCTGCTTCGGGAAGGACAGGAGGGAACCTTCGTCATGCCCTCTTCGCTGGCATTCGGCGCGCATGGCATCCCCGGCGCGGTGGAGCCTCATACGCCCGTCATCTACACCATCAAGTTGGTATCGGTCGGGCGTGCCAGCTAGAACCCTTGCCGGATCTGTGCGTAGGAACGCGCCGTGCGCACACGGGCCATGTCCTTCATGTTGTTCATGGGCCTTGCCGCTTCGGCCTGGTCGCAAGAGCGCTTCGGCATTGCCCATAGCAACTATGCGGGCAACGATGCCACCTGCCTGAACCCTGCGCGTTCGGCTGGCCAATGGCCCTATGCCGATATCCGTCTTGCGGGTCTTGATCTGTACGCATGGAACAGCTTGGTCGCGTGGAGTTCACGCGAGCAACGTCTCGTAGGTGAAGTGCGAAGTGGCATCACCGGAAGTACAGCTGGCGAAGTGATCATGCGCAGTGCCACAAGTGGTGCGCATCGGGGTTTCCTGCAGGCGAACGTGCTGGGTCCGGCTTTCTCGCTCTCGCTCGGAAGAGGGACCATCGGTGCTGGTGCGCGAACGCGCACATACGCGAGCGCGACCGGCATCTCTTCCGCCCTGGGCAACTTCATTTTCAACGGGCTCGGCTATCGCCCGCAACACGGCATCCGTTACCAGGAGGAAGGAGTGCGCGTGCTCACCGCTGCATGGACCGAGTTCGCGGTGAACTATGCGCGCATCCTCAAGGCCGAAGGCTTCGGTATGTTCAGTGCGGGCATCAACGCCCACTACAACCTTGGGCACGCCGGTGGAGCTTTGCAGTTCCAGACACTGGACTACACGGTGATCGATAGCGCGCGGCTCGTGGTGCATGAAGCGACCGCACGCTACGGCTTCGCTATGCCTGCCATGTTCGCCGGCAGTGGATGGGGCGCGGACCTCGGCGTTACCTACGAGCGCACTCTGGAAGAGGCCGATGGCTACTTGCCGCACCGTGCCTCGGGCGGCTGTGATCCCTTGCGCTATCGTTACCGCATCGGACTATCGTTGCTGGATCTTGGTGGCATCCATTTCAAGCAGGCCGAGGCCGGAAGCATTCGTGGTGGTAGTGCGACCATAGGCGACTACACCAACGTACCTGTGAACGACGAGAGCGACCTGGACAGCCTCTTGGCTACTGCTACGAACTGGGACCGTGAGGAGTCGTTCTCCATCGGCACGCCCACTGCATTGGCCTTGCAGTACGACCAGCGTGTTGCGAACAATGCCTACGTCGCGCTCGCCGCAGTCCAGAACATCAGCTTCCGCAACAGCATGCGCTTGCGCCGTACCAACTCCATCTCGATCACGCCACGGTTCGAGACGCGTTATGTGGAGGCTGCCTTGCCCATCACCTTGCATGAGTACGATCTGCTCCATCCCTCCTTGGGCTTCATGCTGCGCATTGAAGGGCTCGTGATCGGAACCGATCACATCTTCCCCCTCGTGAATACGCGCGATGTGCATGCGGCCGACATCTATTTCCGCTTGCGATGGTTGATCCATCGCAGCCCCTTCTGCAAAGGCAAGCGCAGCAGTGGTGCGCACCGCGCAGGCGGCAAGGACTCGTTGCCCTGTGCCACGCCGAACGAGTGATCAGCGCGGCCAGGTGCCGATGATGAAAACGGCGGGCCGCTTTCCAAGTTCAGGCATTTCCTTCCGCCAACGATCGATATCGCATGAACGAACGCCACCGCCGGGTTGTGTCACATCGATCGCGATGGTCAGCACGGTCCCTGGTGCGCATTCCTTCAAGAGGTCGGCGAGCAGGGCGTCGTTGCGGTAAGGAGTTTCAATGAAGAGCTGGGCGGCTCCAGTGCGGATGGCCTCCTGTTCCAAACGCTTGATCGCTTGCTTGCGTTCGGGCGGTTTCACCGGCAGGTAGCCGTGGAAGGTGAACTGCTGCCCGTTCAAGCCCGAGGCTGCGAGTGCAAGCAGGAGCGAACTGGGTCCGATCAAGGGCACCACGCTCACACTCCTTGCATGAGCCGCTTGCACCAACCGCGCTCCGGGATCAGCGATGCCCGGCATACCTGCTTCGCTGATGATCGCAGCATCGCGGCCGCTTTTCAGCAGATCGAACATGTCCTTGACTTCCGCATCGGAACTCTCCTTGTCCAATCGGTGCAATTCCAATTTCGACAGATCGATGCCCGGCACCATGCGACGGAGCATGTGTCGTGCGGTCTTCTCGTGCTCGCAGAAATAGAGGTCGATGCGTTTTACGAGCGTAATGTTCTCCGGTGGCAGTTGCTCGATGCCTCCAGCATCGCCCAGCCACACGGGCATCAGGTAGAGCGTGCCGTATGCGTCAACGCTGGACATCTGCGAGCAAGTTGGTGCATGCTTCCACGAGCATATCGTACACGACATCAAAGCCTTCATCACCGCCGTAGTACGGGTCGGGTACTTCGCGCATCGAATTGGCCGGTGCATGGTCCATGATCAGGACCGCCTTGGCAGCATGCGCTTGCGAAGGTGCCAGCCGTATCATGTTGCGGAGATTGTCGGCGTCCATGGCGAAGAGCAGATCGAAGCGATCGAAGTCAGCGGCGGTGAACTGCCTTGCACGCAGGTCGCTGATGTCGATCCCCTGGCGGTGCATCGCGGCCTGTGCGCGGCGATCCGGCGCTTCGCCAACGTGGTAATCCCCGGTGCCCGCCGAATCCGTCTCGATCGCGATGCCTCGTTCATGTGCCAGGTGGCGCAGCACGCCTTCCGCCATCGGCGACCTGCAGATATTGCCCAAGCAGACGAGCAGCACTCTCATGCCGCGAAGGTGCGAAATGCAAAGGGCCCCTTGCGGAGCCCCTGCGTTGTCCAAGCATCCGGTCAGTGGATGCTCAATTTCTTCTCCAGGTCCTCCAGGTAACCGCGGAACTGCTTGTCGGTCTCCTGCAGGTTGTTCACCGTGCGGCAGGCGTGCAATACCGTGGCGTGGTCCTTGCCGCCGCAGTGCGCGCCGATGCTGGCCAGTGAGCTCTTGGTCATCTTCTTCGCGAAGTACATCGCGATCTGGCGCGCCTGTACCACTTCGCGCTTGCGCGTCTTGCTCTTCAGCAGTTCGATCGGCAGGTCGAAGTAATCGCACACCACCTTCTGGATGTAATCGATGCTCACCTCGCGCGCCGTGTTCTTCACGAACTTGTCGATCATCTGCTTCGCGAGATCGAGCGTCACGGCCTTCTTGTTCAACGAGCTCTGCGCGATCAGGCTGATCATGGCGCCTTCCAGTTCGCGGATGTTGGTGGTGATGCTGTAAGCGAGGTACTCCACCACTTCCTTGGGCAGGTCGATGCCCTCGGCGTACATCTTCTTCTCCAGGATGGCGATGCGCGTCTCCAGACCGGGTGTTTGCAGATCGGCGCTGAGGCCCCACTTGAAGCGGGAGAGGAGGCGCTGTTCCATGCCAGCCATCTCAACAGGCGCCTTGTCGCTGGTGATCACCAACTGGCGGCCGTTCTGGTGCAGGTGGTTGAAGACGTGGAAGAACACATCCTGGGTCTTCTCCTTTCCAGCCAGGAATTGCACATCGTCCATGATGAGCACATCCATCATCTGATAGAACTGGGTGAAGTCGCCCACGGTGTTGTTCTTCACGGCCTCGATGAACTGCTGCGTGAACTTCTCAGCGGGAACGTACAGGATGGTCTTGTCCGGGTGGTGCCGTTTGATCTCGATCCCGATGGCGTGCGCAAGGTGCGTCTTGCCCAAGCCTACGCCTCCATAGATGAGCAGCGGGTTGAACGCTGTGCCGCCTGGTTTCTGCGCCACGGCATAACCAGCACTGCGCGCGAGCCGGTTGCAATCGCCTTCGATGAAGTTGTCGAAAGAATAGTTGCCGTTGAGGTGGCTCTCCACTTTGATCTTGCGCAGCCCGGGGATCACGAATGGATTCTTGATCGGGCTGTTGGCCACATCGATCGGAAGTGTCACGGCCGGGTTCTTCGTTTCGCGCGCATGGCTCGTAGGCACTTTCACCGTGTACGGGTGCGCGCTTTGGAAACCGTTCTCCATGATGATGGAGTACTCCAGCCTTCCTTCGACGCCGAGTTCCTTGCGGATGATCTTCTTGAGGAGGCCGATGTAGTGTTCCTCCAACCATTCATAGAAGAACTGCGATGGCACCTGGATGGTCAGGACGGCGTCAGCCAGCTTCAGCGCCCGGATCGGTTCGAACCAGGTCTTGAAACTCTGCGGGCCGACGTTGTCCTTGATCACTTCCAGGCACCGTTCCCAAGTCTTCTCATGGTCTTTCTTCATGGACTGATCAGCGGTCGTTACAGGTGGGTGGTGGTGTCTGATCCTTCCCGTCGTAGCGTGCGCGAACGAACGCGTACGATGGCAAGGGGCGCAAATATGGATCGAAGAAAGTGAAAAACAAGCGCGGGAGGCAACTTGGAGGAACAGAAAATTTTACGATCGCGGAACAAACGGCGCGCACGTCGGCGCGCCTTGCTGGACGCGGGTTTGCGAATGTCGCGAGCAATTCGTACGCGGGATATCCGAGATCCAATGGACCGCGTTCGGGTTGCAAAGGACGAACTGGAGAGAGCATGCGAACGGTAGGCAGGGACCGGTGTGCGGTGTGAAGGTAGTTCGCCCATGCGCTCATGGCAAACATCATCGCCATGCGCGTCGGGCACCATCACGTAGTGTTATTTCGCTGCGATGTTCGTACATGAGACCACTGTTCGCGTGCGCTACGGCGAGACCGATCGCATGGGCTATGCGTACTATGGCGACTACGCCGAGTTCTTCGAGGTGGGCCGGGTGGAAGCATTGCGAAGCCTCGGATTCCCGTACAAGCGCATCGAGGACGAAGGAGTGATGCTGCCGGTGCATGAGCTGACGGTTCGCTACCATCAACCGGCACTGTACGATGACCTGCTGACGATCCGCACAAGGATCATCGCGATGCCAACGGTTCGCATCGTGTTCGCTTACGAACTGCTGAACGAGGCCGGCGTGCTGCTCACCGAAGCAAGCACCACCTTGGTGTTCGTCGACCGCGCGACGATGCGACCTTGCCGGGCGCCAGCAGCGTTGGTGGAGGCGCTGCGTCGCAGCTTCGCACGCTAGGGCCGATCGGAGACGATCAGTGCCATGGCGATGATGGCGCAGATCACGCCTGCCCATTGCAAGGGCCTCAGTCGTTCCGCGAAGGCGAGCATGGAAACGGCTGTTCCGAACAGGATCACCCCCGATGTTCATCAAGGGGAACACCGCGCTGGGCGGGAAGCCGCTGATCGAGCGCGCCGATGATGAAGTGGACCGAAGCGTAGTTGATCGCACCGAGCGCCAGGCCACCGATAAGCGCGCGATGATCACGGATCTCATGTGCTCTTCGTCGTGCCACCATGACCACAAGCCCAAGGAAGCCAGCGACGCCGAACACGAATGCCGGGAAGAGCGCTGCGGTATCCCGAGTGAGGACTGTTCGCTGCACTGTGTTCAGGGTGATGTCCACGACAGCGGTGCCGAGGAAGAGCACGAGGGGAAGCCACCACTGCCCACGCCCTCTGGTCGCATCATCGGATGGCCACGCGCTTGCCAGCACAGCAATGAATGCAAGCAGGATCCCGGCCCAGCCCGTGATACCTGGCCGGTCTCCGAAGACAACGATGGCGAAGAGGACCGTGAGGACCAGGCTCATCTTGCTTGACACCGTGGCGATGGCGACACCCACTCGGTCCGTGGCAACGGCAGTGATGTAGAAGAAGATGATGAAGAGCGCGCCCAACAGCGCTGCCGGGGCGATCAATGGAACGGCCAGGTGCGCCTTCCATGGCAACGTGATCGCGCAGCCGATCACGAACGCGGTGAAGTAGTTCACAACGATCGCCGGTAGCAAGGGGACGGAACGACGTGCGAACACCTTGAACGTTGCGAAGAGCAACGCCATGCACAGTGCGGCCATCAGCACCAGTGCCATGGGGCGAGCGGTGCGGTCCGCCAGGTTGTGTTCACGTACAAGTGGATATGATCAGGACCGGATCGGATCGTGCGCGCCGCTGGGCCGACGATCGTTGGCGACGGTGTTCCCCGACCGAACTCCACTTCCCCTACTACCATCCTAGCCTCGTCCCAGAGCCCGCTGGCGATGAAGTGACCGATCATCTCGGCGCCGCCTTCGACCAACAGCGAGCGAATGGAACGACGCTGCAACTCGGCCAGGACCTGCTCGATGATGGTAATGTCGGGCTCTATAGCGATGCTCTGGGCAGCACCCAGCGGAGCCCGGTCGGCCGCCGTGAAGACCAGTGTCGGGGCGCTGCCATCAAGGATCGAGGAATCGGAGGGGATGATGCCTTGACGATCGATCACCAGGCGAAGGGGAGAACGACCTTCCACATGGCGCACGGTCAGGCGCGGGTTGTCGTTCACCACCGTGCGGCTTCCCACCAGGATCGCCTGCTCCTCTGAACGCCACCTGTGGACCAGCACGTCAGTCGCCTGGCTGCTGATCCGCTGCACCTCACGTGCTGAACGTGGATGCCGGTCAAGGTATCCATCAGCGCTTCGCGCCCACTTCAGGATGATGTACGGGCGCTGCTCCATGACGGAAGCAAGGAACCGGCGATTGAGCCAGCGGGCCTGCATCTCCTCGATGCCGTTGATCACGCGCACACCGGCGTGTTCCAACCGCTCCACCCCTCGTCCGGATACCGCAGGGTGAGGGTCGGAGTGCGCGATGACTACCCGTTTCACTCGCCGGGCGATGAGCAGATCGGCGCAAGGTGGGGTGCGTCCGTGGTGCGCGCATGGTTCGAGGTTCACGTACAGGACTGCTCCATGAGGCACAGGGGCATCGCCGAAAGCGCGCAGGCAATTCACTTCGGCGTGCGGTCCTCCATCGTGCTGATGCCATCCTTCAGCGAGGATCCTGTCTTCATGCACGAGCACTGCACCCACCATCGGATTCGGAGCAGCGCTTGCGGCACCATTGTTCGCGAGCGCCAGGCAGCGTTGCATCCAGTGCGAATGATCATGCATGCGGAGGGGCGCAAAGTTGCTTCGATCCGTCCCTCGCTGGCATGCCGCTACTTTTGGCGCCCTGCTCCGGGCTATTCCATGCGCACCACCGACAATCGTGTGATCTCCGTGCTGGAGCAGTACCGCCACCAGCTCAAGGGGCTTTACGGTGAAGATGAAGTGAAGGCCATCGCGCGCGCTGTCTTCCATCAACGATTGGGATGGGACCCGGCTCGTATGGAGGTGCAGAAGCTTGATTCGCTGCACGAGTCGGACTTGTTGAAGGTGTACCTGCCGCTGAAGCGATTGCGCGCCGGCGAACCCGTTCAGCATGTGCTGGGCACCGTGCGTTTCCATGGCCTCACCCTTTGCGTTACACCTGATGTGCTCATCCCGCGACCGGAGACGGAAGAACTCGTCGAACGGATCATCGCGAACGGCTTCATCCCGAATAGGATAGTCGACATCGGTACGGGCAGCGGCTGCATCGCCCTGGCCCTGAAACAGCATTTCACGCGCGCCGAGGTCACTGGTATCGACGTGAGCAAGGCTGCATTGGCCGTAGCAACAGGCAATGGCGAGTCCTGCGGCCTGCATGTCGAATGGGGCCTGGCGGATGTGCTGGACGAGCAGTACGAGCTGCCCTCAGGAACGGACCTCGTTGTGAGCAACCCGCCGTACATACCGATCGATGAGGAGCATACGCTTTCGCATCATGTGCGTGCTCATGAACCCAGTCTGGCTCTCTTCGCCCCGGCGGGCTACCCCCTGGCCTTCTACAACACCATTGGTCGGCTCGCCTTAGGCTCACTTGCCGGTGGCGGCCAGCTCTGGTTCGAGGGGCATTGGAAGTTCGCGAGCCAGGTGGGCGAATTGCTGGCAGCCATGGGATTCCGGGAAGTGGAGGTGATCGCGGACATGAGCGGGAATGATCGTTTCATACACGCCACGCGTTGAGACTGCGACGCGAAGGATAACATTGGAGCGCCATGGACCGCAAGCAGGCCGAAACGCGGATCGCGCAGTTGAGCACCGAGTTGGAGGAGCACAACCACCGCTACTATGTGCTCGCCGCGCCCACCATCAGCGACCGTGAGTTCGATCTGCTGCTGAAAGAGTTGGAAGCTCTGGAAAAGGAGTGGCCCGAGCTGGCCTCGCCCAACAGCCCCACCCAGCGCGTCGGTGGCGATATTACCAGGGGATTCCCTACGGTAGCGCATCGATACCCGATGCTTTCGCTGAGCAATAGCTACAGCCGTGATGAGGTGGCTGAATTCGTCGCCCGCGTGGAAAAGGAGATCGGGCGCACGGTGTATACGATGGAGTTGAAGTACGATGGGGTGGCCATCAGCCTCAGCTACAAGGATGGCGAGCTCGAGCGGGGCGTTACGCGCGGCGATGGGGAGAAGGGCGACGAGATAACGGCCAACGTGCGCACCGTGCGCAGCATTCCTTTGCGGCTGCGGGGCGATTTCCCCCGCGAACTCGAAGCAAGAGGGGAGATCCTCTTCATGCGCGCGCAGTTCGACAAGTTGAATGCCGAGCGCGCAAGGACCGGTGAGGAGCTTTACGCCAACCCGCGCAACACCGCGGCAGGATCGCTCAAGCAGCAGGACCCCAAGGACGTCGCCAGGCGCGGGCTCGACAACTTCATATACACATTACAGGGCGAGTCGCTGCCATCGCGCAGCCACTATGAGAACATCATGGCAGCGCGCCGCTGGGGATTCAAGACGCCCGATCCGGCGCGTCGGTTCATCGATCGGGCCGACAGCGTGGAAGGGATCATGGCTTTCATCGACCATTGGGATGAAGCGCGCCATGATCTGGAGATGGACATCGATGGCATCGTCATCAAGGTCGATGACCTCCGCATCCAAGAGGAACTGGGCCTTACGGCCAAGAGCCCGCGCTGGGCCATCGCATACAAGTTCCAGGCAGAGCAGGCGGCCACGCGGCTGAACGATGTGGTGTACCAGGTGGGCCGCACGGGGGCCATCACGCCTGTGGCGGAGCTGCAACCCGTGCTCCTCGCGGGTACGACGGTCAAGCGAGCTTCGCTCCACAACGCCGACCAGATCGCCAAACTCGACTTGCATATTGGTGATACAGTATTCGTTGAGAAGGGCGGCGAGATCATTCCCAAGATCGTGGGCGTCCTCTTGGAGCAACGGCCCAAGGATGCTCCAGCCGTGGTATTCCCTCATGCGTGCCCGGAATGCGGAACGGAATTGATCCGGTTGGCAGGAGAGGCCCATCACTATTGTCCCAATGAGCACCAATGCCCACCGCAGATCACAGGTCGCATCGAGCACTTCGTGGGTCGCAAGATGATGGCGATCGAAGGATTGGGCGGAGAGACAGTTGCCGAACTGGTGAACGCGAAGCTCATCGGCAACGTGGCCGATCTCTACGAACTCGAAGAAGCAGTTGCTCGACCTGGGCAAGGGGTGGGGCGAGAAGAGCGCACAGCAGGTGATCGATGGCATCGAGGCCAGCAAGGGAGCGCCCTTCGAACAGGTGCTCTTCGCCATCGGCATCCGACACGTTGGCGAAACGGTGGCCAGGAAGATCGCGCGGTCGGTGGGCAGCATGGAAAGGCTGGCCGCCATGACCCAGGACGAACTGAAGAACGTGGACGAAGTCGGTCCAGTGATCGCCGAGAGCATCGTCGATTTCTTCGCCGTGCCCGGCAACCGGGATATCATCGACCGATTGCGCAGGCATGGGCTGCGCATGGAACTGGACCCAGCGGAAGTGGTGGTGGCGGGCGACAAGCTGAAAGGCCTCACCTTCGTGGTCTCCGGCGTATTCCGCAATTTCAGCCGCGACAGTATCAAGGAAAGCATCGAACGCAATGGCGGCAAGGTCAGTGGATCCATCAGCAGCAAGACCAGCTTCGTGCTGGCCGGGGCCGACATGGGACCCGCCAAGCGGGCCAAGGCCGAAGCCCTCGGCGTGCGCGTCATCGATGAAGATGAATACCAGCGAATGATCGAGGCATGAAGCTCTTCGACCGGTTGAAGGAATGGATGGGGATCAGGCGCCTGCTGCGCGATCTGCCACAGGACCGCAAGCCCATCGCGCGCAACCTCGGGCTGGCCCGCAAGGTGGCCATCGTGTACGTGGTGGAGGACGAGGCTGCGCACAACCAGGTGAAGAACTACGTGAAGCGCGTGAAAGAGGAACTCGGCATCAGCAACATCATGGCCCTGGGCTATTCCGATCAGAAGGTCATGCCGCATTACCTCCATGCCCGGCTCAACTTCGACGCCATCTGCCAGAAGGACCTCAACTGGTACCGCATTCCGCAGGGCAACGCGGTGCAGAACTTCATGGCAGAGGAATTCGAAGTGCTCATCGACCTCTCGCTCGAAGACCGCCTGCCGGTGCAGTACATCCTGGCCAAGAGCCGGGCCCGTTTCAAGGTGGGGCGCTGGAGCGAAAGCAACAAGAAGATCCTGGACATGATGATCGATATGGCCGGCTCGCGCAGCCTGCCGCAGTTGATCCAGCAGGTACACCACTACATGCTCATGGTGAACAGCAAACCTGAACCCTCACTGAACTGATGGACGAACGATTCCGTGGCCTTGGCGTTGCGCTGGTAACGCCTTTCCGCGATAATGGACAGATCGATTTCGCCGGACTGGAGCGGCTCATCGAGCACCAGATCACTGGTGGGGTGAACTACGTGGTATCCATGGGCACCACCGGGGAGAGCGTCACGCTCACCAAGGCCGAGAAGAAGCAGTTGCTCGCGGAGACCATCGGTTTCGTGCGCAACCGTGTGCCGGTCGTGCTGGGCGTGGGTGGCAATAACACCGCAGAGGTCATAGAGGCACTGGGTGCCTTCGAGATGGATGGCGTGGATGCGATCCTGAGCGTGAGCCCATACTATAACAAGCCAACGCAGGAAGGCATTTACCAGCACTACAAGGCCATCGCGCAGGTCAGCGCTGCGGCCCATCATCCTCTACAACGTGCCGGGCCGCACCGGTAGCAACATCACTGCCGAAACCACGGTGCGGCTCGCGCGCGACTTCGCCAACATCATCGCGATCAAGGAAGCGAGCGCCAACCTGGACCAGATGGGCGCCATCCTCAAGCACATGCCCAAGGACTTCATGCTCATCAGCGGTGATGATGCGCTCACGCTACCGATCATCGCCATGGGCGGGGCAGGGACGTGATCAGCGTGGCGGGCAATGCGCTGCCGCAAGAGTGCAGCCGGCCTGTTGATGCGGCGCTGAAGGGTGACCTGGCCACGGCGCGCAGGAGCACCTACGCTTGCTGGAAGTCATCGACCTGCTCTTCGCCGAAGGCAATCCGGGCGGCATCAAGTACGTGTTGAAGGAGCTCGGCATCTGCGGCGACACCATGCGCCTGCCGCTGGTGAACGTGAGCGAGGGCACCGCCAAGAGGATCTACCAGGCACTGGCCGATGCTGAAGTGGTGAATCTGTGAGGGGGGGGACCCCAGGGGGGGGGGGGGGCTCCGCCACCGTGGCGACGTCCGATGCCCATCCAGGGCGCTGCCTCGACTTTCGCGCCCATGGACTTCTTGCCCTCGATTTCGAGACCGCCACCACCCAGGCCGACAGCCCTTGCGAACTGGGCATCGCCATCGTGCGCGGCGGCGCGGTGCGCGAGGTGCGCAACTGGTCGATCAAGCCGCCGCAGTGGCCGCACTTCAACCATGGAACGTGGCCGTGCATGGATCACGCCCGATGATGTCGCCGAGGCGCCGCCTTGGGACGAAGTCTGGGAAGAAGTGAAGGGACTGCTGCTGGGCGCCACAGTGGTGGCGCACAACGCCAGCTTCGACATGGGCGTGCTGCGCGCCACCCTCGCAAGCCACGGCCTGCCGCACCCCAGCTTCCAGTACTTCTGCAGTGTTACCATGGCGCGCCGTGTCTGGCCCGGGCACCCCACCTACAACCTGAAGGCGCTGTGCGACCGCCACGGCATACCGCTCAAGCACCACCGCGCGGGCAACGATGCCGAGGCCACCGCGGAGGTGGTGCTGCGGGCGCGCATCGATGGCGATACCATCGGCTCCTTCCTGCGTCGTTCGCGCGTGAACCTCGGTGCGTTCTACCCGGGCGGCCATCGCACACCGGGCGGCAAAGTCAGCACGGTGGCTTGAGCGGTGCTTGCATACCGCGCTAAATTCACCCCATGGACCTCGACAGCCTGCATCGCATCGGTCGGTTGGGAAAGCCATGGGGGCACCAGGGCGAGCTTACAGTCCACTTGGATGACGTGGACCTCGATGATATCATCCATGCCGGATCGCTCTTCGTTGATATCGAAGGACAGAAGGTCCCGTTCTTCTTCAGTCGATTGCACGATAAGGGACGCGACGTCCTGGTGAAATTCGATGACTTCGATGATCCCCAGAGCGCATCCATGCTGGTAGGCCGCGATCTCTATGCCCCACCTGGACTGCTAGCCGATGGCAGCGATGAGAGTTGGGACCCGGAGGAGTTCATCGGCATGCTGGTGCGCGATGAGGAGCATGGCGAGCTGGGCGAAGTGACCGGACTTGAAGGAAGCGCGAAGAACCCGGTGCTCGTGGTGCTTCGCGGCGAGCAGGAGGTGATGATCCCGCTCGTTGAGGAGATGATCCTCGGGGTGGATCCGGAGGAGAACGTGCTCATCGTGCGCACGCCGCCGGGGCTCATCGATCTGAACAAGGGCTGAGAACCGATCACAATCGGGAGCGTGCGTCGCGTGCTGCCTAAAGGCGGTGGTCATTCGGCGTTGGACGCTGTTGTGCGGCTCTGCGCGCAATTGCGTTCAACGGGCCTGCGCTTGCCGCAGGCCGCCTTTCGTGATCTTGTTCTTGAACGAAGGTATCATGCTTCAACAGGAGTTGTCACCGACGAGGCGGCTTGGGCGCAAGCGTCTTCGAAAGTTGGTCTTTCGCGTTTTCCAGAGAGAACATCTTTTACAATTGATGCATTTCATTAACAGAATCACGCAACTGTCGTTGTCAGTCTGTTTGGGTCTTTTGGCACTAGGCTTTCCCAATAATCTACAAAGGCTCTTCAAGACTTCAGATCAAGCCATAGGAACCAGGGTTCGCTGATTTTAAGCAGACTTGTCAAGGCTTAAAGCTTTCAGCGAAGCCTTTGGCCATTAGCATCATACTCTCATGTCAGGAACCACCCAAGACTATTTTGATAGTCCTTGATTGACTTTAAGCTATCTGTTTCACCCCCTTCTTTTCTCCCGCTCTTCAAAGATTTATAAAGTTTGTTTCGGCTCCGATCTTAGATAGTGTACCGTTCAACAGGTTTTAATTTTAATGGATTAATTCTTTCCATATCGTAAGCGAAGTGTGCCCCGGATGCTGCCCCTTATCAAAAACCCTAGTAAAGTAAAAGGGAATTTCTCCGAAATGACAAACCAACTTTGGTATCCTTTTGCCAAAGTTTGAAGACCTTATGGCTCCGTCCAGAGGTTAAGACATATATTTGTCCATAGATTCGAGGAAATAGCAGTGTTCCACGCAAACACCGAGAATCATTTTTTGAAATGTCGAAATTCCCATTGGTTTGGAATTACCTAACTGATTATTGCCGCATTGCGTCAATTTCCAGACTTGGGTGGAAGGGGCTTGTTGCGCATATCCTGCCAATTGGTAGGTAAAAGCGAAACAGTGTGCCTTCACAAGTCCAAGTCATCAAGTGGGCTGCGGATCTTGCCAAGGGCCTTGGTGCTTACGTGGGTGTAGATCTCAGTGGTCTTGCTTGAGCTGTGCCCCAACAGGGCCTGAATGTAGCGCAGGTCAGTTCCCTTTTCCAAGAGATGCGTGGCGAAGCTGTGCCGCAGGGTATGTACCGTAGCGGGCTTGGTGATGCCGGCCTTCTCCCGTGCGCGATGGAAGATGACTTGCACACTACGGGGCGAGTAGGGGCCATCATCTGGCCCCTCGAACAAGTGGCGCTTCGGCTTGTACTTGATAAGATATTCATCCAAGGCGACCAGTGCTTTTCGGCTTAGCAGCGTGATTCGGTCCTTGGCGCCTTTGCCACTTCGCACAATTAATTGCCCGCGTTCCACAGCTAGGTCCTTTCGCTCCAGTCCGATCAGCTCACTGAGCCGCAGCCCGGCTGAGTAGATGAGCATCAAGATGCAACGGTGCTTGAGGTTGTCCACGCTGCGCAGCAAGGCGGCCACCTCTTCCTCGCTGAGGACGGTGGGCAACTTCTTCTCCTTCCGCGGCCGTTCGATGAAGGTGACCCGCCGTGCATCACCCACCACGTTCATGTAGTAGTAGCGGATGGCGTTCACAGCCTGGTTCAAGGTGCTGTTGCTCACCTTCCGCTCAGTGGCCAGATGGTGCTGGAAGGCCTCGATGTCCTCGGTGCGGATGTCGTTCGGGTGCTTGTGCGGGAAGTGCAGGAAGAGTTGTTTTGCCGCGTTCACGTACACGATGATGCTGCGCGGGCTGTAGCGCGCCACTTCGAGTTTTCGCCGCATGTCCGCCAGCGCTTGCTCCTGCACGAGATTGAGGGCCTTCACAACCAACGAGGTGGTACTCACAGGTTTCCGGGGTGCTGCAATGCTATTGCTGCTTCGGGCCGGAGTTTTCGCTGCAGTTCCAGCCCATGGAGTATCCCGGTCGGTCGATGTGGCTGCTGCCTTCTTCCGAAGCCCGTTCATGTCCACCCACGCCAGACCCTTGAACGCCGCGAAAATGGCTTGCAGTTGTCCGGGTGAGTTGGGCGTGTGCCAGCAGCGGTGCGTGCTGCTCCATTTCGCTCCCAGCTTCCTGGCTGCGTCGATGAGCGTGGCATCATAGGGGAAGCGCAATGCGATCCTCCGCTCGGACCCATGCGCCAGGTGCTCTAGCACCACCTGTTGCTTCGCATGGACTATTTTCTTGTCCAGCACGACGAAGCAAGGTAGGATCTTCGCCGCATGTTCCGATTCAAGCGATTCACCATCCAGCAGGACCGCTGCGCCATGAAGGTGGGCACCGATGGCGTGGTGCTGGGCGCATGGGCGGAAATGGAAGGGGCGAAGCGCATCCTTGATATCGGTACAGGTACAGGGCTGCTGGCGCTCATGGCAGCCCAGCGCAATGCGATCGCATGGATCGATGCCGTGGAGATCGATGGGCCGGCTGCGAAGCAGGCGGCTGAGAACGTGGCCGCCAGCGCGTGGAAGGACCGCATTCGCGTGCATCGCATGGACGTCCGCAGGGTTCACATCACCGAGCCCTATGACCTGATCATCTGCAATCCACCGTACTACTCCGGTATGATGGACTCCGCCGATGCGCGCACTTCCCTGGCCAAGCACGGAGCCGAGCTTACGTTCAACGAATTGATCTTTTCAGTCGATCGGATGCTCGGACCACAAGGGACATTCGCGCTCATCATTCCCATCGACCGGGAACAGGCTATGCTTCGCATCGCAGAGCAGCACGGACTCCGGCCGGCCCGGCGTTGTGCAATGAGCTACCTCGCGGCACGGCAGGGCAAGCGTGTCCTGCTCGAAGTTTCGCGCAACGCCGGTGCAAGCGCCGGATCGGCCTTGGTGGTGGAGCACCATCCTGGGCTATACACCGAGGCTTTCCGTGATCTGCTCGCGCCTTTCATGCTCGATTTCTGAGGTCAAGCTCCGATCAAGTCCTCGCGGAAGGAGATGCCGAGGTGGGCGAGTTCATCAAGCACGGGGTCGTATATCGCAGGAGAGAGCGGTAGCATCACGCCGCGATCCTTCAGCTTGCCATTGAGCACCAGCTTGCAGGCCATGGCTATGGGAAGGCCCACGGTGCGCGCCATGGCCGTGTGCTGCTGGTCCTGCCCGATCACGGCCAGCGAGGCGTGCAGCTCTTGATGTTGTCCTTCAATGCCGTACCTGAAGCGGTGCCACATCACCACCAGGTCCTTATCGTCGGGGCCGAGACGCCACTTCGCTTCCAACAACCGCTGCAAGGTGGCAGCGGGCGACAATCCATCCGCACCGATTGCCGCATCGCCGAACATGCCTAGCCATGCGAGCATGTCCATCACCCGGCTGTGCGCTTCCATTCCGAGGACAGCGGCGGTTCGCTTTCGCAGGTCATGCCCGGCAGGTCCGGGAACGAAAGCGTTCATGTAATCGGTCCATGTCGCGTCCGTGCCGAGTTGCATGGCGTACCCATCATCGGTGCAGCCCAGTTGAACGAAGGCATCCCAAGCCGCGCAGAAGCCTTCCTTGCGAAGCGTGCCACGCAATAGGGTGGGTATGTCATCGAGCCTGTACGCCTTGCGGTATTTGAGCGAATCGCGGTTGGCGTACCCGTCGAAACGGCCCAGGTCCGGAACCTCGATCCGCACTGTATCCCTGAAGAGCCGGTGGTAGGGTATGTACTTGACCACACCATCGCGGATGTACTTGGCTGCGCCGCCCTGTCCTGCAAGGACCACATTGCGCGGGTTCCAGCTGAATTTGTAGCCCCACGGGTTATCGTCGCTTTCGGGCGCCACGAGCCCCCCGCAGTAGCTCTCGAAGACTTCCATTCGGCCACCCTCTCGTTCGATGCGATCGAGGATCCGCATGGCGCTCATGTGGTCGATGCCCGGATCCAGGCCCATTTCATTGAGCACGACAAGGCCGGCCTGCTTGAAGGCGGCATCCATCGGCCAGAGCGCATCCGGCACGTAGCTGGGAGTGATCACGTGCTTCTTCAAGCGAAGACAGTCCTTCAAAACGTCCATGTGCATGAAGGCGGGCAGCATGCTGATGATGAGGTCGTGCGAGGCGATCAGAGCCGCGCGAGCCTCAGCGTTCGCGGCATCCAGTTCCACCCCGCTGGCTACCGCAAGTCCTTCATGCACCATGCGCGAGGCAAGCACCGGATCCTTGTCGGCCACCGTGAGGCGCCACTCCTGCTGGTCGGCATGGCCGATCAAGTAGCGTATTAGAGAGGTCGCGCTCCGGCCTGCACCGAGGATGAGGATCTTCCGCATGGCCGCGAAGATGCGCAGCCCCGCCTGTTCCGCACCATCCGAGCGCGTGGCATAGCACTTGCCTCGCACGGTTACGATCCTAACTTCGCCAACCTTTTACAAACAGCCCATGAAACAGCTCGTCCCTCTCGCGGCATTCGCTCTTTTCTGTGCCAACCCCACCATTGCTCAAACGAGCGACCTCGTCTTCTTCACCGATGATGGCGCCAAGTTCACGCTCATCGTTGATGGTGACGTGAAGAACGCAGCACCAACCACCAGAGTGGTGGCCACGGGCATTCGCACGGAATCGCCTATGGTGATCGTGAAATTCGAGGATGCAGGCATTCCGCAGCTCCGCAAGCCAGGTTACTTCCCGCTCGGTAAGGAGTACACCGTCATGGTCACCACCAACAAGAAGGGTGAGCGCGTCCTGCGCCCCACAGGCGAGGCTGCTCTCGGTACAGCCAAGGCCGAACCAGTGAAACCGCGCCCCGATTCATTCACCGAGGATGCCCCAGCGCGCACGCAGACCCAGACGCAAACACAGGGTGTGAACCAGACCATTGATGCTGGAGGCGTTCAGCAAACCACCACGGTTACCGTAACGGAGGAAGGCGGCGGAACCGGCGAGAACATGAACATGAGCATGGGCGTCAACGGTGTCGGTATCAATATGAACGTGGGCTTCACGGATGGAACAGGCAGCAGCACCACCACCACCCGCACCACCACCACCCGCACAACCACTACGACTACCGTGGATGACGCTGAAGTGGTGCCTCCGCCCGTGCGCGCCGAGCCATACCGAATGCCCGGTTACAGCGGCCCCATCGGTTGCGCCATGCCCATGACCAGCACCGAATTCAACGATGCGAAGGCCAGCATCAGCAGCAAGAGCTTCGAGGATAGCAAGATGACCCTGGCGAAGCAGGTCGCGCGTGACCGTTGCTTCAGCGCCGATCAAGTGAAAGGCATCATGGGCTTGTTCGGCTTCGAGGACTCCAAATTGGAGTTCGCCAAATTCGCCTACGACCACACGCACGACCTGGGCAACTACTACAAGGTGAACGATGCCTTCGGTTTCGAGAGCTCCATCGACGAGCTCAACGAGTACATCCAGTCACGCTGAACCCAGCCTCCGGCACGGCATTGGAAATGCCTCACGCATGGCACGCACTGCTCATCTCCTCCTCATAGCCGCCGCAAGCGCCCTGGTCGCCTGCAGCGGGTCGAAATCCTTCGCCAAGAAAGGAGCGAAGCTCGATGCGGCGGGCATGTATGCCGAAGCGGCCGATATGTTTGAACAGTCCGCTCTTCGCAACCGCAAGAATGTCGATGCCAAGATCGGACTGAAGAAGACGGGCCAGCGATTGCTCGATGACAAGCTCGGTGCGTTCTTCAAGGCCATGGCCATGGGCAGTGCGAAGGGCGAAGCCGTTCAGACCTACCTGGATGCCAGGCTCTATCAGGAACGCGTGGGGCGCCTCGGAGTCGTGCTCGATATCCCTGATCACTACAAGGCTGACTTCGAGCGCGTGAAGGGAGAGTACCTGGTAGAACTGTACAATGAAGGACAGGCCTTGCTCGAACAGCAGCAATTCAAGGCTGCCGAGGACGTGTTCGCACGCATTGCGCGACTGGAGCCCAACTACAAGGATGCAAGCAGCCTTCAAGCGGTTGCGTACCTGGAACCGCTCTATCGCCAGGGCAAGGCGGACCTTGGTGCGGACCAATACCGAAAGGCCTACGCATCGCTGGACAAAGTTGTCGCAAAGGATGCCGGATACAAGGATGCTAGCGCGTTGCGGCAGGAGTGCATCACCAAAGGACAATACACCATCGCTGTGATGCCCTTCACGGGACCCATCAGCAGGTCCACCGTCCAGGACAAGGTGCAGGCCCATGCGATCAGTGCGCTTACGAGCGTGAACGATCCTTTCCTGCGTGTTGTGGACCGTGAGAACATGGAGCGGATCCTGCAGGAGCAACGCCTCAGCTTGAGCGGGGTCGTGGACGAGCAGACGGCCGTGCGTGCGGGCAACCTCATCGGTGCTCAAGCCATCCTCATCGGCAATGTCACCGATTTCCGCGAGGTGGCTGGTGAACTGCGGCGCAGCACCAAGGACGGCTTCGAGGCCTACCGCGTGGAACAAGTGAACAAGGAGACCGGGGAGAAGTACATGGTGACCAAGTACAAGCCCGTGCGGTACAGCGAATACTTGCAAGAGAACAAGGTGTACCTCTCCTTCAACTACAGGCTCGTATCGCTGGAAACCGGGGAGGTGCTCTTGAGCAAGGTGGAGGACCGCCAGGCAGAAGACCACATGTACTACGCTGACTATGCTGGCAACCGCGATTTGCTCTTCCCTGGCCGCAACGGTGTGGTTGATCCCACCGAACGCGCTAAACGCGACCTGCGCGGCTTGTTGAGCGCGCCAAGAGAGATCAAGTCGGTGGCAGCGCTCAGCCAGGAAGCCATACGCAGCGCCAGCTCCAATCTGGCACAGGTGGTGCAACAGGAACTGAGCAGCAAGCTCCCATGATCCGCATTACGACCATGCTCGCTTTGTGCGCACTTGTGGCGTGCAAAGGACGCCAGCAAGCACAACCTGCTGACGAAGTTCCGGTGAATACCGAGGCCGCCAGGCCCGACTGGGTGCGATCCAGGCCCGCAAGCAGCAGCTACTACATAGGTGTGGGCCTCGCCAGCAAGAGCCGGAGCGACCACCAGGAGACTGCCAAGAAGAACGCGCTGAACGACTTGGCGAGCGAGATCAGCGTTACGGTCGAAGGCAACAGCCTCCTGTACACGCTTGATCAACGGACGCGCTTCGATGAATCGTTCACGAGCACTATACGCACCACCACCAACGAGCAGATAGAAGGCTTTGAACTGGTGGATACCTGGGAGAATGGTGCCGAGTACTGGACCTACTATCGACTTTCAAAGGCCGAGCATGCGCGCATCAAGGCCGAGCGCAAAGCGAAAGCAGTAGGCAACGCGCTTGACTTGCATGCACGCTCGAAGACGAGCATCGCGGCTGGCGACCTCAAGAGCGCCATGGACCAGGACCTCCGCGCGCTCCTGGCCATGAAAGCGTATTGGGGTGAGAATGATGTGGTGGAGATCGAAGGGAAGCAACTGCCTTTGGTGAACGAGATATACAATGGCCTGCAGAAGCTCACCAGCGGTGTGCGGATCGCCGTCCTGCCTGAGCGTTGTGAACTCAACTATGCCAATCACTTCAAGCGCGAACTGCTCATCTCTGCATCATTCACGCAGGGGACTTCCTCACGCGATCTGGTGCAACTGCCGCTGAGCATCGCATACTCCGGTCTCAGTGGCAAAGTCACCGAGATGAAGAGCACCGATGCAGAAGGTCGCCTTCGCACCTCGGTGCAGCGCGTGGACCCTGAGGCCAGCGCCAGCAATGATGTAGTTGTAAAGCTGGATATGGATGGATTGGTGAGCAAGGAACTGGAACCAGCCTTGGTGAAGGTGATCGTGGGCAGTCTGACCATACCTGCTGTGCAAGTGCCGATCACTATGCAGATGCCTCGCGTGCACATGCGCGCGCAGGAATCGAACTTGGGCCAGCCCGTTGGCGATGCCGGCATAGCCGTGATCGTGCGCGAGGAGCTCACGCGCAAGGGCTTCCGCTTCGTGGAACGAGAGAGCGAAGCCGAGCTGCTGCTCATGCTGACTGCAAGCACACGACAGGGCGGGGAGTCCGAAGGCTTCTTCAGTACATACCTGGACGTTGCGTACAACTTTCGCGACCGCAAGAGCCAGGATACCGTGCATGAGGGAACCATGCAGGGGGTGAAGGGTGTTCAGCTGAATTATGCGAAGGCAGGTCTCGATGCATACAAGAAGGCCGGGCAGGCCTTGCGCAAGGACCTCGTACCCGCCATGATGGGCGCTCTGCAATGATGCTGTTGCGCGCTATGGCTTAGTTTGGCACGCGATCGGCAAAACCACCACAGAACCAAGTACCAATAGTCCACTCAAACGCATACGCCGGGCTACGGCGCAGAACAATGAAAAGCATGACCACCACACGCACGATCTCGGTAGTGATGACTGCCCTGATGCTCACTGGCGCCATGACCGCCTGCAAGAGCAAGAAAAAGGCTGCCGAAGCCGCCAAGGACGCGCCTCCCGCCGGTGAAGTGGAGGTGAAAGTGATGTGCTCGGGCCCCGAGTTCTTCACGGACAACAAGGTGTTCCGCGCCAATGCCCTCGGTGAGAGCATGGACCAGGCCACTGCCAAGAAGAAAGCCATGAGCAACGCCCGCGCTGACCTGGCCGGTGCCATCAACACGCGCGTGAAGGCGGTGATCGACAACTATGTGAACAGCCGCGAATCGCAGAACCGGGAGGAGATCGGCGAGCGCTATGAGGCCCTAGCCCGTGAAGTGGTCGACCAACAGCTCACCGGAACCAAGACCATCTGCGAGAAGCTGATGCAGGTTCCTGCCACAGGCAACTACAAGAGCTATGTGGCCATCGAGCTCAGCGCTCAGGAACTGCTCTCCGCTTACAATGAACGCCTCAGCAGCGATGAGCGCCTGCGCATCGACTACGACTACGAGAAGTTCAAGGAGACCTTCGAAGCCGAGATGAACAAGTTGAACAATCGTTAGTCTCTACAAGGACTGGACAGAAGCCCTCGGGAAACCGGGGGCTTCTTCGTTTTCGGTCACCACATTTGCGCCATGGGCAGGAACCTGATCCTATTGGCCGGGCTCATCCTGGTGCTAGCGGTGATCCTGGGCGCTTTTGGCGCGCATGCGCTCAAGGGCCGCATCGCGCCAGAGGCCCTGAGCCAATGGAAGACAGGGGTGGAGTACCAGTTTTACCATGGTCTTGGGTTGCTGCTGCTTGCGGCGCTGCGGCCTCGCATGCGGCAGGGCGTGCTCAAGCGAATAGGGTGGTGTTTCGCTCTTGGCGTCGTCTGTTTCAGCGGATCACTTTATCTCTTGAGCACAAGGGAGTTGAGCGGATTGTCCGGGATTGGAGCACTGGTCGGGCCGATGACGCCACTGGGTGGGCTGTTCTTCATTTTGGGCTGGATGCAGCTGATCATCGCGGGATGGCGATCGCATGACAAGGGTTAGTTCTCCGTTCGTGCTTCCGCCTACTTTTGGCGCCCTATTCCAAATCATAGGAACATGAACGAATTCGGGAATAAACCGAAGAACGCCGACCTCAATGCTGTTGGCTTGGGTCGACTGGGCGATGTCTACTGGAACCTGGAACCCGCCGAATTGGTGGAACATGTGATCGTGAACGGTCAAGGGGTGCTTGCGGACACCGGCGCCCTGGCCATCGAAACCGGCGAATTCACCGGTCGCAGTCCCAAGGACAAATTCACCGTGAAGGATGCGAAGACAGAAGGAACCGTATGGTGGGGTGATGTGAACATCCCGCTTTCCACGGAAGCCTTTGACAAGCTGCACGACAAGCTCGCGACCTACCTGCAGGGCCGTGATGTGTATGTGAAGGATGCATATGCCTGCGCTGACCCAACGTACCGCCTAAATCTGCGCGTGGTGGCCGAGTTGCCATCCAGTGCCATGTTCGCCGGCAACATGTTCCTGCGCCCGACACGCTCGGAACTCCAGAGTTTCGTCCCTGATTGGCACATCCTCTGCGCACCCGGGTTCACCGCGAACGGACCGGCTGATGGCGTGCGGCAACACAACTTCGCAGCCATCGACTTCAGTCGCAAGATGATCCTCATCGGCGGCACAGGCTATACCGGCGAGATTAAGAAAGGCATCTTCACCGTGCTCAATTACGTGCTGCCCCAGGAGCGAGGGGTCCTCAGCATGCATTGCAGCGCCAACATCGGAAAGGATGGTGACACTGCGGTCTTCTTCGGATTGAGCGGCACCGGCAAGACCACGCTCAGCGCCGATCCCGAGCGGAGGCTGATCGGTGATGACGAGCATGGGTGGAGCGACATGGGTGTGTTCAATTTCGAAGGTGGATGCTACGCGAAGTGCATTGACCTGAGTGCTGAGAAGGAGCCGCAGATCTGGGAGGCCATCAAGTTCGGCTCCATACTCGAGAACATCGTCTTCCACGAAGGGACGTCGAAGGTGGATTTCACGGACGGATCGAAGACCGAGAACACGCGTGTGAGCTACCCGATCCACCATATCGCCAACATCGCTGATCCCAGCATCGGCGGGCATCCGAAGAACATCTTCTTCCTCACTTGCGATGCCTACGGCGTGTTGCCCCCGATCAGCCGCCTCTCGCCCGGACAGGCCATGTACCACTTCATAAGCGGCTATACCGCAAAGGTGGCCGGCACCGAGGCGGGTGTCACCGAACCGCAGAGCACCTTCAGTGCTTGCTTCGGCAAGGCCTTCCTGCCCTTGCACCCCGCCAAGTACGCCGATATGCTGGGCGAGCGCATGAAGCAGCACAACGTGCATGTGTGGCTCGTGAACACGGGTTGGAGCGGAGGTCCTTACGGCACCGGCGAGCGGATGAAGTTGCGCTACACGCGTGCCATGATCGGCGCTGCACTGCGTGGCGAGCTCGACCAGGTGAAATACGTCGACCATCCCGTTTTCGGAGTAAGCGTCCCAACCGAATGCCCCCATGTGCCCAGCGAGATCCTGGATGCCAGAGGCACTTGGAAGGACAAGAACGCATACGATATCACCGCAGAGAAGCTGGCCAAGCAGTTCAATGACAACTTCGCCAAGTACAAGGACGGTGCGAGCGCCGAAACACTTGCTGCAGCTCCACGGCTGGCGGTGAAGGCCTGATCCGATGGATGAGCAGCGCGGCCTCGATCCCCAGGGATCGAGGCCGCTTCTTTTCCACGGAGACCTGTTGCGGTGGGCTTAGTTTCGCCCGCCGTTAGAACGATGAGGAGGATCACGATCGCCTGGCTGCTTTTCGCCTTCCATTCCGCGGCGCAAGTGTGGAACGGAGGAAGTGTCGTCTATCCCGAGAAACTGCGCGAGGACATCGAGACCTTGCGCAGCCTTGTGCATCAGGTTCACCCCGACCCTTATCGCTACCTCACGCGCGCAGAGTTGGAGAGGTGCTTCGATGCAACACGGGATTCCATCGTGGTTCCGATCAGCATCAATGAATTCCACGCCAAGCTGGTATCCATTGCGCAGCGGATAGGCGATGCGAACCTGCGTCTGGAGCTTGATGAGGCCACGTCGCGGCTGATCGCGGACAAGATGGCTTTGCTACCGCTCAGCGTTCGGGTTCTCGATGGGATCTATGTTGCCGAGGAGATGAAAGGGTTCCGAAGCCTTCCGTTGGGAAGCCGCATCCTTTCGATCAACAAGATTCCTGCGGACAGGATCCTTGAACGGATCGGCGCCTTTGTGGTGACCGATGGAGCCAACTCCACCCGCCGAGCCAGGGAAGTAGAGCAGGAGTTCCCCTCTTTCTTCCTTCGGGCATTCGGCGAGGCGGCATCCTTCCGCGTGGAGTACAGCGCTCCTGACGGTTCGCGGTCCGAGGTGGAGATCAACGCCCTCACCGGTGCCCAGATGCGCATGGTGCGAAAGCCCGGTATCGGCGTGCATCCCTGGCATTCGGAATGGGACCCTGCGAGTGCGGTGCTCTGGACCACCTTCAGTACACTGGATGCGGGTGCGCTTGATGCCTCCGGGCAGGGCGCGAACGGTTTCCTTACGGATATGCTGAAGGACTTGAAGCAGAACCACGCCAAGGCCTTGGTGCTGGATGTGCGCGGCGCAGGCGGGCGTGACCTGGGCATGGCGGAGTTGGTCTTCGCCACCATCGCCAAGGCGCCATTCCGGATCCTGCAAGGCATGTCGGTGCGGAGCCTGGCTCCGCCGGATGCGTATGCGATCTGCGCGCCAATGCAGGACTTCTACTCAACAGTGTCAGAGCACTACGTGCGCGACGAAAATGGCGGCGCAGTGCTTCGGCGCGATGATGAACGACTGATGCCTGCGTCTCCGCATGCCAGGGCTTTCGATGGACCCGTGTACATCGTGTGCGATGGCGCTACGCGCGATGCCGCCGCTGCCCTGGTCATGATGGCGCGACGCAACGGCCGTGCTCGCGTGATCGGCGAGGAGACGGGCACGAACGCCTGCGGGTTCACTGGCGGCCGGGAACTGGTGGCTACCCTGCCGAACAGCGGCCTCCGGGTTCGCATCCCATTGGTGCGGTATGTCCCTGAGGGTACGCCTGCCGGGCCGGTGGATCATGGGGAACAGCCGAATCATACGGCTACGCCGCAGGCGTGGGGGATCGCCAAGGGACGCGACACCGTACGACTTGCTCTGTTGGAGCTGATCAAGGAGTTGCAATGAAGCATGCCAGCCTGGTCGGTCTGTTGTTGTTCATCGCTTGCCGACCGGCTCGACATGACGCAACAGGCGACCGTTGGACGCCGATCGCCGTGGAGCATGCCACCCATTTCAGCCTGCTTGCGCATGGTGATGAGCGCATGGCCATTGTATTCGGCGCAGGTGGGAGCGACGATACCCTCGCTGTATGCGTGACCGGCGCCGGCGAAGCACCGCACGCCGCCATCACCCTCCCCAACCTTGAACGCTTGGCAGTGCTCAGCACCACGCACCTCGCCTACATCTCGGCATTGGGCTGCGCTGATCGTGTTGTGGCGGCGGCCCATCTCGATCGTGTGCGCGATGCGGAGACCCTGGAACGCATCGGGCGGGGAGAACTGCGCGAGATCGCGCGGGCCGATGGCATCGATCGCGAGCAATTGTCGGCTTCCCGCGCTCAGGTGCTCTTCGATTATCCGTTCGGGCAGACCGCCCTCCGCACCACTTCGCCGTCGCAGAAGTTCATACCGGTCACTGAGTACCTGGAAGTGCATCCGCTCGGCCGTGCGGAATGGATACGCTTCTTCGGTGTGCTGCTCGGCAAGGAGCACGAAGCCGATAGCCTCTATTCCGACATAGCAGCACGTTACAAGAGCGCAACGGCCTTGGTCAGCGGCGCCGCATCGCGTCCGAGGGTCTTCTTCGGCAGTACATGGCAAGGCCAGTGGCACGTGCCGCCCGGCAATAGCTTCATGGCGCGGCTCATCGAAGATGCCGGCGGAGCATACTGCTTCAGTGAGAGCACTTCATCCGGCAACGTGCAGGTCGATCTGGAGACCGTGGTGGACGAGGCGCGCAACGCCCGATTCTTCGGTGCCGTGTTGGCCCGTGGTGGAGATGTGAGCGTCATCGATCTCGTTGGCGGCGACAGACGTATTGCGGAGCTGCCGGTGCTGAAGCGCGGAGGCTTCTTCCTGGATAGCGAACGATCCGATGTCTTCGGCCAAGCGTTGTTGGAGCCGGATGTGCTACTGACCGAGCTGATCGCCGTGCTGCATGACAGCTCCTTGGCCGGCACGCCCAAGTACGTGTTCCGGCCTGATCAGTAAGGGACCCGCAGCCTCCGGAAGATGAAACCCATCAGCCAGGCCGGGCCTATGAGGAGGAACTGCAGGTCCTTCAAGAAGCTGGGTTTCTTGCCTTCGATCCTGTGGCCATAGAACTGTCCGATCCAGGCAAGTACGAAAAGCACTGTGCAGATGGCCCACAGCGGCCAGGGTGCATGGGTATCGATGTATCCGGCAAGCCAGAGGCAGAAGCAGCTCCACAGGGCCATGCCGATCATGAGCGTAAGAGAGCGCGGCAGGTAGAAGAAGGTGAGCGTAATGCCGATCACCAGCTTGGCCCAGGGCACCTTGCCCACGTAAGGGATCTCATGCGGTGGAATGGAACCGAGCAAGCCGATAACACAGAAGAAGATCGTGGGCACGCAGATCCAGTGGATCAGCTTGTTCGTGGGGTTCCGATGGCTCTCGCCATACTCATCGAACCAGGATTGGATGCTACGCGATGGCATGCCGCAAATAGCGTTCGTTGATGACCCCGATGTGATGCATCATGTGCCCGGCTATGATCCAGCCTGTCGCCCGCGCACTGCAAGGCTGCCCATTCGCTGTGCCTTGCCGGAGAAGTGCTTCTTCGCTGAGGCTTTGGTAGAGCAGGATGCTCGATCCCCTCACGATCTCCATCTCGACGCGGAGGTCGTCGATGGTGCGGGACACGGTCCTTGCATGGCGGGCGTATTCATCCTCCTCGAATCCAGGCAGGGCCGTGGCATCATTCCGCGCGAAGCGCAGCCCGCGATAAGCCATCACGCGCTCGGTGTCGATCATGTGCTGAAGCACCTCCTTGATCGTCCACTTGCCAGGTGCGTAGCGGTAGTCGCCCGATCCGGGTGGCAGGCGCTTCACCAATTCCTTGAACGAGGCTAGGCTGTCCAGAAGGGCCTGCATGAGGTTGTCAGCAGGAATGGCGTCGATATAGCGCTGATAGAACGGAGCATGCTCCGAAGGTCCCGGTTTCGCATAGGCGTTCATGCCCACCAAAGTAAGCGTTCGCCTCAGCGATCCGTGTCCGTGTCATCGATGAGCCACGGCGCTGGCCAGGCCACCAGTTCCTTCAGCATTTGGTACCAGCCGTAGTAGTTGGCCCACCAGCTCCAGCGCTGGCACCAGCGATCGTGCATCGCAATGATCCCGATCCCTTCCTTGGTACCGAAGGCCTTGCGGTACATGTTGCGTGTGCGGCGTGCATGCACTGCGAGGGTGGCCACATCGAAGGCGCGCAGGCCGCTGCTGTCGGCATACGCTGCGAAGTCGCGCGCCGTGGACAACGTGCGGCTGCTCTTCACATTCCAGGTGGGAACCACGGTCATGCGCTCCTGGGGTATACCCGCAGCGCGCAGCACATGGAACGCTTGATGTCCGAAGGTGGGCTGTCCTGCTTCGACCTCGCCGGTGGACCGCTTCAGCTCTATGGTGCAGTCGAGCGTGTGGGCATTCCTGCCATCGAGCTGCAGGGCTCCCACGAATACGACGGGCTCTCCACTGCTCGGCGGCGAAGGGGATGATGCCGTGATGACCAGCGACCGGAAGCCCTCTGCGCGGATCTTCGTGTCTTGCATCGTGCCTTTCGCTTCAGCAAATGCTGTTTCAGCGCTGTCAATGCGCAAGGACCATCCAGCGCGAGGAAGGCCCGCAGTCGAGATCAGCAGTTCTCCTTGCACCGGCTGCGCGAAACGCACCATGAGGGTGTCGTCGTGGCCCAGGTAGTATGCGAAGGGCCTCACGGTGCCAGTGAGGCAAAGCCGTTCGTAGCTCCCTGAGCGGAACAGCTTCGCCGCCTCTTTCAGTCCTTCTTCGTGCATCCAGCCTTCCACCACGAGCACATGGCCTCCGCTGGGAGCAGTAACAGCGAAGAACGGATGCGCGAAGAGCACCACCAGGAACCAGAATGCTCCCGTCGCGATCAGCGTGATCCGTACGCGCTTGCTCCAACGCGGCCCCATCATTCGAGCTCTTGAAGGCTTTGCTTCAACGACAGCAATTCGCTCCGTGCCTTGCGATCGCCAACGAGCACGCAACGGAGCGCACCCGCTTCACAGGCTTGCATGGCTTCCTCTGCGCGTCCGGCTTCTGCAAGGAGCAACGCAAGCTGGTAATACGTGGCGATATGTCCGGGCTCATCTGTTACGAGCGACTCAAGATCGGCGAGCGCCTCGCCCGGGCGCCCAAGCCGTTTCAGTTCCAATGCGATGGCGTAGCGAAGGAAGGCATCCGCAGGCTCTTCGGACAGCAGGGCGCGCAACTGCCGCAGCCGCTCGCTCATGGCGCAAAGGGATTCTCGGCCCATTCTTTCCGCAAGGAGGAGGCGCGTTCCATGCGGACGATCCGCCCGTGGTCCATCACCGCTATGCGGTCTCCCAGATAGAAGGCATCCTCGCGGTCATGGCTGACGATGATCGCTGCGGTACCATGCTCGCGCAGGATCCGCAGGACTTCGGTGCGCACCTCCTTGCGCGTTGCGCTGTCGAGGTCGCTGAAGGGTTCGTCCATGAGCAGGACGCGTGGGCGCATGATCAGTGCGCGTGCGATGGCCACCCGTTGCTGCTGTCCGCCGCTGAGCTGATGCGGGAAACGGTGCCCGAGCCCGTTGAGGCCTACGCTCCCCAGTTCGGCCGCCACGCGGGCGTCGCGTTCGCTGCGAGGATGCTTGTTCAAACCGAAGCCCACGTTGCCCGCTACGCTGAGGTGCGGGAAGAGCGCCAGGCCTTGGAACACCATGCCGATGGGTCGCGAGCGCGGTACCGTGGAGGAGCCTTGGGCATGGAGCACTTGGCCGTCCAGTTCGATGCTTCCCTGCACTGGAAGGTCCAGCCCTGCGATCGCTCGCAACAAGGTGGTCTTGCCGCAGCCGCTTGTGCCTACCACGATGATC
The DNA here is from genome assembly GCA_016710965.1 of Flavobacteriales bacterium. GTDB lineage: Bacteria > Bacteroidota > Bacteroidia > Flavobacteriales_F > PHOS-HE28 > PHOS-HE28. The sequence continues at coordinate 152,015 of JADJTW010000032.1, forward strand.
ACTTCGCCATCGATCAGGTCGAGGTCAATGCCATGCAGCACAGGCGCGCCCCCGCGATGAACGCTCAGTTGGCGGATCCGAAGCAGTGGATTCATCGCTGTACGCGGCGCAGTTGTCGTTCGAGGACGAAGAGCGGCACCACTGCGCAAAGTACGATCAGCAAGGCCGGCAACGCCGCTTCGCGGAGCTGCTCGTTCACAGCATACCGGTAGGCGCTGGTGCCAAGCGTCTCGAAGTCGAATGGACGCAGGATGAGCGTGAGCGGCAATTCCTTGATCACGTCCACGGCAACGAGGATGCCAGCGCCCAAGAGCGCGGGGCGCAGCAGTGGAAGATTGATCCGGAGGAAGGTCCTCCACGTGGAAGCACCGAGGAGCAACGCCGCTTCATCGAGCGATGCCGACTGGGCGCGCATCGCGCCGAACAAGGGTTGAGTGCCCACGGCGAGGAATCGAGCGCAATACGCGTACAGGAGTAGTCCTATGCTCCCGATGAGCACCGGTCCGCCCCAGCCGCTGCGATCGACCGGCCCCACCAAGACCATGGCCCCAATGGCGATGACCGCGCCCGGTATGGCGTAGCCCAGGTTGGCAGCACGAATGGCGATACTGGACCGTGGGCTGTGGCGTTCGCGATGGGCGAAGAAGATGGCGATGATGAGCGTGAGAACAACGGCTCCCAGCGCGAGCAGCAAGGTGCGGCCCAGTGCGAGCATCAATCCGACATGGTCATTGATCCCCCATGAGGCCCAGGCATCGCCGATGATCTTCGACATCGGGAGGCCGCATGCGATCAGCAGCACGACCATGCACGCGGCGAAAGCCATCCAGCCTTCGATGCCGCAGAGCTTCCTGCGTTCGATCGGCGCTTGATCCGTGGCCGTACTGGCATGGCGTCGTGATCTTCTTTCGATCCAGATGAGCACTCCCACCAGGGCCACTAGCACGATACCGATGCGCAATGAACTGCCAAGATCATGCAGCCCGCCCCAGCTCCGGAACATGCCCGTGGTAAGCGTGCGGACGCCGTAGTACTTCACTGCGCCATAGTCGTTCATGACTTCCATGCACAGGAGGAGCGCGCCAGCGGCGATGGCAGGCCGGGCGAGCGGCACGGCCACCCGACGGAAGAGGGATTCGCCTTCGGCACCAAGCAGCCGTGCCGCATCGAATTGGGCGGTCATGCCGCGTGCGAAAGCAGCGCGGGCTGGCAGATAGATGTACGGGTAGAGGACAAGGCCGAGCACTACACCGAGTCCTGGCAGATTGAGGATATCTGGCTTCACGCCGAAATGCGACTGGAGCCACAAGGACATGGATCCGGTGGGCCCCAGCAGTGCGGCCCAGGTGTACGCTGCGATGTAGGTTGGCAGGGCCATCGGTAGAACGAGCGCCCAGCCCACGAAGCGGCGCAGCGGGAAATCGAAAAGCGCTACGAGCCAGGCGCACGGAACAGCGATGAGCAGGGCGGTGGCCAGCGCGATAGCGAGCAGCAGCAGTGTCTCGCCCAGTTGCGACCAAAGGAGGTTCCCAAGCACGTGCTCCCACTCAGGCGCGGGTGTGTGCAGCGGGGCGGAGAGCACCACAAGCAACGGCCCGGCGAGCAGGACGGCCAACGACGTGATGCCGATACGGGCCGCGCGGGTCATGCTTTGCTCAATGCCAGCCCGCTTCGTCGAAGAGCTTCACCGCATCGGCGTTCAAGCGGCCCAACGCTTCCAGGTTCAACGTATCGCGCTGGAAGGACCCGAAGGCAGCAAGTTCCGCTGATGCAGGGATCCCGGCTTTCACAGGGTATTCCTTGTTCCCTTCGGCGAAGCTGCGTTGTACTTCATCGCTACTGAGGAACTCGAGGAGCGCGATGGCTTCTGGAATATGCCTCGCATGCTTCGCCACGCCGCCGCCGCTGATGTTCACGTGCGTGCCATGTGCTCCCATGGCCGGGAACACGACGCCGATGACCGCCTTGGCCTTCTGCTTCTCGGGCTCCTCGCTGGCCATGAGCTTGCCTATGTAGTAGCTGTTCGCGATCGTCACTGTGCCCAACCCTTCACCGATGGCGAGCAATTGATCGGTATCGCCACCTTTCGGTTCACGCGCCATGTTCCTCACAATGCCCTTCGCCCAAGCCTTCGCTGCTTCCGGTCCGTCGTGGGCGATCATGGCGGCGAGCAAGCTCTGGTTGTACACGTTCTCGGAACTGCGCACGAGCACCTTGCCCTTCCATTTCGAATTGGTCAGGTCGGCATAGTTCTTCAGCTCTTCAGGCTTCACTTTGGTCTTGTCATAGGCGATCACCCGCGCGCGCATCGTCAAGCCGAACCAGTTGCCTTCGGGGTCGCGCAGGTTGGCCGGTATGTTGGCGCTCAGCACATCGCTGGTCACCGGTTGAAGGAAGCCGCGCGCTTTCGCCAGGCCCAGGCGGCCGGCATCGGCGGTGATGAGCACATCGCACGGGCTGTTGGCGCCTTCCTGTGCCATGCGTTCGAGCACCTCGTCGTCATCGGCCTCGATGACCTTCACGGCAATGCCCGTCTTCTCGGTGAATGCGGCGAAAAGCGCCTTATCGGTATCGTAGTGACGGTGGGTGTACACGTTCACTTCGCGCGGTGCGGCAGGCGTGGCCTCGATGGCTTGTTCACTGGGTGCGGGCTCGCCGCAGGCCATGGCCAGCAGGGGCAGGAGGTAGGAAAGGCGTTTCATGTGCTGGATAGGGGCGGCGAAAGTACCTGCCCCGAAGGGTGCGGGCCATAGCACGATCGTGGTATTCCTATGCAAACGTCAGGGAACCGGTACGAGCATTCGCGCGTATGCACGCGCGATGCTCCAACGGATCCATCCATTCACCTCCCTCGGGCTGGTCCTGCTGGTGCTGGCCCCGGCCTTCATTGCGGTGGGACTGCCCTTGCTGGCCGTTGCGCTCATGTTCCTCGCGCATGCCTTCGCACTGCTCGAATTCAAGAAGTACACAAGCCACTACCAGTTCGCCATGATCGTGGCCTCGGCTACCATAATGGGCATTTTCCTGGACCTCTGGTACATGCGCTGGCCATGGCTCACGCTTGCCATGTTCTGCGCAAGTACAGCCACCGTGGCCCGGCAGGCCTTCATGCAACGATTCACGTACATGAACCTGCTTTGGGCGGATACTGGGCTCGCCGTGGTGGCGCTCGGCTGCTACCTGACGGCTATCCGCGACCACGCCTTCGCATGGGACCTCTGGCTCGCGCCTGTGCTTCCCATCGCCAGTGCGCTCATGCTCACCTTCGGTTATGTGCAGGACGCCCGGCACATCCGCCACCGCTCGCGCAATGGCTATCGCGTGCGGGTCGATTCCCCGGCGCCGGACTTCGAATTGCCGGATCAGGATGGACGACCGGTGCGGCTTTCCGACTACCGGGGCAAGCACCCCGTGCTGCTCATCTTCGTCCGCGGCGACTGGTGCCCCGGTTGCCACATGATGCTGCGCACGTACGAGCGCAACCGGTCGCGCTTCCTGGAGAAGGGGGTGCATGTGCTCGCCATCGGGCCGGACGACATCGCGGTCAATAGCGACATGGTCGCGCGGATCGGGGTCGGTTTCCGACTGCTCAGCGATGACCAGCAAGCCATAAGCGGGCGCTACGGTGTGGTGTACAACAATCCGGTCCTTGAAGTGGGGGTGGACTATGAGCGGGGTATTCCGCTTCCCGCCTCCTTCCTGGTGGATGCGGATGGGGTGGTGCGCTACGTTTCTCGGCCCGATCGCGTGGGCGAGTTCCTCGATCCGGAATTGATCTTCAGCGTGCTCGATCGCATCAGGCCCGTAATGCACCCGGTATGAAACTGACAATGGGCGTGGCGCTGGGCGCATTGCCCGTGGTGCTCCTGGGCGCCTCGGTGGTCATCAGCAACGCATACAACCGCCTGCACAAGCGTAACCAGCGCGCGGAGCAGGATCGCCAGAGCCTCATGGAGGTGCTCGAGGGCAGCAACGATGCGCTCTTCGTGATCAACTTCGTCAACGGCCGCATCTATCAGGCGAATGAACGCGCAGCCATCATGCTCGGCTATTCGCGCGAGGAACTGGCGCATCTCACCATCTTCCAGCTTCACCCCGATGAGCACCTGCAGAGCAGTGCCTTGCGGATCGCCGATGCTTGGGAGAACAAGGGAGCGATCTATGAGGACATTCCGCTGCTCAAGGCCGATGGCGGGATCATAGAGGTGGAAAGCAGCGTGCGCGTTACCAGCTACGATGGCAAACCGGCCGTCATACTCTTCGCCCGTGATATACGCGAGCGCCTGGCCTTGCAAAGGCGGGTAGCCGAGCAGCAAGTCGTCGTGGGGCGTCAGAACCGTGATCTCCTTTCGAGCATTCGTTACGCCCAACGGATCCAACGTGCGGTATTGCCGGAGGCAGAACAGCTCCAGGAGATCATCCCGGAATCCTTCATCCTCTTCCGCCCGCGCGACATCGTGAGCGGCGACCTCTACTGGTTCGCCGAGGTGGACGGAATGTTGGTGATCGCGGCGGCCGATTGCACCGGCCATGGCGTGCCGGGCGCGCTGCTCAGCCTGATCGCTGCAGAGCTCTTCCGGGAATCGGTCATGGAAGAACGCATCACCGATCCCGCGCGCATCCTCGACGCGCTGCGGACTGGCTTCGTTCATGCGCTGAACCGCAACGATGGCGGGGACAATCGCGATGGCATGAACGTGGGCATGGCAACATTGGACCCGAAGCGTGGCCAGTTGCAGTACGCTGGAGCCTACGGCCCGATGTACCTGGTGCGCGATGGCGAATTGATCGAGTTCAAAGGCGATCGCATGCCCATCGGACAGCACGAGGGAACGCCCAAGCCCTTCGGCAGGGAAGTGATCGATTTGCAAGCAGGAGATCGGTTCTACCTGTTCTCCGACGGCCTCTGCGACCAGTTCGGCGGACCGCTCGGCAAGAAGCTGCGTAGCGCGGGCCTCAAACAATGGCTCATCGGTTCGGCCGATCTTTCCATGGAAGACCAATACCAGGCCGTCTCTGATCGGTTCCGACAGTGGAAGGGCGGCGAGGAACAGGTCGATGACGTGCTCCTGATCGGCGTGCAGTACGACGGTCCTCAGGCCTGAGCTTCCGATACCGCGATCATACGGGTGGTGTCCCCCGGCGCTACCCATTTCCATCCTTCGTCTCGACGCAACCATGTCATCTGGCGCTTGGCGTAGTTGCGCGTGTGCTGCTTGATGAGCGCAACTGCTGCATCCAGTGCCAAGGCCCCGTCGAAGTGCGCGAACAGTTCGCGGTAGCCAACCGTCTGCAGGGCATTTCGCTCGCGATGCTGGAGGAGTGATCGCGCTTCATCTACCAGGCCATCGGCCACCATGCGGTCCACGCGTGCATCTATGCGCGCATAGAGTTGCTCACGTGGCATGTCCATGGCGATGCGCACGAGACGGACATCCTCGCGGTCCCTGGTACCGGTGCGTTGCGCGCTGAACGGTTTGCCGGTGAGCAGGCACACTTCCAGTGCGCGTATCACGCGGTGGGGGTTGTTCCGATCGATGCGCGCATGCGATGCCGGATCAAGGGTCGCGAGTTCTTCCACCAAGGAAGCTAGGCCATGCTGTTTCGCCCGACCTTGCAACTTCTCACGGAGCCTGGGATCGCTCCGCGGAAGCGGGTCCATGCCTCTGATCAGGGCATCGATGTACAGGCCGCTGCCTCCCACCAGTACCACCATGCCGCGCGTCTTCAGCAATTCCTGCAGCACGGGCTCCGCCTCGCGTGCGAAACGACCGGCGCTCCATGTTTCGGTGATATCCAAGTGCCCGAGGAAGTGGTGATTCACCCCGCCTAATTCTCCAACGCTTGGCCGAGCGGTGCCGATGCGCATGGCTTGGTAGAATTGCCGTGAATCGGCACTGATCACCTCGGTTCCGAAGTGGGAAGCCAGGTTCACCGCGGCCTCCGTTTTACCCGAGGCAGTCGGCCCGCCGATGATGATCAGCGTTCCGCGTGCCATCAGCGGTATTCCTCGCCGAGGTCATCGAGGCTCCCGTGGCCGTGCTCATCGTGGTCGCCGCCCTCATCGCCGAAGTGCTCATCCTCTTCTTCTTCCTCGTATTGGTGCTCTTCACCGCCGGTGGCATAGGGGTCTTCTTCTTCGAGGATGCCCGCTGTGAGATCATCCTCCTTGCTGTGCTCGCCCGGAGCTTCTTTCATGCTCAAAACCACGCGCGGATAGGCGACGCCTTTTTCCGGTTCGCTGGCTTGGATCAGCTCCACCATGAACATCCACATGTGCAGGAAGTCATAGGCGTATACGAAGCGCTGGTTGGTGGCGCGCATGTGGTCGCTGATGAGCACCTGGTCCATGAGGGCGGGCGTGGCGTCGCCGTCCTGTCCGAATCCGAGGTCGGCTAACGGTATCTCAGGGCCCTTGTCCCAGTTCTCGTCGCTCACATAGAAGCAGGCCATCTCCTGGCCGATGAAGCCGAAAGCATCCTTGATCGCTTTATGGAGATCGAGGAAGCTCTGCTCGCTGCCGATCTCGATGTCACGGAACGCCTCGCTCTCGTGATCGATCAGTACCCTGAAACGGTAGATGCGCATTGGGAGGAGTTGGAGAGCCGGTTGGCGGTCAGTGGTTCCGGTCGCGAAGGAAGCTAATGTTGAACGTTGATGCGCATCGACCGCTGGGTCGCCAGCTTCAGACCCTCAACCGGTTACCGATCCTCCAGCACCACCGGCTCCACGCCCAGCTTCCTGCCCGTATCCAACATGAGCTGCCAGGCCTCCGCCCGCTCGTTGTGGATCACGCCGTCCAGGATCGCATCCTTGATCACCGTCTTGATATCCCCGATGAGCTTGCAGGGCTGGATGGCGAAAGCGCGCATGATGTCCTCGCCGGTGATGGGTGGCTGAAAATTGCGTACGCGGTCCTTCTCCTCCACGTCCTTCAGCTTCTGCATCACCACCTCGTAGTTGCGCAGGTAGCGGTCCTTCTTCTTCTCGTTCTTGCTGGTGATGTCCGCACGACAGAGGATCATCAGCGCGTCGATGTCGTCGCCGGCATCGAAGAGCAGGCGCCGCACCGCGCTGTCGGTCACCTCCACCTTGGTGAGGGCGATGGGCCGCAAGTGGAGCGCAACGAGGTTCTTCACAAAGCGCATCTGTTCGTCCAATGGCAGCTTCAGTCGACGGAAGATCGTTGGCACCATGCGTGCGCCCTTGTCCTCATGTCCGTGGAAGGTCCAGCCGTGGCCGGGCTCGAAGCGCTTGGTCTTCGGCTTCGCGATGTCGTGCAGGATGGCGGCCCAGCGCAGCCAGAGGTCGTCGCTCTTCTCGCACACGTTGTCCAGCACCTGCAGCGTGTGGTGGAAGTTGTCCTTGTGGCCGATGCCGAACTTCTCCTCTGCGCCTTGCAGTTCCACGAACTCCGGGAAGAACTCCTGCAAGAGCCCGCATTGCAGCAAGAGGTTGAACCCGATGCTGGGCTTGGCGCACAAGATGATCTTGTTCAGTTCCGTGTGGATGCGTTCCGCGCTGATGATCTCCAGTCGCTTCGCATTGCGCTTGATGGCATCGAAGGTGGGTGGGTCGATGACGAAACCGAGCTGGTTCGCGAAGCGCACGGCGCGAAGCATGCGCAACGGATCGTCGCTGAAGGTGATGTCCGGGTCGAGCGGCGTGCGCAACAGGCCGCGGTCCAGGTCGAGGATGCCACCGAAGGGATCCACCAGTGCGCCGAGGCTTCCAGTGTTGAGCGAGATCGCGAGCGCATTGATCGTGAAGTCCCGCCGCTCCTGGTCGTTCTGGATGGTGCCGGGTTCCACTTCCGGTTTCCGACTGTCCCGACTGTAGCTCTCCTTTCTTGCTCCCACGAATTCCACCTGCACGACCTGTCCCGCCTCAGCGGGATTGCCGTGCATGAACATCGCTGTCCCGAAATTCTTGAAGACATGCACGGGGCCAGCGTTCAAGCGTTTGGCAACAGCCTCAGCGAAAGCGATTCCATCACCTTCCACCACGAAGTCGATGTCCTTGCAGGGGCGACCGATGAGCATGTCGCGCACATAGCCACCGATTGCGAAGGCTGGAATGTTCTGCTTCGCTGCCTCAGCGGCCACTGCCGCAAAGAGCGGCTCGCTCACCACGCTGTCGAGGCGCGCAGGATCCACGGTGTATTCTGCGAGAGGCATTGGGCCGCGAAAGTAGGAGGCTCAGACCAGGCTCTCTTTGTCGATGCCGGCCTGCCCAAGGATGGCAAGCAGTGTCCCCTTGGGAAGGTCTCCCTTGTGCATGGGCACAATTGTCATCTTTCCGGTCGTCCTGTTCTTGAAGATTTGGTGGGAGCCTTTGGCGCGAACGAACTCGAAGCCATGCAACCGGAGCAACTTTATCAACTCCGCTGCAGTGAGCGATGGTGTCTTGGCCATCAGGAAGCAAGCACCAAGGAATACTCGAAGGTCCTGCTGTCGTCCGGAACAGGATCACCTTCGGCCACCAAGGTTTCCACGTAGAGCTCAATGGCCTCCTTCGCCATGCTCAAAGCATGGTCGATGGAATCGCCATAGGTCACACAGCCTACTAGTGCAGGAACAGTAACGGTGAACCCGCCCTCTGGTTCTTGGGTTAAAAGGACACGGTAGGTGCGCTGGGTCATGGTGCAGCTATTAGCGGTCAGAAAGTTAGAGACACTTGAACTGATCGAACGGCTCCAAGCAGGTATTGCACTTCCAAAGCGCCTTGCACGCTGTTGAGCCAAAGGCGCTCACCATCACGGTGTCCTTCGAGCCGCATTGCGGGCAAGGCACCACGGGCAATTCGCCCTTGAGCGCGCGTATGTCGGCGGTCTTCTCTGGCGGTGCAATGCCGTAGGCTTTCAGCTTGGCCTTGCCTGCATCGCTGATCCAATCTGTGGTCCAGGAAGGGGAGAGGATCTGCTTCACTTCCACATCCATGATCCCGGCATTGTGCAGTTCTTTCACGATGTCCTCGCGCATGGTGTCCATGGCCGGGCAACCCGTGTAGGTGGGCGTGATCGTCACGAACACTTTCCCGTCGCTCATCTCCACATCGCGCAGCACGCCCAATTCGCGCACGCTGATCACCGGGACCTCGGGGTCCTTCACGTTCTCGAGGAGATCGAGGATGTGCTGACGGGTGAGGGCGGGAGCGGAGTTCATTGGTACACAAAGGTCGAACGGAAGAGGTCTTTCACCGCCAAGACGCAACGAGCGCCAAGGACCCGCCACGAAATGCACCAGAAACTGCGTTGCGCCCCCGTTGCGTTCGTTGCGGTGGATGGGCTTCCTACCACGTCGCCCCCGGATACGCCCGCTGGAGGTATTGCATCTCGGCCAGCAGGAAGCCCATATGCTCGCTGTGCTTGCCCTGGCGGCCGCCGCTCATCATGAAGCCGTCTGCGGGGCGCTTAAGTGTGGCTTCCGCCAGCACAGCATCCACTTTCGCATCGAAGGCCGCTTTGATCGGTGCCATGTCGGGTACGATACCAGCCTTTTGCAAGACGGCTTCCACTTCATCAGTGGTGAAGAGTTCACCGGTGTAAGTCCAGAGCGCATGGAGCGCGGTCTGAGCACGTTGGTGGCTTTCCTCGGTACCATCACCGAAGCGGATCATCCAATCGGCGCTGGTCTTCAGTTGGTAGGTCACTTCTTTCACGGCCTTGCCGGCAATGGCAGCAAGCTGTGTGTCCGCACTCTTCATCAACGCTTGCTGTAAGGGAAGGTGCCACGCATCGTAGAGGAAGTTGCGGGCCATCGTGTAGGCGTAGTCGCCGTTGTGCAACTCCACCAGCTTCACGTTCACGAAGTCGCGTTCCTTGCGCATGTAGGCGAGGTCGTCCTCCGAGCGGCCCTTGCCTTCCACCTCACCGGCGTACTGCAGGTAGTTGCGCGCCTGTCCGATCAGGTCCAGCGCACGGTTGGTGAGGGCGATGTCCTCCTCAAGCTGCGGCCCATGCCCGCACCATTCGCTCAAGCGGTGGCTCAGGATCAGGTTGTCATCGCCGCGACGCAGGCAGTATTGGAAGAGGGCTTCTTGCTGGGTCATTTTCATTCGGGTCGACAATTGTCGACCCCTTCTTCAAATGAATTTCGCGCCCTCCGGCATTACGTAGAACGTGGGATGCCGGTAGGTCTTGTCATCGGCGGGGTCGAAGAGCATCGCGGCATCATCAGGTTGGCTCGCACTGATGGCTGCGGCGGGCACCACCCAGATGCTCTGTCCTTCCTGCCTGCGCGTGTACACATCGCGGGCGTTCTCGATCGCCATTTGCGCATCGGCGGCGTGCAAGCTGCCCACGTGCTTATGGTCGAGGCCGCGCTTGCTCTGGATGAAGATCTCCCAGAGGGGCCATCCTTGTTCGTTGGTGTTGTTCATCGGTCTTTCTGGTTCTCGGTTCGACCCGCTGGGTCGACGCTACGGGTGTTTCGATCAGGCAGCCTGCTTCTTCCTGGCGCGTTTCGCGGCATAGGCCATGGCTGCCTCGCGCACCCACGCGCCTTCATCGTGCGCTTTGTTGCGGGCGGCGAGGCGTTCCTTGTTGCAGGGGCCATTACCGGCTACCACGTTATTGAACTCTGCCCAGTCGATCTCGCCGTGCTCATAGTGCATGGTCTCTTCGTTCCACTTCAGCTTGGGGTCGGGGATCGTGAGCCCGATCACCTCGGCTTGTTGCACCGTGCGGTCTATGAAGATCTGCCGTAGCTCATCGTTGCTCTGCCGCTTGATCTTCCACTTCATGCTCTCGGCGCTGTGCGGGCTATTGGCATCGCTGGGCCCGAACATCATCAGGCTCGGCCACCACCAACGGTTGAGCGCATCCTGTGCCATTTCCTTCTGCTCAGGCGTGCCATTCGCCAGCACGTTCATGATCTCGTAGCCCTGGCGTTGGTGGAAGCTCTCCTCCTTGCAGATGCGCACCATGGCACGCGCGTATGGGCCGTAGCTCGTCCGGCAAAGCATCACCTGGTTCATGATGGCCGCACCGTCGACCAACCAACCCACTGCTCCGATATCGGCCCAGGTGAGGGTGGGGTAGTTGAAGATGCTGCTGTACTTGGCCTTACCGCTGAGCAAGGCATCGATGGTCTCTTCGCGCGAAACGCCGAGGGTCTCGGCTGCGCTGTACAAGTACAGGCCATGACCAGCCTCGTCCTGGACCTTGGCCAGCAGGATCGCCTTGCGCCGCAAGTTGGGTGCGCGCGTGATCCAGTTGCCTTCGGGGAGCATGCCCACCACCTCGCTGTGCGCGTGCTGGCTGATCTGGCGGATGAGCGTCTTGCGGTACTTCTCAGGCATCCAATCCTTCGGCTCGATCTTCTGCTCGGCATCCACCTTCGCCTGGAAGAGCTCCTGCGAATTCTTCACTTCCGTCATGGTCGATTTGCTTGGGGCCAAGATAGGAGCTTGGGTGAGGCGCGGAATGAGTTCGGTCAGCCCCGAACATGTGCGCAGCTCGCTTGTTCAACGCCCGTTGGCTGTTGAGCGCAGCGGCTACTTTTGCCGCCTTCGGTCCGCAGTCGCCCACATTCAATGAGCAATACACGCATGGCTCGATTCCACACGCTCCAAGTCGAGGAAGTCCACCAGGAAACACCGGACTGCATCGTGGTCGGTTTCAAGGTGCCAGCTGCAGAGCAAGCCGATTTCGCGTTCCAGCATGGCCAGTACCTGACCTTGAAATTATCGGTGAACGGCGAGGAGCTTCGGCGCTCGTACAGCATCTGCAGCAGTCCGCTCGATACGGGCCATTTGAAGATCGCTGTGAAGAAGGTCCCCAGTGGCCGGGCCAGCACGCAGTTGGTGGAGAAGCTGAAGCCTGGCATGAGCATCGAAGTGATGACCCCGATGGGCAACTTCACCACCGCGCTCGACCCGACGAAGGAGCGGCATTTCGTGGCCTTCGCTGCGGGCAGCGGCATCACCCCCATCCTCAGTATCCTCAAGACCGTTCTCCGCACCGAGCCCAAGAGCACGTTCACGCTCTTCTATGGCAACACGGATGTGGACCGGATCATCTTCCGCCAGCGACTGGAGGAACTGAGGACACAGCATGGGGAGCGCCTCAGGGTGCATCATATCCTGAGCAAAGGGGTTGACGAGGACCGGTTGTTCAATGGCCGCATCACAGCGGAGAAGGCGGTGGAGCTATTGAAGCGCTTCGTCACGGACCGCAACGACAACCAGTATTTCATCTGCGGCCCCGAGCAGATGATGGTGAACGTGAGCGAGGCGTTGGAGAAGGAGGGGGTGGAGAAGAAACGCATCCATATCGAGCTCTTCAGCACGCCTGTTTCCACAGAGGCGAAGAAGGAAGTGGAGCATGCGCACAGTGCAGCTGGCGCATTCAATGGAGTGGCAGACGTGAAGGTGATCCTTGATGGTCGCGAGCATGAGCTGAAGATCCCTGCCAAGGGCGATGCCGTGCTGGACGCTGCACTTGATGGCGGACTGGATGTGCCCTATGCATGCAAGGGCGCGGTGTGCTGCACGTGCAAAGCCCGCGTGATGGAAGGACAGGTGGAGATGGAAATGAACTACGCGCTCACGGACGAGGAGGTGGCCGATGGCTACGTGCTCACCTGCCAGACCCACCCGCGCTCGCAACGCGTGGTGGTCGATTACGACCAGCACTGATCAGGACCGGGTAGAAAGGATCAAGGCGGGCTTACGGGCCCGCCTTGCTGTTCCTTCAGCCTTGGTTGGTTGTTTTTGTAAGGCGGAAGGGAAGGAGTTCGCGGATTCAGAACGTGGCGGTGGCTACCCCAGCAAGCCGCGTCTGGATATGGTCGAGGTAATGCTCGCTGTGGTAGAAACCGCCTTGCGTCTCATCATAGCGCACAATGGCCGAGGGGAAGTCGGTGTAGAATACATCAACGCCTTGGGCGTTCACGGGCAGCAGGTTCACGAAGCAATCGTACGCGGGGTACTTGGTCAATTCCTTTGGGAGTGCCGTATCGATGTTGAACATCTTCTCTTGGAAGCCGTCCTTGATGATGCGCACGGTGTACACGTTATCGATGTCCAGTTCCAATTCGAACTTCCCCTTCTTCGTCACGGGTACTTCTCCAAGGGCTTCGTTGTTCTTGTAGAGCAGGACTTTGAAGTCCTCTGCGGTCTTGCCTTGCACGGTCACTTCGCCGTGTACGGGCAGGTACCAGCCTTCGGCTTGGTCCCGGGCATCAACGAGGGTGCGCTGGGCAATGGCCAACGGGCTCATTGCGAGCGCCAGTGAAGCGGCCAGGAAGGGTAGCGTGCGTGCCATGGTTGCAGATGTTCGAGCGCTGGTACGATGCAGTGGCAAGCCAGGTTTCGCCTTCAGGCTACTTTGCTGAAGGGTGTTGTGGCTTGCTCCGCTGCTTTCTTGGGCAGTACGATGTGGATGGTGGTCCCTTGTCCAACGGCGCTGTCGGCCCAAACCTGACCGCAGTGCTTGGTAACGATTCGTTGCACGATGGCCAGGCCCACGCCCGTTCCCTCGAACTGATCGGCCTTGTGCAATCGTTTGAACATGCCGAAGGCTTGCTCTTTGTGCTGTGGATCGAAGCCCACTCCATTGTCGCGCACCCACAGGTGGTCCGTATCACCCTCGTGCTGGTGGCCTATGCTGATGTGCGGCGAAGGCACCGACCGGGTGAACTTGAGCGCATTCGAGAGCAGGTTGTGCAGTACCACCTTCAGCATGGGCGGATCGGCGTTCACCTTTGCGTCCGAAGCGATCATGACATCCACCTGACCGCGGCGTTCCGCAGGCACAAGGTCCTCGACAGCCGAGATCGCCAGCGGGGCAAGAGCGAACTCCTTGTGCTCCACTTCGCGGGCGTTCGTCTGCGAGAAGCGTAGCAGGTCGTCGACGAGCTGTATCATGCGGCCAGCCCCGTTATGGATGCGCCTGGCGTATTCGAGGCATTCCAGTTGGTCGGGGTCATTGGCGGCGGTGCTCTGCAGCATATCGCTTAGGGCCGCGATGTTCTTCAACGGCGAGCGCAGGTCATGCGCAACGCTGTAGCTGAAGGACCCCAGGTCTTCCAGCGCCTCAAGCAATTGCGAAGTGCGGGCGGCGACGCGCTTGTCCAGGTCGGCGTTGAGCTTCTGCAGGCGTTTCTCCTCCTGCTTGCGGTCGGTTACGTCCTTGATGATGGCCTGGAATACATCCCTTCTCCCATCCTGCTGGCCCAGATAGGTGGCGGTCATCAAGCAGTCGATAAGGCTTCCTTGGGGCGTGCGCAACGTCAGGTCCACGTTCACGAATTCATTTCCGCTGCGGTGCTGCTTCAGGCTTGTCACCAATCCAGCGGGGTTCTCGATGAATTCCGTGAAGTGGGCGCGCAGTAGGGCTTCGCGATCCGTGGCAAGCAAGCGGGCACAGGCGTGGTTCACCTCGAGCACCTGGCCCCGGTGATCAACGATCACAATGGGGTCGCCGCTGGCTTCGAATACTTGCGTGTAGCGATCCAGGAGGATCTCCTTCTCCGTGCGCAGTTGATGGATCTCGAAGGCCTGGCGGATGCGGAGCTTCAGGTCGTTCTCGTCCCACGGCTTGGTGGCATAGGCATAGATGCCTCCTTTGTTCACAGCGTTCACCACCGCCTCCAGGTCGGCGTATCCGGTGAGCAGCATGCGCATGGCTCGTGGGAACCGGTCCCGCGCGATCGCCAGGAACTCGCTTCCGGTCATGCCCGGCATGCGTTGATCGCTGACGATCACATGCACTGCCTCATGCTCGAGCAGTTGCAATGCCTCGCTGCCTGAGCTCGCGAGCAGGATGTCCATTTCACGGCGGAATGCCGCCTTGAAGGCTTTCAAGTTGCTCTCTTCGTCATCGACGAAGAGCACGCGTGGGCGCCGATCGCTCATGGTCATGCGCGCATTTCACGCCGTCGCTCACGGCGCACGGGAAGGGTGATGCGGAACTCGGTGCCTACTCCTGGCTGGCTCTCCACGGCAATGGCGCCACCATGGTCGTTGATGATGCCGTAGACGATGGCGAGACCAAGGCCTGTGCCTTCGCCCACGGGCTTCGTGGTGAAGAAGGGGTCGAAGATGCGGGCCTGCACCTCCAGTGACATGCCCACACCGGTATCTGAGATCCGCACTTCCACGTGGCCATCGGCCTCGCGCGTGCTCAGGGTCACCCTGCGTGGTCGGCCATCAGCACGTGAGAGCGTGGCTTGCGCGCCGTTGGTGATGATGTTCATGAATACCTGGTTGAGCTTGCCGGGGAAGCACTCCACGCGCGGCAGTTCGGCCAGCTGCAGGTCGAATTCCACCTTGTCCCGGTATTGCGGCGCCAGGACCGTTAACGTGCTTCGCAGGCCGTCGTTGAGGTCGGCGTCCTTCAGGTCGTCCTCATCGAGCCTGCTGAAGTTGCGCAGGCCGCGTACGATCTCCGCCGTGCGTGAGGCGCCTTCTGCCACGCTGCCGATGATGCCATCGAGCTCTTCGATGGATTCCTCCAGGCCCAGTTCCTTCTCCTTCGCCCTCAAGGCGCGCAATTGTTCGTCGGCGCGCAAGGGATCCAGTTCGCGGTAGGCCTTCACGACTTCAAGAAGATCGCCGATGTTGCGGCGGAGCGGCGCAATGTTGCTGGTGATGAAGTTGATGGGGTTGTTGATCTCGTGCGCGATGCCAGCGGTGAGCTGACCGAGCGAGGCCATCTTCTCGCTGTTCACCAACTGCGTTTGCGTGCGCTTGAGATGGTCGTTCGTTTCCTGCAAAGCGTGGGTTCGCGCCTGTACCTTCTCCTCCAGTACCATGTTCTGCTCGCGAATGAGGCGTTCGTTCTCCACCGAAGCTCGCAGCGCTTCGGCTTGCGATTGTTCCTTCTCCCGCCGCAGCACGTTGATGCGGTCGGCAAGACCGAAGGAGAGCAGCACGCCCTCGATGGCCGAGCCGATGGTCATGGCGTAGTGGGTGAGACCGCTGAAGGGCAGCACTCCCGCATCCTTCAGCACGAAGAGCACCACGCCCACCAGGAAGAAGGTCCAGGCAAGGAGGAAGAAGCGGGCCTGCCGGGATCCCTTGCGGATGGCGAGGATGGACATGACCAGCAGGAAGATGGCAGTGACGCCGCAAATGGCTTGGGCCATGTTGTAACCTGTCCAGGCGTCGCCGAAGAGATAGATGCCAAGGATCACCAGAACAAGAACATAGAAGACAGGCACGAACCGATGCATGCGCGGCAGCAATTGCTTGGTGCCGATGAACCGACGACTGAACTCCATGCCGAAGATGATGGCGGACAAGGCGCCTATCATGGAGATGCGTGAGGCGATCCACGGCTGATCCCGCAACCAATCGGCTGGTCCCACGCCTTGGAAGGTGAGTTGAGCGATGCTGATCGAAATGATGTAGAGCGGGTAAAGCAAGTATGCCTTCTCGCGGATGGAGAAGTAGAGGAAGAGGTTGTACAAGGCCATAACGATCATGATCCCGGCGTAGGCGCCCATGGCCAGGTCACGGCGGCCGGCATAGGCACCGAAGGAGTCTGCATCCGTCAAGTGCATAGGAACGTGTATGGCCTTGAAGCCCCGCACCCGCACGAATACTTCACCGCTTTGACCGGACTCGAGCGGCAGGTCGAAGACGAAGTCGCGTTTCTTGATGTCGCCTACCGATTGGCCGGTATGTGCGATAAGCATGCTCCGCCCGGAGCGTACAAGATGCACATCCAGTTCATCGATCTCGGAATAGGGGATCGAGAGCAGAACACTGTTGTCCTCCGAGGCGTTGCGCACCATGAATCGGATCCAATGAGCGGCGCGGGATACCGAGAGGTTCGGGACATCCGCTGTGCATGGGGTCCAGCCTGGGTCGGCTGCGGCGCTCACGGAGGTATGCGCCCCTTGTTCATCGACAAGGACCGAACAATGGATTCCGATGGAGCGCTGAGTGATCCCACCGGTGAAATCGATCGGAGCAGGGTCTGCTGCGCTGACAATGGCGGAGATGAGCAGGGCCGCACAAGAAAGATTCTGTCGCATGGGCGCGTTCTCCGCCCATGGACTGCCACGGGTTCCCGGCTATGCGGCGTAGCGCCGCCGGGTCTCGATGACCTGCTCGTACCTGGTCTTCATGCTCTCATCCACCAGGAGGTCGTAGAGCACGAAGATCTCCTCCGACTTGGGCTGCTCCACTCTGAATTGTTGGGGGCGAGTCCTCAAGCTCACCAGTCGTTGGCGTACATCCTGTTCGACTGTGCCCAGGGTGAGCGCATCCTCGAGCACCATCGCCCAGGTCTTGATCGATGGAATCGGATAGACCAGACGGCCTTCATCGCCGATGTGGCTCATCATGCTGAAACCGGTGCGCTCGGCATACGGAGCCACGTATTCCGCTATGAATGTGACAATGCTGCGCAGGCCCAATTGAGGAGCGCTTGCCACCGCTGCGTTCACCAGCAGCCAGGGCACGCCACGACCGGCGAAACGGTGAGCGTTCCACAGCCCGCAGAGCTCGGCATTGCCATGTGGTTCCAATGAGTCGAGCACTGGCACGATCGACGGAGCCATGCCGGCAAGGCACACTTGCATGCGCAGCGGCCGTATGCGCACCGCGCGTTCCAATCGGATGCCGGCCACCATGCCCAAGGTCGGATGCTCCGCCACGAAGACGTAGGTGTGCTCATCCTTCGTCCATGAGTCATCGGGCACCACCACGGAGGATACGCCCAGGTCCGTGAGCACACGTGCGTGCTCCTGTGCGTAGCGCTCGCAGCTCACCGGATCATCGACAGCCCGGAATGCGCGAATGGTGATCTTTTCCATGGTCAGGCGGGTATGTTCTGATGACTGAAGAGGAAGGATTGAAGCGGTCGGCGCAGACTGCGGGCCGAAGGAGCTTCGGCGTATGAGAGGCGCAGCAGGAAGATCGGTTCGCGATCACCGATGCCGAACGCTGCCTGGACTTCGCCGAATAGCTGGAGGAGCGCATCCTTCTCCGTCCGTTGGAGACCTGATCCTTGCCCGTGCCGCACGTGATGCGAAAGCAGGATCGGGGCCGAACAGGGAGTTGCGGCGAGGCCCATTTCCGTTGCCTTCAGCCACAGTCGTTCTACTGCTCGCCCTGCATCGAGCAGGCTTCGCGGATCGTTGCTTGTGCAGGAGATCAGCACGATCGCCGAACTGGAGGCGATGGCCTCGCGCGTCATCTTCATGAAGGCGCGTCCTGCATCCCACAGTGCCAGCAGGTCCATGGCCTTGCGGTCTGCGGCCACACGGAAGCCCACTTCTTCGGTAAGCTTCAACTCCATCGTCGGCAGGTCGAGGCCGTCGCGCGTACGTGCCGCATCAGACGTGCTCCAACGCATCTCCTTTTCGAAGAGCTCATGATGGCCGATGGGATTCAGCACCCGGATGCGTTCGGCCTTTGCGATCGTCTCGGCCATGGAGCGCATGTGATCGATGTGGGTGAGGAAGTGGGCGTCACAGCCATCGACATCAAGGACCACGGATCTCATTTCCTTCATCGGTCCCAGAGGCATGGAGCGTGCATCGCCTTTGCGACGGTTGGTGCAGCGCATGCCGATCATGTTCGCGAGCGGATCTTTCACTGGCGTCGACCGGCTGACCGTGATCACTGCAACCAATCGATGGTCGCCTTCGATGGGGTAGGCCTGGAGGGCGATGGAAAGGCCCAGTTCCGACGCTTTCAGACTCATGTTCTCCAAGCACGCGCCCATATCCACCGCCGGTATCAAGCGGCCACTGTCCAAGGCCGAATCGCCCAAGGCGCCATCGTGGAAGACGTACAGGCGCCCTTCATGCAAGAGGAACTTCCAAGGTTGCAGATTGCCAGCAGATGGGGCTTGCATGGCGGCCTCCACGAGGGCAAGAGCATCGTCCTGCACCCACTCGATGGAGGCGCCGACCAACGCGCATCTCTCGGCAAGCGCTTGCATGGTAGGCAGGTCGAGGGCCTTCGGAGCGTCGAATGCATCATGGGTCTTCGACTGCAACGGCTCCGCGTCGCGCAGCAACTCCTCGCTGTCAACGAACCAACGTCCGCTGCTAGTGAATTGGCCCAGCGCGATCCGGCGGTGGATGTCGGCCACAAGCGCTCCGCCAAGGACCACTGAAGTGGCCAATTGCGGCCATGTGCCCACTGTGCTCTCGATCTCGAGCATGCTGGCCTTCATGCGCTTGCTCATCGTTTCCAGCCCGATGATGGGAACGACGAAGGGCAGCTTCTGCTCATTGGTCTTCGCTTCCGCAGCCAGTGCCAGGTCCAAGTGATCGACCAAGCCGTGCAGGATAGGCCGGTCGGGTTCGAGGTCGAATCGTTCGACATCGATGAGACCTCGGTCACTGGTGTCCATGACTACCGGGATCCGCAGCGCCTTTGCTCTCTGACGCGCGATGATCTTGACGGCTACGCTGTCGCATTCCTCGATCAGGAGATCGAGCTTCCCGCCATCCGACAGGAAGCGATCGATGTTGGCTTCCGAAATGCCTTCAGTGAAGCACACCACCTTCAGGTAAGGATCGATCTCGGCGATCTCGCGTGCGGTATTCACCACCTTGCTCAGCCCCAGCTGGTGAACGCCGCTCCGGATGCGATTGAGGTTGCTGAGCTCGAGGGTGTCGAAATCAGCGAGTCGCAACTCGCCGAAACTGCGCTCCTGCGCCATGGTGAGCGCCACGCTCTGGCCTACGCTGAGGCCGATGACCCCTACCTTTTTCGAGGCCAGTACGGACTGTTCCTCGCTCGTGATCTTGTTCCGGTTGCGATCGGTTCGCACCATGGCGAACTCGGCCTCATCGAGCAAATGGACCAACCGATTGCTCCACGGGTAATGCACCCACGCCCCATAGTCTTCTGATGCCGTGGTTCCCAAGTGCGATCGGGCTGCCGCATCGAGTTCCTCCGATGAGTATTTCATCGACGGATCGAGCGCCTTCACGAGCTCCATCAACTGCCCATGCAGGTGATCGAACACCGTGAGGTGGGTCTCGCGCTTCAGCAGGTCCTCCAGGGCCGCGCGGTCTTGGCGTGCGGCAGGCCTGAAGAGCACCGGCCGGTAGAGGTCCCGGTCGTCCGCTGAAGCACCACGAAGCGCTTCAGTGAGTAAGGTCATGTCCGATACAGGAGAGAGTAGGAGCGGTCCAAGGTTCCAGAGCGGCGGTAAATCTAGGCATCGATAACTTATGAACAAATTATCCACAGCTCAGTTCAGAACCTTCTGGAACCCATGCCCGTAGCACGGCAGCAATCCGCTGAACATGAACGCTGTAGCTCGAGATTTCAGCCCACTGGCGATGCCAACAGTGCTCTTCGTGGATGATGATGCCGGGAATCGACAGGCCTTCCAAGCCGCCTTCCGCAATCACATGCATGTGCTCTTGGCAGCCGACCTGCCGGAGGCTTGGGCCCAGTTGACGAACAACACGGTGCATGTGGTCATTGCCGACCAGCGCATGCCGCGCACTACCGGCAGCGAGCTTCTCGGCATGGTAAAGGACCGCCATCCGAATGTGCGTCGGATGCTCGTAACGGCCTACGCCGATCTGGAAGCGATCATCGATGCGGTGAACAACGGTGGAGTCACGAAGTACTTCGCCAAACCGTGGGTGAGCGATCAGCTCGTGAAGGCCGTCCATGACGCGTACGCTGAGATCGTTGCGGAAGCGCAGCGCGACGACTACACGCGCCGCCTGGAGGAGTCCAACCGCCAATTGGAGTTCGCTCTCCGTCAGCGCCTGCTCTCATAGGCTTCCATCAAGGAAAGGTCACCATCAGCACTGCCATTCGGCGGGGTCTGCGTTGCTTTGCGCCATGCAGTTCCTTCCGCTCCGCGCATTCGTTCTTGCGCCTTTCGTGCTTGTTTCGATAGCCTCCACGGCGCAGTGCGATCGCTGGCAGCAACGAGTGAAGTACGATATGCGCATCGAGCTCGACCCGATCACGCACAGGTTCACTGGCCGAACGGCACTGGTGTACACCAACAACAGTCCTGACACCCTTCGGGAGGTGTACTTCCATCTCTACTTCAATGCGTTCAGGCCTGGAAGTGAAATGGACGTGCGCTCACGGACGATAAGTGATCCAGATGGCCGCGTGGGCGATCGCATTTCGGGGCTCCGCCCCAGCGAGCAGGGCGAGTTGGTGGTGGACCGTATGGCACAGGGCAGTAAGCCAGCCACCTTGCTTCCTATGGGCACGGTGCTCAAAGCAGGGCTGGGCCAGCCGTTGCTACCCGGGAAGAGCACGACGATCGATTTCGATTTCCATGGCCAGGTACCTGTGCAAGTGCGGCGCAGCGGTCGGGATAATGCCGAAGGCGTGGCCTACAGCATGAGCCAGTGGTACCCCAAGCTTGCCGAGTATGACGCGCGCGGATGGCACGCCTATCCGTACGTGGGACGTGAGTTCTACGGGGTTTGGGGCGACTACCATGTGACCATAGCACTGGACAGTGCCTATACGATCGCAGCCACCGGCGTGCTCCAGAATCCAGAGCAGATCGGCCATGGCTATCCATCGAAGAAGGCGTTGAAGCGTCCTGCCGGGGGAATTCTGACCTGGTACTTCACGGCGAAGGATGTGCATGACTTCGCATGGGCGGCCGACAAGGATTACGTGCATACGACCGAGCAGATGACCGATGGTCCGCTGTTGCACTTCTTCCACAAGGACGACCCTGCGCTGAAGGATGCCTGGGACCAATTGCCGGGCTACATGGTCAAGAGCTTCCGTTTCATGAACGAGCATTTCGGGGTGTACCCGTGGCCGCAATACAGTTTCGTGCAGGGAGGCGATGGCGGGATGGAATACCCCATGCTCACGCTCATCACCGGGAAGAGGCGGCTCGGGAGCCTGGTTGGCGTGAGCGTGCATGAAAGCGTTCATAGCTGGTACTATGGTGTGCTAGCCAGCAACGAAGGGCGATTCGCTTGGATGGACGAAGGCTTCACCGAATATGCCGGTGCCGAGGTCATGAAGGAGCTCTTCGGCGGCGATGATGACCCGCACGCCAGTGCCTTTGATGGATATCGTGCGCTGGCCGAGAGCGATAAGCACGAAGCTCCCAGCATCCATGCCGACCACTTCAAGACCAATGCGGGCTACGGCGCAACGGCCTACAGCTTCGGCGAGCTGTTCCTGCATCAGCTGGGCGCGGTGGTCGGTGAGAAGACCCTGGATCGCGGCATGCTGCGCTACTTCGACGCGTGCAAGTTCAAGCACCCCGAACCCATCGATCTCGAACGGGTGATGGAAAAGCAGAGCGGCGTGGAACTCGATTGGTATTTCGATGAATGGGTGAACACCACGCGCCATCTGGACTACTCCATAGCCGCTGTGCTCCAGTTGGGCAACGAACTGCATATCACGCTCAGGAACGAAGGCGATCAGCTCATGCCCGTGGATCTGCGGATCATCCTGCGTGATGGATCGGTCGCGGATTACCACATTCCGCTCTCGCTCATGCGTGGGTCGAAGCCAGCCGATAGCGAGGCTGTTGCTTTCACCACCCTGCCCGCATGGCAGTGGACCGATCCCGCATACAGTGTCGTACTGCCCGGGTCCCTTGAGGCCATCGCTTCCATCACCATAGACCCATTAGGGCGGACCGCCGACATGCGCTCGGAGAACAACACGGTGGTATTGCCGGCAGGCGCAGAGGGCTTCGTGAAGCCTTAGAGGAAGTCCAGAGCCAACATCGCTTTGTGGACCCACGCACGGCGTGCATGGAATAGCGCTGATCGACGCGGATAGATTTGCCAACAGCCGCACGCGTTGATGCTGAGGCCATCCACCATGACACTCATCCGTTCCATCTCCGGCATCCGAGGCACCATCGGTGGCGCGCCTGGCGAAGGCCTCACGCCCATGGACGTAGTCCGCTACACGGCGGCCTTCGCGACGCTCATGCGCAAACGTGCCGAGGCCAATGCTTCCCCCATGATCGGCAACCGACGCCCACGGATCGTCATGGGCCGCGATGCGCGCATCAGCGGGCCCATGGTTGCCGATCTGGTACGGGGCACGCTTACCGGCCTGGGCTATGACGTGGTGGATCTCGACCTCGCTACCACACCCACCGTAGAGATGGCGGTGCCCGGTGAGAAAGCCGACGGCGGCATCATCCTTACGGCAAGCCACAATCCAGCGCAGTGGAACGCGCTGAAGCTCCTCAATTCCAGAGGCGAGTTCATAAGCGCCGAAGATGGAGCGGAAGTCTTGCGGATCGCCGAGAAGGAGGATTATGCATTCGCACCCGTCGAGGAGTTGGGCAGCGTGCGCAGCTCCAGTGGCTGGATGCGGAAGCACATCGATGCCATACTGGAACTGGACCTCATCGATACGAAGGCGATAGAAAAGGCCGGACTGCGCGTGGTGGTCGATGCCGTGAATTCGGTCGGCGGCGAGGCGATGCCTGCTTTGCTCACTGCGCTTGGCGTGCTGCAGGTAGTGGAGATCCACTGCTCGCCCACGGGCCACTTCGCGCACAACCCCGAGCCGTTGCCCGAGAACCTTACCGACCTGGTCGCCGCCGTGCGCAAGCATCGGGCGCATTTGGGCATTGCCGTGGATCCCGATGTGGACCGGCTGGCGATCGTGTGCGAGGACGGATCGTTATTCGGCGAGGAATACACTCTTGTGGCGTGCGCCGATCATGTGCTCGCGCATCGGCCTGGCGATACTGTGAGCAACCTCAGCAGCACGCGCGCATTGGATGATATCGCCGCGAAGCATGGCCGCCAGCGCCATGCCAGCGCCGTAGGCGAGGTGAACGTGGTGAACACCATGAAGGCGGTGGGAGCGGCCATCGGCGGGGAGGGCAATGGGGGCGTGATCCTGGGCGAGCTGCACTACGGACGCGATGCGCTCGTTGGTGCGGCGCTGTTCCTCACTCTGCTCACCAGAAGCGGCAAGACCTGCAGCGAGCTTCGCAAGAGCTACCCCGACTATCACATCAGCAAGAACAAGATCGAACTCGCTCCGGGGATGGATGTAGGCGCCATCGTGGATGCCATGCAGCAGCGGTATGCCGCCCAACCCCACAGCACGGTCGACGGTTTGCGGATCGAATTCGGCAATACCTGGGTGCACCTGCGACGGAGCAACACCGAGCCCATCATCCGCATCTATGCCGAGGCCGCTACGCGGGAGGATGCCGACGCACTGGCTGGCAGGATCATGAGCGAACTGCGTGAAATAGCGGGCAGTCCGGCTCCTGCCCGGTAGTTTTGCCGTGCCGCCTCGGCACTTGGTGGCAGAAGCAGATGAACAGGATCTATCTCGATAACGCCGCCACCACGCCCATGGCCCCTGAGGTCTTCGAGGCCATGCTGCCCTACTTGAAGGAGCATTTCGGAAATCCGTCGGCCATCCATGCTTACGGGCGGCGTACCCGTGCTGCGGTGGAGCAGGCGCGGCGTACCGTGGCCAGGCTGCTCAACTGCGCTCCTGGAGAGATCATCTTCACCAGTGGCGGTACCGAGGCGGACAACATGGTGCTCAAGGGCGCCGTGCGCGATCTCGGTGTGAAGCACATCATCACCTCGCCCATCGAGCACCACGCGGTGGAACTCACGGCGCACGCGCTAGAAGGCACTGGTACCCGCATCCATTGGCTCAGGCTGCATGCGGATGGCAAACCGGACCTCGCGCATCTGGAGGAACGGTTGCGCATGACGCAAGGCCAGGGCGTGCTCGTGTCCATCATGCATGCCAACAACGAGATAGGAACGCGTATCGACCTTGATGCGGTCGGAGGCTTGTGCAAGATGTACGGCGCGCTCTTCCACAGCGATACGGTGCAGACGATGGGCCATTACCGCTTCGACCTGGAACGAACACCGGTGGATTTCATCACCTGCGCGGCGCACAAGTTCCATGGGCCCAAAGGCGTAGGCTTCCTGTACATGCGCAGTGGTGCGGGCTTGAAGCCGATGATCCTTGGCGGATCGCAGGAGAGGAACATGCGCGCGGGCACCGAGAACATCGCGGGCATCGTTGGCCTTGCCCGCGCCATGGAGATCGCCTACGAGGATGTGGAAGGTCATCAGCGGCATGTGCAGGGCTTGAAGGACCTGATGAAGCGCGAGCTCCTCGAGGAGATCCCGGGCGTTGGCTTCAACGGTGATCCCAGCGATGACAGCCTGTACACCGTGCTCAATGTGCGCTTTCCGGATGACGGCAAGAGCGAAATGCTCTTGTACAACCTCGATATCGAAGGCGTGGCGTGCAGCGGAGGCAGCGCCTGCAGCAGCGGTAGCAACAAGGGGAGCCATGTGCTGGCAGCACTCTACCCGGAGCGGCCGGGTGCCAATATCCGTTTCTCGTTCAGCCGCTATACCACGGCAGCGGAGGTGGAGCATGCCGTGGGCGTGCTCAAGCGCATCTTCCAAGCAGTGCCAGTGAATACCTAAGGCGCCGAAGTCCGATCGATCCCTTCGATCTCCAGGCATTTTCCTTGCGTGGCGAGGGCCAGCGTGCGTTCCAGCAGAGCGTGGCCCTGTAGCTGCGAATCCTTCATGCCCATGCTCAGGTCCAGCAGGGCCGTGCGCTCTTCCATATCGCCGGTGGCTCCCAGGGAACGCTCGAACCAGATCACACCGGGCACGCCCTGCAGTACCTCCCCGAAGAAGGCACGTGATCCGTAGTAGGGTTCTCTTGTTTCGCCATCGCGTGCCGTGCCGGGGTGCATCCGGGCGTTCGCGTTCTCCTCCGCATCCGGTAATCCTATCGTTAGGTCGTACACGTACACCGCTGTTTCCGCGTCGCACTCTTCGCAATAGCGGCCGCTGCAAACGATATACGTCCGGCCATCCGTGCCGGTCACGACACCGAGTTCCTTGCGATCGAATAGGCTTGGCATGGCTTCCGGGACAGATGCGGCCACGGTGTCTACAACAGCATGTAGCATCGGATCGGCCGGTCCGGATGCGCTGCATGCGGCAAGTGCGAGGACCAGGGGAAAGAGGTTTCGCATGAAAAAGGTCGTTCGTTATTGCTGCATCCGCCGACGAGCTTCAACGGCCCAGCCTAGTTCGTCCAGCAAGGCTTTCGTGCGTTTGTTCCATCCTTCGGTGTCAACCGGCACGCCTTCTTCACTGAAGGATTCGGCCACCTTGGGCACGGGCATGTGCGCCACCACCCACGCCTTTATCTTCCACAGGCCGAAGAGCAGGGAGGTGATGGCCTGTGTACCGCCGAAGGAACCATCGCTGGCCGTGCAGATGGCCACCGGCTTGCGCCTCCACTCATCAACCAGCAGGTCCAGGATATTCTTGACACTGGCAGGGAAACCGCCGTTGTACTCCGGGGTCACGATGATGACACCATCGGCCTTGCGCACGCGATCCGCGAAATCCAGCGTATCGCTGGCAGGAGGCCTCTGATTCTTCAGCCGTTCGGTGAAGAGCGGAAAAGAATAGCCCTTCAGGTCAAGGATCTCAGCGGTGCTACCCGAAGCTGTGCTGGCAGCCTGTAGGTGCAATGCCACCCGGTGGCTCTTGCGCCCTTCGCGCACGCTGCCTGAGATGATCGCGATGTGCATGGGGACAATGTAGCCAAGAGCAGGGGCCGATCGCGCGAGCTTGTCGGTTTCTGTCCGGTGCAGGACCCGCCGCCAACGTACGCGCTCATTCTCCAGCAGCCTCGAAGAGCAATGGGCGCTCTCCGATCGTTCGGAAGCTCTTGCGATGGTGCGCGCAAGTCCCGAAGCGTTCAATGGCTTCGCGATGGTCAGCCGTGGGATAGCCTTTGTTCACGGACCAGCCGTACTGCGGATGCGATCCATGCAGTTCGCGCATGATGGCATCGCGATGGGTCTTGGCCAATATGCTAGCTGCGGCGATGGAGCGGAATCGCGCATCGCCCTTCACCAGGCAGGTGTGGGCGATACCAGCGTAGGACGTGAATCGATTCCCATCGATCAGGAGATGGCCCGGACGCATGCCAAGCGCATCGATGGCGCGGTGCATGGCGAGAAAGGAGGCGCGCAGGATGTTGATGGCGTCGATCTCGGCGGGTTGGGCCAAGGCCACGGCCCAAGCCAGGGCCTTCGCTTCGATCAAGGGCCTGAGTGCGTTGCGCTGCGCTTCGCTCAGCCTCTTGCTGTCGTCCAGGCCGGGCAGTCTTACCCGAGGCGGAAGTATTACAGCTGCGGCGACGACCGGTCCCGCCAAGCAACCACGACCGGCCTCATCGCAGCCGGCTTCCAGAAGATGCTTGGTGTGGTATGCAGCGAGCGGCACGGATGAGCGAGCAGAGGATCAACGGCGAAGGAAGCAACAAAGTCGCGTCCTCCGCAGACCGGCAGCTCCTTCCCACTACCACCTCTCTAGAACCTGTAGCTCAGCCCGGCGCTAGGGAGCAGAGGCAACTGGTTCACCCGCTCATAGCGGATCCGATCGAAGTAGAAGATGTTCTCGCGGTTATACGTGTTGGTCACGCTCAGGTCCAGCTCCAGGCTCTTGTACTCATCGAAGCGCCAGGTCTTCGTCACGCCGATGTCCAGGCGGTGGTAGGTGGGCAGTCGTCCATCGTTCAGCGGGCCGAAGACGGTCGTGAGGTCTGCATTGCTGGTGGCGTAGTTGGTATTGATGTCCCCATTGAAAGGCACCGAGCCATAGAAGCCCTGAGTGCGCGTGAAGGGGAATCCGCTGCCGAAGTTCCAGCGCACGTTCACCTTCCATGCTTCGAACTTGCCGAAAGCGTAGCTGGCAACGAGGTTCACATTGTGGCGGCGGTCCCAAACGGGGTTGTACACCTGGATCCCATCGAACCGGTCCACGTAGGTGTAGCTGTACACGCCCCACAGGTACAGGTGGTTCTTCTCGTACTTCAACTGGAGGTCCGCGCCGTAGGCCTGTCCGGTCTCAATGATGTAGTCCTTCTTCAGTGCATCGGGCTTATCGGCGAACTCCTCGGTGTCGTTGAAGTACTTGTTGCGGTTCAGGTTGGTCACCTGGCGGAAGTCCTTCAGGTACACCTCGAAATTGGCCGTCAGTTCGCGGGACAGGTCGTATTCGATGCCCGCTACGTAGTGGTTGGCGCGCTGCAAGGGATCCTTCACCTTGCGCGTGCTTCCGTCGCGCTCGGTGATGGTGCGCGGCAGATTGTCTGGAGCGGAGAGGAAGCCGTAGAACAGGTTCACTACATCGCGATCGTTGTTCGCAGCCACCAGGTTCTGGCTGTATCGGCCACCGGCCAGCTTGAAGCGCAGATCGTCGGTGATGTTCCATTTGAGGCCGATGCGCGGTTCGATATTGGCCACCGAGAGCGAGGCGTAATAGTGGATGCGGATCCCGGGATCGAGCACCAGGCGATGTGTGTAACCCGCGCTGGCGGGTGCCTTGCCCACGTTCAGGCGGTAGTTGAAATAGCCGGCGATCTCGGAGGTGTTCTGCTGCTGCTGGTATGGCCGACCGAGCGCGTTGAAGAACTGGAAGTCGGTGCGGAAGCCCAGCACCTCAACGCCGTAGCGGGCTTCGTTGGAGCCCATGAAGTACTTGAAGTTCAGCCCTGCATTGAAACTGGCGATGGAGCTTGTGCGCGGCTCGAGCGCCGCTTCGCTCAGTTCAAGGTCGTACTTGCTGAAGGAGAAGACCCCATCGATGAGCACTGCCGATCCCGCAGGCACGAGCACGAAGTTGGTGCCAGCGCCCCAGTTGTTCCATTTCAGGTCGCTAACACCACGGTAGTTGACGCCATCGGTGAAGTTGAATCCGAAGAGGTTGAACTTGCTGCCGTTGGCGCCATTGAAGCTCACCTTGCCGTATGCATCGGTGAAGCGGAACGGAAGGCCGGCCGTATCAACGAACGTGTAAAAGGTCTTGCTGCTTTGGTCCAGGTAACTATGGCGCAGGTTGAGCAGGAAGGTCGACGACCCATCGCCGGGCTCCTTCTGCCGTTTGATGGGGCCTTCGAGCAAGGCTTTGGCAGCGAAGGTGCTGGCTCCTACGCGACCGCTGAGGCGTGACTTGTTGCCATCGCGCGTTGTGATGTCCATCACCGAGCTGATGCGCCCGCCGTACTCGGCGTTGAAGCCGGCGGTGTAGATGTCGGCATTACGGATGATGTCGTTGTCGAACACGCTGAACAGGCCGATGCTGTGGAAAGGATTGTACAGCACCATGCCGTCCATCATCACCTTGTTCATGATCGGAGACCCGCCGCGCACATACAGTTGGCCCCCTTGGTCGCCGGTGAATATGACGCCCGGCACCACTTGCAGGTACTGGGCAAGGTCGGCCTCGCCACCAATGGCCGGCATGCGCTCGATCTGCTTCGGGGTCAGTTTCGTCACCCCCATGCGCACCTGGTTCTGGGCCTCTTGCTTCTCACCGGTCACCTCGAAGGTCTCCATCTCGATGGCGCCCTTCACCATGTACAGTTTCTCTGTCACGATCTGGTCGCGCGCCACGGTCACCGCCTTCTCCAGGTTACTGTACCCGAGGAAGGAGACCAGCAGGGTATGCTGCCCTACCGGCACTTTCGTGATCGAGAAGTAACCGTTCACATCCGTGGCAGCACCTGTCGTGGTGCCCTTGAGCACCACGTTGGTGAAGATGATAGGCTCGCCGGTGGCCTTGTCATACACGAAGCCCCGGATGGTACCGGTTTGCGCGAGCAGCAGGGTGGATGAGAAGAGCAACGCAGCACAGAGGCCAAGCTTCACGAATGCACGCATCATGGGTGGGGGTCCTTGCAGGGGCGGCTAAGGTAGAAGTCGTTCACGCACAGGAGTTGTACCGTTGGACGCGCAGGACCGCCCGCTCGTGGATCGGCATGCCCTGCAGGCGGAGCCTCGACATCTGCTGCCAGTACGCAGGCTTCGTGGGATCAGCGGGCGATGACCAAGGCATGCCGCTCGACTCCACCGTTCCCCAAGAGCTGAATGGTGTACCGACCAGTGGCAAGGGTGGCGATATCCAGAACGGCAATCGGAGAGGTCGCATGATAGGATGAACCCACCTGGCGACCGCCCGCGTCGATCACTGTTGCGGTAAGGCCGCCTGTGAGTCGGGTGCGAACACTGACCATTGCGCCCACTGAAGGATTGGGGAAGACGCTCCCGTTCAGCACTTCTTGTCCGTGCGTTGCGGTGGTTCCATCGTCCAGGTAACGTACAAGAGCAACATCGTTATCGCCACCGGTGGAGAAGCCGGCGGTGAAACCCACGGCGAGCAGTTTGCCATCGGGCTGCATCGCGAGGGCATTGGCATCATCGAAATCATCCTGGATCGAGGTGATCACGTAACCACCTGTGCCGAAGGTGCTGTTCAAGACGCCATCACCGTTCATCTTGGCAACGAAGAAGTCCCGCGGCGTGCCGAATCCGGGTTCGCCGGTGGTGCCGCACACATAGAGCTGGCCATCGGCTTCCACCATGTCGAAGCCCACTTCGTAGTCGTTCATGTCGATGAGCACGGGAGAACCGCCGCCGAAGATCGGGTCGTACGAACCGTCCGCGCGGACCTTCATGACGATGACGTCGCTCACCGAACCCGACCAGACCATGCCCGTGACGTATACCTCGCTACCGCTTGCCAGTGCGCCCCAAGCGCTATGGTCGCTGGTGCCGAGATCCGGTAGCAGGACGCCGCCCGGACCAAATGCCACATCGGGGTTGCCGTTCAGCCCGGCTCGCACCAGGATGGTCTTCTGCAGGAAGTTCACATCCGTATAACCAACACCTACAACACTGCCGTCGTTCACCACAGCCACGTCGTTCAGCAAGGCCTCGCCACTGGGCCCGTCGAAGAACACGAATCCATTGGATCCGAAGTTCGTGTCGACATTGCCGGAAGCCGAAGAGATCTTCACGATCATGGCATCCCGCACGAAATCGGCACCAATCGCACTGCCGCCCAGGACCACATCGTCATTGGCGAGAACAACAAGGCCCTTGGCTTCCGAATCGCTGGTACCCACCGGGATCTCCAGCACGCCATTGGCACCGAAGGACGCATCGGGCTGGCCATTGCCATCAACGCGCACCAGCACAGTGATCGCTTGTGCGAAGGTGGGGTAGGCCAGGCCGCAGACATAGATGCGGCCTTGGGAATCGGTACCCATCGCATAACCATATGCTTCTTCGCCGATATTGAAATACGTGTAGCCTTGGTCGGTACCGAAGAAAGCGTCCAGGCTACCATCCTCCAGGATATGACCGATGAAGATGGCATTGCGCCCAAGGTGACGGGCGACGCCGCAAATGAGGCTGCTGTTATCGGCTAAGGCGATCACGTCGTGCGTCACATCGTGGAAGTCGCCTGGTTGCAAGGTCACAATGCCGGTTCCGCCGAAGGAAGGATCAAGTGTTCCAGGTTGAGCGACGAGGCTGCCAGTGGAGATGGAGACGGCGAGGGCGAAAAGCGCGTAAGGGTTCTTCATGGTGGAGTGGTTTCGGTAAGGAGGGCGAAGATGTGCAAGGTTTGGCGCCGTTCGACACGGGTCGCTACGGTGGCCTATTCCGCCTTGGTGAAGTGGGCCATGATCTCCGGCGTGACGCCGGTGCTGCTGAAGCCGCCGTCGTGGAAGAGGTTCTGCATGGTCACGTAGCGCGTGTAGTCGCTGAAGAGGGCGATGCAGAAGCTGGCGCACGCCTCCGCAGGCGCGTTGCCCAATGGGCTCATTTCCTGTGCGAACCCGAAGAAGCCATCGAACCCTTTGATCCCGCTTCCGGCGGTTGTCATGGTAGGGCTTTGGCTCACGGTATTCACGCGCACCTTCTTCTCCTTGCCCAGGCGGTAGCCCCAACCACGCCCGATGGATTCGAGCAAGGCTTTGGCGTCGGCCATGTCACCATAGTCGGGGAATACACGTTGGGCCGCGATGTAGGAGAGGGCCACCACGGAAGCGCCCTCGGCCAGGGCATTGCCCTTATGCGCAGCCTGGAGCATGCGATGGAGGCTCATGGCGCTCACATCCAGCGTCTGTTTGTACCACTCGTAGTTCAGGTCGTCGTATTTGCGGCCCTTGCGCACGTTGGGGCTCATGCCTATGCTGTGCAGTAGGAAATCAATAGGGCCGCCCAATTTGGCGGTGGCCTCAGCGAAGAGCTTCTCCAAGTCGGCATCGTTGGTGGCATCAGCGGGGATCACCGCGCTGTCCGTGGCTCCGGCCAGCTTGTTTATCTCGCCCATGCGCATGGCAACTGGTGCGTTGGTGAGCACGAAGCGCGCACCTTCGGCGTGGGCCAGCTCGGCCACCTTCCGCGCAATGCTCATGTCCTTCCGCGCGCCGGCTCTGATGCCGCGCTTGCCCTTAAGGATACCGTTCGCCATGGTCATTTCGGATGGGCGACGAAGATAGCCGCGCGCTCGAGGTGAACTTGGCTTGGTGCGATCAGTGCTCCCGGCTACTTTGCCAGCGCTCCTAACCTCCTGCCATGATCCTTCGCTCCGTTCTTGCCGGTCTCGGCGTCATTCTCGGCATAGCCTCTCATGCGCAATGCATCACCAGCTATCCGCACAACCAGCCTTTCACCTCGGGCACGGTGGGCACGCCGGGTACGCTGCCCACCAACTGGGCCAACCTCTCCAGCGACGACATAGACTGGAACGTGGACAACAACGGCACCAACGGATCGAGCCTGATTGCAACAGGCCCGTACACCGACCACACGTACAACAACACCACGGCCAATGGCAAGTACATGTACGTTGAGAGCTCCGGTGCAGGCAATACGCCAGGCAAAGTCGCCATCCTCGAATCGCCCTGCTTCAACGTTGTTGGCTTGGGCAGCCCCTACCTCACCTTTTGGTATCACATGCGCGGCACCAACATGGGCAGCCTATCGGTCGATGTGAACGCCAATGGGGTGGTCACCCAGAACGTATGGACAGCGAGCGGGAACCAGGGGCTGTATTGGAAACAGGGATGGCTCAACCTCGCGGCCTACAGCACGCAATCGAACTTGCGGATTCGGTTTCGCGCCGTCACTGGAACCGGAGAACTGAGCGATATCGCCCTGGACGATGTGTTCATCGGCAGCCTGTCACCGGTATTCGGTTGCAATGAGACCACGGCCTCTAACTATAGCTCGAGCGTGAACGTGAACAATGGAACATGCGATTACAGCTGCCCGGCGGGCCAGAGCCGGATCCGCATCGACATCTTCCACGACGGCTACGCGGGCGAGACGAGCTGGACGCTGAAGAATGGCGCGGGAACGACACTCGCCAGTGGAACAACGAGCACTTCGTTGTGCGTGCCCAGCGGTACCTGCCTCGTCTTCCGCATCAACGATACCGCTGGCGATGGCATCTGGCACAACAGCTATGGTTACGGCCAGTACTTCGTATGGCAGGATGGTGGGCTGGTCAAGCAAGGCGGCCAGTTCGGCACCTATGAAGAGACCACGTTCAACTGCCCGCCAGGCTTCAACTGCAACCTGGCGCTGCCCATCACCCTGGCTTCGCTAACGGGCAGCTATCCGCAAACGCTGGCCACCTTCACCACAACCGCCGTGGAGCAGTGGTACGATTTCATCCCGCCGCAAACGGGCCAATACCAGATCACCACATGCGGTCTCAATACCTGCGATACGCGTCTCTGGTTGTATGATTTCCCGTGCAACAGCATCCTGTTGAGCAATGGCTTGGAAGGAGCCACGTTCGCCGACGACAATGATGGCGGCTGCGGAACCCAGGCCGTCGTTAACGCGAATATGCCGGCAGGAACCGTGCATCACCTGAGGGTGGGGCACAATACCGCAACGAGCGGTTGCGGCAACGCCATCACGGTGCGCATCATCTACAACGGCCCGGTGGTTGGCTGCATGAACCCCGCCAGTTGCAACTACGAGCCCCTGGCCACCATTCCCTGTAGCAATTGCTGCATGGCGTTCGGCAATCCGCTTTGTCCTGCTGGCCCCGACCTGACCATGGACCAGCCTCGCCTCCAGAGCACCCTTACGCTGCAGCAGGTGAACATCACGGACAACTGCGCTCCTGCCGAGGGATGTGTGCGAGCACTGGGCCAACGATACGTGCTACGGTTCGCTACGCGCATCAACAACATCGGCAGCATGGACTATTACATCGGCAGCCCCAGCAGCCAGCCGCAGATGTTCACCACCAACAATTGCCACGGCCACGCGCACTACGCGGGCTACGCCGATTACCTGCTCTTCGACCAGTCGGGCAATGCGGTCCCGGCCGGTTTCAAGAACGGCTATTGCGTGATCGACGTGGGATGCACGCCCGGCCACACCGGCCAGTTCGGTTGCAGCAACATGGGCATCACTGCTGGTTGCTACGACGAATATGGAACCGGCACCACCTGCAACTGGATCGATATCACCGATGTGCCCGATGGAACCTACACCTTGGTGCTTCGGACCAACTGGCAACAAGCGCCCGATGCCCTGGGCAGGCACGAGACGAGCTATGCCAACAACTTCGCCCAAGTCTGCATCAACATCACACGGAACGCGCAGAATGTACCCTCCTTCAGCGTGGTTGCCAACTGCCCGACCTGGACCGATTGCATGGGCCAGGCTTACGGCGACGCCCGATATGATTGCAATGGCGTGTGCAATGGACCCACCAAACGTGGCGACCTGACCAACGACGGCAGCCAGACCCAGGCCGATGCGATGGAGTATGTGACGCGCATCCTTGGCAACGATATCGCACCCTCGGATTGCAATGACCTGAACGATGATAACCTGGTAACCGTGACGGACGCCGCGCTGATGGTGGACGCGTATACGCAGCAGGCGGTCCATAACAGCGGCTCGCATGTGCTGCACTACCATCCCTGGTTCGATTTCCCCCGCGGTTACCTGAGCACGGGCGACCAGGTCGATCTCATGCTTGCGAACCTCGATCCCGTCAACAAGACCGTGGATGTGCTCGTGCGCAACCCTACTGCGCGCGTGCTGGGCTACGAGTTCCAGCTCAGCGGGATCACCATCCAGAGCGCACAGAACCTGGCACTGAACCTCGAGGCCACCCCCTTCGACGAGATCACCCTCAGCACTTCGCTCGGCGGCACCAAGGTCATCGGCCTCAGCTACCTCGATAGTACGGTGGTGAAGAACACCGCCTTCGCGCCGCTCTGCCGGATCACCTACCTCGCGCTCACCGGTAGCAGCATCTGCATCACGAGCATCGCCGACATCGTGAACAAGGATGCGAACAATGTGCTCACCAGTGTCGTGGGCGGTTGTCTCGACGTGCCCAATACCGTGGCGGTGCAGCCGAAGCTGTGGCTGGAAGGGCCCTATGCGCCAACGGTTCCACCGCTCATGCGCGATGACCTTCGCGTTGCTGGCCTGATACCCACCACCGAGCCATACACCGGGCTGGGCTTCACGCACGCTGGCGGCGGTGGCGGGGAGCAGACCAATGCGGGGGTCCTTGCGATTACCGGCGCGAATGCCATCGTCGACTGGGTGCTTGTTGAAGTGCGAAGCAGTACCACACCGTATGCGGTAGTGGCCACGCGCAGCGCACTGCTCCAGCGCGATGGCGATGTGGTGGGGGTGGATGGCGCTTCTCCGGTGCTGCTGAACGTGGCCGCGGGGTCTTACCAGGTGGCCGTGCGGCATCGCAACCACTTCGGCGCGATGACAGCCAACGCGGTTTCCCTCAGCGGCAGCCCCCTCGTCATCGACTTCCGCGATACGGGCCTGCCCACCTGGGGCACCGAGGCGCGCAAGAGCGACATGGGCACTATGCTGCTGTGGGCGGGCAATGCGCTCCCGAACAACGAGTTGAAATACGTTGGCCAGGGCAATGACCGCGATCCCATCCTGAGCGTGGTAGGCGGCGCCGTTCCCACCGGCACCACCACCGGATACTACCTGGAGGACACCAACTTGAGCGGTGTGGTGAAGTACACGGGCACAGGCAACGATCGCGACCTCATCCTGGTGAACATCGGCGGCAGCGTGCCTACCAATACGCGTATGCAGCAGCTGCCTTGAGCCCACCTCAAGCGAGCAGGACAGAAGGCGCTTCGAGAAAGGCGCCTTTTGCGTTCCCGCCCGCCTGTGGACAAGATGCTGACGACTGCGCTGGCGTAGTGCAGTCCATCCCTCTACTTTGCGTCATCAATTCAAAGCCATGCGCCATCGTTCGCTCTTCGCCAGCATCATCGCCTTGCTTCTAGCCGCCATTTCCGTCACGCCTGTGCAGGCGCAGATCGAGCAAGGCGGCGTGCCATTCTCCTTCAGCCGGGCCGAGGACCTGCCCGAACCTGCTTTGGTGCAACTACAGGAAGTGGACCTCGCCGCCCTCTCCGCCGAGGATGCGGTGAACGACAACAACAAGAGCATTCCGTACCGCTTCGGGTACAACCACATCGTTGATCTGGGGGTCGGGAATAGCGGCACATGGACTACTCTGGATGATGGAACACGGGTATGGCGACTGGCGATCGCGTGCCCGGGTGCGATCAGCATCAACTTCGAGTTCGACGCGTTCGAGATCGCTTCCGGGGCCAAGGTCTTCGTGCTCGACGAGAGCGGCCAGCACATCGGTGCATTCACGAACGCCAACGACCCTGGCACGCATGTACTGGGCGTGCAGCCAGTGCGCGGCGAGCGAATCACGGTGGAGTACAGTGTACCCCCGCGTGCCGGACTGGGGAGACTGCACATCGGCCAGGTCACCCACGGTTATCGTGACGTGTTCAAGTTCGCACGCGGCCTGGGGGATAGTGGTGCGTGCAACAACAACGTGATCTGCCCCGAGGGCGCTCCTTGGGCCGATCAGATCCGCAGTGTGGCCATGATCGTCGTGAGCGGAAGCGGGATCTGCACAGGCACCCTGATCAACAACTGCGCGAGCAATGGCACGCCCTATTTCCTCACCGCCAACCACTGCCTGCCCGGGAACCTCAACGTGAGCACTTGGGTCTTCCGCTTCAATTGGAACAGCCCCACCTGTTCGCCCACTACCAACGGTCCCACGAACCAGACGGTGAGCGGCGCCTCGCTGTTAGCGAATAACGCTGGCAGCGACGTGGCCTTGCTCCAATTGAGCAGTGCCCCACCGGCGAACTACGGTGTGTACTACAGCGGTTGGGACCGAAGCGGAACAGCGCCCACCAACACCACTTGCATCCATCACCCGCAAGCCGACATCAAGAAGATCAGCTTCGATTACAACGCGGCGACCACCGCCACCTATGGCAGTGCAGCGTGCTGGCGGATCGCCGCATGGGACGATGGCACCACCGAACCGGGCAGCAGCGGCAGCGGCCTATGGGACCAGAACAAGCGCCTCATCGGCCAGCTTTATGGTGGTGAGGCCACGTGCAGCAACAACGTCAACGACTACTTCGGTCGTTTCGCGGTGAGCTACGCGTCGCTGCAGACATGGCTGGGAAGTTGCGGCAACACGGTGAACGGCTATGACCCCAACACGCCAACGCTTTCGCTCGATGCACAAGTCACTGGGATCACAGGGGCATCCGGCAATACGTGCGCAACGCAGATCACACCGAGCGTAACGGTGCGCAATGGAGGCACCACCACGCTCACCAGCTTCAGCATCGCGTGGAGCATCACCGGTGGCGGATCGGGAACGGTGCCCTGGACAGGGAGCCTCACGAGCGGCAACAGCGTCAGCGTTCCCATCGGAGCGGTTACGCTGCCTGCGGGCTATCTCATGCTCACTGCAACCGTGAATGCGCCCAACGGAGGCACCGATCAAGCGCTGGGCAATAACACGGGCACGAGCAATATCACCACGGGACCGAACACGCTCACCCTGCAATTGAATCTCGACCGGTACGGTGCGGAAACGACTTGGGTGATCCGTAACGGAGTGAACATCCTGGCCAGCGGTGGCCCCTATACGAACCAGGCGGGCAATGGTGTTTACCCGCAGCCGCCCATCGTAGTATGCGTGCCCGACGGCTGCCACGAACTGGTGGTGTACGACAGTTTCGGCGATGGCATGTGCTGCGCCTACGGTGCGGGCAACTTCCAATTGCGCGATGCACAGAACAATGTGCTGGCATCTAACAGCAATTTCACCGGGTCCAGTACCACGCATGCGTTCTGTGTGACAGCCGCGATCGGTGTGGCACCGAAGATCTTCCTCGAAGGCCCCTACGGCACAGGGCCCACCATGACCGATGCCTTGCGCGCTGGGGGATTGATACCGGCAACAGAACCCTACACCGGAATGGCTGGCTTCACGCACGTTGGTGGCGGCGGCGGAGAAACGATCAATGCCGGCGTGCTAGCCACCACCGGGAACAATGCCATTGTCGATTGGGTCTTCGTTCAGCTGCGCTCAACGGCAGGCGGCTATCCTGTTGTGGCTACGCGCAGCGCACTCGTTCAACGCGATGGCGACGTTGTGGGCATGGATGGTTCGTCGCCTGTGCAATTCGCGATTGCTGCAGGCAATTACCATGTGGCCATCAGGCATCGCAATCACTTGGGCATCATGACAGCCAATCCCGTCGCGCTCACCGGCAGC
This sequence comes from Flavobacteriales bacterium, assembly GCA_016710965.1. Lineage (GTDB taxonomy): Bacteria > Bacteroidota > Bacteroidia > Flavobacteriales_F > PHOS-HE28 > PHOS-HE28. The sequence goes on from JADJTW010000032.1 coordinate 190,417, forward strand.
CCAACAACGGTGAACTTCACCAGTGCAGCTACCGCCACCTATGGCACGGAAGCACGCAAGGATGTGAGCGGGGTGCAGGTGATGTGGGCCGGTAACGTGAACGGGGACACGCAACTGCTGTACGTTGGCAGCGGCAACGACCGCGACCCGATCCTGGTGCGCATCGGCGGCAGCGTGCCGACAGCGAACGCCGCAGGCTACTACATCGAGGACGTGAACATGAACGGTACGGTGCTGTACGTAGGCAGCGGCAACGATCGCGATCCCATCCTGGTGAACATCGGCGGGAGCATACCCACCAACAACCGCCAACAGCAGTTGCCTTAGACCGGACAGGGGGCACTACTTCGCGCTCAACAGGTCCTTTGCGTTCTGCAGGGCCGCAGCAGTGGTCTTCCTGCCGCTGAGCATGCGAGCGATAGCAGCAATACGCTCTTCGCCAGTGAGCATGGAAATGGAAGTGCGCACGCGATCGCCTTCGCTGTCCTTGGTGACTTGCAACTGCTGATTGGCCTTGCTCGCGATCTGCGGCAGGTGCGTAATGGCGATCACCTGTCGTTCCTTGCCCATCGCTCCGAGCAGGGTGCCTACACGATCCGCCACTTCGCCGCTCACGCCGGTGTCGATCTCATCGAAGATGACAGTTGGCAGATCGCGTGATCCCACAGCAAGCGAGATCAGCGCCAGCATCACGCGGCCGAGTTCGCCGCCGCTGGCCACCTTGTCCAACGGCGCGGGTGCGCGGTCCTTGTTAGCGGAGAACATCGCGCGGATGCGATCGATCCCCAGCGGGCCTGGCTCACCGATGCGATGCTCGAACTGGAAGACGGCGTGCGGCATGCCGAGCTCTTGGAGGATCGATTCCACCTTGTTGGCCAATGGCTTCACGGCCTTGGTGCGAGCGCGGGAAATGACCTTCGCCTTCTCCTCATAGGCGCGGGCGGCCTCGCTTTCGATGCGTTCGGTTTCAGCGATGCGGTGGCCCAGCGAGCCGATGCTGCTGGTGCGCTGCTGGAGAACCCCGAGGACTGCGAGGAGGTCGTTGCTGCTGCGAACACGATGCTTCTGCTGCAAGCGGAGCAGCAAATCGAGACGTTCGCGCATGCGCTCTGCGCTGGATGGGTCTGTCTCGACCGCATCGGCCAGCCGTGCGGCCTCATCACCGATGTCCTTCAACTCGATGGCCGTACTGTTGATCCGCGCCAGGAGCGAGGCAAGTCCTGAATCGACGCCGACGGCTCTCGATATGGCAGCACGCACCTTGTTCAGCGCACTGAGCGCACCGCTCTCATCCCCGGTCCCGGCTGCGATCGTTGCGAACGCCTCGGCACGCTCACCTGCGTGCTCGGCCTGATGAAGTGCCTGCTCGATCGCTTCCTGCTCACCTTCCTTCAATGCGGCCTGCTCCAGTTCATCCTGCTGGAACTTGAGGTAGTCGTATTCCGAGCGCGCTTGTGCTTCTTCTTCGCGCAGGTCCATCAACTCCTTCTCGCACCGTTTCCAACTGACGTAGCTATCGCGCAAGCCCATCACCTCGGCTGAGTGGTGTGCCAGTTCGTCCACCAGGCTCAGTTGGAAGCGCTCATCGTTCAACAACAGGGTGTGGTGTTGGCTATGCACATGCACCAGGCGCAGGCCCAATTCGCGCAGTTGTTCGAGCCGCACCGGAGTATCGTTCACGAACGCACGCGAACGTCCGCCAGGATCCAATTGCCGACGAAGGATGGTTGCAGGCGCGAAGGGGACCTCGTTCGCTTCGAACCAGTCCTTCAGTGAAAGTGCGCGGACGTCCAGTTCCAACTCGATCACACAGCGTTTGCCCGGATCACGAAGAAGACCGCCATCGGCGCGGCCGCCCATAGCCAATTCCAATGCGCCGATGAGGATGCTCTTGCCGCTGCCGGTTTCGCCGGTGATGGCCGTAAGCCCATTCTGCCAGTCGAGCTCGAGCGACTCGATCAGCAGATAGTTCGAGATGGAAAGGCGGGTGAGCATCGCGGCCGAGCGAAGGATGAGGGCTGATGACTATGAGCCCCGCATCATGTTCTGGTACTGGCTGATGTGCCCTGGATCGATGATCTGCAGCGTGTTGAAGAGCTTGGTCTTCTCAGCGGGTTCTGCCGGTTTGAAGATCTCCACCAATTCATTGTACTTGGCGTTGAAGAAGACTTGCAGGTTGTAGCTCGCTGGCTTGGCCTGGTGTACGGTCTTCAGTCGTTCGATGCCTTCGGCGATGGTGCGGCGAGCGGCAGCGGCGTCCTCGGTCATGGCATCCATGCCCGTGCGGTGGTAGCTATAGAGCAATTCGCGGAAGGGGCGGAAGACCGCCTGCTGTTGGTTGTCCAGCAACCAGTACCGGTTGCGCTGGCTTTCGAAGGCTTTCCACCCCGGCTCACTGGCGCTCTGTGCGTTGTTCACCACTTGCTGGGCCTGGGTATAGAACGTGCTGCCGCCCAATGGTGAATAGGTATCGCCATCGAGGCCGAGGATGAAGTAGGCATAGAACCCGAGCAACGAGGAGAGGTTGTTGAGGTAGCGATCGGGGCTGAACTCGATTTGCGTGTTCTCCAGGTAATTGAACTCGACCTGCTCATCCACCAGGTCGAGGATCGGCGTGTTGTAATCGGTGCCGTATACAGGTCGTGCATAGATGATCTGCAAGGTGCCCACGAAGCGGTCGGTGGCGGGCTGGCTGCCGATGGTGAGCAGGATATTGATGTCGATACGTTCTGATGGTGCGTAGTTGAGCGCGGTGAAGCGACGGCTTTGGAAGAATTCCTTGATCGATTGCTCCAGTGACTGGAACACACGGGGCTGGGCCGTGGCTACTTGGGGGGCGATCACGCTGGCTTGGCAGTTGAACTCCTGCGCCACGAGCAGGGCGGGGACGAGGAGCACCAGAGGAAGGAGGAGCTTGCGCATGTGTTTCATCCCGATCGCGGGTATCACATCAGTTCTTCGAGGCGGTCCAAGATAGCGCGGGCCACTTCGGCCTTGCTCATCAACGGAAGTTCCTGCGGATCCGTGCCCGGTGCCAGTAGGGTGACCTTGTTGGTATCGGTGCCGAAGCCCGCACCAGCATCGCGCAGGCTGTTGAGCACGAGAAGGTCGAGGTTCTTCCGCTTCAGCTTGCCAAGTGCGTGCTCCAGTTCGTTGTCCGTTTCCAACGCAAAGCCGACAAGCCGCTGGTGATCTGGCTTGTGGGCACCCATCCAAGCCAGGATGTCCTCGGTGGGCTCGAGTTCCATGTCCAGCCCGGAATCCTTCTTCTTCACCTTGCTTTGCGCTGCGCGTGCAGGGCGGTAATCGGCCACCGCCGCGCTCATGATCACTGCATGGCACTGCGGTGCCCGCGCCTTGCAAGCCGCTGCCATCTCTGCCGCGCTTACCACATCCGTGCGCTCGATCCCTGGGTGGTCGGTCTTCAAGCTTACGGGACCGGCAACGAGCTGCACTTGCGCCCCTCGCGCTGCGGCTTCTTCAGCGATGGCGAATCCCATCTTGCCGCTGCTTCGGTTGCCGATGTAGCGCACGGGGTCGAGGGCTTCCTGTGTAGGTCCTGCGCTTACGAGAATGCGCTTGCCTGCCAGCTTGCTTGCGCCGATCATGGCAGTGATCACGGCATCAACGATGCCCTCTGGCTCGCTCATCCGTCCCTCGCCGGTAAGTCCACTTGCGAGTTCGCCGCTCTCCGGGCCGATGATGCCCACCCCGCGTTTCTTCAGCAAGGTGATGTTGTCTTTCGTGCTGGCGTCCTTCCACATCTCCAGGTCCATGGCCGGAGCCACGAAGACCGGGCATGCTGCGCTGAGGCAACAGGCCAACAGCAGATTGTCGCATTGGCCATGGGCCATTTTGCCCAGTGTGTTGGCACTGGCCGGTGCGATCAGCAGCACATCGGCCCAGCGGGCCAGATGAACGTGATCGTTCCACTGGCCGCTGCCATCGCGGATGAAAAGGTCGGTGAGCACCGGCCTCTTGCTGAGCGTGGCAAGCGTAAGCGGGGTAATGAAGTCGTGCGCGGCAGGGGTCATGACCACCTGCACATCGGCTCCGGCTTTCACCAGTAACCGCACCAAGGCAGCGCATTTGTATGCTGCTATTCCGCCGGTGACGCCCAGCAGCACCTTGCGGTTCAGGAAGCGTTCCACCGTGCGGTGATCTTCCTCAGCGGGATCAGTCCTGCTTCGGGGTCGCGTCGGTGACTTCCTCGGCGCGGCGGTGATAGATCTTGCCGTCCTGCATTTCCTGGATGGCCAATGCAGCAGGCTTGGGCATGCGCTCGTAATGCTTGCTCACTTCGATCTGCTCCCGGTTCTCATACACCTCCTCCAGGTTCTCTCCGCTGATGGCGAACTCCTCCAGCTTGGCGTTGAGCTCTTCCTTGATCTTCACGCTGATCTGGTTGGCGCGTTTGCCCAGGATGGCTACCGTCTCGTACACGTTCCCGATCTCCTGGTCCAGTTTGGCCACATCGCGGGTAACGGTGGTCTTGGCGGCAGTGAATTTGGTGTTCATGGTCATGGTTTCTGTTGGGCTTCTTCCAGTTCGGCGGTCAGGTCTTTGTGCAGGCGCTTGGCGTCCTCCAATTCAACGCCCTGCGGGTAAGCGTCGGCGAAATTACGGTAAGAGCGGATAGCTTCCTGCAGCCGTTCCACCTTGCGGTTCTCCACGCTGTTCATGGCTAGGGCATAGTCGGCGCGTAGCACCCTCATCATGGCGTCCTCCCGGAAGCGGCTGTTGGGGTATTGCCGCAGGAACTCCCTGAAGGCCACGCCTGCACCCTGGTAGTTGCGCATGTGGTAGTACTGCTCGGCGCCATGGTAGGCTTTCACCTCCAATTTCAGCCTCAACTGATCGATAAGGCTGTTGCAGCTGTCCTTGAGCGAAGTGGCCGGGTAGCGCACCATGAAGAGTTGCAGTTCGTTCAGCGCTGTCCGCGTGTCGGCCTGGTCCAGCTCGTAATTGGGCGAGTTCTTGAAGTAGCAGAAGGCGTTCAGGAAGGCGCACTCTTCGGTGTATCGGCTGCTGGGGAAGGTCTTCACGAAATTCTCGAAGTAGTAAGCCGCCATCGTGTAGTCCTTCATGAGGAAATAGGACTTGGCCCGCAGATAGGCCCACCGCTCGCAATCGGCATCGGCGCGGCGCAGGATGATCAGTTCTTCGAGCAGCGGTATGGCCCGGTCGTACTTGGCCTTGTGGAAGAGGGTATCGGCCACGGCCATCTTGAATTCGACGCTATCGCTCTTCAGCGCCCGGTTGAAGTCTGAGCAGGAAGCCAGACCGCCTGCACTGAAGACCGCGACCAGCAGCCACAGGGCGCCAGCGGCGCAAGCGCAGAGAACCGGACGAAGCAGGGGAGGACGGGAACCGGGGGTCATCCTTTCGGGGCGGCGAATATAGCCGGACGGCCTGAGCGCCAGCCTTGTTCGTATCCAACGTTGGCAAGCCTTAACGGGTATGTGAGCACTTCTACCTTTGGCCGCGGTACCAAACCGTCCACCCCACCACCCATGAACGATATCTTCGATAAGCTCCGCAAGGACCTGGGCCACATCGGTCGTCACGCCAAGAGCAGCCACGGTTACTTCAGCTTCCCCAAATTGGAGGGTGAATTGGGCGCCCACATGACCTTCAGGGGCAAGCCAGTGCTGGTGTGGAGCTTGAACAATTACCTGGGTCTGGCCAATCACCCCGAAGTGCGCGCCATCGACGCTCAAGCAGCGAAGGATTGGGGCATGGCCTATCCGATGGGCGCTCGGATGATGAGCGGACAGACCAAGTACCACGAGCAATTGGAGAACGAGCTGAGCGCCTTCATGGGCAAAGAGGACACCTTCCTGCTCAACTACGGTTACCAGGGCTGCATGAGCGCCATTGAGGCACTGCTCAGCCGCCATGATGTACTGGTGTACGACAGCGAATGCCATGCCTGCATGATCGATGGTGCGCGCTTGCACATGGGCAAGCGCTTCGTGTTCCAGCATAACGATATGGCCAGCTTGGACAAGCAATTGGAGAATGCAGCCAAGCTCACTAAGGAGACCGGCGGTGGCATCATGGTGATGACCGAGGGCGTCTTCGGCATGGCGGGCGACCAGGGAAAGCTGAAGGAGATCGTGGAACGGAAGGCGAAGTACAACTTCCGCCTGTTCGTGGATGATGCCCATGGTTTCGGCATGATGGGCAGAGAGGGTCGTGGTACCGCCGACGCGCAAGGCGTGCAGGATGGCGTGGATGTCTACTTCGGCACCTTCGCCAAGGCCATGGCCAGCATCGGAGCATTCGTGAGCGGCCCCGAGGACGTGATGATGTACCTGCGTTACAACATGCGCAGCCAAACCTTCGCCAAGAGCCTGCCCATGCCCGTGGTCATCGGAGCGCTCAAGCGCCTGGACATGATTCGCACGCAGCCGGAATTGAGCGAGAAGCTATGGACCATCACCAGGGCATTGCAGAACGGACTGCGCGAGGCCGGTCTCGACATCGGCGTAACCAACACCTGCGTCACCCCCGTGATGATGCATGGCAGCATCCCCGAGGCGACGAACGTGGTGATAGACCTGCGCGAGAACCACGGCATCTTCTGCAGCATCGTTGTGTATCCGGTCGTGCCCAAGGACACCATCCTGCTCCGTCTCATTCCCACTGCGGCGCATAGCATAGAGGATGTGCAGCGGACCATCAACAGCTTCAAGGATGTGAAGAAGAAGCTGGAAGCTGGTGCGTACCGGGCCGAGAAAGTGGCGACGGTATAGCAAGGCATGCGCATTGCTGTATTCTGCGGCGCCAGCATCGGCCGTGATCCGCACATCGTGGCGGCCGCTCAAGAACTAGGCAGGACCATTGCACAACGCGGGCATGGCGTGGTGTACGGCGGTGGTCGTGTAGGACTGATGGGCGTGGTGGCAGAAGCTGCTCTGCAGGCCGGTGGCGAAGTGATCGGGGTGATCCCTGGCTTCATGGTTTCCAAGGAACTGGCCCACACCGGTCTCACCGACCTCGTCATCGTTCGCGATATGCACGAACGGAAGATGCGGATGCATGAGCTGAGCCAGGCCGTGATCGCATTGCCCGGAGGCTTCGGTACCATGGACGAACTGTTCGAACTGCTCACCTGGAGGCAATTGGGCCTGCACAACAAGCCCATGGGCCTGGTCAATGTGAACGGATTCTATACACCCCTGCTCGAACAGGCCGCCCGCATGGAACGCGATGGATTCCTGCACGGACGAACACGGCTGCTTTCGGGATCGGACGTAACCAGCGTGCTGGAGCAATTGCTCTGACCTGGATTCCGTGGGGAGCAGCTCGTCTCGGCAGCGCGCCTCTCTTGCAACTTGGTCTATCTTTCTTTTACATTCGACCGGTCAAAACGATTATCCACCGAGAAATCCACCAACCATGAAGAAGCTTGTGATGGGTATTTCGCTTTTAGTGAGCGCCGCCTCACTTCACGCACAGGATGCCGTCGGCGTTGCGGCGCAACTATTCAGTCCTCGTCGGATCATCAAGACAAACCTCGCTGGCTATGCGCTCTTGGTCGTGAACGCCAACTACGAGCAGAAAGTGGGCTTGAAGACGAGTGTCGGCTTGCTGGGCGGGTACAAGCTTCCGAGCGTGATCAAGGTGGAGGCCATCGGTGAAATGGACGGAGAGAACCAGACCTATGCCGGGGAGGTTGAGCCACAAGGCCTATTCATCAATCCCTACTTCCGGTTCTATCCGAACAAAACGTTCCATGGCTTCTACGTCGAAGCTTTCGCACGCTATTACGATTACACCTTCCTGGTGCCATACGACTATGACAAGAACGGAAGCATCATCCATGCGAATCTCGATGGCAAGGCCAGTGGCATGGGCGGTGGGTTGGCTCTCGGTGTCCAGATCGAACTGGGCCCGCGGGTGTACCTGGACATCAATGCTGGCTACGGCATGGGCTCTGGTGACGTCCACCTCGATACCAACGATCCCAACCTGGATGCTGCGGACTACCAAAGCATAAAGCGCAACATCGAACAGCACGCAGAGGATGCCGACGTGAAGATCTTCGTTCTGGACAACGTGCTTTCCGGCGTGGAAGCGGGTGCGAACAGCACTTCCGCATGGGCCGATATCGACGGAGGTTCCTTCCCGATCCTTCGTGGTGGCATAGCGATCGGCTTCGCGTTCTGAGCACGCCCCGGCTAGGTTAGAATGGCATTCAAGTTGGAGGCCATCGACAAGCGCGATCCTGCGCAAGTCGATGGCCTCCTACATTTGGGAACCTCCGATGCAGCTTCTCCGGCACCTCCGCTCCTTCGTTTTACCGACGCTCTTCGCCTTCGCCTTCTGCATGCCTGGTGCAGCGCAATCGGGCAAGGCCTTCTTCAAGGAAGGTGAGCGCCTGCGCGCCGAGCAGCAATTCGACGCGGCCATCGAGAAGTACAATTTCGCCATTCGTACCGAGCCCGGACTGGTGAAAGCATGGCAGGCGCGCGCCGATGTCTACGGACTGCTGGGGAAGCAGGCCGCGCGCGCGCGCGATCTGGGCAAGGTGGCCGAGCTGGACCCTTCCGAGTCGGCCTACGCAACAGCCGCAGCCGAGGCTTTCATGGATCTGGACAGTGCCGCACGTGCGCTCCACTATTGCAACATGGCCTTGCTGGTAGCACCCAAGGACCAGAAGGCGCTCATGGCACGGGCGCGTGCATGCATGAAGCTGGGCGACCTGGACTGTGCGGTGAAGAGCAGCGACGCCGCCCTTTCGATCAAGGGCACCACCGATACCTACTACCTGCATGGGTTGGTGCGCACCGCAACCATGGATTACACCACGGCCGAATCCGATCTGGACAAGGTGATCGAGTGGAACTATTTATATGAACCGGCCTATGTGGCCGTAAGCGAAGTGCAGCTCTTCCTATACGAGAAGTACAGTGGAAGCACCATGAAGGCGCGCACATTGGAAAAGGCCATTGAGCGTTGCACGCGCGCCCTGGAACTGAACCCGCAGAGCACCGATGCGCTCTTCACACGAAGCCGGGCCTACGGCGCCCAGAAGGAATACGCCAAGGCCATCGACGACATCAGCCGCTGCATGGCGTTGGGCAGGACGGATCGTGCGGTGTACGTGCAGCGCGCGCTTTACTATAAGGGCTTTGGGCAACACCAGAACGCGATCAACGACCTCAATCATGTGGTGCTCGCGGACGGCAAGGATACCGAGGCCTTGCGCCTTCGAGCAGAATGCCGCGAGGCGAACCTGGACCTCGAGGGCGCATTGAAGGACCTGGAGACCGTGCAGAAGGCCCTCGAAGCCGAGAATGCTCTGACCGCGGAAGACCGCAGGGGTATCGAAGCCTCCCGCGCACGCATCGCGCAGCAGGTCTTCGAGATGAACCGCGAAAGCGATCCTCCTTCCATCACCGTCATCGAACCGTTCCGTTTGGGCGATGTGGCGCAAGTGTCCGGTTCCATCGCTTTCGTGAAGGTGAGCGGCCACGTGCGGGATAAGAGCTTGCTCAAGAGCATTTCGGTGAACGGAAAGGCGGCCGACTTCACGATGGATGAGAAGGATCCGGAATTCGTGGTGAGCGTACCATTAGGGGCGGACATCACGGAGCTTGTTGTTCAGGCCATTGATGTTTACGAGAACTTCAGCAGCGAGGTGTTGAGGGTGGAGCGCAGCGAAGGCATTGCTCCGGTGATCACAGTGCTCTCACCGCAACCCACAGCCGAGCGGCAACTGACCTTGGATGCGGGAAAGACCGATGTCTTCGTGGAAGGCAAAGTCACCGACGCCAGCTTGATCCGCGCCATCTCGGTGAACGGCGTGAATGCGAGCTATGCCTCGGACCTCAAGGATCCCGAGTTCAGTATCAAGGTGGACCTCAAGGGCAAAGACCAATTCACCGTGCGTGCCGAGGACCAGTTCGGCAATGCTTCGGAACTTGTCTACACCGTGACGCGTAAGGCGGAACCCGTGGCGGTCGTGAAACCCCCGCCCGATCCCAATGCACCAACGCCCACGCGTACGGGCACGACTGGTACCACATGGGTCATTTACATCGAGAACACGAACTACAGGAATTTTCCTGCCGCCCAGTCCTCGTCATCGGAGGTCGCCAAGCTGCAAAAGAGCTTCGAGAGCTACGTGGTGCAGCGCACCATCAATAAGAAGAACCTGACCAAGGAACAATTGGAACGCTTCTTCAATGTCGAACTGCGCGATCTCGTTCGCACGAACAAGGTCAACACCATCCTGGTGGGCTATGTCGGGCTCGGGCGCAGTGCTGGCGGCCGCGCCTATTGGATACCTGTGGATGGCAAGAAGGACGACATCTACAGTTACTACAACTACGGATCGCTCAAGAGCCTGTTGGAGAACTACAGCGAGAGCGTCTCCAATACGCTCGTGGTGAGCAAAGCAGCCGGCACCGACCCGAGCTTTTACGAGCTGACGCGCTGATCTTCGCCGGTCGGGTGCGGTCGCATACCTTGGGCGCACTTCTGCGGTATGCGCTACCTATCACCGTTCCTCCTTGCTTTACTGGTCCTGAACGCCAGTGCCCAGCGTTACTATTTCGAGAATGTCTCGGTGGCTAGTGGTCTGCCTGCATCAAAGGTGTATGCAGTCGTACAGGACAGCACAGGCCTGGTCTGGCTCGGTACGGAATCGGGCTTGGCGAGCTTCGATGGCTTGGTGGTCACTTCGTTCGGCACCAATGACGGAATGGCTCCCGGGGGTGTACGCAGCCTTTTCATCGACGGCCAGAAGCGGCTTTGGTGCGGGCATCTCGGTGGAGGCATCAGCGTGAGCCAGGGTCGGCATTTCCGCGCGATCGTGCCGTCCGACGGAGCGCTCACCGCTGACGTGGCCTCCATTTCGCAAGATGCAGGCGGCGCTATCTGGATCGGCACTTTCGGCATGGGGGCGCTCAGGGTGAAAGAGCTTCCCGCCGAGGGAGCCTTGCAGGTCGAGCGGTATATGGAAGCTGGTGGTCCCGGTGAACGCATCACCAGCATCGTGCGCCGCAAGAACGGGGACATGGTCTTCTTGGAAGCGGGTTCGGGGCTGCATCTCTGGAACGCATCGAAGCAGCACTTCGAGGATTTTCCGGAAAGCGCCCTTGCCAACCAGCAGGGCATAACTTCCTACTTCGAGAGCTCCGATGGCTCCTTCTGGGTGGGGACCCAGCAACATGGCGCCATCCGCTTCGATCCGCGAACGAAGCGAAGCACCAGCTTCGATCTGCCCACCGGCATGCCCAGCAGTTTCGTTTATGCTTTCGGGGAGGACGAACTCGGACATGTATGGATCGGCACTGGGACGCAGGCATCGTGCGCGTCGACAAGGATGGGCTGAAGCTCTTCAACAAGTCGACCGGACTCAACAGTCAGACGATCCGCGCGTTCGCACAGGACCGTGAAGGCAATCTGCTCATCGCCACCAACGACGAAGGCTCGGAGATCTTCAAGGGCGATCGCTTCCGCTCGTTCTCGGATGATGATGGCCTTGTGGAACGCCATGTATGGGCCGTGACCGAATCAGCGGATGGACGCATGTGGTTCGGCACGAATGGCGGCATCACCATCCTGGACCCTTCGGCGAGCGGGCCGATGAGCGTGCAGAAGCTCACCGTACAGAACGGCGACCTAACCAGCAACAGTGTGCGAGCCTTGTTGAACGACGGTTCAGGAAGGATCTGGATAGGAACGGAGAACGGGGGCTTGCTGGAGGCCAACACCAACGGCGGAAAGCCCGTTCCGCATTTTGAGCTCTCCGCATTGCTCGGCAACAACAAGGTGACAGCGCTGGCCCGCTGCGCTTCCGGTGGAATCTATGTGGGCACGGTCGGTGGGTTGATCCGATTGGTTCCAGGCGGGGTGCCTACCGTATTCCGGACCTCGGAAGGGCTTGCTGGGAATGACGTCACCGCGCTGTTCAACGATTCCAAGGGCAACACATGGGTGGGCACTGCAAGTAGCGGAGTGAGCATCATTGCCCCAGGCTCGAAGGACAAGGCCAGGCGAGTGGATGTCGGCCGGATCATCACACCATCGTCCTTCACCGAAGATGCCGATGGTCGCATCTGGGTGGGTACCCAGAGCTTTGGGGTGCTCGTGATCAAGGACGGCAACGTGACCGCCACCTATGACGCTTCCAGCGGCCTTCTCTCCAACAATGTGCGTTCGCTCATTACGGACGCCAACGGCCATATCTGGATCGGGACCAACCTGGGCCTGAACGAACGCAAGAAGGACGACAGCAGCTTTCTCGCCTACACGGGCCGCAGCGGCTTCACGGGCATCGAGGCCAATACTGGCGCGGCATGCCGGACACGCACCGGCGACCTCTGGTTCGGGACGGCCAACGGCGCGGACCATGTCGTGATCGATCATGGCCAGGAGCATTCCGAAGTGCCGCTCATTGCCGTGCGCGTGTTGAAGGTGAACCTGGAGGAGCGCGACGCCATCGATGGAGTCGACCTTTCGCACACCGAACGTGATGTCCGCATCGAATTCGGCTGCGTGAGCCTGAGCGATCAAGGCGCGGTCCGCTACCAATTCATGCTCGATGGATTGGAGAAGGACTGGCAACCTGTGACTGCCGAGACCGATGCGCACTACCCTGGTCTTACGCCAGGGAATTATGTCTTTAGGGTGAAGGCACGCAACCGGTCCGGGATATGGAGCGAGCCGGTGCTCTACCACTTCACGGTACTGCCTCCCTGGTACAAGACCTGGTGGTTCTATGGCGTCATGGTTGCGCTGATCGGTGGCAGCATCTGGAGCTATGTGAAATTCCGGGAACGCCAGCTGCGCCTGCGCAATGTGGTACTAGAGCAGAAGGTGGAGGAACGCACCGCCGAGGTGGTGGCGCAGAGCAAGGAGATCGAAGGTCAGAAGGGCCGGATCGAGGACTTGCTGCTGAACATCCTCCCCAAGGAGATCAGCGAGGAGCTCAAGGAAAAGGGCAAGGCCACCGCACGCCGCCACGAGGAGGTAACGGTGATGTTCACCGATATGAAGGGCTTCACGCGCGTGGCGGAGAAGATGACACCGGAGGAACTGGTGAACGAACTGGACGATTGCTTCATCCACTTCGATGACATCATCGGTCGCTTCGGACTGGAGAAGATCAAGACCATCGGCGATAGCTACATGTGCGCCGGTGGTGTGCCCACCAGCGATCCGCACCACGCGCACAAATCAGTGCTGGCAGCGTTGGAGGTGCGCGAGCTCATGGCTCGGTGGAAGCGCGATCGCGAGGCGAAGGGCAAGGAGCCATGGGTGCTGCGCATAGGCGTGCATACCGGCCCCGTGGTGGCTGGTGTCGTGGGCAAACGCAAGTTCGCCTACGACATCTGGGGCGATACCGTGAACACCGCCAGCCGCATGGAGAGCAGCGGCGAACCCGGTGAAGTGAACATCAGCGGCAGTACCTACCTCCTGGTGAAGGACTATTTCGAATGCGTTCACCGCGGGCAGGTGGAGGCGAAGAACAAGGGCCGCATCGATATGTACTTCGTCATGCGCATCAAGGCGGAGTTCAGTGCCAATGTGGAAGGCACAGAGCCTAACGCGCGCATGAAGGCGCTATGCGGGATCGGTGAGCGCGCTGAGCAGCTCGCGTAGCTCGGCGATCATCATGGCGGTGGCGCCCCACACCACGTGGCCCATCACATCGAAGTACGGCACGCTCACTTCGCGCTTGACGATGGGCATGTACTGCTGGCGATGGGCCAGGATGTCATCGCGCAGCAACCAGGCCAATGGCGCCTCGATCAACTGCGCCACCTCACGAGGGTCGGGGTCCATGGGGCCGATCGCATCCGTCACGGCCAAATACGGGGTTACCATGGAACGGCTCGGCGGTATGTACAAAGGGGTGAGCGCGCCGATCACCTCAATGCCATCGATGGCGGCGCCGGTCTCCTCGCAGAATTCGCGCAGCGCTGTTGCCTGCAAGGATGCGTCGCCTTCTTCCATGCGGCCGCCGGGGAACGCCACCTGGCCGCTATGCACGCCATCATAGGTCGGGCGCACCATCAGCAGCGTGTGCGCCGCATCATCCTTTTGGTAGATGAGCACGAGCACTGCGCTTTCACGGGGAGGCGGATCCTTCAGTCGCGCCGCCTCGATGTCGCCGCGCTTGTACCCGGCCAGCCTCAAGAACCCATCGTGCCCCGGCAAAGGCGACCGCATGGCCTGCCGCAGGTGCAGGGCTACCTCGTCAACGGTCATGGCCTCTTCGTGTTCAGCTCGTCGAGCAGGCGCTTTGCTTCGGCCTTGTAGGTATGACGCGGCGCTTGGGCGATGGACTGCGCTCCGGTGCGAGCACGCTCGATCTGGTCGCTGCACAGCCAGCAGAGCACGGTGTACCAGGCGCACTGGTCAGCGAAATTCTGTTCATGGCTGTTCTCGAGCCTATCAATGCGCAATTCGGCGTCGTAGGGCCTGCCGAGGGCCAGATAGCTGCACGCTAGATAGATGTTGGCCGATCTGGCCGCGCCACGCTGCTCCAGATAGGACTCGAGCCCGGTAGCCGCTGCTGCGAACTCACCTGCGGAATAGTGCGCCATCGCATCGAGATAGGCACCGTTCCTCGCGTTGCGAGCCTGGCCGCTGATGAGGTCCTGGTAGGGAACAAAATGACGCTGGCAGGTACTGGCATCGCTGTTCGCGGATTCGCACGCGGTGAAGGATGCGAAGGCGAAGATCAGTGCGATGAGGAACCGGAACATGACGTGCGAAGTTACCGGCCTCGATCGCCGCTTACGAGCACATGGCTTACGCGGCCCACCACATGGCTCGCTGGAAGGAAGCCCCAGTAGCGCGAATCAGCGCTGTAATGGCGGCTGTCACCGAGCACGAAGTAGTAGTCCTGCTCCACCGCATACTCCTCCAAGGGCCGGTCATCTATGGTGAGCTCATTCCCCGCCGCGCCCAGTCGGTGCCCTTCATAAGTGCTGATCACGCGGTCGTATAGCGGCAGGTTGTCCACGGTGATGCGGAGCGTGTCACCGGTGCCAGGTACGGTTATCGGCCCATAGTCGTCGCCGTTCCATGGATATCGGGGGCTGAACGGGAAGATGTGGCTACGCGCTCCGCGGGCGAGCGTCATGGGCTCCACACTTTCCACTGCGCTGTCCTTTCGGGCAAGATCTGCGAGCTGCATGCTGAGCGGCAACTCGATGTTCGGCTCCACTCCATGCGACACCTCCAGCGGCAGGCCCAATCGATGGAGGAGAGCTTCGGCTGATGCAGCAGGCCTCAACCGCACGAGGTAGCTGTACGATATGCCTTCGGCCTCTCGCACGCGTTTTCCGTTCACATACACCACGCCCCGTCGGATCTCCAGTTCATCGCCTGGTACGGCCATCACGCGCTTCACCAACAAGGATCGTTGCGACATTCCGGCATGGTCCTCAACGGGATCACGGAATACAACGATATCCCCGTGATCGAGGCCCGTCCACTTCGGCCAGCGCGCAACCAGCAATAGGTCGCCGGGCCATAAAGTGGCCGTCATGCTCGTGCTCTGCACGTTGATGAAGCGGACCACGAAAAGATGCAGGACCAGGAGCACGCCCACGGCCAGCGCGAACGCCCGCAGCCAGTCATTCTGCCAATGCCTGCGGAGGAAGCTCACGTGTTCGGCATTCGGTCGTGCAATTTCCCATGCGCCATCCTGCGATGAATGAGGACCGACGACCACCTGCGCGGGGGACTACTTCACCATGGTGAAGAGCCTCTTCCACCGGATCCCGGTGTCGGGGTCCTTGGTGAACCACACGAGCACGGCCTTGCCTACGATATGATCGTGCGGCACGAAGCCCCAGAAGCGACTGTCCTGTGAGCGATGGCGGTTATCGCCCATCATCCAGTAGTAGTCCTGCCCGAATGTGTAGCTGGTGGCCGGCGCGCCATCGATGAGGATGCGATCGCCTTCCACTTGGAGTTGATGTCCTTCATAAACGCTGATGGCGCGGCGGTAGAGCGGCAGGTTCTCAACGGTGAGTTGCACGGTGGAGCCTTCCTTCGGGATCCAAATGGGACCGAAGTTGTCCTCGCTCCAATCGTAGCTGCTGTTATTGGGGAAGATGGGGGTGGCGTTGCGCGGGTCGGCGTAGTAGCCTTTGGGATGCACCTGCCGTTCCATGCGGATCACGCCATCGAACTTCATCAGTTGCGCAGCGACCCCTGGTGATGTGGGGATCCATGCCATCAATCGGCCATCTGCCGTTCGGCCTTGCGTGATGTCGCTTGCCGAGATATCGAAGCGGTCCTTCAAACGGTCCTCGTTGAAGAGCTGCTTCAGCTCGAACTGGTACACGTACTGGCCGGTGCTCGCCACGGGCGATACCCTGCCATTCACCAGCACGTGCCCCCACCGCACTTCCAGCGTATCACCCGCCACGGCCACACAACGCTTGATGTAGTTCTCGCGCTTGTCTATGGGACGCACCAGGAGGCCACCACCGGGCTTCATCATTTCACGTCCATCGGGCGAACGATCGGGGAAGGTCCGCTTGGGATCGGCCAATGCCGCACGACCGTATTGCCGGGCGAGTTGGTAGTAGCTCTGGTTCTGGAAATTGGCCACCACCGTATCCCCCTCGGGGAAGTTGAACACCACGGCATCGCCGCGCTGCGGGTTTCCGAAGCCCGGCATTCGGCGGTAAGGTTGTGAGAACCACTCCACGAAGCTGGGTGTGCTCACCGTGAACGGCATGGTGTGGTGCGTGAAGGGAAAGGTGATGGGCGTGAGCGGAAGGCGCGGGCCATAGCTGAGCTTGCTCACGAAGAGATAATCGCCCACCAGCAGGCTCTTTTCCATGGAAGGCGTGGGGATGGTGAAGGCCTCGAAGGTGTAGGTACGGAAGACGGTGGCCACGATCACCGCGAAGAGTATGGCATCGCCCCATTGGCCCAGCAGGCCGCGCTTGCGCTTCTCCACGGGTATCGGTCCCACATAATTGTTCGGCGCGAAGACCGTCTGCGGCACTTTCCACCAGGGCAGGAAGGTCATGAGCACATGCTCCTTGAAGCTGCGTTCGCCGAGCGTGATGGAGATGTTCACGTTCATGATGATGAACATGAGCAGGTTCACCCCGGGGACGATGAAGAGCACGATCCACCACCAGGGCTTGCCGCTGATGCGCAGCCATACGAGGATGTTGTAGCCCGGCACGAAGCCCGCCCATGCTGGTTGGCCAGCTTTCTGGAAAAGCTTCCACAGGCTCGCGAAGAGCACCACGAAGTAGGCGATGAGGAAGAGATACGGGATCATGGGTTCGGTGGGCGGCGCTCGAGCGGCGCCCGGCGAAGGTGCGAACTACAGCCGATGTGGACGGGATGCCATTGTGAAAGCCTGTGAAGGGCTGGACCGGCGGTGCGCTGGGGAGTACAAGTGGTATTCACAACGCTCCATCGAGCACATCTTCCATGCTGAAGAAGCCCTGGCGCCCACGCAGCCATTCGGCCGCAATGACAGCCCCTTGAGCGAAACCGCCCCGGTCGAAGGCCTCGTGGGTGATGATGATGCGGTCGTTGGGACCCGCCCAACTGACAGAGTGCTTGCCAGTGACCTCGCCGATGCGCTCGCTTTGGATGAATACCGGAGCAGGGGCGGCGGCATGCATCTCATCCGAGTGCGTCCGCTCGTTCTCGCCGAGCTTCCACCCCGAGTACCTCTGGGTCTTCAGGTCGATGTCCCTGGCAAGCGTGATGGCGGTTCCGCTCGGCGCATCCAGCTTATGGATGTGATGGATCTCATCGATGTGCGCATCGTATTCAGGTCGCTGGTCCATGAGCCCTGCGAGCATGCGGTTCATTCGGAAGAAGAGATTGACTCCGATGCTGAAGTTGCTGGCCCAGAGAAGCGCACCATTGTGCTCTTCCACCAGCGTGCGCACCTCGTGCATGCGCTCATACCAGCCGGTGGTGCCCACGATTACCGGTACGCCATGCTCCAGGCAGAGACGGATGTTGGCCAAGGCGTGCTCGGGCTTGCTGAACTCTATGGCCATATCAGCGCTGACTGGAGGAGCGCCAGCATTGTCCGCAGTCACTTTCATCACCACCGAATGCCCGCGCGCAACCGCCGCCGATTCGATGGCCTTGCCCATTCGTCCATAGCCGTAGAGTGCGATACGCATGCGACCAAAGTAGATCCATAGAGCGCACCGCAATGCCCCTGGATCACCGGAAGGCCAGGGAGAAGGAGAGGCCTGCAGTGCCTTGGGCCGCCAGCGGCAACGATGGCCCCACGTTCAGCCCCAGGTCCCTGCCCACGTCGAACCGAACGAAGTGGGCATCCACGCTCGCATCAACGATGTTGAGGATGTACACGGCACCGATGGCGATGTAGCTGAGGTCGCGCCATTTCCGGTAGGTATCTGCCACATTCAGGACGCTCTGGGCACTGAATCGGCCTTCGAACTCATCCACGGTGCCGGGGTCGTTGTCCGTAAGGGCGAGGTAGGCGTCCTTGTACCGTTGATACTGGCTGTTATTCTCACGAATGAAGGCATAGCTCACACCCAATCCGCCGATGACGATGGGCACCTTCCAGTACTTGCGGTTGTACACCTGCCCTGCACCTGGCAGAACTGCGCTCAGGATGGATGCCTTGCGCGGTGAATGGCCGTAGCGCCAATCCAGGGTGTCGGTGATGATGGCGGGTCGGTCGATGCTGTCGCGCTGCGCATAGGCAGCGGAGCCGATGATGGTGCAGGCAAGGAGGAGGATGATGCGGAACAGCGGGCGCATAGTGCAAATGTCGGGCGAAGCATCCGCAGCACCCGGCTGGCAGCGATGGCCGACACCAGCCTTCTGTACTGCTAATCCTGGGAGGGTACCTCGGCGACGGCGGCAGGCGCTTCAGCCTTCTTGCGAGCCGGCATGCGGTCGGCAGCGCGATTGAAGCTCCATTCGTACTTGCCGCCACTGCGCGGAAAGGCCTTGCACTGGGGAATGAGATTGAGCATGTTGGCTTTCACCAGCTTCACGAGGAAGGCACGGAAGTGCTTGCCTTTCTCATGGTCGCGTTCTACAAGGCCCTTGTCCGCCAAGACACCGTACAGGTCCTCGCTTCGGACGTTCACGGCGTGGCCGTCCTGCAATTGCTCTTCAATGGCTTTGCTGATGCGCAGGGCTTGCTGGATCTCGGCGGGGGTGAGTGGCATGGGAGGACAAAGGTGGTGCAGAACACGCTTGAATGGTGCGGGACGCGAAAGATCCGCGCCAGGTCATGGGCGAGACTGTCCTGTGGGTCAGCTTCCGGTGCGGCTGTGCCCGCTCAATTGGGCCTCAAGCCATGCGCGCGCTCCGTCCTCCTTGTCCGTCACATGGATCCGGTGCATCTGGGGGAAGTACGAGAAATAGAGCTTCACCAGCATCTGGATCATATTGGCGCGGGCCACTACTGCCGTGGCGATCAATTGGCCTTGGGCCCGGTCCTCTGCCAAGTGGTCTTTGTCCATCGTGGGTAGTTGGTAGTCCACATCCTCCGGAATGATCGTGAGCATACCGTACGGATTCGTGCCCATGAGGCTGCGCCTTGCCTCTTGCACCTCGGCCATATGCTCAAGGGTAAGGGTGCAGCCGGGATCGTAGCGGATCTCCACCAGGTCGGGCCGCACGCGCACGAGGTGGGCGATGGTGGTGCTCGTTTCGGCGGGTTCGATCGTCATGGGGTGGCTGGTCTCGCAAAGATGGCATAGCCCATGGCCTGAATTACGCGCCAGGCTAGACGATCGCGCGCACTTCCAATTCCTGCTGCGCCGGTCCCAGTATCACGTTCACGTGTTCGCCCACGCGCTTGCCCATGAGCGCGCGCACGATCGGGGCAGTGAACGCGATGCGCTGTTCGGCCACCGAAGCTTCATCAACGCCCACGATCGCGAAGATGCGCTCTGTGCCTTGCTGCGGGCCGCTGCTGTATGCGACTGTGACCCGCACGCCGAAGCGGACATCCAGTGGTGGTTCGGTGCCAGGCTCCACCGGCCGGGCGGTAACGATACGCTCATTCAACAGCGCGAGCCTGCCATCGATCTCCGCCTTGGCACGACGACGGTCATCTTCGCTGCCTTGGGCATCGGCGCGCTCTTTTTCCAGTTGCGTGCGCTCCGCCAGCAGCAGGCGCATGCCGCGTGGCGTCACATAATTGGTTACCCCATCGGGCAGGGCTGCGCGCGGCGGTATGAAGGGCGCCTCCTCCTGATCATCCTCTTTCACGAATCCGCGGCTCATGGGGCGAAGTTCCGGTAGCGGAGCGTTGCCTCGCCTCGGATCAGGCCTCTGACAACCGTTCCGGGGAAATAAGCGTCTCCTTTGCACCCACCAGCCCCCGCACCATGACACGATCTTTCTTCATTGCCCTTGCTTTCGCCATCATTGCCGGAAGCTCCGTGCAGGCGCAGTTCACTGTTCCGGATGCCGCATTCGTGACGCGCTTGACCGCCATCGTTCCGGCGGCCATGAGCGGCAACGTCCTGGACTTTACGCACCCGAGTGTGGTGAGCTTGAACTACATGGACCTGTCGGGCGCCGGGATCTACGACCTGGACGGCATCCAGTATTTCATCGGTCTGCAAAGCCTGCTCTGCGGAGGGAACTACCTCACCACCATGCCTGCGCTACCGGACGCGATCCAAATGCTCTGGTGCGAGGGGAACGATCTCGTGAGCTTCACCTCGCTGCCTGCCAGCCTTACGCATCTCCAGTGCCAAGAGAACCAGATCACAGCACTGCCTGCACTTCCATCCACCCTGTTACACCTCACTTGCTACGGTAACCTCCTGACCTCGCTGCCGGCATTGCCCAGTTCCATCACGGATATCGCCTGTAGCGACAATGCGCTCACCGGGCTGCCTGCGCTGCCCACTTCATTGGAGCGTCTGCTCTGCCGCAACAATCCGCTGCTGGGAACGCTACCCGGCCTTCCCAGCGCGCTGTTCGAACTCTCCTGCGACAATTGCGGATTGACGGACCTGCCGACTTTGCCCAATGGTTTGCAACTGCTCTACTGCGACGACAATGCCATCACAGCACTGCCCATCCTGCCTCCTGCCTTGCACCAGATGAACTGCGACGGCAACGAACTAACAGCCTTGCCAGCACTGCCCGCCACGCTGGAGATCCTGCACTGCTCGCAGAACCTGCTTACCGCGCTTCCAGCATTGCCGGCTTCCCTGCGCTACCTCATCTGCCATAGCAATACGCTCGGTGGTTTGCCTGCACTGCCCAACGCCATGCACACCTTGGAATGCGAGAACAATCCGATCGGCGTACTGCCCTCGCTGCCGGATTCGCTGCGCATCCTGTACGCTGCGAACAACGGCCTTGCCAGCCTGCCCGCATTGCCCGATTCGCTCACAACGCTCTACTGCTTCAACAACCAACTGACCGGTCTGCCGACGCTTCCCGGCGTGTTGTCGCTGTTGAACTGCAACCAGAACCTGCTCACCGCATTGCCCGCGTTGCCCGGCACTTTGCAATACCTGTTGTGCAGCACGAACCCCATCGATTGCCTGCCGCTATTGCCCAATTCGGTGAGCAGCGTGCAGTGCATGGCAACGAATGTGACCTGCTTGTCGAACATTCCCACTTCTTACAACGCCATCAGCAGCCAGTTGCCCTTTCCGCTAGTGGTGTGCAACGTTCTTTCGCCGTGCCCATTCGGGGGCGAAGCGATCACAGGCAGCGTCTTCAACGATGCCAATGGCGATGGCGTGAAGGATGCAGGCGAAGCCGCCTTCACCAATGCCGTGATCGAAGCGCAGCCCGGTAGCTACCTCACCGCGCCTGATGCTGCTGGCAACTACGTGCTGCCCATCGATGTCGGCACGTTCACGGTGGATGGCCAGGATGTTCTGTACCATGCGCGCACAACGGCGCCTTCGAGCATCACGCTTGTCGCATCCCAGATCGATTCGTTGAACGACATCGGATACCAGGCCATACCGGGCATCTACGATCTCGTGGCGCACCTCACCACCATGCCTGCACGACCGGGCTTCGATAACAACGCGTACATCACCGTTGAGAACATCGGTACCGAGAGCACGGTGGCGGCGCTAGACTTCACCTTCGACAACACGCAGACGTGGGTGAGCAGCGGCATCGTGCCGGATGCGCTGGTCGGCAACAACGCTGCCTGGTCTCCCACGATCGCGCCAGGCGGGACATGGGGCATCGCGGTTACGCTGAACACCGATGCCGGTGCATTGATCGGGTCGCCGCTCGCGCACGCATTCACGGCAACCCCCGCCGCGCAGGACACCACACCGGCGGACAATACCATCACATGGAACGGCTTCGTTGTCGGCGCCATCGACCCGAACGATAAGCAAGTGGTTCCCGAGGCCATGACGCCAGAGCAGGTGCAGGCCGGGAACAAGCTGGAGTACACCATCCGTTTCCAGAACACGGGGACCTTCCCGGCGGAGCGCGTGATCATCACCGATACGCTCAGCACCGATCTGCTGTGGAACACCATGGACCTCGTGAGCAGCTCGCACGCCACGATGTGGTACATCCATCAAGGCGTATTGCACTTCGTGATGGATCCGATCAACCTGCCCGACAGCACCAGCGACGAGCCCAACAGCCATGGCTATGTGAAGTTCCGCATGACGCCCGTGAGCACCTTGTTGAACGGCGCACAGATCGAGAACGTCGCCAACATCTACTTCGACTTCAACGAGCCGGTGGTCACCGCACCGGCCGTCTTCACGGTGGACCAGCTCATGGGTACTGCGGTTAGCACTGAGATCGGATTCCTCTTCTACCCGAACCCGGCTGATGAGCGACTTACCGTGCAGCTCGATGCTCCTGGTGCGATGCTGGAACTGCGCTCCATGGATGGTCGCTTGTTGAAAGCTCAACGTGTCACCGGTTCGCTGGTGGAAATGAGCATCGGCGACCTTGACCGCGGGGTGTACCTGATCAGTGTGCGGGAAGCAGCCGGGAAGGGCGGAGCGCAGCGGTTCGTGAAGCGCTGATGATGAGTGAACGGTTGGCTATCCAAGGCAGAGGCGCCTCTTCCTGGTCATCCTCCTTACGGAAGCCTCGGATGGTGTGGCCTTGGAGTGGAAGCAAGGCCATCGGCAGCGAACGCGCATGAAATCAGGATCAGCTTCGGGCCATGCTCTTGTCATCAGGGCGCTTGGAACCATGATGTCCTGTCATCGCTCAGGCCAAACCGGCTACGGCGGTGTACATTGTACAACTCATCGAACAGACTATTCCCCAGCGCATACTGCCATGGCCACGAAGAAGAAGCCCAAGCAAGTACCTGTTGCCAAGCCCGGAGAACAGCATCGCGGACAGACTGCGGAGCATGGTTCAGCGCATGATCGCCCTGGATCGCAGTTGGAGCGCGAGCGGCACTTGTATCCGGGAAGCACGATCCCCAAAGCAGGCAGTGCCCGGAGCAACAAAAAGCCGAAGGGAAAGAAGGGGAAGTAGCCCATAGTACAGGACGCTTGCATCGAACCAGCTGTTCGGTCCTGGGTCGGAGGCTCTGGTTCAGATAGCAGCACCAGGCTGCGGGGCGCCGATGCTGCGTTCGGACGGTCGTGCCCAAGATCAACCTGATCTTGATATCCCGCTTTCCCTAGCTTTCCCTCGCGATTTCAAAATCCCGAATCCATGCAACTGAGAAAGGCCTTGATGAGCTCGTTGATCCTCTGCGCTCCGGCGTCGAACGCCCAACTGTCCGGTGACCTGGACCTCTCCTTCAGTGGAGATGGCATCGCAACCGTCGATTTCGCAACGAACCAGGATGACCGCGGCCAGTGCATGCTGGTGCAACCCGATGGGCGTATCCTCCTCGCGGGCGGTTCGCACCAAGGCAACGGCGTAAAGTTCGCCTTGGCGCGCTTGATGCCCGATGGTTCGTTGGATGCCAGTTTCGGGACCAACGGACGGGCAACCAGCCAGGTCGGTTCCCCACCGAGCCTGGATGATAGCTTCTACGCGCTCGCTCTTCAGCCCGACGGGAAGATCGTGGCCGTCGGTCGCACCTTCTCCAACGGTGTCGGTTACCGTGCTGCTGTGCTCCGCTATAACAGCAACGGTACGCTGGATGCCTCTTTCAGCGGAGACGGCATCCAAGTGGACGACCTCGGAGCAGGAAACGATGACAGCTACTACGGCGTGGCTGTGCAGCCGGATGGGCGCATCGTGGCGGCCGGCATCGCGAAGGGCACCGTGGATTACGATGTGGTGGTGGCGCGCTATACTACCAGTGGAGCTCTGGATGCTTCATTCAGCAGCGATGGCTACGCGATCATGGATATCGGCAATGTTGACAACCGTGCAAGTGCGATGGTCCTCCAACCGGATGGGAGCATCGTGATCGCTGGTGAGCATGGTCCACCGTCCGTCGATTGTGATTTCTTGTTGGCACGCTTCACGCCCACCGGCGGGTTGGATCCCAACTTTGGTACCAATGGCGTGGTGATCTCTGCGTTCAGTACGTCCACCGACTGGGCCTATGCACTGGCGTTGCAACCCGATGGCCGACTGGTGGCGAGCGGCTTGGTGGCCAATGGCGCACAGGTGAACCTCGCCCTGGCACGCTATGAGGCCGATGGCGACCTTGATCCAACATTCGATGGCGACGGGCTTGCGCTGAATACCTATAGCGCGGTCGGCTATGCGCGTTCAGTTGCCGTGCTGCCCGATGGCCGCATTGCTGCTGGCGGCAATGCGAGTTCGTTGTTCATGGCTGTCATGTACAATGCCAATGGAACCCCGGACACCGGATTCAGCGCGGACGGTGTGGTAACGCCCATCACGGGTAGCAGCGCCTTCGCCTACGCCGTGGCGGTGCAGTCCGACGGTAAGCTGCTGTTGGCAGGGCAGGCGAACTACGGCGCCACGGCCAACAACTTCGTTGTGGCGCGCTACTACACCGCTCCGGTGCTCATCGGGTTGGATGAATTGAACGAGCAAGCTGGCGCGCTGAGCGTGCTGCCGAACCCTGCCACCGACATGGTCCACGTGAGAGGTCGCGCGAATGATCTGATGCGCGTGACCGATATGACCGGTCGCACCATGCTTTTACGCACCATGCGTGCGGACCAACTGTCGATCGATGTGAGCGGATGGGCGCGCGGCAGCTACCTGATCACACTGGAGCGGGAGGGGACGATCCTGCGCGAGAAGGTGGTGGTGGAGTAGGGGATGGCGCAAGGAATCCGGTCCTCGACCCTGCCAAGCCAAGAGGAGCAAGTGAGGTGACAATCGGGCCGGGTTCTTCAATAGCGAAACACTTCCTGATCGCTTGATCCATCGCGGCTGTTCTTGGCCTGCCTGTCATCCTCAATGTTCGCTGCCGATTGGCCGACTGCGGGCTGCCCCCTACTTTCGGACTGGCTTCATCAATCCGATCATGCCATGCATGCACGACGAACTTCCGTTCCAATTGCTTTGCTCGCGGCCTCGTTTGCACTCGCCCAACAACCCGGCGACCTGGACCTCTCCTTCTCTGGCGATGGCATGGCCACAGCGCACTTCGCGCCCATCGGCGTGGACTATGCGCAGGGCGTGGCGATACAGCCCAATGGCCGCATCCTGGTGGTGGGCAGCACGCAACAGGACCTGCCGACGAGCATCGCGCTCGCGCGCTTCATGCCCGATGGAACGCTCGATCCTGATTTCGGCAACGGCGGGCAGGTGGTCACGAGCATCGGCGCGGGGCCCGATCTGGTCTCTGACGCGGCCATGGCGGTGGCGCTTCAGCCGAATGGCCGGATCGTGGTGGCGGGCTACAGCTTCGAGAACGGCTCAGGCGACCGGTTCGTTGTGGCACGCTACCTTGAAGATGGGACGCTCGACAGCGGCTTCGGAACGAACGGGATGCAGATCAATGCACTTCTCAATGGCGGGCGGTTCACCTCGGTGGCCATCCGCGACGATGGATACATCGTGGCCGGAGGCGTGGTGAACGAGGCGCCTTCCAATGAGATGTTCATCGCAGCGCGCTACACGCCTAGTGGTACACCGGACACCAGCTTCGATGGCGATGGATTCGCCTTCATCGACATCACCCCCGACGACGACGCAGCTAGCGACATCGCTTTGGAACCCGGCGGAAGCATGCTCATCACGGGCTATTGCGGGCTCGGCACCGACATGGACCTCGCGCTCGTGCGTCTATCCGCGAATGGATCGCTGGACCCCAGCCTTGCCGGCGACGGCATTGTGATCCAGCAGCTCTCCACCGACCAGGACGCCGGATACACCGTGCTCCGGCAACCGGCCGATGGCAAGATCCTCGTGGGCGGCGTCACCACCTTCATGCCCATGGTGTTCATGGTCGTGGCTCGTTACAACACCGATGGCTCCTTGGACAACACCTTCGCGGGCGATGGCATCTACCAATCACCGCACCCGGGTTTGAACTTCCCGGGCAACATGGTGCTCGCCCCTGATGGCCGCATCGTGATCGGCGGCACCTGGGCCACCAACTTCCTTGTGGCCGTGGTGAACCCGGATGGCACCGCCGACACGGGATTCGATGATGATGGCGTGGTCACCACCAGCTTCGGGACGAATGCCTACGGCAACGACCTAGCGCTCGATGGCAATGGCAAGGCCGTGCTCGTGGGCAGTTCCGGGCAGGGCGCCACCTTCAACGACTTCGTGGTGATGCGTTATCACACCGGGTTCAATGTCGGATTGGATGAACGGATCGTTGCCGGCATGGCGATTCAGGCCTGCCCGAATCCTGCCGGAGATGCGGTGGAGCTGCGCTATGCGCTCTCGCAAGCCGATCATGTGAGCATAGCGCTGCTCGATGCCCAAGGGCGCGCAATGTACCCCCCGGTGAAGGTTGCAGGTCAAGCCGTCGGTGAGCAGCGCGTGTGGCTTCCGCTCAGCGACGCCCTGGCGAACGGTGCCTATACCATCTCCATCACCGGTGGGCGTGGTGCGCTGGGCAGCGTCCGGCTGGTGAAGGAGTAAGCTACCTTGGTCGCTATGCGAGCAGATGCGTGGTGCGGCAGGGTGCGGTGGGTGCTGCTGGTCGGCTTGGCAACGGCCGACTTCGGCGCGCGCGCGCAGGATCCGGAGATCCACTTGGCTGCTGGCGCGGCATTCCCCACACGCGAATCGCTTCTGAAGATCCCATCGGAATCGCCGTTCGTTCCGCCCAAGGGCGTGAAGCTTCCGACGAAGGTGGACCTCTCGCCCTGGTTCCCGCCTCCCGGATCGCAAGGCGCGCGCAGCAGCTGCACCGGATGGGCCGTGGGCTACGGCCTTCGCAGTTACCAGGAGAACCGCCGCTTGCAACGCCGACCATCGCCCGATTCGGCCGCGGTGGCGCAGGCGTTCTCGCCCGCCTTCGTGTACGGCTACACCATGCAATACCTCACCAAGGGCAATTGCGACCAAGGCACGGAACTGATCGCGGCCATCACCGTGGCCGTGGACAATGGCGTATGCCGCTGGAGCACCCTGCCCTACGACACCTCATTCACCGCTTGTCAGGACAGCATCCCGGTCAGCGCGTTCGCTGAGGCGGAGCGGAACCGCATGCGGAACCCGGTCGGTCTGGAACTCACCAACACGGTCCAGTGGAAGCATCACCTGTTCAATGCTCGGCCAGTCCTCGTGGGCCTCAGCATCGATAAGCGATTCCTTCTGGATGGTCGCGCGGCGAGTAGGAGCGGCACCGACTTCATCTGGCAAGGTCCGGATACCCTCGATCCCGATCTGGTGATCATCGGGCATGCCGTGACCTGCGCCGGGTACGATGATGCGGACAGCAGCTTCCTGGTGCTCAATTCATGGGGCACCGGATGGGGGCGTGGCGGCTGGTGCCGCATTCCTTACCGCGTGATGGCGAAGTGGTGCTATGGCGCTTTCGTGGTGGATGAGGCGGCTGAAGGCCTGACTGCGGTGATCAAATGCGTTCCGGCGGACAGGAAAGAGGACGAGGGAACGGTCCTTCGCGAGAGCTTCAAGAAGGGGCAGCACCAGGAATTCGAGGGTCTTCGTCTTTCGTGCCGCGATGTGAGCAGCGACGGCAAATTGGTGACGGTGGATTTCTCAGAATCCGTCGAGGGCGCACCCGTTCTGCGTTCCATCATCTTCCGACGGAACCAGCCGACGAACGTGCATCTCATCGGCCGGTGCTGGACCATGACCATCCGGCCTCCGGGGATCTTCGCCAGCAAGTCCAATCCCCGCGCGCGCTTCATTCTGCGGAAAGCCGACCCGAGCAGTGATGCCTATGTGCAGAGCGTGCTGCAACGTGTGAAAGAGTGCAAGGCACGCTGAGTCCGGCGGTGATATCGATCAAGCCGCACGATCCACGAACCACATTTCCATCTCGCCTTTGCCCTTGGCATCGATCAATCCACGCGCAGTGAAGGAGAGACCTGGCTCATCCTTGATCAGCTCGTAGGTCGACCGGCTGATGTTCACGCGGCCGGTCGCGCCGCTGCTCTCCATGCGGCTGGCTGTGTTCACCGTATCGCCCCAGATGTCGTAGGCGAACTTCTTCACGCCTACGATGCCGGCGATCACCGGCCCGGTGTGCAGGCCTAAGCGCATCTCGAAGAAGAGCCGCCCCTCAGCCTCACGCTTGACTTTGTAATCCGTCATGAAGTCCTGCATGTCCAAGGCCGCACGCACCACATCGATGGGCTGGCCATGCGCTGGCACCGGCAGCCCGCCTGCCGCCATGTATGCGTCGCCGATGGTCTTGATCTTCTCGATCCGGTGCCTCTCCATGATGGCATCGAAGCCCTTGAAGCAATGGTCGATCTCGGCCACCAGTTCGGCAGCGGTGAGCTTTTCGCTCATGGCGGTGAAGCCCTTGAAGTCGGAGAACAGGATCGTGGCCACCTCGAACTCCTTGACGTCCGCGTATCCTTTTTGCTTCAATTCCGCGGCCACCTCTTCCGGCAGGATGTTATGCAGCAGGCCCTCGCTGATGTCCTTCTCCTTGCGGATGGCTGCGCGAGAGCGGTGTACGTAGCGCAAGCGGCTCCAGAGGCCCACCGCGCTCAGCAGGACAATGATCCCGATGGAGAGGTAGATGTTGCGCGTGCGGCGCAGCTGCTCCTGTCGCAGCGCGGCTTCGAGGTTGGCGGCGCGCAGTTCCTGGTTGTCGCGTTCCTTCTTCTCGGTCTCGTACTTCTCACGCATCTCGGTCACTGCCTTTATGCGGTCGCTGTCCAGGATGCTGTCGTGCAGCTTCAGGTAGCGATCTAGCTGGTCGTAAGCATCGTTCCACGGCGAACGCTCTCGCAGGATCTGGGCGAGCCCATGGGTGGCATCGGCCTCGCCTTGCAGAAAGCCGCTGGCGCGCGCCAACGCGATCGCCGAGTCCTGGTAGGCGATGGCCTTGTCCAGGTTGCCCAGGTCTTTGTGTATGCCGCCCAGGTTCTGGTAGCAGCGAACCAACCGGTCGGAGAAGCCGCCTTTGCGCAATAGGTCACGCACCTCTTCATAATTCTTACGAGCTGCCTGAAGGTCACCCTGCATGGCGTGAATGGTGGCCATGTTCAGCAGTCCTTGGGTCATGTTCTCAGTGGAGCCATGGCCGCGCGCTTCTTCGAAGGCGCTTCGGAACAGGACCATGGCATCATCCAAGCGTCCCATGCTGGCCACGGCGATGCCATGGTTGCAGCGCACCTCGCTCATGTCCGTGCTCTTCAACGGACCGGACAAGGCTTGGTCGTACGCCAGCTTGCACACCGAATCCACGCGGGCGAACTCACCAAGGCTGAGCTGCACGTTGGTGAGGAAGCGGTAGTAGTCCTTCTGCACCTGCGCCGGGCACGTGGCAATCCTGGTGAAGCGGTCGTCCAGGAAGAGCGCGGCCGCCGAATCCACCGAGCCCAACCGGTCCAGGTAGTTGGCCAGGAGCGAACGGATGTGCAGGGCCTTGCAGGGATCGCCTGCGCGGTCCAACAGCTGCGCAGCCTGCCGCGCCAAGTCGGCGGCGCGTCGGGCATCGTCCTGCTTGTGCTGCTCGAGCTCGGTCAATACGCTATCCGCCCATGAAAGCTCGCCTTTGGTCTGAGCCTGCGCGAATGGCGCAAACGACACGAGCAGGACCCATAGCCCTGCTCGTACCGAAGAAGTCATAGCGGCGTTGATCCTGGTCAACGATTCACGCCCTGATGCCACCGCCCGTGGACTTCGAGAAGGTGTAGACGGTGCCGGTGGTCTGCCCTGCTGGGATGACCTGGATCTTCAGCGCCGCGCTTCCGGGGGTAGCGGTCTTCTCATTGATCCCGGTGTCCACGATGTAGATCACGTTGGTCGGGTTGCGGCTGGCGCCAGTCATCGCGATGATCACCTCGCTCTTATCGGAACTCCATGCGCACGTGAACGAGGTCGGGTCCAGGTTCACCGTGAACTGCACCTGGGTACTGGTGTTCTTCACCAATCCGTTCACCGAGAGGAAATTGCTGAGCGGCGACCCGCTGAAGGTGACCGAGGTGTCCACGCCATTCGAGTTGCCTGCCTTGAGGTTGCTGAGGGCCATGACGGTAGGGGTTTGGTTAGGGAAGGTGAATCTAGAGGAAATTGCGAAATGGCCAAGGGAACAGGCCCAGCCCGCGCCGATGTGCCAACGCTTGCGCGGATCTCGCGACCTGGCGCCACGCATCCTGGACGTCAAGCGCTCGACGCGACCTACTGCTTCAGCAGAAGCTCCGCCTTCCTGATCCGCAAGCTGGGGTTCTCTTCGGCGGTGAGGATGGCCTTGAAGGTGTAGGCGCCATCCTCGGGCACCGTGTATTCCGCATTCTTGCCGGTGAACGACCATTCCGTGCGGCCGTTGAACTCGGTCCGGGTCTCGCTCACGGTCACGTTCTTCTCCGTAGGGTCCAGCTCGAAGAGCTGCAGGTCGGCATCGTCCTTCACTACGCGCACGCGCATGCGCAGATCGGCTTGGCCATCGTAGGCCATGTCCATGCGGCTCCATAGCGCGATCTCGTCGCCCTTCTTCAGGTTGAGCGTGGCCTCGCGCATCACGAAATGATCGGGCGTGCTCAGTGTATCAATGGCCAGCCGCGCCAGCTCTTTGCCGGTGAG
The DNA here is from genome assembly GCA_016710965.1 of Flavobacteriales bacterium. Classification (GTDB taxonomy): domain Bacteria; phylum Bacteroidota; class Bacteroidia; order Flavobacteriales_F; family PHOS-HE28; genus PHOS-HE28. The sequence continues at coordinate 221,470 of JADJTW010000032.1, forward strand.
GGCTTCGCAGGATGGGAAGATTAGGAGGAGAAGGGGGAGGTAGAGGAGGGAGCGCATGTGTTTGATCCCGAACAGCGGGAGGGCGAAGATTGCTAAAGCCACGGATCGAAGATCCGCGGCAGCGGCTACAAATCCGCGCTAGCGGGGGAGGCGGGTCTATGGTCTTGCCAACGCCTTAGCCTCGGTCAGAATGCATGTTCTGACGCATAATGTCCACATTCGTAACCATCCCTATAAGTGCCACAAACTGCAGGTGTAGTGCTGTTATGATATTTATCACAACCACATCTATCGTAGTGGTCGCATTTGCCATAACCTTCGGGCTTAGCCTGGCTTTGGTGTGCAAGAAGGATCTGTTCCGCTTCCAATTGAAGTTTCTTGATCTCCTCACGGATCTCGGAGAATCGCTTCCTATCGTCTTGGTAATTGAGGTTTGTCATTGGTGTTGGTAGTTGTTGCGGTTCGCCAACCGGTGTCCGCCGTTTTACGGGGAACCAGCCGGAAGTTAAAAATAGAAATTCTCCGATCGCGGATCTGTGAGCCGTGGTACCACACTAGAGCATGATGTATTGGTCCGGATCACAGATCCGAACCAGCGGAAGAGATTCGCGGGAGCGGGGCAGCTGTGGCCAACTCTAGATTCTGGCAAGGTCCAGTCGGTCCCTGTGCATCAGGTTGCCATCCAGTCTCATGGCCTTCTCGTAGGCCTCCTTCCCACCGTAAACGAGTTCATTGATCTTCTTCTCCACATAGTCTATAGCCTGAACAAGGCGCTGCTCATCTGTAGCATTGACATAGCCATGGTTAACGTCGCTCGGTTCCAAGTGAGCTACGGCACGGTTCCCAAATTTCAGTGCCTCTAGCAAGTACGCCTCAGCTTGATCCTCCTTGATTGCACGAAGTGTGAGCCTATGTACGTATGGCAATTTCGGTTGCCGCTCCTCGATGCTTGCCCTCTTGCCTTTCGGCAAGTAGATGCCCAGTTCATCGAGCAGGGGTCCGGATCATGATTCCTGAGATGTCCTTCGAGCAGCGATAGAGGTCACGGCACTTTGCGCGCTTTTCCTCGTTCAGGTTCGCGAATCGTTCGCGAAACGTGATGAGCAAGTTCACCCTGTGTGGAATGTGGTTCTTCTTGTAGTCTGCTTCTGTCATGACCTTTTCGGTTTGCCTTAACGAGTGCTCAAAGGTGACAAGTGCTTAGAGCCGTTTGATTCTCCCGGGAAACGCTGCCTGGAAATATTCAAACGTCAAGATCCCTCCACTCCGGGTTCATGCCTTCAATGAGCTTCACTTTGCGGGCGCGGTTACCTGCCTTCAGCTGCTTCTCGCGTTCTATGGCCTTCACAATGCCGTCGATCTTCTCGAAATACACGAGCTTGTCGAGGTTGTACTGCGCCGTGAAGCTGTTGGGGTAGGCTTTGCTCTTGTGCTTGGCAATACGGCCCTTCAGGTCGGAGGTAACGCCAACATAGAGCACGCCGTCTCGGCGGTTGGTCATGATGTAAACCCAGGCCGTCTTTGCCATTGATCGCGGTCGTCAGGTTGGGAGCGCATCGGTGGTGCTTGCGGCCGTCAGGTGTCGGGATCGCTTCGCGCACTTCGTGCGCTCGCGATGACCGGCTTCGCAAAGTATTGTCGAAGTCGGTCATCGCGAAGCCCGCCGAATGGCGGGCTGAAGCGATCTCGTCACGCGCGAAGCGCCACCGAGATCACTCCCTCACCATCCCCACCACCTTCTCCACCACATCCTCCACGCTGGGCTTGGAGAAGTAATCGCCATCGCTGCCGTAGGCGGGGCGATGCGCTTTGGCGGTGAGCGTTGAAGGTGTGCTGTCGAGATGGCGGTAGCCGCCCTGCACTTCCAAGATCTGTTGCAGGATGTAGGCACTGGCGCCACCGGGAACGTCCTCATCAACCACCAGCAGACGGTTGGTCTTCTTCAGGCTCTCCACGATCGTGTGGCCGAGGTCGAAGGGGAGGAGGGTGCGCACGTCGATCATCTCCACGTCGATGCCGAGATCATGCAAGCGCTCGGCTGCTTTCTGTGCGATGTGGAAGGTGCTGCCGTAGCTCACGATGGTGATGTCCTTGCCTTCGCACCACACTTCGGGCACGCCAATGGGCACGGTGAACTCGCCGAGGTTGCTCGGCAGTTTCTCCTTGCTGCGGTAGCCGTTGAGGCACTCGATCACCAATGCGGGATCATCGCTTTGCAATAAGGTGTTATACATGCCGGCTGCCTGTTGCATGTTGCGCGGCACGCACACCACCACGCCGCGCACGCTGTTGATGATCATGCCCATGGGGCTGCCGCTGTGCCATACGCCTTCGAGCCGGTGCCCGCGCGTGCGGATGATGAGCGGGCATTTCTGTCCGCCCTTGGTGCGCCATTGCACGGTGGCGAGGTCGTCGCTCATGCCCTGGATGCAGTAGAGCAGGTAATCGAGGTATTGGATCTCCGCCACGGGGCGCAGGCCGCGCAGCGCCATGCCCATGCCCTGGCCGAGGATGGTGGCCTCACGGATGCCGGTATCGCTCACGCGCAGTTCACCGAACTCGGCCTGCATGCCTTCCATGCCCTGGTTCACGTCGCCGATCTTGCCGGTGTCCTCACCGAAGGTGAGCAACAAGGGCTCCTTCTCGAAGAGCGCCTTGAAGTTGTCGCGGATGATGATGCGGCCATCGACCATCTCATCACTTGCGTATTCCACAGGAACCTGCGCGACCTTCAAGCAGCTTTTCGCGCTCTGGCTGTAGAGGTGGCTGCCGTAGCGATCGCCGTTCAGGGCCATCGCATTCTCGATCCAATCCGCAAGGGGCTGGCGTGCGATCGGGTCGGCGCTGTTGGCAAGGAGCAGCGCTCGCCGCGCAGTGCTCACCACCTCCTTGCGGCCGGGGCTCATCTCGGAACGGAGCTCCTTGACCAAACTGGTTATTGCTTCGGTCGTGTTCGAGCCCTCCGGAAAACGCGCGGCGGCCAGCGCTTCGATCAGGAAGACCACCTCGTTCAGTTCGGCCTTGATCTCATCCTGGAATGCCTTCCATGCGGCCTTCTGCGCAGCGCGCGCATCTGCCTTGGCCTTTGCTTCCAATGCTTCGAGCTCTTCCGCCGTGGCGATCGCTTCACCACCCGGGCGCGCGTTCAGGATCCACTCGCGGAACTTCACGTTGCAGTCGTACACCTTGTACCATTCAAGCAGCGGCACTTCCTCTTTGCGCGCACCGGTCTTGTCGTCGCGGATCCAATCGGTGACGGTGTTCTTGTAGCGCTCGTGGCTTCCGCTGGTGCTGTGTCCTTGCGGTTGCGTTATCTCCTCCACGTGGATGAGGCAGGGCACTTGCTCAGTGCGGCACAACGCGATCGCTTCCTCGTAGGTCTTGTTCAGATGCACGTAATCCCAGCCGCGTGTCTTGTGGATGCGCAAGCCATTGGTGCCCTCTTCCTTCTGGAAACCTGCGAGCACCTTGCTGATACTGCCCTTGGTGGTCTGGTAGGCCTTGCTCACGCTGATGCCCCATCCATCGTCCCACACGCTCATGGCCATGGGCACTTGCAATACACCGGCGGCATTGATGGTCTCCCAGAAATGTCCTTCGCTCGTGCTGGCATCGCCGATGGTGCCGAAGGCGACCTCATTGCCTTTGTCGCTCAAGTGCGTGTAGCCGTGCAACGCAGTATTGTGCCGGAAGACCTTGCTCGCTTGCGCCAACCCGAGCAGGCGCGGCATCTGTCCTGCCGTGGGGGAGATGTCGGGCGATGAGTTCGGCTGCGCCATCAGGTCCTTCCACGCGCCGTTGTCGTCGAGGCTGCGTGTGGCGAAGTGGCCGTTCATGCTGCGACCGGCGCTGCTCGGGTCGGCGTGTACATCAGCATGCGCGTAGAGCTGCGCGAACCATTGCTGCACGGTGAGCTCGCCGATGGCGAACATGAAGGTCATGTCGCGGTAGTAGCCGCTGCGCCAGTCTCCATTGCGGAACTGCTTGGCCATGCACACCTGCGCCAGCTCTTTGCCATCGCCGAAGATGCCGAACTTGGCCTTGCCGCCCAGCACTTCCTTGCGACCGATGAGGCTCGCTTCGCGGCTCAGGACGCACAGCTCATAGTCGCGCAGGACCTCAGCGCGCATCTCATCCAAACTGATCTCCTCGGTGGTGCTGGTCTTCGTGCGTGGCATGGCGGTAACGGTACGTGGCGAAGGTAGTGGCGATGAGCGTGCAAGGAATAGGTTTGCGCCGCCATGATCGCTACTTCCCTCGACGTCTCTTGCGCCCGCGCCCTCACGCCTGGCTGCGAGCGCGTCATCCACTTCAACAACGCGGGCTGCGGTCTCATGCCCCAGCCCGTGCTCGATACCGTGCTGGAGCACACGCGCCTGGAAGCGATGATGGGCAGCTACGAAGCCGCCGCAAAGAAGGTCGAAGCGGTGAACGCGGTGTACACTTCGTTCGGTAAGCTGCTGAATTGCCGCGCGGATGAGATCGCCCTCACCGATGGCGCTACGCAAAGCTGGCACCGCGCCTTCCATGCGGTGCCGTTGAAGCAGGGCGACCGTGTGCTCACCGCGAACAACGAGTACAACAGCAACTGGCTCTCGCTTCGCCGTCGTTGCGATCAAGTGGGCGCCACGTTGGAAGTAGTGCCGGGCGACGCTAATGGTCTCATCGACATTGGCGCATTGAGGGCGATGCTCGATGTGCGGGTGAAGCTGGTGGCCATCACGCAGATTACGAACAGCAATGGCAAGGTGAACCCGGTGGAAGAGGTGGGCGCAGCGTTGAAAGGATCGAACGCCATTTACCTGCTCGATGCCTGCCAGGCCGTGGGCCAGATGCCCGTGGATGTGCAACGCATCGGCTGCGACCTCCTTAGCGGCGCGGGGCGGAAGTTCCTTCGCGGGCCACGCGGCACGGGTTTCATGCATGTGCGACGCGAGACGCTGGAGAAGCTCGATCCCATGTTCATCGACATCCACTCCGCCAAGTGGACCGGCCTGAACACTTTCGAATGGAAGACCGATGCGAAGCGCTTCGAGGTGATGGAGCACAACATCGCCGATAGACTGGGCATGGGTGCGGCGGTGGATCATGCGCTCTCCTGGGGCCTTGATGCGATCCAGGAGCGTATCCTCGGACTTTCCACCTTGCTGCGGCAGCGATTGAATGATGTGCCTGGCGTGCAAGTGCGCGACCAAGGCTCACGCCCCAGCGGCATCAACACCTTCACCATGGAAGGCCGCGATCTCAACGCGGTGATGCTGAAGTTGCGTGCGGATGGGATCAACACCAGCGTCACCAACTTCGATTGGGCCTGGCTGGACCTGAAAGAGCGTGGCATCGACAGCATCATGCGCGCATCGCTCAGCTACTACAACACGGAAGAGGAGGTGGAGCGCTTCGTGGAGGCGATCGCACGGGTATGAGCACTTCTGCGGAGCCATCGCGCCTGAAGGTCTATCTCGCCTTCGCGGCGATCTACATCATCTGGGGCAGCACCTACTATTTCATCGCCGAAGCGCTCACCGGTATTCCGCCCTTCATGCTCGGTGGTATCCGCTTCCTGGTGGCTGCGGCGTTGATCTTCATCTGGTGCTCGATCACCAGTGTGCGGATCACCCTTGGCGTCCGCGACCTGGGGAACGCTGCGATCACCGGCTTCCTGCTATGCCTGGTGGGCAACGGTGCGGTGGTATGGGTGGAGCAGCACCTGGCGAGCAGCCTGGTGGCCATCGTCATCGCCGTGGCACCGCTCTCCTTCGTGGTCATGGACAAGCCGCAGTGGAAGGTGAACTTCCGCAGTTGGAGCGTGATGCTGGGTGTGGTCTTCGGTTTCGCGGGCGTGCTGTTGCTCTTCGGTGACAAGATCGCCGTGCAGTTGGAAGCCACGGAGGTGACGCCGGAGTTCAGCGCGATGTTCATTCTTCTTCTCGGCATTCTCGGCTGGCCGGCAGGCTCCATCTACGCGAAGTACAATCCGCCCACGGTGCCCAACATCGTCAACAGTGGCTGGCAGATGCTGATCGGTGGGGTCTGCTTCGCGCTCGTCAGCGTCGGACGCGGTGAGCTTTCGATGGTGGAGTGGTCCACGATACCAACCAGCGCGTGGCTTTCCCTAGCGTACCTTATCGTCTTCGGCTCGCTCATCGGTTTCAGCGCTTACGTGTGGCTGTTGCAGGTAAGGCCCGCAGCCCAGGTGAGCACCTATGCGTACGTGAACCCTGTGGTGGCGGTGCTGTTCGGCGTATTCCTGGGGAACGAATCCTTCGGTTGGCGCGAAGCGGCCGGGCTCGCCATCATTCTGGGTGGAGTGTTGCTGATCAACCTCACCCGGTACAGCAGATCGGGGCGATAGCGCCCCAGCTCCTGCGTGCTGCGAGCGCAAGCCATCCGCATCGAGCAGATTGCGAACCTTTGGGGGGAAGCCGAAGCGGATCGCATGCACGGCCGCAGTTCGTCGGCGTTCGTCGAAGTTCCATGCCATCGCGTTCAGCCGATCGTAGCATCGTGCGCAGTGCCCGGCACATGGATCGATGCCAGCACGATGAACGAACCCTGTACACACATGCGTGCTCCACTCCTCCTGCTTGCTGCTTTCGCAACGAGCATCCTGATCCATGCCCAAACCGTGGAACTCGAGACTGTGGCTTCCGGCTTCACCAACCCGGTCGACCTCGCGCATTGCGGCGACAGCCGTCTCTTCATCGTCGAACGCGCTGGCGTCATCAAGGTCCTTCAAGCGAACGGACAAGTGCTTGCCACTCCCTTCCTCGATATCAGCGGGCCGGTGAACAACGCCGGCGGAGAGCAGGGCATGCTCGGCCTGGCCTTCCACCCGCAGTACACGACCAACGGGTTCTTCTACGTGTACTACTGCAGTGGCACAGGCAACGGTGCGGTCCGCCTCTCGCGGTTCAGTGTCGGTGCCGATCCCAATGTGGCCAACCCGGCCAGCGAAGCGGTGCTCTGGGAATTGGCGCAGCCTTTCTCCAACCACAACGGCGGCGATCTCGCCTTCGGCCCCGATGGTTATCTCTACTTCGCGCCCGGCGATGGCGGCAGCAGCAATGATCCCGGCAACCGCGCACAGAACATGTCCCTCGGCTTCGGTAAGCTGCACCGGATCAACGTGGATGGCACGCTGCCCTATGCCATACCGGCGAACAACCCATTCGCCAATGCGAACAATGCCGATACACTGCGCTCGATCTTCGCCAGCGGCTTGCGCAATCCGTTCCGCTTCGGGTTCGATGCGCTCAACGGCGATATCTGGGTAGGTGACGTGGGACAAGGCGCCAAGGAGGAAGTCGATCGCATCGATGCCGCCGATCTCAGCGGCCGCAACTTCGGATGGCGCTGTCGCGAGGGTATCATCGCCACGCCCGGGTTGACCCCGGCATGCTCAGGCAATTTCACCGAGCCGATCAAGGACCATGATCACAGTGGCGGCTGGTGTTCCGTCATCGGCGGTTGCGTGTACCGGGGCACGCGCTACACGAACCTTGTCGGCCGATACATCTACACGGACTACTGCCACGGGAACCTCTGGTCGCTGCGTCCCAACGGCAGCGGAGGTTGGATCAGCGAGCAACTGACCACCGGCGGCCCCGCTGGCCCTGCATGCATTGCGGAGGACGTGGTGAACGAATTGTACATGGTGAACACCTCCAGCGGCGTCATCACGCGCATCATCGATTCTTCAGCAGCTGTGCGGCTCTCACCGCGCATCGCCTTGGAAGGTCCTTTGGTGGAGGCTACCGGCCTGATGGGCGATGCGCTGCGCGCCGCCGGGCTGGTGCCGCTCACGGAGCCATACACCACCACGCTGGGATTCCCGAAAGTGGCGAAGGGAGGAGGAGAGGCCATCTCAGCGTCCATCCTTGCCACCACCGGCGACAATGCCGCAGTCGATTGGGTGCGTGTGGAATTGCGTTCGGCCAGCCAGCCGCAGTTGATCGCTGCCACGGCGCAGGGGATCGTGCAGCGCGACGGCGATGTGGTCGGCGTGGACAACAGCTCACCGTTGTTGTTCCGTGTCGGGCCAGGGAATTATCACGTTGTGGTGCGGCATCGCAACCACCTGGCGTGCATGAGCGCCGCTGCGATCGCCCTAACGGCCACGGCCTCCACCATCGACTTCCGCTCCAGCACCACGCTCACCTACGGTGCCGGTGCGCGCAAGGCCGTCGGCACGGTGCAAGCGCTATGGGCGGGCAATGCGCTCGTTGACGGATCCCTGAGCTATGTGGGGGCGGGCAACGACCGCGATCCCATACTCGCACGCATAGGCGGCAGTCTCCCGACTGCAAGCGTATCCGGCTACTACGCCGAGGACATCAATATGAACGGCAGTGTGCTGTATGTGGGCAGCGGCAACGATCGCGACCCCATCCTGGTGAATATAGGAGGGAGCCTGCCCACCAATGTGCTCCTGCAGCAGTTGCCCTGACGGGCGGTAGCTTTCGCGCTTCGCCTGCAGTGATGATGCAGTGCCGAGCCGATACGCCGCCATGAGAACCAGCCTCGCTGTCCTTGTCGCCTTGCTCATTCCGCACTGCCTTCCAGCGCAGGCGGTAGTCCTCGAAACGGTTGCCACCGGGTTCAACAAGCCCGTGGACCTCGCGCACTGCGGCGATGGCAGGCTCTTCGTGGTGCAGCGTGGGGGAAGGGTCAAGGTCCTTCAGCCTGATGGGTCGGTGAACTCCGTGTTCTTCCTCGATATCGCGAGCCAGGTGAACAGCGTTGGCAATGAACAGGGCCTGCTGGGTCTGGCGTTCCATCCGCAGTACGCGGTGAACGGATACTTCTACGTGTACTACTGCACAGGCACGGGCAACGGTTCCACGCGTCTTTCGCGCTTCAGCGTAAGCGCGAACCCCGATGCGGCGGACCCAAGCAGCGAAGTGGTGCTGTGGGAACTGGCGCAGCCATACGCCAACCACAACGGCGGCGATCTGGATTTCGGCCCCGATGGCTATCTCTACTTCGCGCCTGGTGATGGCGGCCTGAGCAATGATCCCGGTGATCGCGCACAGGACCTCTCGACGGGCTTCGGGAAAGTCCACCGCATCGATGTGGACGGGGCGCTTCCTTTCGCCATACCACCAATGAACCCGTTCTCCGGTGCCGACGGCGTGGATACGCTGCGCACCATCCTGGCGCGTGGCCTGCGCAACCCCTTCCGCTTCGGGTTCGATGCGCTCAACGGCGATCTCTGGATCGGCGATGTGGGCCAGGCGACGAAGGAGGAAGTGGACAGGATCCCGGCCGGTGCATCGGGGCCTTTCAATTTCGGTTGGCGCTGCCGCGAAGGGACCATCACCAACGCCAATGTGAGCCAGGCGAATTGCGGCATGGCTGCGGACTATGATGAACCGGTCATCGACCACGATCAAGCCGACGGCTGGTGCGCAGTGATCGGTGGACGCGTGTATCGGGGCACACGTTATCCATCCCTCTACGGCCGCTACATCTATTCTGATTATTGCCACGGGCAGCTGTATTCGTTGCATCACAACGGTTCGAATTGGGTTAGCGATACGCTCACTTCCACCGGTGCCTTCGGCATCGCCTGCATCGCGGAGGATGCCGCTGGCGAATTGTATGCGCTGAATACGGAGACCGGAGCGATCATGCGCATCATCGATCCCGCCGAGTCGGTGTTGCTTCGTCCGCGTGCATACTTGGATGGGCCATTCTCCAGTGGAACCGGACTGATGAACGACGGCATGCGTGCTGCCGGTCTCGTGCCCGCCTTGGAGCCGTATACCAACACGCTGGGCTACGCCATGGTAGCAGGGGGAGCCGATGAGATGACGACGGCTCCGGTGCTGGCGATAACAGGCAACAACGCCGTCGTCGATTGGGTGCGTGTCGAATTGCGGCCCGCAGCCGTGCCCGCGTTGATCGCGGCCAGCGCCCACGGCCTGCTCCAGCGGGACGGCGATGTGGTGGCAGGCGATGGCGTTTCACCGCTCGTATTCCATGTGGCGCCGGGCGACTACCACGTTGCGGTACGGCACCGCAATCACCTTGCGGTGATGACCGCCGCTGCATTCGCTCTCTCCGCCATTCCTATCATGGTGGACCTGGGCAGCCCTTCCACTCCGGTTTTCGGAACAGGAGCGCGCAAATCAGGTGGCAGCGTTGAACTGATGTGGGCCGGCAATGCCCGCGCGGACCAAGTGGTGCGCTATGTGGGTGCGCTGAACGATCGCGATCGGATCCTCGTGCGCGTGGGTGGCAACACGCCTACTAACACAGTCACAGGATATCATCTCGAGGACGTGAACCTGGATGGAGCCGTGCGTTACGTGGGAACGAACAACGATCGGGACCCCATCCTGCTGAACATCGGGAGCGCGATCCCGACAGGCACCCTACGCCAACAGCTGCCCTGAGGCTCGGGCTGGGCTCATCGCAAGGCCTGGAGCACCGTGATGCCGCCCATGATCACGACCAGGATCAGCACGATCCTGCGGAAGGAGCTCTGATCGATGCGATCGATCGCCAGTTTGCCCAGCCAGCTGCCGAGGAAGCTGGCTACGGCCATGAGCGGCAGGTAGTAGAGGACGGCTGAGGTCATGAAGCCATTCGAGGCGTACACCGCGCTCCGGCTCAGATCCACGCCCATATCGATCCAGGCGCTGGTGCTCACGAATGCGCTTTTCTCCAAGGAGAAGGCAGCCAGCGTGATCCCACGCACGGCGCCACCGGTCCCGGCCAGGCCGGCAAGCAGCCCGGAGACAACGCCTCCGGAGGTGGCGTTGACGCGCGTGGCATCGAGCTTCCACTCCGGACGCAGCAGCAACGATGCGCCCAGCAGCACCAGCACGCCGCCCAGGGTAATGGAGAGCGCTTTCTCTTCAATGGCGATGGTGAGCTGTGCGCCGATGATGACGAAGATCACCGCAGGAAGGCCGAGCCAGAGGAGGAGCCTCCAGGAAATGCCCTTGCGGAAGAGCAGCATCTTGGCCCCGTTGCTGAACACGTGGAACAGCGCAGTAAGCCCGAGCGCCTGATCGAAAGGAAGGAACCAGCTCGCTAGTGGCATCACCAGCATCGAGCTGCCGAAACCACCGATGGTGCCGAGCACTTCGGCCAACAGGAGGAACAGGGCGAAGAGCCAGAAGGAGTACTCCACCCGACGAACTTAGCGTTGGGCGAGCTTCTCCAGTCGTGATCGGTCCTTGATGCGGATATCGCGGCCTTGCGATTCGATCAGCCCTTCCTCTTTCAGGTCGGTAAGGCAGCGGATGAGCGATTCCGTCGCGGTGCCCACGATGGTGGCGAGGTCCTCACGGCTGATGCGCACGCCCAAGGCGTCGGCATCGTTCGCAGCATAGCGCGCATGCACGCGCAAGAGCGCTTGCGCCACGCGCTGGCGCACACTGGCGTAGGCCAGTTGCAGGAGGTGCTGTTCCTTTTCCTTCACTTCATGCGCCAACATCTTGATGAAGCGGATGCTCACATCGCGGTCCCTGTATAGCAGGGCCAGCAGGTCCTCGCGCGGGATCAGGGCAGCTTCGCAAGGCTCAAGCGCTTCGGCGGTCTCCTGCGCGTGGCCGCTCTCCAGCAGGCCCATGTAGCCGATGAATTCGCCCGCGCTGTGCAGGCCGGTCACGAACTCTTTGCCGTCGTTGTTGATCTTGAAGGTGCGCACCTTGCCGCTCACGAGGTAGGGGATGCTGCGCAGTTCGTCGCCTTCGTGGAACAGCACCTCCTTCACAGCGAATTTCCTTGCCTTGCGATCCTTGCTGAGGTCCTGTAGCGCCGCAATGCCCCGCGCGTGGTCCATGAACTTGCCCAGTCCTTCGAAGCCCTCGTCGAAGCCCTTGCGGAACAGATCGCTGCGCTTCAATCGGCCTTCGATGGCGCTCAGTAGTTCGCTTTCCTCGAAGGGCTTGGTCAGGTAGTCGTCGGCGCCCAGTTCCATGCCCTTGCGCACATCGCCGCGTTCGGCCTTTGCGCTGAGGAAGATGAAAGGCAGTTCCGCCGTGGCCGGGTCGCGCCCGAGCATGCGGAGCACGCCATAGCCATCGAGGTCGGGCATCATGATGTCGCAGAGCACAAGGTCGGGCTTCTCCTTGCGTGCGACATCCACCCCGCGGCGGCCGTTCTCGGCGCGCAGCACGCGGTAGTTCGCCAGCTCAAGCATCTCAGCGGTGTTGTCCCGCATGTCGGCGTCGTCTTCGATCAGGAGGATGGTCTTCATCGGATGGGGATCAGTGCGCCGCATGCTGCGCGAGTTGTACGGTGAACACGGTATTTCCCGGGGCACTGGTGAAGTTGATGGTGCCGCCGAGCAGGTCGAGGTATCGTTTCACGATGTTGAGGCCGAGGCCCGTGCCCTGGATGGTCATGGCATTGCCGCCGCGGAAGAAGCGCTCGAACAGGTGTTGCTGGTCCTCGGCAGGGATGCCCATGCCCTCATCCGAGACGGTGATGGTGAGGGTCCCTTCCCTGATCTGCGTGCGCAACCGGATGGGCTTCTGCTCGGGGGAGTATTTCATTGCATTGGTGACCAGGTTGGTGATCACATGGCCGAGCATCACGCGATCGGTGAAGACCGTGCGGACATCACCGTCATGGTCGTAGTCGATGGACTGGCCCGGCTTGGCGAGGCCCCGCAGTTCCTCGATCTGCTCGATGCAATGATGCACGATGTCGAACTCGGCCGGTACGGGCTGCACGTCGCCCTGCTCAATGCGCTCGAGCGACAGGAACTCGTTGAGCATGGCCGTGAGATCGCGCACCTTGGCGCGTATCCGGGCCACGTGCTTGTCCACCTTCTCATCGCCTCCGCCGTACCGGCTGATGAGGTCGATGCTGCCCATGATGGTGCTGAGCGGTGTGCGGAACTCATGGCTGGCCATGGATACGAAGCGGCTCTTCAGGGCATGCAGCTCGCGTTCCTTCTCCAGGGCCTCGCGCACGCTGTGCTCAGCGGCCTTCAACTCGGCGGTGCGCTGTTCCACGCGTTCCTCCAGTTCCTGGTTGGTGCGCAGCAGGTCATCCTCGGCCTTCCGCCGCAGGGTGATATCGGTGACGAGTCCCATGACGAACCGCTGCCCGTCCACACTGAAATGGTTCAAGCTCACCTCCACGGGGAATACGCTGCCGTCCTTCCGCTGGCCCCACAGGTCCATCCCGATGCCCATGCTGCGTTGCACCGGTTTGCGGTCGTATGCGGTGCGGTGCTGCACATGCCGGGAGCGCGCGCTCTGGGGCAGCAGGATCTCGATCCGTTCGCCAACGAGGTCATCGGGTGCGTAACCGAACATCTCACCGAGCCGGGGATTGTTCATGAGGATGATGCCGCCGGGGTCCACTACAACGAGGCCCTCGGCCGCCGTGGTGAAGAGCAGCTCGCACACCCGCGCGATATCCACGCTTCCGATGCCTTGTGATCCAATGGACATGCCCGCCAAGATATCCGGCGCGGGCTTGCTCATCGCGGTGGGCCTGCTGGCGTAACGCTCACTCCGCCGGTACGCTCATCATAAACGCGCCATTTGCTCATGGGCTTCGCGTAGATGTTGAGGGTGACCGCTCTTCCAGGGCCGTGGTTCGAGAACCGGCGGATGGCCAGGCCATTCGTGATATGGTCCAATTGGCCGGCTTGCAGATGGACCTCGCCCGTCATGCGCAGATCGCCAGTCGGCCCAAGGATGAAACGCTCTTCGACCACTTCACCCAGTACCGGATGTATCCACGCCAACTGGCTGTCATAGTCATGGATGCTGGTATGCTGCCCAGGCTCATAGCAGATCACCAGCAGCTCGAACTCCTCGTTCCTATGGACGCATGTGCGCGTGTAGTGGCGGCTGTTCCAGCGGAAGTAGGGCTCCAGGTCGTGGCTGGGCACCGCATAGCGGTCGAGGATCTCGGCAAAGGCCTTCGGGTCGCGATGGCGAAGCAGTTCGCGCACCAGTTGGCCTACGGTGAGGATGGGAGCGTTGGGCATGGCAATACCGTTGGCGAACGTACTCGGGTGCTTCAGCCTCGGAACTGACGCTCGTCAGCCGTTCAGCAAAGCGTCCTCATGCCACTTATTGTGATGCAACGCTTCCTTGCAGCCATGGAACGGAATACTGGAGTGACCAGCGTGGGTATCGTTGTGGACAACCTGAAGTGCGGTGGTTGCGCGGCCACCATCCGGCGCAGGTTGAACGCCATCGCAGGTGTTCGAGCCGTCCAGGTGGATGAATCGGGCGGAACGATCCGTGTCGACCATGATGGTACGGTATCGCGTGAGCGGATCACCGATGCCCTGCATGCCCTTGGCTATCCCGAGCACGGAACGGGCGACCTGCTGGACGCGGCGAAGTCGTACGTGAGCTGTGCCATCGGCCGTGCAAGGGGGTGAAGGTCACGGATGCAATGGTTCCTTTGATCAACTGACCGCCAACCGGATCTTCGCCGGGCGCATAGCTCATAGGGCATCCTACCCCGAGGGCGACGGCGACGCGGATTGCGCACTGAACGGCGCACGGAAGGATAGCGGCGGTGTACTTGACGAGTCAATTCGCGAATGTCATCTGTGGAGGAGTCTCGCCACTTCGGCATGCCAGGCGTGTTGCACAGCTCTCTCAGGTCGATCTGCGAAGGCCGGTGCAACGCGACGCCGTACCAGGGGCCGGGTCAGGCTTTGGTGAGGATCATCACCTCCGGCTCACGAGGGAGCGTATAGGTTCGCCAACTCCATCATCGCACCATGACCCCGCATTATCAAGTGCTCATCATCGGCGGCGGCAACGCTGGCCTTTCCGTAGCTGCGCTGTTGTTGCGCAAGAAGCGTGGTACAACCGTCGGCATCGTTGAGCCCAGTGAGAAGCACTACTATCAGCCCGCATGGACCTTGGTGGGCGGCGGCGCCTTCGATATCAGGAACACGGTGCGTGAAGAGAAGGACTACATCCCGAAGGGTGCCGAATGGATCAAGGAAAGGGCCTCATCGTTCCAGCCGGCCGAGAACCAGGTGACTCTTGGCAGCGGTACCAAGCTCACCTATGACCAGTTGCTCGTATGCCCTGGCATCCAACTCGACTGGGGCGCTGTGAAAGGGCTTCCGGAGGCGATCGGCAGGGATGGTGTCTGCTCCAACTACAGCTTCATGCATGCACCATACACCTGGGAGTGCATCCGGGGCTTGAAGAAGGGCAGGGCCATCTTCCACAACCCGCACACTCCGGTGAAGTGCGGTGGCGCCCCGCATAAGATCATGTACCTGGCGGCCGATCACTGGCGCAGACAGGGTATCCTGAAGGACATCGACATTCAGTACTGGAGCGGCGCTGGCAAGCTCTTCGCGGTGCCCAGGTACGAGCACACGCTCTTGAAGGTGGTGGAGCGGGGCGCCATGAAGCTCAATTTCATGTGGCGGTTGGATGAGATAGACGGACGGGACAAACGGGTGCGTTTCCTGGGCTTCGGTGAGAACAACAAGGACGAGGAGAGATGGATGAACTACGACATGATCCACGTCACACCTCCTCAGAGCGCGCCGGACTTCATCAAGCAAAGTGCTCTGGCCAACGCTGCCGGATGGGTTGATGTTGACAAGCACACGCTCAGGCATGTCCGCTATCCGAACGTATGGAGCATCGGCGATGCTGCTGCTTTGCCCACATCGAAGACTGGCGCGGCCATCCGCAAGCAAGCACCCACGGTTGTGGCGAACATGCTCGCTGCCATGGCTGGTGAACCCCTGCCTGCGGATTACAATGGCTACACATCGTGCCCTTTGGTCACGGGTTATGGCAAACTGGTGCTTGCGGAATTCGACTATGACAACAAGCCACAGGAGACTTTTCCGTTCGATCAAAGCAAGGAACGTTGGAGCATGTACCAGTTGAAGCGGGAAGTGCTCCCGAGGTTGTACTGGAACTTCATCCTGCGTGGCAAGGCCCAAGGCTGAGAACGAACCCACAAACCGAAATTCATGAAGCATGTTCTATCGATCATCGCATTCCTCCCTTTGTTCCTGTCGGCGCAGTACTTCAACGGTCGTCAGCTGGTGCTTGAGGAGGTCACGGTACCGGGCATGCCGGCGCTCCAATCGTTCGCGTGGGGCCAGTACGATGGACAGTGGTTCCTGATCGGAGGCCGCACCGACGGGCTCCACCGCAGACAACCGCCTGTGGCCTTCCTCGCGGCGGACAACAACAGCAGCGCCTATGTGGTGGACCCCACCACCCTTGAGGTATGGTCGGCTTCCATCGCCTCGCTGCCACAGGGCCTTCTTGAGCAACTGCAGAGCACCAACATGCAGTTCGAACAGCGCGGTAACGTCCTCTATTGTACGGGGGGATATGGCTATTCGCTCACGGCACAGGACCACATCACCTATCCGAAGCTGACGGCGATCGATCTTCCCGGTGTGATGAGCGCCATCCGTAACGGGCAACCGATCGATTCCTACTTCAGGCAGATCACCGATACACGCTTCGAGGTCACGGGAGGGCAGATGCGGCTGGTCGGGGATCAGTTCTACCTCGTAGGGGGGCAGCGCTTCGTTGGTCGTTACAACCCGCAAGGCCCAACGTTCGGACCAGGCTTCATCCAGGAGTACACCAACGCGATCCGTCGCTTCGCCATCAATGATGATGGCGTGGACCTTGCCATCTCCGACTATTGGACCGTGGTGGATACTGTGAACCTTCACCGACGCGACTACAATATGCTTCCGCAGGTCTTCCCGGATGGCAGTGAAGGTCTTACTGTATTCAGCGGCGTGTTCCAATATGACACCGATCTGCCATGGCTCAACACGGTGGATATCGTAGGGAACAGCTACACGGTCGTGCCCGGTTTCGAGCAGCTGCTGAACCAGTACCACAGCGCGCACGCAGCAGTGTTCGATGCACCAACGAATACCATGTATTCCTTGTTCTTCGGGGGCATCGGTCGCTACTACTACAACGGTAGCACGCTGATGGACGACACCAACGTGCCATTCGTCAGTACCATCAGCCTGATCACACGAGATTCCAATGGTGCGATGGAGGAGACCGCCATCGGCAACATGCCGGCCTTGTTGGGCGCCAGTGCGGAGTTCCTGCCGTGGACTTCGACACCGCAGATGGGCAATGGCATCCTTCAACTCGACCAGTTCAGTGGTGATACCGTTGTGGCCGGTCACATCGTGGGCGGCATTCAAAGCTCGGCCCCCAACATCTTCTTCATCAATACGGGCACCCAGAGCGATGCCACCCCGCGTGTGTTCAGGGTGCTCCTGGTGGAATCATCCTCTACGGGAGTGAATGTCACGGATGCATCTTCCACCACCATGCGCATGGTGCGCGAAGGGAGCAACCTGATCGTGCAGTTGAGCGGCCTGACTGCTGGTGCGACGAACCTGCGCTTGATCGATACCACGGGACGTGAGCTGCGTACGCTGGTGAACGCCGTCCTTCCCGGAGGCGACCGTTCCTATACCATTCCGTTGGCTGGCCTGGCACAGGGCGCTTACATGATGGAGCTCAGCAACGGTGGTCGCCAGATTTCGCAGCGGTTCATCCGCTGAGGGGTTGCTTTGCAAGCGAATGGCCAACAACCGGTCTGCGCCGAAAGCATGTCTAGGAGGGCTGCTGTTATTCGTGCTCCTTCCGAGCACGACGGTCGCCCAGGTCAAGGTCACCGGCGCCATGCGCAATACCATGTTCAACGGCCAGCTCGACGGGCTGATCGCCATGGATAGCCTGCAAATACCGGGAACATATGGACTTGGACCGCTTAGTCACTTGAGGGGCGAGATCCTGCTTTGGGATGGTGTGCCCTACGCGTCGCGTGCAACATCGGATTCGTCGCTGACCGTGCAGGTCGAGCGGGAGGCAAGCGCACCCTTCTTCGTGCATGCGATCGTGCAGGAATGGTTGGAGGTGCAGCTTCCGGACAGCATCAACGAACTAGCGAAGCTGGACGACTTTCTCACAGGTCGTTTCGCCCACGAGAACAGGCCGAAGGTGTTCAAACTATCCGGATTCATCGCACATGCCGAAATCCATGTGGTGGATCTTCCGCCAGGTGCTTTGGTGCGCTCACCGGATGATGCGCACGAGGGGCGCAAGACGTTCGTTCACGAAAAGTCCGCGGCCGATCTGCTGGGCTTCTTCTCCACCCGCCACAAGGCCGTGTTCACGCATCACGACACGAACATCCACGTGCATTTGATCACCCGAGACCGCCTGTGGATGGGACATGTGGATGAAGTGCGCTTCGATCCTGCACTGGTGCGCCTCTTCGTGGCCCTTCAGTGACGAAGGTCACTCGGCATAGCTCACGATCGTCGTCTCTTTGTACTCTCCAAAGCGACCCGATCATCATGGAACCCACAAGCATGCCCCGCATTGGCGATCAAGCGCCCGATTTCGACGCGCTGACGACCACCGGACCGATCAAGTTCAGCGAGTACATCAAGGACTCCTGGGCCATCCTTTTCAGCCACCCCGCCGACTTCACGCCCGTATGCACCACCGAGCTTTCCGGCTTCGCACTGGAGAAGCAATGGTTCGCCGAGCGCAACACCAAGCTCATCGGCGAGAGCATCGACAGCATCCATAGCCACATCGCCTGGGTGCAGGCCGTGCGCGAGAAGACCGGCGTGTACATGGACTTCCCGATCATCGCCGATATCGACATGAAGGTGGCGAAGCTCTACGGCATGCTGCACGAGAACGCCAGCAATACCGCAGCCGTGCGGGCGGTCTTTTTCATTGACCCGAAGGGCATCATCCGCCTCATCATGTACTACCCGCTGAACGTGGGCCGCAACATGGAGGAGATCAAGCGCGTGCTCGAGGCCATGCAAACGGTCGATGCGAACTCCTGCGCCATGCCATTGAATTGGAAGAAGGGCGAAAAGGTGATCGTGCCGCCACCCAAGACCCTGAAGGACCTGGATGCGCGCCTGAGCGAAAAAGGTATCGAGCTGATCGATTTCTACCTCGCCAAGAAGCAACTGGAGACGGCCTAGGTGTTGGTGTTCCGTCCAGAGTTTGGTGGGGGCTCCTTCGGGGGCCCCTACTGCTTTTGGCCGTGATGATCGTCACGGTCGACGGTGACAGGTGACGAACATCACATCTTCCGGGAGCAGCGGTCCGGACTTTTGTGATGAACCATGACCGGAACCGGTCGCAACAAGGATTCACATGACCATCAAACAGATCTACACCGGGTGCATCGCCCATGCGGCGTACTACTTGGAGAGCAATGGTGAAGCCGCCATCTTCGATCCGCTGCGCGAAGTGCAGCCGTACATCGATCGCGCTTCAACGGACCACGCGAAGATCAAGTACGTCTTCGAGACGCACTTCCATGCCGATTTCGTGAGCGGCCACCTGGACCTCGCGAAGAAGACTGGTGCCACCATTGTGTACGGCCCCACCGCCAAGCCTGGATTCGATGCGCATGTCGCCACGGATGGTGAGGTGTTCACCATCGGCAAAGCCACGGTGAAGGCGATCCATACGCCCGGTCACACCATGGAAAGCACGTGCTACCTGCTGATCGATGAAAGCGGCAAGGAGCACGGCATCATCACCGGCGACACGCTCTTCATCGGTGACGTTGGCCGCCCCGATCTGGCGCAGCACGTGATCGCGGACCTTACCGAGGACAAGCTCGCAGGCCACCTGTTCGACTCCTTGCGAAACAAGATCATGCCGTTGAGCGACGACTTGATCGTGTACCCGAACCACGGTGCTGGAAGCGCATGCGGCAAGATGATGAGCAAGGAGACCACCGACACGCTCGGGAATCAGAAGCGCACCAATTACGCGTTGGACCCGAAGCTCACGAAGGAGGAGTTCAAGAAGGCCGTTCTCACGGGCCTGACGCCGCCACCGGGATACTTCCCTAAGAACGTGCTGATGAACATCAAGGGCTATGAAAGCCTGGATACGGTGATGGAACGCGGCAAGCGGGCATTGAACGTGAACGATTTCGAGGTGGTGGCGAACGAGGAGCAGGCGTTGGTGCTGGATACGCGCCCCGCCGGTGCCTTCGCCCGGGGCTTCATCCCCAACAGCGTGAACATCGGGCTGGACAGCAACTTCGCCATGTGGGTCGGAGAACTGGTGCCTGACATCAAACAGACAATCCTGCTGGTAACGGTGCCGGGCAAAGAGGAGGAGAGCATCATCCGCCTGAGCCGCGTGGGCTATGACAACACCATCGGCTACCTCGACGGAGGTTTCGCGGCATGGAAGGCCGCTGGCAAGGAAGTGGACACGGTGGGGCGCATCACGGCGGCGGAATTCGCCGAGCGATATCCGGCGGAACCGCTCGTTTTCGATGTGCGCAAGAAGAGCGAGTTCGAGAGCGAGCATGTGGAAGGCGCCATCAACGTACCCTTGAACGCGATCAGCCAGCACCTGGCGGAATTCCCGAAGGACAAGCCCTTCATCCTGCACTGTGCTGGTGGCTATCGCAGCATGATCGCCGCTTCCATCCTCAAGCAGAGGGGGTGGGAGAACTTCGTGGACGTGGAGAACGGCTTCAGCGGCATCAGACAGACCAGCGTGCCGCGTACAGCGTACGTGTGCCCGACGACCATGCTCTAGGCAACCGTTCGATCACCGTTCCAGGGGAGAGCGGAGCCCCGGGCCACCTACCTGAATTCGTAGTCGTAGCCCTCGAGTTGCGATAGCAGCGTTTGCGGCGCATCCGTCGCGGTTATCCGCCCTTCCACCTTAGGGGCCACAGGTGAATGTTGTGCGAAGTATTCCCGCAGGATGTTGTGCATGGTCGCGTTGGCGCGGCGCGGGTTCTTCACTTTCTCCATTCGGCAGAGCGTGTCATCAGGGTCGCCTTCGCGCTCGCACGCAGCAACGAGGTAAGAGCGCTTCAGGTCGATCGGCTTGCCACCGATCTTGATCCAGTTCACGCGCTTGCCAAGGTCGTTGTTCATGGTGAAGTTGGCGGTCATGCCCTTGAAGCGCACAACCCAACCACCGAAGCGTTTCGCGGGATCCTTAGCGAAGACATTGTGCAACTCCTTCTCCAGCCAATCCCATAGCTGCTGCCCCGTCGCTTCGCCGTACTTGGCTTCGCTGTCCACCGGGATCATGCTCCAGATGTTATCGTTGGTGATCGGCGTAGGCGTCTTGCCATCGGCCACGATGGGCGGACAAAAGCGGAAGCCGTTGCTTATCGCTATCTCCGGCTTCAGCTTCCACATGATCGCATCCGTGACGAGGTTGTCCATCGGGTTTTCGATCACGTAGTAGCGCACCAGCGTGTTCTTCGTGCTGCCCACCACGTTGCTCAGTTGCTCCTTGTACGGCGCGCTCACCTCATCGACAAGTTGCAGCATGCCCTTGTCGGCCGGATACTTCTCCGGGTCCACATCGAGCAGTTCGTAGTGGCTGTCCTTCACCTTGCCGTCCTCCACGACAACATCAAGGCGCGCGACGAACGAGCCGAACGCGCCCGGCTCCGTCACCTTGCTGTACTTGCCTTCGATCGGCTTGCGCACGCGTTCGTGCGTGTCGGCACCGAGGATCAGATCCGCACCCTCCACTTCCGGTTTGTTGGCAAGGTCCACTTGCTGCGCGAGGCCCATGTGCGTCACCAGGAAGACCATGGCGCACTGCTCATAGTCACGCAGGATGCGGATGTACTTCGCCACGTTCACCTCCGGTTTGGTGAAGGCGATGCCGTAGCTGTACGCCGGTGATTGCCGCTTCGGCGTTAGCGGGTCGTTGTAGCCGATGAAGCCGATCTTGGCACCAGCGACGCGTTTCGTCCAGTACGGCGGGAAGATCATCTCGCCCTTGAACTCCGCGTTCTTGTCCGGCGTAGCGATCGAACCTTCGGGGTACGCCGCATGGAACATGTTCGCGCAGATCTTATCGGCCTTGTACGCGCCAAGGTCCCTCAGCATCATCTCCTTGCCGTAGATCACTTCCCAGTTGCCGGGGAGCACCAGGTCGTACCCGATGCGGTCCATCAATGGCACCAAAGCACGGCCTTCGCTCATCGCGGCCACACCACCGCCTTGGAAACAATCCCCGCCGTCGATCACGATGGTATTCTCCGGATCCTCCGCTCGCAGCGTGTCGATCATGGTCTTCAGCACGCCGAAGCCGCCTCGCTTCTTGTACACGGGTTTGCCGCCTTCCAGGAAGAACTCGTCGTGCGTGTGCAGTTGCGCGTGGATGTCGCTGGTGTGCAGGATGGTGAACTTCTGTGCTTTGCCCTGCACGACGGCGCTGCTCTTCATCAGTTCATCGCGCCGGTCCGCCAAAGCACCCATGGCGAGCGTTGGCCCCAATGTCAATCCTGCACCTAGCGCGCCCAGTGAGCGCAACATTTGTCGGCGCGTTACGCCGTTCGTTTCGTCCTGATGCGCGCCACACGTGCAGCCTACGGGATGTTCGAATTCGCTCATGAGCTACTTCTTGTTCAGGGCTGCGATCGGTCCGAAGGGTCCGAACTTGTGCTGTTCTTCCGTGAATGCATCGGCGTAAGGTCCGAAAGGATGGTCAACAGGCTTCGCTGCGATCCTTGGCCAATCGCTGGAGAGGTCGCGCATGGGGCGTTGCTGGGAGTTCACGAAGGCCGCAACATCCCAAGCCTCTTCATCGGTTAGCTGCGGCGCTTCCCAAGAAGCTCCTTGCGGCATATTGTTCTTCACGTAGCCAGCGAAGCGGCCCAGGCGATACAGCCCTGCGCCGATGTTGTAGCTGTGCTCGCCCCACAGCGGTGGGTACAAGTAGGTAGTGGCATCGGCGGCCTTCTGTCCGGCACCGTCCTTTTGGTGGCAGCGCTCGCACTTGGCGGTGTAGATGGCTTCACCGTGAACGGGATCCGCGGGTCTATCCATGAAGAGCAGTTCGGCAAGGCCAACGCCTTTCGGCTTCTTACCCTTCGGGATACCGGTGCCGAGCCATTCCATGTAGGCCAACAAGGAGCGCATCTCAAGGCTGCTGCTATCGAGCGCAGTCCCGTTCAAGCTGCGTTCGATGCAATCGTTGATGCGCTTCACCACCGTCTCGTTGCCGCCGCTGCGTTCGCGGAACTTCGGATAGGTGCTCCACACCGCGCTGTAGTTGTTGCCCCACGGTTTCGTTCCGGCTTCCAGGTGGCAGTTCTGGCAATTCATCCCGTTGGTCAGGTGCGCCACGGTTCCTTGCGGACCGAGGTAGTACGCTGTGTTGCGGATCAGCTCGCGGCCATACGCGACAAGGTCTTCACGCTCGCCCCCGATCCGGTCGATCAGCGTGGTGTCCATGCCCATCCATAAGCTGTCGGGTCCGTAGGTCGCTACCATCGGTGGAGGGGGCTCGCTCCATTCGCGCGGAGCCAGCATGTACCCTGCGATGAGAACGATGATGACACCAACGGTAATCCGTGCCAGCCGAGGACCGCGCGCATGGTACGGGTGGCCGGCGCGCTCGGCCAGCACGCGCATGGCCTTGTCGGTAATGCCCAACCATACGAGGATGAAGAGGGCGATGGCGAGCAGGAAGAACGGTGCGATCACGAGAGCTGCGCGTTGATCAGTGCGGGAGCTTCTCGCGGACGAGGCCGTAGAGCCAGGTACCTGCGACAGCGCTGAGGAAGGTGATGATGATGACCGAATAGCCTGCGCCCACCTGCGCGAACAGCGGCCCAGGGCATGCACCGGTGATGGCCCATCCGAGGCCGAAGAGGACGCTTCCGTAGATCGTTCCCTTGTTGAACGCCTTGTCGGGAATAACGATGGGTTCGCCCGAGAAGGTCTTGGCCCTGATGCGCTTGATGAGCTGCACGCTGATCAGGCCCACGACCACGGCGCTGCCGATGACGCCGTACATGTGGAAGCTCTCGAAGCGGAACATCTCCTGAATGCGGAACCAGCTGATGATCTCGGCCTTCACGAACACGATGCCGAAGAGGATGCCCCAGACCGCGTAGCGCAGGTTGTGCCACCAGGGAGCGGAAGCGGGCGCGCTCATAGCGTGAGGAGATAGGGGAGGATGAACCAGGTGCAGATGATGCCGGCGCCGAAGAAGCAGCACGTGGCCACCAGGCTGGGCCATTGCAAGTTGCTCAATCCGGATATCGCATGGCCGCTGGTGCAGCCACCGGCCCAGCGCGTGCCGAAACCGACGAAGAAGCCGCCGACGATGAAGAAGATGAAGCCGCGCACGGTGAGCACGTTGTCCCACGAGAAGATCTCCTTCGGCATGAGGCCGCTGTTGTCGGTGATGCCTTTGCTCGCGAGGTATCCTGCGGTGGGTTCAGCGATCACCATGGGATCGGGATCCGCGAGGAGCGTAACAGCGATGCATGCGCCGATGACCACCCCGCCCACGAAGAAGAGGTTCCATGCCTCCTTCTTCCAGTCGTAGGTGAAGAAGGGGATCTTGGCCGGCATGCACGCGGCGCAGATGTGGCGGAGCGAGCTGCTGAGGCCGAAGGCCTTGTTGCCGAGGAGCAGAAGTGCTGGAACGGTGAGGCCGATGATGGGACCGGCCACGTACCATGGCCAGGGTCCTTTGATCGCGTCAAGCATGCATCAATGGGGTCAGGGATCCAAATATGCGACTCCCCCGGAATTCTCTTCTTCCGGGTCAGGAATGGGCCTCAATTCGAGCAGGCGGTCCCTGTAGCGCGCAGTCCGCTGGCCCGCGCCATCAGCACGCTGGTGTCCAGCAGTTCTGCGGATGCAAGGTCCATACTGCCATTGTCCGTGTATACGCGCACGCTTTCCCCTTGCTCATCGAGGAAGGTCATCACGGCATGGTCGCGCACGTTGCTATCCGTGTACTTCCAGGTGCGGTCGCAACGATCGAAGCGCATGATGCGTACTTCGCCGGCCTGCGCGCCCGAAAGCTGCGTGGTGGTGAAGGTGTCCCTGGTGGCATCGATGCGGTAGTCGATTCCCTTCAGTGTCACGAGTTGCATCTCATGGTCGCCCTCGTTCATGGACAGCGGATTGGTGCCGCTCCAGAACTCGATCAAGTTGAGGATCACGGCATCGATCATGGCTGTGATGCCATACACGAATCCCATGGGGATCCACAGGAGCAGGGAGCGCACGAACTTGTTGCCGATGCTAGCGTGCCAGTCGTAGGCCTTGCGCGTAAGGGCGAATTCGCCGAAGCAGCCGGATTGCGTGAAGGCGAGGCAGCACAGGGCGATGAAGAGGAAGGGCTTGGCGAGCGTTTTCATGGTGTTTCCGGTTTGGCCCGAATCTAATCACGGATCACTATCGGGCTGCTGCACCAGGATCACTTCGCCACTTCACCAGCCACCCGCTTCACGCCGGTCTTGCTGATCGCGCCGTACCCGCCAGCCACATCGATGATGTTGTCGTATCCGCGCGCCTTCATGATGCTCGATGCGATCATGCTGCGATAGCCGCCCTGGCAGTGGATGTAGTTGTCCT
Source organism: Flavobacteriales bacterium (assembly GCA_016710965.1). GTDB lineage: Bacteria > Bacteroidota > Bacteroidia > Flavobacteriales_F > PHOS-HE28 > PHOS-HE28. The sequence goes on from JADJTW010000032.1 coordinate 246,845, forward strand.
CGCTCTTGGAGAAGGCGGTCATGCTTTCGTTGAGCTTCGAGAGGCAGGCATGCTCGGCGCCGTCCACATGGCCATTGCCCCACTCACCTTCCTTACGCACATCCACAACGTGCAATTCCGCCGCGTTCATGCGCCTGGCGAACTCCTCCGCGCTGATGCTGGTGATCGTGTCGATGTCCTTGCCTGCGCTCTTCCACGCCGCGATGCCGCCCTTCAAGTAGCCGAGCGTGTTGTCGTACCCAACCCGGCTCAGACGGGTCACGGCTTCCTGCTCCTTGCCTTCATCGCAAACGAGTATGATGGGCTGCGCAATGTCCGTGATGAGCGTTCCCACCCAAGGTGCGAAGTCGCCCTTCAGGCCGATGTTGATGCTCTTGGGGATGAAGCCGTCCTTGAAGGTCTGGGGCGCACGCGTATCGAGCACCAATGCACCGGTGCTTTCCACGATCAGCTCCAGGTCATCGGGCGTCAGCGCTTTCAACCCTCGCTCCAGCACGGTGTCCAGGCTGGCAACGCCGCCTTTGTTCAAGGCCACGTTCATGGGGAAATAAGCCGGTGGTGGCGCGATGCCTTCGGTGACCTCCTTCACGAACTGCTCCTTCGTGGGGGCCAGCAGCGCGTAATTCACCTGCTTCTGGTGGCCCAGCGTGTCGAAGGTCTCCTTGCTCATGTTCTTGCCGCACGCACTGCCAGCACCGTGCGCTGGATAGACGATCACATCATCGGGCAAGGGCTTGATCTTGCTGTTGAGCGAATCGTAGAGGAAGCCAGCGAGGTCCTCCTTGGTGAGCTCTCCCATCTTCTGCGCGAGGTCCGGTCGGCCCACGTCGCCGATGAAGAGTGTGTCGCCGGTGAAGACGCAATGCGGTGTGCCATCCTCCTTCAGCAGGAGGTAGCATGTGCTCTCCATGGTATGCCCCGGCGTGTGCATCACGCGGATGGTCAATCCGCCGATCTTGAATTCCTCGCCGTCCGTGGCAATGTGCGCTCGGAACTCCGGATCGGCCTTCGGTCCATAGATGATGGGCGCTCCGGTCTTGCGCGCAAGGTCCAGGTGGCCGCTTACGAAGTCGGCGTGGAAGTGCGTCTCGAAGATGTACTTGATCGTATCGCCACGCTTGGCTGCGCGATCGATGTAGGGGCCTACTTCGCGCAGCGGGTCGATGATGGCTGCTTCGCCGTTGTGGCTGATGTAGTAGGCGCCTTGCGCGAGGCATCCGGTGTAGATCTGCTCGAGGTTCATGGTTCATAGGGTTGGTCGGGGCGGGAAATTCCCCGCCTTTACGGACTATTGGATGTTGCTGATCTCCCTTCCGATGATGTAGATGCCCATGACAAGGACGAACCATCCGAAGGCGGGCTTGAGCTTCTCGTTGGGGATGCGCTTGCTGAGCATGCTGCCTGCGATGATGCCGCCGATGGCGATGGCCGTGAAGAGCAACAGGAAGCTCCAGTCCATTACCTCATCGCCCCGAAGGTCGCCTGTGAAGCCGATGAGCGACTTCGCGGCGATGATGATGAGCGAGGTGCCCACGGCCTGCTTCATCGGCAGCTTGGCAAGCAGCACCAGCGCAGGTATGATGAGGAAGCCCCCACCAGCGCTCACCAATCCGGTGATCGTTCCCACCACAGCGCCTTCGGCCAGGATCAGCGGATAGTTGAACTGCGATCCGCCTGAGCTGGAGTCCGTCGCCTTCTTCGGCTTCCTGATCATGCTATAGGCTGCAGCCACCATCAGCAGGGCGAAGAAGATGAGCATGCCGAGCGCCTTGCTCACCGCGTTGCCGTGCATGTGGAACAGGGGATCGGGAATGGCAGGTACCAGCCAGGCCCGCGTGGCGAACACCGCAGCGATGCTCGGGATGCCGAAGACCACCGCCGTACGCCAGTGGATGTTGCCCAAGCGCATGTGGCTGAAGCTGCCGAACAGGCTGGTGAGGCCGACGATGAACAATGAGTATGCTGTGGCCAGCACGGCATCCACGCCGAAGAGATAGACCAGGATGGGCACCGTGAGGATGCTGCCGCCGCCGCCTATGAGGCCCAACGATAGGCCCATGAGCACAGCACCTATGTAACCGGCGATCTCCATGCTCAAAGCTGGTCGCAGCAGTTCTCCAGGTCCTTGATGATCTTCAGGAAGGCAGGCTGGGCAAGATGGTAATAACTGTACTTGCCCTCCTTTTCCACGGCGAGCAAGCCCTTGTCGCGCATGAGCGTGAGGTGCTGGCTCAGGATCGCCTGTTCAATGCCCAGCACTTCCACCAGGTCGTTCACGCACATGCGCTTCTTTCCTCCCAGCAGATCGAGGATCGCCAGGCGCTGCGGATGCGCGGCGACTTTCAGCAGCTCGCTGGCGCGTACCAGTTTCTCATTGCCGATGCGCTCGTCGAGTGTTGTGATGGCCATGGCTTGATCGCTCAATGGCGCAAATGTATAGCGACAATGCTATATGACTATGTGAGGATCCGCGCTCACGAGCTACATTTCGGCATGTTCACCGATAAGGCGTTGCAGGAAGCGTTCGATCATGCGGTCGTGCGGCGCTCCTTTCCGGCGGGTGCGGTCATCATGAGCCCTGGCGATACCATCACGCATGTGCCGATCGTGGCCAAGGGTAGCTTGCGCATACTGGCCCAGGACGCCGAAGGGCATGAGCGTTTCCTGTACCACATCATGCCAGGGGAGTCCTGCGCGATGTCGCTCACTTGCTGCAGCTCGAAGCGCACCAGTTCCGTGCTGGCCGTGGTGGAGGAGGATGCGGAACTGCTCATGGTGCCGGCACAGTCCATGGACGAGTGGATGGTGTACCCGGAGTGGCGACGGTACGTGAGCGATACACAGGCCCAGCGCTTCAGTGAACTGCTGGATACGATCGAAGTGGTGGCCTTCCAACGGCTCGATGAGCAATTGTGGGACTATCTGACCAAGAGGGCGCAAGCCACCGGGAGCACGACCTTGAAGCTGACGCATCAGGATATCGCCAACGAGCTCAACTCGCCGCGCGAGGTCATCACACGGTTGTTGCACCAATTGCAGGCACGCGGCCGCGTGACCATATCACGAGGCGTGCTGGAAGTCCACCTGGCCCAAGGGCACGAAGCCTGATCAGAGGAATGGGGCGATGGCGGCCTGGAGCTCCGAGGCACGCACCACGCCTGCGCGCCTCCACACGATGTTGCCGTTCTTGAAGATCGCAATGGTCGGAACTCCCTGGACCCGGTAAGCACTGGCAGCCGCCGGGTTGCGGTCGACATCCACTTTGATGACCGTGGCGCGGTCGCCCACGAGCCCCTTGAATTCATCGAGGATGGGCTTCATCACCTTGCACGGTCCGCACCATTCGGCGAAGAAGTCCACGACAACGGGCTTGTCGCCCTGTATGAGATCTTGGAACCCGCTCATCGTGCCCTTATTGCCTGTAGCTTCATCCAAGCTCCGCCATTGTATGCCGTGTATCCATGGTCGCGCAGGATGTCCGCTGCCGCTCTGCTGCGCATTCCGCTGGCGCAGCACGTGATCACCGGTCGGTCCTTCGGGACCCGATGCAACTGCTGCTCGAGCTTGTCGAGGGGGATGTTCAGCGAGCCCGAAGGATGCCCACCGGCGTATTCGCTGGCTGTGCGCACATCGACAAGGGTCGCACCATCGGCGATCAGTCGCCCGATATCGACCTTGGGTCCTAGTCCGAAGAGGGTGCGTAGCATGGTTCAGCGGTTCTATACAGTGCTGGAGGACTTCGATCCCGACCCGCCAAGCGTGTTGCCGACGAGGCCGCCCATCAAAGTCCCGTACAAGGTGCTGTTCAGGGGATCCGATGTGATGGCGCATGATCCCGAGGCGCATCCGACGAATCGCCAGTAGAGCCAACCTGCGAGCGCTCCGAGCGCTGCGACCGAAAGGGTCATCCACCAGATGCGCTTCATTTCCTTGCCGTGCTTATTCCGAATGGCAGGTACAAGGGGCAGAAAGCGAGGAAGCTGGTGAGCAGGAACACGCCGCCAAGGACAAGGAGGACAGTGGCCACGGTGCCACCGATGATGCCCGTGAGGTACAGCGCCGCAATGACCACCACTAGAAGCAGTCGCACGATGCGGTCCGCGGATCCCATGTTCGTCTTCATATCATTCAAGTTTCAGCAAAGGTCGCCAGCAGGATGAAGTTCGCCTGTGACGATCATCACCCAAGAAGCGATCAGACCAACGGGGTCGCGCACGCCACCACGTGCCCGTCCGGATCGGCATAGTAGGCCACCCGATGGCCCCAGTCCCGGTCGGCTTCAGCGCTGACCAGCGTGGCATCGGCGCCTTCCGCACGCTGGATCAACGCCGGCAGGTCATCCACCAGCAGGTACAGTTCGCAACGCGGAACACCTTGCGCCTTCGCCGGATGCGGAAGCGGGCCGCTGATGATGCGCGCGATGCCGCTTTCGGGCATCAAGCCCAGCTTGCATCCGCCCGGCAATGCGAACTCCGTCATGCCAGGGACGCTGAGCGTTGGCGACCACCCGAGGAGGATCTCGTAGAACCGCGCGCTGCGTTGCTGGTCGGCAACGTAAAGGATGAACTCTACGGTCATGCAGGCGCGAAGGTCAGTGACATCCCGCCACCTGCGACGTCATGGCCGGATCGGGCGGACTGATGAAGGGGATGCCCAGGCCTGCACCCCGGAGCAGGAGCATGATCGCCAGCGCACCAATAGCCACGGGTGCGAAGCGGCGCAAGTAGTGCCTCGTGCGGTTGCCTGCCAGTCCTCCGCTCATGCGTACCGCTATCAATGCGGGCCACGTGGCCGCACCGAAGACGAGCATGAAGACCGCGCCTTGCCAGAGGTCTGCCTGTGCAGACGCTCCGATGGCCGCTGCATAGACCAGCCCGCAGGGAAGCAGGCCATTCAGCATGCCGGTGAGCAGGAGGCCTTCCGGTGCCGTGCGCGACAGGTTGCGCGCCAGACGCCCGCGCAGCCGCCCGACGACCAACGCCAGTCGCGATCCTCCGCCCCAACGTTCGAGCACGCCGGGGATCACTGCGGCAAGCAGCAGCAGCAAACCCGCTGCGATGGAAAGGCTCCGTTGCAGCCCGGCCATGGCCACTCCCTGGCCCATGGCGCCGAATGCAATACCGATGAGCACGTACATGAAGAGCCGTCCGCTGTTCATCAGCAGCGCCGATGAGAGCCTCGCACGCCACCCTTTGCCACGCACAGGTACCGCCAACGCTATGGGCCCGCACATGCCCACGCAGTGCGCGCTGCCCGCAACACCGAGCACGAAGGCCGTGGCGAGCATCGTGTTCATGGCACCACCAGCTTCTCCTCCGTGTAGTACTGGGTTCCACTGGCCGCCCAGGAAAGCAGCGCATCGTAGCGACCTCGGCGCAGGTCGAGCGGTGCCGTGCTGAAGGCGGCATCCACCACATGGTCTATCGTGACCGTGCGATCCGCTGTCGGGTCGTTCGGTCGGCGCAACGTCAGCACCCCGGTGATGGTCGTGCCGCGCAACTCCTCGGGGAAGCGCAGTGCGATGCGGTGGTCTTGCACGACGATCCCGACAGGCGCCGTTAGAGCAAGGGCTCGCGTGGTCTCATCGATGCGTGATTGATAGGCGAGTTCCTGCTTGTAGTACGATTCCGTCACGAGCGGCTCCGGGTTCCGTGCGGCCATCACCAGGAACCACGCCATCAGGCCGACGAATGCGATAAGCACCAGCAGTATTCCTTTTCCCCAGTTCATGATCCGATGATGTGCATTGGTCCGACGAATGAAGTGGCCACTTTCTCCAGGAGCTTGTCTCCGCTGTACACGCCGATCACCACGCGCGTCTTCATGCCATCGAGCTGGTCCTTGCCCAGGATGATGAAGATCTCGCCCGCAGCGAGCTCGCCTGCTTTCAGTTGCAGCGGCTTGCCCACCACCATCACCTCGCCTTCGAGGTTCATCACCTCCAGGTGGATGGGCAGGTCATGCGGCGTCTTGTTCATCGTCTTCAGCGCGTACATGTTGCTGATGCGTCCATCCGGTCGCTGTTGGAAGAGCACCCCTGGCGTGCGCAACAAGGTCGTCTCCGTATCGGTGCGCACCAGGATCATGGTGGTGAGCACGCCCACCAGGATCAGCAGCACCGCGCTGTACGCCTTCATCCGCAGGTTGAAGGTGAACGGCTTGCGATCGGCGATCTCCGTTTCGCTGGCATACCGCACCAGGCCGGTGGGCAGGCCCACGCCGACCATCATCTGATCGCACGCATCGATGCAGGCGGTGCAGTTCACGCACTCGAGCTGCGTGCCGTTGCGGATGTCGATGCCCGTGGGACAGACATGCACGCAGGCCTTGCAATCGATGCAATCGCCCTTGCCGGCCGCCGCGCGGTCCTCGCCCTTGCGGAACAGCCCTCGCGCTTCGCCGCGCACGTGGTCGTATGCGATCACCACGCTCTTGCGGTCGAGGAGTACGCCCTGCAAGCGGCCGTATGGGCACACCGTGGTGCATGCCTGCTCGCGGAAGAAGGCGAAGTTGCCGTAGAACGCGCCGCTGAAGGCGACCATGGCGAGCAAGCCGCCCATGTGCTGACCGGCGGGCTCGCGCATGATGTGCAACAGCTCATCGCTGCCGATGATGTACGCCAGGAAGGTGTTGCCGATGATGAAGCTGATGAAGAAGAACAGCACGTGCTTCGATCCCTTCTTCCACGCCTTGTCGATCGTGAGCGGGCCCTTGTTCAAGGACTGCTGCTGCTTCCAATCACCCTCGATCGCGTATTCGATCCGGCGGAAGACATGCTCCATGAAGACCGTCTGCGGGCACGCCCATCCGCAGAACAAGCGGCCGAAGGCCACCGTGAAGAGCGCCACGAAGACCACGAAGGCGAGGAAGCCGATCACGAAGATCAGGAAGTCCTGCGGCCAGAAGACCTGCCCGAAGAACACGAAGCGGCGCTCCACGAGGTTGATCATCAGGAGCGGCTCGTCACCGATGGAAATGAACGGGACCAGCGAGAAGGAGGATCAATAATGCATAAGCGACGAACTGGCGCTTGCGCGTGAAGCGGCCCGAGGGCTTCTTCGGATAGATCCACACCCGCTTGCCGTGCTTGTCCACGGTGCTGATCGCATCGCGGTAGCTCTCATCACGGCGGATATGAGCGGGTTGCTGGCTCATGCTAGCGGAGCACCGCCAGCTTCGTGCTGTCGGCCATCGGAACAGTGTCCGGGCGGACCGTGGTGCTGTCGGTTGCTGCGGGGTTCTCGGTCCACGGATCGCCCTGGGGCGGCTTCTGCGTGGCCGGTCCCGTGCCTTGCAAACTGAGGATGTAGCTGGCCACGGCCTGTATCTCGGCAGGGGAGAGCTGGGCCTTCCAGCTGATCATGCCCTTCTCCGGCACGCCGTACTTGATGGTCTTGAAGACGTTCTTCACGCCGCCACCGTGGATCCAGTACGCATCGGTGAGGTTGGGCCCCACGGAGGTTTCGGAGCCTGCGGCATCGGCGCCATGGCAGGGGGTGCAGAACTGCGTGAAGGTGGCCTTGCCGTTGCTCAGGGCAGCGGCATCGGTAAGGGCGATCACCGTGTTCTCGTCCACGGCAGCGGCCAGCGTGGCCATGTACGCGGCGATGTCGGCTTGTGCCTGCTCCATCTCCGCCACGTACTCCTCTTGTTGCACCGGCCAGATGTCGATGACATGGACGTTGATCAAGTAGATGACGCCCCAGATGATGCTGCCGTAGAACAACCACACCCACCAAGGCGGCAGCACGTTGTCCAATTCGCGGATGCCATCGTAATTGTGATGGAGCATGATGTCGGGCTCCTGTTCCACCGCAGCCCTTCGCGTGAGGCGATCGAGCAGGCGCTGCGCCCAGCCCGGACCGGTGGCCGTCTGCTCCGCACCGCGTTCTTCCACCGCCGTGGTCATGCTGCGCGTTGCGCCGCGCACGAAATTCAATTGCACAAGGAGGATGACGAAGAGGAAGACGTTCACGCCAACGAGCAGCCAGAAGAGCTGCAGCTCGTTCAGGTTCTCCGCAGGCGGCTGGTAGGCTTGCGCCTGCGCTTCCGTCGCCAGCATCAGCAGGAAGGGCACAAGCACCAGCCCCCGGCCGCCCGACCGGAAAGCCCTGGCAGCGCCGCCACCGCCCCACATCATGCGCAGGATCCCCGACAGCGAGAGGATGATGACCGCTTGCACCACGGCCACGGCCATGAGGATGTAGTTCACCGTGGTGTCCACATGACCACCGGAGGTGCTCCGGTGCGGCAACCGATGGCATGGCGCCTGGGCCGAACAAGGGCATCGAAGCGCCTTGGCGAGGCGCACAGCGGGACGCGGGCGGTGAGCGGAAGCGGACGTTCATCGGTGTCGGGTTTTGGCGTTTTCGGTCCAGCAGGGGCGAGGTCGGCCATGGGCGTAGCGCTGACCCTGGACGCACCCACAGCAGTACGGCGATGAAGAAGCCGAAGAAGAGCAGGAAGGAGATCACCGGATAGATGGCGATGCCATCGATGGTGTCCAGGTGGTGCTTGATGAACTTGAGCATGGCGCGGTGATCAAGGATTGTTCAGCTGCGCCGCCATCGGCTTCGCTTTGATGTCGGTGCCGAGCCGCTGCAGGTAGGCGATAAGCGCGATGATCTCCTTGTCGCTCTGCGCTTCTATGCCGTCCTTCTTCAACCCAGCGGCGATCAGATCGCTCTGCTTCACGAGGTCGCCGTTCGCACGACCGGCATAGTCGGCATCGTAGGGCACGCCCAGGGTGATCATCGCATCCATCTTGGCGCCCGTGGTGCTCGTGTCCAATGCGTGCTCATACAAGTGGTGGTACGGCGGCATCAGGGAACCAGGGCTCATGCTCGTGGGGTCGTACATGTGGTAGTAGTGCCAGCTGTGCGGGTACTTGCCGCCAACACGCAGCAGGTCGGGTCCGGTGCGCTTGCTGCCCCATTGGAAGGGATGGTCGTACACGAACTCACCGGCCTTCGCGTACTCACCGTAGCGCTCCGTCTCGCTGCGGAACGGACGGATCATCTGGCTGTGGCAGGTGTAGCAACCCTCGCGCACATAGATGTCGCGTCCGTGGAGCTCCAGCGGCGTGTACGGTTTCACGCTGGCGATGGTGGGCACATTGCTCTTCACCAGGAAGGTGGGCACCAATTCCAGCAGGCCACCGATGGCCACCAGCACCAAGCTCGCAACGAGCATCTGTATCGGACGGCGTTCGATCCAGCGATGCCAGTGGCCACCGGTGCTCGCCTGTTCGTTCTTCTCCAGCGCCGGCGCTTCGGCATCCTCGTTGGCCACCAGCTTGCCCGCCTTCACCGTGCGCCACACGTTGTACACCATGATGAATGCGCCGATGAGGTAGATGAGGCCGCCCAATGCACGCAACCAGTACGCGTAGCGGATCTCCAGCACGGTGTCCAGGAAGTTCTTGTACACCAGGTATCCGTCTGGGGTGAACTGCTTCCACATCAGGCTCTGGAAGAAGCCGGCGAAGTAGAGCGGTATGGCGTAGAACATGATGCCCAGCGTGCCCAGCCAGAAGTGCATGTTGGCCAGCTTCACCGAATAGAGCTTGGTGCCGAAGAGGCGGGGCACCAGCCAGTACACCATGCCGAAGGTCATGAAGCCGTTCCAGCCGATGCCGCCGATGTGCACGTGCGCCACGATCCAATCCGTGAAGTGCGCGATCGCGTTGATCGACTTCAAGCTCAGCAGCGGCCCTTCGAGCGTGGCCATGCCGTAGCAGGTCACCGCCACCACGAAGAATTTCAGCACGGGGTCCTCGCGCACGCGGTCCCATGCGCCGCGCAGCGTAAGCAGGCCGTTGAGCATGCCGCCCCAACTGGGCGCTATGAGCATGATGCTGAACACCGTGCCCAGCGATTGCGCCCAATCCGGCAACGCGCTGTACAGCAAGTGGTGCGGACCGGCCCAGATGTACAGGAAGATGAGCGCCCAGAAGTGGATGATGCTGAGCTTGTAGCTGTACACCGGCCGGTTGGCGGCCTTCGGCAGGAAGTAGTACATCAGGCCCAGGAAGGGCGTGGTGAGGAAGAAGGCCACCGCGTTGTGCCCGTACCACCACTGCACCAGCGCGTCCTGCACACCGGCGTACCAGCTGTAGCTCTTCGTCCAGGAAATGGGCAGCTCGATGCTGTTGACGATGTGCAGCATGGCCACCGTTACCCACGTGGCGATGTAGAACCAGATGGCCACGTACAGGTGGCGCTCGCGGCGCTTGAGGATGGTGCCGAACATGTTGATGCCGAAGACCACCCACACCAGGGTGATGAGGATGTCGATGGGCCACTCCAGCTCAGCGTACTCCTTGCCGGTGGTCATACCCAGCGGCAGGGTCATGGCCGCTGCGACGATGATGAGCTGCCAACCCCAGAAGTGGATGCGGCCCAGCAGGTCGCTGAACATGCGCGTCTTCAGCAGGCGCTGCAGGCTGTAGTAGACGCCGGCGAAGATGGCGTTGCCTACGAAGGCGAAGATCACCGCATTGGTATGCAACGGGCGCAACCGGCCGAACTTGGATCCCGCCAACCACGGAAGGGCCTTGATCCAGTGTACCAGCATCGGGCAGTGTTCAGGGCCCATCTCCGTGGCGATGATGAGCCCAACGAGCATGCCCACGATGCCCCAGAGGATGGTGACGAAGAGGAAGTTCTTGACGATGCGGTTGTCGTATTGGAATCGCTCGGTCATGACGGTTCACTTGGTTTCTTGCGGAGTATCATCGTGGAGCATGCGCACGGCGGGGGAGCGGTCATCATCGAACTGGCCGGTGCGCACCGCCCGCACGAAGGCCGCCAGGAAGAACAGCGCCACCAGGGTGCTCGCGGTGATCAGGAGGAAGATGACGCTCATCAGCTACGTGCTTCGGCGGGACGAAAATGCCGGGCACCAGCATGATGCGGGTTGAGGGCGATCAGGAAAGAAGATGACCTCTGTCAGGCGCAGCGGAAGGCACGCAACGGCGGGGCGCGCGCGCTGGAAGAGGACCCTGGCACAAAGTCGGGTAGGGGGCTGCGAAGCGCCACGCGCGCTAGCTGATCCAGAAGCCGTGCGCGATCACGCATCGCACTTGCGCATGGGGGGAAAGAGTATGGTGCATTACGGCCGGGGCTTGAAAACCCTGACCGCCCTGGAAACACCCGAATAAGACCGGCCCGAAAACGTGCGCAGCTTACTGCGAGCCTGGGCTCAGGCCACGGATCCGTTGCGGGTCTTCAGGCGCGCCGGCCTGGGCCGTTGCACCATGTCCCTCATGGCCATGAGCAGGAAGCCGCGCAGGCTCAGGTGCTCGTCCAGCGCAGACCATTGCACGCCCGCGCCGTCGGGCAGCAGCTCGTACTTGCTCAACTGGGCTTCATTGGCCTTGGCCAGTCGCTTGAAACCATCCAGAGGGAACTCCAGCCGGCCGTTGTTCAGCATCACCAGCAAGAGGTTCGCATCCTTGATCGCATGCACAGCCGTGATGCGCACATCCTGCTCGCGGATCATGGCGCTCACGGGGTCCTGAATGATCGGTTTGCGGTTTCTCATCAGACGAAGTATTCGTTCCATGCCTTGGCGATGCGTGCCTTGTTCTCCTTCACGAGTTCCTCCGCACGCCGCACCTCCTGCACCTTCATTCGGCCGTTGTCGTCAGCGAGCTTCACGGGATCAAGCCAGTATTTCACCATGCCATCTCCTTTGCGCACATGAACATGCATCGGTTCGTTGTTCTCGTTGCTGAAGAAGTAGAACGCATAGCCCTCGATGTTCGGTTTGATCGCCTTGGGTGCCATGCGTTGTCCAAAGATAGAAGTTGCTCATTCCTCCTCTCGCGAGCGGAGCGCCCGATCACGGTTGCCCCACCGCCGACAACACCATGGTGTACTGCTTGTGCTGTTCGAAGTGTTGCGCAAGAAGGCACGCAACGGCGGGGCGCCCGCCGCCAACGAAAGAACCCCGGCGCATGGCCGGGGTCCTCTTTACTTGCGGTCCGCTCGTGACCGGGCGCGGGGCCCTCAGGCCGCGCGGCCCAACACGATGTCGCTCGGCATGCCCTCGTGCGTGATGCCGATGGCCACCACCCGGAAGTAGCCCGCCTTGAAAGGCTCCAGGCCGGTGAGCGTGGCACGCTGGCGGCCGGTCTGCAGCACCGTGGTCCAGGTAACAGTGCCCAGTGCGGGATCGCCGCTGGCCTGCTCAACCCGGAACATGCGCGCGCCCACCGTCTTGCTCCAGCGCACCAGCAGGCTGCCTTCCTCGTCCGTGGCCTCGGCCTTCACGTTCTTCGGCACGCCCACTTCGTTGATGGGCTCGGGCAGCTTCCGCAGCTCGAAACCGGACTTGGCCAGCAGTGCCGCATCGCCGTTGCTCACGATGCGCACGTAGTCCGCCACCAGCCGCAACGCACTGCGCACCTCCAGCACCAGGTTGTTGCGCACAGCGCGCGCTTCCACGCCACCACCGGTGGCTGCTGCAATGGCCGCAGTGAGCTGGTCGCTCAGGTTCTGCAGGGCCAGTAGCGTGACCGGGGGGGCCGGGAACACCAGGGCGTTCGCCGTGAGCTTATCGATCACGTTGTTCAACAGGGCCAGCAACTTCAGTACTGCCAGCTTGTACAGGGGGAGTTTGATATTGGAACGCATTGTTGGTTGTTGTGGTCCTTGCGTGCCTCCCTGGAACCATCGGGCGTTGTTAGCGGCACGGGGTCTTCTACCAGCCGTGCCCAGCGCGGGTTCCGTGAAGTTGCGGTTATGGCAACCCGGTTGCGGTAATCTCAATCGGAGTGCGGAAATAGCAACGCGTTCACCCCGGTCCGGGGGAAGGTCCACATCCATGCAAGGGCCGTTTGAACCCAACGCGTGGGCACTTCCACCACCATGCAAGGGCTGGTCGAACCCAACTCGCGGGCACGTCCACTTCCGTTCGAGGGCCACCTGATAGCAGCATGCGGGCGCTTCCACCTCAACTGCAGCACAAGTCGAACTCCCGTAACGGGCACTTCCACTTCAATACACGGGCAACTTCAACTCCGCTCGTGGGCCATACCACTTCAACACGCGGGCAAGTGCAAGGCCATGTGCGGGCACTTCCACTTCTGTGCGCGGGCAGGTTGAACTGCGCTCGTGTGCGCACCCGCATCACCCGCAGCGTACATCCATATCAACATGCGGGCACTTCCACGGCCATGCGGGGGTACTTCCATATCAAACCAAGGTCACGCCTGCCACCCTGCCTGCGGGTGCGTCCCATGGTTCGGGCGGTCGGTCTGCTTCGCTGGCGGCGGGTAGGGCAGCAGGCAGGCGGTAATGTCCCAGATGCCATCGGGCTTGGTGCGGGCAAAGGCATTCAGGCAGAAGCACAGCACCTGTGCGTAGGCCACGGCCTCGTGGTAGGCCATCTCGCGCTTTCCCCCTTCGGTGCGGTTCACCACTTCCTTGCCCACCCCGATCGCACTGCCCAGTTCTTGCTGGGTAAGCCCGCGGAGCTGCCTGATAGTGCGGAGCCGACTGCCTATCTGTTTCCGTGTCACTAGGATGGTGTTCAGGTGGATCCCAAAGGACCACGGCGGTCACGAGATCCGCAATACCTGGAAACAGGTAGTTTTTGGGGTAAATGAGCCCGGATCAGGCCCCAAACGCTCGCTTTCTACCTGTTTCCAGGTATTGCACGGGCCATCCCCCTTCCTTCCATTTGTGCGCGACGGGCCGGCCACCATCGCCATCGGCCACGGACCGCAAGCAAACGCACCTACGCCCCAACCGGACCAATGACCACTGGACACCACCACCATGGGCACCTTCCAGCACGCCGCAATCCTCACCGGTCCGTTCCGGTTCCAGCGCACCGGGCGCCGTGCCGATGGGATGGGAGGAGAACGGTATTTTGAGCCGCGACGCCACCCGCCGATGACCGACGAATCCAACACCGAGCAGCCCAAGGCCAGGAGGCCCAAAGCCTCCAAGGCCACCATCGAAGAGCCCATCGAAAAGCAGCTCTGGAAAACGGCCGACCCCGGGTCAAGCCCGGGGATCCGCAAGAACATCGACGCCGCCGAGTACAAGCATAGCGTGCTCGGGCTGGTCCATACTACTGCGAGGGTACCGCTGCGATCGCACACGCGAAATGCGGGATCACGTTCATACTTTGTCTACTGAATGACCAGCAAGCCACTTTTCCCTCCGCAGCCCAAGACGGTAACAAGCATCTCCTCCATCAAGGACAACCGCTCACACGGCAAGGTGGGCGAGTTCCTGAAGGAAGTGATGGCCGAAGGGTGCAAGGTGAGCATCGTGAGCGCCTACTTCACGGTGAACGCGTACCAACAATTGCGTGCAGAGCTGGACAGCATTGAGAGCCTTCGGTTCCTCTTCGGCGACCCGGCCTACTTGCGGGTGAAGGACGAGGACAAGGGCCAGAAGAATTACAAGCTCACGGATGAAGGCTTGGTGATGGCCGCGCAGATGCAGCAGCGTGCCATGGCGAAGGCGTGTGCAGAGTGGCTGGAGAAGAAGGCCGAGATCCGATCACTGGTGCGCCCGAATTTCCTGCACGGCAAGCTTTACCACATTGCGAACCCCAACCGCACGGAAGAGGCCATCACAGGCAGCAGCAACTTCACTTCGCAAGGACTCGGCTTCGGCAATACGCCGAACATGGAGCTGAACATGGTGATCAACGATCGCCGTGACCGCGAAGAGCTGAAGCAGTGGTTCGAGGAACTGTGGAACGACGACAGTGGACTTATTGAGAACGTGAAGGAGCGCGTGCTCACCGATCTGCGCGAATTGTATGCGGACACACCGCCAGAATTCGTCTACTTCAAGACGCTCTACCACGTGTTCGAGAAGTTCCTTCAGGAACAGGACCGCAGCGGCTTGCTGGATGAGCGCACCGGTTTCTTCGATAGCGAAGTATGGAACAAGCTCTACGCGTTCCAGAAGGACGGCGTGAAAGGCGCCATCAACAAGATCGCTGACGCACGGCGGGTGCATCATCGCCGATAGCGTAGGCCTGGGCAAGACCTTCGAGGCGCTCGCGGTGATCAGTACTACGAGCTGCTGAACAAGAACGTGCTGGTGCTATGCCCGAAGAAGCTGGCGCAGAACTGGACGGTCTACCAAGCGAAGCAGAACAGCACGCTGAACCCTTTCCCCAAGGACCGTTTCCAGTACGCGGTGATGTGCCACAGCGACATGGGCCGTAAGGGCGGTGTGTCCTCGCCCAACGGGATCAACTTCGCCGAAGTGAATTGGGGCGCTTATGACCTCGTGGTCATCGACGAGAGCCACAACTTCAAGGGCAACCCCATCGACCGGGAAATGGAGGATGGCAGCCGCAAGACCAACCGCGCGCACTTCCTGTTGGAAAAGATCATCAAGAGCGGTGTGAAGACCAAGGTGCTGCTCTTGAGCGCCACACCGGTAAACAACAACCTCCGCGACCTCCGCAACCAGATCAACTTGATAGCGGGTGGCGATGACCATGCGCTGTTTGAAAGCACGGGCGTGGGCGTGATCGGCGAGACGCTGCGCCTTGCCCAGGTGCAGTTCACCAATTGGGCCGACCCGAACAAGAATCCGGAGCGCTCCATGAAGCAATTGCTGGAACGGCTGGACTCGGCCTTCTTCAAGTTGCTGGATGAACTCACCATTGCGCGCAGCCGGAAACACGTCACCCGGTTTTACGATGCCGCCGATGTCGGCGAATTCCCGCACCGGGAGAAACCGGTGAGCATCTATCCGGAGATCGATCTGGAGGGCCGGTTCCCCAGCTACGATAAGATCAACCAGAAGATCCAGGCATACACCCTCGCCATCTACAACCCGTCGGCCTTCCTGCGCGAAGGGGCCAAGGCCAAGTACTGAGTTCTTCGAGGGCAAACAGATCGAAGCCTTTACACAGGAACGCAGGGAGCACTTCCTCATCGGGATGATGAAGGTGAATTACCTGAAGCGCTTGGAGAGTTCCATCAACTCCTTCCAAGTGAGCATGGACCGCACGGTGCAGAAGATCGACGATGTGCTGGAGCGGATCAAGCAGTATGAAGAGCGGCCGGTGCCGAAGGCCATGTTGCTCTTCGATGATGCCACCCCACCGGACGATCGAAAGAGGACACGGGGGACGACGAGCAAGCCTGGACGGTAGGCAAGAAAGGAATACGAACTGGCCGACATCAAGCTCGATGAATGGAAGGAGGCCCTGAAAGAGGACCGCGACCAGTTGAACGAACTATTCCTGCTGGCGCGCGGTGTGGACCCGAAGCACGATGCCAAGCTCTATGAGCTGAAGAACCTCATCGTGATGCAGGGTAATGAAACCCTACAATGGTGAACCGAACAAGAAGGTGCTCGTCTTCACCGCTTTCTCGGACACGGCCAAATACATCTACGAGAACCTCACGGACTTCGCGAAGCATGAAGTGAAGCTCAACATCGCTTTGGTGACCGGCTCGGAGACCAAGACCACTTTCGGCCAGAACGACTTCAACAGCATCCTCACCAACTTCAGTCCGTGCAGCAAGGAGCGTGGCAAGCGAGAGAACATGAAGCAGGAGGGCGGTATCGATCTGCTCATCGCCAGCGATTGCATCAGCGAAGGACAGAATCTGCAGGACTGCGACTATGTGGTCAACTATGACATCCATTGGAACCCGGTGCGCATCATCCAGCGCTTCGGCCGCATCGACCGCTTGGGCAGCATCAACAAGAGCATCCGGCTGGTGAACTTCTGGCCCACCGAGGACCTGGATGGCTACATCAACCTGAAGACCCGCGTGGAAGCCCGCATGGCATTGGTGGACGTGACGGCCACCGGCGAGGACAACCCGCTGACCAACGACCAGATCGAGGACCTGGTGACCGAGGACCTCAAATACCGCGACCGCCAACTGAAGCGGCTGAAAGACGAAGTGCTGGACCTGGAAGACATGGGCGAGAACATCTCACTGACGGACCTCACGCTCGATGACTTCCGAACCGAGCTGCTCAATTTCCTGAAAGGGCAACGAGGAGCAACTGAAGAACGCACCGCTGGGCCTTTATGCCGTGGTGCCCAGCAGCCAGCATGCGCTGGGGCAAAAGCAATATGGGACACGTGATGGCACCGCGCTCGATGCGATCAAGCCCGGCGTGATCCTTGCTTTGCGCCAACGCGCGGCGGGCCGAGCACGGCGAAAGCGTGGAACCCCTTGCAACCGTACTTCCACTCGTGTACGTGCGCGACGATGGCACCGTGCGCTTCAACTATGTGCAGGCCAAGCAGACCATGGACCTCTTCCGCATGCTCTGTGCAGGGCACCGAAGCCACGCCGAACTCTGCCGCCTGTTCGATAACGAGACCAATGGCGGGGCGGACATGAGCCGCTACCATGCACTGATGGAGCAGGCCGCGAAGGAGATCGAACGCTTGTTCCGCAAACGCGGGGTGTGCGCCTGGCGAACGACCGGCAGGCGGTGCTGATCCGGCAGCCAGCAAGCCCGGATTCCATTGATGACTATGACCTGGTCACTTGGTAGGTGATCAAATGAACTCCCGATAACCGCGCGACAATGACCACCCACTGACCCCCGATGCAAGAGAGCTTCGAAGACCTGAAACAGGGGTGAACGAGCACGGTGCGGAATACTGGAGCGCTCGCGACCTGAAACCGCTCTAAGCTATGACCAGTGGAGACGCTGGAACAGGCCATCAAGCGGGCAAAGGTCTCCTGCGAAGAGTCTGGAAATGAGCCGTCTAACCATTTCTTTGGCGTCGACAAAATGGTCCCCAGACGGATCGGGCAGTGGAGCTGCGGATATCGAGGACGTCCACCTCTCCCGGTTCGCCTGCTACCTGATCGCCATAAACGGTGATCCGCGCAAGCCGGAGATCGCTCTTGCACAACAATACTTCATTGTACAAACCCGCCGCCAGGAAGTCACCGACCAACTGGCCGCTGACATGAACGATTGGAGAACCGGAAACAGACGGCGGAGGATTCAAAGGCCCTGAGCGGTGCCGCACAACAAGCGGGGGTGCAGAGCAGGATGTTCGGCATCTTCCACGATGCGGGATACAAAGGATTGTATGGCGGCATCGGCCGCGATAAGATCAAGCAGCGCAAAGGCATCCCCGAAAAGGACAACCTGCTGGACCGCATGAACGCAACCGAGCTTGCGGCCAACCAGTTCCGCATGACACAGACCCGAGACAAGCTCGCGCGAGAAGGCGTCCACAATGAACAACAGGCCAAAGACCCACGAGGACGTAGGCAAGGGAAGTGCGCGATGCCATCCATCGTATCAGGGGCACGCTGCCCGAGAACATTCCGCCTGCCGAACACACCAAGCAGGTGAGGAAACGCTGAAGGGAAAAGAAGGCCAAAATTGAAGTTGGACAAGCGCGATGAAAGGGCTTGAAGGGTGGTGAAGGAACGGGGCCGAGCAATGAGCGCCACGGAAACGAAGAAACGGACCGCGGGTAGCCTCGGGGCCTTCGCCTCGGCGCGCACCACCAACGCGCGCTGCACCTGTTAAAGACCATCGGCTACGCCAGTGACCTCCGCGCACCGCTGAAGAAGCGCACACGCCGAGTTCGATGACTCCCCTCCTAAATTGCGCGGCAACGAACGCTTCAACACCAAGAACGCGCCCACTACACAATGGATGAGCAACGACCTGCTCTTCAACTCACCGCCGAGCAGCTTACCAAGCAGGACAGCCTATTCAAGAACGAGAAGGTCATTCGAAAGGAGATCGGCAATACCTCTTCTTCGTCATCGAACTGGAAAGCGAAGCCGACGGAGCTACACGCGCACCGAGCTCAGCCAGGTAACCCGCGGGGTGAACAAGCTCTTCCTACATGCCTGCGATGCTGCTGTTCAAACACGGCGATGAATCCGCTCTCGGTGATCGACCGCCGCTGCACAGCGCGAGGCCAGCAAGGACGTGTGGTGACGCTGATCGGACATCGCACTTCCTCCCACTGCATCGAAGATATCTTCATTACCCAGTGGCCCGATGATGCCGAGAAGGACAAGGACAAGCGCAACGCCATCAACACCATCCGCCTCATCACACGGCTCATGTTCGTGTGGTTCTTGCGCGAGAAGAACCTGGTGCCCGATGCGCTCTTCGTGAGAGGCCGCGGAAACTGGGCAAAGGAGTAGTGGAGGGAAGGGAGGGCGGCCCTCGATATTGAAGCCCTATGCGAAGGAGAAGAGCCTCTATTACAAGGCCATCCTGCAGAACCTCTTCTTCGCCACGCTCAACACCGAGATGGGCGACAAGCGCCGCTTCCGCATCGAAGCCGATCGCAGCCAGAGCAAGCACTACTTCATCCACAATGTGTTACGCTACGAGCGCTGCTTCACCGACCCCAAAACCACCTTGAAGGATGTCTTCGCTCGGTCCCTTTCTGAACGGCGGGCTCTTCGAATGCCTGGACAAGCAAGTGGAACGAAGGGCAAATTGGTGCCCGTACGCATCGACGGCTTCAGCGACCGCGATGACAACCCGCTGCACGTGCCGGACAAGCTGTTCTTCGACCCCGAGGGCGAGGAGCTCGACTTCAGTGCAGTGTACGGCACCACGCGTGCCCGCAAGGAGAAGGTGCGCGGTCTCATCGACATCCTCAGCGGCGCTGGGTTACCCATCATGGATTACGCCCATTGAGAAGAGGTGGCGCTGGACCCTGAGCTGCTGGGCAGGGTGTTCGAGAACCTGCTGACCTTCTAGGGCGAGACAAGACCACGGCACGCAAGCAGACCGGCAGCTTCACCCACCGCGCGAGATCGTGAACTACATGGTGGACAGGAGAGCGATCATGCTACCTGAAGAGCGCGGTAGGGTGAAGGAGGCGTGGAGGGTGAGGGAGGTAACAAAGAGCTAAGCTCGCAACTGCTGAGCTACCGAAGAGCCGCACACCTTTTCCAGGCCGAAACGGAAGAGCTTATCGCCGCCATGAACGGTTGCAAGATCGCGGATCAGGCCTGCGGCTTACCGGCGATTGCCTTCCCCATGGGCGTGCTGCACAAGCTGGTGCATGTGTTGCCCTAGCTGGATCGCAAGAACAAGCAGTGGAAGGGCAGCGAATCGAAAAGGCCAGCGCACTGGACGATGCGCAGCATCCGCGAGCGCACCATCGCCGACATCCCAAAGGACGCTTTTTGCGAACAACGCGCTGGACTATATGGCCGCAAGCTTTACCTGATCGAAAACTGCATCTATGGCGTGGACATCCAGCCCATCGCTGTGCAGATCGCCAAGCTGCGCTTTTTCATCA
>JADJTW010000033.1 GCA_016710965.1 Flavobacteriales bacterium
GCAGTGGGTTCACTACAACCGTTACCTGGCAGTTGCTCTCGCAGCCGTCAGGCGATGATCGTGACCGAGTAGATGCCCGCGGTGTTCACCGTGATGCAACTGGTCGTTGCACCTGTGCTCCACAGGAAGGAACCGGTGCCGGTAGCACACAGCTCGCTCGATGCTCCTTCGCACAGCACCAGGCCGCCGGTGATGGCGCAGATGGGCAGCGGGTTCTCGATGACCGAGGCTTCGCAGCTGCTGCTGCAGCCGCCGGCGTAGGTCACTTCCACGGAGTAGAGGCCCGGTGCGCTGACCGTGATGCAGTTGGTCGTCGCGCCGTTGCTCCAGAGGTAGCAGACAGCACCAGCGGGCACGCAGAGTTCAGTTGATCCGCCTTCGCAGAACACGAGGCCGCCTGTGATAACGCAGATCGGTGTGGCGGTAACGATCACCTCCACCTGGCAGGTGCTGCTGCAACCGTCAGGTGATGTGATGGTGACCGAGTAGATACCGGCGGTGGATACGGTGATGCAACTCGTCGTTGCTCCCGTGCTCCAGAGGTAGGAACCGGTGCCCGTGGCGCAGAGCTCGCTCGTCGCTCCTTCGCAGAGGACGAGTCCGCCCGTGATCGAACAGATCGGCAGTGGGTTCACTACAACCGTTACCTGGCAGTTGCTCTCGCAGCCGTCAGGCGATGTGATCGTGACCGAGTACACACCAGCGGTGTTGACGGTGATGCAACTGGTCGTTGCGCCGTTACTCCACAGGTAACAACCTATGCCCGTGGCGCAGAGTTCGGTCGGTCCGCCTTCGCAGAGGACCAGTCCGCCCGTGATGGCGCAGATGGGCAGCGGGTTCTCGATGACGGAGGCTTCGCAGCTGCTGCTGCAGCCGCCGGCGTAGGTCACTTCCACCGAGTAGAGGCCCGGTGCGCTGACGGTGATGCAGTTGGTCGTCTCGCCGTTGCTCCAGAGGTAGCTGACAGCACCAGCGGGCACGCACAACTGCGTCGATCCGCCTTCGCAGAACACGAGGCCGCCTGTGATCACGCAGATCGGCGTGGTGGTGACGATCACCTCCACCTGGCAGGTGCTCTCGCAGCCGTCAGGGCTGGTGATGGTGACCGAGTAGATACCGGCGGTGGATACGGTGATGCAACTGGTCGTTGCTCCCGTGCTCCACAAGTAGGAACCGGTGCCCGTGGCGCAGAGCTCGCTCGTCGCTCCTTCGCAGAGGACGAGTCCGCCCGTGATCGAACAGATCGGAGCGGGGTTGATGATCACCTCCACCTGGCAGTTGCTCTCGCAGCCGTCAGGCGATGTGATCGTGACCGAGTAGATGCCGGCGGTGTTGACGGTGATGCAACTGGTCGTTGCGCCGTTGCTCCACAGGTAACTGCCTACGCCCGTGGCGCAGAGTTCGGTGGATCCGCCTTCGCAGAGACCAGGCCGCCCGTGATGGCGCAGATGGGCAGCGGGTTCTCGATGACCGAGGCTTCGCAGCTGCTGCTGCAGCCGCCGGCGTAGGTCACTTCCACCGAGTAGAGGCCCGGCGTGCTGACCGTGATGCAGTTGGTCGTCTCGCCGTTGCTCCACAGGTACGAGAGCGCACCAGTGGGCACGCAGAGTTCAGTGGATCCGCCTTCGCAGAACACGAGGCCGCCTGTGATCACGCAGATCGGCGTGGTGGTGACGATCACCTCCACCTGGCAGGTGCTGCTGCAACCGTCAGGTGATGTGATGGTGACCGAGTAGATGCCGGCAACATCAACAGTGATGCAACTGGTCGTTGCTCCCGTGCTCCACAAGTAGGAACCGGTGCCCGTGGCACAGAGCTCGCTCGTGGCTTCTTCGCAGAGGACGAGGCCACCGTGATCGAACAGATCGGAGTGGGTTCATGACAACCTTCACCTGGCAGTTGCTCTCGCAGCCGTCAGGCGATGTGATCGTGACCGAGTACATGCCCGCGGTGTTCACGGTGATGCAACTCGTCGTCGCGCCCTTGCTCCACAAGTAAGGAACCGGTGCCCGTGGCGCACAGTTCGGTCGATCCGCCTTCGCAGAGGACCAAGCCGCCCGTGATGGCGCAGATGGGCAGCGGGTTCTCGATGACGGAGGCTTCGCAGCTGCTGCTGCAGCCGCCGGCGTAGGTCACTTCCACCGAGTAGAGGCCCGGGGTGCTGACCGTGATGCAGTTGGTCGTCTCTCCGTTGCTCCACAGGTAGCTCACTGCTCCTGCGGGAACGCACAGTTCGGTGGATCCGCCTTCGCAGAACACCAGGCCGCCCGTGATCACGCAGATCGGCGTGTCGGTGATGATCACCTCCACCTGGCAGGTGCTGCTGCAACCGTCAGGCGATGTGATCGTGACGGAGTAGATACCGGCGGTGGATACGGTGATGCAACTGGTCGTTGCTCCCGTGCTCCACAAGTAGGAACCGGTGCCCGTGGCGCAGAGCTCGCTCGTCGCTCCTTCGCAGAGGACGAGGCCACCGGTGATCGAACAGATCGGCAGTGGGTTCACTACAACCGTTACCTGGCAGTTGCTCTCGCAGCCGTCAGGCGATGTGATCGTGACCGAGTAGATGCCGGCGGTGTTGACGGTGATGCAACTGGTCGTTGCGCCGTTACTCCACAGGTAACTGCCTACGCCCGTGGCGCAGAGTTCGGTGGATCCGCCTTCGCAGAGGATCAGACCTCCCGTGATCGCGCAGATGGGCAGCGGGTTCTCGATGACGGAGGCTTCGCAGCTGCTGCTGCAGCCGCCGGCGTAGGTCACTTCCACGGAGTAGAGGCCCGGCGTGTTCACCGTGATGCAGTTGGTCGTCTCGCCGTTGCTCCAGAGGTAGCTGACAGCACCAGCGGGCACGCAGAGTTCAGTTGATCCGCCTTCGCAGAACACGAGGCCGCCTGTGATCACGCAGATCGGTGTGGTGGTGACTTCGACCTCCACCTGGCAGGTGCTGCTGCAACCGTCAGGTGATGTGATGGTGACCGAGTAGATACCGGCGGAACATCACGGTGATGCAACTGGTCGTTGCTCCCGTGCTCCACAAGTAGGAACCGGTGCCCGTGGCGCAGAGCTCGCTCGTCGCTCCTTCGCAGAGGACGAGGCCACCCCGTGATCGAACAGATCGGCAGGGGGTTCACTACAACCGCCACCTGGCAGTTGCTCTCGCAGCCGTCAGGCGATGTGATCGTGACCGAGTAGATGCCGGCGGTGTTGACGGTGATGCAACTGGTCGTTGCTCCCGTGCTCCACAGATAGGAACCGGTGCCGGTGGCGCAGAGTTCGGTGGATCCGCCTTCGCAGAGGACCAGTCCGCCCGTGATGGCGCAGATGGGCAGCGGGTTCTCGATGACGAGGCTTCGCAGCTGCTGCTGCAGCCGCCGGCGTAGGTCACTTCCACCGAGTAGAGGCCCGGTGCGCTGACGGTGATGCAGTTGGTCGTCGCGCCGTTGCTCCCAGAGGTAGCTGACCGCACCAGCGGGCACGCAGAGTTCAGTGGATCCGCCTTCGCAGAACACGAGGCCGCCTGTGATCACGCAGATCGGCGTGGTGGTGACGATCACCTCCACCTGGCAGGTGCTGCTGCAACCGTCAGGGTGATGTGATGGTGACCGAGTAGATGCCCGGCGTAGATCAACGGTGATGCAACTGGTCGTTGCTCCCGTGCTCCACAGGAACGAACCGGTGCCCGTGGCACAGAGCTCCGTGGAGGCTCCTTCGCACAGGACAAGGCCACCGGTGATCGAACAGATCGGCAGCGGGTTCACTACAACCGTTACCTCACAGGTGCTCTCGCAACCGTCAGGGCTTGTGATCGTGACGGAGTACACACCAGCGGTGTTCACCGTGATGCAACTGGTCGTTGCGCCGTTACTCCACAGGTAACAACCGACGCCCGTGGCGCAGAGTTCGGTGGATCCGCCTTCGCAGAGGACCAGTCCGCCCGTGATCGCGCAGATGGGCAGCGGGTTCTCGATGACGGAGGCTTCGCAGCTGCTGCTGCAGCCGCCGGCGTAGGTCACTTCCACGGAGTAGAGGCCCGGTGCGCTGACGGTGATGCAGTTGGTGGTGGCGCCGTTGCTCCACAGGTAGCTGACAGCACCAGCGGGCACGCAGAGTTCAGTTGATCCGCCTTCGCAGAACACGAGGCCGCCTGTGATAACGCAGATCGGTGTGGCGGTAACGATCACCTCCACCTGGCAGGTGCTGCTGCAACCGTCAGGTGATGTGATGGTGACCGAGTAGATGCCGGCAACATCAACAGTGATGCAACTGGTCGTTGCTCCCGTGCTCCACAAGTAGGAACCGGTGCCCGTGGCGCAGAGCTCGCTCGTCGCTCCTTCGCAGAGGACGAGGCCACCGGTGATCGAACAGATCGGAGCGGGGTTGATGATGACCTCCACCTCGCAGTTGCTCTCGCAGCCATCAGGCGATGTGATCGTGACCGAGTAGATGCCCGCTGAGTTCACCGTGATGCAACTGGTCGTTGCGCCATTGCTCCACAGGTAGGAACCGCTACCCGTGGCGCAGAGCTCGGTGGATCCGCCTTCGCAGAGGACCAGTCCGCCCGTGATGGCGCAGATGGGCAGCGGGTTCTCGATGACCGTTGCTTCGCAACTGCTGCTGCAGCCACCGGCATAGGTGACCACCACTGAGTAGAGTCCAGGTGCGCTTACCGTGATGCAGTTGGTCGTCTCGCCGTTGCTCCACAGGTAGCTCACGGCTCCTGCGGGAACGCACAGCTCCGTGGATCCGCCTTCGCAGAACACCAGCCCTCCCGTGATCACGCAGATCGGCGTGGTGGTGACGATCACTCCACCTGGCAGGTGCTGCTGCAACCGTCAGGTGATGTGATGGTGACCGAGTAGATGCCGGCAACATCAACAGTGATGCAACTGGTCGTTGCTCCCGTGCTCCACAAGTAGGAACCGGTGCCCGTGGCGCAGAGCTCGCTCGTCGCTCCTTCGCAGAGGACGAGGCCACCGGTGATCGAACAGATCGGCAGTGGGTTCACTACAACCGTTACCTGGCAGTTGCTCTCGCAGCCGTCAGGCGATGTGATCGTGACCGAGTACACACCAGCGGTGTTGACGGTGATGCAACTGGTCGTTGCGCCGTTACTCCACAGGTAACTGCCTACGCCCGTGGCGCAGAGCTCGGTGGATCCGCCTTCGCAGAGGACCAGTCCGCCCGTGATGGCGCAGATGGGCAGCGGGTTCTCGATGACGGAGGCTTCGCAGCTGCTGCTGCAGCCGCCGGCGTAGGTCACTTCCACGGAGTAGAGGCCCGGTGCGCTGACGGTGATGCAGTTGGTGGTGGCGCCGTTGCTCCAGAGGTAGCTGACAGCACCAGCGGGCACGCAGAGTTCAGTGGATCCGCCTTCGCAGAACACGAGGCCGCCTGTGATCACGCAGATCGGCGTGGTGGTGACGATCACCTCCACCTGGCAGGTGCTGCTGCAACCGTCAGGGCTGGTGATGGTGACCGAGTAGATACCGGCAACATCGACACGGTGATGCAACTGGTCGTTGCTCCCGTGCTCCACAAGTAGGAACCGGTGCCCGTGGCGCAGAGCTCGCTCGTCGCTCCTTCGCAGAGGACGAGTCCGCCCGTGATCGAACAGATCGGAGCGGGGTTGATGATGACCTCCACCTCGCAGTTGCTCTCGCAGCCGTCAGGCGATGTGATCGTGACCGAGTAGATGCCCGCTGAGTTCACCGTGATGCAACTCGTTGTCGCACCAGTGCTCCACAAGTAGGAACCGGTGCCGGTCGCACACAGTTCGGTCGATCCGCCTTCGCAGAGGACCAAGCCGCCCGTGATGGCGCAGATGGGCAGCGGGTTCTCGATGACCGTCGCTTCGCAGCTGCTGCTGCAGCCACCGGCGTAGGTCACTTCCACCGAGTAGAGGCCCGGCGTGTTCACCGTGATGCAGTTGGTCGTCTCGCCGTTGCTCCACAGATACGAGAGCGCACCAGTGGGCACGCAGAGTTCAGTTGATCCGCCTTCGCAGAACACGAGGCCGCCTGTGATAACGCAGATCGGTGTGGCGGTAACGATCACCTCCACCTGGCAGGTGCTGCTGCAACCGTCAGGTGATGTGATGGTGACCGAGTAGATGCCGGCTGGATACGGTGATGCAACTGGTCGTTGCTCCCGTGCTCCACAAGTAGGAACCGGTGCCCGTGGCGCAGAGCTCGCTCGTCGCTCCTTCGCAGAGGACGAGGCCACCGGTGATCGAACAGATCGGCAGTGGGTTCACTACAACCGTTACCTGGCAGTTGCTCTCGCAGCCGTCAGGCGATGTGATCGTGACCGAGTAGACACCAGCGGTGTTGACGGTGATGCAACTGGTCGTTGCACCCGTGCTCCACAAGTAGGAACCGGTGCCGGTGGCGCAGAGTTCGGTGGATCCGCCTTCGCAGAGGACCAGTCCGCCCGTGATGGCGCAGATGGGCAGCGGGTTCTCGATGACGGAGGCTTCGCAGCTGCTGCTGCAGCCGCCGGCGTAGGTCACTTCCACGGAGTAGAGGCCCGGTGCGCTGACGGTGATGCAGTTGGTGGTGGCGCCGTTGCTCCAGAGGTAGCTGACAGCACCAGCGGGCACGCAGAGTTCAGTTGATCCGCCTTCGCAGAACACGAGGCCGCCTGTGATGGTGCAGATCGGTGTGGTGGTCACTTCGACTTCCACCTCGCAAGTGCTGCTGCAACCGTCAGGTGATGTGATGGTGACCGAGTAGATACCGGCGGTGGATACGGTGATGCAACTGGTCGTTGCTCCCGTGCTCCACAAGTAGGAACCGGTGCCCGTGGCGCAGAGCTCGCTCGTCGCTCCTTCGCAGAGGACGAGGCCACCGGTGATCGAACAGATCGGCAGTGGGTTGATGATGACCTCCACCTCGCAGTTGCTCTCGCAGCCATCAGGCGATGTGATCGTGACCGAGTAGATGCCCGCTGAGTTCACCGTGATGCAACTCGTTGTCGCACCAGTGCTCCACAAGTAGGAACCGGTGCCTGTGGCGCAGAGTTCGGTGGATCCGCCTTCGCAGAGGATCAGTCCGCCCGTGATGGCGCAGATGGGCAGCGGGTTCTCGATGACGGAGGCTTCGCAGCTGCTGCTGCAGCCGCCGGCGTAGGTCACTTCCACGGGTAGAGGCCCGGTGCGCTGACGGTGATGCAGTTGGTCGTCTCGCCGTTGCTCCAGAGGTAGCTGACAGCACCAGCGGGCACGCACAACTGCGTCGATCCGCCTTCGCAGAACACGAGGCCGCCTGTGATGGTGCAGACCGGAACGCCGGTCACAACAACCGTGGCGTTGCGTCCCGGTCCCGGCCGAGCCCCGGGCGCCGGAAAGGGGGGGGGGGGGGGGTGCCCTCCGGGGCCGAGGCCGACCCGTTACAACCACCGTGGCGTTGCACGTGCTGCTGCATCCACCTGGGTTGGTGACAGTCACCGAGTAATCGCCCGCTGCGGATACCGTGATGCACGCTGTCGTGGCGCCGTTGCTCCACAAATAGGAAGACGCACCGGCGGGTGCGCAGAGTTCGGTGGTCGCTCCTTCACAGATGGTGAGACCTCCTGTGATGGTGCATACCGGAACGCCCGTTACAACCACCGTGGCGTTGCACGTGCTGCTGCATCCACCTGGGTTGGTGACAGTCACCGAGTAATCGCCCGCTGCGGATACCGTGATGCACGCTGTCGTGGCTCCGTTGCTCCACAAATAAGAGGACGCGCCAGCGGGTGCGCAGAGTTCGGTGGTGGCGCCTTCGCATATCGTGAGGCCGCCGGTGATCGAACAGGTCGGCACTCCGGTCACAACTACGGTGGCGTTGCAGGTGCTGCTGCATCCGCCCGCGTTGGTGACGGTAACGGAGTAGGCACCTGCCGTGGATACGGTGATGCAAGCCGTCGTGGCGCCGTTGCTCCACAAATAGGAAGACGCACCGGCGGGTGCGCATAGTTCAGTGGTGGCTCCCTCGCAGATCGTGAGGCCGCCAGTGATGCTACAGACTGGTGCGGAAGTCACATCCACAGTGACGTTGCATGTGCTGCTACAACCATTTCCATCGGTGATGACCACCGAGTAGTTTCCGGCGGCGGAGACCGTGATACAACTGGTCGTTGCTCCCGTGCTCCACAAATAGGATGAAGCACCAGAAGCGACACAGAGCTCCGAGGAGCCGCCTTCACAGATCACAAGATCGCCGGTGATCGCGCAGACCGGTAGCGGGTTCACGGTAACCGTGATCACGTTCGAGGTGTCCGTTCCGCAGTCGTTCGAGTTCGTCACGTAGAAATCGCCACTTGTGGTTACCGTGATCGCGGGTGTCGTTGCGCCCGTGCTCCATGTACCGCCCAGATTCCCTGAAAGCACCACACTGCCGCCGACACAGAAAGAGACCGCTCCTCCGGCGGTGATATCCGCAGCGAATGGCTGCTGGCTCATGGTGACGATGTTGTTGTGCAACTCGATGGCTCCCGCTTGCGAAACTGCGCGGCCATAGAGATCCGCACCTTCCAACAAGATGATGGCGCCGTTCACCACAACGGTTCCTCTGAAGGTGGATCCTGCACCCTGTTCGAACTGACCGTTCACCTGCCAGTACACATTGCACAAAGAGGCTCCGTTGATAAGGGTTACACTGGAGAGGGTGGCGGTTGACAGCGCACCATCGATCTTGAAGATGAACGTCGCATTCGGGTCGCCTTCAGCATCCAGGATGAGTTCGCCCACCAACGTGGAAGCTGCGCCTAGACAATACACGTCGGGGGTGAGGATCTGCCCGCTGCCCATCGTCGTGCCGATCACCTGGCCGCAAGTGATGGCGGCAAAGGACCCGAAGGCGACAGCTACATCCGTCGCGGCCTGCGCGGAAGCGCCGTCAGCCACATGGATGGTGCCGATCACCGTCCCCGGCGGGAAGCCGGTGAACGCACCGACATTGGTGCCGATGTCTCCGGTGACGACCGTGGCGCCATCGTTGCTGAACGCACCCACTGCAGTGAACAGCGCGAAATCAGAGGTTGTGCCCAGTACTGGGGTCTGCCCGAGGCTCAAGAGCGGCACGAAGAACGGCGTGACTGCTATCAGTAAATGGCGTAGGGTTCCGTTCATGGCCTTGAGGTTTTGCTCGTCGTGGAAAAACGAAGCACAAACCTCCCCGAGATGCGAAGTGCATGCGTTACACAATTCCGAATAAGAATTGCAGAATTCACATGTCGCCTTTCAAAGCGCCCTCTGTGACCGAACAATCAGTGACAGCGGATCGCGAGGTGGACCCGGTCGGTAGTTGGAGGCGCTTCCGCTCGATCGAAAGGAAGAAACGCGCTGCGCGGTCTTCCGCAGCAGGATCGGTACGACAAGAAGGATTTTTACAGGCTCACACCGGCACCTCGTTCCCCGCACCGTCATGCACGGTATAAGCGAGGTATTGCATGGCGTCTTCCGGCTGCACCTTCACCCATTTCTTCCAGCGCCACCACCACTTGCGTTGGATGCTCTTGAAGCCTTTCGTCAGGTAGGCGTGGATGAAGGGATGGACATTGAGCGTCAGGCCGCTCATGCCTTTGTCGCGATGGAGGTAGTTGAGGACGTTCTCGATCTCGTCGATGATGAGCACGGCGGCCTGTACTTCGCCAGTGCCTTTGCACGTAGGGCAGCTCTCGCTGGTGTCTATCTCCGTTTCGGGGCGCACGCGCTGGCGTGTCATCTCTATGACCCCGAAGCGCGAAGGCGGCAGCACGTTGTGCTTGGCCTTGTCTTCTTCCATGGCATCCTTCAGTGCCTTGTGCAGCAGGCGGCGGTTCTCCGGTTCGTATAGGTCGATGAAGTCCACGCAAATGATGCCGCCCATGTCGCGCAGGCGCAGCAAGCGGACGATCTCGTTGGCTGCTTCGATGTTGATGTCCAGGGCGTTCTTTTCCTGGGCCTGGTTGCCGCCCTTGCGGCTGCCGCTGTTCACGTCGATGACGTGCATGGCCTCTGTCTTCTCGATGATCAGGTACGCGCCGCTGCTGAGCATCACCTGCTTGCCGAAGGCCTGCTTGATCTGCTTGTTGACCCCGAAGTTGTCGAAGATGTCCAGCTTGCCCTTGTAGTGCTTGACGATGCCGGCCTTCTCCGGCGCGATCTTCTCCAGCGTGGAGCGGATCTCATCGGCCAGCAGTTCATCATCCACATGGATGCTGGTGAAGCTCTTGTTGAGGACATCGCGCAGCACGGCATTGGTACGGTCCACCTCGCCAAGCACCTTCTTCGGGGGCTGGGCATTGTGCAGGTTGCGGAACATCGTGTCCCAGCGCTGCATCAGGGTCTTCAGGTCAGCCTCCAGGTCCTCGCTGTTCTTGTCCGAAGCGTTCGTGCGTATGATCCGCCGAAGTTCTTCGGGCGGATCGCTTGCATCAGGTCCTTCAGGCGCTTGCGCTCTGCTTCGTCCGTGATACGGCTGCTGATGCTCACCTTGTTGATGAAGGGTACCAGCACCATGTAGCGCCCAGCAAGGGTCACTTCCGCAGTAAGGCGCGGTCCTTTGGTACTGATCGGCTCCTTGGCGATCTGGACAAGGATGCTCTGGCTGGCGCTCACAGCATCGGCCAGCTTGCCGTCCTTGGGGATATCGGCCTCCGGCTTCCATTCCTCCAGCAAGCTGCTCTTCACGGTGCCGTTCACGGCACCCTTGGCGAACTTGTAGCTGTTCTTGTACTGCGGCCCCAGGTCGAAGTAATGCAGGAAAGCGTCCTTCTCGTGGCCCACATCCACGAAGGCGGCATTGAGGCCGGGGGCCACTTTGCGCACCTTGGCCAGGTGGATGTCCCCGACGGCGAAGCCGCGCTCGGTCTGCTCACGATGCAACTCGCTCAGCACCTTGTCCTTCAACAAGGCGATGGATACCTCGCTCGTTCCGGAACGGATGATGAGGTCGATGTTCACGCGTGGGCGATCTTCATGTGCGAAGAGAGGGTCGTGCGGCAGTGCGCACGACGGTGAGGCCAGCGGGCAGCATGCCCGTTGGCCACGGAACCCTCACGGGTTCCTACCGGATCTTCTTCTTGTGCCGGTTCTTCCGCAGGCGCTTCTTGCGCTTGTGGGTGGCCATCTTGTGGCGCTTACGCTTCTTTCCGCAGGGCATGTATCCTCAGTGTTTGTGTGTTTCCAATTCCAGTAGGAAACGATCGACCACTTGCGTGACGGCCGTATCCGTGCTCAATGTCTTGTACTTGGTGAAGCACGCGATCGCTTGATCGGTGCTGTCCAAGGTGGCATAGGTGCGCCCTAGGTAGAACCAGACGTCAGGAAAGCCCGTCTCGTCCAAGTCCCTCACCTTCTTGAAACGCTCCAACGCCTTCTCGTGCTGTCCGCTTTGGATGCTGAAAAGCCCCAGATGCCAGTGCGCTTCGGCATTGTCGGGCTCCTGCTCCACGATTTCGCGCAGCATCTTGATGCCGCGCATGGGGTCCTGGCCTTGCACCAAGGCGACGGCCTCGGTGAGCTTCGTGCCCGAAGGAGCCATGGCCATTGCAGCCTGGGCTTCATCTTGTTTCCCCGAAGGTGTTCGGGGCGCCATTACCAAAAGAACGGTCACTACCAAAGCGGCCAGGAGCACGAGCAATTGGGGCTTCTTCAAGCCCATCATTGCGCGCCGCCCTCCGGGCGGTTCTTCACCTTGTCCACGAACACGTCAGCGGGCTTGAAGGCCGGGATGTCGTGAGCGGGGATGATGATGGTGGTGTTCTTCGCGAGGATGCGGCCGGTCTTCTGGGCCCGGTGTTTCACCACGAAGCTCCCGAACCCGCGCAGATGCACATTCTCTCCCTTGGCCAGGCTGGTCTTCACCTCCTCCATCAGCGATTCCACGATGGTGCTTACCACCAGCCGTTCCACGCCTGTCTTCTTCGCCATGATGCTCACCAGCTCTGCCTTGGTCATAACCCTGCTTCGGTTTGGGGCCGCAAATATAGCCGGATGACCCATCCGCGCAACCCATCTTTGTGCCTGTATGCCAGCGGCTTCTTGGTTCTCCCGTGCCCTGCTTCCCTGGTACCGGGAGAATCGCCGCGATCTCCCCTGGCGTGCCACCACCGACCCCTATAGGGTCTGGCTCAGTGAGGTGATCCTGCAGCAGACCCGGGTTGACCAAGGACTGGCCTACTGGCATCGCTTCGTGAAGCGGTACCCAACCGTGAAGAAGCTGGCGGCTGCCTCGGAAGATGAAGTGCTTCGCCTATGGCAGGGCTTGGGCTACTATAGCCGTGCCCGGAATCTTCGGGTTGCGGCGAAGCAGGTGGTGCGAGCCCATGGCGGAAGCTTCCCTGCTGACTACACGACCCTGAAGAAGCTCAAAGGCGTGGGTGAGTACACCGCTGCGGCCATAGGGTCCATCTGCTTCGGTCTGCCCGAGCCGGTGGTGGATGGGAATGTCTATCGCGTGCTGGCTCGCTGCTTCGGCGTAGCTACGCCCATCGATAGTTTAGCTGGCCGCCGGGAATTCCGGGAATTGGCTGCGAAACTGCTCGACCCCACGGCGCCGGGCGACCACAACCAGGCAGTGATGGAATTGGGTGCGACGGTTTGCACCCCGAAGAACCCACGTTGCGATGATTGCCCACTCAAGCGCAAGTGCATCGCAAGGGTGTCGAAGCGGATCGGAGCGTTGCCGGTGAAGGACAAGAAGGCCAAAGTGCGCAACCGGTACTTCAACTACCTGCACGTTGAGGTGAACGGACGCACCTACTTCACCAAACGCAGCGCGAAGGACATCTGGCAGGGACTGTACGAGCTGCCACTGATCGAAAGCCGGAAAGCGCTAACGGCCTGTTCCATGGAAGCGGAATTGGGCCGCGGGTGGACTTCTCTCGGTCGCCCTGTACGGATGAAGCACATCCTCAGCCACCAGGTCCTGCACGCCACGTTCTGGCGGATGAAGGTCCCCGCAGGAGCACGCAGGCCCACGCATTGGATCGCTGTCCCAGCCGGAGCAATAGAGCGATATGCCTTGCCACGACTGATCGAACGCTACCTCGCCCAAGCTGCCGGAAAGCGCCCTTGACCGAACCGCTATCTTCGACCTCCATTCCCAACGCCATGTCCGGAGTCAATAAAGTCATCCTCGTCGGCAACCTCGGCGCCGACCCCGAAGTGCGGCACTTGCAGAACGGTGCGGCCGTCGCCAATTTCAACGTTGCCACCACGGAGGTCTTCAAGGACAAGCAGACCGGAGAACGACGCGAGATCACTGAATGGCACCGCGTAGTGGCGTGGCGCTGGAACGCCGAAGTTGCCGAGAAGTACTTGCGTAAAGGCAGCAAGGTGTACGTGGAAGGCAAACTGCGCACGCGCAAGTGGCAGGATAAGGACGGCCAGGACCGCTACACCACCGAGATCCTCGTGGATGAGATCAAATTGCTCGATCGCCCGAACCAGGGTGCTCACACCGACCAACCGCCTGCAGCCGCGGGCGCTCCTGTTGCCGCCCCGGTCAGCGCACCTGCCGACGAGGTGGACGATCTTCCGTTCTGATCGCCGCCCTACCTAGACCGCCATCGTGGAGCCTCCTTCCGTCCAATCATTGAGCATCGCCCTGTACTGGCGTCCGTTGGATGCGACAACCGCTGTCTTCTTGGTGGTCATTGGCTTGTTGCTGATCTGCTCCGCAGCCATGAGCGCCAGTGAGGTGGCGCTGTTCTCGCTTTCGCCCACGCAGTTGCGCGACTTGAAGGAACGCGGTGGACAATGGGGCCATCGTGTGCTCGACCTTCTGGCCAAGCCCCGTCGCCTGCTGGCCACCATCCTCATAGCCAACAACATGGTGAACGTGGGCGTGGTCATCCTCAGCGCCGTAGTCGTGGAGCGGCTATTGGAGGTGGAGCGCCTCTCGGAAACAGTGGTCTTCGTCGTGCAGGTGCTGGCGGTCACCTTCCTCCTTCTACTGGTTGGCGAGGTGCTTCCCAAAGTGTACGCCACCAGCAACGCTATGCGCGTGGCGCAATTGCTGGTGGGGCCGCTCCTTGTTCTTCGCTTCGCATTCAAGCCCTTGAGCGAAACGCTCGTGCGAAGCACCACCTTCATCGAGAAGCGATACCGACGCAAGGGCGGGCAGCAGATCAGTGTGGATGCCCTGGGCCATGCCTTGGACCTCACCAAGGACGCCAGCACCACGGCCGAGGAGCAGCGCATCCTGCGTGGCATCGTCAAGTTCGGCAACATCGAGGTGAGGCAGGTGATGCGGCCCAGGACCGAAGTGATCGGTTTCGATCGCGAACGCACTTTCGCCGAACTGCTCACGGCCATCGTAGATAGCGGCTTCTCTCGCGTTCCGGTGTACGAAGGCACCTTGGACCGTGTGACCGGCGTGCTCAACATCAAGGATGTGCTTCCGCACCTGGACAAGCAGGAGTACAACTGGCACGAGCTGTTGCGGGAGCCCTACTTCGTTCCAGAAGGCAAGAAGCTCGACGACCTGCTGAAGGAATTCCAGCACGAGAAAGTCCACCTGGCCGTGGTCGTGGATGAGCACGGCGGAACCAGCGGTATCATCACGCTCGAGGATGTCATCGAGGAGATCGTAGGTGAGATCACGGACGAGTTCGATGAAGAGGACCTCATTTACAGCAAGCTCGATGACCGCACCTGGGTATTCGAAGGCCGCGCCCCGTTGCCAGATGTGTACCGGGTGCTGGGCGTGGATGGGAAGGTGTTCGATGAGAACAAGGGCGACAGCGGCACCTTGGGCGGTTTCGTGCTGGAGCTCACCGGCCGCATACCGAAGAAAGGCGAACGCGTGGACCTGCAGAACTACACCTTCGTAGTGGAGGCCAGCGACAACAAGCGCGTGCGCCGTGTGAAGGTGGTGGTGCATGATGAAGCGAAGGAGCCATGACGAAACAGTTTTCCATCATCGCTCTGGCAACCACGCTCGCAAGCCTGTTCTTCAGTTGTGCGGAAGACCCGGTGCCCAAGCCGAAGGGCTGGCTGCGATTGGACCTTCCTCCACAGCGCTTCGTTATTCAGGAGGAAGCGCCGTTCAGCGTGGAGAGGCCGGTGTATTCCGTCCTGGTCGAACGTCCGACACGAGACAGCTCCAGATGGTACGACCTGCGCTTCAAGGACCAGCGTGCCACCGTGCATATGACCTGGAGCGCGGTACACGGCGACCTGCCGGAGCTGATCGAGGATGCGCATGCCTTCAAGCAACAGCATGAAGCCAAGGCGGCCAGCATCCGCAGTGAACGTGTGCTGCGCGATAGCGCCAGGGTCTTCGGAACCTTCTTCGATGTGGAGGGTGAGGTGGCCAGTCCGCTGGTCTTCTACCTCACCGACAGCACGGACAACTTCCTGTACGGTTCTCTCTACTTCGAAGCGCGACCGAACGCTGATTCATTGGCACCGGTAACGGAACGATTGCGAGAAGATGTGCGGTACTTCGCCGCTACGTTGAGGTGGCGAGCGGTCGCCCGGTTCGATGCACGGCCTTGAGCAGCACCGCGAGCAGCACCAAGGCCCCGAACTGGTGCAACACTCCGAGATCGATGCGCACAGCCGTAAGCAGCGTGAGCACGCCCAGGGTGAACTGCAGCAGCACGGCCAGCAGCAGCCACCACCACACCCGGTGCAAGGCCGCTGTGCCACGGAAGCGTAATGCATAAGCCACCACCGCAGCGGCCAGCACCCACGCCAGGTTGCGGTGTACGAACTGCACGCCGTCCTTGTGATCGGCGAAGTCGTGCCAGAAGGACCCGGATGCGGTGACGTTCTCCGGCATGAACTCGCCGTTCATGAGCGGCCACGTGGTGTAAATGCGCCCGGCGTCTAGCCCTGCTGTGAAGGCCCCCCAGATGATCTGCACCATGAGCAGCAGGAGCAGCGCGCGTGCCCCTCGGCCAGCCGCCCGACCATCGCCAGTGAACGAACTGCGTTGGTCGATGATGTCCCACACGGTCCAGAACACCAGGCCGAACACGCTGAACGCTGCGCACAAGTGGATAGCCAGTCGGAAGTGGCTCACATCCGTGCGTTCGTTCAAACCGCTCTTCACCATGAACCAGCCAAGCGCGCCCACCAGTCCACCGCCGATGAGGATGGCGATGGACCGCCGCATGAGCCAGCCATTCAACAGGCCCTTGCGCCAGAAAATGACGAAGGGAACGAAGAACACCAGCCCCATAAGCAGCCCCCAGTTGCGATGGAGGTATTCCCAGAAGTAGATGCTCTTGAAACCCGCCAGGTCCATCTCCGCGTTCACGATGGCATATTCGGGTATCCGCTTGTAGGCATCGAACTCGGCCTGCCACTCCGCTTCGTTCATCGGTGGAAGGGCACCGGTCACGAGTTTCCATTCGGTGATGCTGAGACCACTTTCGGTGAGACGTGTGATCCCGCCGATGACCACCATGCATGCGATGAGCACGCAGCCCGTGACCAACCAAATGATCACCGGTCTGAGGCTGCGCAAGCTGGGTTCCTCCATGGGTTGGCGAAACTACCGGGCCACGGCCAGCGGATCGTCATGGATCAGGGTTAAACGAAAAAGGGGCCGAAGCCCCTTCCGCTTGAAGGTCCACGTGCCTACTCGCCAAGAATGCGGCTGAGCAG
This sequence comes from Flavobacteriales bacterium, assembly GCA_016710965.1. GTDB lineage: Bacteria > Bacteroidota > Bacteroidia > Flavobacteriales_F > PHOS-HE28 > PHOS-HE28. Next base: position 16,583 of record JADJTW010000033.1, read on the forward strand.
GGCGAGGATGCTGGGTACTACAAGTTCCTTCGGAACCACCACGCTCACCTCGCCATCTCGCTGTTCCTTTTGGGCTTCGCTATTGCTGGTGGTGCTGCCCTTCACCTCCTTGGTGATGGTGATAGCCAGCACTTTGTATTGCCCGTCATACAGCTTCTGGATCGCTTCGACCAGCTGCGCGTCGGAAACCTTGCTGTCATCGTAGGTCACGATCGCGTGGTCCGGGCCCTCGGTCACGCTCATCTTGATCTCGGTGCCGGTGACACCCAGCGATGCGAGCGCCTTCTTGATCGCGCCGCCGCACATCATTTCGCAGCTCATGCCGTCAATGCTGAGATCGGCCGTCGTCACGGGCTCTCCGCTGGTGATGGCCACCTCCTTGACGACACGATCAACCCCTGGGACAACAGCATCGGCAACAGGAGAGGTTCGGCTGCACCCAAGTAGCAGCACGGCGCTGAAGAAGACGGAGGGAAGGAGAAGTGCGTTCATGATCGTTGTTCTGCGCTCATGGGACGCATGAGCTTGCAAATCGTTACAAATGTAGATGGACGGTTGGGCTATCGGATAGATTTGGCCGTCATCGGGTCAACGGTACGATCCCAAGGGAACCGTCCATCACAGAGGAGCGAGCAGCAAGCATGGGCGGCAAGGAGAAGCAAGGCGGGATCTGGCTCTTGTTGGGCATTCTCGCCCTCATCTGGGGCAGCTCCTTCATCCTGATGAAGCGCGGGCTCTACCACGAGGAGGTGGCCGTGCTCACCCCGTGGCAAATGGCCACCGCGCGGCTTTCCATCGCCTGGTTGGCGCTATCGCCACTGCTGTTCCGGCACATCGCCTTGCTACCGAAGCACTGGTTGCCCTTGCTTGGTTCGGGTGTGCTCGGCAACGGCATCCCTGCCTTCCTCTTCGCCACGGCGCAAAGCCGGATCGAGAGCGCGTTGAGCGGGATGCTCAACAGCCTCACCCCGCTCATGACCCTGCTTACCGGCGCCTTGTTCTTCGGCACCCGGGTCCGGGGGGTGCATGTATTCGGTATCGCTCTGGGGCTGGTGGGGGCAGCGGGCCTCGTCGCTTTCAATAGCAAGGACGGGTTGCCGTCCTGGAGCGTTTATGCAGTGCTGCCTGTTGTGGGCACATTGTGCTATGGCGCCAGCGGCAACATCGTGAAGAAGTACTTGTACATGCTTCCGGCGGAGGCCACCTCGGCGCTGGCGCTCACCTGGGTGGGGCCGGTGAGCATCGGGTTGGCGCTTGGCAGCGGGTTGCCCGAAGCGCTTCGGACCGATCCGAATGCGTGGCGTGCCTTGGGCTACGTGGCCATCCTGGCGGTGATGAGCTCGGCGCTGGCCCTTGTGCTTTGGAACATGTTGCTCAAACGCACATCCGCGCTGCGCGCTTCGATGGTCACCTATCTCATGCCAGTGGTCGCCATAGGTTGGGGCCTGCTGGACAGGGAGACCGTTGGCTGGCAGCAGATCGGCATGATCGCACTTGTGCTTGCAGGGGTCTACATCGTAAGCGTGGCGGAGAGGCGCTAGGTTGTGGCCTGGAGACCATCTTTGCCGCATGTACCTGGGCCAGAAGGTGGTGGTGGTGCTGCCGGCGTATCGCGCGGCGCTCACCTTGAAACAGACCTACGATGAGATCCCCTTCGACCTGGTGGACGAGGTCGTGCTGGTGGATGACAAGAGCCCGGACAACACCGTGCAGGTGGCCGGCGAATTGGGATTGAAGCACATCGTCATCCACCAGAAGAACACCGGTTATGGCGGCAATCAGAAGAGCTGCTACGACAAGGCGAAGGAACTAGGGGCGGACATCGTGGTGATGCTGCACCCCGATTACCAGTACACCCCGAAGCTGCTGGCCAGCATGATCACCCTCATCGGCAACGGCGTGTATCCGGTGGTCTTCGGCTCACGCATCCTTGGTGGGGGCGCGCTGAAGGGCGGTATGCCGCTGTACAAGTACGTCTTCAACCGCATGCTCACCTTGGGACAGAACCTGTTGATGGGGGAGAAGCTGAGCGAGTACCACACCGGCTATCGCGCATTCCACCGCAAGGTGCTCGACGCCTGCGACTACCACCGCTGCTCGGACGACTTCGTCTTCGACAACCAGATGATCGCGCAGATCTTCTGGAATCGCTTTGAGATCGCCGAGATCACCTGCCCGACGAAATACTTCGATGAAGCCAGCAGCATCAACTTCAGCCGCAGTATGACCTACGGCCTTGGTGTGGTGCGTACGAGCTGGCGGTATTTCCTGGCCCGCACAGGGATCCTTGGCTGGCCGCTGCTCGGAGGAACTCGTTTTAGTTGACTCACATGCCTGCCCGCGGACGCGCTCAGTGGATCATCGTCGTGGTGGCCGCCCTTCTCTTCGTGCCCGGTCTGGGAGCCGTGCATCTGTTCGATTGGGACGAGATCAACTTCGCGGAGATCGCGCGGGAAATGGTCGTCAGTGGCGACTGGCTGCGTCCACAAATGCATTTCGAGCCGTTCCACGAGAAGCCGCCACTCTTCATGTGGCTGCAAGCGCTCAGCATGAAGGCCTTCGGCGTTGGCGAGTTCGCCGCGCGCTTCCCGAATGCCATCTGCGGCATCCTTACGTTGCTCATCCTTTACCGCATCGGTGAACAACTGCGTGGCCGTGTGTTCGGTATGCTGTGGGCACTCGCATACGCAGGCTCCATCCTGCCACACCTCTATTTCCGCAGCGGCATCATCGATCCATGGTTCAACCTGTTCATCTTCCTGGGTCTGCACGCGCTCATTACGCTCACCCAGCGCGACCCCGATCGCGACCCCAATGCATTCAATGCGCGGCGCGATCGCCATGCCTGGCTCGTGGGCATCTTCCTTGGTCTGGCGGTGCTCACCAAAGGCCCGGTCGGGGTGCTGGTGCCTGCACTGGTGATGCTCGTCTACTGGGCTTGGGGGAAGTGCAAGCCCTACCTGCACTGGCGGCGGCTGTTGATCATGGTCCTCGCAACGGCGATCACGGTCTCGATCTGGGCAGTGATCGACCTTGTTCGCAACGGCCCGGAGTTCATGCTCGCCTTCTTCTGGCGGCAGGTCGCTATGCTCACCACGGAGGATGCTGGCCACGGTGGCTTCCCTGGCTACCACTTCGTTGTGCTCCTCATCGGCTGCTTCCCGGCATCGGTCTTCGCGGTGCAGGAGCTGTTGAAGCCTACGCGAACCTCGGATGCTCATGAGAATGATCACCGTCGTTGGATGGTGATCCTCTTCTGGGTGGTGCTGCTGCTCTTTTCACTGGTTAAGACCAAGATCGTCCACTACAGCAGCCTCTGCTATTTCCCGCTCACCTACCTGGCAGCGCTGCAATTGGAGCGCGTGTGGAAGAAGCGTGAAGGATTCGGATGGAGCCGCTTCATACTGGGCATCCTCGGTGGCCTCATGGCACTCGTAGTGATCGCGTTGCCATTCGCGGGCATGAACATCGATGCCCTGAAGCCGCTTTTCGCCCGGGATCCATTCGCCATGGCGAACCTCGAAGCGGATGTGCAGTGGAGCGGCCTGGAAGCACTCGCGGGCATCGTTCTGCTTGCAGCGCTGGTCGTGGGGCATTTGTTGCATGGAAAGGGGCGAGTCCGTGCCGCAGTGCTCACGATCTTCTGCGGAAGCGCCCTTTTCGTGACGGCAACGCTCTTCTTCTTCATCAACCGCATCGAGGCCTATTCGCAGCGGGCGGCCATTGAGTTCTTCCAAAGCCATGCGGGCGAACGATGCTGGCTGCTCACCAAGGGATACAAGAGCTACGTGCCCGAGTACTATGGCCAGGTATCAGCTCCCCAACCAAGGGAGGTGGTGCTGCTGGGCGGCGAGATCGACCGGCCGGTCTACCTCGCGTGCAAGATCACGTCAGAGGAGGAGGTGCAGGCTTTGGGCACCTTCCTCGAGTTGTACCGGAAGAACGGGTTCGTCTTCTACCGGAGACTGCCGTAGGACGAACGCTCGGGGCGGCTACATTGGCTACCCAAACCGATCGTCCCATGGCTCCTCGCTACGCCTTGCGCTGTCTTCCCGTTCTGCTCGTCTTTGGCGCCATCCCGTTCCGTGGCCTCGCCCAAGGCGATACCTGCACCACCGCCTTGCAGGTGGTAAGCGGAGTGTATGCCTCCACCGGACCCACTAGTGGCGATGCCGGCCCCGGCTGTGGTGCAGGCACCAACGGCAACTGGTACATGTACACGGCCACTTTCAATGGAGCCATCACCATCACCAGCTGCCACCCGCTGAACAATGGGCTGCAGTTCGATACCTATTTGAAGGTCTTCTCCGGCAGTTGCGCGAATCTCACCTGCATCGGTTACAATGACGACGTGGGTGCGAGCGGCCAGAGCTGTTCCAACAACCTCTTCGCTTCATTCTTGCAAGTGAACGTGACCGCCGGGCAGAACTACTACATCGTCTGGACCAACACCTTCTCAAGCCTGCCATTCACCTGGGAGTTGAACGAGTGCGAAGGCACCGCCGTGGGTGCCACCTACTTCGACCACAACAACAACGGTACCCGTGAAGCCGGTGAGCAGCATGCCCCAGTCATGCTCTTGGTGCAACCCGGCAACCATCATGTGTACTCCGGCAACGACCCGTACTCCTTCTGCACCGACATGGGCACGCACACGGTAACGGTGCCCACGCCGCCGCTTTACCACAATGCTGTACCGGCATCGCAGTCGTTCACCATCGTGGCCCTGGGCGATCAGGCGACCGGTATCGACTTCGGCTTCCAAGGCATCCCAGGCATCTATGATGGCTCGGTGAGCATCTGGGCTTGGAATCCTTGGATCGGCAACAACACCCAGTTGCACGTGAATTACGCCAACATCGGTACGGAGGACATCAATGCCTTGCTGATCCTCAGCCTGGATCCCATCCTGAGCTTCGTGAGCGCTTCCGTTGCGCCGGCATCTGTGATCGGTCCGGTCGTCAACTGGGACCTCGGAACCCTTGCTCCCGGCACTTCCGGGACGATCAACGTCACGGTCAATACGCCATCGAGCGTGCTGCCGAACACACCCGTGGGCAACGGTGCCGAGCTCGTCATCGACGAGAGCGATGTGAACATCGTGGACAACAGCGACCATGTGACGGGTGCGGCGACCACGAGTTTCGATCCCAACGACAAGCAAGTGAATGAGATCGTGATCACCCCCGATGACGTGGCCGATCAGAAGCTGCTGGAATACACCATCCGGTTCCAGAACACGGGCAATGCGCCTGCGGTGAACGTGGTGATCAAGGATAGTCTTGATGCAGATTGGGACCTGAGCACTTTCCAGATGGTCGGGGCATCGCACCCCTTCACGCTAACGGTGAACGATGAAGTGGCGATCTGGACCTTTGCGAACATCATGCTTCCCGACAGCAGCACTGACCTGCTCGGCAGCCAGGGTAGCATCCACTATCGCATGGCGCCCAAGACCAGCCTCCTCGTCGGCGACCAGCTCACCAACCGGGCAGACATCTACTTCGACTACAACGAAGCAGTCCTTACCAATACAACCGTGACCACGGTGGAGCTGAACACCCGTATTGCGGAGGGGAGCGGCGTGAGCGGCCTCTACGTCATTCCCTCACCGAGCAATGGCCTGCTGAGCATCCGCTGGGCCGATGCGCAGTTGAACAACGCCGCAATGTCGGTGATCGATGCATTGGGTCGCACGGTTTACAGCACTCGCGCGAGCAGCGCCAGCCAGACGCGCAGCTTGGATCTCTCCTTCCTCCCGGCAGGCGGTTACATGCTGCGCCTCAGCAGCGGAAGCGCAATGGCTTGGACACGGTTCGTGATCCAGCGCTGATCGACCTTGTACATCGCAAGAAGAGCGTCCGCATGGGCGCTCTTCTTCTTTGTGCCAACTTCGTCGCATGGACGTTTCGGAGATCCTCACCCACCTGGGCGAAGAGCGCGAGCGCGGCTACGATGCCGTGGTACCGCCCATCGTGCAGAGCGGCAACTTCACATACCCTACCGTCGCGGCGATGCGCGCCGTGGTGGGACAGGAGTTCGACCGGCCGCTGTACACACGCGGCTTCAATCCCACGGTGGCCATACTTCGGAAGAAGATCGCGGCGCTGGAACATGCTGAGGATGCGCTCGTCTTCAGTAGTGGAGCGGGTGCCATCGCGGCAGCGGTGATCTCCTTCACGAAGGCTGGCGATCACATCGTATGCGTGCGCAAACCGTATAGTTGGACGAGGAAACTGCTCGTGGACCTCTTGTCCCGATTCGGTGTGGAACACAGCTTCGTGGTTGGTACTGATGCGGAGAACTACCGCAGGGCGATCCAACCGAACACCACTTTCTTCATCCTCGAAAGCCCCAACTCGCTCACCTTCGAATTGCAGGACATCGCAGCCGTTGCATCGATCGCGAAGGAGCACGGCATCATCACTCTTTGCGACAACAGCTTCAACAGTCCGCTCTTCCAGCACCCGATCGACCTGGGCGTGGACATGGTCGCGCACAGTGCCACCAAGTACCTCAATGGCCACAGTGATGTCGTGGCCGGTGTGCTCGCCGGCAGCCACGCGCACATGCGCCAGGTGATGAGCAAGGAATTCATGACGCTCGGTGCAGCGCCTTCACCGCACGATGCATGGCTGCTGATGCGTGGCTTGCGAACGCTGCCGCTGCGAATGGAGCGGAGCGCAGATAGCGCCGAGAAGATCGCACGCTACCTCGAAGCGCATCCCAAGGTGAAGCGCGTGCATTGGCCGGGACTGGAGAGCCACCCGCAGCATACGCTCGCGAAGAAGCAGATGAAGCGCGTGGCGGGTTTGATGAGCATCGAGCTCGACGCGCCGGACGTTGCCGCCGTGGAGCGCTTCTGCAACAACCTGAAGACCTTCCTGATCGCAGTAAGCTGGGGCGGCTATGAGAGCCTGCAATGGCCCGTATGCGCGCTGCAAGGCCCCAGCGGCTACTACACCGACCTGCCCTTCAACATGGTGCGGCTCTACGTGGGGCTTGAGGATCCAGCGAGCCTGATCACCGATCTGGAACAGGCATTGGCCTGGATCTGATCCTATTCGACAGGGTTGATCCCGCCGGGCGGTACCAAGCACGGTCCAACCACGACAGTGACAGTTGCGGTCGCTGGTGAGCACGGCGGGCCATCCACCGTGTAGGTGAACGCGTAGCTCCCCGGAGCGACGCTTCCTGCTGCGAAGACACTGCCGGTCAACGCGCCTGTTGCATTGTCATCGCTCCAAGTCCCTCCTGCTTGCGGTGCGCCACCGAGCTGCGCGAAGAGATCGATGTTGCCGAAGCTCTGGCACCAGGCCACCGATCCTCCGATGCCGGCGTTGGGCAAGACTATCTCGGTCACGCACATCTGAGAGGATGCATCAGCGCAGGGTGCCATGCCGGTCACCGTATACGTGTAGTAGCCTTCGGACATGGTGCCCGCCGTGTAGATGCCGCCGGGTGCAGGAGATGGTCCATTCCAAGATCCACCGGGTTGCGGCGTTCCGCCCAATTGATCGAAGAGCAGGAACGGCGCGCCATCCTCGCAGACTGCGAAAGATCCATTCGTTCCAGCATCGGCAGCGCCCACTCGATCACGTTGATGAGGGCGTCATCGGTCCCGCAGGACCCAAGATCGACGGTGTAGGAATAGATGCCCGGCGACATCGTCGCTGGGTCGTAGAAGCCTCCAGTGGCATCGAGCGGTGCATTCCATGTGCCGCCGGGCTGCGCCGAGCCACCAAGCAGCGCGAACAGGTCTACTTCCGGCCCTGCGCTGCACATCGTGATCATACCATCAATGCCTGCATTCGGTGCCGCCACCACGGTAACACAGACCGTAGCACTGGCATTCACGCAAGGCGGCGTGCCAGGAACCGTGTAGACATAGCACCCGGGGAGGTCAACGGCGGGGTTGTAGACCCCGGAATACGGACCGCCGGAATATGACCAAGTGCCACCGGCTTGGGGCGATCCGCCCAATGACGCTAGAAGGCTGAAGGGTGCGTCGCTGGAACAGATCGTGACAGAGCCGTTGATCCCGGCATCGGGCGCTTGGTTCACAGAGACGCAAACGGTGGAGGTTTCGTTCGCGCATGGCAGCGACGCGAACACAGTATAGGTATAGCAGCCGGGAATGCTTGTTCCCGGAATGAACGAAAGCGGTGCCGGGTTGCCAGCTGGGTTCGTCCATGCCCCACCTGCGTCCGGGATCCCACCCAGGGCACTGAATAGACTGACAGGAGCGCTGTTGGAACAGACCGTGATCACCCCATTGCTTCCGGCATTGGGTGGGACGACCGTAAAAATGGATAGAGGGTATGCGGTTCCCATTTCCGGCGGGTCCGAAGCGGTGATGCGCATCGCAAAGCCACCACCCATCCCAGCGGGGAAGGTGCATGAAATGCTCCCGGAAGTGGTAGCTGGCAAACTGCCGATGACCGATGGTGCGGCGAAGGATCCGGTTGCATCCGAAAGTTCCGCAACGAACATGTTGCCGACATTGTAAGTGCCCGGGGCCGTGAAGGGTACGTTCACTGTTGGGCTGCCACAAAAGGTCGCAGGCCCCATCGGATCGACCGTGATCTGGGCGCCAACCGGAGCGTTGAATAACAAGGCGAGGGCTGCGAGGGTTATCGGTAAGCGCATGGGCATACGGCTTGGGTCACGTGAATCTAGGATCCCTTCGGATCCGACCGTTCCCGATCCGACAGATCCTCTCAACCCGTGCACCAACAAGGCGTTGCTGCGGATGGAACTACTTCTTCCGGAAGAACAACCGGATGGGCACGCCTGTGAAGCGCCAGTGCTCGCGCAGGCGGTTCTCCAGGAAGCGCTCGTAGCTGGGCTTGATGTACTGCGGCAGGTTGCAATAGAACGCGAAGGTGGGCACATGCACAGGCACCTGCTGAATGAACTTGATGCTCACCTGCTTGCTCTTGTACATGGGCGGCTGCTGGCGCTCGATCTCGGGCAGCAGTATGTCGTTGAGCTTGCGTGTGGAGATGCGGCGACGACGGTCCTCATACACCTGCATGGCCATCTCGATCACCTTCAGCAGGCGCTGCTTCTCCGTTACGCTGGTGAAGACCACGGGCACATCGGTGAAGGGCTCCATCCGGTGCTTCACCTCGGCTTCGAAGGCCTTCATGGTGTTGGTCTCCTTCTCGATGAGGTCCCACTTGTTCACCACCACCACCACGCCTTTGCCGTTCTTCTGGATGATGGAGAGGATGTGCAGGTCCTGCTGCTCGATGCTCTCTCTGGCGTCGAGCATCAGCAGGCACACATCGGAGCCTTCGATCGCCCGGATGGAGCGCATGACGCTGTAGAACTCGATGTCCTCGTCCACCTTGGCCTTCTTGCGGATGCCGGCCGTATCGAGCAGCAGCACATCATGGCCGAACACGTTCCAGCGCGTGTTGATCGGATCGCGTGTTGTGCCCGCCACAGGCGTGACGATGCTCTGCTCCTTGCCCATCAGGGCATTCACCAATGACGACTTGCCCACATTCGGTCGGCCGACGATGGCGATGCGCGGGATCTCCGCTTCCGGCTCTTCGCTGGGCTTGGCGAAGGTCTTCACCAGTTCATCCAGCAGGTCGCCCGTGCCAGCGCCGCTGGCTGCGGAGATGGCATGCACCTCGCCGAGGCCCAGGCTGTAGAATTCGGCCGTGAGGTACTGCTTGTCGTTGGTGTCCACCTTGTTCGCGACGAGCAGTACAGGCTTCTTCGCCTTGCGCAACATTTGCGCTATGGACTCATCCATGGCCGTGATGCCGCCATGCACGTCCACCAGGAAGAGCACGGAATCCGCTTCCTCGATGGCCAGTTTCACCTGCTTGCGGATCTCCGCCTCGAAGACATCATCGCTGCCGCTCACGTAGCCGCCCGTGTCGATCACGCTGTAGAGGATGCCGTTCCACTCGCTCTTGCCGTAGTGCCGGTCGCGGGTGGTGCCAGCCGTGGGGTCGGTGATGGCATCGCGGCGTTCCACCAGGCGATTGAATAGTGTGCTCTTGCCCACGTTCGGGCGACCAACGATGGCGACGATGTTCCCCATTTCAATATCCGTATTTCTTCAGCTTGCCTTCATCCTCGCGCCAGTCGGGATCCACCTTCACCTTCAGGTCCAGGAAGACCTTATTGCCCACGAAACGCTCGATGGCGAGGCGCGCTTCGGTGCCCAGCTTGCGCAAGGCTTTCCCCCCGGCGCCGATCACGATCCCCTTCTGGCTCTCGCGCATCACGATCACATCGGCCTGGATCTTCACCAATTGCTCGCCTTCCTCGAAACTGTTCACCACTACTTGCGTGCTGTAGGGTATCTCCTGTTGGTAGAAGGTGAGGATCTTCTCCCGGATCATCTCGCTCACGAAGAAGCGCGTGTTCCGGTCGCTCAGTTCGTCCTTGGGGAAGTAGGCCGGGTGCTTGGGCAGCTTGCTGATCAGGTAGGCGCGCAACTCCTCCACGTTCAATCCATGCAGTGCGGAGAGGGGGACCACTTTAGCATCGGGCAGTGCTGCTTGCCAGACTTCGAGCGCGGCCAGCACCTCGTCTTCCTTGCCCTTGTCCACCTTGTTCAGCAGGAGCACCATCGGTCCATTGAATCGACGCGCACGAGTGAGCACGTTCTCCGATCGCTCGGGCTTCTGCCCCAACTCCACCAGAACGACCAGGATATCGGCATCGATCAGAGCCTCGTCCACAGCGCGCATCATGCGCTCGTGCATTTTGTACTGCGGGTCCAGGATGCCCGGCGTATCGCTGAGCACCATCTGGTGATCGTCGCCATTGAGGATGCCCAGGATCCGGTGGCGGGTGGTCTGGGCCTTGGGGTTGGCGATCACCAGCTGCTCGCCGAGCAGGGCGTTCAGCAGGGTGCTTTTGCCCACGTTGGGTTCCCCGATGATATTGACATATCCGGCTTTGTGCGCCATGTGCTCAAACGAAGAACCCCGACTCGCGTCGGGGCTCTTTTGTAGCGGGGGTAGGACTCGAACCTACGGCCTTCGGGTTATGAGCCCGACGAGCTACCATCTGCTCCACCCCGCAATGGGGCGCAAATATAGGCGCGGATGGCGCAAGCCTTACAAGGCGCTCAGCAAAGAGCTGCCGAAGTGCGCCACCTGGTAGTTGCGCATGCCGGGCATGGCTGCCAGAGCCGCGAGGTCGCCGGGCAGCGTTCGCGCGATATCCGACAGCATCTGGTTGGCTGCTACGATCCCCGGTCTCAGATCGTGCTCGGTGGTCAGCTTGTCTCGAACTTGCTTCAGCCGCTTGAGGCGATCCTCATAGTCGTCATCCTTGTGCCAGCGCTTGCCTTTGGTCACACGGGGCCACTCTTCCTTGGGGGTTTCCACTCCCTTGCGAACGGCTTCGAGCATCGGTTTGCCGTGGCGATCGACGATGCGTTCACCGACGCCCTTCCGGGCAGCTATTTCTTTCACGCTCTTCGGCGGGTCGGTGGCGAAGGAGAGGAGCACTTCGTTGCCGAGCACCATGAACGGCGCTCGATCCATGCGCTCGGCCACGGTCTCGCGCCACGCATGCACTTCGCGCAGCACCGCCAACTGTTGGGGCTTCAAGAGCTTCGCTCCCTTCATGCGCAGGAAGGCCGGCTCTTCGTTCGCCACAAGGTTGAACGGCGCATCGGTGAGCAAGGCGAATTCCTCCTCCGCCCAGCTCCATCGGGACTTGGCTATGAGTTGTTCCTTCCAGTTGATCGCGCAACTGGATCGGATACGCCGTGTCGCCCGCTGCATAGGCCAGCATGTCCTGCGGCAATGGTCGCTTGCTCCAATCGGCCTTCTGGAATTTCTTGTCGACATGCACGCCTTGGTACTTGCGCAGGAGAGCCGCCAGGCCGATCTCGGGCTCATTCAGCAATTCGGCGGAAACAAGGGTATCGAAGACGTTCTCCACGCGAATGCCATGGTGCTTGGCCAGTATCCGCAGGTCGTAGTCGGCATCATGGATCACCACTTCCATGTGCTTGTCGGCCAGCAATGCGCCCAGTGGCTTCAGGTCGGCGATGGCCAGCGGGTCGATCAAATAGGTGTGCTCACGGGTGCTCAGTTGCACCAGGCATACACGCTCGTTGTACCGATGGAAGCTGCTGGCCTCGGTGTCCAAGGCGAGGATCGCGGACTTGGAGAGCTCGCTCGCGCGTTGTGCCAGGACCGCCGGGTCGGTGATGGGTTCGAAGGCGGGCACTGCGCGAATGGGGCTTGGCCGCAAAGTAAGCGGCTACGGACAGCTACGGTGCGAGGACTTCCAAGCCATGCAGGTTCCGCAGGACTCCCCAGGCCAATAGAGCTGCTGCCCAAGCGAAGACCACCCGGTTATCGTGTCCCAAGGGCCTCCCACGCCACCGCCCAATGCCCCATTGCAAGCCGAGCAGTGGCCCGGCGCATATCAGGGCGGCGTTGTGGCCGAAGGCATCGCCAAGCCGCCCGTGCAAAAGGTCGTGAAGCGCTCGCTGGCTGCCGCAGCCGGGGCAATACAGGCCGGTGAGCCAGTGGAAGGGGCAGGGTAGGTAGGGGAGGCTTTGTTCGGGGTCGTAGTACCAAAGCACCACCAGAAAGGAAATCGCCAACAAGCCGATGAGCCAGGGTAGCAACTTCGTCATCGCCGCCCTAATGCGAGGATGCGCCGACTGCAGCCGCACCGAAGAGGAGGGCAAAGAGGAAGAAGTAGAAGAGAAGCAAGAGCACCACGCTGGCCAGGCGCACCCAGAACCCGATCTTGGTCCAACGGCCGGCCTCCGCGCTGGCGCGTTCGGCGCCTACGAAATCCCCGGCATCGTAACGGGTGTTCACATTGGCCGCATTCACAATACCGACGATACCGAAGGGCAGGCAGCAGAGCAGGGTCACCAGGATGGATTCGACCAGCCAGTTCTTAGGGCGGATGGGCGCGTTCATGAGCGGCTTTCGATTTGGATCCGCATAGATAATCGCCGTCGGTTATCAGATGTAGCGGTCTCCGCTCTCGGCGGTGAGGTCGTTCACGAACTGCTTGATCTGCTGTTCGTCCTGCTTGTGGCACACCAGCAGCGCATCCTTGGTGCTCACCACGATGCAGTCCTGCAAGCCTTGCAGCACGAGCAGCCGGTCGTCCTGCGCATGCACCACGTTGTTGGCGCAATCGTAGAGCTTCACTGCCTCACCGACTCCGGCGTTGCCGTTGGCATCCTTGGGCAGGTGGGTGTACAAGCTGCCCCAGGTCCCCAAGTCGCTCCAGCCGAATTCGCTCACCACGGTGTACACGTTCGCGGCCTTCTCCATGATGCCGTAGTCCACGCTCACATTGGCGCAATCGGCATAGATCGCAGCGATCGCCTCGCGCTCCTTCGGGGTCCCGATATCGGCGCGACGCGTATCGAAGAGAACGCTCATTTCGGGCAGGTGCGCATGGAACGCTCGATCGATGCTTCTCAGGCTCCAGATGAAGATGCCTGCGTTCCACAGGAAATCGCCGCTCTCGATGAAACGTACCGCCGTGTCATGGTCCGGTTTCTCGGTGAAGGTCTTCACGCGCTTGACGCGCGGATGAGCGGTGACTTCGCCATCGCGGAACTGGATGTAACCGTAACCGGTGTCGGGTCGGCTGGGCATGATCCCGAGGGTCACCAGGCAATCGGTGCTGGCAGCCTGTTGCATGGCCAGTGCCACGGTCTGCTGGAAGGCATCCTCCTTCATGACCAGGTGATCGCTCGGCGCCACGATGATCATCGCGTCCGGGTCGCGGGCGGCGATCACTGCATTGGCGTACGCAACGCACGGTGCTGTGTTCCTGCGCGAGGGTTCTTCCAGGATCTGCCAGTCTTGCAGCTCCGGCAACTGCTGCTTAACGATGGGCGCGTATTGCGCATTGGTCACAATGATGATATTCTCCTTGGGGCAGATGGGCAGGAAGCGGTCGTAGGTCTGTTGGATGAGCGTGCGGCCCAAGCCCAGGAAGTCGAGGAATTGCTTGGGGTAGGCACTGCGGCTCATGGGCCAGAACCGGCTGCCCACGCCGCCTGCCATGATCACGCACCAGGTATGTCGGTTGTCCATTCGTCGTTCGTTTCGGTATCAGGAAGCGGCGCCGACCACGGCCGGGTCATGCACGAGCACTTCGAGCAGCGGGTCCATGATGTAGATGCGGTGGTTGTTGAGGCAGCGGCACTTGTAGCGCTTGCGCATGCGTGGGCCCTTCACGTAGATGGCCCCATTGAAATGGAAGAGCGCACGCTCCGGAAGGCGCTCCAGCACGAGGACAGGCTCGGTCTCGTGCCGCAGCAGTGTGCGCATGAGGCTTCGATCGGTACAACTGCTCGCGGGAGCCCGGCGCAAGTGGTTCTCCAGAGCGAACTGCACATCGGACGGCAACACGGCTGGGGAGAGGAATGGGCGCATGGTCCGCTGATATTCGCTGCGCCATTCAGCGCCGTGCGCCTCGGCGCGTTCGGCAGAAAGCCAGGTGGTATGGTGCGCGAACTCATGCACCAGCGTGACCAGGAAGGCATAAGGGTTCAGGTCGTTGTTCACCGTTATCCTCGGTGGACGGCCTTCGCGTGGCATCCAGTAATCGCCGAGCTTGCTGCGGCGGGGCTTCACGACATGCACCGGGACTCCATGCTCGCGAAGCCAGTCCTGGACCGGTGGCCATGCGGCCTCGGGCAAATGCCGTCGCAAGGACTCTGGATCGGTGCGGCGCATGGTGCTCATCGGCTCATCCGAACAAATGGCCGTCGGGATCACCGGCCATGGACCGCATGCCGTCCTTCGGGGCAGGCACATGGTTCCAGTGCGGGCAGTCGCAGCCGCGTTTCTTGCGGTACTTGGCGGGCTTGCGCGAATCGCAGGCGGTGGAGAGCAGGATCGACGACAGCACGATGATCGTCCAGCGGATGGTGTTGGTGCGCGATCGCATCGCGGGCCGAAGGTAGGGGGCATGCCTGCGCTGGCCTCCACCGCCATAGCACTGGACGGCTACTTTTGGCCGTCGCTCAATGAATGTCCTCTTCCACATCGGCCGTTACCTGCTCCTGCTGAAGGAGACTTTCGGCCGCCCCGAGCGCCTTTCGATCTACTGGGCGCGCACGCTGGAGGAGATGGACCTGCTCGGTGTCAAGAGCCTTGGCATCGTGGCCTTGTTGAGCGCCTTCATGGGAGCGGTGATCACCATACAGACCAAGACCAACATCGATAGTCCGTTGATCCAGGCGTGGGTCGTGGGCTTCGCCACGCGCCAGAGCACCATCCTGGAGTTCAGCCCGACCATCATCTCGCTCATCCTGGCTGGCAAGGTGGGCAGCAACATCGCCGCCGAGATCGGCTCGATGCGCGTGAAGGAGCAGATCGACGCCTTGGACATCATGGGCGTGAACTCCGCAGGCTACCTCATCCTGCCGAAGATCGCGGCCACCATGATGATCAACCCCTTCCTGATCATGATCAGCATGTTCCTGAGCATCTTCGGAGGATGGATCGCCGGTGTGCAGACAGGCATCGTGGATTCGGCTGATTTCATCCAGGGCATCCAGCTTGGCTTCAAGCCCTACCACGTGGTGTATGCGCTCATCAAAACGGTGGTCTTCGCTTTCATCATCACCACGGTAAGCGCCTACCATGGGTTCTATACCAGCGGAGGCACGCGCGAGGTGGGCATCAGCAGCACGCGCGCGGTGGTCTTCAGCAATGTGGTCATCCTCTTCACGAACCTGGTGCTCACTCAATTGCTGCTGATATGATCGAGGTGATCGGCGTCAGCAAGCGCTTCGGGGATGTCCAAGTCCTTACGGATATCAGTGCCATCTTCCAGAAGGGCAAGGTCAATCAGATCATCGGCAAGAGCGGCAGCGGCAAGAGCGTGCTGGCCAAGTGCATCGTAGGCCTCCACGTTCCGGAGGAAGGGCGGGTGCTTTACGAAGGCGGCTCCTTCCATGAACTGGATGGTGAGGAGAAGCGGGCCATCCGCCAGCGCATCGGCATGCTCTTCCAGGGCTCGGCGCTGTTCGATAGCCTTACCGTGCTGGAGAATGTCATGTTCCCGCTGCGCATGTTCGGCAGCATGGCCAAGAGCGAGATGGAGGACCGTGCGCACAGTTGCCTCAAGCGCGTGAACATCGTGGACAAGGACAGCTTGTTCCCGGCGGAATTGAGCGGTGGCATGCAGAAGCGGGTGGGCATCGCGCGTGCCATCGCCATGAACCCCGCATACCTCTTCTGCGATGAGCCCAATAGCGGCCTCGATCCCCAGACGAGCATCCTCATCGACGACCTCATCAAGGAGATCACCGAGGAATTCGGCACCACCACCATCGTGATCACCCACGACATGAACAGCGTGATGGAGACCGGCGAGCACATCATCTTCATCCACAAAGGCCGCAAATGGTGGGAAGGCGATCGTGACCAGCTGCTGGTGAGCGATAACACCGAGCTGAACGAATTCGTCTTCGCGGGCTCGCTCATGCGGCAGGTGAAACGATCGATGACCGGCGGCGCCTGACCGAAGGCACCGAACGAAGAAGCCCGCTCCGGTCACCGGAGCGGGCTTCTCTGCTTGGTTCGAATCTAGTTCAGCGTCACGCGCTGCACGCTGGTACTGTTGCCGTTGCTTACGCGTACCATGTACACGCCGCTGGCCTCACCGCTCAGATCGAGCTTGGTGTTGCCGTTGGTGCGGGTCTGCAGCACAGTTTGCCCAACAGCGTTCATCACCTCGATCGTGTAGTTGTCCACTTTCTCGGCAGTGAAGTTCAGTATACCATTGGTCGGGTTCGGGTAGAGGTTGACCCCTTCGAGGGTGCCTTGCTCGCCGATGCCGATGGAGTTGGTCAGCGCCAGGCGGATCGCCAAGGCGTTGCCATTGCTGAACGTACCGCTCTGTCCGCCGGTGGTTGGCGTGGCCAGGTGGATCATGGAGCCGAAGAAGGGCTGGGGCACGGTCAGATCGTCGAGGATGCCGAGGTCCGATGCGCCAGCGTTGCTGAAGAGCTTCACCGAGGCGAAGTAGGCCTGGCCACCGTTGAGCACGTACGGGGGATCGAAGGGTAGATAGACCGATCCATTGGTCACTTGCGTCGGAGTGATATCGACCGCATCGGATTCCACCATGGGAACCAGGTTCACAGGGCTGGGGCTGGCCAGCACCTGCGCGGTGTCGATGATGCTGCCGATCAGGTAGCTGCCCGCTTCGGTACCGGTCACGAGCAGTACTTCCAGGCCGTACACCGTCACGTTGTTCTGGATCGGGTACATGGTCATGAAGCTGGCGCCGTCCGCGTTGTTGCTGAAGCTGTACGTGCCCATATCCGAGAGGTTCGGGGAATCGTACACGCCGATGCCATCAAGCGCGTAGCGCTGGTTGTCAACGGCCATCTTCCGCTGGATAGCGTCATCGGTCACATCAGTCTCGTTGGCGTCCTCATTGGAGGTCAAGGTGTAGTCTACCGTGTAGGTGCCGACCGCTAGCGAGGCGCTCACCGCTTCGTACATCGAAACCGTATCAGGGTAGTTCACCACAGGGAAGTTGGCGCTCGCGCTCAAGGCAGCAGGCGTGCTGGCACCGCTGATCGTGAGATTGGTTTGCGCATTCACGCCCACGTTGCGTACATCGGCGCCCATGTAGATGGTGCCGTTCATCTGGTTCTGAGGCACCCGGCCGAATTCCCAGCCTTCGCTGATGTCGCGGTGCGAGAGGTACGAGGTGAGCATCTGACGGCCGTAGTCGGGCACGCTGCTCATTTCCATGTCATCAATGGCCCAGTAGTATTCCCAGCCGCCGTTCCATTCGAAACGCAGCAGTACGTTCGATTGGTTGGCTGCAGTGGCTGTGATGTCCAGTTGCACGAAATCGGGGTTGTAGGACCAACGATCGCAAGGCGGGTTGTAGGTGCCGCTGCTGGGGATATCCAGGCAGGGGTGGGGGATGTAATCCGTCCAACTTAGGCCGTTGTCATTGCTCACACGAACGAGAGCGCCGGTGAAGGCCGCCACATCGAAAACACCGATGGTGCTCTGGAATGTGAGCAGCACGCTGTTCTGACCGCTGCAGTCGATGGAGGTGGTGTACAAGCGGGTCTGCTGCTGGTTGGCAGGAGCAGCGGAAAGGCCGCGGTCGCTGTTCGCCCACAGATAGCCATTGCTGGCGGTGGTGCTGTTGAATACGGCACTTTCCGTCCACGACAAGGCAGCTAGTTCAACAGCCGTGGGATCATTGGTCCACACGAAGGTCACCAGTTCGCCCGGCGCAGAGCCCACGTCTTCGGTGGTCCAGCCGGCGGGCATACCGCCGCTGAAGTCTTCGCTCCAGAAAACCGAGCGCTGGCCTAGTTGCACAGGCGTTGGCTGTGTGAAATGCTGTTCGGCGACTGCCGCACCGGCCACTTTGGCCAAAGGCGCGACACGGTTCCGGCCCTGCTGTCCGAAGACGGCAAGGGTTCCGCCCAGGAACATGGTCGAGAGGAGAATCCTGTTCATCAGTAGAGGGGTTGGTTAGAATTTGAGGTGAGCGTCGAGTGCCAAAGGTAACCGCCGCTTTCGTTCTTCTATCGATCTGCTGTTGCGGCAGTGGGAACAACAGGCCGGTTGTGATTGCAAAGCCGATCAGCCCGCGCTCCCTTCGGTGATGCCGAGGGGAGCGCGAGGCTAGCGATCAGCGCGAGAGGGTTACGCGTTGCACAGTAGCGGATGTGCCGTTGCTCACGCGCACCATGTACATGCCTTCGGCCTGGCCTGCCAGGTCGAGAGTGGTGGTGCCCAAAGCGCGGCGGCTCATCACCGTCTGGCCGAGCAGGTCCAGTACGTCAATGGTGTAGTTGCCGGGTTCTTCGGTGCGGATGGTCAAGCGGCCGTTGCTGGGGTTGGGGTAGATCGAGATTCCCATCAACGGGGTCTGTTCGTCAACGCCGGTCGTGCAGTTTGATCCTCCTGGTGCGGTGATCATGCGTACAGCAACGGCGTTGCCATTGGAATAGAGCTGATCGTTCGGGATGAAGATGGCGCTGGAAGTGCCCGGCTGAGGTACCGTAAGGTCGTCGATCACGCGAATGTGCGCTGCGCCGGCGTTGCTGAAGAGCGAGACGCTGGCAAAGTATCCGTTCGGCGAGAGAACGACCGGGTTGGTGAAGTAGAGCTGAAGCAGGCCGGCAGTGATCACTGGTGCGGTCACATCCACGGGGTCAGTCTCGGCGATCACCGTGGTCATCTGGGCCGGCACGGCGAAGACGGGAGTAGTGTCGCGCAGATGTGCGATGACATAGCCACCGGCGACAGTAGTGCTGCCCAAGGCGATCTCAATCCCGTACACCGTCAGAGGGTTGTTCACTTGGTAGTAGTCCAGCAAGACCAGACCGTCGGCTGCACCCGTGAAACTGCTGGACCCCAGAGTGCCGAGTGACTGGACTGCCGCAGGGTGGATTCCGATCCCGTCCAACGAGTACAAGCAGTCATTCACTTGGAAATTGCGCAGGAAGGTGTTGTTGCCGGGGTTCTCATCCGGCGTGTCAGCCGCAACGCTGAACGCGCTGGAGTAGTTGCCGGGCAGAAGCGCTGGCAGGGTGTAAGCCAGTTCGGCGGCGGCTGTACCTTCTATCGCGAGACTGCTCAGCGTAGTGGAGGCAACAAAGGGCACAGGTCCCGTCACGTCTGCAGTGAGGACAACGTTGGTCTGCTCCTGCGATCCGAAGTTGCTCAGGGTGCTTCCGATAAGCATTGTTGGCTCGAACTGGTCGGACGGGGTGCGGCCGTACTCTTCACCATCGCCGGTCTGAGAGAGATAACCGTCGACCATCTTGATATCGTTGTCGTAGAGCTCGATGATCTTGATATCATCGATCTGCCAATGGTAGGCTGCTGCGGTGGGGTTGTGCTTGAAGCGGAACTTGACCTGCGCGGGATTGGGCGCGATGGCCGAGATGAGGATGATCTGGCGCGTCTGCGTTCCGGGATCGTTGTTCGTGCTGATCCCGCTGGCGGCTTCCAGGGTCGTGGGCCACGTGAGGCCACCGTCAGTGCTGATCTCCACGGCATGCGGCGATGTTGCCTGGCAGCACCAGCGCAGTCGCTGTTCCCACTGAAGCAGCACGTTGGGCGTGGCGCTCAGGTCGAGTACCGGCGATTCCAGTGCGCCATCCCACTCCGTAGGCGTGGCGGGCCAGTTGCCCGCACCACTGGTGCAATTGCAGTTGGCGCTGTCGCTATAGAAGGCCGCGAATCCATTGGCCACCGTGGTGGAGGTGATCTTCTGGGCAGGTACCGAGAAGGAACCCACCGGACCGGTGAGGGTGCGCTTCCAGATGTTGCCGTTGGGGCCGCTCACCGTCCATGCGCCAACGCCGTTGTTGCCGGCGAAGCCATTGGCCCAGTCCTCGGAGAAGATGACATCGCCGCCAGCTTTCAGGGCGCCTGCTGCGGGAGGAGCCTGTTGCAGGGTGCCTTCATCGTGCTGCATGGCATAGCGTAGTTCCCTGCTCGACTGTGCGATGCAAGTACCGGCTACCAGCAGCGTGCTCAGTAATAGGTATCGATGGTTCATGTGATTGGTTTCCGGTTTTTGAAGGGCTACGAAGCTAGGCAACTCCTTCATATGGACAAGCCAACGGCCCGCGCCGTTGCACAAGCTCCTAATGGATCATCCAACGGCCATCGCTTCTCAGGCAACGGCACGAGGCAGTCAGGAAGCGGGAGCAGCTTCAGCGGGCTATGATCAACCTGGTGCAGGAAGTGACGGACGGTGTGGCGATCCCGATCGTATAGGTTCCTGACGAAAGCTCCGAAGCGTCCATTTCAATGCGCTGAGGCCCAGTGGACCTATGGCCGAGATCGAATTGCAAGCAGGTCCGGCCAAAGAGGTCGATCACCCGCACAACCACTCGTTCGGAACGAGCTTGGTCCCAAGCCAGTGTGATCGGCCCTGTGGCCGGATTCGGACTGACACGAAGCCCCAAGTGGCCTCGACCGCCAGGCTCGTCCACGCCAACCCCATAATCGTTCAGGTGCAAACGCACCATCGGAATGGCATCGGTCCAGGCAATGTCGAAGGTGGCACCCTCCATGAGGACCGATTGGCCTAGCGTGCAATTGCCGCTGGTGGCCACCGAGACATAGCCGGTGCCTGCCAGCCGTTGCAAGCCCACGAAGTAGTCGCCCGGATCGAGCGCCGGGACATTGGCGAAAGGGAGGTAGACCGGCAAACCGCCCGCAGCCCCGTCGAGGTCGGCTTGTGCAATCGTATGGCGCAAGCTGGTATCGATGAAGGCGAAATTGCCATCCATGATGATTGCGCGCACCACCTCATCGATCTGGGAGCCGTAGCCGAGCACTGCGCTTGCCCCATGTGCGGTGCTTCCCTCGTTCACGATCTCGAATCGGTTGGCGGCGATGAAGCCCTCGGTGCTTCCGATGGAGCCTTGGATCTGGTCGTCATCGATGGCCATGGCGCCATAGCCTTCATTCCAGCCGGGGCCGGTGATCCGCATGGTCGCGCTCCCGGTATTGTCGCTGGGGTCGTCGTCATTCCCGGGCTGGATAAGGACAACACTGGCGACCAGATCACCGGTGCTATTCGGGACGAACATGGTTTCCACCACCAGCGTAGTGCGTTCTCCCGGCTGCAGCGATGGGCTGATGGGGAAAGGCGCATCGCCCAAGTCGGTACCGTTGAGTTCGAGCCATGCGTGGGCGGAAACGAGAGGTGCTACCGTAGTGCCGCGATTGACGACCTCGACAGAGATGATCGCGGGCGCTGCCTGCTCCAGCGGGACTTGTGAGTAGCCCAGGCGTTGATCGCCAGTCACGAAAGCGCTAGCCGTGTCGTTGCCGAGGCGGACACCAACGATGCTTACATCGGTCATGAAGCGCTCGCGCAAGCACAGGTCATCCAATGCGAATCCGCTCGACCACTGTCCTCCATCGCTCCAGCGGAACCGCAGCTTGAGGAGCGGAGCGTCATCGTATGCGCTCAAGTCGAGGAAGAGGTCCTGCCAGGCACCTGCCACAGGGTCGAGCGTATCCACGAGGTTCCAGTCGCTCCCATTGGTGCTCGCCTCCACAATGGCTTCACCGGCACCGAGGGTCATTTCGTGGAAGGCGCGGAACTCCAATGCAAGGCCCGTGCGGCCGGTGAGGTCGATCGGACCGGTGGTCAAGCTCACCGTATCCATGTCGCAGTTGCACGGCGAAGCGTCATCGTTCGCCATGATGAACCGGTTGCCGATGGGCCGGTCGGGCACCGGGAAGTAGCCGCCGCTATTCGCATCGGTGGCTGTGCCCAGCGTGAAGGAGGGAACGAACTCGCCCAAGCCCACGCCCGCAGAGGTCTGTCGTTCGACTTGCGTGATCTCCCAATCGAGCGGGATCCCGGATTCGAAGTCGTTGCTCCAGAAGCAAGCGGCCGCTTTCTCTCCGCCTTGAGCAATGAGCGTGAACGGCAGGAAAGCGAGGAAGACAGGAAGGGCTTTGCGCATTGATCAGGCTTCGGCGGTCATGTACTCCTCGATCGGCGGGCATACGCAGATGAGGTTGCGATCGCCGTAGGCGTTATCCACCCGGCTCACCGCCATCCAGTACTTCCAGTCGCGCTGGTGGGCGCTGGGGAATGCGGCTTGTTCACGGGAATACGTGTGGGTCCACGCATCGCCGGCTACTTCGTCTGCCGTGTGCGGTGCGTTCTTCAGCACATTGTCGAGTTTGTCGGCCTTCCCGTTCTCGATGGCGCGGATCTCTTCGCGGATGCTGATCATCGCGTCGCAGAAACGGTCCAGTTCAACTTTCGATTCGCTCTCGGTCGGCTCCACCATCAGCGTTTCCGCAACGGGGAAGCTCACGGTAGGCGCATGGAATCCATAGTCCATCAAACGCTTGGCGATGTCGCTCACATCCACGCCAGCGCTGCGCTTGAAGTCGCGGCAGTCCAGGATCATCTCGTGCGCCACCATGCCATGGTCGCCCACGTAGAGGATCGGATAGTGATCGGCGAGGCGTGCCTTCATGTAGTTGGCGTTGAGGATCGCCGCTTCGGTGCTGGCCTTCAAGCCTTCGCTGCCCAGCATCTTGATGTAGCCGTAGCTGATCAACAGGATCAGTGAGCTGCCCCATGGCGCGCTGCTCACGGCGTGGATCGCCTTTTCGCCTCCGGTCTTGATCAGCGCATGTCCAGGAAGGAACGGCTTCAGCTTGTCGTTGACGCAGATGGGGCCCATGCCAGGACCGCCGCCGCCGTGCGGGATGGCGAAGGTCTTGTGCAGGTTCAGGTGGCACACATCCGCTCCGATGTTGCCCGGGCTTGTAAGTCCCACCTGCGCGTTCATGTTCGCGCCGTCCATGTAGACCAGGCCGCCATTCTCGTGGATGATGCCGGTGATCTCCGTGATGCCCTCCTCGAACACGCCGTGCGTGCTCGGGTAGGTCACCATCAAGCAGCTCAGCTCGTTCTTGTACTGTTCCGCCTTCGCGCGCAGATCGGCGATATCGACATGGCCTTCCGCATCGGCCTTCACCACCACGATCTTCATGCCCACCATGGCGGCGCTGGCCGGGTTGGTGCCGTGGGCGCTGCTGGGGATCAAGGCCACGTTGCGGTGATGATCGCCACGTGCCTCGTGGTACGCTCGGATTACGAGCAATCCTGCATACTCCCCTTGCGCGCCGCTGTTGGGTTGAAGCGAGACGCCGGTGAAGCCTGTGCATTTTGCCAGCGCTTCGCTCAGTTCAACAAAGACTTGCTGGTATCCTTTCACTTGTTCCACCGGGGCGAAGGGATGGATGTAAGCCCATTCCGGACGCGTGATCGGCCAGAGCGTGGCAGCCGCGTTCAGCTTCATGGTGCATGAGCCCAAGGGGATCATGCCGTGAACCAGCGAGAAATCCTTGTTCTCGAGTTTCTTCATGTATCGCATCAGCTCCGTCTCTGTGTGATGCGTGTTGAAGACCGGGTGCGTGAGGAAGTCGCTCTTGCGTTGTACAGCGGCCGGTATAGCGGAGGATGAGCCATTGGTGCTTGCGGCCACAGGCTTCTTGCCGGAAGCCTCCGCCAGCGCGGCCAGCAGATCGTTCACGTCCTGCGCGTTCACCGTCTCGTCCAGGCTCACGGTTGCACCATTGCTGGCGTAGCGTGCATTGATCATGCGCGCTTCGAGGGCCTTGCGGATGGCCTCGCCGTTCGCGCCTTCCAATGTCACCGTATCGAAGTAACCGTTGTTCTGCACTGCATAACCGAGCGATCGGGCACCGTCGGCCAGTTGCTTGGTGAAGCCATGCACGCGCTTCGCGATGCGCTTCAATCCTTCTGGTCCATGGTACACGGCGTACATGCCTGCCATCACCGCGAGCAATGCCTGCGCGGTGCAGATATTCGAAGTGGCCTTGTCGCGGCGGATGTGCTGCTCTCGTGTCTGCAGCGCCATGCGCAACGCGCGTTTGCCTCGGCGGTCCTGGCTCACACCGATGATGCGGCCGGGAATCAAGCGCTTCCAGTCTTCGGTGCAGGCGAAGAATGCTGCGTGCGGGCCACCGTAGCCCATCGGCACGCCGAAACGCTGGCTGTTGCCCACGCACACATCGGCGCCCCATTCGCCGGGCGGCGTCAGCAGGGTCAGTGCAAGCAGGTCGCTGCACACCACCACCTTCACCCCGGCAGCCTGTGCCTTCGCCGTGATCTCCCGCAAGTCGTGTACACTACCGTCGATAGCAGGGTATTGCACGGCCATTCCGAAGAACGAAGCATCGGGCGTCCAGGTGCTCACATCGCCTTCTACAAGTTCGATACCCACCGGTGTCGCACGCGTTCTCAGCACGTCCACGTTCTGCGGGAAGAGGCTCTTGTCCACGAAGAACTTGTGGTTGCCCTGCTGGCCGTGGGGCCGTGCGTGATCGAACATGAGCATCGCCTCCGCAACGGCCGTCGCTTCATCGAGCAACGATGCGTTCGCGATCGGCAATGCCGTGAGATCGCTTACCACGGTCTGGAAGTTCAGCAGCGCCTCCAATCGGCCTTGCGAGATCTCCGCTTGGTACGGTGTGTAGGCCGTGTACCAACCCGGGTTCTCCAGGATGTTGCGCAGGATGGGTTGGGGCACCACGGTGCCGTGGTAGCCCAGGCCGATGTAGCTGCGGAATTGCTTGTTGCCCTGGCCGAGCCTCTTCATGTGCTCCAGGTAATCCAACTCTCCGAGCGCCTCGCCGACATCCAACGGTTGTCTCAGCCGGATCGCGCTGGGCACCGTGCGTTGGATCAGTTCATCGATACTGCTCACGCCAATGGTCTTCAGCATGGCGCTGGTCTCGCGGGCGTTGGGTCCGATGTGGCGCTCTTGGTAGGTGACGAAGTCCATGATAGGCTCGTATGAAGCGCGCAAATATACCCTGATACCCCCGCCTATCTTTGGCCACCATACCCGCTAGGCGGGACGAAGACGCATGCGGCCGCTTACCGTATTCCTGACGCTCGCCACGGCCGTTGTCTCTCTTGCCCAGGAGCCCAACGCGCCCGATCGCATCCTGCTGATGAACGGCGAGATCGTGCGCACGCGGGTGCTCGGGCAAAGCACCTTGGAAGTCCGCTACCAGGAATTCGGGAAGAACGGCAGGGTGAAGGAGCGCAGCGAACCCACTGAAAGCGTTTTCAGCGTTACGGACAGCCTGGGCCATGAGCGCATCTGGTATTTCATGGATACCGCTTTCGGCAATGACCTGAACATCGAGGAGATGCGGTGCTTCCTCAAAGGCGAGCAGGATGCTCGCATTGGTCACAGGCCGCGCTGGCCGGTGTGGGGAGGATTCGTCGTAGGCGCGGGTGCGACCATTGCTCTCAACTTGGAGGTGAATTCGCTCTTCCTACCGCCGCTCTACGGTGCGGCCATGATCCTCCCGCGCGTCCACGTCACCAAGGGCTCCATCACCGACCTTACGATGGAAGGCAATGAGCACTACGCCTATGGCTATGCCAAGGTGGGCAAGAGCAAGCGCATCGTGCGTTCCATGCTGAGCACCGCAGCTGGCGTTGCTGTGGGGTTGGCCGTGCGCCAGCTCATCATCAATCCCAGTCTCCCGGGCTACGACTAGCCATGGAAGCCAGGATCAAAGCCGCCGCGCTGAGGTTCTTCATCTATAGCCACCTTTGGCTTGCCTTGGGAGCTGCGGCGCAGACGTGGTGGACACTCCAATTCCTGCCCGAGTGCAAGGATCCATGGCGGTTGGTGATGGCGGTCGCCTTAGGCATGTTCGCGCTATACAACTGGTTGCGCGTGGTGCGAGCAAGCGATCCCGGGCTGCGCGCTGCGTCCCCCACGCTCCAGTGGTCGCATGACCATCGGAAGCTACTGGTGCTGATCGCCGTGGGAGGCGGCCTGTCCGGGCTGTTGGTATTGGGCGGGCTGCTCCCACGAACCTGGCCGGTGGTGGCTCTTGCGGTCATTCCGGGCCTCCTGTACCTGTTGCCACTCCGCACCAAGAGCATCGGCCTGCGCTCCATTCCATTCCTGAAGGTGCTGGTGATCGTCTGGTGCTGGACGCTGGCCTGCGTGGTACTGCCCATCGCTGCACGTGGTGGCGACCGATCCTCCCTGCTTGTTCTCGCGCATGCGTTCGTGCGCGTGCCCATTTTCCTCGCGCTGGCCATCGCCTTCGACATCCGCGACGCGCACAGCGATCCCTCCAGCGTGCGCACTATTCCCCAGGTGCTTGGCGTGCGCTGGGCCAAGGTGCTCGGGGTCGGTCTATTGCTTTTTGCCGCCGCTGTGGTGGTGCTGCGCGGCGTGCTCGAGTACAATGTCTACGTCGATGGTGATCTCCCATGGAGCGCCGTGCTCGTAGCGGCTGGATTGCTCGTCGGCGCTGCACTTGTGCTTCGTGCATCATCCAAGCGGTCCTCGACTTACTGGTCTTTTGGTCTCGATGGCTTGCTGGTGTTGTTGCCGCTGCTGAATTGGCTTGGTGGTCACTTCTGAATCCGACCGGACGAACGTCAGTTCCGCCTTCGTGATGGCCGCTACATTTGGCCGCCGCCGATGAGCACCTTCGAGAACACGCTTTCGTTCGCCCGGACGCAGGATGCCTCCGACCCCCTGCGCGCCTTCCGAGATGAGTTCCTCTTTCCGCAGTTGAACGGCGAAGCCGTCATCTACTTCACGGGCAATTCGCTCGGCCTGCAACCGAAAGGAGCTGCTGCAGCGATCAGGCAGGAATTGGATGACTGGGCAGCCCTCGGGGTGGAGGGGCATTTGAGAGGGAAACATCCGTGGTACAGCTATCACGAGGAGCTTACAGGTCCTACGGCACGGCTCGTGGGTGCGAAGGAGGAGGAGGTGGTGGTGATGAACCAGCTCACAAGCAACCTGCACTTCCTGCTGGTCTCATTCTACCGACCGGATGGGAAGCGACGCGTGATCCTCACCGAACAGCGGCCCTTCCCAAGCGACACCTACGCCCTGGCTTCGCAGATCTCCTTCCACGGCGGCGTTCCGGACAGGGATCTGGTCGAAGTGGCACCACGCGAAGGCGAGCACACGCTCCGCACGGAGGATATCATCGGGCGGATCAACGACGTGGGTGAGGAGCTCGCGCTGGTCTGCTTCGGCGGCGTCAACTTCTACACGGGACAGGCTTTTGAAATGGAAGCGATCGCGAAGGCCGCGCACGCTGTCGGTGCCGTCGCAGGCTTCGATCTCGCGCACGCAGCCGGCAATCTCCAGCTCAGGCTGCACGACTGGAACATCGATTTCGCCGCGTGGTGTACCTATAAGTACCTCAACAGCGGGCCGGGCAGCGTAGCGGGTGCATTCATCCACGAACGCCATCTTGGCAAAGGGCTTCCGCTCTTCGCCGGCTGGTGGGGGCACGATAAGCACGAACGCTTCAAGATGGAGCGCACTTTCAAACCCATGCCAACAGCCGAGGCCTGGCAGGTGAGCAACGCACCGGTACTGAGCATGGCCGTGCATCGCACTGCATTGGAGCAATTCGATCGGGCGGGCATGGACAACCTCCGCGCGAAGAGCGAACGGCTCACAGGCTACCTCGCATTCGTGATCGGTGAAGCGGCCAAGGCGACCGGCGGGCAATTGGAGATCATTACGCCTTCCAATCCTGCGCAGCGTGGCTGCCAGTTGAGCATTGTGGCGCACGGCCGTGGCAAGGACCTCTTCCATGCGATCTGCTCGCACGGTGTCTTCGCCGATTGGCGCGAACCGAATGTGATCCGGATCGCACCGGTGCCTCTGTACAACACATTCGAGGATGTATATCGCTTCGGTGCCATCCTGAACTCTTGTCTGCAATGAGCCGCATCACCATCGTGGGCGGAGGTTTGGTGGGCAGCTTGCTCACTGTTCTCCTTGCGAGGCGCGGGCACAAGGTGGATGTGTTCGAGCGCCGTGGCGATCCGCGACGGACGAACGTGTACGCTGGCAGGAGCATCAACCTGGTGGTAAGCCATCGCGGGTGGACCGCATTGAAAGCTGCGGGTGTTCAGGATGCTGTAGAGCGCATCGTGGTGCCTGTCTACGCACGCATGACCCACGACCTCGACGGCAAGCTCACGCGCCTTCCGTACTCCATCGAGAACAGGGCTATACACTCGGTGTCGCGCGGCGAACTGAACAAGGTGATGCTGACCGAAGCGGAGAAGCTCCCGAACGTGAAGCTCCACTTCGATCATCCCTGCGTGGAAGTGGACCTGGAGCATGCCCGTTGCACCTTCAGGCATGAGGTCTCCGGTGCGGTCTCCAACATCAAGTCCGATGTGGTCTTCGGTGCCGATGGCGCCCCCAGCGCCGTGCGACAGGCCATGATGCGCGGCCGCTTCAACTTCAGCCAGAGCTTCATCGAGCACGACTACAAGGAGATCGCATTCCCCAGCAACGCGGACGGTACGCCGAAGATGGATCCGCAATGCCTGCACATCTGGCCGCGCCGATACTTCATGTTGATGGGCCTCGCCAACCAGGACGGCGGTTTCACCGGCACGCTCTTCATGCCGCATGCCGCCACCGAGAACTCGCCGGGCTTCGATGTGTTGAAGGAAGAGAAGGACGTGCGAAAGTTCTTCCAGGACCATTTCACCGACGCCATCCCGATGGTGCCCGACCTGGTGGAGCAGTACATGCGCAACCCGCAGAGCAATCTGGCCATCATCCGTTGTGCCCCTTGGACGCACAAGGACAAGGTGGCGCTGATCGGCGATGCCGCGCACGCCATCGTGCCGTTCTATGGCGAAGGCATGAACGCCGGCTATGAGGATTGCAAAGTGCTCAATGACCTGCTCAACCAGCACGGCGACGACAACTGGGGCGTGGTGCTCGATGCCTACCACAAGGCGCGCAAGCCCAACGGCGATGCCATCGCGGATCTATCGCTGCGCAACTTCGTGGAGATGCGCGACCTGGTGGCCGATCCGAAGTTCATCCTGCGCAAGAAGATCGAAGGCCGCCTGCAACAACGCCACCCGGACAAATGGCTGCCGCTCTACAGCCAGGTGAAGTTCAGCGACATCGCTTACACCGATGCCTGGAACGAAGGCCTACGCCACGACCGCATCATGGAGCAGGTGCTCGCCATGCCGGGGATCGAGGAGAAGTGGGAGAGTGAGGAGGTGGAGAAGATGGCGTTGGGGTTGTTGGAGGGACTTGCGTAGACGTGCCCACGACTGCTTCGAGCCGCCCCCGTCCAATCCCCACCACATCCGGTCTGGTGAAGCTGAAGCCAGGAGCCTTCAACGTGAAATCGAGGAAGGAGCCTACCTCGAACACATTGCGGCCCGCATCGGGCATGTAGGGGAAGAAGCTGAGCGACACTTCAAAAGTGCTCACCAGAAGGTTCTCGTTGCGCACCAGCACCCCGAGCGCGAAGGCCTGATAGACGCGGCCGCTGAAGAGGGGATCGGATTCTGTGCCGATAGTGCCCATGCCCCACACGAGCACGGGCGCGAAGCGGAAACCGAGCAGGCTATAGGGAGCGTATCCCACCGTCTCGAACGAAAGCAGCTCCTTGTGGGTGCCGCTCACCGACGGACTGCTGAAGCCGTAGAGCTGGTTGCCGTTGATGTCCAAACGTTCGTAGGGTGCCTTGCCGAAGCCCGCGACGACATTGCCCCGGACGAATTGCCGCAGGTGCCAGCGCTTGATCGGCACCAGATCGCTGAAATAGAAGAAGCCGGTGCGCAACGTGGCGTCCACGCCCGCGCTGTTGCGCCAGTAGGTGCCATAGCCCGCGAAGAGGCTCACGTAGCCCACCTTCTCGAAGTGCCGTCCGCGAGAGCTCTCGACGCTGGTATACACCTGGCTGCGCAGGCCTTCCACATTCCGGAAACCAGCGGTGGCTTTGAGCAGGAAGCCCTCGGGCACATCCTCCACGATCCCGAAACGGAAGAGGTAGCGCTCCTTATAGTACTGCCGCACGCTGAAGCCCGCACCCAGCAGCGATAGCGATCGTTCGCTATTGATCCTCAGGCTGTCTTCGGTGAAGGATGGCCTCAACGGATATCGTGTCTCCGAATGGCGCACGGCGAGGACGATGTTGCTCAGTCGCCCCGGATCGGTGCCATCGTTGGCAAGGGCGAAGCTGCGTCCAGCCCACGAGTCCAGGTCCACCACGTTCAAGCGCTGTGTTCCCGTGCCTTCGCCGGTGGAATCGAGCAACGGTGTGGCGATCCATGTCTTTCCGCCGCTGAGCCCTCCTGCCCAACGCGTGAGGGGCGAGAAGAAGGCACGGTCGAAGCTGAGGCCTAGATGGTCCACTGTGCTGCTGGTGCTGTAGTCGAGCATCGAGGCGATGTATGTGCCTTCGATGTTGTACAGCGAATGCTTCCCGCTGAGCTCGGGCTGCTCGAGCTCGGGGCTGTAGGTCACGGACTGTTGCAGTTGCTGTCCGAGCCCGAGCAGGTTTCGCTCGCGGATCGTGGCGCTCGCCGAATTGAAGCTGCCCTCGGCTGAAACGTCGATGCTCCACTTGTACTGCACCACCACGATCACATCCACGCTGTCTCGGCTGGTGCCGGAGGGCACCACCGCAATGCGCGCATCGTTGACAATAGGACTGGCTCGCAATAAGCGCTCGGACTCCGCGATCCGCACTGGGTCCAGGGTATCCAGCCGGGCTACCAGCAGAAGATCCTTCACCACGTATTCGCGTGTTCGGCGGTGCAATCGATTGCCACCGCGTTGCAACCAGGAGACCGGCGCGCGCGTGGTGTCATCGACGGAGTAACCGAAGGGGTCCCTGACAGTGACCTGCACGCTGCGGACGATCCTGCCCGAGTAGCGATCGGCGGGGTTCACGCGGCGAGGGGGTGTCTTGGGCGCCGGAGGTTTCTTGCCGTATTCGGGTGCAACGAAGATGCCTTCGTAGATCCAGCGTGTCACCTTGCGCTTCTGCGAATAGTCATGGATCCTTTGGTAGAGCTCCGAACTGTCTACCTGGGCGTCCACCTGAACCTGCGCGAACACCAGGAACAAGCCGAACCAGCAACGCGAAGCCCGGCTGCGGCTGTGGAAGCGGTCCATTGATGAGGGTCTCCTATTGGAACGGAATAGCCATGTCTTCAAGGCTCCCCAGGGCCTGGGGGCGGTCGGCTGAAGGTACGTGGTCCTTGCCCGATGATCATGATGAACGATGGCCTATCGACAGGTGTGGGTTGACACTTTCGCCGCGCAACGAGCGTTCCATCCAAGGTGCTAACGCCACCTTTCGCCATGCGCGTGCTTTCCATCCTCCTGCTGTTGTCCATTGTGCTTGGCGAGGCGCAGGCCCAGCGACTCTTCGAACGCAAGCGCCCCGACCTGATCCCGCTCGATGGCTCTGCCAAGCGCATCGGTTGGTTCATTGGACCGGGCATCACCTGGACCCATACCCGAACCAAGAACGAGGAAGAGGAGGTTTTCCGCAGCGCGGACACCTCGTACACCGCTATGTACGATCCTTCGGGTCGCATCGGCCTTTACCTCGAAGGCGGCCTCACCTGGTTCACACGCGATCCGGTCATCGTGGACTACTTCGATCTCGGTTTGGCATACAAGAACCTGAGGGGCAAGGAATCGATGGAAGGCACCCTGTTGCGAGGCGATTCTTCAGCCACGCTGCTCGGCGAAGGCACCTTCGCAGAGCGTTTCCTCACGCTCAGTGCGAATGCCAACAAGTTCATCCAGACCGGCGACTACCAATTCGTTCAGCTGAGCTTGGGCGCCAACGCGGACTATCGCATCGGCAGCAGTTACGAGCACACTGCGGATCCTGTCCTGAACGGCCATGCCTTCCCTCCCGACCTCATGGCCCAACTGCACTTCAAGGTCGGCTACGGCTTCAAGCTGCGCAGCAAGTTGCTCCTGATCCCCGCGTTGGAAACGCCGGTCTTCAGTTTCGTCCCGGAGGATGAAGGACTCGGGCAGTTACAATGGTTCAGCAGCCGCTACCGTCCGATCATCCTATCGGTGCGCTTCCTCTTCCTGCGCGCGCGCAACGGCTTCGATTGCCCACCGCCCATCAAGCACAAGGGCGATATCAAGATCTACAAGCAGGACGGGTACCACCCGTAGTCATCAGCCCCGATCGCGCAAGAACGGATTGGAACGTCGCTCCCGGCCGATGGTGGTCTCTGGACCATGCCCGGAGTAGACCGTAACATCATCGCCGAGCGGGAAAAGCTGCTCACTGATGCTGCGCAAGAGCGTTTCGGTATCACCGCCCGGCAGGTCAGTGCGGCCGATGCTATCGCGGAAGAGCGTATCGCCGGCAATGACGAATCGTTGGCCTTCGCTGAAGAGCGCGATGTGGCCGGGGGCATGGCCTGGGACGAAGAGCACTTGGATCGCATCATCGCCAAGGGCAATGGTGCTTCCTTCTTCGATGAAACGCTCTGGCTCCGGGGAAGGCTCGCACGGCACACCGTACATCTGGCCCTGTCGCGGAGCGGCCCTCAACAGCGCAAGATCAGCGCGGTGCAACTGGGGCAGCAGGCCGAGGGCCTTGTGGGCCCATGCGCAACCGAAGACATGATCGATGTGGGCGTGGGTGAGCACAAGACGCACGGGGGCAATGCCGTTATCGCGGAACCAGGCCTCCAACTCACGTTCCTCGGCAGTGCTCCAGCAGCCGGGGTCGATGAGGATGCCCTGCTCCCCATTGTGGACCACATAGGTGTTCTCCTGGAACGGATTGAAGGTGAATGAAGCGACCTTGAGCATGATCGACTTTGCCGGAACTTCGCGCCGCGAACCCACTCCGTTCCTCAACCGAGGCTCCGGCAAGGGTGCGCAAAGTAGCTACCTTCATCGCGTGCCTTCCCGTTCCAGGCTCCTGCTCCCCGCTCTGTTGTTGATCGCCGCGCCTGCGACGGGGCAATTCTATTCCGGCTCGCAGCAGGAGTACGGCAAGAACAGGGTGCAGTACCAGGATTTCCTGTGGCAGCAATACCGCTTCCAGGACATGGAGGTCTTCTTCTACAAGGAAGGCCGTGACATGGCGCGTTACACGGCCCAGGCTGCACAACACCACTTGAAGGAACTGGAGAAGGAGATGGACTTCACGCTCGATGAGCGCCTCCAGTTCATCGTCTACAATTCGCTCACCGACTTCCGCCAGAGCAACATCGGGCTCGAAGGAATGACCGGCCAGAACAACATCGGCGGCCTCACGCGCATTGTGGGCACCAAGATCTTCGTGTACTACGAGGGCGACCACACCTTGCTGGACCAGCAGATCCGATCGGGCATCGCGCATGTGATCATCGATCAGATGATGTTCGGAGGCAATTGGCGCGAGATGATCCGCAGCGCCACCTTCATGAGCCTGCCGCCCTGGTACACCGAGGGCATCATCAGCTATCATAGTCGCCCCTGGGATGCAACGCTGAACAATCGCGTGCGCGACGGTGTGCTCAGCGGGCGCTTCGACAAGTTCAACAGGCTCGAAGGCGACGATGCCCGCAATGCGGGCCACATGATCTGGAAGTACGTGGCCGATGTGTACGGTCCGGCCGTGATCCCCAATATCCTGTACATGACCCGGGTGAGCCGCAATGCCGAAAGCGGATTCCTGTTCGTGCTGGGCGTTTCGCTGAAGACCCTATCGCAGGAATGCCTGGCGTACTACAAGGGCCGCTTCTCAGAAGAAGATCGCTTCAGGCAGGACGTGGTCATGGACCCATTGCCGATACGCACGAGAAGAGCACGATCCTACGCACAGTTCAAGCAGAGCCCCGATGGCCGCTACCTGGCATGGACCAGCAACGAATTGGGCCAGTACAAAGTATGGGTGATGGAGATGGAGACCGGCAAGGTGCGTCGTATCGTGAAAGGCGAGAAGAAGCTGGACCGCATCATCGACCGCACCTACCCCGTGATCGCCTGGCACCCTTCAGGAAAGGCGCTCAGCTATGCACTGGAGCGCAAGGGCAACCTCTTCCTGCGCACCTGGACGGTGGATGACAACAAGACCGTGGAGAAACCGGTGCTCATGCTGGAGAAGATCCTCAGCATGGCCTACAGTGCCGACGGACGCAACATCATCTTCAGCGCCGTGCGCGATGGCCGAACCGATCTGTACCTCTACTATGTGGTGGGAAACCGGCAGGAGCAACTGACCGATGACCAGTACGACGACCTCGATCCGCACTTCACCGACGGCGACAGCAGGATCATCTTCAGCAGCGACCGCACCGACGATACACTGCGCCTGTTCAAGGACGTGGCGCTCGTGAACGGCTACAAGGACATCTTCCTGCTCGATCTGGAAGGACGCGGGCGCACGCTTACCCGACTGACCAATACAGCGGGCGTGAATGAAACGCAGCCTTACCAGTTCGACAGCGCCAGCTACACCTTCCTCAGCGATCTCGACGGCATACACAATCGCTATCGCGTGCGCTATGACAGCACGGTGAGTCGCATCGATACCACGGTCCACTACCGCTACTTCACGGTGCAGGACCGGTTGAGCGACCTGCGACGCTCGGTACTGGAGCAGGACGTGGTGGCGGCGCGCGGCCGATATACCATGCTGCAATTGCGCGACGGCCGTTATTGGTTCTATGGCGGACGGACCATCGATGGACGCACGGCGCTGAGCGGTTCCGGTGAATCCCAAGGACCCGATACGCTGGACGCCGCCAATGCCACCTCCTTGAGCGATGACATGAGCCCGGTGGTGAAGGTGGAGCCTCAAGTGCCACGCGCCGTCGGACAGGGCGCGGTGGACATCCGCAATTACACCTTCAGCGATGAAGCACCCGGCGCACCGCCGCAAGCAAAGCCGGGGACAGGAGGAGCGGCCATCGTTGTCCAGTCGGCCAGCGATACGGTCGCCACGCAGCCGTTCACCTACCCCGAACAGCGCAATTACAACCTCAACTTCACAGTGGACCAGGTGATCACGCAGGTCGACAACAGTTACAGCAACCAGTTCTATCAGCCCTTCACCGGACAAGCGGGATTGAACCCCGGCCTCAGCGGGCTCACCCGCATGGGGATCAGCGACCTCTTCGAAGACCACCGCATCATCGGCGGCTTCCGCCTTGCGCTTGACCTTAACAACAACGACTACCTGCTGCAGTACGAGAACCTCAAGCACCGGCTGGACAAGCGCATCGCCTTCCAGCGCCAGTCCTACCAGGGTATCAGCAACACAGGCGTGGTGAAGGTGAGCACGCACAATGTGCGCTATCAGGTCAGCTGGCCCTTCAGCGAATTGGCCAGCCTGCGCGGATCGGTGGTGTACCGCAACGACCGCTATGTGCAGCAGAGCATCGACCCGCTGAGCCTGGTGGTGCCCAACTACAATGACCACATGGCCGGTGCCAAGCTGGAATACATCTACGACAGCTCCATGCCGCGCGGCCTCAATCTGTGGACCGGATGGAAGCTGAAGTTCTTCGGCGAATACTACAAGCAACCCACCAAGGATGGCGACATGCAGGTGGTAGGCATGGACCTGCGCCATTCATTGAAAGTGCATCGCGACCTCATCTGGGTGAATCGGATCGCTGGCAGCAGTTCGCTCGGCAGCCGCAAGATCATCCACTTCCTCGGCGGCGTGGATAACTGGCTCTTCGCCAAGTTCGATGAGAGCATCCCCATCGATTACAGCCAGAACTATTACTACCAGACCATGAGCGTGCCCATGCGCGGCTTCTTCTACAACGCGCGCAATGGCACCAGCTTCGGGATCTTCAACAGTGAATTGCGCGTGCCCATCATCCGCTATCTCGTGAACCGCCCCATACGGTCCGACCTCTTCAACCACTTGCAGATCGCAGCCTTCGGCGATGTGGGCGCGGCGTGGACAGGCTCCGATCCCTACTCGCAGGACAATACCTTCAATCGGATCGTCATCAGCCGCAACCCGCTCACCATCACGCTCAACAGCCAGCGCGAGCCCATCGTGTACAGCTACGGCTTCGGCCTGCGCTCACGCTTGCTCGGCTACTTCGTGCGCGCCGATTGGGCCTGGGGCGTTGACGATGGCGTGACGCTCCCCCGCGTGTTCCACTTCTCGCTCAGCCTCGATATCTGATGTTCGGCATGGACTTGCAGACCATCGGCATGCTCGTGATCGTGGGCCTGCTCGCGGGCATCCTCAGCGGCTTCGTTGGCGTGGGCGGCGGCATCATCATGGTGCCCGCGCTCATCTGGTTGCTGCACTACAACCAACACCAGGCCCAAGGCACTAGTTTGGCGGTGCTCATGCTGCCGGTGGTCTTCCTGGCCGTTCGCAACTACTGGAAGGAAGGCATGATTGACTGGAAGGTGGTGGGCGTGATCGCCTTGGCCTTCATCGCTGGTGGTTACTTCGGAAGCAAGGGTGCCCTCGCACTTCCGGCCGATACGGTGAAGCGCGTCTTCGGCGTGGTCATGCTCTTCGTGGCCATCAAGCTCATCCTTGGCAAGTGAAGGACGCTTCGACTCCGCTCAGCGCAAGCATCAAGGAGGCCATCGGAACGCTCCATGCCGAAATGGTGAAGTGGCGCCGCCACATGCATCGGCATCCGGAACTTTCGTTCCAGGAGCACAACACCGTCGCATTCGTTTCGGGATTATTGAAACAGGAAGGCATTGAGGTGAGGGAGAACGTGGCTCGGCTCACGCCGGATGCGAAAGGCACCGGCCTCATCGCAGTGGTGCGTGGTGAAGCAACGAAGTCCGATCGCTGTTTCGCCCTGCGCGCTGACCTCGATGCACTGCCCATCACCGAAGTGGGCAAGCCGGACTACTGCTCTACCACCCCCGGCGCGATGCATGCCTGTGGGCACGATGCACATACGGCCATGGTGCTCGGCGCTGGTATCGCGTTGCATCGGCTTCGGAAACAGTGGAGCGGCAACGTCATGCTTGTCTTTCAACCGGGCGAGGAGAAGGAACCTGGCGGTGCCTCACTGATCGTGAAGGAAGGTGTGCTGAACAACCCGAAGCCGTCCGGGATCCTCGGCCAGCATGTGACGCCGGAGCTACCAGTGGGCAAGCTCGGTTTCCGGAGCGGTGCGTTCATGGCGGCTGCAGATGAGTTGTACATCACCGTGAAGGGCAGGGGAGGTCACGCCGCCCAACGGGACAAGCTGGTGGACCCGATCCTGATCGCCGCGCAGTTGGTGCCTCGGCTTTATGATGAAGCGAAGCGCGCCGTTCCGCAGGGCGAGCCGATGGTGATCAGCTTCGGCAAGCTGATCGCGAACGGCGCCACCAACATCGTTCCCGACACGGTCGCCATCGAGGGGACCTTGCGCACCTTCAACGAAGGGCTGCGCTCCAAGCTGCATGAAGTACTGCCGCGCATCAGTAATGATGTAGCGCAAAGCCTTGGTGGCGATGTCGATTTCAAATTGGTGAATGGATCACCGGTGGTACACAACGAGCCGGAGCTTACCGCGCGCCTGCGTGCCGTGGCTGTTGATCTGGTCGGTGCGGAGAACGTGGTGGACATGGACATCCGCATGGGAGCGGAGGATTTCGCCTACTACACGCAGGTGATGCCGGGTTGTTTCTACCGGCTGGGCACGGGTAACACCTCAAAGCCCGGAACGCAGAGCAGCTTGCACCGCGCAGAGTTCGACATCGATGAGGATGCGCTGGCGATAGGGGCGGGGATGATGGCGGTGGGGGCACTATGCGAACTGCATGCCTGATATCTGCTTCAGCCTATGATGATGTCGTCGATGGCGACGACCGGCCTTCCGTTTCGTTCCTGAACAGTTAGCTCAACGGTATGCGGTGTTCGTCCGCGTGCGGTCCACAGCTCCAAAGACACTTCGAAGGCTCCCGGCTGATTGCGCACCGCTCGCGGACGCAGATCGCGCCAGACATTCTCCGGCGGCATGGCGAGCGGGCTGCCGATATCGTCGATCGCGCCTCCGATGTCATCGGCGTTCAAGCCCATGCCGCCTGATGCTTCTTCCAATTCATTGAAGCGCCGTTCCACGAGCAGCTTCATCGCGTACTTGAGGACCAGGCCGAGTTCGTCAGGGCTCATCGGTACAGGGGGGGGGCATAGCAGATGCTGGGTAACCGCCATGAATGCAGCGCGAGGGCAACTGGCAACTGCTCATCGCCGACTGCGCTCAATTCGCCACTTCGCTCATGAACTTCAGCCGCATCATCCGCAGTTCGATCTCCGAGAACTCGCTGTCGAACTCCAAGCGGGCCGTTTCGATGTCGTCGGTCTCTGCGTTGCGGAAGTAGTCCATGATCTCCTGCTGCACATCGGCCTCCAGCATGCTATTGAGGTGGTAGGTGATGTCGAGCTTGGTGCCGCTCATGACGATGCTCTCCAATTCGGTGAGCAGGTCGGGCATCGTGAGGTTCTTGCTGCGCGCGATGGATTCCAGCGGCAGCCGCTTATCGATGTTCTGGATGATATGCACCTTGTTGCCGCTCTTGTTCACCACGTTGCGCACCATCACTTCAGCCTCGCGCTCGATGTCGTTCTCATCGACGTACGCGGCGATGAGCTCGATGAAGGGCTTGCCGAATTTCTGCGCCTTGCCGGGGCCGACGCCGGTGATCTGCGTAAGCTCCTCGATCGTGATCGGATAACGCATGGTCATCTCCTCCAGTGAGGGGTCCTGGAAGAGGACCCAAGGCTGCAGCTTCAGCTTGTGGGCCTGCTGCTTGCGCAGGTCCTTCAGCATGGCCATTAGCTTCTCGTCGGCTGCAACGCCTTCGCGCACGATGGGCTCATCCTCTCCGCCTCCTTCGTAGTCGCTGTAGTCGCGCTCCTTCACGAACTTGATCGCAACGGGCTTGGCCAGGA
This sequence comes from Flavobacteriales bacterium, assembly GCA_016710965.1. GTDB lineage: Bacteria > Bacteroidota > Bacteroidia > Flavobacteriales_F > PHOS-HE28 > PHOS-HE28. The sequence goes on from JADJTW010000033.1 coordinate 55,807, forward strand.
ACTTCTTGCCGGTTTCGGTGAGGCTGAGGTTGCCGTAGGTCTCGATGTCCTTGTGCAGGAAGCCGCCTACAACGGCCTGGCGCACGATGGCCATCCAGTGGTGCAGGTCCTTCTCATCGCCTTCGCCGTAGATCTTCAGCTTGTCGCCTTTATAGTTCTTGATCTCGCTGGTCTCGGTGCCGGTGATGAGGTCGCAGATGAACTTGGCGCGATGGCGCTCCTTGCTCTCCTTCACGGCGCGCAGCACCATGCTCAGGTCCTCCTTGCCTTCGAATTGCTCGCGGGGAGTCAGGCAGTTGTCGCAGGCCTTGCAGTTGGCCTTGTCGTATTCCTCGCCGAAGTAGTGCAGGAGGAACCGGCGTCGGCACATGCTCGTCTCTGCGAAGCTCACGGTATCGGCCAGCAACTGGCGGCCGATCTCCTGTTCTGCAACGGGTTTGCCTTGGAGGAATTTCTCCAGCTTCTCGATGTCCTTGTAGCTGTAGAAGGCCACGCATTTTCCCTCGCCGCCATCGCGCCCGGCGCGACCGGTCTCCTGGTAGTAGCTCTCCAGGCTCTTGGGAATGTCGTGGTGTATGACGAATCGCACATCGGGCTTGTCGATGCCCATGCCGAAGGCGATGGTGGCCACGATCACATCCACGTCCTCCATGAGGAAACGGTCCTGGTGGTCGGCGCGCTGCCCGGCGTCCATGCCAGCGTGGTAGGGCAGTGCTTTGATACCATTGACGTTGAGCATCTGGGCCGTCTCTTCCACCTTCTTGCGGCTGAGGCAGTAGATGATGCCGCTCTTGCCGTTGTGCTGCTTGATGAAGCGGATGATCTCGCGTTGCACGTCCTTCTTCGGCCGTATCTCGTAGTTGAGGTTGGGCCTGTTGAAGCTCGCCTTGTAGATGGTGGCGTTGGGGATGTCCAGGTTCTTGAGGATGTCCTCCTGCACCTTCTCGGTGGCCGTGGCGGTGAGAGCGATCACAGGCACGCCCTTGATCTCATCGAAGATGGTGCGCAAGCGTCGGTATTCCGGGCGGAAGTCGTGTCCCCATTCGCTGATGCAGTGCGCCTCGTCGATGGCGAAGAAGCTGATCTTGATGTTGCGCAGGAACTCGGTGTTCTCCTTCTTCGTCAGGCTCTCAGGAGCCACATAGAGGATCTTCGTACGGCCTTCCGTGATGTCCTTACGCACTTGCAGGGTCTCGTTCCGCGTAAGCGAGCTGTTGAGGAAGTGGGCCACGCCCTCCTTTTCGCTGAAGCCGCGCAAGGCATCCACTTGGTTCTTCATCAGGGCGATCAGCGGGCTCACCACGATGGCCGTGCCTTCCATCATGATGGCAGGCAACTGATAGCACAGGCTCTTGCCGCCCCCGGTGGGCATGATCACAAAGGTGTTGTGCCCGTCGAGGACGCTTTGCACCACCTTTTCCTGTTCGCCTTTGAACTGCTTGAAACCGAAGAATTGCTCGAGGGCCTCTCGAGGTGTGAGGTCTACTTTGATCATAACTGGTAAGTGGGCTGGAGCTTGCCCGTTGAATGCTTAAATGTATGGTGCGTGCCTGGATCGGACACCATGCCCTCGCCAACCTTCGTTAACAAGTCGAACCGACGACGGCAGTGGATAAACCCAGAGCGCCCGTCATTGCTGGGGAGGGCGCCCATCTATCTTTGGCCGGCCCTCATTTGAGGGCGGCGATCCACTTCCCTTGGCGCGTGCGAGCGGTGAAATGACTTTTCTGGAGCACCTGGAGGAGCTCCGGTGGAGCTTGGTGCGATCGGCCATCGCGGTGGCGGTGGGCTTCCTGCTGGCGTTCATCTTCAAGAGCTTCCTGTTCGAGGGGATCGTCCTGGCGGCCCGCGATCCGCAGTTCATCACGTACCGTGGTTTTTGCAGGTTGGGCGAGTTATTGGGGGTGCCTTCCATCTGCATACAGGAGCTCGGCTTCACCTTGCAGAACCTGCCTGTCAGCGGCCAGTTCATGACTCACATGACGGTGGCTTTCGTCGCGGGCTTCATCCTGGCCTTCCCGTACATTCTCTGGGAGCTATGGCGATTCATCGCGCCAGGGCTGCGCGAGCAGGAGCGCGGGGCTGTGCGCGGCTTCGTGGCCGCCGGATCCTTGCTCTTCCTTACCGGTGTGCTCTTCGGTTACTTCCTATTAGCACCGCTTACCGTGCAGTTCTTCGGCAATTACCAGGTCAGCCCCAGTGTGGCCAACAATTTCGCATTGGAGAGCTTCATCGGTATCGTCACCCAGGTAACACTGTGGACGGGCCTCATCTTCGAGATGCCGCTGATCATCCTTGTCCTCACGCGCGTCGGACTGGTGGGGCCCAAGCTCTTGCGCACGTATCGCAAGCACGCGTATGTGGGTATCCTTGTCGTCTCTGCCGTGCTTACCCCGCCCGACGTCATCAGCCAGATCATCGTGAGCGCACCGCTCATGCTGCTCTACGAGGGCAGCATCGTCCTGAGCGCCCGCACGGAGCAACGCGCTTTGCGGGCGCGCTCGGCCAACACAGGTACCGCTGCGGCATGAGGAACGTTTCCATCATGTACCGTTCGGCATGCGTTGCCCTCGCGGGTGCTTGCGCGTTGGCAGCCGCAGCCCAGAGCACCAAGGTGAGCGGTACCGTGACCGATGCGAAGACCGGTGAGACGCTGCCCTTCGTGAACATCGCCTTCATCGACAGCCGCATCGGCACCACCACCAGCCTCGAAGGCAAGTATGCGCTGGACACCTACTACGCCACGGACTCGCTGGTCTTCTCGTTCGTGGGCTACACCCCGCGCACCGTGGCCGTGAAGAAAGACCGTACACAGGTGCTGGACGTGAAGCTGGAGCCCAGCAGCACCATGCTTGCCGAGGTGGAGATCAGGCCCAGTGGCGAGAACCCCGCGTTCACCATCCTGCGCCGCGTGATACAGCACAAGCCTGCGAACAACCGCGAGAAGCTCGAGGCCTACGCGTACGAGGCCTATAACAAGATCGAGTTCGACCTGAACAACATCACCGAAGAGTTCACCCAGAAGAAGCTCTTCAAGCACTTCGCGTTCATCTTCGATAACATCGACAGCAGCGATGCGAAGCCCGCCCTTCCGATCTTCATGACCGAGAGCCTCAGCGACGTGTACTACAGGCAGCAGCCCAAGGCGCAGCGCGAATTCATACGGGGTACCAAGGTGAGCGGGATCGAGAACGAGAGCATCGGGCAGTTCATGGGCGACATGTACCAGAACGTGAACATCTACGATAACTACCTCGTGGTCTTCGGCAAGAACTTCATCAGCCCCATCGCCGACGGCGGCCGCGGCTACTACGACTACTACCTCACCGACAGCCTGTTCATCGGCAACAACTGGTGCTACAAGCTCGAGTTCAAGCCGAAGCGCGTGCAGGAGCTGGCCTTCAAAGGCACCTTGTGGATCAACGATACCACCTACGCTGTGAAGCGCGTGGAGGCCGGCATCGCCGAGGGGGCCAACCTCAACTTCGTACAAGGCTTCTGGGTGCGCCAGCAGTACGACATGGTGCAGGATGAGGTGTGGATGCTCACCCGCGATGAGCTGGTGGTGGACCTCAACTTCATCAAGGATACCGGCAAGCCCAACAAGAATGCGGTGCAAGGATTCTATGGAAGGCGCACGGCCACGTATCGCGATTTCACCATCAATCAGGTCAAGCCCCCGGAGTTCTTCGAGGGGGTCGATCAAGTGGTCATGGCCATCGATCCATTGAGCCTAGGCTCTGATTACTGGGATACGCACCGGCACGTGCAGCTCACGGCCAAGGAGAACACCATCTACCACATGGTGGATACGATGAAGACGATCCCGCGCTTCCGCACCTACGTGGACATCGTGAGCACCATCATCAGCGGCTACTACGAGCGTGGCGACTTCGAGTACGGCCCATACTTCACGGTCTTCAGCTTCAACGCCGTCGAAGGCGCACGCTTTCGCGTGGGAGGGCGCACGAGCAATCAGTTCAGCAAATGGGTGGAGTTCGAGGGCTACACGGCGTACGGCACGCTGGACGAGCGCTTCAAGTTCGGCCTCAGCACGCGCGGCTTCATCACCAAGGAGCCACGGCTGCTCTATCGCGTGGGCTACAAGCATGACATCGAGCAGCTGGGCCAGAGCGTGAACGCCTTCCGGAACGACAACATCCTGGGCAGCGTGTTCCGCGTGAACCCCAACAACAAGCTCACCGATGTGGAGCAGTGGCGCGCGAGCTTGGAGCGCGAGTGGTTCAGCGGGTTCACCAACGAGGTGATGTTCCGCTATCGCACGCTGCAACCGCTGGGCAGTTTACTGTACGAGAAGGCCGGCGAAGACCTCATGTTGAGCACCGTCAACAGCATACGAACTGCGGAAGTGTCGCTGAATACGCGGTTCGTCTTTCAGGAGAAGTACGTGAGCGGCGAGTTCGACCGTGTGCCCATCGGCATCAACAAGTACCCCGCATTGGAGCTGCATGTGGCCTACGGGCTGCCGTCCCTGCTCAACAGCGATTATGAGTACACCAAGGTCGTCGGACGCATATACAAACGCTGGCAACTGGGCGCCGTGGGCTGGACGCGCACCACTGTTGAAGCAGGCAAGATCTGGGGAGCCCTGCCGTATCCGCTGCTCACCATCCATAGCGGCAACGAGACCTTCTACCTGGATGACGTCTCTTTCAATACCATGCGCTTCTTCGAGTTCATCAGCGACCGATACGTGCAGTTCAGCGCCGAACACCACTTCGAAGGTCTCTTCCTCAATCGCATTCCGCTCATGCGCCGTCTCAAGTGGCGCGAAGTGGCTTGCTTCAAAGGCGTGGCCGGGAACCTGGACCCCAGGCATTTCAGCGAGCTGCTCCTCCTGCCCAATATGTACGACCTGTACAACGGCCCGTTCATGGAAGCCAGCGCGGGCATCGAGAACATCCTCAAGGTCCTGCGCATGGACATCATCTGGCGCCTGCGCTATAACGACCACCCCGGCACCTCGCCCTTCGCCCTGCGCGGCAAGATCGTCATCACCTTCTAGCCATGCTGCGCACCGAAAACATCGTCAAACGGTATAAGCGCCGCACCGTCGTTGGTGGTGTGAATGTGCAGGTGGATCAGGGAGAGATCGTCGGGTTGTTGGGCCCGAACGGCGCCGGCAAGACCACTTGCTTCTACATGATCGTCGGCCTGATCAAACCCAACGAGGGACGGGTGTTGTTGGATGACCAGGAGATCACCGACCTGCCCATGTACAAGCGCGCCAAGCTCGGCATCGGCTATCTGCCGCAGGAGGCCAGCGTGTTCCGCAAGCTCAGCGTGGAGGACAACATCCGCGCGATACTGGAGATGACCGGCAAGACGAAGGAGGAGCAGGCGCTGAAGCTGGAGTCCCTGCTCAACGAGTTCGGTTTGCAGCACGTGCGCAAGAACATGGGCGATGTGCTCAGCGGTGGTGAGCGTAGGCGTACGGAGATCGCCCGGGCACTGGCGACCGAGCCGCGCTTCATCCTGCTCGATGAGCCCTTCGCGGGTGTGGACCCCATCGCCGTGGAGGACATCCAGAGCATCGTGAGCCAGTTGAAGAAGCGCAACATCGGTGTGCTCATCACCGATCACAACGTCCAGGAAACGCTGAGCATCACCGATCGCGCGTACCTATTGTTCGAAGGCAAGATCCTCAAGCAAGGCACGGCCGAAGAACTCGCAGCGGACGAGACCGTGCGCAAGGTCTACCTCGGGAAGAATTTCGAATTGAAGAAGACGAAGGCGGAGTAAGCTTCAAGCCTCCTCCACGGAGAACGCGTACTTCTCCATGATCTGGTTCGCCAGCAACTTCTTGCACGCCTCATCCACTTTGGCTTCGGCGGCCTTCTTGTCGGCGGCCTCAACGTGCAGGGTGATGTGCTTGCCGATGCGCACGCCACTGATCTCTGGCAGGCCCAGATTGCCCATGGCTCCGGTAACGGCCTTGCCTTGCGGGTCCAGCAGGTTGTCGTGGGGCATCACATCGATGGAAGCGCGGTAGTTCTTCATGGATACTGACGGTGTTGTAAAGACTCAAGTCGCAAGTTTCAAGACCAAAGGTTCAAGTTGAATGCGGAACCATCAGGGACTTCAGCCTTAAGACTTGTGACTTGCATCTTGTGACTTGAAAAGCTTGCCCCAAAGCGGGCTGAGCAGGTACAAAAGTAGGATCAGCGGAACAGCGAGGATGCCATAGAGCAGCACGAGCACCAAGCCGAGGACCAGCAGGCTGAACATCACCTCATTGCCGCGCCATTTGAAGTGCTTGAACTTGAGGCTGGGCAGTGGAAGCTCGCTCAGCATGAGGATGCCAAGAAGCATCGCCGCGATCATCTTCTGCACCGGATCCTCCATGAACATCCCGAACCGGCTGTGGAGCTCGTTCGCTCCCGGGCCGTAGAAGACGCCGATGCCCCAAGGGATGCATCCCATCGATGCCCAGAACAGCGCATTCGCCGGAGTGGCCAAGCCGAGGAAACCCGTGCTTTGCCGCGTGTCGATGTTGAACTTGGCAAGGCGCCAAGCGGAAGCGATGACGATCAGGAGGGCGCAAGCGATCGAGGCCCAATTTGGTTCGCCGAACAATTCCCCGGACGAAGAAGCCGCAGGTCCGGACTCCGCGTGTATGCTCGTAACGAGTTGAAGGGCTTCTAAAGGGCTGATCGCCGCGATGAATGCTGGCGCCACTCCGAAAGTCACCATGTCCGCCAAGCTATCGAGCTGCGCCCCAAGTGGCGTTCCTCCTCCAAGCGCCCTTGCTGCCAACCCGTCCAACACATCGAAAGCCGCCCCAGCGAACACCAGCCAACACGCCAGTGTTAGCTGTCCTTGGGAGGCCAAAAGGATGGAAGCGACGCCGCAGGATAGGTTCGCCGTAGTGAGAATGTCGGGCAATCGGGGCAGGCGCGGCATCGAACGGGGCCGAAGTTGGATAAATTTCGGGGCAATGATCGGGGCCACCCCTCGTTGCTAGCTGCGTCAACTACACACCGAATGAAGACCGTGAGCCTGAAGGGAATGCGCAGCGCAATGATCGCCGTGGGAATGTTGGTGGCCTGGAAGGCCGCCGCACAGGATGCGCCCAAGTACAGCAACGAGTTCCTAGCCATCGGCGTGGGAGCGCGTGCGCTGGGCATGGGCAGCGCCTATACCGGCGTGGTCAGCGACGTTACCAGTGGATACTGGAACCCGGCAGGCTTGCTGGGCGTGAAGGGCGACCTGCAAGTGGGCGTGATGCACAGCGAGTACTTCGCGGGCATAGCCAAATACGATTACGTGGGCCTGGCCAAGCCGATCGATTCGGCGAGCACCATCGGCTTCACCTTCGTCCGCTTCGGCATCGACAACATCCCGAACACGATCGACCTGATCGACCCCTCGGGCAACATCGACTACGACCGCATCACCACCTTCAGCAGCGCGGATCACGCCTTCATCATCAGCTATGCGCGGAAGCTGAGCGTGCCCGGCTTGCAGGTAGGCGGCAACGCCAAGGTGATCTACCGGCGCGTGGGCGAGTTCGGCAAGGCTTGGGGCTTCGGACTGGATGCCGCCGCGAAGTACGACTTGGGCGAGTGGCGGCTGGGCGCGGTGGTGCGCGATGTCACCGGCACCTTCAATGCATGGAGCTACACGCTCGATCAGCGGACCATCGATGTGTTCACGCAGACCAACAATGAACTGCCGGTGAACAGCGTGGAGGTGACGCTGCCACGATTGATGCTGGGCGCTGCGCGCCAGTTCCGCTTCGGGCCCAAGTTCGGCCTGGTCGCTTCGGTTGATCCTGGAGAACACCTTCGATGGCAAGCGCAACACCTTGGTGAAGAGCGATCTTGTGAGCACCGACCCGCGCCTCGGCTTCGAACTGGGCTATGCTGGCGTGGTCTTCGTGCGCGGTGGCATAAGCTATTTCCAGTACGTGCAGGACATCAGCGGCAAGGAGAAGCTGAGCATGCAGCCCAACATCGGTCTCGGCTTGAAGATCAAGAGCGTGACGCTGGACTATGCGCTCACCGACATCGGTGACAACAGCGTGGCGCTCTACTCCAACATCTTCTCGCTCAAGTTCGACCTGTTCAAGAAGCCGGCCTCATGAAACGACTGCTACCGCTGCTCGTCCTCTTCGTGACCGCCCCCGCCGCTACGGCGCAGTGGACCTACGGCAATGAGTGGATCGACTTCGGCAAGCAGTATTGGAAGTTCGAGGTATTCAATACCGGCATCTATCGCATCGACTCAGCCGCGCTCGCCCAATCGGGCTTCCCGCAAGGTGTGGATCCGCGCCACTTCATGCTCTTCGGCCGGGAGAAGGAAGTGCCCATCCATGTGCATGGCGAGGCCGATGGCGTATTCAACACCGGCGACTACATCGAGTTCCAAGCCGATCGCAACAATGGTTGGATCGATGGTCGACAGTATCCATACCCTGCCGCCAATCCCAACCCGTACTTCAGCCTGTACAACGATACCATCTGCTACTTTCTCACGTGGGATGAGCAAGCGCCCGTGCGGCGGGTCTTTGCTTACGACAATACCGATTTCGATTCCTATACACCGGAGCCCTACCTCTTCGCCGAAGGGCTGCGTACCTACAGCGATTACTACTTCGTTGGCAAGATCGATCCCGGCTTGGGCGGACAAGTGGCGGTGACACCAGGCCTGATGATCGAGAGCGAGGGCTTCGGCGGCCAGCCCATTTTCGACACCGGTAGCAATCCTGCACCGCAGCAGGATCTTTTGATCCACACACCCGGCGCCTATACAGGCCCCGATGCCCCGACAGCGCACGTGACCGTGGGCGTTGCAACGCAGAGCAGCCAGGGCGGCGGCCAGCCCGACCACCACTTCCAGGTACGGCATGGCGCTGGCTATGCCAGCATCGGATTCGATACCGTTTATGCAGGGACGCCGGCCATGCACCGCAGTTTCGACATGCCTGCGCTGGATGTAGGCTACTTCACGGCCCTACGCGTCCTCGGCATTCACGATCTCGGGGGCAGCATTGGCCCCAATTACCTCGAATGGCTCGTGCCCGCATACGCCAAAGTGCGTTACGCGCGACTGCCGATCATTAACGAGGGTGTTCCGGCGCGCATGTGGCTGCGCGGCGGAGGGGCATCATCACCTGCCCGTTTGAGCTTGACCTCCTTCCCCGGAACACCGATGATGTATGCTTGGGGCGACACTGTGCGACGCATCCCTTTCACGGCATACAATGGTGCGTGGAACGCCATCGTTCCGCTCGATCCGATCAGTGACAGCACCCAACTCTACCTCTATCCGCAAGAGAGCATCGCAAGCATCACCGCGCTGCGACCCGTGAACGGAACGGGTTACTTCACCGATTTCTCGGCGATGGACATCGACTCCGCGATGCTCATCGTGGCGCACTCGAGCTTGATGAACGGCGCTACGCAATACGGGCTCTACCGGCAGAACGAGAGCGAGAACCAGTACAACACCATCGTCGTCGATGTTGAGCAGCTCTATGACCAGTTCGGCGGAGGGATCCCGAAGAATGCCGGTGCCATTCGCCAGTGGTGCCGGTACCTGTTGAATACCTGGAGCACGGATCCGAGGGCGCTCTTCCTGGTCGGCAAATCGGTGAACACCTGGCCCGCATTCTTCAGCAACCTGCCCGGGATCAGGCCCGATGCGAATGGTGCCTACGCTCGCACGCTGGTGCCTTCCTACGGATTCCCCAGCTGCGACCAGTGCTTCACAACCGGCCTCAACTTCGATAACAGGCGCATGGATATCCCAGTGGGCCGCTTGAGCGCGAACACCGATCAGGATGTGATCAACTACCTGGACAAGGTGCGCGCTACAGAAGCACAAGCCCCGGCGTTGTGGCAGAAGAACGTTTTGCATTTCGCGGGTGGGCAGACGGAGCCGCAGGTGGAGCAGCTTGCCAGCTACCTGAACCAATACGCGTCGCTGGCCGAACAGCCCAGCATGGGCGCCCACACGGCGCTCTTCAAGCGCATGACTTCAGGGGTCATCAGCCCTTTGGAGCAGGCGCTCGCGGATAGCGTTCGCGAATACATCGAGGACGAAGGCGTTTCGCTCATGACCTTCTTCGCACATGCTTACGCCGCCAATTTCGACATCACCATAGACGAACCGGAGAACTATGACTGGAACGGCAAGCACCCCATGGTGATCGGCAATTCCTGCTACATCGGGAACATCCACCTCAACGGTAGCGAGAGCGCCGGCGAGCAGTGGGTGCTCGAGCCCGATGCCGGCCCCATCGCCTTCATGGCCTCGGTGGATGTAGGCTACATCAGCACATTGTACAGCTACACCTACGAGTTCTATCATAGCCTCAGCCAGCTCAATCACGGCGCCAGCATCGGCGAGCACATGAAGCACGCCGGTTTGCAAACGCAAGTGGCCTGGCCCACTGTTGCTGCGCAATGGTCCGCGCAGACCTTTGCATTGCAGGGCGACCCGACCCTCACCTTGGGCACGCACAGGCTGCCTGATTACTCAGTGCAGTATGATGAGGTCTTCTTCCAGCCCGCCACCGTCACTGCCGATGTGGACAGCTTCACGGTGGCGGTGGTGGTGAGCAACTTGGGCCGGGCCGTGGACGATGCCTTCAACATCGAATTGCTGCGCACCAATCCGGGCCTCGGTTCCGCTTCCATCAGCTACTTCGCCACGCTCGACCATGTGAGTTACCGCGATACGGCCTACTTCCGCGTGCCTACGCTGGGCTTCACCGGAGGGCAGGGCGTGAACCAGTTCCAGGTGCGTGTGGACCTGGAGCCGGACCAGGTGGATGAACTCGATGACGTCGCGAACAACGTCACAAGCACGGCGCTCTTCATCACCAGTGGTGATCTGGTTCCGGTCTATCCGTACGAGTTCGCCATCGTGCCCGATGAGGTCACGATCCTGAAAGCCAGTACCGGAGATCCGCTTGCGCCATTGCGCAACTACGTCTTCCAGATCGACACCACGGACCTCTTCAATAGCCCGCTGCTGGAGACTACGCTCATGCAAGCACCGGGTGGTGTGGTCAGCTGGCAGCCGTCATCGATCTATGCGATCAATGCCGTGCAGGACAGCACCGTCTTCTTCTGGCGCTGCAGCATAGACAGTGCGTCTTCCGGCAACAACGCTTACAACTGGTACGAGCGCTCCTTCCAGTATCTCAGCGGCAAGCGGGGCTGGGGCCAGGCACATTACTACCAGTTCAAGAAGGATGCTTATTCCGGCATCGTATACGACCGTCCTGAGCGTGATTTCGATTTCTACCAAGGCCTGCGCAACATGAGCGCCAAGGTCACGGGCAATGTGGGCGGCCCCAACACGCTGTGGAAGATCGAGCTCGATCCCCAGGACTACGGTGGATGCGGCCCCGCGAGCTGGTACGTAGGCGTTGTGGACCCGGCGAATTTCGAAGCCTGGGGCACCTACGGCTGCGCCGATAGTGGCAGTCCCTGCTACAATCAGGACCATCAATTCGGCAATGGTAACAATGGTCCGGCCTGTCGGCAGCGCGTGGAATACAGCTTCCACTTCGCCATGAACGATGCCGCGCAGCTTGCTGGCTTGCAGGATATGATGAACGCCTTGCCCTACGGCTTCCATCTTATCTTCTTCACCTGGCTGCACCTCGACAAGGACGGCATGGAGGCCAATGCGCCTACGCTCATGCCTTTCCTGGAATCGCTCGCCGGACCGGGCCTCGATTTCAGCGCCATACCGGACAGTGTGCCTTACATCTTCTATTTCCAGAAGGATGTGCCTGGCACTTTCCAAGGCATTGCGGGCGACAACATCAACAGTGTCATCGACCTGAGCGTGTACATGCCATCAGCCATTTCGCAGGGGCGGATCACCGCCGTGGATGCCGGGCCTGCGCAGCAGTGGCACGCGCTCTATTGGGACGAACGCCCGAGCGATGCGTCGGATACCACCTTCATAAAGGTCTTCGGCGTGCAGCCGGGCGGCGAGGTGGAACTGATGAACCTGCCCAGCGCACAGGACAGCATGCCAACGCTGGGTGCGCTGGTAAGCGCTCAGCAGTACCCGATGCTTCGCTTGAAGGGCGATTTCAAGGACGGAGATCCCGTGGATGCCCAACCGGCGCAGATGAAACGATGGCAGCTCATCGCCAGCCCGGTCCCCGAATGCGCCATACACCCGCCATTGGGCTTGTTCAACGACCTGAACGGCTGGGCCGAGGGCCAGGATGCCGCCGTGGCCGTGGCGGTGCAGAACATCAGCGAGTTCGACATGGACAGCCTGCTCATCGCCGCGTGGGTGGTGCATGGCAGTACGCGAACGCGGGTGCATTACGAAGTGAACCAGCCCCTGCCTGCGGGTGCCTGGGTGATGGACACCGTGCATTTCAATACCCTGGGCTTCGGCGGGCTGAACGCCTTGGTGATCGAGGCGAACCCGATCGATACGACCACCGGTGCCTACCATCAACTGGAGCAATACCACTTCAACAACATCGCGCAGTGGCAGTTCGAGGTGGAACGCGACCTGGAGAATCCCATCCTCGATGTCACTTTCGACGGCACGCACATCCTCGACGGCGATATCGTTTCGGCCAGGCCCGAGATCCTCATCAGCCTCGATGACGAGAACACCATCCGCCTGCTCGATTCGCCACAGGACACGGCCAGCTTCAAGGTCTTCCTCATCAGTCCCGGCCAGACCGTGGCCAAGCGGATCTGGTTCCGCGATGCGATGGGCAACGAGGTGCTCCAGTTCATTCCGGCGGGCGGCCCGCAGAACGTGGCCCGCATCTACTACCGGCCGCAGTTCGTTACCGACGGCGACTACTGCCTGGTGGTGCAGGCCAATGACCTGAGCAACAACATCAGCGGAGACAATGACTACAAGGTGTGCTTCGAGGTGATCAATCGGAGCACGATCACCGAAGTGCTCAACTACCCGAACCCCTTCACTACCAGCACCCGTTTCGTGTTCACCGTCACCGGCAGCGAGCCGCCCAGCGACATGCGGATACAGATCCTTACCGTTACCGGCCGCGTGGTACGCGAGGTGAAGACGCACGAACTGGGTCTCTTGCGGGTGGGCCGCAACATCACCGACTATGCATGGGATGGCACCGATGAGTTCGGGGACCGCCTTGCACGGGGCGTGTATCTCTACCGCGTGATCGCACGCCTGAACGGCGAAGAGATCGAGGTGCGCGAGACTGAGGCCTCGCAGTATTTCACCAAGGGCTTCGGCAAGATGTACCTGCTGCGCTGACGCCAGTAGAGCCTTCGTTCCGGTACGTGCCTGCACCGGATACATTCGCCGTCGCCCATGCCAACCCGTGCCCGTATCGTCCTTTGGTCTGTTGCCAGCGGTGCGTTGTGGGCACTGGCATGGCCTGCCATCGGTGGTGTCACATGGCTCGCCTTCGTGGCCTGGCTCCCCTTGCTCCACGCCGAGCGTCTTCACGAGAACCGCACGAAGGAGCGGCATCGGTCCTTCTTCCCGTATGTGCTCGTGGCCACCTTCATGTGGAACCTTTCGTGCTCGTGGTGGTTCTATTGCGTGAGTGAACCGCTGGCGACAAAGCTCATCAGTGTGGGCGCGCCGGTCCTCGTGAATACGCTGCTCATGGCCGTGCCGTGGTGGCTCAAGAGGCTCGTTCAAAAGTCGCATGGCGCGCAAGTGGCCGGTTATGCGTTCATCCTGTTCTGGCTCGCGTTGGAGCGGCTCCATCATGACTGGGACTTGCAATGGCCGTGGTTCTCCATCGGCAATGTCTTCGGAACAAGGCCGGCCATGGTGCAGTGGTACGAGTACACCGGCATGCTGGGAGGCTCGCTCTGGGTGCTGCTCGCGAACCTTGCGATCGATCGATCCATCACCACTTGGCGCTCGAAGGGACGCGCGCGAACGGGTACCGCGCTTACTGCGCTTTGCATTGTGGTTGTTCCGTTCTGCGCATCGGTGTGGCGCTTCGTGACCTATGGTGCCGATCGGGGCATGGCAACGGAGGTCGTGATCGTGCAGCCCAACATCGATCCCTACACGGAGAAGTTCGGCGGAGTGGACCCCTTGGACCAGTTGGAGCGGATGCTCGCGCTGGCGGAGATGCGCATCACCGGCAACACGCGCCTTGTAGTCTTTCCGGAGACCGCTCTGCAGGAAGCTGCCACGGTCGACATGTCCCAAGGTGGAATGCGGTTCAACGGATTGTGGGAGAATGACCTGGAGGCATCGCGCAGCGTGATGCGCTTGAAGGCTTTCCAGGAAAAGCACCCGGGGACCGCCATGCTATGCGGCATGAACAGCGATCGCTGGTTCCGTGGCGGGCCGTTGCCCGAAGCAGCGCGTCCCTTCGGGGACGGCAGGCATTGGTATGAAGCATACAACGCAGCGCTGTGGATGCCCGCCCAGGGCGCGGTGGTGAGCTATCATAAATCGAAACTGGTGGCCGGTCCTGAAACAATGCCGTTCGAGGAGGTGCTCGGCCCGCTCGGCGATCTGGCGCTGGATTTGGGCGGTACAACCGGTACGTTGGGCCAGCAGGAGGAACGCAGCGTGCTCCGCGATCCTTCCAGTGGACTTGCCATCGCACCGGCGATCTGCTACGAGTCTGTCTTCGGGGAGCACGTAGCCGCGCATGTGCGCAATGGGGCCAACCTCATCGCCATCATGACGAATGACGGATGGTGGGATGATTCGCCCGGCTATCGGCAGCACCTCGCGTTCGCCTCCTTGCGCGCCATCGAAACGCGGCGGTCCGTGGTGCGCTCGGCAAACACGGGCATTTCCTGCGTCGTTGATCAACGCGGTATCATCCACGGAGCAACAACGTGGTGGGAGCCCGCCGCGCTGCATGCCACGGTCTTCGCCAACGACCGGATCACCTTCTTCACGCGCTATGGCGACAGCATCGGTCGAGTGGCCACGTGGTTCGCCGTCCTCGTACTGGCAATGTCCTTGGTGCGCCGGTACCGCCAGCGATCAGCGTAGCACGATCCGCCGGGCCATGGGTCCTTCGGGTCCATCGAAGCGCACGGTGTAAACGCCGAAGGCGATCCCTTCAGTCGGGATCGACAACGTGTTCTGGCCCGTTGCGAGGGGGACGTTGGCGGCATTCCAGATCTCCTTGCCAGCAGCGTCGAAGAGCCGTACCAGATGCACTTGGTCGCTCGCTGTCTCAACCAGTACATTCAGGATACTGCCGCCGTCCCATGCGGTAACGATATGCGTTCGTCCGGTGCGCGAGCAACTCGTTGCGGCTATCTCGCTTAGCTGCCTCGAGCCGTCAGCGTCCACTTCCATTACGCGGTAGTAACCTGTGTTCAATGGCCGGTTGTCGATGTAGCTGTAGTCGATCAGGCTCATGCTCTGGCCCGCTGCTGTCACCTGTCCGATGGTCTCGAACGTGATGCCATCGACACTTCGTTGCACATCGAAATGGTCGGATCCGTTCTCGCTGGCCGTGCTCCATGAGATCGCTACGCGGCCATCGATGCATTGCGCATCGAACCGCACTAGTTCCACGGGCAATGGTTGCAGGATGTTGCTCAGTGTCCACGAGCGGAAGAAATGGCCCGCTGGTACATCCACCGCAGTAACACTATTCACCGCTCCCGCTGCCCAAGTGCCAGCAGGCCAGTAATCGCCCCACATATTGCCGTTCGGGTTGAAGCGTTGCGCGCCGACAACGGACGCTCCGGTGATGGCATTGCCCGTACGCACATCACCGATGACCGCTCCTGGGTCATAGGTGAATCCCAGCCGGACCGTCGGCTTGGCGGTGTAAGCAAAGCCCGCGGCGTAAGGGTCGATCTCCCAGAACCGGTCCACCACGTTGTCCGAGTTGTTCAGCGGCGAACCCACCCAGTAGTTGAACATGTGGGTAACGTCGCTGGGCCGGTAGGTGTCGTTGTTCCAATTGACGGGCCCCACCGTGCCGTAGTTGAACGTGCTGAATGCAATGGATGCGGTGGCATCATTGGACCCGGCGGTGGTAACCTCGTATGTGAAAGGCATCTTCACGCCGTTGGCGGTGGTGAAGGGCACGGTGTACACCCCGGTGCTGTTGCGGATCTGCCAGCGGATGCGATTGAATTCGCCCTCACTGCGGATGTTGCCGCCGGTGCCCAAGGTCTGAAGCGCGGTGGTGGCAGGGTTCTCCAACACCACCCACGCGCCATTGTCAATGCGCACCCAGGCGTTGTTGTTGATCACCAACCGCGCTTGTGAGACTCCGGTCAGGGGTATCATCAGGCCGGAGCCCCACAAGGCGATCGAGGCGATAAGCGTAAAGCGGGGTTTCATTGAAGGCATCCTTGTCCGATAGACGAAAGATAGGGCGAAGGATGTCGCCTCCTCTTGCGAAGATGCCGTCGACGGCCTTCGACATAAGGGACCGCCGGTGGGAATACCTTGGCCGCCTGCATGAGAGTCCGCATTCCGCTTGGGGAATCCGCCACCTTCAACCCGATGGCCTTGCGATCGGAGCCGGTCTTCCTATACCGAAGGTTAGCGGATATCGACAGGCAGGTACTGGGGGTGGGGTGCCTTTCGACATCGGATTCGCCGGTGCTGGACCCCGAAGGTCGGGCCGTGGATTGGACATTCGGGCACTTATGCTACCATTTCAACCATGAAGGAAGCGGGTTGTGGCTGGATCACGGATCGCACACGGAATTCCCGCGTTCCGAGTGGACCGTGCCGCGTTGGGTGGTGGAGTGGAGCAGGGGAGAAGCAGTGCTCCATTGCATGCCCGGCGATGAGCAAGCAGCACGCGAATTCGCGACCGGCTTGCTCGCGCCGAAGGAACAGGCCAGTCCGGTCGTCGCCCTCGATTGGCATTGCCTCACGGACCGTGACACCTATCTGCAGCGCGCCCAGTCGCTCATGAAGCGCATCCAGCGTGGCGATATCTACGAAGTGAACTACTGCATCGAACGCGTGGCCAACGAACGCAGCTTCGACCCGTTCCGTGCATTCCCGCAGCTCCTCGAATACACCGATGCACCCTTCGCAGCCTTCCATCGCCGGGGCGAGCGCTACGCCCTGTGCATGAGCCCCGAACGGTTCCTGGCAATGGATGGCCGGCGTGTGGTGGGCGAGCCGATGAAAGGAACACGGCCGCGAGCAGCCGAGCGCCTGGAGGATGAACGATTGAGAGCCGAGCTGGCCACCGACCCCAAAGAGCGCAGTGAGAATATCATGGCGCTCGACGTGATGCGCCATGACCTTTCCCGGATAGCTGCGCCTCGATCCGTGAACGTGGAGGAGCTCTGCGGTGTGCGTTCATTCCCGCGCGTGCATCAGCTGGTCAGCACAGTATCGGCACTCCTTGCCGATGGGGCGACCCCCTTTGATGCCGTTCGCGCTGCATTCCCTCCAGCGAGCATGACGGGTGCGCCGAAGCGCAGCGCCATGCGCCTGATCGATGCCATGGAAGACGCCGCGCGCGGATTGTACAGCGGTGCGTTGGGCTTCTTTGCTCCGGACGGTACCGCGGACCTCAATGTGGTCATTCGCACCGTGCTCTTCGATGCATCCAACGGCAGGCTCACGCTCACTACGGGCAGTGCGCTCACCGCCCTGTGCGATCCAGCGACCGAGTGGGAGGAATGCCGGATCAAGGCGCTCTCGATCATCAATGGCCTTGGCGATGCTCGATGAGGTGAGGCGATACATCCTGCGCGGGTCCCTGCTGCCGCCGGGCGCACCGGTGCGCGTGGCGGTGAGCGGAGGCGTGGATAGCATGGTGCTGCTGCACGTGCTGCGTGCCTTGGGCCATCCGTGCAAGGTGGCGCATGCCGACCATGGTTTGCGCGGAACGGAAAGCGATGGCGATCGCGAGTTCGTGGTGGCGCATTGCCGCGCGCTGGGCGTTGCCGTGGAAACCGCTCGTTTGGACGTGAAGGCCCACGCCAGCGCGAATGGGCTTTCGGTGCAGATGGCCGCGCGCGAACTGCGATTGTCTTGGTTGAAGTCGCTGGGGCAGCACGACGGTTTGCCCACGGCGCTCGGCCACCACGCCGATGATGCCGTGGAGACGCTGTTCATCAACCTGCTGCGCGGAACAGGCGAGCATGGTTGGTGCGCGATGGCGCCTGTCAGCGGTTCCTTCATCAGGCCGTTATTGGGCGTGCATCGCACACCGATCCTCGAATACGCGCAGGAAGAGGGGATCCCCTTCCGTGAAGACAGCAGCAACGCCGAGGCCAAGTACTTGCGCAACCGCATCAGGCACGAACTGGTGCCCTTGCTCGATAATCTGAGGCCGGGCGCCACGCGCACGATTGCAAGGTCCATTGCCATGCTGCGCGAATTGGAGCACGTCGCAGAAGACTTGGGCCTGGAGCGTTCTGCGGGTGTTGAAGAAGCGCCGGATGGTACTACGCGGGCGAGACTTGAAGCGATCGAGGGGAGCCACGCGCCGCTGCTGCTGTTGCATCGGTTGTTGCGGCCCAGGGGCTTCCATCCTGATGCGATCGAACGCGTCCTCGAAGCGGTGCGTGCTCATGCCACAGGAAGCCTGTTCGCTACGCAGCGGTGGCAGGCATGCGTGGATCGAAAGCACCTTATCATCAGCCCTGCGGCAGAGCCTGCACCGTCCTACAGCATCGAGCAAGAATCCGGTCATGGGATCGCAGGCCCCTTCTCCTTCGGTTGGATGGATCAGCGTGGAGGTGTTCCAGCCTCCATGGATGAAGTGCTGCTCGATGCCGACCGGCTCTCATTCCCAATGGAACTGAGGCCCTGGCGGCACGGCGACCGCATCCGCCCCATCGGACTGCATGGCACCAAGCTCGTGAGCGATATCCTCATCGATGCCAAAGTGCCAAGGAGCGAGAAGCCATCGACCTACGTGCTGGTGAGCGCGGGAGAAGTGGCTTGGTTGGTGGGGCACCGATTGGCCGAGGGCTTCCAAGCCAGCGACCGATCGAGGAGGGTTTGGCACTGCCGCCTTCACAAGAATTGACGGCACGACTTATCCACTGCGGGCACCAACCGGAGCTGACGCGCCTATCTTTTGACACCACAAACGACCTCAGCCATGCCCGCCCTGCACACCACCATCGCCAAAGAGCGCATCCCGTCGTTGCGCTTTCCCCGTCAGCCGGTGCCCTTGACCGATGAGCAGCACCTCGCGATCCTGCATAAGATGGAGCAGGCCACGCGCTTGGGCAATGCCGAACATGGCAAGTGCCGCATCATCTTCCAGGACGATGAAGGATTGAAGGCGGTGGAAACGACCATCTGGGCCTTCGATCCGGAGAACATCGTGCTCAAGTACGGCATGACCATTCCCGTGGCCCGCGTGGTGGAGATCGAGTATCCCTCGTAGGAACAGGATCCCTAGGATCGGCGAACCCCCCGGTAGCGCACGCTAAGGGGCTGGTTAGTTTTGCGACCCTGCACGCATGAACATCCTCCCTGCCCTCGTGAGCCTGATCGCCGTGCCTCAGCCCTCAGGCCCGGTCCGGTGGTCCACCGAAGCCTCCGTCGCCTCGGATGGATCGGTGCGCGTTGAGATCGTCGCCCATTGCGAGGAGGGTTGGCACATCTACGCCACCGAACTACCTAGCGACCAAGGCCCCTTGCCCACGGTGTTCCGGTTCACGCCATCGAGCGCATACGCTTCGCTGGGTGCGCTGCAGGAACCGAAGGCCGTGGAAGAATTCGATGAGAACTTCGGAGTGCAGGTGCGTCATCACAGTGGCGAGGCGCGTTTCCTGCTTTCCGTAAAGCCCGTGATCAGCGGTGCTTTCTCCGTGGAGGGAGAAGTGGAGTACATGGCCTGCAATGGAAGCACCTGCCTTCCGCCCGTGTCGGTGCCGTTCAAGATCGATATAACCCCGTAGAGGACGAGATGAAGCGAGCGAATGTGCGTATCGGACTTGCGGCGTTCGCAGCCTCTCTGTTGTTGGCTGGTTGCGGCAAGGATCAACCCGGCGCGCAGGATGCCGCCGCCATCAAGCTCGATCCGGCCAACGATCGCGTGGCCTGGAGCGTGAGCGCCGTGCCTGTCGAGGGAGACCTGTGGAGCATCGCCTTCCATGCACAGATCGATGAAGGCTGGAGCGTGTACAGCACCGAGAACTTCGGCGACATGGGTCCCTGGCCCAGTTCATTCCTCTTTGATACGCTCGCCCACGTGGTGGTGCATGATGGGGTGGAGGAAGTAAGCGGCCACACGATCGAAGGCAACGATCCCGTATTCGACATGACGGTGCGGAAGTTCAAGCACGATGTCGATTTCAAGCGGAAGGTGGAACTGCTCGCGCCCGAGGTGCCCATCTCGGGGGCCTTCGAGTACATGACCTGCAATGATGAGACCTGCCTGCCTCCTGCAAAGGTCTTCTACCAGTTGAACGCCGACAGTGGCACCTTTCGCCTTAGCCTGGTGCCGTTCGACCTGAGCAAGTACAAGGTGGTGAGCTGCGCCGATGGCAGGTACAAATTGGCCAACGTGGACCTGGAACGGCCCGTGGTGCCCGGTGGGCGTGAAGACCACAAGAACAGCAGCTTGCTCATGCTCTTCGCCCTGGGCTTCATCGGCGGTTTGCTTGCCCTATTGACACCGTGCGTATTCCCGATGATCCCGCTCACGGTGAGCTTCTTCACCAAAGGCAGTGAAGACCGCAAGAAGGGACTGCGCAACGCCATCACATACGGCGCATTCATCCTGCTCATCTATCTGGTCTTCAGCATCCCCTTCCATGTGCTGGGCTCGGTGAACGAAGAGATCTTCAACGAGATCAGCACCAACCCCTGGTTGAACGTCTTCTTCTTCGTCATCTTCATCGTCTTCGCCATCTCCTTCTTCGGCTACTTCGAGATCACCCTGCCCAGCAGTTGGGTGAATCGAATGGACCAGAACGCGTCGCGCTTCGGTGGCATGATCGGCATCTTCTTCATGGCGCTCACCCTCGCGCTGGTGTCATTCAGTTGCACGGGTCCCATCCTGGGCTCCTTGCTCGCTGGTGCCCTCACGGCCGATGGCGGTGCATGGCAGCTTACGGCCGGCATGGGCGGCTTCGGTCTTGCGCTCGCGCTGCCCTTCGGCCTGTTCGCGCTCTTCCCGCAATGGCTGAACAGCCTTCCGCGCAGCGGCAGCTGGCTCAACACCGTCAAGGTCGTGCTCGGCTTCATCGAGCTGGCGCTGGCGATCAAGTTCTTCAGCAACGCCGATCTCGTGCTCAACTGGGGGCTGCTCAAGCGCGAACTCTTCATCGGCTTGTGGATCGTCATCGGCATCGGTCTGGCGCTCTATCTCTTCGGCCGCATCCGGTTCCCGCATGACAGCCCGGTGAAGAAGCTGGCTCCATTGCGCCTCGGCTTCGGCATCGTAACCGCCTTGTTCGTTCTGTACCTCATACCGGGCCTCACCAGCGGCCCCTGGCGCAACCTGAAGCTCTTGAGCGGCTTCCCTCCTCCGCTGTTCTACAGCTACTACCATCAGACCAGCGAATGCCCGCTCGGCCTGGTGTGCCATCACAGCATTGAGGAAGGACAAAGGGCATCGCAGGCCAGTGGCAAGCCGATGCTCATAGACAATACCGGTTGGGCGTGCGTGAACTGCCGCAAGATGGAAGAGACCGTATGGAGCGAGCCGGAGATCCTGAAGATCCTCCAGGACCACTATGTCCTTGTTTCCCTTTACGTGGACGACAAGCGCGAACTGCCCAAGGAGGAACAGCACGTATACATCAACTGCCGCGGGCAGAAGAAGCTGATCACCACCGAAGGGAACCGCTGGGCCACCATGCAGAGCGAGAGCTTCGGCAGCGTAAGCCAGCCGCTGTATGTGCTGCTCAGCCCCGAAGGGCAGTTGCTCACCGATCCCGTGGGCTACACCCCGGACAAGGATGCGTACGGCGAGTTCCTCGAGCGGGGCATACAGGGTATGCAGGTGCTGGGAGCGGAGGCGAGCAGGTAGGCGCGATGCCGTCTTGCCCTGAAAGCGCATCTTTGGTGCGATGAGCACTGAGCGTGTCCGTTCGCATTTCAACGAAGCAGCAGAAGTCCTGCAACGCTTCATCGCCGACCCGGCGAACCTGGCTGCCGTGGAGCAGGCCGGAGCATTCATGAGCTATTGCCTGAAGCAGGGCGCCAAGGTGATCAGCTGCGGCAATGGCGGCAGCATGTGCGATGCCATGCACTTCGCCGAAGAGCTCACCGGCCGCTTCCGCGATGACCGCGCGCCCATCGCCGCCATCAGCATCAGCGACCCCGGCCACCTGACCTGCGTGGGCAATGATCATGGCTTCGAGCAGGTGTTCTCTCGCTTCGTGCAGGCGCATGGCAAAGAGGGCGATGTGCTGCTCGCCATCAGCACCAGCGGCAATAGCCCCAACGTGCTTCGCGCTGCGGAAGTGGCACGTGAGAAAGGCATGCACGTGATCGGCCTCACCGGAAAAGATGGCGGCAAGCTGGCTGCGCTATGCACGGTGGAGGTGCGCGTTCCGCACAATGGTTATGCAGACCGCGTGCAGGAAGTGCACATCAAGGTCATCCACGCCCTCATCGATCACATCGAGCGCGACCTGGCCGCTCCACAGCGACCTGATCGGTACTAGAACATGCTCGTCAAGGTCTTCGGCAGCGCGGTCTTCGGCATCAACGCCACCATCGTCACCGCCGAGGTGAACGTGGAGGTCGGCGCGTTCTTCATGATCGTGGGCCTGCCGGACAGTTCGGTGCGCGAGAGCCAGCAGCGCATGGATGCCGCGCTGCGCAACAACGGCTTCTACATGCCGCGCGGCAAGGGCATCACCGTCAACCTGGCGCCAGCGGATATCCGCAAGGAGGGAACCGCCTACGACCTGCCGTTGGCCGTGGGGTTGCTTGCAGCAACGGAACAAGTCCCCGCTGAGATGCTCGAGACGCACCTCGTCATGGGCGAGCTCTCGCTCGACGGCGGCGTGCGCCCCATCAAAGGCGCGCTTCCCATCGCGCTCGAAGCGAAGAAGCAAGGGTTCAAGGGCATCATCCTGCCCGCCGCCAACGCACGCGAAGCAGCCATCGTCAACGGCTTGGAAGTATTCGGTGTCGAGCACCTGCGCGAAGTGGTGGATCTGATGAAAGGGGAAAGCAGCCTTCAACCCATCCTCGTGGACATCGAGGAGGAGTTCGCGAACAGCAGTCGCAGCTATCCGGTGGATATCGCCGATGTGAAAGGGCAGGAGAACATCAAACGGGCCTTCGAGATCGCTGCGGCGGGCGGGCACAACATCATCCTCATCGGTCCGCCCGGCGCGGGCAAGACCATGCTGGCCAAGCGGCTGCCCACCATCCTGCCGCCGCTCAACATAGACGAGGCGCTGGAGACCACCAAGATCCATAGCGTGGCCGGCAAGCTGCGCAAGGAGGACAGCCTACTAAGCGTGCGGCCCTACCGCTCACCGCACCACACCATCAGCGATGTTGCCCTGGTGGGCGGTGGCTCCTTCCCGCAGCCCGGCGAGATCAGCTTGGCGCACAACGGCGTGCTCTTCCTGGATGAGCTGCCCGAGTTCAAGCGGCAGGTGCTCGAGGTGCTGCGACAGCCGCTGGAGGATCGCGTGGTCACCATCAGCCGGGCGAAATTCTCGGTGGAGTACCCGGCCAGCTTCATGCTCGTGGCTGCCATGAACCCCTGCCCCTGCGGCTATTACAACCACCCGGACAAGCAATGCGTTTGCGCGCCGGGCGTGGTTCAGAAATACCTCAACAAGGTGAGCGGCCCCTTGCTCGATCGCATCGACATCCATATCGAGGTAACGCCCGTGCCGTTCGCCGAACTGAGCGCTGAACGGCCTACGGAGAAGAGCGCCGAGATGCGCGATCGCGTGATCGCTGCACGGCGGGTACAGCAGGATCGCTATGCTGGCAAGCGCATCCATTGCAACGCGCAGATCGGCAGCAAGGAGCTGCGGGAGATCTGCCGCATCGATGCCACCGGCAAGGCCTTGCTGGAGAAGGCCATGGACCGGCTGGGCCTCAGCGCCCGCGCCTACGACCGCATCCTGAAGGTGGCGCGCACCATCGCCGATATGACCGCCAGCCCGGACATCCGCACGGAGCACCTGGCCGAGGCCATCCAGTACCGGTCGCTCGACCGGGAGGGGTGGGCGGGTTAGCCACGTAACCCGGCGGGACCATGTTGCGTTCGAGGGGGCCGAACAACGACCCCGCTCTCCGTGCGCATCGCCCAAACGCTCTTCATCGTCCTCCTTGGTTCGGCCTTCATGCCTTGCTTGGCACAGGCTCAAACGGAGCGGCAATACCTGGATGAGGTCCTGGCATCCACTACGTCCAAGCGAGCGAAGTACTACCGCGTGAACGAAGGCCAGGAGGGCGATCTCTGGATCGGCAAGACCTACACGGTAGACGGCAAGTTGAAGGCGGAAGGCCGCTATCGCGATGCCTCGCTCACCATTCCCGAAGGCGCTTTCACCTTCTACCACGCCAACGGCAAAGTGGAAAGCCACGGCCTGTACAAGAACGGATACAAGTCCGGCATTTGGGAACGCTACGACGTTTGGGGACAGGCACTGGCCGAGAAGGTCTATGACCCCGAAGTGCTCGCCGGGATCGTGTACACGCGGGCCGAGGCGATGCCCGCCTATCCGGGAGGTGACCAGCGCGCCTTCGTGCGCTACATCCGTGAGAGAGTATCGCCCTTGAGCGGTGATCGGCTGAAGGCCGATGTGACCACGAGCTTCGTGGTGGAGAAGAATGGCGAGCTCACCGATGTGAAGGTCGTTGGCGGTGCCAGTGACGTTTTCAACGGCCAGCTTGTCGATGCCGTGAAGTCCACCTCGCCCTGGCAGCCCGGCGCCGACAACGGCCGCCCCGTGCGCGTGCAGATGCGCGTGCCCGTACAGTTCTAGAACCACACTCCATACACCATAAGCTGCGAAGCCGGCCCCGTAAGGCCGGCTTCGGGCTGTTGAGCGGTGGAGGTTCACGCATCCTTCCCGTGGCACTGCTTGTATTTCTTGCCGCTCCCGCAGGGGCAGGGGTCGTTGCGCCCGGCCTTCTTCTCCACGCGAACTGGCACCGAGGGTCTGATCCAGTACATCCTCAACTCCGCCAACGATAGCTACGCGGTGCGCAACAAGCTCATGCTGGTGGCGCCTTCGGTAACCATTGATGGCTGGCGCGCGGCGTTGATCACCCGCACGCCTGCGATGAACCCATGGCATTTGGCGCAAGCCCTGCTGGCCAACAGCCCCTTGCAGCAAGAGGTGCTGGACATGGTGGAGAGCTTGCCCATTGATCCCTTCTACAAAGAGCTCGTTTATGGCGGGCAAAGCGGCGTGAGCATGTACAGCATCTACCAAAGTGAGATTGCGCACTTCTATGCCGCGAAGGCCACGGCCCTGCAAGCCATGGTGCGCAAGAGCTTGCTCAGCGGTGATGCTGGCGATATCGCCCTCACGCATGCGCGGCTCACGGCCAGCAAAAGCGTGGGCGAGCACGAAGCGCACCTGGCGCTCTATCTGGCCGAGGGCGACCTCACCAGCGCGCGAACCTTGGTGAACAACCGCAAGTGCGCAAGCCATGCTGGCGGCTTACCCCAACCCGAGCAACGGCCCGGTATATTTGGTGTACCAAGTACCCGAAGGCGTGGAACAAGCAGAAGTGTTGGTGAGCGACACGCAAGGGCGCCTAGAGAAGCGCGAGCGGATCGCTCCCAAGGATGGCATCTTGGAAATTCTGCCCAAGGAGCTTGCCACCGGCGTGCATATCGCCTCGCTCTACTTAGATGGGATACAAGTGGGCACGGCCAAGTTGAACTTGATGCGATAGCTTGAGAACACTGAAGAAAATAGGCGTTGCGCTCCTGCTCGTTGGCTTTAGCCTTCGGGCAGGAGCGCAAACCTTCAATCGGCGATACGATCCGAACTATTCGAATGGGGGAGGGAGCACGGCTTGGGGGGTGGAGGTGCTGAATGACGGCAAGTACGCAGTGATCGGCAATGGGGCATATAGTGATGGCATCTTCTTTAGCTCGATCGTACGCTACTTGGTCATCGATGCCACGGGCCAACTGCTTTCGGAGGGCATCGCATTCGATACGGTGCATGCGACATATCCGGGCTGGAGCAATAGCACGCACAAGCGGTTGGATGGTGGTCTTGTTACCGGAGGTAACCTCTTTCGCACGGATTCACTCGGAAACTGGATCAGCCGCGCAGCACTTTTCCTCGGCACACCCGCTGGGCAATTCGACACGCTTCGAGTGGTCGGCCCGGACAACCAGAGCTGGATCGGCCGCCAGGCCAAGCAGACCCCCGATGGCGGCTACGTGATCTGCGGCGAGACCAGCGCTGTGGGCAACGCGCTGCAGGCCTTCGTGATAAAGACCGATGCGCAGGGCAATGAGGAGTGGCTGCAGACCTACGGCGGGCAGTGGAATGACTTCATTAATTCAACGGACAATGGCTGGGCCGATGGATATGTAACCGGTGGCAACAAACGGATCACTTCGAGTAACGCCCAATTCTGGGTGCAATGCTTGAATGATACCGGTGGTGTGGTATGGGAGAAGCTCTGGGGTGGCGGATTTCCGGAGTCCACCGCGAACATCACAGTAGCGCAGAACGGAGAGGTGCTTGTGGCTGGTGGATGGGCTTATAGCAACTTCGCGATGGCTAGGAGGTACATAGCGCGCCTTGATCCGGCTGATGGCTCTTTCATCTGGCAGCGTGAGTATGCTGCGCAAGTCAGTGATTGCGCGCTACAAGTGGTGAAGGAGGTCTTGCCGAGCATGGATCTTATCGCTGTTGGTTCCATGTCTCTTGGGGGATACTCAGGCACGCTTCTGCGCACAACCGCTGAAGGTGACAGTCTTTGGATGCGCAACTACCAGTACCATGATAGCTTCGTGAGCAACGGCGCCGGTATCCTGCGCGATGTAGAGCCAACATCAGACGGCGGCTTTATCGCCGTGGGTTCGGCCTTGCAAGCTGGCCCATACACCCAAGACGTGTGGGTAGTGAAGGTGGATAGCATGGGCTGCTTGGAGCCCGGCTGCCATTTGATCCAGGGCATGGAGACGCAGATCACCAATTTGCGGGATGTGCTCACCGTGGCGCCCAACCCTGTGGCAAGTGGCAGCACGGTGCAGGTGAGCGTGGCGCTCCCGGCGGCCTTCGCGCCGCAGGGCGCCTTGCGACTCACGGTAACCGATGCCGCAGGCCGCATGGTGCAAGCGCTTCAGTTGCCCGGCCCAGCCGCACAACTGACAACGGACAACTGGCACCCCGGACTTTACCACCTGCACTTGCACGATGCCACACGCTGGATCAGCGGAGCGAAGCTGGTGGTGGAGTGAGCCTTGCCTTAACCAAGTCTCAAGCATCCTTCCCGTGGCACTGCTTGTATTTCTTGCCGCTCCCGCAGGCACGGGGGTCGTTGCGCCCGGCCTTCTTCTCCACGCGAACCGGCACCGAGGGTGGCGGTGGTCCTTGTGGTGGCATGGGGCCGCGCATGGGCCCACCGCCGGTCGTGGGCCGTGGAGCTGCACTGCGTGAGGCGCCAGCGAATTGCGGCGTCTCCGTGCGGCTGGTTTCCAGGCGTTGTTGCGGCGCGCGGGCGGCTGGGGCTTGTTGCACCTGCGGCTGCGCCGAGGGCAATGCCGCGCGTGCGAGGAAGCCGACCACCTCGCCGTTCATGCGCTCGATCATGTCCTTGAAGAGCTTGAAGCTCTCGAGTTTGTAGATCAAAAGCGGGTCCTTCTGTTCGATGCTGGCGTTCTGCACGCTGCGGCGCAGTTCGTCCATCTCGCGCAGGTGTTCCTTCCACTCGTTATCGATGATGGCCAGGGTGATGTACTTCTCTACGCTCGCCGTCAGGTCGCGGCCTTCGGTCTTGTAGGCCTTCTGCAGGTTGGTCACCACTTGCATGGTGCGCAGGCCATCGGTGATGGGCACCACGATGTTCTCGTACTGCGCGCCTTGGTTCAGGTACACATCGGTGATCACCGGCATGGCCTGGGCGGCGGTGCGCGCCATGTGGCGGTCGTAACTGGCCATCACGGCATCGAAGATCCGGTCGGCGAGCTCGTCCGCTTTCATCTGCTTGAACTCGTCCTCGTTCACCGGGCTTTCCGTGGAGAACTTGCGGAACAATTCGAACTGGAAGCCATCGAAGTCGCCCATCGGCTGGTAGGCGGCCACGGTGCTGCTCACCGTATCGTGGAACATGTTGAGTATGTCCAGCTTCAATCGTTCGCCGAAAAGGGCGTGGTGCCTGCGCGTGTAGATCACGGTGCGCTGGCTGTTCATCACATCGTCGTACTCCAGCAGGCGTTTGCGAATGCCGAAGTTGTTCTCCTCCACCTTCTTCTGGGCCCGCTCGATGCTGGCCGTGACCATGCTGTGCTGGATCACCTCGCCTTCCTTGAGGCCCATGGTGTCCATGATCTTCGAGATGCGCTGGCTGTTGAAGAGGCGCATGAGGTCGTCCTCGAGGCTCACGTAGAACTGCGAGCTGCCGGGATCGCCCTGGCGACCAGCACGACCGCGCAACTGGCGATCGACGCGGCGGCTTTCGTGCTTCTCTGTGCCGATGATGGCCAGGCCACCTGCTTCCTTCACGCCAGGGCCGAGCTTGATATCGGTACCGCGGCCCGCCATGTTGGTGGCGATGGTTACGGTGCCGGGGAGGCCGGCTTGCGCCACGATCTCGGCTTCGCGTTGGTGCTGCTTCGCATTGAGCACGTTGTGCGGGATGTTGCGCATCTTGAGCATCTTGCTCATCAGCTCGCTCACTTCCACGCTGGTGGTGCCCACGAGGACAGGTCGGCCGGCATCGCGCAGGGCCACGATCTCGTCGATCACGGCCGTGTACTTCTCGCGCTTGGTCTTGAAGACCATGTCCTCGTTGTCCTTGCGCACCACGGGCCGGTTGGTGGGGATCACCATCACGTCCAGCTTGTAGATGTCCCACAATTCCTGCGCCTCGGTCTCCGCCGTACCGGTCATGCCCGCGAGCTTGTGGTACATGCGGAAGTAGTTCTGCAGGGTGATGGTGGCGTAGGTCTGCGTGGCGGCTTCCACCTTCACCTTCTCCTTGCTCTCGATCGCCTGGTGCAAGCCGTCGCTGTACCGGCGGCCCTCCAGGATCCGGCCCGTCTGCTCGTCCACGATCTTCACCTTGCCGTCCATCACCACGTATTCCACGTCGATCTCATACAGCGCATAGGCCCGGATCAACTGGTTCACGGTGTGTATCCGTTCGCTCTTCACGCCGAAATCGCGCAGCAATTCATCCTTCCGGCGGGCCTTCTCTTCCGCGCTCGCGCCGCTCTTCTCGATCTCGGCGATGGTGCTGCCCACATCGGGCATGATGAAGAACGTAGGGTCGTTCATGTCGCCGCTGATGAGATCGATGCCTTTGTCGCACATCTCGATGCCATGCATCTTCTCATCGATCGTGAAATAGAGCTCGGCGTCCACCTTGGGCATCTCCTTCCCTTGGTCCTGCAAGTAGTTGTTCTCGGTTTTCTGCAGGTGGTTGCGCACGCCGGTCTCGCTGAGGAATTTGATGAGCGCGCCGTTCTTGGGCAGCCCGCGATAGGCGCGCAGGAGCGCCAGCCCGCCTTTCTCCAGCTGCTCCTTGGTGGCGCTGCCATCGGCCAGTCCCTTCAGGTTGTCCTTGGCTTCGGTGATGAGCTTCGTTACCAGTTGCTTCTGCGCAGTGTACAGGCGCTCCACGCGGGGCTTGTACTCGTCGAACTGGTGGATCTCGCCCTTCGGCGTGGGTCCGCTGATGATGAGCGGGGTGCGGGCATCATCAACGAGCACGCTGTCCACCTCATCGACGATGGCGAAATGATGCTTGCGTTGCACCAGAGCGCTCGGCGCGTGCGCCATGTTGTCGCGGAGGTAGTCGAAGCCGAATTCGTTGTTGGTGCCGTAAGTGATGTCGGCCATGTAGGCGTTGCGGCGCTCGGGGCTGTTGGGCTGATGCTTGTCTATGCAATCCACCCGCAAGCCATGGAATTCGTGGATGGGCCCCATCCATTCGGCATCGCGCTTGGCCAGGTAGTCGTTCACCGTTACCAGGTGAACGCCCCGACCGGCGAGCGCGTTGAGGAAGATCGGCAGGGTGCTCACAAGCGTCTTGCCTTCACCGGTTCCCATCTCGGCGATCCGGCCCTTGTGCAATGCAACTCCTCCGATGAGCTGTACATCGTAATGCACCATGTCCCAGGTCACGGTGTTGCCAGCGGCGATCCAGGAGTTCTTCCAGAAAGCCTCGTCACCATGGATGCGCACGGCGTCGGGTCGCTTGATGGCTACTTCACGATCGCGCTCGGTGGCGCGGACGCGGATCTCCGAGCTCTCTGAGAAGCGGCGTGCGGTCTCCTTCACGATGGCGAAGGCTTCGGGCAGCACCTCGAGGAGCTTCTCTTCGAGGACCACCAAGCTCTTCTTCTCCAGCTCGTCGATCTGCTCGTAGCGTTCCTCGCGTTCATGGATGTCCATGTGCGGGTCGGCGTCAATCAGCGCGCGCTGTTCGGCCACGCGATCATCGTTCGCCTTGGTGCTGGCCAGGATGCGTGCCCGCAGGTCCTGGGCTCGTTCCCGAAGTTCATTGTGGGTGATGCCGTCGAGCTTGGCGAATTCGACCTTGGCCTGGTCGACCAAAGGCATCACTTCCTTGAGGTCGCGCTGGTACTTGTCCCCGAAGACTTTCTTGAGGGCCTTGGTGAAGGAACCGATCATTTGCTGCGGTGTTGCTGGGCGTCAAGGGCGTGCCTTGCGCGAAAGGGTGCCAAAGGTAGCGGGCCGTGCCCAGCACAGACCCTGCCGTCAGGACCATGCTGCCAAGGCGTCAGCGTCAATGGAAAAGCCCCGCG
The DNA here is from genome assembly GCA_016710965.1 of Flavobacteriales bacterium. Lineage (GTDB taxonomy): Bacteria > Bacteroidota > Bacteroidia > Flavobacteriales_F > PHOS-HE28 > PHOS-HE28. Next base: position 86,639 of record JADJTW010000033.1, read on the forward strand.
TTGGCGGGGCCTCCAGGTGATGCCATGAGCAGGTCAGTACTCGTCTTCATTGAAGAAGAAATCCTCCTTCGATGGATAATCCGGCCATATCTCCTCGATGGATTCGAAGACTTCCTCCTCGTCCTCGATGGCTTGCAGGTTCTCGACCACTTCGAGCGGCGCACCGGTGCGCATGGCAAAATCGATCAGCTCTTCCTTGGTGGCGGGCCAGGGCGCATCCTCCAAGTACGAAGCGAGTTCCAGTGTCCAGTACATCGATCAGCCTGTTCTAGGGTCTGTGAAATTGGCGGCAAATATAGACGGATGAGGATCCGTCCGGCAGCGACTTTTCAACCGGCTGAAACGGTGCGCGGAACAAGCATAAACCTAGGCGGGACGGGCGGTTCCGGCGGACGGCCTCCAGGGCGTATCGGCCACGCCGTGCAAATGACCAAGGTGCCGGGCCAGCACGAAGAGCAGATCGGAGAGGCGGTTGAGGTACCGGATGACCAGCGGGTCGATGTCCGTTTCACGGGCCAGTTGCACCACGCGGCGCTCTGCACGGCGGCACACGGTCCGGCAGATATGCGCTTGCGATACCGCCGGGTGTCCGCCGGGCAGGATGAAGTTGCGCATCGGCTCCAGGTCCTTGTCCATGGCATCCATGGCCTGTTCCAGATCGCTGATCGCGGCATCGCTGATCGCAGGCACCTTGAACCTTGCGGCCTCCTCGGTGCTGTTCGCGGCGAGACGGGATCCTATTGCGAAGAGGGTTTCTTGCACGGTGATGATCAAGCCTGAATGGTGGGGAGCAGCGAGGTCGCGAAGCATGCCCATGTGACTGTTCATCTCATCCACCGTGCCGTACGCCTCAATGCGCGCGTGGTCCTTGGGCACGCGCGTGCCGCCGAGCAATCCGGTCTCGCCTTTGTCGCCGGTACGGGTGTAGATCTTCATCTGCTGGTTCGTTCCGCGATCATCGCAAGAGCATGATATAGCCGTGGGTGCGCGAGAACTTGCCGTTTAGGACATACACGTACGGGCCATCGGGCACCGGCGTGCCGTTCACTGTTCCATCCCATCCCGAGGTGGCATCGCCCTCCCACACGGGCTCGCCCCATTTGTCGAATATGCTCATCACCGGTGAGGCGCACACTTCGGGACCTTTTATCCGCAATTCATCATTGATGCCATCGCCGTTCGGTGTGAAGGCGTTGGGGATGAACCATGCGACCGGTATGATGCCGTAGCCGGCGTACAGGGTCTGTTGCGCGGTATCAGCGCACATCGTTCCCCGGTCAGAGATGAGCGTGATGGTGAAGGCGTCCATGGAAGTATAGGTGTGCCACGGATCCCGCACGTGCGTGGTGTCTCCATCGCCGAACTCCCAGTACCAGGTGCCGCCATCGATGGAGGTATTGATGAGGCGCAGTTGTTCATCGCAGGGGTCGCTGTTGGTACGGAACGAGGCCAATGCCGAGGGGAGGACGGTGATATGGCTGTGGATGCTGTCGGTGATGCAGCCCTCGATGGCAACGAAGGTGAGATCATACTCGCCAGGAGCGGGGTAGGCGTATGGCGGAACTTCCTGCGCCGAGTATGCGCCGTTGCCGAAGCGCCAACTGTACTCGCTGCACTGCTCCGAGGTGTTGGTGAACGGCACGATGGCGCGCTGGCACACCGAATCGGGGTGCGAGATGTGCGCCACAGGCTGCAGTCCCGTGACGGTGACGAGCGCCGGTTGCGTGAGCGACAGCGTCTCGCCGCACGCTTCGATGTTCAATGTCACATCGAATGTCCCCACGTCGTAGTGATGGATGGGACGATCGAGCGTGCTGATGGTGCCATCGCCGAATTGCCATTCCCACGAGGAAGCCAGGCAGGCGTCGGAGGTGAAGAGATGCCCACCGCAGTTCGGCAGCAGTTCCACTTCGAAGTCGATGTACGACGGCGTTTGCGTGGTACCGGGCGGCTCTCCTTCAATGGAGTTCGGCAGTCCGGACTTGCATCCGGCCGCCCACACGAAGACAGCGTACCGGTCGTAGACCAGGCTCGCAAGATCCGCGGCATCGGGATTTTGCACTTCAGCAAGGGAACTGATCAGGTTGTTGGCCGCTACATAGAGCCTTCCGTTGGATGCGGTCTCCATATGCACGATGCTCGCGCCGATCGCGCCATCGATGATCTCCACTTGGTCATTGCCAAGGTTCAGCCTTCCGAAGTCCATATCCGGCCAATTGCTGTTGCCTGCGAAATACAAGTAGCCATTGCCGGGGGAGAATTCGATGCCTACCACGGGGTCGTCGGTGAGCGGCACGAAGCGCGCATCGCCCACAGTGCCGGTCTGGAGGTCGAGCGGCCATATGGCCACATCCGCCGAGTCAGGGAAAGCGATGTTCGGCATGCTCAGCGCAAGCCATTCGTTCGATGGGGAGAGCTTGAGCATACTGGCCAGCTCAGCGTCCTCGGAACCGGTGATCGTATCAATGGGCTCGGGCTCGCCAATGCCCGCAGCGCCGACCAAGGACCGCATGAGGATGTAGTCGTTGTCGTACACCTTGAAGCAGAACATCCAACGGCATCCGCTATGCAACTGGTGGCTCACGGCCAGTCCTTCGCCAAGATCGGCAGAAATGGGCACGTTCTTCTGTGTCACGTCTCCCGCTCCACCGTTCAGTGCCATATCCACTACGGAATACAGGTGCTTCTTCGAGATCGCGTCGTGATGCACGATGTAGTACTGGCCGTCGTGGCACGGTCGGGGCACGATGGCCGAGGTCATGCTGCTTTCGTTGCCGTTGAGCCCGGCGCCGTTGGGCATCGGCAGCATGCTCGCCGTTCGCACATGCACTTTGTCGTCGCCCTCCACAGCTGTGCAGAACAGCAATTCGCCGTTCGTATCGGTCATCAGATTCACGTCTTCGCTACCACCCAGACCGAAACCGGCGATCACGGGGCCAAGGAATGGTGTACCCGAGCCTGCGTCCATGACCCTCACCTCGCCGGAGAGCGTGCGCACGAGCCATTGTTGCAACTGGGCACCGGCTTGGAGCGAGGCGCAGATGCTCAGTGTGGTGATCAATAGGGGCGCTTTGGCCACAGCCGTTCCCGTAGGGTGCCGTGCAAGGTAGCCAAGCCGGGCCACCAGCACGCCGGGTCCACGGCTCCCGTATCAACCAGAGCCGCTGGATGGGCTCTCAATAGCGCAACGTGAAGTGTTCCCTGGCCTGCCCCTGGTGCAGCAGTACGATCCCCATCCTGTAGAGATCGATGGTCCCCGTCACCCGCTCGTGGGCCTTCACCTCGCGCCAAGCGTCTTCCATCCCAGTGCTCCAATGGATATCGTCCATGACGAAGACCGTATCCTCGTGAGCCTTCGCCAGGCAGGCATGGAAGTAATCCAGTGTGGGCTGTTTCGCATGATGGCCGTCGATGAATACGAGGTCGAGGCGATCGATGCGAGAAAGGAGTTCGGGCAGTCGGCGTTGGAAGCTGCCCAGGAGGGGTGCGATGTTCCGCTGTTGCAACTGCTCGAAATGGTGCTGTGCGATACGGAAGGTCTGCGGGCACCCTTCGATGGTGTGGACCGTGCCTTCGTCGGCTCCTTGAGCCAGATAGAGCGTGGTGATCCCGAAGGAGGTGCCCAGTTCGAGAACATGTCGCGGTTTGAAATAACGAGCCAGCCTGAACAGCAACTGCGCCTGTCGTGGCGATTTCAGTGCGGAACGGGCGATGTCGGCCACACGGCGCACCGGCAGGTCCAGCACGCGCGAACCAGCGCCCAGGTCATTCACCCGGATGGTCTGATCGCTGCGCAAGAGGTCTTCGCGCAGTGTTTCGATGGAGGCCTGCTCTGGCCGGGCGTCCTGCGGCCGCAGGACTTTATCGATGAGGTCGTACACGAAGGGGCTATGCACGCCATGTCGATTGCGGGCCTTGGCGAGATGCCCCAGGAAACTGCCCAACTGCCGCAACTGCTCGCTCATGGCCGACAAAAGTAGACCTGCGCAGCCACCTCGCATGATGCGATCGTGAAGAGCGCGAACAGGTGAGCGTTCAGGCCGGTGCCTTCGCACTGCGCTGTTGCGCCAGTGCCCTCCTTGCCTCGCGGTAGTACCTGAATGGCACCACCAGCATGCCGAAGCACTCACCGCCTTCCTTCACCAACCGCTTGTGATGCGCCTTGTGCGCCTTGCGGATGGCTAGGAAGTACGGATTGCTGGTGCGTCGGAGCCATTTGATCCGCTGGTGGATGAAGACCTCGTGGACCACGAAGTAGAGCATGCCATAGAGGAGGATGCCCAAGCCGATCCACAACCAGGGAGTATCAAGGCCCCTGATACTGCCCACGATGAAAAGCGTGATGGATGGCAGGGCGAAGATCAGGAAGAAGGTATCGTTGCGTTCCAGGAAGCCATAGTGGTCCTTGCGGTGGTGATCGGCGTGCAATGACCACAGGAAACCGTGCATCACGTATTTGTGCGTAGCCCAGGCGACGAACTCCATCAGAGCCCCAGTAACGGACACGAGGATGATGATGGTCAGCGTGTTCATCTGGTGCATAACACCCAGAGCCGCTGATGGTTCGATACCATCGGGACGTGGTGCCGGACCTAAGGTAATCGCCATGCACAAAGGGTACCCGCGAAGGGTAGCCATTGCGCGTGCCAACCGCAGGCTTAGGATCAGCCTATCACTTCAAGCTTCGGGTAGCGCTTGCGCCAGGCCTCGAGGGCCTTGTTGCTGCTGACGGTGATGATGGTGCGAGAATCCAATCGCACCTTGATCTCCTTCACACCCGGCTTGATCGGTCGCTCCAGGATGATCGCCGGCTTCTTTCTTGGCATCTTCTTGTGTTGAGGGGATCAACCGATCACCTCGAGTTTAGGGTAACGTTGGCGCCAGAACTCCAGCGCCTTCTGGCTGGCAAGTGTAATAACTGTTCGGGCGTCCAAGCGGACTTTGATGGCTTTAAGGCCTTCCTTCACCGGTTGGGTAAGGATGAGAGCTTTCTTTTTGCGTGGCATGGCTATGCTGATGGTTCGTTCTTGCTGTCGGTAGACGCTATTTTGCCTGACAATGCGGCCTGGTAGGCTGCGAGTGCCCGACTTCTGGCATTTTCGTGAACGACCATTGGGCGCACATAGTTTGCCGATCCGAGCTCGGGCACCCACCGCTTCACATAAATTAACTGGGGATCATAGCGTTTCACCTGCAGGCTGGGATTGAAGATCCTGAAGTATGGTGCCGCGTCGCAGCCTGAGCCTGAGGCCCATTGCCAGTTTCCGTTGTTGCTGCTCAGCTCGAAATCGAGCAGTTTGCTCGCGAACCAGGCTTCGCCCCAGCGCCAATCGATCAGCAGGTGCTTGCACAGGAAACTCGCTGCCACCATGCGCACGCGATTATGCATGAGGCCCGTGGCCAGCAGTTCCCGCATGCCGGCATCCACCAGGGGATATCCTGTCCGGCCTTGGCACCAAGCCTCGAAGCCTGCCTCATCCGCTCTCCACTCGATGCGATCGTATGCCGGTTTGAAGGCGCGATCATGCTGCGGGAAGTGCCACAGGACCTGCATGAAGAACTCGCGCCAAATAAGCTCGTTCATGTAGGCTGATGAAAGCGACCAAGCCTTGCGCACCAGCTCGCGAACGCTGACCGTCCCGAACCGCAGGTGGATACTCATCCGGCTCGTTCCCTCAGTACCTGGCAGGTTGCGTGTATGCTCGTACTCCCGCAATCGTCGATCGGGCAGGACCGGTGGTTGAAGGTCCATGATGCCTTCACCGAAACCGAGGCTCTCCAGCGAGGGAAGCGGAAGAGGCAAACTGCGGTGCAAGCGATCCAGCTGTGCTTCGCTCGCGAACCGCTGGATATCCAGGTCGGTGAAGCGCTCCCGCCATTTCCGGATATAGGGCGTGCATACCGTGTAGGGTGAGCCGTCGTCCTTTACCACTTCGTTCCGCTCGAATATGCTGATGTCCTTGAATGTCCTCAAGGCGACCCCATTCTGGGACAGAAGTTCCCCGATGGTGCGGTCTCGCTCCTGGGCGTAGGGCTCGTGGTCATGGTTGACGGTCACAGCCGTTATCTCGAAGCGATCGAGCAGTCGCCTCCAAACCTCCAGCGGTTGTCCGTGCTCGATCAACAGAGCACCGCCGTGGTCCGCCAGTCGATGACGCAGATCGACCAGGATGCCATGGATCAATTGCACGCGTTGGTCCTCCCGTGACTCCAGCCGGTCGAGTATCTGGTTGTCGAAAATGAAGAGCGGGAGCACTTCGCCGTGGTCGGCCAGCGCGCGGAAAAAGCCGTGGTTATCGTGCAAGCGAAGGTCCCTGCGGAACCAATGGATCGCGACCCTGGGTCTGGCCATCGCTCGATCAGCGCGGCAGATGCGACCGGGTCGCATGAAGATCCGCGAGCACTTCCGGCCAGCACGCCTTCAGCCAAATGGTAAAGCGCTGAGGATGTTCACGCAGGTCGGCGTCGATCTCTTCCATCGTCGCGTACCTCCAATCGATCACTTCTTCAGGATCGGGCCTCACGCTGCCCGACCAATGTCCGAAGAACACATGGTCCAGCTCATGCTCGTGCAGTCCATTCTCGAAACTAGCCCTGTAGATGAAGCTGAACCGGTGCTGCAGTGGCGTAATGATCCCGAGTTCCTCGGCAACTCGTCGCTCTGCGGCGGCAAGGAGATCCTCGCCCATGCGCGGATGGCTGCAACAGGAGTTCGTCCAGAGGCCGCCGCTATGGTACTTGGTCTCAGCCCTGCGCTGGAGCAGCAGGCGCCCATCATGATCGAAGAGGAACACGGAGAACGCGCGATGCAATGCACCTTCCTTGTGCGCCTTCAGCTTATCCATGGTGCCAAGCACTTCGTCCCGCTCGTCCACGAGGACCACTTCATCGAAGTTGTTCGCCATCGTTCAGAGCATTCCGAAACTGTGTCGCAAATAGCTGGTCGTAAGCAGCATGATCTTCCGGCGGTTGCGCACCCGAATGCGCTCCTTCAGGACATGGTCCACCGGAAGCGCCTTGATCTTGCGGAACAGATTCAAGTAGTAGACGTAGGCCACGTAGACGCCGAAGCGCGCACCGTTCGGCAGCGCTTTGATGCCGACCAGGGCCGCATCGAAGTCGGCTTGTATGTCGCTTTGGATCAGTTGTTTGGTTCGGGTGTCCATGCGCCTGACGTCCACGCCGGGGAAATAGCTGCGGCCGAGTTGCAGGTGGTCATCCTGCATGTCGCGCAGGAAGTTCACCTTCTGGAACGCTGCGCCGAGCTTCATGGCGGCGGGCCTGAGCTTCTCATAGAGCGTATCGTCGCCTTCGCAGAAGACGCGCAGGCACATGAGCCCGACCACCTCGGCGCTTCCCAGGATATAGGTGTTGAAGCTCTTCTCGTCGTGCGCGCTTTCGGCCAGGTCCATCGCCATGCTGTCGAGGAATGTCTCGTACAGGTCCGATCCGATGCGAAAACGACGCACAACGGCTTGGAAGCTGTGCAGCACTGGATTCATGCTGACGCCCTGCGCCACTGCCAGACGCGTATCCTCACGGAAGCGGGCCAGCAATGAAGCTTTGTCGTGCTGGTGGAAGGTGTCCACGATCTCGTCGGCGAAGCGGACGAAGCCGTAGATGGCATGGATGGGGTCATGGAAGCGTCGATGCAACGAACGGATGCCAAGGGAGAACGAAGTACTATAGCTGGTCGTTGTCCGTCGGCTTGCGGCCATGCACACGCGATCGTATAAGGCCATCGAATTCATGCGGTCTGTTGTTCTGTGTGGATGAGGTCGGCAACCAGTTGTCCGCTGATGAGGGCCGGCGGCACCCCTGGCCCGGGAACGCTGAGCTGGCCTGTGAAATACAGGCCCTTCACGCGTTTGCTCTTCACGCTCGGCCGAAGCGGCCCGGTCTGCATCAATGTATTAGCCAGTCCATAGGCGTTGCCGCGAAAGGCATTGTAGTCGCTTCGCAGGTCGTTGATGCAATAGCTCCGTTGGTAGACCAGATGGGGCTTGGGATCGAAGCCCAGATGACGGCCCAGGCGCTCCATGACCATGCTGAAGTACTGCTGGCGAATAGCGTCAGTGTCCTCCAAACCGGGTGCGACCGGAATGAGCACGACCAGGTTCTCATGCCCGGCAGGGGCCGTAGCGGGGTCGGTGCGACTGGTACAGCTCGTATAGAAAAGCGGACGACTAGGCCAGCGCGGGGTGTCGTAGATCTCGGCACTATGGAGGTCCAATGGCTCATCGAAGAACAGCGTATGGTGCGCCAAGCGGTCGAGTCGACGATCGAACCCGAGGTAGAACTGCAGGGCGGACGGCGCCATGATGCGCTTGGACCAGTAGGAGAGGCTGTAAGAGCGATGCTGCTCAGCGAGCAGTGCCTGCTCCACATGGTGGTAGTCTGCTCCTGCAACCACGATGTCGGCATCGAGCATCCCACTCGCTGTTTCCACACCCGTAACGCGTGCTTGATGGTCCACGGCGATCCTCGAGACTGGTTCATTCATCCGGAATTCCACACCTTGTTGCGTTGCGACTCTCATCATCGCGTCCACCACACGGCCCATTCCACCCATGGGATACCAGGTGCCCAGTTCCAGGTCGGCATAGTTCATCAGGCTGTAGAGCGCAGGCGTGTTCTGCGGTGAGGCTCCCAGGAAGAGCACTGGGAATTCCATGAGCGAGCGCAGTCGTTGGTCCTTGAAATGCGCACGCACATGTTTGCGCAGCGAGCGGAAGACCTTGGTGCGCAACGATGTCATCAGCACATCGGGGCGGGCGTACTCGAGCCAGCTCAGACCCGGCTTATACACCAGGTCGCCCATGGCCATGTCGTATTTCAGCCCGGCGTCATGCAGGAAGCGGTCCAACGCTGCCCCTGCCCCTGGTTCATGGCGTTCGAAGAATTCGCGCAAGGGCCCGCGCTGTGCTGGGATCGCCCAAGTATCTCCGGCACCGAAGACGATGGAGTAGGAAGGATCGAGCCGCACCAGTTCGTAGTGGTCCGAGGCTTTCTGACCGAAGCGTCCGAAGAACCGGTCGAAGACATCGGGCATCCAGTAGAAGCTAGGTCCCATATCGAAGACAAAGCCCGATTCCTTCAGCACGCGCGCCCGTCCACCGGGTTCTGGATTCTTCTCCAACACAGTAACTCCATAGCCTTTCTGCGCCAGGGAAGCAGCCGCCGCGAGGCCCGCGAATCCGGATCCGATGACGATGACGGTCTTCTTCACCCCGCAGGCTGGTTATCCGATAGCATGCCCATGAGACGCTGTCGTGCTTCGAAGATCCGGCTCTTCACCGTGCCGATGGGAATCGCCAGTGTTTCGGCGATCTCGTTGTACTTGAATCCGTCCACGTGAAGGAGGAACGGATCGCGGAATAATGGGTCGAGGCGTTCCAAGCTAACGCTGATCTCACCCAAACGTGTCAACCCGTCCGTACTGGTCTGTTCTTGAACTTGCTTCAGTCGGTCGTGATCGCTCTCCACCGATGTCATCAGTGCCCTCGTTCTCTTGTTCCGACGATGACCGTTGATGAAGGTGTTCTTCATGATGGTGAAGAGCCAGGCCTTGAAGTTGGTATTGTCCCGGAATTTGTCCCGGAAAGTCAGGGCCCTTGCGAGGCTGTCCTGGAGAAGGTCCAGCGCGTTGTCGCGATCCCGCGTCAGGCTCAACGCGAAATAGTACAGCTGTTGCCGCAGCCCGATTAGTTGTTGTTGGAATTCGAGTGCAGACATTCTGAAGCAGAGGTTGATCGTTTCGACGATGGTACAAAGCAAAGGCAAAATGTCTAATGAAAAAGATAAAAAGATGAACAAAATAATATTATACACACAAGTATCTGATTACTAGATATATGCGATTCGTTACGTTGCTCGAAGCGGCTCGTCAGGTCCCTCGGAGGGCCGAATGCGGAGTAGCCGGAAATGAAAAGCCCCGCAAATCGCGGGGCTGCGTGGGACGTACTGGATTCGAACCAGTGACCTCATGCGTGTGAAGCATGCGCTCTAAACCAGCTGAGCTAACATCCCAAGATTTCAACGGCCAAGGAGGCGCTTGACCGATGGTGGAGGCAGCCGGATTCGAACCAGCGACCCTCTGCTTGTAAGGCAGATGCTCTGAACCAGCTGAGCTATGCCTCCATCACTACCTACTGACCAAAGAACGAACTGGAACCAGCGCCCCTCCCGCCTGTCAGGGGGCGGGATGCTCTGAACCAGCTGAGCTATGCCTCCGTACCTACTGGAAAAGAACGACCGCTTGTTGAGCGGGGCGGCAAATGTATTCCTTCCGCTCACAACACCTCGGCCACGACGAAGACACTTCCGGTGACCAGCACGAGATCCCCTGGCCCAGCGGCGAGCTGCGCTGCAGAGAAAGCCTTGGCCACTGGACCGAACGCCTTTCCATGCAAGCCGATCCTTGCCGCTTCTGTCGCCAGTTCGTTGGCATCGAGAGCGCGCGGGATGTCCGCTTTGCAGAAGTAGTACGTGGCGTTCTGCGGCAGGATGGCCAGGGCGGGCGCGATGTCCTTGTCCGCGACCATGCCGAGGACAATGTGAAGCTGGTCATGCGGCGTGACCGAGACCATTTCATTGATCACGCGGAAGCCATCCACGTTGTGGGCTACGTCGGCAATGACCAGCGGCTCGGGAACCAGCACTTCCCAGCGCCCGCGCAGTCCGGTGTTCCTCACCACGTTCAAAAAACCGTGGATGATCGCGTGGTTGTCGATCCGACATCCGCCTTTGCGCAGTTGATGCACAGCGGCGAAAGCGGTCAGAGCGTTCTTGCGCTGATGAGCACCGGCAAGCGTTGAGGTGAACGTGTCGGGCATGGTGGCGTCAGCGAACGAGAGTGGGGCGTTCACGGCAGCTGCGGCGCTCCGGAACACATCGGCCACAGCAACTTGTGATTCGCCGATAACGACCGGCACACCTGGTTTGATGATGCCGGCCTTCTCCTGAGCGATCGCTTCCAATGTGCCGCCCAGGAACTGCATGTGGTCCCAGCCGATGTTCGTGATGACGCTCACATCGGGTGTGATCACATTGGTGCTGTCGAGCCTGCCGCCCATACCGGTTTCGATCACGGCGATATCCACCTTCTCCTCCCTGAACCACCACAACGCGAAAGCAACGCCCCACTCGAAGAAGGAAGGCCCGATCGATTCAAAGGCTGCACCGTACGAGTCGACGAAACGCACCACGGTCTCCTGGGCGACCATTTCACCATTGATGCGGAAACGTTCGCGGAAGTCTTTCAGATGCGGGGACGTATGCAAGCCTACCCGGTACCCGGCCTCCTGCAGTACGCTCGCGACGAGGGAGCACGTGCTGCCTTTGCCGTTCGTTCCCGCCACATGCACGCAACGCAGGCCATGCTCGGGGTGCCCCAAAGCACGCATGAGCGCGTGCGTGTTGCTCAGGTCGGCTTTATAGGCCGCCGCGCCGATGCGCTGGAACATGGGAAGCTGCGCGTAGAGGTACGCCAGCGTCTCCGCGTAGGTCACCTTATTCGAGGATGAAGACGAAGGTCATCTCGCCCTTCTGCTCCGCCGGGCCATTGGGCTTGGCGGTGAATGTGCATTGCATGGCCGCCTTCTTGGCCAGGTTGAAGAGCACTTGACTGGTGGTGGTGCTGCGATCGAGGTTGAACGCCACGCGTGTCACTCTCCCTTCGCGGTCCACGAATATGTCCAGCGCCACTTTGCCGCCTTCGTTCGGCCTTTCGTTGATACTGGGCCCACGAGAAAGGCCCCTGCCGGCAAGGCGACCTTCGAAACCGGCGCCACGGAATGTTCCCATACCGCCATCGCCCGGGTTGGTCGCGTTCTGGTTGTTGCCACCGGGGTCGTCGTTGGAGTTGTCGTTGGGGTTGCCGCTTGGGTTGAAGAGGGTGTTCGGGTTCGGTTTGCGCGGCTTGGGAGCGGGGTCCGGCTTCTTCACCGGTTTCACAGGCTTGGGCGCTTCCACCTCGCTCTCTTCTTCGGTGGCCACATCCTCGGGCGACGCGGGTGTGGCGTTGCTCTCCGAAGGAGCTTGCGGCGAGCCAGGGTCGGTGGCCGGGTCGCCGCCGCTCAATCCTCCCGCTTCTTCGAAAGCCAGTTCGATCCCTTCTTCCTCGGGCAGTGGGTCTGGTTGCGAGAGGCCGATGAACAAGAAGAGGAGCAGGATGAGCGCGTGGAAGATCCCTGACACGATCATGCCGGTGCGGCGATCGCGTTGCTGCTGTTCGATCACGATGGTGCTCATGGCGTGGGATATTTCAGATCGTGCGCCGTTCCGGTCGTTCCGCTTCGCCCTCGCGGGGCGCATCATCATGCGCCCCTACTCCGGTTTGGTGGCCAGGATGATCTTCCACTTGTTGCGTTTTGCGATATCGAGCACGCTCACCGTGATGCCTGTGGGCACGCTCTGGTCCACGTGCATCACGATGGCCTGGTCCTCCGGGTGCTTGCTCATTTCGTCCTTCAGTACCCCTTCGAGGTCGGCGGGTTCGATCAGTGCATTGTTCACGCTGAAGTGCTGGTCGGCATCGATGCGCACGGCTACCTTGGGCTTCTCCTTGGTCTTGTTGGCGCTCTTGGGCAGGTCCACAGGAAGGGCGTACGGGCTGACGAGCGTGCTGACGATGACGAAGAAGATGAGGAGGAGGAAGACCAGGTCCGTCATGGAGCTCATGCTGAACCCCGGATCCACTTTATGCGAGCCCTTCAATGCCATGGCCGTTTACTTGGAAGGTGAATCGAGCACGTCCATGAAGGCGATGGTGGTGGCTTCCATGTTCTGCACCACCTTGCCCACGCGGGCCACAAGCGTGTTGTAGGCCACATAGGCGATGATGCCGATCACCAGGCCGGCCACCGTGGTGACTATGGCCTGCATGATGCCGCCGCTGAGCTGCGAGATCTCCACCCCGGCGCCGCTGATCTTCATGGTGTGGAAGGTGACGATCATGCCGATGACCGTGCCGAGGAAGCCGATCATGGGCGCTGCACCCGCGATGGTCGCCAGCACACTGAGCCCCTTCTCGAGCTGATACACCTCGAGGCGCCCGGAGTTCTCGATGCTCACTTCGATGTCCTTGAGCGGCTTGCCGATCCGGCTGATCCCCTTGTCGAGCATGCGCGCTATGGGCGAGCTTGTCTGCGAGCAGAGGTTGCGTGCGCTGTCGATCTTCCCCTCGTGGATATAGTCCCTGATCTTGTTCATGAAGTCTTTCTCCTCGCGAAGCGCGCGGCGAATGGCCATGCTGCGCTCGATGATGATGTAGATGGCGATGAGCGACATGATGCCCAGCGGCCCCATGATGTACCAGCCACCATCGACGATGAGCTGCCAGATGGAGATGGTCTCCATGACGGGCTCGGCAGGTGTGGCAGCGGTGGCTTGGTCCACCACCTGGCGGGCTTGTTCGATCTGGGCGAAGAGCGGGAGTTGCATCGGTGCGGTGTTGAGATGGAACGATGAAGTCGTTGGATGAAGTATGATCAGGTCAGACGGGCCAGCGCGATCTCGAAGGCCGTGCGGGTAAGGTAAGTGGGGCTGCTATGGCGCGCGTGGGTTTGTACAAGGGCTTCGCCGATCACTTGGCTCACATCTTCGAAGATGGCCTTGTCCGTGAGCGGGGAGCCCGGTTGCATGCAGTAGGCGAAGACGCGGGCCATGCCGCAGTTGGCGATGAAGTCGGGGATGACGCTGACGCGGCCGTCGGCGTGCTCGGCGATGGGGCCGTAGAAGATCTGGGGGTCGGCGAAGGGGACGTTGGCGCCGCTGCTGATCACTTGGAGGCCGGCGGCTGCCATGCGATCCACCTGGTCCTTGGTGATGAGGCGGCTGGCGGCGCAAGGCAGGAAGACCTCGGCGCCGAGGTCCCAGATGCGGGCGTTCACTTCCTCGAAGGGCAGCATGTCCTGCGTGCGCAGGCTGTTGCCGTCCTTATCCATGAAGAGCGTGCGCACCTGTTCGGCTGAGAAGCCATCGGGAACCAAGGCGCCGCCGTGCCTGTCGATGATGCCCACGATGCGCGCGCCCTGCTGGGCGAGGTAATAGCCAGCGGCCGCGGCCACATTGCCCCAGCCCTGCACGATGACGCGCTTGCCCTTCACATCGCCACCATAGATGCCATAGAAGTGGCGCACGCTTTCGGCTACACCCCAACCGGTGATCATGTCGGCTACGGCGTACTTGCCGGGTACCGGCACATAGGCGGTGTCGTTCACCACTTTGCTCACGCCAGTGCGCAGTTGTTCGATCGCCTTGGCCTTCACGCCTTCGGCGCTGCCGATGTGGCCATTGACCACGCCCTCCTGTGGGTGGCGCAGGCCGTAACGCTCGGTGATGGGGATCACATCGTGCAACTCATCCACGTTGAGGTCGCCGCCGGTGCCGTAGTAGTTCTTCAGCAGCGGCATGACGGCCTTGTACCAGCGATCGAGCACTTCGCGCTTGCGCGGATCGGCGGGGTCGAAGTCGATGCCGCTCTTGGCGCCGCCGATGGGCGGGCCGCAGACGCTGAACTTGACCTCCATGGTCTTGGCGAGGCTCTCGACCTCGCGGCGGTCGAGCCCTTTTCGCATGCGGGTGCCGCCACCTGCAGCGCCGCCGCGCAGGCTGTTGATGACCACCCAGCCCCGCGCACCGGTGGGTGCATCGCTCCATTCGAAGATGATCTCGGGGGCGCGCTCCTCGAAGCGCCGCAGGGCATCACGCATCACCAGGCTTTTCGCTTGGGGCGAAAGTAACCCGGTGCCTAGGCGCTGCTTTCCCGCTGGATGCGGGTTATCCAAGGGGGGTGTTGATAGGGAGTGACCGTCCCTCGTTCTTGGAGATTTGATCATGGAAAGTTCGACCGGCCGTTCATCTACATGCAATCGCTCAGATAAATCACGGCAGATACACCGCCCCGCCCACGCTATCCCTCTTCGCACCGGTCACGCTGGCTAGTGCATTCACCTCGCCGCGCATGCGCAACACGCCCAGTAGCGCGAAGACCAATGCTTCCTTGAAGTCGATGGTGCGCTTGTCTGGGATCTCGATAGGTGCTTGCACATGCCGTCCCTGCGGGAGGCAGGCCGCGCGGATGCGTTCGAGGAGATAGGTGTTGTGCGCACCACCGCCCGTGACAAGCACCGGAGAGCGTACTCCCTTGAGCGCCGTGCCGAGTTGTTGGGCGATATGCTCCACCACCGTGTGCATGCGGTCAGCGAGTGGCACATGGGGATCATCGATCAATGGACGGAGTTGTTCGTTGAACCATTCGCGGCCGAGCGAACGAGGTGGCTTCTGGCGGTGGAAGGGAAGCGCGTTCAGTTCGGCGAGGAGAGGGTCATGGACCGTTCCACTTCGCGCGATCGCTCCCTTGGCGTCGTAGGCCTTGCCCGCTTGGTTGGCGAGGAAGTTGAGCGCCTGGTTGGCGATACACACGTCGTAACCGATGACCCGTTTCGCATTGTGCATGCTGATGTTGCAGATGCCGCCGAGGTTGATGAAGGCCTTGTATTGCGGGAAGAGCAGTTTCTCACCCAAAGGCACCAAGGGCGCGCCCTGTCCGCCGAGGGCCATGTCCGTCGTGCGGAAGTCGCAGACCGTGGTGATGCCGCTGATGGCCGCGATGCTGGCCCCGGATCCGATCTGCGCGGTGAGCGCGGCGCGTGGCTTGTGGAAGATTGTGTGACCATGAGAAGCGATCAGGTCCACCTTCGTGTTCGCAAGGGTCTTGGATGCGCGGCCGATGAACTCGCCCAATTCCAGATCCAGCATGGCCAGGTCATGGGCTGATCCGCTCATCACTTCCGCCAGACGGGCGCGCAGCCGGGCCGGGAAGGGGAGGGTCTTTGCCTTTTCGATCTCGAACGACCAGCGACCGTTCAACTCCTTCAACCTGCACAACGCCAGGTCCAGCCCATCGAGGGAACTCCCGCTCATGGCACCGATCACTCGATATGCGCTTCCGGCGGTGCGCTTCTTACTGGTGTTGGCGGGCATGGTGGCGGGCGAAGGTATCGGCTACTTTTACCGCCCCCATTTCAGCGCCATGCAAGACACCGCCACACTAGCCGGATTGAACTTTGAACTGAGTGAAGAGCAGATCGCAGTGCGCGATGCTGCCCGCGATTTCGCGCAGAACGTATTGAAGCCCGGGGTGATCGACCGCGATCGTGAGCAGCGTTTCCCGAAGGAGGAGATCAGGCAGCTCGGCGAGCTCGGTTTCCTGGGCATGATGGTGAGCCCGGAGTATGGCGGCGGTGGGATGGACACCATCAGCTACGTGCTGGCGATGGAGGAGATCAGCAAGATCGACGCGAGCGCGAGCGTGGTGATGAGCGTGAACAACAGCCTCGTGTGCTGGGGTCTTGAGCAATTCGGCAACGAGGAGCAGAAGCGGAAGTACCTGGTGCCCCTGGCCAAAGGCGAAGTGATCGGTGCCTTCTGCCTGAGCGAACCGGAAGCGGGCAGCGATGCGACCAGCCAGCGCACTACCGCCATCGACAAGGGCGACCACTACCTGCTGAACGGTACCAAGAACTGGATTACCAACGGCGGCACGGCGAGCACCTACCTGGTGATGGCGCAGACCGACGCGGCCAAGGGCCACAAGGGGATCAACTGCCTGATCGTGGAGAAGGGCATGCCCGGCTTCGTGGTGGGCCCGAAGGAGGACAAGCTCGGCATCCGCGGCAGCGACACGCACAGCCTGATGTTCCAGGACGTGAAGGTGCCGAAGGAGAACCGCATCGGTGCCGACGGCTTCGGCTTCACCTTCGCCATGAAGACCTTGGGCGGTGGCCGCATCGGCATCGCTTCACAGGCATTGGGCATTGCCAGTGGCGCCTACGAACTAGCACTTGCCTACAGCAAGGAGCGCAAGGCCTTCGGCAAGGCCATCAGCGAGCACCAGGCCATCGCCTTCAAGCTCGCTGATATGGCCACGGAGATAGAGGCGGCGCGTTTGCTTTGTCTCAAGGCCGCCTGGCTGAAGGACCAGCACCTCAACTACGACCAGGCCAGCGCCATGGCGAAGGTCTTCGCCAGCGAGGTGGCCATGCGCACCACTGTGGAGGCCGTGCAGGTGCATGGGGGCTACGGGTACGTGAAGGAGTACCACGTGGAGCGCCTGATGCGCGACGCCAAGATCACGCAGATCTACGAGGGCACCAGCGAGGTGCAGCGCATCGTGATCAGCCGCGGGGTGCTGAAGGGCTGACCGGCGGGTATCATCGGCCGGGCGATAACCACGAACGATCGTTGAAAGGCGTTCGTCGCCATTGCCTGGCGTTCGTCGGGCGTCCCGCTATCTTTCGGCCGTGCCGCGCGCCCGCAACCGCCCATTCCGCTGCGCATGGCGATCCAAGCCGAACATGATGCGATCACGATCCCTGTTGCTGCCGCTCCTTGTGCTTATGGTGCTACTGGGTTCCTGCGTAGGCCGCCGCAGCATCAACTACCTCAACGACCCATCGCTGACACCAGGTGCCAGCAAGCTCTTCGAGAACCAGAAGTTCGAGTACCGCATCCAGGTGAACGATGTGCTGAGCATACGTGTACTGGGCCTGCAGGAGGAGCAGCATCGCCAGTTCAACGTGGAAGGCCAGCAGGGATCGGCCATGATCAGCGATGCCGGGCTTTTCGTCAACGGTTTCAGCGTGGACAAGAACGGACAGATCCAATTGCCACAGGCTGGCAAGTTGAAAGTGCAGGGCCTTACCGTGGGCGAAGCACAGGAACTGGTGCAGAAGAAGATCAGCGAGTTCTTCCCTTATGCCACCGTGATCCTCAAGATGGTGAACTGGCGCGTGAGCGTGCTGGGCAACGTGTCGCGCCCGGGAGCCTTCATGGTGTACAGCAACCAGATCACCATACTGGATGCGTTGGCCATGGCCGGCGGGCCGAATGAACTGGCCGATAAGAGCCACGTGACGCTCATGCGGCAGAGCGATCGCGGGGTGCAGGCGCTCTACGTGGACCTGAGCAACACCAATGTGCTGCGCAGCGAGTACTACTACCTGCTGCCCAACGACATCGTGTACGTGCCCGCCTTGCGCGCGCGGAGCGGCCGCCTCAACTTGGAGGTGCTGGCGATCATCCTAAGCACCTTGAGCACGGCCGCCGTGGTATTCACTGTGATCCAGAACAACACCAACTGAGCATGGCCGCGACTCCTGCTGCCGACATCATCGACCTGCGGGCGATCCTCAAGAAGCTGCTGGCGCGTTGGTGGTGGTTCGTGATCACTTGCGGCATCGCGGGAGCCTGCGGCGTGGCCTACCTGAAGGTGACGCCCAAGTACTTCATGGTGCAGTCGCGCATGCTCATGGGCGAAGGCAACAAGAACGGCTTCGGGCAGAAGGAGGACTTCCTCAAGGGCATGTCGCTGGTGAAGGGCAGCTCGCAATTGGAGGACGACATCGCGTTGATGACCTCGCGCAGCAACATGATCAAGACGCTGCAGCGACTGGACTTCGCAGTGAGCTACTACGAGACCAAGAACTTCCTGACCACTGAGCGCTACGACTACCCGCCGTTTCGCGTGACGCTGGACAGCGCTGCTGTCGTGGTCACCAGCATACCCATCCATGTGAAGGTGGACCGCGCCGCGAAGACCTATCGGGTAACCGCCGAGGGCGACAACGTGCGCCTGTACAACAATCAGACGCAGGAGCTCATGGACGAGTTCATCGAGAAGTACAATCTGGATGTGACCCAGACCATAGGCGAGCCCTTCGTGGGCGACCACCTCAACTTCAAGATCGACTTTCCCGAGGACCGCGAGTACGACGCCGGCACCGATTATTTCTTCAAGATCAACAGCCTCGAGGCGCAGTACATGAACTACAGCACACGTCTGGGCGTGGAGCTTCCTGAGGACGACGGGCACATCGTGAAGCTGAGCTTGAGCGGGCCGGTCCCCAGCAAGGAAGCGGCCTTCATCAACAAGCTGATGGAGACCTACATCGAATGGGAACTGCACAAGCAGCAGCAAAAAGGCATCCGCACCATCGACTTCATCGACAAGCAGGTGGATACGGTGTCGGTGTCGCTGGAGGCAGCCGAGCATGAACTCGAGCGGAACCGCGGCAACAGCCCCGTGCTGGGCAGCAGCACTGGTGCGGTGGAAGCGCTCTTGCAGGAGAAGAGCCGACTGCAGGATGAACAGTACCGGATCAAATCGCGCCGCACCTATTGCGCATCCATCATCCAGCGTTTGCGCAGTTCGGACGATGTGCGCGACTTCCCGCCGCCCACTGGCTTCGACGAGCCGGC
This sequence comes from Flavobacteriales bacterium, assembly GCA_016710965.1. Taxonomy (GTDB): domain Bacteria; phylum Bacteroidota; class Bacteroidia; order Flavobacteriales_F; family PHOS-HE28; genus PHOS-HE28. The sequence continues at coordinate 105,902 of JADJTW010000033.1, forward strand.
GCTCAACAGCCTCATCATCGATATCAGCCGCCTCACCGCGGAGATCGACGTGCAGATCGCGCAGACCGGCTCGCGCACGAATCCCACGCTCCTCGCCATGCAACGCCGGCGCAAGAACCTGCTCGCACAATTGGAGCAGACCGCGCAGAGCATCATGCAGCAGGCCGATATCGCCTATGGTGAGATCTCCTCCCGCATCGGCAACATCTCCTTCCAACTGGGCCAGATGCCCGAAGAGGAGCGGCGCTTGGGGGTGAGCACGCGCAAATTCAAGCTGAGCGAGGACTTGTACACCTACCTGATGGAGAAGCGGGCCGAAGCCGGCATCGCCATCGCCAGCGATGAGGTGGACAAGCACATCGTGGACGAGGCGCGGATCCAAGGCGCCGGTCCTATCGGGCCGGACAAGAAGGTGGTGCTCGGAGGCGCGTTGCTTCTGGGCCTGCTGGTGCCCATCGGCTTCATACTCGGTCGCGATTTCCTGAACGACCGCATCACCGACCTCGACGACCTCAAGCGTGCTACTCATCTTCCATTGCTCGCCACCATTCCCGCCAGCAAGCGCAAGCGTGTGATGGCCGATGAGCCGAAGAGCATGCTTGCCGAAGCCTTCCGCACGGTGCGCATCAACCTGCAATACCTCAACGCCGATGTGCCGCGCCAGGTGATCGGTTTCACCAGCAGCAGCAGCGGCGAAGGCAAGACCTTCTGCGCGGTGAACCTGGCCACGGTGATGGCCCTGGGCGGGAAGAAAGTGGTGATCGTGGATGCTGACATGCGAAGGCCCAACGTGGTGCGCACCATGGGCATGGAAGACGCCGCAGGCCTGAGCACATGGCTCATCGGCGAAGCCCGGATCGAGGATGTCGTGCGCCCCAGCGATGTGCCCGGCCTGGACATCATCGGTGCCGGGCCCGTTCCGCCCAACCCTTCGGAATTGGCGGAGAGCGCACGCATGACCGAACTGATGAAGGCCCTGCGCGAACGCTACGACTACGTGATCGTCGATGCTTCTCCCATCGGGCTCGTGAGCGAGTTCGTGGTGCTCTTGGGGCATCTGGACGTGACCCTGTACGTGGTGCGAGAGCGCCACACACGCCGCAGCGCCTTGCGCTTGATCAATGATCTGGTGACGGCCGGCAAAGCGGGCCGCGTGGACCTGCTGCTGAACGATATGCGCAGCAACGCGGCCGAGGGCTACGGCTACTACACCAAGTAGCACGGCCATCAGCTGATGATCCGTTCCGAAGGCGCACGTACGGTCCTCCGAAGCATATCGTGGCTCTTTGTGGAGCGGGTGCTGCGCTTGGGCGTGGTGCTCGTCACCGGCATCTATGTGGCGCGCTACCTGGGCGAAGTGCTCTTCGGCCAGCTGAACTACGCCAGCGGCTTCGTCGGCCTCTTCTTCGCATTGGGACAAGCGGGGATAGACGACATCCTCGTGCGCGACCTGGTGAAGCAACCGGAGAAGCGCAACGAACTGCTCGGTACGGGCGCTTTCATAAAGCTCTGCGGCGCGTTGCTCATGGTGGTGCTTGCCACCGTCGGCTCGCTCGTCAAGGACATGAGCGGCATCACCGTCGGCCTTATCGTGGTCATCGCGTGCGCCGAGTTGCTGCGGCCGTTCACGGTCATCGACCACTGGTTCATGTCCCAGCGGGCCACGGGCAGGGCGGTGCGTGCCCAGATCGCCCAGGTCGTGCTTGGTTCAGGTGTGAAGTTCGCGCTCATCGGCGCCATCCATTTCGGGCATATGACCGCCGCGCAGGCGCTGCCCTGGTTCGCATGGGCCTATGTCGTCGAGAACGCCGCGCTGGCCGGGGCGTACATCGTGGCATTCCGCAACAGCGGCGCCGACCTGCGCAAGTGGAAGGTGACGGGGCCCATGGCCAGGCACCTCATGAGCGAATCGTGGCCGATGCTCATCTATGGCATGGCCCTCTTCGTTGCGGCGCGCATCGATCAGGTGATGATCAAGGACCTGCTCACCAGGAAATTCGCGCTGGAGGATCCGGAGACCGCTGAGGCGAGGGCCTTCGCCGAGGTCGGCCAGTACAGTGTTGCGCTCAAGATGGTCGAAGCCTTGAGCTTTCCGGTCACCATTCTCCTGAAATCGCTGGCGCCTTCGGTCACCAAGGCCAAGGCGCAGGGCCATGCGCTGTACATGGACAGATTACTGAACCAGTACCGCCTCATGTTCCTGCTGTTCCTCGTCACGGCGGTCCCGCTGTACTTCACAGCGGAGTGGATCATCGTCTTCTTCTTCGGAGACGAGTACCAGCCTGCGGGTGCGTTGCTCTCGCTCTTCGCCATCCGGCTCTTCTTCACGAACATCGGTACGGGCAAGGGCAGCTACATCCTCAACGAGAGCCTCTTCAAGTACTCGCTCGTCACCGCCATCCTCGGTGCTGCCGTCAACATCAGCGTCAACTGGCTGCTTATCCCCATCTACGAATCGCGGGGCGCCATCTGGGCCACGATCATCTCCTTCACGGTACACATCTTCCTGCTCGACCTCTTCGTGCCGCGCATGCGTGAGAACCTCGGCGTCATGATGAAGGGCATCTTTACGTTCTGGAATTTCCACCGCGCCAGCTGACCATGAGCAAGCACCTCGTACCCGTGAAGCCCCAGGCCTGGAACGCGCACGCGTGCCCCAAGTGCGGTGCTGCGGGCCCGCGTGCCAACGAGCTGCTGTTCCCCGGCGTGCATGTGCTGGGCGACTACACATGCCTCCACTGCGGCTTCGGGTTCCTTGCTGATCTGCCCGTGGGCTTCGCTGTCGATCATGGGATCGCCATCGGCAAGGACGATGGCACCATGTACGACAGCGGTGGCGCCGAACCTTGGGTGACGCAACCGCTCATGAACGCCTACCGTTCACCGAGCGATGAGGAGGTTCGCATCGAGCGCAGGGTCTTGCGCGCATGCAAGCGTGTAGTGGTCCTCAATACGCTCGACTTCCTATACGGCCATGTGCTGCTGAAGCTCTGGAACGCGCAGTACTACCTCGACTTCCATCCCGACCTTGGCCTCGTCATCATCATGCCGCGATCCTTCGAGTGGCTTGTGCCGAAGGGAACAGCCGAGGTCTGGCTCGTTGACCAGAAGCTGGGAAAGGCGCACGGTTGGTATCGTTCGATCGACCGGCAGGTGAAGGCTTTCCTGACGGACTTCGATGAGGTGCATCTCGGAAAGGGTTACGCGCATCCGGACAAGAGCAAGGTGGACATCGAACGTTTCACCGGGGTCAAGCCATTCGACATCACGGCATTCTCTTCAGCGCCCCGTCATATCACGTTCGTGCTGCGCGAGGACAGACTATGGTTCCGCACATCGCTGCACAAGTTCAAGTATCGGGCGCTTGTGAAAATGGGCATGAAGGGAATTGCGCGTTGGTATTTCCTCGCCGACCAACAACGCCTTGCCATGACCGCCTTCTCGCGAATACGCTCAGTGTACCCCGATGCGCGAGCGACCATCGTAGGGCTGGGAGACAAGCGCTCGGTGCCTGCCGGTGTCGAGGATCTGCGCACCCGCACCATGAACGTGGAAACCGAACTGTGCTGGTGCCGGGCTTACGCCAGAAGCCAGGTCGTGGTGGGCGTGCATGGCTCGAACATGCTCCTTCCGACCGCCTTCGCAGCGGGTTGTGTCGAGGTGCTTCCATACGACCGCTACGGCAACATCGTACAGGACGTTGCGGTACGCTACAACGACGTGATGCAGCTCTTCCTCTACCGGTTCGTTGATGAGTTCGCGTCCTCCAGGGAAATAGCCCGCCAGGCAACCTCCATGTTCAAGGATTTCACCGTCTTCTACCGCAACAACCGCATCAATATCCCGTGACCATGCCACACGGCAGCGATCCCTTCGTGCTCAACACCCCGGTCCTGCTCATCGGGTTCAACCGTGTAGGCCCGCTGCGGCAGGTCTTCGAAGCCATTCGCGCTGCACGTCCACCTCGGTTGTATTTCGCTGGTGATGGCCCGCGCAACGAAGAGGAACGCGCCCGATGCGAAGAGGTGCGTGCCCTGGCGAAAGAGGTCGACTGGCCGTGCGAAGTGCTGACGCGCTTCAACGAAACGAATATGGGTTTGCGCAAAGGCGTGAGCTCGGCGATCGCCTGGTTCTTCGAGAACGAGGAGGAAGGCATCGTGCTGGAGGATGACACATTGCCCGTGCCGGCGTTCTTCCGTTTCTGCCAGGAGATGCTAGATCGATACCGCAACGATGAGCGCATCTGGGTAGTGCTGGCCAACAACCTCATGGATGATTGGCCCACGCCCACTGAAGGGGATTACTATTTCAGCGCGCATGGCTACGGCGCGCCCTGGGGCTGGGCCAGCTGGCGCCGCGCGTGGAAGCACTATGATGTACATATGGCCCAGTGGCCCGCTTTGAAGGCGAGCAGCACATTGAAGGACTTCTTCCTGAATACCGACGAAGAGCGGGACGTGCATGAGATGTTCGACCGGGTGCATGATGGCCGTATGAACTCATGGTCGTACCAGCTTGACATCACGCGTATCGCCAACCATGGGCTCAACATCCTACCCAACACCAACCTGGTGGACAATATCGGCTTCGGGGATGATGGTACGCACACCACCAGCCTGGCCGATCCGCGCAACAAGCGAACCGCGCGCGACATCCGCTTCCCGCTCTCGCATCCGCGTTTCGTGATGCCCGACAAGCGGCGCGACGCCGAGTATTTCAAGCGCTTCATCGGCAGCACGCCCATGCAACGCTTCAAGCTGGCGGTGAAGGGGATGCTGCCCGGCGGCGAGCGCGGCACCATGAGCAAAGGGTTGCAGAAGATGAAGCGCTTGCTGAAGCCCTGATGCCATGATCCGCAAGAGCCAGCTCGTGAACGCCCTCTTCCTGGTGGGCTTTCCCGTGTTCGGCTATGGCAGCTACTACGGCCTCAAGAACAGCATCTCCAAGGGAATGATCGTCTCGGTGGCGCCCTTCGCGGCCATCGTCCTCTTCTACTTAATCGATGCCCTGTACCGGCAACGAGTGGGCAATCTGCTCACGCGCACGTGGTGGTTGTGCATGGCGTACATGGCCTCGCTGGTGGTGAGCATGTTCGTAGCCCTGGGCCATGGTATACCAGGCGTGCAATCCGGGAACGTGCTGCTCTCCTGCCTCATCTTCCTGATGCCCTTCACCGCAGCCATCGTCGTCAACTTCTACAATCGCGAGAACGCGGATTTCAACTTCTCCCGGCTCCTCTTCCTTGGCCTGGGCGCCTTGCTGGCGATCAATATCCTCGGCTTTCTCGCCGGCGTGCAATCCGCTGGTCACTCGTTCGAGGGCCGTGCGAATTTCCCATACATACGCGGGATCTACACGGGCGCCCACGTGCTGGCGGTCTTCGCTTTGATGCTCCTCTTCAAGCTGCGCGATTTCGGAAGGAGACCGGTGGCCTACATGCTCTATCTCGTCGTTCTGCTGATCTGCATCGTCTTCATGCTGAAGATCAACAGCCGCTTGTCCTTCATGATCTTCCTCATGCTGGCGGGCTTCTTCGTGACCAAGGCGATGAAGGCGATCCGGGGCTTGTACACCATCTCGCTCTTCACCCTGCCGTTGCTGCTGAGCTTCTCCTTGCTCGTTTACCAGGTGCTCAGTACGCCCGTCTTCGCAAGCATCCTCGAACGGGTGAGCAAAGAGGATGTGACCACCTTCAATGGCCGCAGCTATATCTGGTTGTCCATCGGTGATTGGGCAGTGAGCGATAGGACCGGGTTGCTCTTCGGCAACGGTTTCAAGGGCCACTATTACCTGCACTTGCTGGACGGAGTGGCCGTGCTGTGGAACGAGCCGCACGCGTACAACCTCCATTCGCATAGCACCTTCACCGAAGTGGCGGTGGCACAGGGCATCGTGGGTGTGGTGCTCTTGTACATGATCTTCTGGCGGGGATTCAAGCACTATCGGAAGCAGTATCTCGAAGGGACATCGCAAGCCCCGCTCTTCGCTGGCTTCGCCTATCTGCTCTTCATCTGGCAGCTGGATATCTTCTGCTACGGCGTGGACATCGGGCATTCGATCCTCTTCGCCATGATGGCGCCGCTGTGCTTGAAGCCGAAGTCTGCATTGACCAACGACGCTTGAGAACGACAACGCCTTCCGGATAGGAAGGCGTTGCTTTTCGGATGCGTCCGGTCAAAGCACCACCAGTCGCTGCTGTTCCACGCGCTCTCCATCGGCGATGCGCAGCAGGTAGGTCCCGGGTCCGACCGAGGAAGGCAGTTCGACCGTTGATCCATTGCCGCTCACGCGGGCATTGAACACTTCGCTTCCGCGTGCATCAAGGAGGCGAACGGTGCCCGCCGCGATGGACGAGCCGGTGATCGTGATGGCCCGGCCATCGGCCACCGGATTGGGGTAGGCGATCGATCCACTGGCATCCGCGACGTTGCCGTCAGTCACATCGGTAGAGAGGCAGGTGTTGTTGGCCTCCTTGACGAGCACGAGGGAAGAGAACGCGGCAAGGTCCAGGCTTCCCGAGTAGAGCGTGCCGTTCACATCGCTCCAGCAGCCGACGAGGTCGAAGGTCTGCGTGGAGCCCTGGTCGTTCACCAGCAACTGCTGCTGGTCCAGCGGGTCGATCGGCACGGCGCTCACACGATGGAGCTCCACATTGTCCAGGTAGTACACGCTCTCGGTGTAGTGGTTGGTGAAGGAGCAATAGCCCTGGTCGCTGATGCTGCTCTGGAAGAAGAGGGTTACATCCCTCCGATTTCCGTCGAACGGGATGGTGCGCGTGCCTTCCATCTCAGGGCCGCTCAACTGGCTCTGCCCCTTGAAGCCCACCACGACTTCGCCCATCATATCGCTCTTGATGCTGAAACGCATGCGGTACCACTGGCCATTCTGCACGGGCACCTGCGTGTCATGCTTCAGGCCGAAGGTGTTGTAGCTGGCGTTGTTGGTGAAGTTCACCTTCAGCGCTCCGCCATCGAGCTGGTTGGTGTTGTGCGTGATCTGACCTTGCGTCGGCCAGCCGCTCCATCCGGTGACGTTGCTATTGAAAGTGCTGTTGGGAACGGGGTTGGTCCCGAACACCTCGGTCACTTCCATATCCGGCAGGTACAGGGGGCTGCGTGTGCTGCCGACATCCTCGCTGCGTTCGGTTTGCCAGCGCTCCAGCGTATAGTACTTCTGGGTGCCGCTGAATGTGTTGTGCAGGAAGATGCTGCGGTCGTTGTAGGGATTGAAGTATCGGTTGTTGCTGAAGGTCCCATAGTCCACCCAATTGTTCGCATACACGTGGTATTGTCGCATGCAGAGCTGGTCCTTGCTCAGGCAGTAGAGGATGTTGCCGATGTACACATCGTCGAAGGCGGCCACATGATAGGGCGCCGTGGCACCGGGCCCGTTGTAGTTGCTGTAGTCCGAGATGCTGAGCTGGATGGTGTTGTTGAAGAGCGTGTTCTCCTCGATGCGGTTGCCGCTGCTCACCATGGTATGGTCCACATGGATGCCGCTGCCCAGGCAGTTGGCCACGGTGTTGCGTTTCACCAACGTGTTCTTGATGCTGATGTTCCCGAAGTAGATCCCGTGGCACATCGGGTGGGCATTGTAGTAGTTGGTCGCTGAGCTTTCGATGTTCCCGTTCAGGTCGCTCACGATGTTGTTGCGGACGATCATGCCGTCGGCGTTGTCCAGGGCGATGCCGCCTCCATCATTCAGCAACGTGAGCGCTGCATGCACCACATTGTGTTCGATGAGCGCGTTGCGCTCGGCTACGATGCCGATGTAGCCTATGTTCTCGAATCGATTGCGCGCGATGACCATGCTGTTGCCCGTCGCACGGAACCCGAAGTAGCCCCAATTGTTCTCGCCGAGGCCGGGTTCCAGTGCTATATCATCCACCGTGTTGTCCGTGAAGGTGGTGTTATCGTCCATCAGGTACACCGCCGTGCCGTAGGTGCGCAGCACGGTGTTGTGGTGGATGCTCTGCTGCGATCCAGTGCTGCGGACGGCCTGCCAGGTGTCGCTCATGATGCAGTTCATCGCCTCCAGGTTGGTGCTGCCTGCCAGTCGCAGGGATGCGTCGGTGTTATGCTTCATGGCCACGCCGTCGATGCGGATATGGTGGCGCTGATAGCTCACGTAAATGGCGTTGTCCAGCACGGCGGCCTCCACCAGGACGTTGTTCGGATCGGCGCTTGCCGGGCACCAGATGTAGAGTTGGCTGGAAGCGGGATCGTAGTACCACTCGCCTGGAGCATCGAGCAGGGCGAGCTTGTTGCGTAGGAAATAGCCCCACGCATAGTTGCTCAGGTTGTTGCCCGTACTACTGTGCGTGAGAATGCCGTTGCTGAAGCCGCTCACGAAGGCTGTGTCATAGCTCCAATTGGTGGTGCGGATCACGGCAGTGGCGCCGGACCAGTAACCGTTGACCTGGTTCAGTTCGCTGTCGGTGAGGCTGGTGCTGTTTCCGGCGTCAACACGCAGCCAACCGGTGTTCGGGAATCGGGCGATGGTCATGAGCGCACCGGCCACGTACACCTGCTTGGGCCGTTGGGTGAGTGCTGCTCGCCAGATGTTGCCGTTGTGCTGTGTCCAGTTGGTCACGGCTACGCTACCGCTGATCACCGGCTTGGCACCGCTTCCGTACGAGCCGATCTCGATGTAGGAAGATGCAGAGCCGTTGCTGGAGATGGTGAGCTTGCCACGATACGTGCCGCCTTTCTGGAACAGGACCTTATCGCCGGGCTGCATCGACGAGGAGATCTGGTTGACGCGCGCAATGGATTGCCATGCCGTTGCTTGGCTGGTTCCGTTGTTGCTATCGCTGCCCGTGGGGCTTACGTAGTAGGTGGCGCCGTTTGAAACCGCAGCAGCGATCAAGAGGAGGCTCAGGGCAGTACTGCGGTAGTGGATCCTGGTCATGGTTGAATGGACTTGGACCCTTCAACCTCCCATTTCCCACGACGGTTCAAGAATCTCGACCGGCTTGAAGTCCCTGTCGACGGACGACCGGAATGCCCGACGAAGCGTTCACCCCGTTCTGTTGAAGGCTTCATCCACCGAACCCGGCAAGCAGGGTGCGTCGGGGTACTTTTGGCCAGTGCATACACCTGGACCACTGGGCATACTGGTGGTGGGCCAGACGCCACCACCGTTCGGCGGGCAAGCGGTCATGATCGCGAATCTGCTGGGGGGCAGGTTCGAAAGGATCCGGCTCTACCACGTACGAATGGCCTTTTCGACCGAGATGGAAAGCGTTGGCAAATTCGCATTAGGCAAGGTCTGGAAGCTGCTCACTACGATCGCGGCCGTTTGGTTCGCCCGCTTGCGCTATCGCACTCCTGTGCTGTACTACCCGCCCAGCGGCCCGAACAGGGTTCCGGTCCTCCGTGATATCGTCCTTCTCTGTGCAACGCGATGGATGTTCAGGAAGGTGGTCTTCCACTTCCACGCTGGTGGCGTGTCGGGCTTCGAAGGGCAGCTGCCATTTGTATTGAGGCCGTTCTTCCGCATGGCCTATCGCAAGCCGGCGCTTAGTATTCGCACGGCATCGCAGAACCCGGAAGATGGCAAAGCCCTGGGTGCGTTGCGCGATGTGGTGATCCCGAACGGCATTGCCGATGCACGCGGTACCGTGCCCGAAAGCTCCGCTGCACCGAACGAACCGGTGACGATCCTCTTCGCGGGCGTGCTCGTCGAGAGCAAGGGCGTGCGCGTACTGCTTGAAGGCTTCAATGACCTGCGCGCCCGAGGGGTCGAAGCACGCTTGGAGATCATGGGCAAATGGAACGATGAGCGCTTGCACGCATGGGCGTTGGAGTACATCAGCGCGAATCAGCTCGAGGATCATGTCCGTTTCCTGGGTGTGCTAGTGGATCGGGCCAAGCACGAGCGTTTCGCAGCATGTGATATTCTCTGCTTCCCGACATACTTCGAAGCCGAAAGCTTCGGTCTCGTTCTGGTGGAAGCCATGCAGTTCGCCAAGCCCGTCGTAACCACCGAATGGCGTGGCATTCCTTCGGTGGTGCAGGATGGCGCCAACGGCTTTCTGGTCCCCGTGCAAGACCCAACCGCCGTTGCCGACAGGCTGGCCCGACTGGCTGGTGACCCGGAGCTCCGGGAGCGCATGGGAGCAGAAGGCCGACGCATCTTTGAGCAGCGATTCACGTTAGAGGTCTTCCATCGCCGAATGGAGGAAGAACTTGCAGGGCTGGCATGAGGGCGAATCACGAAATGCGATTGTTGGTCACTGGTGGTTCCGGCTTCATCGGCACTAACCTGGTGGAGTTCTACGCCGGCAAGGGAACCACCCTGCTGAACCTCGATTGGAACCCGCCGATGAACCCGATGCACCAGCGGTATTGGCGACAGTGCGATATCATGGATGCCGGTCGTGTGGAGCATGCTTTGGCGGAGTTCGCTCCCACCCACGTCGTGCATCTTGCAGCACGGACCGATACCGATGAACTCATTGATGTGGACGCCTATAGGCAGAACCATGAGGGCACGCGCATTCTCCTCGAAGCCATCAAGAAGTCGCCATCGGTAGTGCATGTCATCGTCACTAGCACGCAGTTCGTGTGCGAGGCGGGCTACCAACCCAAGCATGATGAGGATTTCAAGCCCTTCACCGTCTATGGAGAATCCAAGCGGCTCACGGAGCAAGTGACCCGCTCGGCTGGGCTCCAGTGCGCCTGGACGTTGATCCGGCCAACGACCATCTGGGGGCCGTGGTCCTTGCGCTACCGTGATGTGATGTTCAAAGTCATGCGAAAAGGATTCTACTTCCACCCGGGCCGCAAGAGAGTCGTGCGCTCCTATGGTTACGTGGGCAATGTCGTTTGGCAGATCGATCGAATGCTGACCGTACCGCGCGAAGCGGTAGCTGGAAAGGTGTTCTATGTCGGTGACCGACCCTTCGATCTGAAGATCTGGGCGGAAGCAGTCTCGCTGGCGCTTACGGGAAAGCCGGTGCGATACATTCCGACGTGGATCGTTCGGTCCCTCGCTTTCTTGGGTGATCTGCTGAAAGCGCTGCGAATACCTTTCCCCATAACCAGCGGCCGATACCGCAGCATGACCACGGACTATATCACGCCCATGGATCGCACCATCGCGGTCCTCGGTGAAGCGCCTTTCAGCATGGCCGATGGCATTCGCGAAACCATTGCCTGGTACGACAGGGAGAGCGAAAGCATAGTGGCAGGGGCGCGCAAGGATGCGAGGACCGATTCGATCCCTGGAGCATGACCGCTGTGACGCGCGACCTTCCAAAGCGCCAGGTGCTCACCACGCGTATCTCGCTTGGCTCCTTCGATGAGATGATCGAAGCGATGGCCGATCGAGGATCGGAGCATTCGTCCAGCTATGTATGCTGCGTGAACGCTCACATGACCGTCGAAGCACGCGACCCGGCATTCGCCGGGATCCTCCGTCAGGCGGACTTCGCTACCGCCGATGGCATGCCGGTCCTTTTGGCCCTTCGTTGGTTCCATCGTGTGAAGCAGGAGCGCGTGGCCGGGAATGATATCATGCCTGCTTTGCTGAAGCGTGCCGCAGAGCGTGGTCTCTCCGTCTATTTCCTTGGTGCTACTCTCGAGGTGCAGCGGCGGATACTCGATCGTATTGCAACCGAACTGCCCACGCTCAAGGTTGCCGGGGCGTACGCACCGCCGTTCGCGCCACTCGAAGCAATGGACTTCGATGCAGAGGCGGACCGGATCAATTCAACCGGAGCACATATCGTCATGGTTTCGCTCGGTTGCCCCAAGCAAGAGCGATGGATGTCGTTGATGAAGGGCCGCGTGAACGCGATCATGTTGGGCATGGGAGGGGCTTTCCTGCTTTATGCAGGCCTCGATACGAGAGCGCCGATCTGGATGCGACGACTCTCGCTCGAGTGGCTCTATCGCCTGTGGTTGGAGCCGCGTAGGTTGTGGAGACGGTACCTCGTGACCAATTCGATCTTTGTCATGCTGTTCCTCAGGGCAGTCATCGCTCGTCGATTTCGTCGAATTGGGGATGCAAGCGCTGCCTAGCAAGTAACCTATTGGAGAACAAGGAGTTTGGAGCCACCTAACCAGCAGGAATCGAAATCTGATGTCGACGAAGCAAAGAAAACCATCGACGAACTTGACACTACCTCGACCAGCAGGTACATTTGACCCCGTCACGGCGAAAGCGCCGTCATCACCCCCCGAATGGAGAGGATCATTACACCGAACAACGGAACCAGTATCGGCAACCGCGGCATCAGCGGCGCTGAACTGGGGAATGAACTCTCTACCTTGTTGCGATCAGGGCGTGTTTCCCTCCAGAACGTGCAGTCGGGCTTGAACAAGGTGCTCACATTGGAACCGCTGACCTCGGTCAAGGACCTGGTCATTGTTGGTGATGGCCCTGCGGCAGAGGAGATTTTTCATTACTGCGAGGACCAGACCGTTCGTGGCTATCGGTTCTGCGGCATCTTCAACGACGGTCCCATCGAAGGAATGCTGGGTTCACGTCGCATGGGTGATGTTGAGGCCGTGAAGGCCTTCGCCATCCAGAACCGCATCGATATCGTTTACTGCGCTCTGCCGGGGACTCGTCGGCAGGACATCACCGACTTGATGGAATTCTGCGAGCGCAACACGATCCGGTTCCGCGTCATCCCCAGCGCCGACAGCTTCATCCCGGTGGTGAAGACCACCGACCTGGAATTCCACGGTGCGGTGCCTGTGAGCAAATTGCGCCGCGAACCGCTGGACCGGAGCATCAATCGCAGCCTCAAGCGCACCTTCGATATCCTCTTTTCGCTTGGGGTGGTGCTGTTCGTATTCACTTGGTTGTTCCCATTGCTGGCCGTACTGGTCAAGCTTTCCAGCCGAGGTCCGGTCTTCTTCAAGCAAATGCGCTTGGGCCGTGACAACAAGGAGTTCGTTTGCTGGAAGTTCCGCAGTATGCGCATGAACCGTGAAGCCGACGTGAAGCAAGCCACCAAGGACGATCCCCGGGTAACCGCTGTGGGCCGGTTCCTTCGCAAGAGCAATCTCGACGAGATGCCTCAGTTCATCAATGTGCTGTTCGGTCACATGAGCATTGTTGGTCCGCGTCCGCATCCATTGCGCCTCAATGACCAGTACCGGGACATCATCGACAAGTACATGGTTCGGCACTTCGTGCGCCCTGGCATCACCGGCTGGGCCCAAGTGAACGGATTCCGCGGCGAAACCCGTACCCCCGAACTCATGGAACGGCGTGTGGAACTGGACGTATGGTACTTGGAGAACTGGTCTTTCTGGCTGGATTTGAGGATCGTGGTGAAGACGGTCACCAACATGTTCAGCAAGGACCCGAACGCCTATTGAGAGGCTTGCACTGCATTGAAGGGCCCGGATTCGGGCTCTTTTTGTTGGGCCCAGGCTTGCAGGATAAGGAACCCGTCTATATTTGCCGCCCCTTCCACGGGAAAGGAAACAGCAAGCCATGGCCAATCACAAATCAGCCCTGAAGCGGGTCCGCCAGACCGAGACCCGCAACGAGCGCAACCGTTACCAGCACAAGACAACGCGGAATGCTGTGCGCGAGCTTCGTACAACCACTGACAAAAAGGCCGCTGAAAAGCTCCTTCCGGAAGTGACAGCCATGCTGGACAAGCTGGCCAAGCGGAGCGTTATACATAAGAACAAGGCGGCGAACCTGAAGAGCAGTGTGAAGAAGCACGTGAACGCGCTCAAGTGACCGCCTCTCGAACCTACCTTGTACAGGTCCTCCTCGCGGGGACCTGTTCATTTTGAACCCATGGGCGACAGAGAGGAGGCTCGGCTGAGCATTCGCGATTGGGCGGCGGACGACCGCCCAAGAGAACGGCTTATGGCGCAAGGCCCGGCCGCTCTCTCCGATGCCGAGCTCATCGCCATCCTCATCCGATCGGGCTCGACGAAGGAGAGCGCCCTTGATCTGGCAAAGCGGATCCTCAGCGATGCAGGCAACGATCTGCATCGCTTGGCCGCCATGGGCATCACCGATCTTGTGGGGTACACCGGGATGGGGGAGGCGAAAGCGATCTCGATCGTTGCGGCCCTGGAACTGGGCCGCCGCCGTCGTGCTACGGAAGTGCCCGATCGCCCGAGCATCACATCCAGTGCGGCGGCATTCGATCAGGTGCGGGGCCGCTTGGCCGAGCTGCCTCATGAGGAATTCTGGCTCCTGCTCCTCGATCGCGGCAATCGGCTCATCCAAAGCACTTCGATCAGCAAAGGCGGATTGCATGGCACGGTGGCCGACCCCAAGATGATCTTCAAACTCGCCCTCGACAGGCGGGCCTCCTGCATGGTGCTCTGCCACAACCATCCCAGCGGGCAATTGAGGCCGAGCGAGGAGGATATCAAGCTCACCAGAAAGCTGGTGGATGGCGCGCGTTTGCTGGACATTGTCGTGCAGGACCATATCATCGTGGCAGCCACCGGTTATTTCAGTTTCGCCGACAACGGCATGCTCTGACATGGTCCCGCTTCGTCTGCTCACCGTGGTTGGCGCGCGCCCCCAGATCATCAAGGCCGCTGCCATTGCGCGAGCGGTCGAGCGGGCGAACGGTCGCATTTCCCAGACGATGCTGCACACCGGCCAGCACTACGATGCCGGCATGAGCCAGGTCTTCTTCGACCAGATGAGAGTGCCTCGCGCCGACATCGACCTTGGCGTCGGCTCGGGTGAGCATGGTACACAGACCGCGCGCATGCTCGAAGGCATTGAACGTGTGCTGCAGCGAAAGGAGCATGATGCGGTCCTGCTCTTCGGCGATACGAACAGCACGCTGGCCGGAGCGCTCGCAGCAGCCAAGCTCCACGTGCCTGTGGCGCATGTGGAGGCCGGTCTGCGCTCCTTCAACAAGGAAATGCCAGAGGAGATGAACCGCATCGTTTGCGATCATTGCAGCACCTGGCTCTTCTGCCCGACCGACACGGCCGTTGCGAACCTGAAGCGCGAAGGATTCCGGATCGGGCTGGCCAGTTCGCCGCGTATCGATGAACCACTGGTGCTGCTCACCGGCGATGTCATGTTCGACAATAGTCTCCACTTCAAGTCCGTGGCGGAGGAACGGTCCACTTTCCTGCGGGAGAACGGCTTGTTGAGCGATGGGTTCATGCTGGCTACGGTGCATCGGCCCACGAACACCGACGACCCTGCACGACTGGCAGGCATACTGGAGACGCTTTGTGAGGCGGCTCGTGTCGAGCGGATGCTCGTGGTCATGCCCTTGCATCCACGTACGCGCAAGCTCATGGACTCCGGGCTGCCTCCGGCATTGCGAAAACGGCTGTCGGCTGGCAAGGAGGTGAAGCTGGTTCCACCCGTCGGTTTCCTGGACATGATCGCGCTTGAAAGCAACGCACGCCTTGTGATCACTGATTCCGGCGGTGTTCAGAAGGAAGCTTTCTTCTTCCGTAAGCCCTGCGTGGTGTTGCGCAAGGAGACTGAATGGGTCGAATTGGTGCAGCATGGCCAGGCCCGATTGGCAGGAAGCGATCCCGCAGCGGTGCTTTCCGCGATCGGCGATTTCCTGCGCAACGGAGCACCCGCTTGTCCCGATCTGTACGGTGATGGCCTTGCGTCCGATAGGATCTGCGAGGCACTCCTGGCCTAGTCGTAGGTCGGGGTGGAGCTCGAATGCACGACGGCTACCTTGCCCCACGTTGTTAGGCCGGTGCAGGAAGTACGTGTACATATCGAGGAGCCTTCACCACGTGCCATGCATGCAGTGGAGCAATTGCTCGGCAACATGCTCGGTTGGTCGGTACGGTTCGTTCCCGAATCCGTCGTTGCGGGGGATGGCCCCCTGCTCATCTATGGCCGTGCTTCAGTACCAGGAGCATTCCATATTTCGCCGTGCGGATGGCTGTCCGAGAAGGGTGTCGGTCCTATCGATCCCGAGGTCGCATTCCTGAACGACCTGCCGACGATCTTCCTTTCGGAAGATGGCCACCTTCCGTTCGATCCATTCGCTGCTTCCTTCTTCCTGCTGAGCCGCTACGAGGAATGGCTTCCGATCCAGCGTGATCCGCATGGTCGACCGGTGACAGCAGTGCTCCATGCCGCCCGCCATGGGTATCTGGATCGCCCGGTGGTGGACGAGTGGGCGCTGCAACTGGCTGCTGCGTGGCGCGCATTCGACCCGCGAGTTCCGGAGCCGCAACGCAAGTACAAGCAAGTGATCACCGTGGACCTGGATAACGGACTGAAGTACGGCGGCCGGCCGCTGTGGAGGTTGATGGGATCCTGCGCGCGGGACCTGGTGCGGGGCGAGTGGGCTGATCTTGGCGAACGCATGCGCGTGCTTTCTGGCCAGGCCCCCGACCCTTTCCTCATCGATCCCGAACTGAAGGAACGAATCGCAATGGCGAATGCCATGGTGAAATTCTTCGTCCTTGCCGCGGAGCGCGGAGAGTTCGACCATGCCGTTCCGATATCGGCCTCGGTCTACTCCAAGGAGGTAGTTGCGCTGGCTTCCTGGGCGCAAGTGGGACTTCATCCTTCATACCGGAGCAGCGAGCGTGAGGGGCTCACCGCATCGCAGAAGCTTGCCCTTGAAGCGGTCATCGGCTCTGATGTGACGATGACGCGCCAGCATTTCCTGCGACTGCGGATCCCTGGCACGTTCCGCGAACTGGAGTCGTTGGGCATCGTCGAGGAGCACAGCCTGGGCCTGCATGATGAGATAGGCTTCCGCTGCGGCACATGCACTCCTTACCGCTGGTACGATCTGGAACAGGATCGACCGTTGAACCTCTTCATCCATCCGTTCACGGTCATGGACAATGCGCTGCGCGACAAGCTCAAGCTCTCGCCTGAGCAGGCCGTCGAGAAGGTACTGCCTGTTCTGGAGCGGGTGAAGCGCGTGCAGGGGACCTTTATCGGCCTCTGGCACGAGAGCTTCCTGGCCCATGCGGGCAAGCACGTGGCGTGGCGCGCCGCCATCCTGCGCATCATCGATGCTGCGAAGGCATGATCAAGCACGTGCGACATGCAGGGATCGACCGCCGATGGTGGGATGCGCAACTACTGCGCTGCAGCAACCGATCGTGGTATGCGCAGAGTTGGGTGCTTGATGCCGCCTGCCCCGGTTGGCAGGCACTCGTCGACGAAGCATCGGGTGCTGTCATGCCGCTCACCTGCCGCCGAAAGTGGGGCATCGATTACCTCTACCAACCATTCGGCCTACAGCAGCTCGGCGTCTTCGGCCCGGCACTCAACGAGCAACTCGTGGCCGAATTCATCGCGGCCATCCCCGGTCGCTTTCGCTATGCGGACATCTGCCTCAACCATCCTCTTTCCACCACCCTCCATCATGATCGATTGATCGAACGCCACGACCATGTGCTTGTGTTGGACAAGGAGATTGGGGCTTTGCGCAGCGGCTATTCCGAAGGCCACCGTCGCAACATCCGCAAGGCTGCTGCGGCTTCGCTCGATGCCATGAACATCGGTCCACAAGAGTTCGTAAGCCTCTTCGAACGCACTACGGCAGCACGATTCGGAGGCATCGACCCGGCTGACAGGAAGGTACTGCATGATATCCTGGCCGAAGCCGTGCAGCGCGAACAATGCACGATCGCTGCTTACGGACATGGTGGTGCCATCGCCGCAGCGCAGTGCATTGTTCGATGGGAGGGAAGGCTCATCCTCTTCAAATCGGCGGTGACCGAGGAAGGCTTGGAGACGCGCGCGCTTTTCCGTCTGGTGGATGATGCGATCGCTGCCAACGCGAGCAGTGGCCTGCTGCTGGACTTCGCTTGAACGGACACACCATCGGTGGCGCGTTTCTATGCCGGGTTCGGTGCGCGAGCCACGGTATATTTACGGCTGGTGCGGAACCGTCTTCCGCCCCCACTACGGTGGATGAAGCAATAGCCCATGGTATTCGAACTGGTGAAGCAGCGCAGCGTGGCAGGCCATTTCCTGGCCGAACTGCGGGATGCGAACGTGCAGAAGGATCCCTTGCGGTTCCGGCGCAACTTGGAGCGCGTGGGCGAAGTGCTGGCCTTGGAGCTCAGCAGAACACTGGAATACAGGGCGCAGGAAGTCGTTTCGCCGCTTGGCACCGCCCATGTGGACCTGCTTGCCGAGCAGCCCGTGCTGGCTACGATCCTTCGTGCCGGATTGCCCATGCACCAGGGCATGCTCAACTATTTCGATCGAGCGGAGAACGCCTTCATCAGCGCCTATCGCAAGCATCGGAAAGGAGAGGACGGCTTCGACATCGAAGTGGAGTACCTCAGTAGCCCATCGCTGCACGACCGGGTGCTGGTGCTTTGCGATCCCATGCTGGCTACCGGCCAGAGCATGGTGCTGGTGTACAAGGCCTTGCTGCGGCTGGGCCTGCCCAAGACCTTGCATGTCGTTTCGGCCATCGCCAGCGCCGAAGGATTGGCATACGCCAAGCTGCATCTGCCCGCTGGCACCAGGTTCTGGATCGGCGCCGTCGATGAAGAGATGACGGCGCAGGCCTATATCGTGCCCGGCCTTGGCGATGCCGGCGACCTGGCCTACGGCGCCAAGCTCTGAGCCATGGAACTGGCCGGGATCGTCACAGTGCTCGCTATGAGCGTGGTGAAGTTCTTCTTCTCGGCACTGGTGTCCTACGGATTCGATCATACCTACTGGCAGACGATACTGCTCACGGCTATTGGTGGCTGTGGCGGCACCATTGCTTTCTACCGCGTGGGGCGGCGGCTCATGGAGTGGTTGCGTCTGCGCTATGTGCGCCGTCGTAAGGAGCGGGTCCTGAAGGGACTCGCGCTCAAGCCGATCTTCACACGCACCAATCGCTGGATCGTGCGCGTGAAATCCTCCTACGGCCTTCTCGGCCTGGCCGTGATGCCGCCGATCCTTTCCATTCCCATCACGTCGGTGCTCGCTGCCAAGTACTTCAAGCATGATCGACGCACGTTGCCATTCCTTCTGTCGGCGGTGCTCGCGTGGTCGGTGGTGCTCAGCACAGCCTGGGGTTTCGTGCGCTGATGAGCTATCACCATCTCTTCTTCGACCTGGACCACACGCTCTGGGACTTCACGGGGAATTCACGCGCCACGCTCCACGAGCTGTTCGCCGATCACGCGCTCGCGAGTGAAGGCGTGCCGAGCGCCGTTGATCTCATCGAGGTCTATGAGGAAGTCAATCATGGCATGTGGGCGCAATACAGCCAGGGCCGCATCCCCAAGGAGGTCATGCGCGTGCTGCGCTTCCGTGAGACGCTCGCTCGGTTCGGGGTGAAGGAGAACGGACTGGCCGCTACGCTGGGTCGCGAATACCTGGAACGCTGCCCGAGGAAGGCCTTGCTCATGCCCGGAGCCCGGCAGGTGCTCGATCAGGTGCGCGGGCGTTTCAAGCTGCACATCATCACTAATGGTTTCGATGAGGTGCAGGGCGTGAAGCTCAAGAGCAGTGGCATCGCTTCGTACTTCGATGTTGTGCTCACCAGCGAGAAGGCCGGGGCGCCCAAGCCCGATCCGCGCATCTTCAGCGAAGCCCTCCGCCGCACGGGTGCCACCAAGGGAGACTGCCTGATGATCGGCGATAATGCCGACACCGATATGGCGGGTGCGCGCAACGCCGGCTGGCACCAAGTGCATTATGCCGCTGCCGCCGAGCCCGATCCCTTGGCCACGCACCGGATCACGCACTGGAACGAATTGCTATCGCTGCTAGGGTGAGGAGACCGCGCTGTCGGGATAGAAGATGTACTCCATGAGCCGGTCGTTGCCGTTGATGTGGCTATGCCGGTGGAAGCGCACTGTGCTCCCACTCATCACCTTGCCCCTGTAGCTGATCTCGCCGCGCTCGGGCCGGGTGGTGAAGAACAGGCTGTCGTTGCGGATATCCACCTTGATGTTGTAGAGGCCCTGAGCGGGCGCGGACTGGATCTCGCGCGTGAGGAAGAGCGGCAGGTCCTTCTCGATATCCCTGGTGCCGTTGATGAGCACGGCGCGACCTTCGGGGAAGAAGCGGATCAAGTAGATCACTTCGCCCCGCGAATCCCGGTAGTAGCCGTCATATCTGATCCCCAGCCCAGCGAAGGGGCCGGTAACCGAAGGCTGCATCGCTGAAGGTTGAGCTGCGGAAGGTGCGGTGCTGCCTGGGGCCGTGCAAGCCGCTGCGTGCATAACGAGCACGAATAGATAGAGGGCACGCATGGTTGCGCTCATAGGAAACGTGCGATCACGCTTTCGCTGCCGCTCACCTTGTCCCCGAGCTTCACGGTCACCTGTGCGCTGGTCGGCAGCAGCACGTCCACGCGCGAGCCGAACTTGATGAAACCGAACTCGCTGCCCTGTGCCACGGGTTCACCTGCGCGGCTATAGGTGCAGATGCGACGTGCGAGTGCGCCGGCGATCTGGCGGAAAAGCACTTCGCCGTGCATGGGGTGCTTCACCACCACGGTGGTGCGTTCGTTCTCTGTGCTGCTCTTGGGGTGCCATGCCACCAGGTACTTCCCGGGGTGGTACCTGCAGTAGCTCGTGGTGCCACCGATGGGGTTGTAGTTCACATGCACGTTCAACGGGCTCATGAAGATGCTCACTTGCACACGCTTGTCATTGAAGTACTCCATTTCGTGTACTTCTTCTATCGCCACCACCTTTCCATCGGCCGGGGAGAGCACATGGCGATCATCCACGGGGACATTTCGTCCCGGCACGCGGAAGAACCACCCGATGATGGCGAGGAGCGCGAGCAATGCGACGGAAAGGCCGATCACCAGAGGCTTGGGCAGCACCGGCCAGTTCCACAGGGCGAATAGCCCGGCGCAAACGAAGGCGATGGACAGTAGTAAGGTGGCAGTGCCTTCGCGATGGAAGCGCATGGTCGGAGCGCGGCGAAGATAGAAGGGGCGTTAGACCTTGGAGTTCTGTAGGAGGATTAAGCGCTTTCGGGTGAGCATGGCAGTGTACGTACCAAGGCACAGGGCAAAGTGAGGGCACTATGTGCGCACTCATGTCAGCATGTCGCGGAGTTTTCAACCGATCGAACAATCGAGCCTGAGGTGCACTAGGTTCGTTCCATTAACCCGATCCCTATGGTAGCAACCCCTCACCACCCTGTCGGATATGGAACTGGAATCACTAGAATGCCACTGATCGCGGTCATGGTCATTCATGGTCTGTATGCTAGTGCACAAAAGAGCGAATGGAAGGAGACACAAGCTGTGAATAGCCTTGATGGCTATGCTAGCTTTCATCACACGTTCGTAACCAGCAAGTATCGCAATGCAGCTGCGGAGGCCTTCGCAAATCTCGCCGATGGCATGCTCGCGGTCTCGGCAGATTTTGAAACGTACAAACTGCTCAACAAGATCGAGCAACCTTGGCCAGAGGCGGTGCTTGTGGTATCACAGAAGTATGCTGAACCGGTCTTCAAGAGCACAATTGCCCAACGATCGAAGTCGCATTTGGATGAGTTCTTGAAATTCGGCTCCAACATGAGCTATAAGCAACGCGTCGATAGCGCGAAGTGTACAATCAGTGGGGAGGACGCGATTCGAACGGGAGCGATTCGAGCACTGAAAGAATTTCTGGATGATTTCAATTGTCGCCGGATCCCGATCCGGGAGGAAGTTGAAGTGGCCCGTGTGAAGGTACTGGCCGATATCGAACTTGAATGGAGCGAGTTGTCGAAAACTGAGAACATATTAGAGATCGAGCGGTTCAAGGAGAAGTATGCCGATACTGAGTTTGAATGGGGTGCCGAGCGCCGGATCCTGGAGCTCAATACCCGTTCAATGGAGTCGGCCGCGCTGGAGGATTGGAATCTCGTTAGAAAGAGCAGGTCTGTTGATGAGGTGGAGCTGTTCTTACGGGAGCACGGTGATTCCAAGTTGGCCATGTCTGGCCAGTATTTGATTCGGCAGCTTCGTGGGATTCACTATGGGGACGACTTGGAATTCGACGTTGTCGATCGATTCGAGATAAACTCAATAGATGACTATCCACTGATGATCAACGGTATTCTGACTGTTGCTGTGCCGCGGGAATTACTGCCATGTGATTTATCACTTGCTAAGCAGATGGTCCATTTAGAATGACCGAGGTTGAATTGCTCAAGCGGCCAGTGTCCAAACTAGAACCATCGCCGGTGCTGCGAGCAGGTACCCATCGAACCGATCGAGCACGCCGCCGTGCCCGGGCATGATGCTGCCGCTGTCCTTAACGCCAGCGCGGCGCTTCATCCAACTCTCCAAGAGATCGCCGACCGTGGCGGTGATGGACACGACAACGGCCGCGACGATCCACCCTGATGGCGCCAGCGCACCGCACTGCTTCGACCAGAGCCAGCCGACTAGCACAGTGAGCCCGATGCCACCCAACAAACCCTCCCAGGTCTTGCCCGGGCTCACGGTGGGCATGAGCTTGTTGCGGCCGATGCTCTTGCCCACCAGGTAGGCGCCCGTATCGTTGGTCCAGAGCAACAACATGAAGCCGATGAAGAGCATGGGGTCGCGTTGTACGAACCACGTAGCGCAAGCCATGGGGAAGGCGATGTACGCAACGAGCGAAACGCCGAACAGCAAGGCAGTCTTCGGAGAGTGGTTGCGTATGGTAGCCAGCGCGATCAGCCCTATGAGCCCTGCCCACAACCATGGGGCTACGGCAGGTGCTGCCAGTTGGAGGTCGCCCGGCAGTACCAGAGCGTAGCTGAGAACGGTGATCACGAGCGCGTTAGCCGGCCTGAAGGATGCAGGTCGCTCGCGCCAGACCAATCGATGCCATTCGATGACGGCGAGGATGGCAATGACGAGGAACAGTGCGCACGTAGTCAAGGCGCCAGCCCAAGCTGCTCCCAGCACCAGGGCTACGTACACTGCGCCGCTCAATGCGCGTACGGCAAGCTCCTTCATCCTTCGTTCGGCTTGCCCAGCACATGCAGCGCCTGAAGCGCATGATCGCGGTCCACGTAAACGGCCACCTCGCACAAGGGCGGGTAGACGCTGGCGCCGTTGTTCATGAGCAAAGCGCCTATGCCGTTCTCCTCCAGGCGGCCTTTCACCAGTTCGGCCTCATGCACGGACCCGGCGCTGAAGACAAGCGTCCAGTTCCCGTGCGAAGCCATGCGCTAGTTCGGGTTGCTGAAGAGGCCTTCGGACGATGCGTCGCCCGCAGGATCACCGGTGGGCGTGGGCGTCTTCATCGCTGGCGGCTGTGCTGGTGCCAGCTTCCCGTTCCCATTGCTGGGTGCGGGCTCGCTTTTCACCCATTGCCGGTCGCCGAAGATCTTCTCGAGGTCCTCCTTGAAGATCACTTCCTTCTCCAGTAGCTGCGTAGCGAGGGCGGTAAGCTTGTCCTTGTTCTCGGAAAGGATGCGCTTGGCGCGCACGTACTGGAGCTCGATCAACTTGCTCACCTCCTCGTCGATCGTCTGCGCGGTCTTCTCGCTGTATGGCTTTCCGAAGGTGTATTCGCTTTGGCCGCTGCTGTCATAGTAGCTCACGTTGCCCACGCGATCATTGAGGCCGTACATGGTGACCATCGCGTATGCCTGCTTGGTCACCTTCTCGAGATCGCTCAAGGCTCCGGTGCTCACTTGTCCGTACATCACGTCCTCCGCAGCGCGGCCGCCGAGGGCTGCGCAGATCTCATCGTACATCTGCTCGGCGGTGGTCAGGTGGCGCTCTTCAGGCAGGTACCACGCGGCACCCAACGAACGGCCGCGCGGCACGATCGTCACTTTCACAAGCGGACTGGCGTGCTCCACCAACCAGCTCACCGTGGCGTGGCCGGCCTCGTGGTAGGCGATCGCCTTCTTCTCGTCGGCGGTGATGATCTTGTTCTTCTTCTCCAGGCCGCCGATCACGCGATCCACGGCATCGAGGAAATCCTGCTTGTCCACCTGCTTCTTCTTCTTGCGGGCTGCGATCAACGCGGCCTCGTTGCAGATGTTCGCGATATCGGCTCCGCTGAAGCCCGGTGTTTGACGCGCCAGGAAATCGACATCGACGTTGATGTCCATTTTCAGCGGTTTCAAGTGAACACGCAGGATGTCGGCCCGCTCGTTCAGGTCGGGCATGTCCACGAAGATCTGGCGGTCGAAACGGCCTGCGCGCATCAAGGCGCGGTCGAGCACATCGGCGCGGTTGGTGGCCCCGATAAGGATCACACCGCTATTCGTGCCGAAGCCGTCCATCTCGGTGAGCAACTGGTTCAGCGTGTTCTCGCGCTCGTCGTTCGCGCCCATGCTCACGCTGCGACCGCGTGCCCGGCCAATGGCGTCGATCTCATCGATGAAGATGATGCTCGGCGCTTTCTCCTTGGCCTGCTTGAAGAGGTCGCGCACGCGGCTGGCCCCCACGCCCACGAACATCTCCACGAAGTCCGAGCCGCTGAGGCTGAAGAAGGGGACGTTCGCTTCGCCGGCGATGGCCTTGGCAAGCAAGGTCTTCCCGGTGCCCGGTGGGCCCACGAGCAAGGCGCCTTTGGGGATCTTGGCGCCCAGGTCGGTGTATTTCTTCGGTGTCTTCAGGAAGTCGACGATCTCTTGCAATTCCTCCTTCGCCTCGGCGAGGCCCGCCACATCGTTGAAGGTGACGTTGGTGGTCTTGCTTCCTTCGAAGACCTGTGCGCGGCTCTTGCCGATGTTGAAGATCTGGCCGCCAGGACCCCCACCGCCACCAATGCGGCGCATAACGAAGATCCAGATGATGATCATGACGCCGAAGAAGAGCACCCAGTTGAGCATCTCGCGCCCCCAATTGTCCTGCGTTTCGTACTCGTATGGGATGTTGTACTTCTTGGCATCGAGGACGATCTCGTTCTTCTGCACATCGGCCGTGCCTTGGTTGAAGGCGTAGTGCGGCCCGGCGATGTTGGGCCCGCTGATCGGCGATCCCTTGATCTTGCTCTTGTGCGGCTCCTTGCTCAGCCGATCCTTCTTGATATAGACTTTCACCACCTGGTCGTTGACGATCACGATGTGGTCCACATCGCCCTCAGCGGCCATGGTCTGGTACTCGCTGGGGTTGATCTTCACCATGTTCGCGCTGTACTGGAACAGGTTGATCGAGAGGATCACCAGGATGATGATCCCGTAGATCCAGTAGAAGTTGAACGAGCGCTTGGGACGCTGTTCCTTCTGCACGGGTTCCTTCTTGTCGTTGCTGTTCTCCACGTTGTCCATTGATTGGGCCTAGGCCACGTTCTCGTACCGCTTGCGTGCGGCGTCGCCCCAGAGGTCTTCCAAGGCGTAGTATCCTCTCTTGTCACGATGGAAGATGTGTACCACCACATCCACGAAATCCATCAGCACCCATTCGGCGTTCCGCTCGCCCTCGGTGTGCCAGGGCTTCTCATCGGCCTGCTTGCGCGCGAATTCGAGCACGGAACGGCTGATCGCTTCCACTTGGGTGGTGCTGTCACCATGGCATACGATGAAATGGTCGGTCACGGTATTCGGTATCTCGCGCAGATCGAGGTGGACGATGTCACGGCCTTTCACTTCCTGGATGCCCTTGATGATGGCTTCCGTGAGGCGGGCGGCTTTGGCGCCGGGCAGCTTCTTCATCCAGCCTATATTGGTGCGTTCAAAGGTAGTGGTAAGCATACCCGCAACCCGCAGTCGTTCCGAGCGTCAACAACGTGCATAGCCCCCATGTTCAGCGCTAACGTCATCACCTTCGATCAGGTGGCCAGCACCAACAAGACTGCGGCCGAACTGCTCTCCCTGTCGAAGGTGGATCACGGCACTGTCATTCTGGCCCATGAGCAGACGGATGGGCGGGGGCAGCGTGGCCGTTCCTGGGTTGCGGCTCCGGGCCTCGATGTCACCCTCAGCATCGTGGTGAAGCCTCACGGCCTGCGCGCCGATGCGCAATTCGCCATCGGCAAGGTGGCCGCTTTGGCTGTGCATGACACGGTTCGGAACTACGTGGCGAACGAGGTGCGGATCAAATGGCCCAACGATGTGCTCGTGGACCGGCGCAAGATCGCCGGCATCCTTATCAAGAATGATCTCGTCGGCGAGCTGGTCATGGCCAGCATCATCGGCATCGGGATCAATGTGAACAACACATCGTTCGACCCTGAATTGGTGGCCACTAGCATAGCAATGGAATCGGGCAATACCGTGGACCGGATGGAAGTGGCCCAATTGCTCCTGGATCGATTCAACCATTGGTGGGAGAAATGGGATCGCAACCGGGGCGATGGCCTCGTGAGCTATACCGACCGGCTTTGGACCCGCGGCCGCTGGGCCGAGATGACCCTGGATGGCGAACAGATCACTGCGCGCGCCATGGATGTGGATGAATTGGGCCGCCTGATCGTGGAGCACGAGGATGGCCAGGTGCAGGCCTATGGCCTCGACCGCCTGCGTTTCGTGCCTCGCTGAGCCATTTTGCCGGGCAGGGAAATCGTCTACATTTGCCGCCCCAAGAACGACGGCCATGAAACGTACCTACCAGCCCAGCAAGCGCAAGCGGACCAACAAGCACGGCTTCCGTGAGCGAATGAGCACCCCCGCCGGCCGGGCCGTAATCGCCAGCAGGCGCAAGCAGGGCCGCCACAAGCTCACTGTAAGCGATGAGCGCGTGGGTGGCAAGTAGCACCCAACGACAGATTCCCCGGAAGGGTCGCCGAAAGGCGGCCCTTCTTCTTTTTCAGCCCAGGTGCGACCGGATGGCCGTTCCCAGTTCCGCGGTGAGCAAGGCATGGCCGAAGGGCAATTCCTCCTGGCCGATGGCTTTCGGAGCGTACTTCCGTAGGTTCTCCCCGGAAGCAGGTCGGATCACCCGGTCGTGTGTGCCGAAGAACAGATGTACCGGCACCGTGTGCGCTACCGCGTTCGCTGCCACGTAGGCCAGGTCCGGTTCGATCAGACGGTAGCTCAGCCACACATCATGCACCAGCTGGCGCTTGGCCCGGCTGTCCGTCTGCCCCATCAGGAATCGGTGCATTCGTTCATTCATCACGCGCACCGCCCGCAGCGTCTTGATGATGGCGTGCGTGATCGTGGGCTTCACCACGAAGCGCCTGTAGAGCACACGGCCCAACTTCGAAGTCGCGAGCCCACGATACCAAGGGCGGGTCTTCAGTCCATCTGGTGCGGCGAGCAGCACCCGCTCGATGCGTTCCGGTACCTGTTCCAGCAGGCTCAGGGCTATGCGCCCGCCGAGGCTGTAACCCAGCAGAAGCACTTTGGGAGCATTCAACTGATCAGCGAAAGCGGTGAAGTAGATGGCCAGTTCCTTCGGAGTGAAGGGCTCGTCGGCCCGCTCGGGGTAGCCGGGGCTCTGGCCGTGGAAGTGCAGGTCGAAAGCGTAGAGCGTGCATCGATCTCCTAGTGCTTGCTCAAGAACGGCGAAGTCAGCACCCGTGCGTCCGAAGCCGTGGAAGGCCAGCATCGGTAACGGGCCATGGCCGTATGTGCGGTAGGCGAGGGTAGGGCCGTGGGTGAAGTACTGGACCGCCAACTTGTTCGAAGTGCTGTACCGCAAAGGACGCAAAGAGCGCAAAGGCGCGCCTTCCGTCGCATGCGCTTCAGTCTTCGCGCCCTTCGTGCCCTTTGCGGTATGATCCTGCATTTCTCCACGATCCCACCACCTTTTCCACATTCCCTTTCCAGCCGGACCCGGCGGGGTACTTTCGCGCCCCGGATACCCTCCGGAATGCCAAAAGACAACAGCATCAAGTCCGTCCTGATCATTGGATCAGGCCCCATCGTCATCGGCCAGGCCTGCGAGTTCGATTACTCCGGCTCCCAGGCATCCCGCTCCCTTCGCAACGAAGGCATCGAGGTCACGCTGATCAACAGCAACCCGGCCACCATCATGACCGATCCGGTTACGGCGGACAACATCTACTTGTTGCCGCTCACGACTGACAGCATCGAGAAGATCCTTCAGAAGCACAAGATCGATGCGGTGCTGCCCACCATGGGCGGACAGACCGCGCTGAACCTCGCCATCGAATGCGAGAAGCTCGGCATCTGGAAGGAGCACAACGTGCGCATGATCGGTGTGGACGTGAAAGCGATCGACATCACCGAGAACCGCGAGCAATTCCGCCTGCTGATGGAGCGCATCGGCGTGCCCATGGCGCCCAGCAAGACGGTGAGCAGTTTCCTCGAAGGCAAACAGGTGGCGCAGGAGTTCGGCTTCCCTCTGGTGATCCGCGCGAGCTATACGCTGGGCGGTGCTGGTGCATCGTTCGTGAAGGACCCCGCCGAGTTCGACAAGCTGCTGAGGCACGGCCTGCAGATCAGCCCCATCCACGAGGTGATGATCGACAAGGCGCTGCTCGGTTGGAAGGAGTACGAGCTGGAACTGCTGCGCGACAAGGACGACAACGTCACCATCATCTGCAGCATCGAGAACTTCGATCCGATGGGCATCCACACCGGCGACAGCATCACTGTGGCGCCCGCGATGACCTTCAGCGACCGCACTTACCAGCGTATGCGCACCGAGGCCATCAAGATGATGCGCGCCATCGGCGACTTCGCGGGCGGCTGCAACGTGCAGTTCGCCGTGAGCCCCGATGAGCACGAGCACATCTACGCCATCGAGATCAACCCGCGCGTGAGCCGCAGCAGCGCGCTCGCATCCAAGGCCACCGGTTACCCCATCGCCAAGATCGCCAGCAAGCTCGCCATCGGCTATCGCCTGGATGAGCTGGAGAACCCGATCACCGGCACCAGCGCCTTCTTCGAGCCCACGCTCGATTACGTGATCGTGAAAGTGCCGCGCTGGAACTTCGACAAGTTCGAAGGCAGCGACCGTCGCCTCGGTGTGCAGATGAAGAGCGTCGGTGAAACGATGGGCATCGGCCGCTCTTTTCAGGAAGCGCTGCAGAAAGCCTGTCAGAGCTTGGAGATCAAGCGCAACGGCTTGGGCGCCGATGGCAAGGAAACGCGCGACGCCGCCGTGCTGCTCGACAGTCTCGCGAATCCCAGCTGGAGCCGCCTCTTCCACGTGTACGATGCCATCAAGCTCGGCATCCCCTTCTCCAAGATCCACGAGCTCACGCGCATCGACATCTGGTTCCTGAAACAGATCGAGGACATGATCCTCACCGAGAAGGAAGTGGAGAAGTACACGCTCGACACGCTGCCCCGCGACCTCTTCTTCGAAGCGAAGCAGAAAGGCTATGCCGATCGACAGGTCGCGCATCTGCTCGGCTGTCTCGAAAGCCAGGTGTACAAGAAGCGGAACGAGCTCGGCATCAAACGCGTGTACAAATTGGTGGACACCTGCGCCGGTGAGTTCCCCGCGAAGACGCCGTACTACTACAGCACCTTCGAAGAGGAGAACGAGAGCGTGCGCAGCGACCGCAAGAAGGTGGTGGTGCTCGGCAGTGGCCCCAACCGCATCGGCCAGGGCATCGAGTTCGACTACTGCTGCGTGCATGGTGTGCTCGCGGCGAAGGAGATGGGCTACGAGACCATCATGATCAACTGCAACCCGGAGACCGTGAGCACGGACTTCGACACCGCCGACAAGCTCTACTTCGAGCCGGTGTTCTGGGAGCACATCTACGACATCATCCAGCACGAGCAGCCCGAGGGCGTCATCGTGCAGCTCGGCGGGCAGACCGCGCTGAAGCTCGCCGAGAAGCTGGAGAAGTACGGCATCAAGATCATCGGCACCAGCTTCGCCGCGCTGGACATGGCCGAGGACCGCGAGCGCTTCTCATCGCTCCTGCGCGATCTCGGCATCCCGTACCCCGCCTTCGGTGCGGTGAACAATGCGGAGGAAGCCGTGAAACTGAGCCGCGAGCTCGGCTTCCCGCTGCTGGTGCGCCCCAGCTACGTGCTCGGCGGCCAGAAGATGAAGATCGTGATCAACGAGGAGGAGATGGTGGACCAGGTGCTGGACATCCTGCGCCTGATGCCCGACAACCGCATCCTCATCGATCACTTCCTCGACGGCGCCATCGAAGCGGAGAGCGATTCCATCTGCGACGGCGAGATGGTGCGCATCATCGGCATCATGGAGCACATCGAACCGGCGGGCATCCACAGCGGCGACAGCAATGCCGTGCTGCCGCCCTTCGACCTCAGCGAAAAAGTGATCTCGCAGATCCGCGAGCACACGCACAAGATCGCCCTCGCCCTCAAGACCGTGGGCCTGGTGAACATCCAGTTCGCCGTGAAGAACGAAGTGGTGTACGTGATCGAGGCCAACCCGCGCGCCAGCCGCACCGTGCCCTTCATCGCCAAGGCCTACGGCGAGCCCTACGTCAACTGGGCCACCAAGGTGATGCTCGGCGCCAAGCTCAAGGACTTCCAGTTCAAGCCGCGCCTCGATGGCTACGCGATCAAGGTGCCCGTCTTCAGCTTCGACAAGTTCCCCAACGTGGACAAGAGCCT
>JADJTW010000034.1 GCA_016710965.1 Flavobacteriales bacterium
GGGACCCTGCGGCTCTGAGCTGTGATGTCAGCAGGGTCCTCGAAGACGAGAGACCCTGTTGAGGCTTAGAATCCCATCCACCATCCTCACCTTACTTTCACGCGGGACGATGGGACACGTGATCGAACGGGCACTGCGATCGTTGCTGGTGCTTCAGCTTCTCGGCGTGGGTGTTCTTGCCTGTGCACAGGGTGAGCGCAACATCTGGTATTTCGGGCAGCATGCCGGTCTTGACTTCAGTGGTGGCGCACCGGTGCCGCTGTCGGACGGGATGCTTGATACGGACGAAGGCTGCGCCGTGGCGACCGACGCCACCGGACAATTGTTGTTCTATTCCGATGGTGTTTCGGTATGGCATCGGAATCATGGGGTGATGATGAACGGCACCGGTTTGCTGGGCTCTTCCACCACCACGCAGAGCTGCGCCATCGCGGCAAAGCCCGGCTCGTCCACCTTGTACTACATCTTCACGGCAGCCGCGGTCGGTGGTTGGCCAGGCCTGCGCTATTCCGTGGTGGATATGAGCATGGCCGGCGGGCTCGGCGATGTGACCACGGAGAAGAACATCCCCGTATTGGCGCCGGTGATCGAGAAGCTTCTCGCCGTGCCGCACGCCAATGGGGTCGATACGTGGATCCTCGTGCATGCCTTCGGCGATGACGCCTTTCACGCCTTCCTGATCACAGCGAGCGGGCTTGGGACCGCTGCGGTCGTGAGCCACGTAGGTGCCGTCATGGGCGGGCCCACCAGTACCGGAGGATATTTGAAGAGCGATCCTTCTCTCACGCGCCTGCCTCCAGCACTGCTGGGCCTTGGCAAGGTGGAGTTGCTCGACTTCGACCACTCGACCGGGATCGTGAGCGACCCGATCTTTGCTGCCATGCGCCCTACCCCTATGGCCTGGAGTTCTCCCCCAACGGATCAAAGTTGTACGTCGGAACCGGCAACGCCTTCCTTCATCAATTCGACCTGGAGGCCGGTAGCCCGGCGGATATCATGGCCTCGCACGATTCGATAGGCCCAGGGCCCTTCGGCTACCATGGCGCCATGCAGACCGGTCCTGATGGCAGGATCTATGTTGCACAATACAGCCCGAGTCTGGGTGTGATCGACCAACCGGATCAACCCTTGCCGTTCTGTGGATTCGATCCATCCGGACTGGTGCTCGCACCAGGCACCGAGTCGATGTTGGGATTGCCGATGTTCATGGCGAAACCGTCGGGGCACATGGGCTTGGATATGCCGCGGACCGGGAGGGAAACGTTTGTCGTAGCACCTAATCCTGCGGACACTGAAATGACCATGATGCTGCCCGCTTTGCGCTCAAGTGCATCGGTCGATATCATTTCCAGTGATGGACAAGTGGTCAGAACGGTCTTTGTCACGGGCGGTACTTCCACGATCGACATCCGGACCCTGGCCAAGGGTCGATACATCTGTCGTGTGCAAAGTGATAGCGGCGAACCTGCGTTAGGCTCCTTCATCAAGAACTGAGGTACCTGGATCACATCCGCGCGTCCTCCCAACCTTTTCCAGACCACCGCAGGGTGTCCTCTCAAACACCTTAGACCATCGCAGGGTGTCCACCCAAACCCCCAGCGGTCTCCCGCGCTCCCGAGGCTTTGCGAGGGATGGCGGGGACCCTGCGGCTCGAAGCCATGTTAGACCACCGCAGGGTCTCCTCCCTAACCTCCGCAGCGGTCTCCCGCGCTCCCGAGGCTTTGCGAGGGATGGCGGGGACCCTGCGGCTCGCCCCTGCCCTCACCCCGCATCTTCCCAAACTCATTCCGTGCATTCAAGCTGTTCGCTTGGGCGCTCCTTGGCGTTCGGGTGGCGGCGGCCCGGCGCCGCGATCGCCAAGCCATCTTCCCGTGCAGCGCGCAGCGCTGAAGGACTACGCACCGATGGAACGCATCATCCGCGCGGTCTTTCCAACCTGAGTTCGATCTTCTTCAGCAAGCGAAGGGCGACCTCCTCCGAGATGCTGATGCCTTCAATGCGGAACGAAGCCATCATGGATCGCATGATCTCCTCGCGCATTGCTTTGTTGCGAGCGGGTTTCTTCTCGGGAGGCATGCCCCGAAATTACGGCATACCAACCCAACTGCCCGTAGGGTGTCGCAGTTTCTGAGCGTCCACCGTACGGCGGACGCTCGACAAGCACAGGAGCATGGTAGCCTGTGGCTACCCGGACCATCGTGACCTTGCGCACGACTCACGGCTTTGCGTGGTGATCATCGGTAGGATCAGATCAGAATTCGGGCATCCAAACCATGCCCAATTCCGTTGCTCGTCGGGTCATGTGTTCGAAGAACTCCGCAGGTGGCTTTCCTTCCGGGACAGGGGGAAGCTCCAGTGAGCGTGCGGGAACACTGAACTCCTCAAAGAAGGTCTCCATGCCCGATGGACTGATGAGCATCAATGCCTTGGCCGTATCGGTGACGAGGGAGAACTGGTGCGGCACTCCTTTCGGGACATGGGCCAGTTCACCTGCCCGCGCGCTGTAGCGCTGATCACCGATGTGGAAACGGATCTCGCCCTCGAGCACATAGAAGGTCTCATCCTCGACCTTGTGGTAATGCGCTGGTGGCTCACCACCCTTCCTGAAATGGCAGTGGAAAAGCGTGAAAGCGCCTCCGGTCTCTGCGGCGCGCACGAGGTACGAGAAGCGGTGTCCATTGTACCAAATGGAGTTCTCCACGCTGGGTTTCCGGGCGAACTGGGCGAGGGCTGCTGGTTGTAACATGGTCTTGGATCTTTAGGACAAAGCTGGCCCCACCCGGAACGCTTCTTCTCTACCGAATGGTAGGATCTATGCGAACCACCCGAGTTCCAGTGCCCGCATGATGGCCGAGGTGCGGTTGCCCACCTCCATCTTCAGGTAGATGTTGAGCGTGTGCGTCTTGATGGTGCCCGGCGAAACGAACAGCTTCTCTGCGATCGCCTTGTTGGACAGTCCGGAGACGAGCAGTAGCAATACCTCCTTTTCCCTTCCGCTCAGTGCCTCCAGCGTTCTTCGCGATGCACCCTTCAATTGTTCCGGCGCGCTCCAGTGCCAATTCCGATGTCCGCTCAGGCTACTCGCGGCAGGCTTTCCTCTTTCCTCTGACAAGGCCAATGTGCGGAGCACAAAGCTCCCCAAGGTCCTGAGGACATGCAGGTGATGATTTTGGTAGACGCCCGTGCGCGGGCTCCGCACCACGATCAAGCCGGCGATCTTCTCGTTCGCACGTAGCGGCACGTACAGGGCGGCCTTTGGTGGTGTACCCACCTTGGGAACAGGTATCGCGGCCACATAGTTGCCGTACTCCTTATCCATATCGTTGATGAAGATCTCCGAAGCGTTCAGGATGCACCACGGCGCCAGCCTGTTCTCCTCATGCATATCAACGACCACATCAGGGAATTGTCGATCGTCCTCGATCAGGCCCTTGAAATGGATCAAGCCCTCCTCCTCATTATACAGACCGACCGCGAACTGGTGAGCGTCCATGAGTTGGTTAACGCTCGTGTAGATCGTGGCGATCACTTCTTCCAGTGACAGCTCCGGTGTGATCAGGTCGCAGGCTGCGCTGAGGATGCGCAATTGCTCCCCCCAGTCCGGTGCATCGGTGGTAGCGCCGTTGGTCCAGGACCTGACCTGCTCATGGAAGTTCCCACTGCCTTGGTGCTCGTTCTTCGGTGACGTGCTCATCGCGGATGGTGGAAACCGTTCTCGCCAGTCCAAGGTAAGTCTGGAATACATCCGCGTGTCCTCCCAAGCCTCCGCGGCGGTCTGTCCGCTGCTCTTGAGCGGGCGCTCCTGCGGCACCGCCCTGTTTGTGCAATGGGATACGCCCATGCATCTTCACACGATGCGCCTGCTTGCTGCACTATTTCTGTTGAGCTCCATTGCATGCGGTGTGCATGGCAGGCGCGCAACAACCGGCCACGGTTCCATCGTGGGTACGGTGGTGGAACCTCGGTCCAGCGAGCCCATCATATACTGCCGCGTGCATCTCCTGGATGCTGACTTCGACGCCCGTACCGATGAAGAAGGGCACTATGTCATTTCGAACGTTCCGGTGTGCCGCTACACGCTCGTCGTGCAGTGCAGCGGTTATCCTGCCGATACGATCCGCCGTGTGCGCGTGCGGGAGGGAAAGGCGACCACCGTCGATATCGTAGTGCAAGACTTCACCCTGTTGCGCTAGGCTTCATCCGGGTCCTCCCAAACCACCGCAGCTGTCTGTCCGTCGTAAGGCGGTCGACCCTGCGGCCCCATCTGTCCGTAGCCTATCCCACCGCAGGGTGCGCATCTGAGCGTAGCCTGTGGCTACGCTCGACAAGAACAGGAGCGCGGTAGCCTTTGGCTACCCAAACCACCGCCGGGTCTGGCCAATGCTCTTGAGCGCGTGCACCTGCGGCTCGGAGCCGTAAACCATCACCACCCACGCCCCTCCACACCCCGTTCAATAGTCCAACACTTTGTTGGACAATTGGCCACAGAGCGGTGGTCGCAATTGTGCAACAGCTTGTTGCACAATTGATCCGTAGATGTCCGATAAGTCCTGCTGGCATTGGGTTGTATCACTTTCGGCCGTTCGCGAAAGTGTTGGTACCGGCGTGTCGGTTATCTTGGTTGCATGCCCGTGAAGAGGAAACCCACAGCACTGTGGACCGTGAAGAAGCGGAAGTCGGATTCCGTGGCGGTGCTACCGAAGAACTATATGGCGGTGCTGGAGGCGGTGAAGCGTTGAGCGCGGCGGGCGATCGCACCCGGACGAAAGACGCCCCGGTGTTCAGCCGGGGCGTCGCACTGGAAGTGGTATGCTCAATGCATCACGGTGATCCTGCTTTGCTGCACGCTGTCGCTTGAGCGAACGACGCATTGGTAGACGCCGTTCTGGAGTTCCAGCACATCGATCGACCGCTCGGTGCGGCCTGCTGGCAGCATCCCCAGGTCCATTGCGCGCACCAATTGTCCGGCGCTTCCATACAGTTCGAGCCGTGTGCGCGAAGCCTGAGCAAGCACCACGGGAATGGTAAGGCGGTCCGCCGCAGGGACAGGGTATGGTGAGATCGAGCGGGCACCGGGAGCCTGAATGTGATCGGCCTGGCCGGTGTTGAACTCGAAGGAGATGTCGTCCACGATGATCTCCGTGCCCATCTGGGGACTGCCGGTGAGGCCGGCCGCAACGATGATCATGGCTGTATCTGGATCGAGGTCCGCATTGTACGTGATGGGGAAGCTCAGGCAGGTGTATTGGGTCACGTTCGTGTCCATCCAGAACGTGCAGTTCGTGGGTGAGGCGATGATCGAATCACCGGCGGAGAGCGCGACGATGATGAAGACCTTGTCACCGGGCATCACGTTGGCCGCGATGCAGGCGGATATCTGGTCCGGGCGCTGGGTATAAGGGAAGCGCGCCATGGCCGATCCGGCGAACGTGCCGAAACCCGGATCCCACGTGTAGACGCGCATCGCGTAGTTACCGGACATTGCAGGGGTGTACTGCTCAACGCTTAGCAGACCGAGCCCGGCGTTGCTCGTCACCCAGTCCACCGGGTCCAGGAAACCGCCGCCGTTGTCGACCCAATCTTCAAAACCGCTGTTGGGCGGCTGGGCCTGGGCGCTCGAGGCGAGCAAGATCAGGCAGAAGACCGAAAGGGAAAGGTGTAGTGCGTGCTTCATGTTCATGCGATTTATGGTGCGTGACCTGTTCGTTGGCGGCGGCCTTTGAAGGCCCTCCCGATAGCGAGCTTAAAGTTCGCGATTTCATCCGGATCGATGATCGGGGCGACCAGACAACCTTCGGGTTGACCTGAACCCGGCAGCGCTCAACCCTCTTACGCCCTTGAGCTGGGATGGCGGGGGCAATGGGGCCATGGGCCACAGCTACCGAAGGATGAAGTCCTCGGTATACCAGATGGTATCGATGTCGTCCACCTT
The DNA here is from genome assembly GCA_016710965.1 of Flavobacteriales bacterium. Taxonomy (GTDB): domain Bacteria; phylum Bacteroidota; class Bacteroidia; order Flavobacteriales_F; family PHOS-HE28; genus PHOS-HE28. Next base: position 5,933 of record JADJTW010000034.1, read on the forward strand.
CAAGTCGTACTCGCCCGCTCGCGCCTCGCAGCACCAAGCACCACGGTTGGGTTGACCCTGGATGCCGAACTTCGGCCCGATGCTGAAGGCAGCCGAGATCCGTCATACAGGTTTCCGGACCACCATTGCGCTTTATGGCCTTGCGCTGGCCGCCTTGGTTTCCATCCTGAAGTACATCGAGTACCGGTTTCTGATCCGCGACCTGAGGGTGGAGGTGTACATCGGTGTGGTGGCCGTGCTGTTCACGGCGCTGGGCGTTTGGGCGGGATCGAAGCTGATAGAGGGGAAGAAAGCTGCTCCTGCCGTTGTCCCGCACGCGCCGAATGAGGAAGCCTTGCGCGCGGTAGGCATCAGCACGCGCGAGCTTGATGTGCTTCAACTGATGGCCCAGGGCTGTTCCAACCAGGAGATCGCCGACAGGCTCTTCATCTCCCTGCCCACGGTGAAGTCCCATTCTTCAAGCTTGTTCGTGAAGCTGGCCGCAGGCCGACGAACCCAGGCGGTGCATAAGGCCAAGTCCATGGGTATCATTGCTTGATCGACATCCTCCTTCGGTATGGATCTGCGCTGCGAAGCGCGCGATCCATACTAAAGGATGAGGCGTCGGCGGCTGCCTTACCCTTGGTTCGCGGCCATAAAACCAACACCCATGAAGAAGATCATCCTCACCTACGGCATCATCGGAGGCATCATCGTGTCGGCCATGATGTGGCTGACCCTCGGCAGCGGAAACCACGACTTCGACAACGGTATGTGGATCGGCTACACGACCATGGTCATCGCCCTCTCGACCATCTTCTTCGCCATCAAGGGCTTCCGCGATAAGCATTTGCATGGGTCCATCACCTTCGGGAAGGCTTTCCTCATGGGCCTGTACATCACGTTGGTGGTTTCCACGCTCTACGTGGCCTCGTGGATGGTGCTCAGCAGCGTATCCGATCAGGATTTCATGACGGAGTACTATGAGCACGAGAAAGCGAAGCTCGAAGGGAGCGATATGCCGGCTGCGGAAGTAGAGGCCCATCTTCAGGAGATGCGGGAGTTCGGCGAGATGTACAAGAACCCTGTCGTGAAGATCGGGTTCACCTACATGGAGATCCTGCCTGTGGGACTGCTGATCAGCTTGCTCTGTGCGGCCATCCTGAAGCGCCGTGCGCCGTCCGGCGAGGCGCGAGCATGACAATGCCTGTACGCGAGCCGGTCCAAAGCCAGGGACCCTGGATCACCACCGGAGCTATCTCCCCGGGCAGGTCATCATGCAGCTCGTCTTGATCAGCCCATCGCCGTTCACGAGCTGCCGGAACCGGACATCCTTCCAGCTCACGGTTACGCGGTCGCCATCCACGCATACGGTGGCGGTCTTGCCATCATCGGCGAAGTCCAAGGTCTCCACTTCGTTGCCGGAGTAGTAATAGTATTTCACTGACACCTCGCCCTCGCCTGGCTCGGCATCGTGGTTCACCATGGTGAATTCGGTTGTTTCGGCAGGGATGCTGCCCAGCTTGAGAGTGACGATCTCGAAGCCATCATCCATCACCAAGGTCTTGCACCCATTGCTGCCCTTCACCGCCTGATCGCTTGAGCTGCCGCCGAGAGTGGCGAAATAGTTGTTGCCATCCTTGCAAGCGCCCTGGGCCATCGTATGAGCGGCGTTGGTGAAGAGGGCTGAAGCCAGCAGGCTGATGAGAAGGATACGGTTGGAGCGCATGGTGCGTGTTTATCGGACCAAGATATCCAAGTAAGCACGACCGTTGGGACCTGTGGCGCAAGCCGATCCGTTCGATCGGTTTTCAGCCTTGAACATGATATCGAACATTTGCTCGGGCCAAGTGTCAGCTACTTTCGCGCTCCATTCCAATGCGATCATCATGGCGAACGAGACTTTACCCGGAACCGCGCAAGAAGACACCGGTCCAGCAACGAACGGCAACGGCAGATGTCCTGTCATCCACGGCGCGCTGCATCAACCTGTCGCCGGTCGCGGCATGCGCAACACCGATTGGTGGCCCGAGCAGTTGAACCTCGGCATTCTGCACCAACACCAGCCGGTGAGCGATCCCATGGACCCGGGATTCAACTATGCTGAAGCCTTCAAGAAGCTCGACTACAAGTCCCTCAAAGCCGATCTCACGAAGCTGATGACCGACTCGCAGGAGTGGTGGCCTGCCGACTGGGGACACTACGGCGGTCTTATGATCCGCATGGCCTGGCACGCAGCGGGAACGTACCGCACTGCGGATGGCCGCGGTGGTGCAGGCAGTGGCAACCAACGCTTCGCGCCGCTGAACAGTTGGCCCGATAACGGCAACCTGGACAAGGCCCGTCGCCTGCTGTGGCCCATCAAGCAGAAGTACGGCAACCACATCAGCTGGGCGGATCTCTTCATCCTCGCAGGTAACGTTGCACTGGAGTCCATGGGCTTCTCCACCTTCGGTTTCGGCGGAGGTCGCGCTGACATCTGGGCGCCGGAGGAAGACGTGTACTGGGGTGCCGAAGCAGAATGGCTCGCCACCAGCGACAAGGAGAACAGCCGCTACACCGGCAACCGCGAGTTGGAGGCGCCGCTTGCGGCCGTGCAGATGGGCCTGATCTATGTGAACCCGCAAGGCCCCGACGGCAACCCCGATCCCGTGGCCAGTGGCCGCGATGTGCGCGAGACCTTCAAGCGCATGGCCATGAACGATGAAGAGACCGTGGCGCTCACCGCCGGCGGCCACACCTTCGGGAAAATGCATGGTGCGGCACCGGACTCGCATGTAGGGCCACCGCCAGAAGGCGCACCCATCGAGGCCCAAGGCTTCGGCTGGATCAACAAGTACGGCAGCGGCAAGGCCGGCGATACCATCACCAGCGGGCTCGAAGGCGCGTGGAAGCCGAATCCGACAAAGTGGGACAACGGCTACTTCGACATGCTCTTCGGCTACGAGTGGGAGTTGACCAAGAGCCCGGCGGGAGCTCACCAGTGGGTGGCCAAGAACGTTAAGCCGGAGGACATGATCCCCGATGCGCATGATCCGAACAAGAAGCACCCGCCGATGATGACCACGGCGGACCTGTCGCTGCGCTTCGACCCGATTTACGAGCCGATTAGCCGCCGCTTCCACAAGGACCCAGCAGGCATTCGCGGATGCGTTCGCGCGGGCTTGGTTCAAGCTCACCCACCGCGACATGGGCCCCAAGAGCCTTTACCTCGGGCCTGAAGTGCCGAAGGAGGACTTGATCTGGCAGGATCCGATCCCTGCGGCCGATCATAAGCTCGTCGATGCAAGTGACATCGCTGCGCTGAAGAGCAAGATCCTCGCGAGCGGACTGAGCGTGAGCGAACTCGTGGCCACTGCATGGGCCTCCGCTTCCACCTTCCGCGGCAGCGACAAACGCGGTGGCGCCAATGGTGCACGTGTGCGCTTGGCTCCGCAGAAGTTCTGGGCGGTGAACGATCCCGCGCAGCTTGGAAAAGTGCTTGGTACGCTGGAGAAGATCCAAGGCGAGTTCAACGCCAGCGGCAAGAAGGTCTCGGTGGCCGATGTGATCGTGCTTGGCGGTTGCGCCGCGGTGGAGAAGGCTGCCAAGGACGCCGGTCATACCATCACCGTTCCGTTCAATTCGGGCCGGGGCGATGCCTCGCAGGAACAGACCGATGTGGAGAGCTTCGCCGTGATGGAGCCGCAGGCCGATGGCTTCCGCAACTGGCAGAAGAAGACCTACAGCGTACCCGCTGAAGAGATGCTGATCGACCGTGCGCAACTGCTCACGCTGAGCGCGCCGGAGATGACCGTGCTCGTCGGCGGACTGCGCGTGCTGGGCGCCAACACCGGTGGCAGCAAGCATGGCGTCTTCACCGATCGCCCGGGCCAGCTCACGAACGACTTCTTCGTCAACTTGCTGGACATGCGCAACGCGTGGGCACCCAAAGCTGGAGAGGAAGGCATCTACGGCAGCCACGACCGCAAGACCGGCGACCGCAAGTGGACCGGTACGCGCGTCGATCTCGTCTTCGGCTCGAACTCCCAATTGCGCGCCATCGCCGAGGTGTACGCGCAGGCCGATGCGAAGGAGAAGTTCGTGAAGGACTTCGTGAAGGCGTGGGCGAAGGTGATGGAACTGGACCGCTTCGATCGGTACTGATCGAGGCGATCGTCATTCGGTTTTCCAAGGAACGAAGGGTGCGGCCTGGCAACAGGCCGCATTCCGTTTGCAGTGGACCGAACGAGGGGAGTCCCCGTGCATCGCGAATTCTGCCTGCCGGGAGGCGCGTGCTTTACGGCTGGCCCATCAACACTTATTGCCTGCCTTCTCCTCCACGTGGACATCGAGGAATTCAACGGCGCCTTTTATTCCTGCCTCATGGAGCAGGCGCTTCACCACGGCGATCACATCCGCCTTGTCCGAGGTCCGCAATGCACTGAAGTGCAGAACGACGATGCCTGAACGGACGCATCCGTATTCGAGGTTCACATCGGTCTCCCGCCCGATGCGAGCCGATATCCCGGCCCAGCCAGCATCGTCCAAGCCATCGATGTGGACGGTCACCAAGGCATCGGTGATCGCACCGGGCGAATCATCCTGGGCAGACGCCTTCGGAACGAGGAGCGCGAGGATCAGGAGGCTGAATAGAAGCTTGTGCATGGTGTTGGAGTTGATGCAAGGTGGTACGCCCCGTGGCGGAAAGGCATGACCATCGTCATGCGAGCATGGATACGAACGCGGCAGCACTCCGCTTCAGGCCCTGTGGAACGGGTTCACAGCCTGTGGTCCAGCCAGTGTATGATATTGAGCAGGAGCTGCGGATTCTGTTCAGCGCCCTTCTGGTTCATGCCCATGGGTGCCAGCGCGGGCCCTTGTCGCTGCGCGCTGAACATGGCGGCTTCGCCAAAGCACACCACACGCCCCTTGCCGTGCTCGAGCATGGCTCCGTTCGTATAGTAGCGTCCGTCGATCCACGCCGTGGAATCGCTGAACTGCCCGGCCTGTTCAGGGAGCAGGATCGCGTAGTCATCGCCGAAGCTGGTGATGGGCACTGCGCTGGGTGGCGGCAGGAATGCGCTACCTGTGAAGACCGTGATGCGTTCGACACGTTCCTCGGGCCTGCCGCCAGTGGTGATCGCATTCACCGTGAGGTTGCCTTTCTCAATGGAGAACTCCTCGGCGCCACCATCATTGCGCATCGCGTAGCCATTCGCCCAGTTGAAGTCGAACGCTCGCGCGAGGCGACGGACAGCCCCACCGAAAGGCATGTGGTCGGCGATCAGGAAGAGACTGCCGCCGCCGCGCACCCATTCCTCCACGGCGGTCGCTTCGTCGGTGGTGAAGGCGTGTGCCGTGGGCAGCACCCATTGCCCTTCGTCGCCGAGCGCATTGGATATGACCAGGATGCTGGCCTGCTTGAGGTGGTCTGCTGTGGAAAGCCCGGTACCAGGAACCACCCGATAACCGTCCGCTGCCACCACATTGGCGAAGGCCCTGTAGCGGCCATCCATCCGATGGAAGTTGAAGTGCGCCTCATCGATCATCACCACCGGCCCTTGTTGCGGCGCATAGGCTGGTGAAGCAGCGTGGTAGCTGAATGAGCTATCGGGGACCTGTTGGGCCGTGGAGCGCCCAGCGATCGCGAGCAGGCACAGCGGGGCAAAGAGGTAGCGCATGCTGCAAGATCGCTCTGCTCAGGAAACCGCATCCGGTCCATGTGACCGGCGGTGGATCATGGTTCGCACGCATTCGGTTCCCCACCGGTCCTGGTGTAGTCGTGATCCACGTTGAGGCGCCCGTTGCTATGGTGGAAGCGCAATTGGCCAACAGCGTTGGCATAGCGCGAGCATCCTTGCTCCTTGTCCTCCTCGATCATGACCGTGAAGCGGATGGTACGTGACCGCTTTTGGCCTCCGTCGTGCGCGTGGTGCGTATCGAGGTACACTTCCTTGTCCAGGGCACCGGGGTGCTGGAAGCCGATGCGGTAGCCTTCTTCTGAGGGAAGGTCGAAGCGGAATGCGCGGGAACGGGTGCGCTTGGCCCACTTGATGGTGCCGGAGGTGTCGCGCACGAAGATGGTAGTGTGGTCGCCGGGTTGAGCGTCAATGATGCGACCGCGAATGCGGATCGTTGGACTGCTCTGGGCATGTGCGAGAGCAAGCAGCAGCATACCGCAGGAGAGGAGCAATGAACGTGCGACGGTCGATTGGTGCGTCAGGGTGGGCATCATGGGGCGAAGAGAGGTCATGTGCATCATGGCTTGCAACATGATCACGACGGAACGGGATGCCAGCATGATGAGCGCCGCGGATCCGGATCCGACGGCCTCGCGTCCTTGGTCGACGGGCGGTGTGGAATACGTTGCCATGCCCGCGCGATGATGGATGACTGCGCTGCGAACGGCCCTTGAACAGATAGCGCCGAACCTGGTGTTCAGCGAACGAACAGGTCGGGTCGATACCGTTCCACCGCCATCGACTGCGGGCCATGCTTGCCTGCTCGGGAGCGATCGAACCGATCTTCGGGAGCCGTGTACGGGCCTGACCAACATCAACATCATGCTTCTTGCCACCGTCCCACCGACCATGCGCACTACCGCACTGGTCATTCCCCTGCTTTGCGCATTGCACGTGCAGGCTCAATACGACTCCAAGAACTTGACCCCGGCGGCCGACGCCGCCACTGAAGAGCGCTTCAACTGTGACAAGCTGCGGCTGTATCCGATCATGGCCAGTGATGTGTTCCGCGAGGCCAATGCCGATATGGGCCGCGTGGTGCCGCTCAACAAAGCGCTGGAGGATGGCCGCCTGAAGATCAATGAGCACGGCGAAGGCGCCACCGTGAACACCCTGCAAGCCATCAACACTTCCACGGACACCATCTACCTCATGCAGGGCGAAGTGGTGGTGGGCGGCCAGCAGGATCGCATGCTGGCGCAGGATGTACTGATCCTCCCAGGGGCCACCATGGACATAGGAGCCTTCTGCGTAGAGCATGGTCGGTGGAGCGAGAACGGCACCGGGCAGGGCTTCCATAGCACCATTGGCGTGGTGGACCAGCAGGTGCGCAAGGCCGCAGCCGTGGAAGGGGAGCAGACGGGGGTGTGGGATGCGGTAGCCAAGGACATGCAGGTGAATAGCACCAGGTCGGCGAGCGGGAGCTATGCGCACCTGATGCACGACAAGGAGTTCCAAGCCGAGCGTGAGCGCTATCGCGAGCGCCTGCTCGGCCTGCCTTCGGCGAAGCCTGGCGTGGTGGGCGTGATCGCCGTGAGCGGCGACAAGGTGGTGGGCTGCGATGTCTTCGCCACCGAGGCGCTCTTCGCACAAGCCTATCCGCAATTGATCGATGCCTACATCGCCGAAGCGCTGAACAACGGCAGCGCCGTGACCATGACCAGCGCACAAGTGGTGGAGTATTTCAGCAAGCTCTTCGCCGAGGAGGATGAGTTGGAGAAGAAGACCGAAGGAAGCGGCTACCTCTTCAAGTCGAAGGGACGCACTTACCGCGTGAGCAAGTTCTAGCCACGGAACCTTCCCGAGGGAATCGATCCCCACCCGCATGACGTAATCTTGTGGTGATGAAAGCCGCGCTCTTCTTCATGGCCACGTTGCTCATGGCGTCGGTAGCCGATGCGCAGGAGCGTCCTCTAGCGCAGCAATTGTTGGATCCTAGTGTAAGCCCAACTCCGGATTCCACTGTTGTTGATGCGGATAGGGCGCCTTCGGTCGCTGTTTCTCCAGGGCAGGACAGCGCTGCTGTGGATTACGTACCTCCTGACGCTGGCGCCCCCGGATCGCTGCGTGAGAAGCAAGAGAACATGGGCCGGCGTGCTATGCGGAAGAATCGATCGGCCGTTCGCCTTGGCATCGGTATTCCCCTCGGCCTGTTCTCCGGTATTTGGATCTCGTTCTGAGCGCGGTCCCTCGCCGATCACATCCCCTTCTCCTGGTTGAACGCCTGCGAAGCGCCCTTTGGAATGGAAAGGCTCTGGAACTCTTCGCCGAGGAAGAGCTTGCCCAGAAGCACGATCTGCCCGATGTGGTAGGGGATATGCGCCAACTGCCGCACGATGGCCTGTGCCACGGTGTGCGGCTCGGTGCGTATGCGGACGACACGCTCCAGGTCGATGGGTGTCAGGGCATCGAGGGCGTTGAACAAGCAGGTCCAGCCATCGTTCCATGCGGCCATCACTTCCTCACGCGTACTCCAATGCATCTCGAATTCTCCATCGCGGTCGCGCCAGGGCTTCTCGCCATCGGTGGTTAGGAAGTCGGTCCACCTCGAGCGCATGTTGCCGTTGACGTGCTTCACGATCACGGCGATGCTGTTGTTGCCGGGAGCAGGCGCTCGGAAGAGATCGGCGTCCGAAAGCTGCGCGATGGTCTTCTCGCCCAATGAGCGGTAGTACACGAATTCCTTGCGGGCGCTCTCGAGGAAGTGCAATGCGGGCATGCCCAAAGGTCGCTGCGATCATTCGATTACATTCGTTCCATGATGAACTCTTCAACTTCCCTGCGGCGCGCGGCCATGCTGGCGTGCGTGGTTGCCCTTCCCATTGCCATGTTGGCTACCGATACGCTCGTGGTGGTGTTCGGTGTCGTAAAGGACCTGACCTCCGGACTGCCCTTGTCGGAGATCACCGTGACGGCCACCGAGCAGAAGAGCGGCCTGCTGGTGCCTGCGGTCCTGCGCGACAACGGGCGGTACGAGATCGACATCATGCAAGAGGGCGATTACGTGGTGGAGTACAGCGCACCGGGCCATGTGCCCAAGCGTGTGCAACTGGAATTGCGCGGACCGACTGCTGAACAATGGAAAGGCGGCTACGGCATGAACGTGGACGTGAACCTCTTCCGCGAGGTGGAGGGCCTGGACCTTACGATGGGCGGCAAGCCGTTCGGTATCTGCCGCTACGACAAGGCCACCGATGGCTTCAACTGGGATATCGGCTATACCGAGGCCCAGCGAGGCAGGATCGAGAAATTGATGAAAGAGTACGAGCGGCGCGTTCCTAGCGCTCGATGATCCGGAACTCCACGCGGCGGTTGATGGCGCGGTTGGGCTCGCCATCATTCGGCACCAGCGGTTTGCTCTCGCCATAGCCCTTCCAGTTCAGTCGCTCTTTCTCCACGTCCTTCTTCAGGAGATAGTCCACCACGGCCTTGGCGCGCGCATCGCTCAGGCGCAGGTTGTAATCATCGCTTCCCTGGTCGTCGGTATGGCCTTCGATCTCCACGCGCAGGTAGGGGAAGTCTGTCATGAGCGCCACCAGTTTGTCCAGTTCCTTCTCGTAGCCCGGCAGCAGATCCGCCTTGTCGAAAGCGAACTGCACGTTGTCCAATCGAACGCGCGTGCCAACGGTGGGCTCCACTTGGTGTATATCCACGGCCGTGCTGCTCACATGGTCGGGCACCACGGGGCGGGGTGGCGGCGGAAGGCTCTCCTTCGGCTTCGGGGTGAGCGGAGTTCCGGGTGGCGCGATGCGCACATTCACGTCGTCGATGAAGTAATAGGCACCGCGTTCGCCATCGGGCTGGCGTTCGTGCGTGGTCACCTCATCGCCGTAGAAGTTGCCGATGAGCAGGAATTTCTCAGTGCCCGTGGCATCGAACACGCCGCGCACCTTGTGCCATCCGCCTTTCACCACCTTTTCCTCATTGGCATACGGTGTTATGTACAGCGGCAATCGGTCGCGCGTGGCGATGGGCAGGGATTGGAATGCCATGCCGATGTTGTTGCTGGCCTCATTGCTGCGCACCGCGCGCAGCACCCAGCACTCGGCGATGTAGCGCACACCCGCCTGCAGGGTGTCAGGCAGTTCGGCCTGCACGTATTCATGCCAGTAGCTGGGCGTGTTGCCTTTGCCGTAGATCTTGATCCCCGCCATGGCGCTGCCGCCGTGCGTGGTCTGCTTGCCGCCGCTGTGCTTCTTCGGGTGCGACCAGCACTCAGGGTCCAACGTGGTGCTGAAGTGGTCGGGCGTGGTTTGCGTCGGCGAGCTCCAGCCCGTGACCGCCGCATTGAACTTGGCGACATCGGTGGTCCAAGCGCAGTAGGTGCGTTCCACCTGCTCGAAGCCGGGGTTCATCACCAAGTTGGGCATGGTGTCGCTCGAGAGCGTCCGTTGCAGGATGTTCTGCGCGGCCAGTTGCGGGGCAAGAGCGACGAGCGCGATGGAGCAGAGCATTCGAGGCATGCAGCAAAACTACCCGCGTACGCTGCGGACCCTGGCCGATGGAGGTGCCTCGCTATGAACGGCGCAATGTGAAGTGCCTCTGGTGCGGGGAGCGCTCGTTCAATGGCCGCTGCACATCTTGCGCGCCGGGCAACGTCGGTTTTTCCGTCGGCGTCTTCCGCCTCCGCTCCACCGCCATGTTCATCCGCCGCCTGTGCGACGTCTTCATCGAGAGCCTCTCCGGCGAGGAGCGCGATTACACGTCCATGGGCATGCGCCGGGCGATCGTGCTGCTGAGCATTCCCATGATCATGGAGATGGGCATGGAGGCGCTCTTCGCGTTGGTTGATACCTTCTTCGTGAGCAAGCTGGGCGTGGTGGCAACGGCTACCGTTGGCCTTACCGAGACATTGATGGTACCGGTCTACTCCATTGCATGGGGCCTGGGCATGGGCATCACCGCGGTGGTGGCGCGTCGCACCGGAGAGAAGAACAAGGATGGAGCGCGCATCGCGGCTGGCCAGAGCTTCCTGATAGCCCTGGTGTGCGGGCTGTTGCTCGCGCTGCCAGCGGTATTCGCAGCGCCGCAATTGCTGCATCTGATGGGTGCCGAGCCCGAAGTGATGGCGGTGGCATTGCCGTACACCCGTTTGATGCTGGCCAGCAACCTTATTGTCACATTGCTCTTCGCCGTGAACGCCGTCTTCCGCGGCGCAGGCAGCGCGGGCATGGCGTTGCGCACACTGGCGCTCGCCAATGGCATCAACATCGTGCTCGACCCCTTGCTGATCTTCGGCGTCGGGCCATTCCCAGAACTGGGCGTGCAGGGTGCTGCGGTGGCCACGGTCATCGGTCGTGGCATCGGGGTGTGCTACCTGCTGTTCAACCTCTTCCGCAAGGGTGGGATCTTCGCCGTGGGCATGCCCGACCTGCGCCCGGCGTGGGACATCATTGGTGGCATCGTCAAGGTCTCCATGGGCGGCATCGGTCAGTTCCTGATCGCCAGCCTCAGCTGGGTCTTCCTCGTCCGCATCGTGGCCTCCTTCGGAACGGTGGCGGTGGGTGGGTACATGGTGGCGGTGCGCATCATCATCGTTGCCTTGCTGCCGGCTTGGGGCATGGCCAATGCGGCAGCGACCCTTGTTGGCCAGAACCTCGGCGCGCAACAGCCCGATCGCGCGCAACGCAGTGCCTGGTGGTGCGGCCACTACAACATGGTCTTCATGGTGGTGGTCACCATCTTCTTCTGGCTGGCATCACCGTGGATCGTCTCGTTCTTCCAACAAGGGCCGGAAGCGGATGCTTTCGCAGTGATGGCCTTGCGTGTGATCAGCCTGGGCTACATCTTCTATGGCTACGGCATGGTGCTGGCCCAAGCGCTGAACGGTGCTGGCGATAGCCTGACGCCCACCTGGTTGAACGTCATCTGCTTCTGGTTGATCGAGATTCCGCTGGCCTACGTGCTCGCGTTGCCCCTGGGCATGGGTCCGGTGGGCGTGTTCGCTTCAGTGGCCATCAGCGAGAGCATCCTGGCCGTGCTTTGTGGCATCATCTTCCAGCGCGGCAAATGGAAGACGGTGAAGGTGTAACGGTCTACTTCGCCTCGAACACCTTCGGCTTTCCTGCCTTGTACCATTTGAGGAGCGTGTCGATCATGTGCTCCATCTTCCGGTCATCGGCCCATGTGCTGCGGAACACCAGATTGCCATCCTTATCGATGAGATAGGCGCCGTTGGGCGCCTTGCCATAGGCGGTGAAGGCGGCATCATCCAATCCATCGATGAGCACGGGGATGCTTCCCAGCTGGGCGAACTCCTTCGCGTACGCGGCCTTTTCGTACTCGCTCTTGGGTTGCGGGTACAGTTTGAAGGCCTTATGGTCGCCGGGATGCAGCTCGCGGCCGTAGATCACGAAGAGCTGCACGTCTTCGGCGGCGTACTTCTTGGCCAGGCGGCTCCATCGCTCGATCTGCACGCGCGCGGGCGGATTGCTGATGCTCCCGAACATGAAGGCGCGGATCTTCCCTTCGTTGGCGCGCAGCGAATAGGAACCCGCCTCCTTCGCTGTGGGCAGCGTGAAGTCGTGCGTGCGCGGCACCATGCCGTGCCCTTCGCTATATGCGCGGATGTCGCGGATGGTCTGGAGCATCAGCTTGTCGAAATTCATGCGCCAGATGTTCACCTGCCTGCGCATGGCCTTGATCTCCGTCTGGCTGTATGCGTTCAGGTAGTAGTCGAGATCATCGTGGAAGATGAGCGCCGAGTCGGTCGTGTACCATGAGGGGTCCCAATTGTTCAGTTGGGCGCGGCCGATGGAACAAAGGGGCAGCAGGAAAGCGAGGATCAGGGCGCGCATGAGAGGACGGTAAATGTAGGTGCGGCTGAGGCGGATGACAGGGACACTGCCCCGACCCGGTCGAACAATTGCTGGACCTGCACGTTTCCTTCCGCAGCGGCCAATGCCGCGCTTGAATTGGAACCCGGGGCCGACAGGCCCATGGTTTGGTGGAGGGCCGTCTCCGAATCCCGTTCTTGGCGGGAGGAGGGGGCGGCCCTGGGTCTTACCCCAGGAAGATCAGTTCCACCCATTCCTCGGGGCCGAGCCGCAATTCGCGCAATCGCAATTCAACGCTCCAATGCGTAACGGGCGCGTTCTCGCGCAGTTCCACCGGCTTGTACGGCCATCGGTTGATCTCGCGGAAGACGGGCTCAGGCCAGGTGTTGTTATAGAGGAGGGAGAAACGCAGGGGTTGGTGATCGACCACCAAATGGCGACCGTCAAGCCCGTGAGCGATCGTCGTTACGACCAGCGCGGCGCGGTACAAACGCTGCTGCCAGTCGGTGCGCGGGGTGCGGAAGAGCGCCTGCCTGAACTCGAGCCGCGGCATGCTGTTCCCCGCGAAGCGTGCCTCCGGCTGGCGATGGTCAAGGCGGATGTGCTGGAGGGCCATTGCGGAAGAAGGCAAAGCTGAAAAGCGAAAGTTGAGAATGGAAAGTCTCCAGCTTTCAGCTTTCTCTTTTCAACCTTCACATTTCTAGAACTGCCACCTCAACTGGAGCTTCACATCGCTGCGCACGTTGCCCGGGACTTCCTGCAGGCCGCTGCTGATCACCGTTTGACCGCGATAGATCCATGCGCCGTAGCGCAGCCACACATCCACACGGCGCAGCGGCGTGATGCGCGCCATGCCATACCAACGCACGCCACGGCCGTAGTACGCCGGTATGCTGAACACGCCGATGAGGTCGTTCTCGTAGGCGTACACGCGCGCATCATAGCTGCCGCTCTCGAATAGCGCGAAGCGGGCAGTGAGCTCGACCGGGCTCTTCATGGGCCGGTGAACGACGTCCTGGTACAGCAGGAAGCCATGTTGCAGCGCCGCGCTGCCGCGCTGGTAGTCCACCGTCTCCACGCGCGTGCGAAGGCTCACGCTGTTGCTCACCTTGGCGCTCACGTTCACCCGGTAGTTCGTCTGCTCGGCGCGCACCAAGGGATCGATGCCGGCCACATCCACCGATGTGTTCTTCGCCTTGTCCTGGTGGCGCGCGCGCAAATAGATCTCCACCTTCTTGCTCGGGCGCCAGTTCACTTGCGCCAGCCAATCGAAGCCTGATGAGGGCGCGTCCGTGAGATAGCGCAACCACGGGAAGCGGAACTGGTCCACGTAAGCGTTCATCTGCCATTTGCGGTCCGGGCGGATCTCGATGCCCGTGAAGAAGCCGCGTTCGTTCCACGGATTGGTGCCTTCGGCGAAGGCCACGCTGTACAAGCCATGATAGTCGCGCCCATAGTCGCGATAGAGCATGCTCATGCTCACGCGTTTGTCCAGGGCAACGAGCAGTCCGGCGTTCATGGCTGTGCCGCCGTTGGCGCTCAAGGCCGCTTCGCCGAACCAGGTGAGGTTGCGGTACATCAGGTTCCAGTCGACACCGGCGGTGGTGTTCTCGCTCCCTTGGAAGTCGAATTGGTTGTACGTCTGCGGATTGCGCATCAAAGTGGCGTCGTATTGCACATGCGCTGCCGTGGCTCCCATGCTGAAGGTGCGCGCCACATAGCGCATATGCCCGCCCATGATCTGCTCGCCGATGGAGCCCTTCTTCCTCAGCTCGTTGGTGGTGCGGTGGAAGCCATCCTCCTGGAAACTGCTGAAGACGATGTCCTCGATGTTCGTGCCCAAGGTGTCGGTGCCCGAACCGATGGAAGTGATGTTGCCATCGATCTTCTTGTTGGAATAGAAGCCCGTCAGCTCCCAGTGCTTCGCGATGGCGAACGAGGCCGCAGCACCGCGCATGTAAAGGTTCTCGTTCACGCTGGTGTAGGGTGCGAGCCCGCCGCCATTGCGCTTGACGTTCAGCGTTAGACTGCTCTTGCTGGAGAAGGCCAGACCGTTCCAGAAGGTGAGGCCCTGCCCGAACTGCGCGCTAAAATCACCGAGGGCCACGGCCTTCAAGCGGCCCACGTTGCGCAGGAAGAGGTGCGCGCTATAGAAATCGTATCCGTTCGCTTGCGAGCCTTTGAAGAATTCCTCGCCTTCGTCCTTCTCGGCCGTGAATCCAAAGCTCACGTTCTGCCGGTAGCGGAACCGGTAGCGCGTGTAAATGCGATAAGGACTTCCCAGGTAGACTTTGCTGTTGGCGCGAAGCGAATCGCGGACGGCTCCATTCGCGAAGTCGGGCAGTGGTTCTCCATCGGGGTCGTAGTAGTCCAGGCCGAACGGGTTCTTCCGGTCCATGAAGCCTTTGCGCTCTTCCACGTTCATGGTGCTGCGCAGGGTCAGTTCATGCCCTCCCTGCTTCAGGATCTCCTTCAAGGAAGCGCGCGTGCCCAAGGGGTTCTCGCGCACGGTCACGAAGGGCCGCACCAGGTTGATGGTGTTCGCGTCCCATCCGTTGATCGCTTGCAGCTCGTAGGTGCTCAAAAGTTTGCCGTTGCGCCGGAGATGCGAGAGGAGGCTGCTGATCTGCACATCGTTCAGCAGCATCAATGATCCCAAGTCCTGCGCCGTGGCGTTGTTAAGGTCGATGGGGTCATTGTAATGGTCCGTGAGCACTTGGAACAAGCTGGTGAGGTCCACGTCCGCATCGCCGCCCAACTGTTCGGCCGCTGCTTCGATGCGTTGCTCGATCAGGTCGCGCGAAACGTTGTCCACCTGCGCTTGAGCGCATGCCGCCAGGGCGATCACGCCTATCGATGCGAGCGAACGCTTCACTTGAACCGATAGTTCAGGTTGAGCATGGGGGTGGCGCCCAACTGCGAGCGCAGCGCCACGGCCAGGTCGATATCGAGGTGCTTCACGCGGAAGCCGACGCCGAAGTGGCCTTGCATGGAGCCCGTGCTGATGCCGGTGCGGAGAAAGAGGACCTTGTTCGGGTTGTACTCCAGCCCGAAACGGAACCGCTCGTCGCGGTCGATGTCCTTCTCCACTTCACCCGTGAGCGTGAGCTTGCTGCTCGCGATCCAGCCAAGTCCTGCGCGCAGGAGCGTGGGTACGCGCTCATCCAGTGTGATGCTGCTTTCGGTGGTCGCCTCCAGCTTCGCACGGTTCGGGTTGAAGACATGCGCGCCCAGCCACAGTTCGTCGGTGAGCTTCGCCTGCACGCCCAGCTCAGCGGTGAAGGCGCTGGTGCTTCCGTAGTTGCCGCCGAGCTGCACACCGAGGTAGTCCATTTGCACAGCAGCGCGCAAACCCTCTCCGAAGCGCATGGCATACGCAAGGCTGCCGCGCGTTTCGTTGTACAGATCGTAGCCGTAGCGATCGCCCGCGATCCCGAAACAGCCCTTGCCCACGGGCAATGCCACGGCAAGGCCTTGATGTGCCAGGTCTTCACTGAGGAAATGCCGCTGGTAGAAGACGCCCGCAATCGCTTTGTCCAAGCCCGCGAGGCCCGCAGGGTTCAGGCGCACGCTCCACAGATCGGCGAGCGCAAGGCCGCTGCCGCCCATGCCCGCGAAACGCGCACCAACGGGGAGGGGATCGCCGCCGGCGAAGGCAAGGAGCGAGAGCAGAAGGGACGGAACGAGCAATGGTAGGCGCATAGCGTCCGAATGTAGTGGATGCGTGTGTTGTGTGAATGAGGACGTGTCCGGGGCTCCCCGGCACCGATCTCTACCTTCGCCCGCCCCATGCCACGCGTTCGCCTGCACGACAAGGAGTTCGAGCTCTACATCCCCGAGAGCGAGGTGAATGCGGCCGTCGATCGCCTGGCGGGCGAGCTGCGGGTGAAATACGACGGCAAACGGCCGCTCTTCATCGGGGTGCTCAACGGGGCCTTCTTCTTCGCTGCGGAGCTCGTGAAGCGCCTCGATATCGAATGCGAGATCACCTTCGTGAAGGTGGCCAGCTACCACGGCACGCGCAGCACGGGCAAGGTCACCGAGCTCATCGGCCTGAACGAGCGCATCGAAGGCAGGCATGTCGTCATCCTCGAGGACATCGTGGATACGGGCAACACCATCCGGCACATCGTCGATGCCCTCAAGGAGCACCATCCGGCAAGCGTGAGCATCGCCGCGCTGCTCTTCAAGCCCGACGCCTACACGCAGGACATCCCCATCGAGCATGTGGCGGTGCGCATCCCGAATGCGTTCGTCGTGGGTAGCGGATTGGACCATGACGGGCTCGGGCGTAACCTGCCGGGCATCTACCAGATCATCAAGAACGGAACATGAGCAAACTGAACATCGTCCTTTTCGGCCCTCCGGGGGCCGGCAAAGGAACCCAGAGCGAATTCCTGATCAAGCATTACAAGCTGGTGCATTTGAGCACCGGCGACCTGCTGCGTGCCGAGATCAAGGCCGAGAGCGAACTGGGCTTGCAGGCCAAGGACCTCATGGACCGTGGCGAGCTGGTGGCTGATGCCATTGTCATCGGCATGATACGCAACAAGATGGAGGCGCACCTGGATGCGAAGGGCTTCATCTTCGATGGTTTTCCGCGCACGCGGGCCCAGGCAGAAGCCCTCGATGCCATGCTGGAGGTGAAGGAGGAGCCGATCACCGCCATGCTCGCCCTGGAGGTGCCTGAGGCCGAGCTGGTGAAGCGATTGCTCGATCGTGGCGCCACAAGCGGCCGCACCGATGACAAGGACGAGGCCGTTATTCAGAACCGCATCCGCGAGTACATGGAGAAGACCGCACCGCTCAAGGAATACTACTCGGCACAGGGCAAATACAAGGCGATCGATGGGGTGGGAAGCATCGAGGATATCACCCAGCGATTAATGAAAGCCCTCGGGTAAGTTGAAGAGTTGTCGGTTGTCAGTTGTCCGGTATGACCCGGCGGATGATGCCGGATCATGCATTCATTGACAACCGACGACTGACATCCGACAACTGCGCTCCCATGAACTTCATCGACCACATCCGCATCGAGTGCCGCAGCGGCAAGGGAGGCAAGGGCAGTGCGCACCTTCGGCGGGAGAAGTACATCCCCAAGGGCGGCCCCGATGGCGGCGATGGCGGCCGTGGCGGCAACATCATCGTGCGGGGCAACGCCCAACTATGGACCCTTCTGCACCTGCGCTACACCAAGCACGTGATCGCCGGCGATGGCGCCATGGGAACCAGCAACCAGAGCAGCGGCCTCAGCGGCAAGGATGTGGTGATCGAACTGCCCTTGGGCACCGTGGTGAAGGACAACGAGACCGGCGATATCATCTGCGAGGTGGTCTCTGAAGGCGAAGAGCACATCATCCTGCCCGGTGGCCGGGGCGGATTGGGCAACCAGCATTTCAAGAGCAGCACCAATCAGACGCCGCGCTATGCGCAGCCGGGCGAAGCGGGCCAGAGCAAATGGATGGTGATGGAACTGAAGGTGCTCGCCGATGTGGGCCTCGTAGGCTTCCCGAATGCGGGCAAGAGCACCTTGCTCAGCGTAGTCACCGCCGCCAAGCCCAAGATCGCCGACTACGCCTTCACGACGCTCGCGCCCAACCTGGGCATCGTTTCGTACCGCGACCACAAGAGCTTCATCATGGCCGATATCCCCGGCATCATAGAAGGCGCCCATGCAGGCAAGGGCCTCGGGCTGCGATTCCTGCGGCACATCGAACGCAACAGCGTTCTGCTCTTCATGGTCCCCGCCGACAGCACGGACATCAAGCACGAGTACACCGTGCTGTTGAACGAACTGGAGCAGTACTCGCCCGAACTGCTAGACAAGGACCGTGTGCTCGCCATCACCAAGTGCGATATGCTCGACGAGGTGATGATGAAGCAGATGAAGAAGCTGCTGCCCAAAGGAGTCGAGCATGTGCTCATCAGCAGTGTTGCGCACATCGGCCTTGAGGAGCTCAAGGACAAGCTCTGGAAGAAGCTGCACCCCGCCGCCGTGGCGAAGGACGACACGTGGTCATGAGCTTTTGGGAGAGGCTGGACGCCCTGGACCGCGAGGCTTTCCTGGCGATCAACGGAGCGCACGCGCCGTGGGCCGATGCGCTCATGGAGACAATGAGCAACATGCTCGTCTGGTTCCCGCTCTACCTGGTCCTGCTCTTCATGCTGCGCAGGCGTTTCGGGTGGAAGGGCCTCGCTTGGAGCGCGCTCCTGATCGCCGCCATGGTGCTGTGCAGCGACAAGGGCTCCGTGCTGTTGTTCAAGGAAACCGTGATGCGCCTGCGACCCTGCCACGAACCGGCGTTGCAAGGCCTGGTGCATCTGTCCTATTCCGGTTGCGGCGGCAACTACGGCTTCGTGTCATCGCATGCCAGCAACCACTTCGCCATAGCCATCTTCATGATCGGCGCATTGCAAGGCCGACCGCGCTGGGCCGCATACGCGCTCCTTGCCTGGGCCGTGCTCATCGGATACAGCCGGGTGTACCTCGGCGTGCATTACCCCGGCGATGTACTGGTCGGAGGGCTCTACGGTTCGCTGATCGGTGCCATCTTCGCAACGCTCCATCGGCCATTGATGGCGCGCATGGCCACACGATGAATCCCTGGATCGCGGTCTTCCTCGGCGGTGGCGCTGGCAGCGTGGTGCGCTTCGCCATCTCGCGCGGCATACTCTCCATCGCCACGCAAACGATCTTCCCATGGGCCACCTTGTTGAGCAACATGCTCGCCACTGCGCTGCTCGGCTGGCTGGTGCTTCGCTTCGGCACCGCACAGCTCGGGCGCGAAGGCTGGCACGTCCTGCTGGCCATCGGTTTCTGCGGCGGCTTCAGCACGTTCAGCGCATTCAGTTGGGAGAACTACCAGTTGCTTCGTGATGGCATGATCGGCCTGGCGCTGGCGAACATCGTGGTCAGTGCCGGTCTCGGCATTCTCGTCTTCTACCTCCTCGCACGCACCGCATGAACATTACCCGTTGCTCCGCGCAATTCCTCGCGCTCTCGATCGCTGCCATGGGCACCGCTCAGGGTCCCACCTGGCAGAATCCGCCCAAGCTAGTAGTAGGCATCGTAGTGGACCAGATGCGCACCGATTACATCTATCGCTACTGGAACAACTTCGGTGAGGGCGGCTTCAAGCGCATGGTACACGAAGGCGCCTTCCTGCGCGATGCGCACTTCGATCATGTGCCCACCGAGACCGGACCGGGCCACGCGGGCGTGTACACCGGCACCACGCCATCGCGCCACGGGATAGTGGCCAACGAGATATTCCAACGCGCCACCCAGACCACGCGCTATTGCGCATCGGCCGCCGACAGCGTGCATGGCGTGGGCTGCGACGACATCATCGGGCGCCGTTCGCCGGAGAACCTGCTCACCACCACCATCGCCGATGAATTGGAGCGGCGCACCGATGGCCTCTCGAAGACCATCGGCATCGCCATCAAGGACCGCGGCGCCATCCTGCCCATGGGCCGCACCGGCGATGCGGCGTACTGGTTCGCCGGCGGTGCCGATGGCGCTTTCGTCACCAGCACATGGTACACCGATTCGCTGCCTCCGTGGGTGCTGCGCTTCAACGGCGAGAAGCTGGCTGCAAGCCACCTGGGGCGCACATGGGACCTGCTGTTGCCTGAAGCTCGCTACCGCCAGGCACTGCCCGATGAGAACGGCTACGAAGCACCGCTTGCCGGGGCCGCAACGCCCACGCTTCCACTGGACCTCAAGGCGCTCTTCAAGGCGAGCGGAAGTACTGGCATCATCACCAGCACGCCGTGGGGCAATACGCTTACCACCGACTTCGCGCTGGCGGCGCTCTCGAACGAAGGACTTGGCACCGATCCCATCACCGACCTGCTCGCGATCAGCTACAGCAGTACCGACATCCTCGGTCATCGCATGGGCCCGCGCGCGATCGAGGTGGAAGACATGTACCTGCGCCTCGATCTGGAACTCGCGCGCCTCTTCGCCGAATTGGACAAGAAGGTGGGCAAGGGCCAGTACACCGTCTTCCTCACCGCCGATCACGCCGCGCCCGATGTGCCGCAATACCTCAAGGACCTGCACGGCAGCGCGGGCTATGTGGATGCGGTGGAACTGGAGAAGGTGCTCGAACGGGAGCTGGAAGCGCTCATGGGCCCCGGTCGCTGGGTGCGGCGCGTGATCAACGAGCAGGTCTTCCTCAACGATTCGCTCATCACCGCCATGAAGTTCGAGCCGCTTCGCGTGCAGCGCGCGGTGGCTGAGATCCTCCTGCGCCAGCCCTTCGTGGCCGAAGCGCTATGCGCCATCGACCTCATGCGCTCGGACTTCACCGAGGGCGTACGCCCCGGAATGCAGCGCGGATTCATGCCCAGCCGCAGCGGCGATGTGCTCTTCGCCTATCGCCCCGGCTATTTCGAACCTTACGGCACCACGCCCACCAAGGGCACTACGCACGGCAGCGCCTGGAACTACGATACGCATGTGCCCATCCTCTTCATGGGCAAGGGCATCATGCACCGCGAGATCACGCGTCGTGCATCGGTCACCGATATCGCACCCACCATCGCGCTGCTCGTTGGCATGACCATGCCCGACGGATCCACTGGATGCGTACTGGGCGAGGCGCTGGCGCCCTAGGCGTTTCACACGCGCGTTTGTGGAGATCGAGCCGCTCGGTCTCCGGGTACGGCGCGGCTTGCCGCGCTAGCTTGCGGCATGTTGCAGTGGGAGGCACCGGCCTTTGAAAGCCCCTTCGAACTCTGGCGTGAGGATGGCGTGCTGCACCTGGTCCTTGCCAAAGGAGGTCGCATGCGCGTGGCCCACATGAAGGAGATCCTGCGGTTGATCGCTGCGCTCGATCGCGGTGGCCGGGTGCCGGTGATGGTCGATTATGCGGCGGGGGTGGTGGTGGAGGACGATGCCCGCAAATTGCTCACCCGCGTCTGCCGCAGGCAGGGCCATCCGTTGGCGGTGTACAGCACCGATCGCGAATGCCGCAATCAGCTCGAAATGTTCCGACAGGTACACAAGCCGGCATTTCCGTTCCGTGCATTCGAGCGCCGCGAGGAAGCCTTCCGTTGGGCGCGCGAGCGACGCCAGCTTTCCGCGTTGAAGTCCGAACGTCAGTGAGTTCCATGAGCGCCATCGGTTCCTGGGCATGCGGCGTGAGCATCGCATGCGTATTCCACGCCAGCGATGCCAGGGCGCAAACGGTGGAGCTATCAGGTACGAGCGAAGGGGCGGATGTCATCGTGCAAGGCACCATCGATGGGTCAACCGATCCCGCTCTCCGTGCGATCTGGCGCAACGTGCCTGGTGGCGCCGCCGAATTCGAATGGCAGCGCACTTCCTCAAGCGTTGCCGGATCCAGGCTCATGCTCGACCGCCTGATCGAGGCAGGCATCGGCGCCTATCTGGATGCACGCATGCACTTCGCAAGGAACGGCGTGCATGTCGATGTGCCTGCGGCCAACATGGTGCGCGACCTGAACGCGATGATGAGCGCAGCGATCGAATCGCTTGAGGCGGATGTCGCCTTCGGCGGCCTGAGCGAACCCACACGGGCGCAGCTCGATCGCGTGTCGCGGATCGATTGGAGCCAGGCGCGCTTCGGTGTCGATGGCGGCGACGAGCAGGACAAGTACCTGGCGATCTACTACTACGTGCGCAGCCAGCGCCAGGAGCTGGAGCGGCAGTTGCGTGCCGATCTGCTGCCGCTGAGCACTGTTGAGCTTCTGGGTGACGAGCGCGCTTCGCGCGGAACCACGGTGCGCATCAACAGCACCTGCGGCACCGTCTTCGACGAGCAGAATTTCCTGTGCGCGCTGGACCTGCAACTGGCCGATGCCGGCAACGGAGGCATCGATCCCGCTCTGGGTGCGAGCCTCATGCAGTCAATGGTCGAACGGGCGGATGGGGAGACCGCGGTGGAACAGCCCAAGGTGCGCAAGCGCGACCGCTGGCTGAAGCAGGAGCTCGACGCCATCAATGAACGCATCGACAGGATGGACCAGCGCAAGGAGCTTTGGCAGCTGCGCGATCGCATGGAGGACATCGAGGATCGCCTGACCGGGGTGGAGCTCGATGTGCAGGAAGTGAGGGACCATGCCACGCGCCCGGCCGACAACCCGCTCGCCAACCTGAGCGCGCTCACGGGCACGAACATCACCGTTTACTTCGAGCGCAACAGTATCCTGCTGGAGCCGGACCAGCGCGTTCTGCTCAACGAGGTATTCGAGCAGCTGGCGCGTGCCCCTGGCGAGAAGGTCCTCATCACAGGCTTCACCGATCGCAGCGGAGCCAGTGCCACCAACCTGCGCTTGAGCGAGCAGCGCGCCAAGGCGGTACGCAACTACCTGTTGTCCCGCGGCATCGATGCCGGACGATTGATGGTGAACTACTACGGCGACAGCCGCAGCACGCACCGCGATCCCGGCGAGCGCCGCGTGGAGATCGAGTGGCTCCGTTAGTGGGGCTTCCGGTTGGGTCCTGCTCCCGGTATTCGATTCCGGTGCGGGCAGGTCACACGTAGCGGATGGTATCGATAGGATGGCACTGACGCAACGCGGAGTTCTGCTATTCCTCAACCACCGGCGCATCAACCGTGGGCCGTCGCATGCGGAAGAGCACCTCGAAGGTGACGCCGCCATCGCTTCGCACATGGAAGCTGCCATCGAGCTGGCCGGCCAGGGCATCCACGATCTCCAGCCCCAATTTTCCAGGACCGCTCGAGAGCTGCTCGGGAAGCGCCACCCCATTGTTGCGCACCATCAGGCGGTGCAGGTCGCCTTCCACTGCGCTCACGACCACCTCCACATGACCGCCACTGGCGTACGGGAACGCGTGCTGGTAGGCATTGGTCACCAGCTCGCACAGGATGATGCCCAGCTCGATCGCCGTGTCCTGGTCGCACTTGATGCCTGCAGTATCCACGCTGGTGCTCACGGTGGCGCTCTGCGGCCGGTGCATGCTCGCGAGCGCCTCGATCAGTTGCGCGAAGAACCCAGCGAGGTCCACATTGCGCAGGTCGGCGAGGCCGTAGAGCTTGTGATGCACCAGGGCGATGGTGTCGATCCGGCGCTTGCCTCGCAGGAACTCCTCGCGCACCGGCCCATCGTTCAGGCTGGTACCGATCACTTTGTCCAGCTTGCGCGCTTGGTTTCTTGTTTGCTTGGCTTGCTGGCGTATCGCGTTCATGCGCTGCCTGCCGCGCCACCACAGCCCCGCCAGCAGGATGAACAGGATGCCGAGCATGATGCCGGAGGTCCATTCCACCCGTTGATCGGCGGCAGTCCAGGCCACGATAGGCGCGATGTCGAGCAGTACCGCGCTGTGCAACGAGAGCCCGTTCAAGCGGTAGGGCTCCACCAGGGCGGCGAAGGATCGACTGCCCACCTCGATGCGGAAGGATCGCTTCTGCTGGTCGGCGGACCACATTGTGCGAAGGCGCTCCGTGGCCTGTCGTATGCCCGGATCACTATGTAGTCCGGGTTCCGGCACCAGCCGAAGGTTGGAGGCCACCATCAGGCAGCTATGCGCGCCGGGGGTCGCACTGTGCGCGTCCATCGCCTCATTCCGTTCCAGCTCGACGTCGAACATGAGCACACGGAACGGCTCGTCGATCTCGCGCCCTCTGATCATGTACGAGACCTGCAGGACTGCAACAGCGGTATCGCCGAACTGGCGCAGGCTCCAGACCGGCACGTCGCGATCATTCTCCAACGCCTTGCTGAACCAGATGCGTTCGCGTGGATCATAGTCGGCGTATTCCGACCAGGGCAGCGCGAGCGTATCCACCATGCCGTTCGTGATGATCCGCCGTGCATGGGGCGGAATGGACTTGCTGCCTTCGGTGGTGCCCACCAGCTCCAACGTGCTGTCCTTGCGATGGACTGCGAGTTCGTTGCCGCGTTCGTCGGCCAGGCGCACCGATAGGATGGCCCAATGCGATCGGAGCAGTGGCACCCAGCGTTGCCAGATATGCGATGCGGAAGTCGAATCAGCGTTCGCCACGGCCGCAGCTTCCTCGCGGAGGTCCTCGCCCCATTCGTTGAATGTGGCATCGAGCCGTATGTGCAGCATCTGTTGCGTGCGTTGCAGCCCCTGTTGCACCAGTTCTGTCTGCCGCAATTCCAAGAGGATCACATGGCGTACCAGGAATCCCACGGCCAGCAGCATGAATACCACCAGCGTCATCCGCAGGACTCGGTCGATGGCCTTCTGTTCGATCATGGGCACACGGCCTTTTCCACGGTAGTGCGCGTGGCCTCCACCTCGGCGCTGCCATCCTTGATCTGCGCCGTGGTCACGCGCTCGGGCACGAAATAGATGCCGTTCAGCTTGCCGCTCATCGTCTGTCCTGCGCGCAGGCAGGTATCGGTCTCGAACATTTCCACGGTACGTCCCTGATAGTACAGGTCAATGCCCAGATCGAGGTGCTTGTCCTCGGGTGTCGTGTTCTTCAGGCGGAGCCAAAGCTCGCTCGGCTTGCCCACCGGATGGTTCCAGCGGTAAGCGACCTCCACGCCATCGTGGGTGCCTTTAGAGATGTACTGCGGCGTGCTGCAAGCGGCCAAGAGGGCGACGAGCGCGAGGGACAGGATCTTCATGATACGGCGTGTTGCAATGCGTCAATGGTGCGGTCGACGTCGCTATCGGTGATGCCAAGGTGAGCCACCATGCGCACTTGCCGCGGTCCTATCGCGAAGCAGAGCACGCCTCTTTCCTTCAGCCGTGCCACATGCGTGCTCGCGTCGTGATCGAGGCCGAGATCATAGATGACGATGTTCGTATCCACCGGCATCACGGCTTCGCACCACGGCATGGAACGCACCGCACCGCCGATCCGTTGGGCGCGCTGGTGATCCTCC
Source organism: Flavobacteriales bacterium (assembly GCA_016710965.1). Taxonomy (GTDB): domain Bacteria; phylum Bacteroidota; class Bacteroidia; order Flavobacteriales_F; family PHOS-HE28; genus PHOS-HE28. The sequence continues at coordinate 31,266 of JADJTW010000034.1, forward strand.
TTCAGCCTGGCCACATTGTTCTCCAAGGCGAACAGGCCCGCTGCGGCCAGGATCCCCGCCTGGCGCATGCCGCCGCCGAAACGCTTACGCACGCGGCGGGCTTGATGGATGAAGGCGTTCGGTCCGATGAGCACGCTGCCGACAGGAGCGCCCAACCCTTTGCTCAGGCAGATGGATACGGAATGGAAGATGGTTCCCCACTGCTTCGGTGCAGTGCCATCCACGGTCATCGCGTTGAAGAGGCGAGCGCCATCGAGGTGGAGCACCATCCCGTTCGCATCGCACACCGATCGGATGCGTTCGGCTTCACCACGATCCCAGATCGCGCCACCGCCGCGGTTCACCGAGTTCTCGATGACCACCAGGCGGCTGTTCGCGAGATAGGCCGCTTTCCGATCGTTGATGGCGGCCACCACCGCTGGCGCCGTGTAACGTCCGCGATCGGCAGGCAGATGCTTCACGCTGCACCCGCTGTTGGCCATCATTCCGCCGCCTTCATAGCGGTATACATGCGCGCCCTCCTCGCAGAGCACCTCGTCGCCGGGGCGCGTATGCACGTTGATGGCGATCTGGTTCGTCTGGGTGCCGCTGGAGCAGAAAAGCGCGGCTTCGTGGCCGAACATCGACGCCATCCTTTCCTCCAAGGCGTTCACCGTAGGGTCCTCGCCGAAGACATCGTCGCCCACTTCGGCGCGCAGCATGGCTTCGCGCATCGCCGGTGTGGGTTTGGTAACGGTATCGGAGCGCAGGTCGATCACTGCGGGCAAGATAGCAGCGCGATGCATCGTTCCCGGAGTGCCTTCGACTAGTGCCTTCTGCTGATGAGCAGCCCATCGCGCAACGGGAGCAGCAGGTTCTCCACGCGCGCGTCGGCTTTCACCTTGGTGGCGTATTGCGCCAATCCGCGAGTCTCGGCATCGTGTGCGGCTGGGTCGTCCAGGACCTTGCCATTCCAGAGCACGTTGTCGGCGATGATCAGCCCGCCGGGCCGCATGCGGTCCACCACCATGTCGAAGTAGTTCGGGTAGTTCTGCTTGTCGGCGTCGATGAAGACCAGGTCGAAGGTGCCTTCGATGCGCGGGATCACCTCCAATGCGGGTGCGAGGTGCTGGTGTACCCGGTCGTGGAAACCGGCTTTGCGCAGGTAGCGATCCACCAGCGGTGCCAGCGGTGTCTTGATGTCGATGGTGTGCAGTGAACCATCAGACGCCAGCCCCTCCGCCATGCACAATGCGCTGTAGCCGGTGAAGGTGCCGATATCCAACACCAGTTTCGGTGCGTGCAATTTGCTGATCAAACTGAGGAACCGCCCTTGCAGATGGCCGCTGAGCATCTGCGGCATATCGATGCTGGCGCGCGTCTCTTCCGCTAGCTCGCGCAAATACGCAGGCTCGGGCGTGGTGTGGAGTTCCGAATACTGTTCGAGATCAGGGGAGAGGAAGTGCATCAGGGGAGTTTGATGAAGCGCGGCGGTCCGTTGGTAAGCGCTTTCTGCCAGCAATGTATATGCGCCCGCTGACAAGCCGCGAACATTGATAGCACCTTTCGCGTTCGCCGGAACCCTCATGACGCACGCGCCCGCGCCATCGACGATGCTGATGGCAGCAGGGCGATCGCCTGTCACATGATACTGGAGGATGTCATGCGCGGGATTCGGGTACAAGGAGAGCTGTTCGAGATCCTGTGCATCCACGCTGAACGCGAAGATGTCCACGAACCAATCGTTGCATCGGACCATGTTGGCATCCAGGCCGAGGCCATAGTTCAGGAAATTCCATCCGCCACCACAGCCTGATGCGGCCACTACGCCACCTCTGCGCCCCGACGGTAGTACAGCCTCCGCAACCTCCCATGATTGACCTGTGAGGTGCATGGCATCCGCGCGGAATGTGCCGTTATCCACAGCGCCAGCTATGTAGGTAAGGCCAGAAGTCCATTGGGCCGCAGCGCCACCGTACCGTGCTTCGAGCAGCGATGGCAGCTGCGTCCAAGCATCGTTCAACTCATTGTATTGCCACACTTCGTCCAATGGCATGTACGCCACATCTGCACCGCCTAGGACAATGCTGCCCCACATGACAGAAGCCATGCGATGGCGCCCAACGCCGGGGATGCTGGTCCGTTGCGACCACGTATCGGTGCCGATGTCATACGCCCATAGTTCGCTCACGGCCGTACCGCCAGCAACGATGCCGCCGCAGATGTACAAGGTGCCACTGCCTAAGAAGGACGAGCAGGCATATCGGCCTTCTGCTGGCAACGAGGAGCGTTGCTCCCAACTCTGGGAGCTTGCGTCAAAGACCCAGAGTTCGGCCAAAGGTCCTGTTGCATCCAATCCACCGAAGAGGTAGCCCTTGTCGTAGACAGACAGCGCTGTACTGTATTGACGCCCGCTCGCAGGCAGGGAAGGTGCGGGTTGCCAGCTCTGGTTCCAGTTGTCGAAGCGCCACCAGTCGTTCGTGAGTGACCAACCGACCTCCATGCCTGTGCCCACGTACACGTCGCATTCTATGCTGAAGGCGGCGGCGTCATCGCGCGGGGTGCCAGGAAAATCGGGCAAGGGCTGCCATTGCCATTGCGCAAAGGCCGATAGCCTGAGCATGGCCAGAGCGATCACCAGCAGGCGTGTAAGCATGCCCCGAAACTACATGCTCAGGGCGCAGCCTGTGCGCGCAGTTCATCAACGCTCTTCGGATCCTCAATGGGAGTCACCTTCAGTACCACACGCGGGTCGCGCCTGTTGAGCGGGGCTACGTCGGCGCGCGCGATGCGGCCTTCGGCATCCACGAGGAAGAGCGACTTCATCCTCCCCGGTGAAACGAGGAAGTTGTCGCCCGTGCCCTTGCCGCTGCCCCAATAGGTGATCACGGAGTTCTCGTTGTTGAGCACCGCGAAGCCGTTCACCCATGGCCACGGCTTGCCTTCGGCATCCACAGCGGCGGCCAGCACGTTCTGCTGGTCCTGCATTTTCATGATCCGGTCGATGTTGAACACACCGAAGTCCTGCAGCCCAAAGGATGTTTGTACGGCTTCCAGGTCGCGCGCCTGGTTGGCGTTCAAGTTCCACATGATCGGCCGGCGCGTGCTGGCGTATTCGCGCCAAGGGTCAAGTTCCATAGGGCGCTCCAGGCTGTCCATGGCGGTGCGCGCTTTCTTCCATGCCGTGAGTGGCATGTTCAGGTGCTCCCGGTTGTAGCGTGCCACATTGCGCGCCACATCACGATCGAATCGCAGGGTGCGCTTGGCGAGCTGCTTATCGTAGAGGACGAGGGCCCGATCCCAACGAGCTGAGCGCATCGGCTTGCTGCGGTCCCATTTGGCACTCACGGGAAGTTCCAGCCAGTCGCCGTTCTCCTTGAGCCGTATTACGCCATCGTTGCCACCGGGGGCCATGCTCAGGCCAATGTCCTGGAAGTAGTGCCGTTTACCGTACAGCCGCTTGAAGACCGCGCGCGGTTCCGGGCCGGTGTACTCCCACACGGTACGGTAAGGCAAACGGCGCCATTCGGGGAACTGTTCATCATCTCGTCCGCGGAATTCGATGGCGAAAAGGACGTGGTCGGGATCGTAGATGCCTTTATAGCCCACCACATGTATCTCCGGCACGCGCGCCACAGGCTTGAAACGGTTGCGCTGTTTCACCCATGAACCGCCGGGTGTTGCAGTGTCGCAAGAGGTGAGGTGGCAGTAACGCCCGCTGCTGCGTCGATCGGCGAAGCGGACGGAGTCGGGGCGCTTTTCGGCTTCCAGTTGCCACAACTTGGTCCAGTACAATGCTGTAGCCTCGGTAGCGGGTGACGGGACCTGCGCAGGCCATGCGGCGGCAGTCGTCAGTGTTCCGCCTTGCACCCAGGTGCCGGTGGTGGGGTCGAGTTCCCAGCCGACGAATGCCGGATCGAGCGCGGGTGCCTGCGGTTGTTGCAAGGTGATGCTTGCGCCCGGAGCCAGCCCCAAGGGTTCGCCGTTGAGCGATGCGTAGAGCTCGTACATGCCAGCGGTCTCCATGTGCTGCGTGCCGGCGTCGGTGCGTATGTGCATGGGAATGCCGCTGGCGATGATCTCGTAAGGATCCGTGAAGCCGCGATAGCTCAGGTCTACATGTGCGTTCACCGGTGTGCCATCGGCGTTGACGATCGCACCTGCTGGAATCCGCACGCGTACGCCGTCGCTCATCGTCAGATCGATCGCCTCGGCGGCGTTCACGCGGTAATGCTCCTTCGGTTTGTCGATCGTGGGCAGCAGCGGTACCACTCTCGGATGAGCGTTAGGGCGTGCGGGTAGCTCTGCGGTCACCGGGTATTCGAGATGCACATCCACACGTCTGTTGAGGGCGTGGTCGATCTCATCGGACCCCAGGGCCACTGGTTGTTTTTCGCCGGACCACCCAACACGAACGGGCTTTCCTTCAAGACAGGTCGATCGCAGGGCGTTGCTCACGGCTTCAGCGCGGCGCTCGCTCAGCGCTTCGTTATAGGCGAACGTGCCGCGCACATCGGTGTGGCCGATGAGCGTGATCGCCGCTACCCGCGCGATGTCCGTGCGATCGCAAAGCGCGTGCAGCGCCGCTTCGTCCGCTTTGTCGATGGTGGCGGACGCAACCTGGAAATGGAGTGTGAGTTTCCCGGAACTCCCGTGGATCACAGGACCGGGGGTCTGCGCGGCGAGGCCTGTGGCCATCACCAGCGCCAACGACAGGGTCAATGAACGAACCATGACGTAGGATTTGGTAGGATGTTTACAAGACGCGATCGCCGGGCGATCATTGTGCCACAACACGGCATGTTGACAATGCGAACCACCTTTGCCCGTAACCATGATGCTCGCGATCCTCCTCTTCATTCTGGTATCCCCGGTGCTTTTCATGCTCGTCTACTTCCGCATGGCGGCGCGCATCGGCAGTAACCCGACTGGAGACCGGCTGAAGCGCATCCAGGCGCTTACGAACTACCGTGATGGCAAACTGCACAACGCCGTTCCCACGAACATGAACATGCCGTTCACCACTATGCTGAAGGTGATATGGACGATGGTGAAGGGAGAGAAGGGCCGCGAGCCGGAGAAGCCCATCCCTGTGGTCCCTTTCGACCGCGCAGCATGGGAAGCCTTGCCGGAGAAGGAGGTTGCCATCTGCTGGCTAGGACATTCGTGCGTCCTCATCAAACTTGACGGGGTCACCTTCCTCACTGATCCTGTCTTCGGTGAGCGGGCGAGCACCTTCACGTTCGCCGGGCCGAAGCACTTCCGCTACACCGATCGCATGACCGTGGAGCAATTGCCGCATATCGATGTCTTGTTGCTCTCGCACGATCACTATGACCATCTCTGCTATGAGACCATTGTCGCACTTGTCGCCTCGGGAAAGATTGTGCGCACCGTTGCGGCACTCGGAGTGGGCGCGCACTTGGAGAAGTGGGGTATGCCTCCCGTTGCCATCACCGAAGTGGAATGGTGGCAACAGGTCGATGCAGCAAACGTGAAGTTGACTTTCGCTCCTGCACGGCATTTCACCGGACGCAGCATGACCAACCGTTTCAGTACGCTGTGGGGATCCTTCGTACTGGAGGGGAGGAGCAAGCGCATCTTCTTTGGCGCCGACTCAGGCTATTCGCTAGCATTCAAGGATCTCGGCGAGCGCTTCGGTCGCTTCGATCTCGCGATGCTCGAGTGCGGTGCCTACAGCGAGCACTGGCCGGACATCCACATGTTCCCCGCGGAGACCGCAAAGGCTGCGGAGGACCTGAACGCCGATGTGCTATTGCCGATCCACTGGGGCAAGTTCGCCTTGGGCCTGCACCCTTGGAAGGAGCCGATCGAGCGGATCACGAGGAAGGCGGAGGATGTGAAGCTGCCCTTGCTTACGCCGCGCATCGGGCGGATCATCACCAAGCTGGATCCATCTTCAAGCGAGCGTTGGTGGGCGGAATGAAGTGAGCGCGTTGCGTTCTGCACCAGGTCCTTTGCGGGGCCGACCTTGCGCTCATCACCCGGTTTAACCAATTGGTTAATATTGCGGCCCTTCATGAACATCGTAGAGGAAGCCACCACCGAACAGCGCATCCTCCTCGCCGCACGCAAGGTCTTTTCCCAAAAGGGGATGGCCGGGGCGCGCATGCAGGAGGTGGCCGATGAGGCCGGCATCAACAAGGCCCTGCTGCATTATTACTTCCGAAGCAAACAACAATTGTTCGAGGGTGTTTTCAAGGACAGCTCCCAACGCCAGTTCGGGTGTATCTGGGATTCGCTCAAGCAATGCGATTCGCTCTTCCCGGCCATCGAGGCCTTCGTGTCGGCGTACATGGACAAGATGATCGAGGATCCCATGCTGCCCTTGTTCATCGCCAATGAGATGAACCGCGACCCGGAGGGCCTGGCGGAGTTCATCGACCGGGGCAAGGAGAGCCGGGCCTGTTTTCTGCGCATGGTGGAGGAGGCCCGGGAGCGAGGTGAAATCATCGACATCGATCCACGGGAGCTGCTTGTGAACATGATGGCGCTGTGCGTCCATCCCTTCATCGCGCGACCCATGCTGAAGCATATCCACGGCATCACCGACGAGGCCTTCCGCCGCATGATCCAGAAGCGCCGCAAGAGCGTCCCCGAATTCATCATCCGATCCATCCGCGCATGAATGACCTGTTGAAACGAAGGCTCACCGTGATCCTCGGACTCCTCTTCATCGTGGGGGGCATCGGCACGTGCAAGAAGCTGGCGGGCAGCAAGACACCACCACCGCTCAATGAGACGGTAGCTGGTGCGCGGGCCGTGCGCACCCTTACAGCACAGAACGGACCGGTGCGGCTGAGCATCCCCATCACTGGCCGCCTGCGTGCCACGGACCGCATGCTCATCAACGCCGAAGTTGGAGGAACACTTCAGCGCACCGATAAGACCTTTCGCGAAGGGTTCGCTTTCCGCAAAGGCGAAGTGCTCTTGCGCATCGATGATGGCGAAGTGCGCGCGCAGCTCACCGCGCAGCAGAGCGCCTTCCTGCGCACGCTCGTGCAACTGATGCCGGATCTGCGCCTCGACCTGCCGGAAGCCGCCCCCAAGTGGGACGCCTACTTGAAGAGCGTTCCGGTGGAAGGACAACTCCCCACATTGCCAGCCATCGGTTCGGAGCAGGAGCGCAACTACCTCGCGGGGCGTAGTGTGCTGGACCAGTACTACGGGATCCGTGCTGTGTACGAGCGCATCGGCAAGTACGTGATCACCGCTCCCTTCGATGGGGTGGTGGCCAGTGCTTCCGTGGAACCGGGCACCATCGTCACACCGGGCACCCGTTTGGGCGAGTTCATCGCGCCGGGTCCGCTGGAACTGGAGACCGCGATCGGCGCCGGTGAATTATCGCTGGTACACGTGGGCGACACCCTACGCCTCAGCAGCATGGAAGGCCCAGGTAGCTGGGTCGGGCGCATCATCCGCACCGGCGAGAGCATCGATGCCTCCACGCAGACAGTGAAGCTATTCGTGCTGGTGAACGGCAAGGACCTGCGCGACGGCCAATACCTCAGCGGCACCATCGAGGCCGGATCATTGAGCGATGCCGTGAGCGTGCCGCGCAGCGCATTGCTGGAGGACGGGTCGCTCTACACCGTGCAGGATTCGGTGCTGAAGAAGGCGAAGGTGGACGTGCTGCACCAAGGCGTGGAGCAGGCCGTGGTGCGTGGGTTGGTGAACGGCCAGGTGGTCGTCACGGATCGCTTGAGCGGCGCCTTTGAAGGTCTGCGCGTAGCCCCGGTGAAGCCATGAAGGGCCTCACCGCATACTTCATCAAGTACTCCGTGGCGGTGGACACCATCATGGTGCTCATCTTCATCTTCGGCTTCTTCGGCTGGAAGGCCACGCGCAGTTCGCTCTTCCCCGAAGCGGAGAGCCGCGTGATCCAAGTGCAGATCATCTTCCCTGGGGCCGCGCCGGAGGAAGTGGAGGAGGGCGTGGTGCTGCGCATCGAGGACGACGTGAAGGGCGTCACCGGCGTGGAGCGCATCAGCAGTGTGAGCCAGGAGAACGGGGGCCTCATCACGATCGACGTGATCAAGGGTTATGACACCGATGCGGTGCTACAGGACGTGAAGAACGCCGTGGACCGCATCCCCTCGCTGCCCGAGGGAATGGAACCCATCCGCACCTTCAAGCTGGAGAACGTCCGACCCGCCGTGACCTTCGCGCTCAGTGGCGAAGGGCTCGACCTGAAGGCGTTGAAGACCGAGGCCCGTCGGGTTGAGCAGGATCTCCGCAGCATCGAGGGCCTGAGCAAAGTGGAGATCACCGGCTTTCCGGCGGAAGAGATCGAAGTGGCCTTCCGCGAGGACGACCTGCGGGCCAACAACCTCAGCTTTTCTCAGGCCGCAGCGGCGGTGCGCGGCGCGAACCTCGACCTCACCGGTGGCAAGATCAAGACCGTGGATGAGGAACTCTTGATACGCGTGCGCGACAAACGCATGGAAGCGGAAGGGTTGCGCAATACCGTGGTGCGTGCCGGTGCCGATGGCCGTGTGTTGCGATTGCGAGATGTGGCCGACGTACGTGATGCCTGGGCCGATGACCCTGCTCGCAACTACGTGAACGGACAGCCCAGCGTGGTGATCAACGTGAGCAGCACCGTAAGCGAGGACATCCTGTTCATCGCCAAGAGCACATTGAAGTACATGGACGACTTCAACGCGCGCAGCAGCACGGTGAAGGCCACATTGATCCTCGATGCGACCACCGTCCTGAGACAACGCATCGACATGCTGCTCACGAATGGGATCCAAGGCTTCTTCCTGGTAATCCTGGTGCTCACGCTCTTCCTCAATTGGCGGCTGGCATTCTGGGTCGCGCTGAGCATCCCGGTGGCCTTCGCGGGCATGTTCATCCTTGCACCCGGCTTCATCACCATCAACGTCATGAGCCTCTTCGGGATGATCCTCGTGGTGGGCATCCTCGTGGACGACGGCATCGTGATCACCGAGAGCATCTATCAGGAGTATGAACGCGGTTTGAAACCGATCGAAGCCGCTTTTGTCGGCATCCGCAAAGTGCTCCCCGCTGTGATCAGCTCCGTGCTCACCACCGTTGCGGCCTTCAGCACCTTCTTCTTCATCGAAGGTCGACTGGGCGATTTCGCACCAGCGCTGGCCTTCGTCACCATCGCCACGCTGCTGTTCTCGCTCATCGAGGCGGCCTTCATCCTGCCCGCGCACGTGGCCCACTCCAGGGGCTTGAGCCGGGAGAAGAAGAACCGGTTGGAGGCCTACATGGACGGCGTGATGGCCAACCTGCGCGACAAGCGTTACGGTCCGTTCTTCGATCGCATCATGCGCAACAAGATGCTCACGGTTGGCATCGCATTCTTCCTGCTGGCCATCACCATCGGATCGGTCGGGGCCGGGACCATACGCACCACCTTTTTCCCGGTGATCGAGCGCGATGACGTGGGCGTGGAACTGGAGATGGTGGCCGGTACGCGGGAGACCATCGTGTTCAACGAGCTGCAACGCATCGAGAAAGTAGTATGGGCGCTCAACGACAGTATGAGCCGGGGCCGCGAGGACAGCCTCGACGTGGTACTGAAGGTGCAGACGATCCTCGGCCCACGCGCCGAAGCGGGCAGGCTGAACATCATCCTGCTTGCAGGCGAACAGCGCGGCTTCAAGGCCGAAGAGCTCACGAACCGCCTGCGCGAGCGGGTAGGGGCGATCCCCGGCGTGGCCAACCTCACCTTCGGGCTCACCACCCCATTCGGCAAGCCCATTTCACTTTCGCTGCGCAGCAACAACCTCGCGGAACTCAACACCGCCAAGGGTGAATTGCGTGCAGAACTGCAGAAGCTCTCCACGCTACGCGATGTGGTGGATACCGATCGGCCCGGCAACCGGGAAGTGATGCTGCAGCTGAAGGAGAAGGCGCAGTTGCTCGGGTTGACGATGCAGGACATCGTGGGCCAGGTGCGTGCGGGCTTCTTCGGCCTGGAGACCCAGCGCGTGCAGCGCGGTGAGGATGAGGTGAAGATCTGGGTGCGCTATGCCGCAGGTGAACGGGCGTCACTGCGTGATCTGGAGGACATGCGCATACGCACCAGCGATGGAAGGCAGTTCCCGCTGAGCGAGCTGGCCGCATACCGGATCGAACGGGGCATCCGCGCGATCAATCACCTGAATGGGAAGCGTGAGGTGCGCGTGGAAGCCGACCTCGCCAACAGTTCGCTCAGCGCCACCGATGCGCAGACGGTTGTGGCTTCGGACATCATGCGGCCGTTGTTGGCAAGGCATCATGGCCTCAGCTACAGCTTCGAGGGGCAGGGCGAGCAGAGCCGTAAAGTGGGCGGAAGCGCTGCCCGCATCATGCCCATCACGCTCATCATCATGTTCGCCATGATCGTGATCACCCTGCGCAGCTTCTGGCAGATGCTCATCGTGCTGCTGTGCATCCCGCTCGGCTTCATCGGCATCGGCTGGGGGCACTGGATACACGGCGTGCAGATCAGCCTCTTCAGCTTCTTCGGTGCCATCGCCCTTATCGGGATCATGGTCAATGACTCATTGGTCCTGCTCAGCACCTTCAACGCGAACATGAAAGAGGGGATGCGGTTCCATGAAGCGCTGCGTGCAGCGGCACTGTCCCGCCTACGCCCGATCCTGCTCACCTCGCTCACCACCGTGGCCGGTCTGCTCCCCATCACCCTCAACAAGAGCTTCCAGGCGCAGTTCCTCATCCCAATGGCCGTCACCGTTGCCTACGGATTGGCCATCGCCACCTTCGTCACGCTTATTGTCCTGCCGACATTGTTGGCCGCGCTCAACGAGCTGCGACGTATGCTGGGCTGGGCGTGGAACGCTGAGACCCCTGCTCCCGAAGCTGTTGAACCTGCCGTGAAAGAACTGCCCTATGAGAACCTGGAGGAAACGCGCCATTAGTCTTGTGCTGTTCCTGGTCGGTGCGGTTGCATCCGCGCAGGATACGCTGAGCCTGCAACAGGCCATAGCGCTCGCGCTGGCCAACGAGCACGGCATCCTGATCGCACGGAATGACGCGGCCATTGCACAGGCACAAGCCACTGCGGGCAATGCGGGCTTATTGCCCAGGGTCGATGCCACCGGACGCGGCACCTACAGCAACCAGGACACGAAGCTCGATTTCGCGCCGGGCATCGATGATGTGGAACGCAATGGAGTGGTGAATACCACGCTGGCCGGTCAGCTCGGCCTGACCTACACGCTCTTCAACGGCATGGGCAACTACTACACACTGGAACGTGCCAGGCTCAATGCCGACCTCGCCGACCTGCGTACCCGCGCGCAGGTGGAAGGCACGCTCACGCAGGTGATCGCCCTGTACTTCGCGCTCGCCGCACTGGACGAGGACGTGGCCATTACCCAACGGATCCTTGAGATCTCCGCCGATCGCTTCCAACGGCAGGAGGGTAAGGCATTGCTCGGCGGTGCTGGCCGGTTGGATGTGCTCAACGCGCAGGTGGACCTGCAGTCCGACAGCACGGCGTACATCCTTGCGCGCCAGCGACGGGAACGCAGTGCGCGCGATCTGAATGTGCTGATGGGCCGGGCACCCGATGAGGAGATGCGGGTCTCGCACCGGGTCAACTATGCGCAAGGATTGTCGGAGCAGCAGCTGGTGATCGAGGCCATGCAGGGCAACGTCCAACTCCAGTCCGCAACGGCGCAGGTGCGCGCCGCTGAGGTGGACCAGCGCATCGCGCGATCCTTGAGATGGCCGCGGCTGGACCTGAACGCCAACTACGGGGTCAGTGATGCGCAGAACGGCGTGGGCCTTGTTCTGGGCACGTACACGCAAGGCTTGAACGGAGGATTGACACTGAGCATTCCGATCTTCGATGGCGGGCGCATCAACACACAGGCCGAGACTGCACGGTTGCGCGCCGAGAGCGCTGCTCTTGCCGAGCAACAAGCGCGTCTTCAGGTGGAACGCGATGTGCGCAATGCCTTCACCACCTGGCGCAGTCAGCGTGAGGTGTTGCGTATCCAGGGCGATGCTGTGAGCACGGCCCAGCTCAATTTCGAGCGCACGCGCGAACTGTTCCAAAGCGGGCAGCTTACCGGCCTTCAGTTCCGCCAGGCCCAGCTGGACCTGGCCGATGCGGAGCGCCGTGGTGTAGTGGCCGGTTTCGATACCAAAGTGGCGGAACTGCAGCTGCTGCGCGCGAGCGGCGGCTTGCTGCCGGGCTTGGGCGTGCAGCCTTAACCTATCGCAAAGTGCTTTATGGGCTCGGAGGGAGTAACCCTACCGCCCTTTGGTCGGTATTCTGATGGACTATTGGTTGATCTCACCGTAGCGCCTCTGTTGCGTGGTCGCGTCGTCGCGGTTGCGCTTCAGAACGGACTCTTCCCCGTCCCGATCAGCTTCGCCGCCACCAGCCTCCGCGCGTTCTTCGAGTTGAACGGCGCGCTCTTGGTGAAGCGCTTCGCGCCCATCAGCATGGCCTGGCGTTCATCACCCTCGGCGAAAGCACTCACCGCCTCCTTGGCGTTCTTGGCGATGCGGTCCGCCGCATCGTGGATGAAGATCTGCGCCATCGCGATCTGCTCTTTCACATTCGCAGCGCCCTTCATCGAAGCCAGCTTCAACGTGCGCAGCAGCACGCTCTCCGCGAGGTAGGTGTCGATCACCATGTCGCTGATGCGCATCACGATCTCCTGCTCATCGCCGAGCGCGAGGCCCAGCTTCTGCGCGGCGCCTCCAGCGGCCATCAGCACGGCCTTCTTGAAGTTCGTCACCATACGCTTCTCCTCACCGAGCAAACTCTCGTCGGGTTCGGGCATGTCGGGAATGCCCATGAGTTCTGAAGCCACTTGCATCGCCGGACCCATCAGGTCGAGCTGGCCTTTCATCGCGCGCTTCAACAGCATGTCCACGGTGAGCAGGCGGTTGATCTCGTTGGTGCCTTCGAAGATCCGGTTGATGCGGCTGTCGCGGTAGGCACGCTCCACGGGGCTTTCGGCGCTGTAGCCCATGCCGCCGTAGATCTGCACGGCTTCATCCACCACGTAGTCCAAACACTCGCTGCCGGCGACTTTCAGGATCGCGGCCTCGGCGGCGTATTGCTCCACACCTTTCAACAGCGCAGTGGCGTGGTCGGCGCCACCGGCCTCCAACGCTTCGATCGCCTGCTCCATGTCGTAGCTGCAGCGATAGGTGGCGCTTTCCACCACGTAGCAGTAGATCGCCATGTCGGCCAGCTTCTGCTGGATCGCACCGAACGTGCTGATCGACTTTCCGAACTGCTGGCGCTCGTTCGCGTAGGTGATCGCGATGTCCAGGGTCTGCTTCGCACCACCCAACGCAGCGCCTGCCAGTTTGATCCGGCCGATGTTCAGGATGTTCACGGCGATCTTGAACCCGTTCTCGCGCGTGCTCAGCAGGTTCTCCACCGGCACCTTGCAGTCGTTGAAGAAGACCTGGCGCGTGCTGCTGCCCTTGATGCCCATCTTCTTCTCCTCGGGGTTCAACGTGATGCCGCCGAAACCTTTCTCGACGATGAAGGCGCTGAGGTTCTTGTCAACTTGGGCCGGGCTTGACCCGGTCTCGATCTTGGCGAAGACCGTGAACACATCGGCGAAGCCGCCGTTGGTGATCCACATCTTCTGGCCGTTGATGATGTAGTGCTTGCCGTCGGGTGTCAGCACAGCCTTGGTCTTGCCGCTGTTCGCGTCGCTGCCGCTGCCGGGTTCGGTGAGGCAGTAGCAGGCCTTCCACTCGCCGCTGGCCAATTTGGGGATGTACTTCTTCCGCTGCTCCTCATTGCCATAGTAGAGCGTTGGTAGTGTCCCGATGCCCGTATGCGCCGCGATCGCAACGCTGAAGCTGTAGCCCGCGCCGGTGCGCTCCGTGGCCAGCATCGTCGTCACGAAGTCCTTGCCGAAACCGCCGAGGTCCTCCGGCACGCTGATGCCCAGCAGGCCCAACTCGCCCGCCTTCTCCAGCAGGCTCACCATCAAGCCCTCTTCCTGGTGGTCGATCCGTTCCACGGCGGGCCACACGTTCTGTTGCAGGAACTCTGTACAGGTCTGCGCGATCATGCGCTGCTCCTCGTTGAACTCCTCTGGAATGAAGATGTCCTGCGGTGCGCTTTCGCGGATGAGGAATTCGCCGCCCTGGAGGGCTTTTTTGGTTTCGGTACTCATGGCTTTCGGAGTTCTGACTGCTGAGTGAGGTTCTAACGGACGTTGACAAGTCCTGCCGAAGGGTGCGGGCTTTGTTGGTGGAAGTCGGAGATGTTGCAGCTTTGGCATGCTGCTCCACCGCTTCCTCCTCACCATCCTTCCTTCCCCGGCGCTTTCCGGCGAGGTGGACCGGCTGAAGGCGTTGGTGCATGAGCGCGTCGGTTCCTTCAGCGGGCGCAACACTATTCCGCACATCACGCTCTTCTTCGCCGATCTGCCATTGGAATGCGAGCGCGATGTCTGCGAAGGGATCGCACGCAGTGTGGTTGGTCACAAAGGCTTCGTGCTGCGCTACAACGGCATCACGCACTTCCCCGACAAGCAAACCATCTACATCGACCCGGTGGAGAAGGACGCGATCGCTGCAATGCGCCTGCCCATCATCGCAGCGCTGAAGGCGACCGACACCTTGCGCGAGGCCATTCGCGACACCGACCACCCGCACCTCACCATCGCGGCCGGACTGAAGCCCGCGCAATTCGAGCGCGCTTGGGAAAGTCTTGCGCCGCATGTGCTTCATCCCGCCGTCAGCGGGGAACTGCGTGCTGAAGAACAGGTGACCGAAGTGGTCTTGCTGCGAAGAGCCATGCGCGAGGGCGAACGGTATGCGAGCACGTGCGCTCCTTCGCGCTGGAGTGAATTTCCACAAGCGGATCGGACGGTGGTCGCCGACTTCAATGAGTTTGGTGTTCGTGCGTTGTTCATGATCCCTCGTCCTAGTTCCACGGCCCTTGCTTTCCCACCGGTGTGAAACGCGAGGTCTTCCGGTCGAATCGGAAGAGCCCACCGAAACCGCCGAACCAGAAACGACCTTCCCGGTCTTCCATGATGGCCAGGATCCCGCCTGAGTTCAAGCCGTCCTTGGGGCCGTAGTTCGTGAAGCTCGTCCCATCGTAGCGGAAAACCCCCTGGTGCTCCGCGGCAAACCAGATGTGGCCCGACCGGTCCTCGTAGAACGCACCTGTTTCAACCCCTTGGATCACGCCGTCCTTCGTGAAGTTGGTGAACGCCTTGCTGCCTTTTTCATCAACTGCTGAAGGATCGAAGAGGCTCACACCGCCGAACATGCTCCCGAGCCAGAGCCTGCCCTTGCTGTCTTCCATCATGCCGGAGACGCTGCTGTCGGGCAGGCCATCTTCCACGGTGTAGTGCTTGAGTATCCTGCGCGGTCCGGTCTCCTTCGGATCGATCATCAGCAGCCCATCCCGTTCGCGTCCGAACCAGATCTTTCCTTGACTGTCCGCCATGACGCACGTGATGCGTGTGGGCGATAGTCCGCCCACAGGGTCAAAGGCAGTGTTCGGTGGTAGGTCGATCGCTGTGAACGTGCGGCCGTCGTACGTGCAGAGGCCGTTCATCGTCCCGACCCACAGCACGCCATCACGATCCATGGCCATGTTCCCGACCTCGTTGTGCAGCAGGCCATCTTTCGTGGTCAAGTGACTGAAGCCATGGCGCGCGGAAAAGCGTGTCGAGGGATCGTATTTGAACAGCCCTTCACCATCCGTGGCAACCCATAGAATGCCGCCCGCGCCTTCAACGATCCCGTTGATGCGGCCCGTGGTGATGCCGGCGCTATCGGCGAGGTACTCCAGCGTATCGTTCGCGTAGCGGATCAGTCCGTAGTGGTTGGTGCCGAACCACAGCGTTCCGCTCCTGTCCTCGCGCATGTGGCGTACCCAGTGGCAGAGTTGCTCTGGGTAGTCGAGTTTCAAGAACCATTCGGTCGGGATCGGGACCGTATCGTTCATGATAAGCACCGGTGCCTTGCTCGCGGGCTGGCCGTTGCA
>JADJTW010000035.1 GCA_016710965.1 Flavobacteriales bacterium
GTACCATGTGCGGGTGTTGGACGCCAGCGGAACGGTCGCGCGCTTACCTTGGACGAAGCAATGAGGTGCTTCATTCCGATCCTGTTGTTCGTGGCGACATCGTTGCAGGCGCAGAACTGGTGCCCGCCGGGGGCGACGTGGAAGGCCACGATCGGCCCTAGTCTTTCAACAGGTCAGCTAGTGAGAACTTATACCGGTGACACCGTAGTGGGGGGTGTTGCTGCGCAACGGATAGAAACTGCAGGGTACCAGGTCTATAACGGAGACACTTTTGCACTGCAGTACTCTTACTATACCTCGATGCAGGGCCAAACGGTCTTTCTGTGGACCGAGTACTTTTCTCCCACCCCACTGTGGGACACTCTTCAACGCTACGACGCGCAGATCGGCGACCGATGGTTCCCACCTGGAGTTGATTTCTATTGCTCACCAGGCAGCATACAGGGGATCGTGCAAGTCAAGATACTGGCCACATAGTCGTTGATGGGCATGCGCTGAAGTACTGGGATCTAGCTTTCCTCGATTACTTCCGGGATGGTCGACTATTACTGCGGGCGCTATTACGAGCGACTGGGATACGCTGGAATTTCGTTCCTGTTATCGGTTCATGCATAATCGTCGATTATGGCGAGACCCTCAACTGCTACACCGACTTCGAGCTTTCGTACTTGAACACGCAATCTCCGGGCGAATGTGACATCTCGCTGAACGCCGATCAGATGCACGAAGCTGCCGGGCCCAGCTTATTCCCCAACCCCAGCACCTCCTACTCACCCTGCAACTGCCCAACGGCATGGCCACACCATCGAGGTCTTGATGCCACGGGGCGCAGGATGCTGAGCGAGCGCACGGGGGATGCTAATGTGCGCATCGGTACCGAGGCCCTGCCCTCCGGCGCATATTTCGTACGGGTCACGGATGCGCTCGGCTCCGTTGGACGGAGCACGTGGATGAAGGAGTAGGTACGCGCAAGCGGGCGATCGCCCCCTTGGTTGTGGAAAATGCGTTGAGGCCGAATGGGCGTCGGCTGGTGCATTCACCTACTTTCACCTGTGAAAGCTGCCATGACCACCGCGCGGAACCTCGTCCTGTTCGTCTTCGGGATCAGTGCCCTGCACTCGTTCGGCCAGTGTACGAACAACAACACGCTCACCGGTGCAGCGGTCACGCCGAACTGTCCGGGCAGCACCAACATCCCCTGTGTGCAAGGCGGCCAGTACGCGCTGATCAATGTGGTCAACGGCAACACGTACACCTTCAGCACTTGTGGCGCTACGTGGGATACGCAGATCACGCTCTACAACAATGCGGGCGGCGGTTCCATCGGCTACAACGACGATGCCTGCGGATTGCAATCCACGGTGACATGGACCGCGACCTTCACCGGGCAACTGCGTGTGCTGGTCGATGAGTACAACTGCGCGAATAACACGATCTGCTCGCCACTGAACATCACCTTCAAGGCGCCTCCTACGGGTGACTGCGTGTACACCCTCACACTGTATGACAGCTTCAGCGACGGGTGGGGAACCTCGAACGTCGGCATCAGCATCAACGCAGGTACGTATCAGTATTATACCTTGCCAGCGGGCCTGCCTTCCACCTTCGTGCAGTTCGGCGTGAACATCGGCAGTACGGTGGTGCTCAGCTACAACAACTCGGGCACGTGGCAGACGGACAATTCATACATCCTCACGCTCGGTGGTTCCTCGTTGTTCAACTCAGGATCGCCACCGGCCGCTGGCGTCACCTACGCTGCCACGGTCACCTGCGTGCCGCCACCGCCGCCGCAGGAAGATTGCCTGGGCGCCATGACGATCTGCAGCAACGTGTCCATCAGCAACAACACGAACAATACCGGCAACGTTGCGGACATCAACATCAGCAACTCGGGCTGCCTGGATATCGTGGAGTTCCAGGGCACCTGGTACATCTTCTCGCCCAGCGCGGGCGGCAACCTCGGCTTTACCATCGCACCACTGGGGCCTGACGATTACGACTGGGCGGTGTGGGGGCCCTACCCGCCGGGCACCGTGCCCAGCATGATCTGCCCGCCGGCCGGCCCTCCCATCCGCTGCGCCGCATCGAGCGGCCCGGCCACCTTCAACAGCACGGGGAGCTACGCCACGGGCATGGGCCACGCCACCTACTCGCCACCGGCGTTCGCATCCACAGCGGTGAGCTATGGAATACCAGCAACCCTCGACATATGCCCGTTGATACCACCGCAGTATTGCGGCTGGGTGCCGGGCATGCAGGTGACCGTGGGCCAGGTATACCTCATGTACATCAGCAACTGGAGCCAGAGCAGCATGGGCTTCAACCTCAACTGGAACCTGCAGAACGGCGCCTCGCTCGATTGCACCCTGCTGCCCGTTGAATTGCTCTCCTTCGATGCACGCGCCACAGGCGAGGCTGTGGAGCTGACCTGGAGCACTGGCAGCGAAGTGAACAGCGATCGTTTCGTGCTGGAACGTTCGCGCGATGGATACGCCTTCGCGCCCATCGCGGAAGTGGAGGCCGTGGGCACCAGTGCGCAAACAACGCACTATGGCCACATGGATGGAACGCCGTACGCCGGGCACAACTACTACCGGCTTCGCCAAGTGGACCATGATGGCACCAGCACGCATTCGTTGCTGCGCAGTGCATACGTCGCGCACGCGGGCAGCGATGTCCTGCTCGTCCCCAACCCCGGTTCCGGTCGCGTGGACGTGTTGTTGCGCGATCCGATCTCCCAAGGCGAACTGTTGCTCCTCGATGCCACCGGCCGTGCGGTATTGCGCGCGAGCGTCGGCAGCGGACGCCTCTCCTTCGACGCCAGCGCGCTGCCGGGCGGCCTATACGGCTATCGTGTACACGATGCCGATGGCCGGATCGTGGCGCACGGCACGTGGATGAGGGAATAGGGTCACTCGTGGATCAATGACCCTGAGCCGGTGATCACGTCCTGCACACCCGACGGATCGCCTCGATAGTACACGTCGCCCACGTCGTTGATCTGCACATGGAGCTGCTCCGTCACCCAGCAGCGCACGTCGGCGATGCCGTTGTTGTTCACGTTCACGAAACGCGCGATCATGCCGCTGGCATCAATGGGCCCTTGGATCCCGCTGAAGAGATCGGCGGTGGAGTGGCAACGTCCACGCAGCACGACATCGCCTGCTCCGGTATGCAATGCGATGGAACAGGAGGTGACGCAAGCAATAGCGAGGCACTGCCCTGTGCGCCCCATTGCTCCAGTTCGAAGCGATCACGGATGAGGCTGTCGGTGCAGCTGACGTTGCCGGTTCCTCTCAGGACGAGTTTCGCCACCTGGTCGACCGGCACATGCACCACTATGCGCGGCTTGAAGCTGCGCACCCAGTTGCAGCGCATCTCGTTGCGCACCTTCAAGGTGCCATCGCTCACTTCGGTGGTGATCTGGCCCAGCAGGTTCGCGCCGGCTTCAACAGAGACGGAGCCGCTGGAACGCTCCTCGAGTACCAGGTCCACCCGATCGCCGACGTCGATGGTGTTGAAATCGCCAACGATGCGCTCTTGCGTGCTCATCGATCCAGTGCTGGTCATGCAATCGTTCCACTGCTCGGGCTGGCAGCCGAACAAGAGGATGGAGAGCGGGATCAGTTGCTTCAGTTCCATCGGTATCCCATGCCGAACTCCCAATGATCGGCCACGGCGTAGTGGCTCTTGAGCGCGATGTTCCAGATCAGGTGCGTGCCGGTGCGAAGGCGAACTCCCACACGGTGGAAGAGCGGCGCTTCATCAGGCACAGGTGTGTAAGCATAAGCGCCCATATGCAGGTATAGTTCGCCCTTGCCGAAGCCCAATGCATAGCCGCCATGCACGCCGAGCTGCGTGTATTCGATTCGCTCGCGCTCCTTCATCTCAGGATGCACGGTGGACAGAACGCCTTTGTTGAACAGGTCCATGCCGACCACGAGATGCGATTTGCTGCTCACCTGCCATTGCCGCTGGCCCGTTGCTATGAACACCGAATGTTGCCCGCTGAGCGGCCGTGCCGTCTCGCTGACGAAAGCCGAAACGACAATGCTCCATTCGCGCAGCGGCGCATCGCGCTGATCGAACACAGTAGGCTGCGGCGGCGCGGAAGCAGGTGGGCCCAGGGCGTAGCGCCCACCCACGCTCGCGCTCAGGTAATTCAGTCCGAGGTTGGGCAGCTTGAACGACCCATTGCTCCAGTGATCGATGCCCAAGCCCACGCTCAGGCCCCACCGGCCCGCATCGTAGCGGTACTCAGGCATGATACGGATGGCGGTGTTGAGCCGCGAGCCGATGGCGATCGCTTGGTGTTCTCCGTGCGATTGAACGGCTTGGCGATGTAGCCCACGCCCCAGCCGATGCGGATGCCGAAGCCCGATCCATCATGCGCTGCGAAGGGAGAAAGAGATAGGGCACAACGCGAACGCCTGCCCCGATGCGATCGGGGTTGGCCATGCCGGTGTACAATACACCGATGCCGAACGAAGGCAGGGCGTAGTCGTGGTGCCAGGGCGATGCCTTTCACCATCCGCTCCGCGAAAAAGTTCCACCGCCGGGGCGTGGCCATCCACCAGGATCCAACTGCTGGGACGATGCGGCCACAGGAAGCCATAAGTGCCCGCGTGCGCCGATGGACCAGGGCTGCTGTGCCGACGCGCTGGACGCAACAGCGATCGCAAGCACATGGAGGAACGGACGAGGCTTCATCGGGCGTGGCAAGATATCCGCCTGAGCAACGATGCTAGCTTCGTTGCATCAACGCCAAAGCCATGGGATCGCATCACACCGCATTGATAGGGACCTTTCTCGCCTTCACCAGCACCAGTGCCATTGCACAACCGCCCTGCCTCACGGACTTTACCTCGCCGGTGGGCCAGACGGCGGTTCCCAATGCGACTTGGAACCCGCCAACAGTCCCGCCGAGCACAACGGTTTCCTTTGTATATCACTACCACGGCCGGTGCTACAATCGGCACCGTGACGGGCTGCGATGCTGTTCTCCTGGGTGCAACGGTGGAGGGTCCGAACTTCCTGTCGGAACGACCGTGGTCTCCACGATCCGCACCACGGTGAGCTTCAGCCAGCCGGCGACGATCACAGATTCCGCGCTGCATCTCTTCACCTTGCCGCCTTACCCATTGAACTACCCGCCTGCGAACCCGGGCGTACCGGCAGGTGTGAACTGCTCAGTCTGCCCGGCCGTCTTCACCACCACCATGTGCGCCGGGCAGTACTTCACCTATTACATGTGCATCGGCAATGCCTACACGATAAGCATGTGCGGTGCAACGACCACTTGGGATTCGTACTTGGCGATCACCACCACCCAACGGGACCACGCTCGCCACCGGCAGTACCGCTTTCGATGACGACGGTTGCGGTACGACCGATGGCCATGCTTCGCTCACGTTCATTCCTGCGGCCACCGGCACCTATCGTGTGCGCTTGTGGCAGGATCCCTGCACGGTGAATGCAACAGCTTGCGGCACCATCGTGGCCGCATGCAATGCGATCCCCATGGGGATCGAAGAGCCGGGCACCGATGAACCTCCGCTTTCGTTGCAACCCAACCCCGCGCGCATGACCTGCTGACCGTCGCGTGGCCGCTCCTGTCCGGAGCCACGATCGCGTCACGGACCTGAGCGCCGTCCTGTGTCGCAAAGCACCACTGCACGGTTCGATCGCGAGGTGCTCGATATCTCGATCGCTGCCGGCGGCGCCTACATGCTCCAGTTGATGGGAACCGAAGGCCGGCGCACTCGCGCCTGTTCGTGAAGGAGTAGCTCCAGGCCACAACAGGCTCGTTCTTCGATAGCGCACACGCCCGTACTGCTTCATGTACAGGTCGTAGATGATACCGTCAGCCAGACCCACTTTGGGTACGAAGACTTCGTCCACGTCCGGCGAAGTCCATCACGCGCATGAAGATGTCGGCGGCCGGACGATCACGTCGGCGCGGTCGGGGCGCAGGCGCAAGAGCTTCACGCGGTCCTCGAACGAATACGAATCGATGCGATTCCGTTGCGACTGGATGTCCGCCCGGGACAGGGGTTCGCCGAAGAGGTTGCCGTTCTCCTTGAAGATGCGGTTGATGTTACCTCCTGTACCGATCGCCACCAGCTGGCCGTGCTGCGCGCGAAGATCCTCCAAGAAGGCCTGCATCTCCACCCATGCGTTCAAGGGCACTTTGTTCTTCAGCGTGCGCACGGTGCCGATCTTGAAGCTGGCACTCTTCGTGCGCTTGCCGTTCTCCAACCAAGTGAGCTCGGTGCTGCCACCGCCCACGTCGATGTAGAGATAGCTGCGGTCCTTCAGCAGATCCTGCGTCCAGAAGGTGTTGGTGATGAGATCCGCTTCGAGCTTGCCGGTGATGGTCTCGATGTGGACGCCGCTCTCCATTCCACACGCGCCATCACCTCGTCGCTGTTCATGGCCTCGCGCATGGCGCTGGTGGCGGCGGCGCATGAGCCCACACCGTACACCTCGGTGAGCAGCCGGAAGGCCTTGAGCGATTGATCGGTGATCCTGCTTGGCCGCAGTGATCGCGCCTTGGTCGAAGACATCCTCGCCGAGGCGGATGGGCACACACGCACACCAGGGTCTGCTTCTTGGCGATGGGATGATCGTCGCGCTCGATAAAGCTTATGCCACCAGCAGACGCACGGCGTTGGATCCAGATGTCCGATGGCAGCGGCGTATGTAAAGAGTCACGGTCGATGCGCGAAAGTAGATGCCATCGGCTGGTCGTCCGCTTGGTCCTTCCGCCGTCTTCACTCACCGAAGAAGCCCTCGGCAACGCATTCTGATCCTTGCGTCTTCGGACGCATACTTGAACCCTCTGCCGTGATCGGAACCATGCTCTCGCCGTCGCTCTCCACTCGTCACCCACTTCGCAAGCGCTGTTACGGTGTCGGTCTCCGGCTGGACGCCACCTGCGGGCAATGCAACGGTTTCATCACCTTACCGCCCAAGGGGCATCCTCCATACGCCTACCTGTGGTCCCCAGCACCACCATCTATGGACAGGGTACCCCGCAGGTGCAGGGCTTTGCCCAGTGATTATTCCCGTAGAGGTCACCGATGGATTGCGGGGCAGCACCGCGCAGGCCGACTTCACGGTGCTGAACAACAATGATCTGTTGCCGGGTTGGGGCTGGGAGCAGCGGAGCGATTGCCAGAACTGTTGCGGCGGGTGGTTCCAGCTATCGACCACGGGGATGGGCAGAACGGCGCCCTACACGGTCGATTTCACGTTCCCGCAACCCATCGGCAACACCGATTTCATGCTCATGGGCCTGTGCGCTGGACAAACGATGATCGCGATCGCGAGGCAACGGCTGCGTAAGACAGCAGAGGCGTGGATCTCAAATTCACCGGTCGGCTCGCCGTTCCGTTTCGGCATCCACGTCACCGCAACAGCGTGCTCCGGGGCGATCGAACGGTTCGATCGCCGTGGGGAGCCACCGGTGACACGTGCGCGTACATCCGTGTGACCAACGCCACCTACGGCCAGTAGAGCTAATTCCTGACTTTCGGACCCTGCGATCGATGGCCTGCCTGCCGGCACTTACGATGTATTGGTGCAGGATCTGAATAAGCATCAACGGCCCGGCTCCTGTGTATTGCACCGAGCGTATGCATAGCCACGGTGGGCAACCCGCCGGGACCATGCGGTGCCGTGGGCGGGACCGGTTTGCCGCGATGCCGGTCGGGTTTTGCGCCTTCAGCAGCTGATAGGAAACAACCCTACCGCGTGCTGTGGATGCGCCCCGGCGGTGCGCACGCCATCAGCGGTGGTAACCGGCCGCTACCAGCAGAACCTGGATTTTTGGCAATTACACCCATCGCGCAGGCTCCTCTCGAACGAGGCCTTGTTCTGCCCCACCTCCAGACCCAACGCCCTTCATCCTGAACGCGGGCAACACCAGCGCCACCGTCGACTTCGCAAGCCTGAGCACGGTGCTACGCGGTCTCTCCGCCTCGCTCAGCGGATCCCGTGCTCGTCCCGGCTACGCAGGTGTGGATCGCGTTGCAGAACGCCGCGCATTCCCCAGCGGCAACGTCACGCGTCGACCTCGCCGCTTCGATGGACTGTTGCTCAACCCGCTGCATCGAACCGGTCAATGGTGCACACCAGGAACGCTCGCTCCATACGGTCACATCACCGTGGGCTTCACGGCGAACGTGCCAGCGAACATCAACCTGCTGGGCACGGTGCGAAGCTACACCGCAGCGGTGAGCAACACCACGAGCAGAAGCGAACACTGCCAACAACGTCGCTTCGCTCGATAAAACGATGCGCGTGGCCTAGGACCCCAACGACAAACAGGGCGGCACGACCAGTGGCTTGGAGGCCCCACGCAATACTTCCTCGCGCAGGACGAATGGATCGTTACACCGTTCGCTTCCAGAACACCGGCACCGCCACCGCGGAGATGGTGGTGATCGCGATGATATCGATGCCGGACCTCAACATCGTGTCGTTGGAGATCCTGGGCGCGTCCCACAACTTCCTCTTCCTTCGGTGAAGGACGTGGTTAGTCTTCACCTTCAGGAACGTCCTGCTACCGGATAGCGCCGCGGACTTCCTCGGGGAGCCAAGGCCGCGTCAAATCGCGGATCGAGCCGAACAGCGATCGCCCCGGTCGGAACGATGCTGGGAAGCTTTACGAACATCTGCCTTTCGATTTCAATCCTGCGATCGTCCCCTGTACCCCGACCATGTAGTGGACTTCAGCAGGGCGATGCAGATGACCGATGGGTATCGGGATGCTTGGATCAGCGGGCGTTCATTGTGGGTTTTGCCCTTCGGCAAGATCTGGCCCATCACCATGCTCGGCTCGGATGGTCGTGTGGTACGTTCACCATTCGATCGTGCTCAGGTATCACTGGATCTCTCGGGCATGCGACCGGAGTTTATGTCCACTCGACATCACACTTCGCAACGGAGCACGAACGCCAACAGCTCATCATCCAATGAACCCACGCATTCCCGTTCTGTTCCTGATGGTGATCCGGCATGGCTGCGTCGCCTTGGCGTGCAAGTGAGCATCCAGCACGCACGCACCTACCTGTGGTCGAGAACAACGGGCGTCTTTACGCCTATGCAACTGGGCGTACTCCCTATACCTATTCGTGGACCCGCGGCCAATGGCTTATCCGCCAATATCACCGGCCTGCCGCATGGTCCGCCTCGGTGACCGTAACAGATGCCCTGGGCAATGCGGCCAGCGCGAACGCGACGCTTACGATGTGTCGTACACCCCATTAGGCGGGTTGCGGTGGTGAACTTGGCATCTACGATTGCAATGGCTGGTGTGCCGGGTATGTGGATATCGACATCTCGAGCCTGGAAGGACGGGGGCCATATTCATTCCAACCCTCCTCCATCGCTTCACGAATGGGAGTGTTTGCACTTCGGAAGCCTGTGCGGTGGGCAGTTGGAACTGGACATCGTGGATGCGAACGGTTGTGATGGACACTTCCAGCAGCTATTTCGGGCGAAGCGAACGGTGCAGACCTTTACCTGCAATACGCTAAGCCCGCCTGTGCCGGACAGAGTGACGGTTCGTTCCAGATCGAAGTCTAGCTGGCAGGATATGGGCGGCTTCGGGCATTGCGTCTCAGTCTGTCCGGTCGCCGGTGGATCAACCCGTGTACGAGAACGGTCCAGTTTTTGGCGGCACCTACCTCACAGTGGACAACCTCGCGCCCGGCCAATACACGGTAGGTGTCATCCCGTGCGATGGCATGGGTGCACAGTATTCATCGGGGCCTTCCATAGAAGTTGGTCCTGGATGTTGGTCCACTGTGTGGCGGCGTGCAAGGACTCGTGTTCCATGATGCGGACCAGAGACTGTTCAGCAAGGCAGCGGCGACATTCCTTTACCTACCAAGTGCTCACCATCCTCCCCGGACCCGGAATACGCCACATCACCGATGCCAATGGCCATTTTCTTGCGCAACTTGGATTACGGCGCGTATACCGTGGAACAGAGCGATCCCGAACTGGGTCAACTCTGTCCTCCTGCGGGAGCGATCCCGCTTTCGTTGAATACTGGCGCCCAAGTGGCGACGATCGACCTGGCCGACAGCAGCATTGTTCCGCGATGCCGATGTCCATCTCTGGAGCACCAGCGCGC
>JADJTW010000036.1 GCA_016710965.1 Flavobacteriales bacterium
TCCCCAACCCCGGCACCACCCACTTCACCCTGCAACTTCCCGGCGGTATGCACAATATCGAGGTCTTCGATGCTACTGGGCGTAGGGTGTTGAGCGGGCGCACTGCGGACCGTATCGCTCCGCTGACCGACACTGGAAGTCCTTCCTTCCGGCGCTTATTTCGTGCAGGTCATGGATGCGCTGGGCACCATCGGCCGGAGCACGTGGATGAAGGAATGAACCCGCGCGAACGGGCGATCGCCCCGTTCGTTGTGGAAAATGCGTGGGCCCGGATGGACGCTGGGTGGTCCATTCACCTACTTTCACCTGTGCTATCTGCCATGTGTACCGCACGGAACATCTTCCTGTTCGTCATCGGCATCAATGCCGTGATGGTGTATGGCCAATGCACGAACAACAACGCGCCCACCGGTGCGGCGGCCACGCCGAACTGTCCGGGCAGGACCACCATCCCCTGTGTGCAAGGCGGCAACACGGCGGGCCGATCAACGTTGTCAACGGTAACACCTACACCTTCAGCACTTGCGGCGCTACGTGCGACACGCGATCACGCCTCAACAATCCCGGCGGCGGCCCATCGGTTTCAACGACGATGCCTGTGGCCTGCAGTCCACGGTGACATGGACCGCGACCTTCACCGGACAACTGCGCGTACTGGTCGATCAGTACATCTGCGCGAAGAACGCGATCTGTGCGCCGCTGAACATCACCTGCACACCGCCGCCCAACGGGTGACTGCGTGTATACCCTCACACTGTTTGACAGCTTCAGTGACGGGTGGGGAACATCGATCGTCGGCATCAGCATCAACGGAGGTCCGTACCAGAACTACACCCTGCCCATCGGTGCCCCCATCTCCATCCGCAGTTCGGCGTGAACATCGGCGATGTGGTGCCCAGCTACAACACTTCCGGAGCACGTGGCAGACGGACAACCAATACATGCTCATGCTCGGCGGAGCCACGCTGTCCAACGGGCACACCGCCGGCCGCTGGCATCAACTACGCTGCCACGGTGACACGCTCCCGCCACCGCCCCCGCAGGAAGACTGCATCGGCGCCACGACGATCTGTAGCAACGTGTCCAGCAGAACAACACGAACAACACCGGGCAACGTCGCCGACATCAGCATCAGCACCTGGCCGCCTGGACATTAACGTGGAGTTCAAGGCACCTGGTACATCTTCTCGCCCAGCGCGAGCGGGAACCCCGGGTTCACCATCGCTCCACTGGGGCCTGACGACTATGACTGGGCGGTGGGGGGCCATACCCACCGGGCACCGCGCCGTACGATCTGCCCACCGGCCGGACCACCCATCCGCTGCGCGGCCTCGAGCGGCCCGGCGACCTTCGCGAGCACCGGGAGCTACGCGACGGGTATGGGCCACGCCACCTACTTCGCCACCGGCGTTCGCAACTACCGCGGTGAGCCATGGACTACCAGCAACCCTCGACATATGCCCGTTGATAGCACCGCAACATTGCGGCTGGGTACCGGGCATGCAGGTGACCTTGGGCCAGGTATACCTGATGTACATCAGCAACTGGCGCCAGAGCAGTATGGGCTTCAACTCAATTGACCTTGCAGAACGGCGCCTCGCCGGATTGCACCCTGCCGCCCGTTGAATTGCTGCTCTTCGATGCACGCGCCACAGGCGAGGCTGTGGAGCTGACCTGGAGCACTGGCAGTGAAGTGAACGAGCGATCGTTTCGTGCTGGAACGTTCGCGCGATGGATACGCCTTCGCGCCCATCGCGGAAGTGGAGGTGTGGGCACCAGTGCGCAAACAACGCACTATGGCCACATGGATGGAACGCCGTACCCCGGGCATCAACTACTACCGGCTTTCGCCAAGTGGACCATGATGGCACCAGCACGCATTCGTTGGTGCGCAGTGCATACGTCGTGCACGCGGGGAGCGATGTCCTGCTCCGTCCCCAACCCCGGTTCCGGTCGCGTGGACGTGTTGTTGCGCGATCCGATGTCCCAAGGCGAGCTGTTGCTCCTCGATGCGACCGGCCGGGCGGTATTGCGCGCGAGCGGTGAACACGGTCGCCGCTCCTTTCGACGGCAGCGACGCTGCCGGGCGGACTATACGGCTGTCGTGGACACAATGATGCCGATGGCCTAGCCGTGGCGCACGGCACGTGGATGAGGAATAGGGTCAGTAGCGTGCATCAATGACCCTGAGCCGGGCGATATCGTCCCGCACACCCGACTGGATCGCCCTCGATAGTACACGTCGCCCACGTCGTTGATCTGCACATGGAGCTGCTCCGTCACCCAGCAGCGCATGTCGGCGATGCCGTTGTTGTTCACGTTCACGAAACGCGCGATCATGCCGCTGGCATCAATGGGCCCTTGGATCCCGCTGAAGAGATCGGCGGTGGAGTGGCAACGTCCACGCAGCACGACATCGCCTGCTCCGGTATGCAATGCGATGGAACAGGAGGTGACACCAAGCAATAGCGAGGCACTGCCCTGTGCGCCCCATTGCTCCAGTTCGAAGCGATCACGGATGAGGCTGTCGGTGCAGCTGACGTTGCCGGTTCCTCTCAGGACGAGTTTCGCCACCTGGTCGATCGGCACATGCACCACTATGCGCGGCTTGAAGCTGCGCACCCAGTTGCAGCGCATCTCGTTGCGCACCTTCAAGGTGCCATCGCTCACTTCGGTGGTGATCTGGCCCAGCAGGTTCGCGCCGGCTTCAACAGAGACGGAGCCGCTGGAACGCTGATCGAGAACCAGGTCCACCCGATCGCCGACGTCGATGGTGTTGAAGTCGCCAACGTTGCGCTCTTGCGTGCTCATCGATCCAGTGCTGGTCATGCAATCGTTCCACTGCTCGGGCTGGCAGCCGAACAAGAGGATGGAGAGCGGGATCAGCTGCTTCAGTTCCATCGGTATCCCATGCCGAACTCCCAATGATCGGCCACGGCGTAGTGGCTCTTGAGCGCGATGTTCCAGATCAGGTGCGTGCCGGAGCGAAGAGTTCGCCCTTGCCGAAGCCCAATGCATAGCCGCCATGCACGCCGAGCTGCGTGTATTCGATTCGCTCGCGCTCCTTCATCTCAGGATGCACGGTGGACAGAACGCCTTTGTTGAACAGGTCCATGCCGGCCATGAGATGCGATTTGCTGCTCACCTGCCATTGCCGCTGGCCCGTTGCTATGAACACCGAATGTTGCCCGCTGAGCGGCCGTGCCGTCTCGCTGACGAAAGCCGAAACGACAATGCTCCATTCGCGCAGCGGCGCATCGCGCTGATCGAACACAGTAGGCTGCGGCGGCGCGGAAGCAGGTGGGCCCAGGGCGTAGCGCCCACCCACGCTCGCGCTCAGGTAATTCAGTCCGAGGTTGGGCAGCTTGAACGACCCATTGCTCCAGTGATCGATGCCCAAGCCCACGCTCAGGCCCCACCGGCCCGCATCGTAGCGGTACTCAGGCATGATCTGGATGGCGGTGTTGAGCCGCGAGCCGATGGCGATCTGCTTGGTGTTCTCCGTGCGATCGAACGGCTTGGCGATGTAGCCCACGCCCCAGCCGATGCGGATGCCGAAGCCCGATCCATCATGCGCTGCGAAGGGGAGAAAGAGATAGGGCACAACGCGAACGCCTGCCCCGATGCGATCGGGGTTGGCCATGCCGGTGTACAATACACCGATGCCGAACGAAGGCAGGGCGTAGTCGTGGTGCCAGGGGCGATCGCCTTTCACCATCCGCTCCGCGAAAAGTTCCACCGCCGGGGCGTGGCCATCCACCAGGATCCAACTGCTGGGACGATGCGGCCACAGGAAGCCATAGTGCCCGCGTGCGCCGATGGACCAGGGCTGCTGGGCCGACGCGCTGGACGCAACAGCGATCGCAAGCACATGGAGGAACGGACGAGGCTTCATCGGGCGTGGCAAGATATCCGCCTGAGCAACGATGCTAGCTTCGTTGCATCAACGCCAAAGCCATGGGATCGCATCACACCGCATTGATAGGGACCTTCTCGCCTTCACCAGCACCAGTGCCATTGCACAACCGCCCTGCCTCACGGACTTTACCTCGCCGGTGGGCCAGACGGCGGTTCCCAATGCGACTTGGAACCCGCCAACAGTCCCGCCGAGCACAACGGTTTCCTTGTATATCACTACCACGGCCGGTGCTACAATCGGCACCGTGACGGGCTGCGATGCTGTTCTCCTGGGTGCAACGGTGGAGGGTCCGAACTTCCCTGTCGGAACGACCGTGGTCTCCACGATCTGCACCACGGTGAGCTTCAGCCAGCCGGCGACGGTCACAGATTCCGCGCTGCATCTCTTCACCTTGCCGCCTTACCCATTGAACTACCCGCCTGCGAACCCGGGCGTACCGGCAGGTGAACTGCTCAGTCTGCCCGGCCGTCTTCACCACCACCATGTGCGCCGGGCAGTACTTCACCTATTACATGTGCATCGGCAATGCCTACACGATAAGCATGTGCGGTGCAACGACCACTTGGGATTCGTACTTGGCGATTACCACCACCAACGGGACCACGCTCGCCACCGGCAGTACCGCTTTCGATGACGACGGTTGCGGTACGACCGATGGCCATGCTTCGCTCACGTTCATTCCTGCGGCCACCGGCACCTATCGTGCGCTTGTGGCAGGATCCCTGCACGGTGAATGCAACGGCTTGCGGCACCATCGTGGCCGCATGCAATGCGATCCCCATGGGGATCGAAGAGCCGGGCACCGATGAACCTCCGCTTTCGTTGCAACCCAACCCCGCGCATGACCTGCTGACCGTCGCGTGGCCGCTCCTGTCCGGAGCCACGATCACGATCACGGACCTGAGCGGCCGTCCTGTGTTGCAAAGCACCACTGCACGGTTCGATCGCGAGGTGCTCGATATCTCGACGCTGCCGGCGGGCGCCTACGTGCTCCAGTTGATGGGAACCGAAGGCCGGCGCACCTCGCGCCTGTTCGTGAAGGAGTAGCTCAGGCCACAACAGGCTCGTTCTTCGGATAGCGCACACGCCCGTACTGCTTCATGTACAGGTCGTAGATGATACCGTCGGCCAGGCCCACCTTGGGAACGAAGACTTCGTCCACGTCGGCGAAGTCCATCACGCGCAAGAAGATGTCGGCGGCCGGGATGATCACGTCGGCGCGGTCGGGGCGCAGGCGCAAGAGCTTCACGCGGTCCTCGAACGAATACGAATCGATGCGATTCCGTTGCGACTGGATGTCCGCCCGGGACAGGGGTTCGCCGAAGAGGTTGCCGTTCTCCTTGAAGATGCGGTTGATGTTGCCGCCGGTGCCGATGGCCATGAGCTGGCCGGGCAAGGCGCGCAGCTCTTCGAGCGAAAGCCTGCATATCCACCCACGCGCTCAGGGGCACCTTGTTCTTCAGCGTGCGCACGGTGCCGATCTTGAAGCTGGCGCTCTTCGTGCGCTTGCCGTTCTCCAACCAAGTGAGCTCGGTGCTGCCACCGCCCACGTCGATGTAAAGGTAGGGCCGGTCCTTCAGCAGGTCCTGCGTCCAGAAGGTGTTGGTGATGAGATCCGCTTCGAGCTTGCCGGTGATGGTCTCGATGTGGACGCCGCTCTCCATTTCCACACGCGCCATCACCTCGTCCTTGTTCATGGCCTCGCGCATGGCGCTGGTGGCGCAGCAGCGCATGTAGGCCACACCGTACACCTCGGTGAGCAGCCGGAAGGCCTTGAGCGATTTGATCAGGTAGTCCTGCTTGGCCGCAGTGATCGCGCCTTGGTCGAAGACATCCTCGCCGAGGCGGATGGGCACACGCACCAGGGTCTGCTTCTTGACGATGGGATGATCATCGCGCTCGATCACTTCTGCCACCAGCAGACGCACGGCGTTGGATCCGATGTCGATGGCAGCGTATGTAAGGTCACGGTCGATGCGCGAAAGTAGATGCATCGGCTGGTCGTCCGTATGGTCCTTCCGCCGATCTTCACTCACCGAAGCCCTCGGCAACGCATTCTGATCCTTGCGTCTTCGGAGCGCATACAATAACCCTCCGCCCGTGATCCGGAACCATACTCTCGCCGTCGCTCTCCTCGTCACCCACTTCGCAAGCGCTGTTACGGTGTCGGTCTCCGGCACGGACGCCACCTGCGGGCAATGCAACGGTTTCATCACTGCTACCGCCCAAGGGGGCATCCCTCCATACGCCTACCTGTGGTCCCCGGCACCACCATCTGGACAGGGTACCCCGCAGGTGCAAGGGCTTTGCCCCGGTGATTATTCCGTAGAGGTCACCGATGGATTGGGCAGCACCGCGCAGGCCGACTTCACGGTGCTGAACAACAATAATCTGTTGCCGGGTTGGGGCTGGGAGCAGCGGAGCGATTGCCAGAACAGTTGCAGCGGGTGGTTCCAGCTATCGACCACGGGGATGGGCGGAACGGCGCCCTACACGGTCGATTTCCCGTTCCCGCAACCCATCGGCAACACCGATTTCATGCTCATGGGCCTGTGCGCTGGACAAACGATGATCACGATCACAGACGCCAACGGCTGCGTAGGAACAGCAGAGGCGTGGATCTCGAATTCACCGATCGGCTCGCCGTTCGTTCCATCCACGTCACCAGCGTGCTCGGGGCAGTCGAACGGTTCGATCACCGTGGGAGCCACCGGTGACAGCTACGCGTACATCCGTGTGACCAACGCCACCTACGACCAGTACTTCGAATTCCTGACTTTCGGACCCTACACGATCAATGGCCTGCCTGCCGGCACTTACGATGTGTATTGGTGGGATGTGAATGGCATCAACGGCCCGGCTCCTGTGTATTGCACCGAGGCAGCCATAGCCACGGTGGGCAGCTTGCCGGGACCATGCGGTGCCGTGAGCGGAACAGTTTACCACGATGCCGATCAGGACTGCGCCTTCAACGGCTTCGATCTGAAACAACCCTACCGCGTGCTGTCGATCGCCCCCGGCGGTGCATACGCCATCAGCGATGGTAACGGCCACTACCAGCAGAACCTGGATTACGGCAATTACACCATCGCGCAGGCTCCTGCTCCGAACGAGGTGCAGCTCTGCCCCACCTCGAACCCAACGCCCTTCATCCTGAACGCAGGCAACACCAGCGCCACCGTCGACTTCGCAAACCTTAGCACGGTGCCGCATGATCTCTCCGTCTCGCTCAGCGGATCCAATGCTCGTCCCGGCTTCCCCACGCAGGTGTGGATCACGTTGCAGAACAACAGCGCATTCCCCAGCGGCAACGTCACGCTCGACCTCGCCTTCGATGGACTGTTGCTCAACCCGCTGCCTGCTTCCGGTCAATGGGTACTGGGAACGATCGCACCATACGGTCACATCACCGTGGGCTTCACGGCGAACGTGCCAGCGAACATCAACCTGCTGGGCACGGTGCTGAGCTACACCGCAGCGGTGAGCAACACCACGAGCGAAGCGAACACTGCCAACAACGTCGCTTCGCTCGATGTGACGATCACCGGTAGCTACGACCCCAACGACAAACAGGGCAACACGAGCAGTGGCTTGAGCCCCACGCAATACTTCCTCGCGCAGGACGAATGGATCGATTACACCGTTCGCTTCCAGAACACCGGCACCGCCACCGCGGAGATGGTGGTGATCCGCGATGATATCGATGCGGACCTCAACATCGTGTCGTTGGAGATCCTGGGCGCGTCCCACAACTTCACTCCTTCCTTCGGTGAAGGACGTGAGTTGGTCTTCACCTTCGAGAACATCCTGCTACCGGATAGCGCCGCGGACTTCCTCGGGAGCCAAGGCTTCGTCAAGTACCGGATCAAGCCGAACAGCGATGTAACGGTCGGAACGATGCTGGAAAACACCGCGAACATCTATTTCGATTTCAATCCTGCGATCGTCACCAATACCACGAGCCATGTAGTGGACTTCAGCACGGTAGTGCACGGATCGAGCGGTGATCGCATCGGGATCCACCCGAATCCGGCGCATGAGCGCGTGTTCATGGACACCACGCCAAGCGAGATCTCAGCCATCACCATGCTCGGCTCGGATGGTCGTGTAGTACGTTCATTCGATCGGGCTCAGGTATCGCTGGATCTCTCGGGCATTCGACCGGGATCGTATGTCCTCGACATCACACTTCGCAACTTGGAGCACGAACGCCAACAGCTCATCATCCAATGAACCCACGCATTCCCGTTCTGTTCCTGATGGTGATCGCATCACTGCGTACCCTTGGCGTGCAAGTGAGCATCAGCACGCACGCACCTACCTGTGATCAGAACAACGGGCGTCTTTACGCCTATGCAACTGGAGGCATTACTCCCTATACCTATTCGTGGAGCAGCGGCCAAACATCCGCCAACATCACCGGCCTGGCGCCGGGTCCATACTCGGTGACCGTAACAGATGCCCTAGGCAATACGGCCAGCGCGAACGCGACGCTTACGATGTCGTACACCACATTGGGCGGAGTTGCAGTGGTGAACAGCATCTACGATTGCAATGGCTGGTGTGCCGGGTATGTGGATATCGACATCTCGAGCCTGGAAGGACAGGGGCCATATTCATTCAACCCTCCTCCATCCTTCACGAATGGGAGTGTTTTGCACTTCGGAAGCCTGTGCGGTGGGCAGTTGGAACTGGACATCGTGGATGCGAACGGTTGTAGTGGACACTTCAGCTATTTCGCGGGCGAAGCGAACGGTGCGGACCTTTACCTGCAATACGCTAACCCCGCCTGTGCCGGACAGAACAACGGTTCGTTCCAGATCGAAGTGTGGCAGGATATGGGCAGCTTCGGGCATTGCGTCTCGGTCTATCCGGTCGCCGGTGGATCACCCGTGTACGAGAACGGTCCAGTTCCCAGCGGCACCTACCTCACAGTGGACAACCTCGCGCCTGGCCAATACACGGTGAGTGTCATCACGTGCGATGGCATGGGTGCACAGTATTGTCCGGGGCCTTCCATAGAAGTTGAGATCCTGGATCTTGGTCCACTGTGTGGCGGCGTGCAAGGACTCGTGTTCCATGATGCGGACCAGAACTGTTCGCAAGGCAGCGGCGACATTCCTTTACCCTACCAAGTGCTCACCATCCTCCCCGGACCGGAATACGCCATCACCGATGCCAATGGCCATTTCTTGCGCAACTTGGATTACGGCGCGTATACCGTGGAACAGAGCGATCCCGAACTGGTCCAACTCTGTCCTCCTGCGGGAGCGATCCCGTTCTCGTTGAATGCTGGCGCCCAAGTGGCGACGATCGACCTGGCCGACAGCAGCATTGTTCCACATGATCTCGATGTCCATCTCTGGAGCACCAGCGCGCGCCCCGGCTTCTACACTCAGGTGACCGCCGTGGTGCGCAACAATAGCGCGTACCCCAGTGGTTCGGTGGATCTATCGCTTTCGTTCGATGCATTGTTGACGAACCCGGCACCCGCGAACGGACTCTGGACCATCGGCATCGTGCAGCCATACGCGGAGGCCGTGCGCACCTTCAGTGCGCTGGTACCGGCGAACATCAATCTGCTCGGAACGGTGATGAACTACACCGCGACCGTGACCAACAGCGCAAGCGAGACGAACACCAGCAACAACACGACCACACTGGCGGTAACGATCACCGGCAGCTACGACCCCAACGACAAACAGGGGATCGCTAGCAGTGGAACGAGCCCGTGGCAGTACTTCCTGGACCAGGATGAGTGGATCGACTACACCATCCGTTTCCAGAACACAGGAACAGCAGCAGCCGAAAGCGTGGTGATCCGCGACACACTCGACGCCGACCTGAACATCGCTTCACTGGAGATCCTTGGTGCTTCACATGCATTCACGCCGGTGTTCGACGATGGCCGCGAGATCGCTTTCACCTTCAGCAACATCAACCTGCCCGACAGTAGTACTGACCTATTGGGAAGTCAGGGCTTCGTCAGTTACCGCATCAAACCGAACGATGGGTTGCTTGTCGGCAACTTGCTGGAGAACACCGCGAACATCTATTTCGATTTCAATCCTGCGATCGTCACCAATACCACGAGCCATTGGGTGGACTTCAGTACCAGCTTGCCAGAGCAGCCGCTGGAGCAAGTGCTGGTCCTGCCGAATCCGACGAGCGATTTGCTCAACGTGATCCTTCCTAAGGGACCGAATTCCGTTGAGGTGATCAGCATCGATGGCCGCCGGATTCAGGTGCCCGCCACGCGACGCGACAACGGCTTCCAACTTGATGTGCGATCCTTGCAGCCGGGGACCTACCTGCTCCGCACCGGGAACAGCGTCGCTCGCTTCGTGAAACAGTAGCAACTCACTTCAGCACAGCCAACCGCTCCTCCAGCGCCTTGATCTTCGCCTCGGCATCCGCCTTCTTCTTGCGCTCGTTCTCAAGCACGGCAGGTGGGGCACCGTTCACGAAGCGTTCGTTGCTGAGCTTCTTGTCCACGGCATTCAGGAAGCCGCGCAAGTACGTAAGCTCCTCTTCGGCCTTCTTCACCTCGGCCTCGGTATCAAGTTCCCCACCTGGATCAACAGCATACTCGGTGGTGCCCACGAGGAAGGTGATCGCGCCTTGCGCTACGGTCTCCGCCTCGGCAATGGCGCCCACGTTCGCCAGCTTGCCCACCAACGTGGAAACGGCTGGTCGCATCGGGGCGCGACCCTTCACCTGCACATCGATGGCATCCTTCGGGCTCATGCCCTTTCCGTTGCGCAGGTTGCGCACGCTCGTCACCAGATCGAACGCATGCTGCACCTCTGCATTGAGCTTCGCGTCGCCTTCACCGCCTTTCGGCCAGGGCGTGACGATGATGTCCTCCCCTTCATTGCGATCGCGTAGCAGATGCCACACCTCTTCGCTGAGGAAGGGCATGAAGGGATGCAGCAACTTGAGGACATCCTCGAAGAGCGTGATGGTCGCTTCGTAGGTCTTCTTGTCAATGGGCTCTCCCACGCCATTGGCGAAGGCGGGCTTGATGCTCTCAAGGTACCAGCTGCAGAGATCATCCCAGATGAGCTTGTAGGTGGCCATGAGCGCTTCGCTGATCCGGAACTGGTCGAAGAGGCCATCGATCTCCGTGGTGCTGCCCGCGATGCGCGAACGCATCCACGCGACTGCTGCTTCCGAAGAAGCGGGTTGCGGTCTGTCCGCCACGCTCCAGCCCTTCACCAACCGGAACGCGTTCCAGATCTTGTTGCTGAAGTTGCGCCCTTGCTCGCAGAGCGAATCGTCGTACGGCAGGTCGTTGCCCGCCGGCGAAGTGAGCAGCATGCCCACACGCACGCCATCGGCGCCGAACTTCTCGATCAGCTCCAACGGGTCCGGGCTGTTGCCCAGGCTCTTGCTCATCTTCCGGCCCTGCTTGTCGCGCACGATGCCTGTGAGGTATACGTTCTTGAACGGCACTTCGCCGCGGTACTCCAAGCCGGCCATGATCATGCGCGCCACCCAGAAGAAGAGGATCTCCGGCGCGGTCACCAGATCGTTGGTCGGGTAGTAGTACTTGATGTCGGCGTTGTCCGGGTTCTCGAAACCATCGAACACACTGATCGGCCAGAGCCAGCTACTGAACCAGGTATCCACGACATCTTCATCCTGCTTGATGCCGTTGATGCTTTGTCCCGCGGCTTTGAATTGCGCGGTCGCTTCGACCTCAGTGCGACAGACCGCTGCATCGCCAGCATCGTTGTACCAAGCAGGGATCTGCTGGCCCCACCACAACTGGCGGCTGATGCACCAGTCGCGCACGTTCTCCATCCAATACTTGTAGGTATTGGTGAATTTCTGCGGATGCAATCTCACGCGACCATCGAGCACGACTTCCAACGCGGGCTTCGCGAGTTCGCTCATCTTCACGAACCACTGGAGCGAGAGGCGCGGCTCGATCACCGCATCGGTGCGCTCGCTGTAGCCCACCTTGTTCTTGATGTCCTCGATCTTCACGAGGTGCCCTTTATCCTCCAGTTCCTTCACGATCTTCTTGCGCGCAGCGAAGCGGTCTTCGCCGATATGTAGTTGTGCAGCAGCGCTTAGCGTCCCGTTCGCTTCGAGGATGTCGATGGTCTCGAGCTGGTGCTTCTTTCCCAACTCGTAGTCGTTCACGTCGTGCGCGGGCGTCACCTTCAACGCACCGGTTCCGAACTCGCGCTCCACGTACTCGTCGAAGATGATGGGGATGCTGCGTCCGATCAATGGCACGAGGACACGTTTGCCTTTGCGGTGCGCGTATCGTTCATCCTCGGGATGGACCGCGACGGCTGAGTCACCGAGGATCGTCTCCGGCCGTGTGGTGGCGATGGTCACCCAGGTATCCTTCTCTCCTTCCACCGCATAACGCACATGGAAGAGTCGTGAGTTCACTTCCTTATGGATCACTTCCTCGTCGCTCACAGCGGTGAGCGCGACCGGATCCCAATTCACCATACGCTGGCCCCGATAGACCAGTCCTTTCTTGTGCAGGTCGATGAAGACATCGAGCACGGCCTCGCTCAACTTCGGCTCCATGGTGAAGCGCGTGCGATCCCAGTCGCAACTGGCACCAAGCTTCTTCAATTGCTCCAGGATCACGCCGCCGTACTTGTCCTTCCAAGCATGCGCGTGCTCGAGGAACTTCTCGCGGCCGATCACGCTCTTCTTGAT
This sequence comes from Flavobacteriales bacterium, assembly GCA_016710965.1. Lineage (GTDB taxonomy): Bacteria > Bacteroidota > Bacteroidia > Flavobacteriales_F > PHOS-HE28 > PHOS-HE28. The sequence continues at coordinate 12,608 of JADJTW010000036.1, forward strand.
CCCTTGTTCGGCGAGCAAGCGCACCACCTTCGCTTCCGTGGCGATGCTCGCATGGTCCGTTCCGGGAACCCAGCATGCGTTCTTCCCTTGCATACGCGCGCGGCGCACCAGCACGTCCTGGATGGTGTTGTTCAGCATGTGCCCCATGTGCAGAACGCCTGTGACGTTCGGCGGAGGGATCACCACGGTGTAGGGCTCACGGTTGTCGGGCACACTGCGGAAGTATCCCTTCTGCATCCAATGCGGATACCATTTGCCCTCTGCGGCGAAGTGATCGTAATGCTTGGGGAGCTCCATACTGCGGAATGAGCGGCGAAAGTACGTGGCACGCGAAGAGCCGATCGTTCATCACGTAGGTTCGTCGGGGCCTACGGAAGCCTGCTGTTAATGTCGTGTTAAGGTCGACGGGGGTGGGAAAGCCCCCCTCAATTTTGGCGTACCAACATCGAAAACACTCAACCCTACGCACCCATGAACAAGTTCCTCCTCTCTGTCGGCTTCGGGCTTTCGATGCTCGCTGCCAGCGCGCAAACACAAGTCGGCGGTCCTCAGATCTCGATCGACAAGGAGTCGCACGACTACGGCACCATCCCCCAGGGCGCCAATGGCACCTGCGAGTTCATTGTTACGAACACCGGTGATGCGCCCTTGATCATCACACAATGCCAGGGCAGCTGCGGATGCACGGTGCCCAAGTGCGACACCGCTCCCATCAAGCCCGGCGAGAAGAGCACCATCACGGTGAAGTACGACACCAACCGCACCGGCGCCATCAACAAGAGCGTGACCATCACGAGCAACGCGACCAACGCGCCTAGCAAAGTGGTGACCATCCGAGGCACCGTGGAAGCTGCGGCGGCCACGCCCACTTCGCCCGTGAAGGAGACCAGCCCGATGGTGCCTGTTGAGAAGCACTAAGCTGCGGCACGCGATCCGCAAGCACGAACCCCATGAAGAAGACACTGATCGCCGCCTGCCTCGGCCTGCTGGCCCTTGGCAGCATCGCACAGGAGAACACCCGCCCCGTAGGCGGTAGCGGCCCCATGATCCAACTGGACAAGGACGTACATGACTACGGTACCATTCCACAGGGCGCCAATGGCGAATGCACTTTCACGGTCACCAACATCGGCGATGCGCCTTTGATCCTCACCAACTGCAAAGGCAGTTGCGGATGCACGGTGCCCAAGTGCGACACGGAGCCCATCCTGCCGGGCGCCAAGAGCGCTATCACCGTTCGGTACGACACCAAGCGCGCGGGTGCGATCAACAAGAGCGTGACCATCAGCAGCAATGCCACCAACGAACCGGAGAAGACCGTGCGCATCAAAGGCCACGTGGAGGCTCCGCCGGGCGCACCTGCTGGAACAGGCACGCCGCAATAAGTCCTTCTCGATACCAGCTGAAGCCCCTCCCGAACAGAGGGGCTTCTTCGTTGATGGCAGCGGGCAAGTGCCGAACTTCGTCGCCCGATCCCAGAGCCATGCCATCGATCTCCACCAAAGGGCGCAATATGCCGCCTTCGCCCATCCGCAAGCTGGTTCCCTTTGCCGAAGCGGCCAAGAAGCGCGGTGTGCATGTCATCCACCTCAATATCGGGCAGCCCGATATCGCCACGCCCGAGGTGGCGCTGGACGCCATGCACAAGCTGGACAGGAAGGTGATCGAGTACAGCCACAGCGCCGGCTTCGAGAGCTACAGGAAAGGGCTGGCCGAATACTATGCGCAGCATGGGATTACAGTCACGCATGAGGAGATCATCGTCACCACCGGCGGGAGCGAGGCCCTGCTCTTCGGCATGATGGCCTGCTTCGAGCCCGGCGATGAGATCATCATCCCTGAGCCGTACTACGCCAACTACAACAGCTTCGCCATGGCGGCCGGAGTGAAGGTGGTGCCCGTTCGCTGCTCCATCTCCGATGGCTTCGCGCTTCCTCCCATCGCTGCATTCGAAGCCTTGATCACCCCGCGCACCAAGGGCATCCTCATCTGCAATCCCGGCAACCCCACAGGTTACCTGTACAGCCGCAAGGAACTGGAGACGCTGCGCGACATCGTGAAAGCCCATGACCTGTACCTCTTCGCGGACGAGGTGTACCGCGAGTTCTGCTACGATGGCGCAACGCCCGTGAGCGCAATGACCTTGGAAGGCATTGAGCAGAACACCATCCTTGTGGATAGTGTGAGCAAGCGATACAGCATGTGCGGCGCGCGCGTTGGCGCCTTCATCACGCACAACAAGGAATTGCTTGGTGCGGTGCTGAAGTTCGCTCAAGCGCGGTTGAGCCCCCCCACGTTCGGGCAGATCGCCTCGGAAGCGGCCTTGCGTACACCGCAGAGCTACTTCCACGCGGTGATCGACGAGTACAAGCAGCGCCGGGATATCCTGGTGGACGGCCTGAACACCATACCGGGCGTTACCTGCCCGAAGCCGAAAGGTGCGTTCTATTGTGTAGCCGAACTGCCCATCGATGATAGTGATGCCTTCTGCCAATGGCTGCTTGAATCGTTCAGCCACGAAGGCCATACGGTGATGATGGCACCCGCCACCGGCTTCTATGCCGATCCTGCCACGGGCAGGAAGCAGGTTCGCCTGGCCTACGTGCTTGAACAGGAACAGCTCCGCCTGGCGGTATCCTGCCTCCGACTGGCCTTGGAGCAATACCCTGGCACCGTGCGCAAGCCGGTCCAAGCGGCCAGCGCCTCGCGGTAGGCCAGCGCGCTTCGCCGGTCTTTTCCAAGGCATTCGTCGTCCCGTAACCAAGTTCCGTCCCCTGCCGTTGAAGCGGCCGGCCCTGCCGATCCATGCCCAGGCCATAACACTGGAACGAGATGCGATCCATTGCTTCTATCGCCGTTTTCCTTGCCTGCGCGGGAGTCGCTTCTCCTGCAGCGAGAGCGCAGCAAGCCCCACCGCCCCAAGTGGCAGCCGAGCACTACTACTACTTCGCCTGCCAGGGCATAACGAGCGACTACACTGAGAAGGTGCTCACCGAGGCATTGCGCGGCATGGACGCCGAAATGGTGGTCTCGATAGACCGGCCGCAACAAGCCATGAAACTGGTCGCACGCTACCCGCTGAACAAGCAAGAGGTGATCTCTACCGCTGCGCAATACGGCGTAGCGCTCGCTGACCGCCGATCCGGCACTGCTCCTGAAACGAATACGCCGCGCGAGTGATGCGATCCAAACGATTGGCCATGATGCTCAAGACCTACTCCATTCTGTGCCCGACCGTTGTAGTTGCTGCCATGGTCGCGATGCCGCTGAAGAACGCTGCACAAACCGCAAGCAACGGATGCAGCTATGCAGGCGCCAGCCAATACACGGTCAGTAGTTCCTGCAGCTATCAGAATTTCGACAAGCCCGGCACGTTCGGGAATGCTGTGAACCCCAGTGGTTGCAGTGGCAGCAACAACGACGATGCCTTCGGCTGGTTCACGGCAACCGGAACAAGCACCACCATCACCTACAACCCGGACAACAATAGCCACGACCCGATCATGCACCTCTTCTCGGGTGCATGCGGTTCGCTCTCGAACCTGGCCTGTGCGAACAACAATGGCAACGGCGGCAACGAGACGATCACCTACGCCACGACCATCGGCACGAACTACCTGGTGAGGATCCAACGCAATGGAACCAACAGCGGCATGGACGGCCAGCTCTGCATCTGGAGCGTGCCACCGCCGCCGGCGAACGACGACCCTTGCGGTGCCACGCCCCTTGCGTTGGGTTCGGCCTGCACCTACACCACCTACAACAGCACGAATGCCACTGCCACTGCTGGAATACCCGCTCCTGGGTGCAGCACGTACTCTGGCGGCGATGTATGGTTCAGCTTCGTTGCACCCGCCTCCGGGGCGGTCACCATCCGCACCACAGCTGGGAGCATCACTAACCTGGCCATGGCCCTGTATTCGGCCACGGCGTGCAATGGCACCTTCACGCTCATCGAATGCGATGACAACGACGGAGTCGGCAGCATGTCCTTCCTCACCTTCAGCAGTGTGGACTTGGTCGTCGGTCAGACGTACTATCTGCGCGTGTGGCAGAGCGGCAGCAGTTCGGGCGGCACCTTCGACCTGTGCGCCAACACGGCGCCCGCTGGTGGTGATTGCCTGTACATCCTGCGCATGTTCGATAGTGCTGGCGATGGCTGGGGAGGTTCCACTGTAACCGTGCAGCTTGGCGCTGGCGCCCCCGTGAACTACACGCTGGCCAATGGCAATCAGGAGGTCGCGTATATCAACGTAACCACCGGCCAACTTGTGCAAATAAGCTACGCAGCGGCTGGTGGTTCGCAGAACGAGATCAGCTACTTCGTGCAAGTGGGTGCTGGCATCCTCTACACGGATGGGCCTACACCAGGAACAGGATTGCGGTACGCTTCTGCCGCCACGTGCGCCTCGCTCTCGCCACCCAACAGCGATTGTAGCGGAGGAAACACGATCTGCAGCAACTCCGGATTCAATGCCAATCCGAGCCATACCGGTGTGAAGGCCGACCTGAACGTGAGCAACCGCGGTTGCCTGAACAGCGAAGAACGGCAGGGTACCTGGTACAATTTCTCCCCCTCGGTGGGCGGAACGATCGAAATGACCATTGCACCCACGAACCCAACGGACGACTACGACTTCGCCATCTGGGGGCCCATGGCCAGCCTTGCCTGCCCTCCGACTGGGGCGCCCTATCGTTGCTCGTACAGCGCCCTTTCTGGGAATACCGGCTTGCAGATCGGTGCCGGCGATGACAGCGAAGGCTCCGGTGGCAACAAATGGGTGAACGCGATGACTGTGACAGCAGGCCAGGTATACATCCTGTATGTGAGCAACTACAGCCGCAGTGGTCTTGCCTTCAACTTGAACTGGACGCTGACGGGCGGCGCCAGCCTGGATTGCACCTTGCTGCCCGTGGAGTTCCTCGGGCTGCAAGTCGTTACCGGCACCGATGACGTGTTGTTGGAATGGGCCACCGGCAGCGAATACAACAGCGCCTTCTTCGCGGTGGAGCGTTCCCACAACGGATCGGACTTCGTGCAGATCGGCAGCGTGGGCGCCCAAGGCTACAGCAACAGCGCCGTCCACTATCAGTTCCTCGATGAGCAGCCCATCACGGGCGTCAACTACTACCGGCTGAAGCAGGTGGATGCCGACGGGGCGAGCAGCCTTTCCAATGTGGTCACGGCCGCGTTCAGGGGAACGATAGCCGCCGGATTGCCGTACCCCAACCCGGCCAGTACCGAGATCAACCTGGACATCGACCTCGCTGCACCGGATGCGATCGATCTGATCGTGATGGATGCCAGTGGGCGCCTTGTGCGGCATGAGCGCATCTCCCTCCCGATCGGGCACCACCGCCTGACCACGCCGCTTTCGGGACTTGACGCTGGCTCCTACGAGATGGCCGTCACCCTCACTTCGGGCGAGCGTGTCCATGCCGGTCGATTCATGGTGCATTAGACAGAGCGAATTGCAGCAGGGAGCCGGGCCGGAGGGTCCGGCTCTTCTCATTTGAATGCGCCAAGTCGGACAACCGGCCTGCTTTCCATCCGTCATTGTTCAGAAGGCGGATGGCTGGAATGAAGCTGTATGCTGAGGAAGACTAGCTTAGACCGCGTAGTCCCTTGGTAGGAGGCGGGTGAGAAGTGGACCAAAACGCATTTGACGTCATGATCAAGACCACGCCGCTGATCCCGCTGTTCTTCCTGCCCTTCCTTTCATTGGGCCAAGTCGCGGTCGTCCATCATTTCAGCATCTCCGGCGTTCCCGACCAGCATGCCATCAAGTACGCGCACCAGGTGGTGCTGGATCTTGATCCGCAGGCGACGCTGTCCTTCGATGCGGATATGTTGAAGATCCGTACCGCCTCGGCATCGGGATCGGAGCTGCTTTCTGCTCTGAACAGCACGGGAGCCGCCATTTATCATTTGGAGATCCCGGTCGAGCGCTCTTCGACCGAAGTGCCGGCTTCATTCCCGGTTCTCGTAGGGACGGGTGACCCGGAGGCGGACCTTTTGCGTTACCAAACAGCGAAGCAACAGTGGGTCGCCACGCATCCGCAGGAGTATCAAGAGATGACACGATCATCTGAGGGGCATGAGCCGAGCACGGCTCCACGTTGACGCCATGAACGCGCGCAGCACATCCTTTTCGATCGGGGTCGCTCTCCTCTTCTGGTGGGCCGCTGGTGAGGCGCACGCGCAATGCGCTGACAACAACACGCTGTACAATGTGAACGCCACGCCACCATGCCCGGGGAGCACCACGGTGGGCTGTGTATGGGGCGGTGAGTACGTGCTGGTGAATGTCGTCGCCGGCAACACGTACACCTTCAGTACCTGTGGTGCCGCTTGGGATACGCAGATCACCTTGTACAACAATGCTGGCGGCGGATCCTTGGGATATAACGACGATGGTTGCGGCCTGCAATCGACCATTACGTGGACAGCCACATTCACCGGGCAGCTTCGCGTACTGGTCGACCAATACCCCTGCACCAGCAATTTCATCTGCGCCGGGCTCACTGTGAGTTGTACGCCGGGCACACTGCCTGCAGGCGACTGCATCTACTATCTCAATCTCTTCGACAGCTTCGGGGATGGATGGGGCACCTCGAACGTGGGTGTAAGCATCAACGGCGGACCTTACCAATACTATAGCATCGGTAATCCTGGCTCCTCCAATTCGATCCCCATCGGGGTGAACATCGGCGACGTCATCGTGCTCAACTACAACAACTCCGGGGCGTGGCAAGGCGAGAACTCTTACACGCTGACGCTTGGAGGCGGTGGCCTCTTCAATTCCGGAACGCCTCCGGTAGGCGGGCTGAGCTATGCCGGCACGGTAACCTGCACTCCTCCGCCTTCCCCACCCGAGGATTGCGTGGGCGCCATCACCATCTGCAACAACCAGAGCTTCAACAACAACACGACGAGCACGGGAAACACCGCCGACCTGAACCCGGCGAACTACGGCTGCCTGGCAACGGCAGAGCGGCAGGGAACCTGGTACGTGTTCTCGCCCAGCGCATCCGGTTCCATCGGTTTCAACATCGATCCCGTGGGTCCCGATGATTATGATTTCGCCATCTGGGGACCATACCCTCCGGGCAGCACACCGGGATCGATGTGCCCGCCAGCCGCGCAACCCATCCGCTGCTCGTTCGCTTCCGGGCCCTCGACCTTCGCTGCAACCGGCGACTACACCACCGGCATGGCGCACCCGGTCTACTCGCCACCGCAGTTCGATAACCCCGGCACAACGTACAGCGAAACACCTGCTGGCGATGGCTGGGTCCCAGGCATCAATGTGATCGTGGACCAGGTCTACCTGCTCTACATCAGCAACTGGGACCAGACCGGTCTGGCCTTCAGCCTGAGCTGGAACCTGGCCAATGGCGCTTCATTGGATTGCACGCAATTGGGCGCAGAGTTGCTGGCATTGAACGCCGAGGAGGATGGCGATGCCAACCTTCTGAAGTGGACCACCGGCTCGGAACACTTGAGCAGCCACTTCACCGTGGAGCGAAGTGCCGATGGTCGCTCGTTCGAGCCTGTCGGCCTCGTGAGCGCACAAGGCAATTCGAACGTGCAAACGGACTACGAGTACATCGATCGGACACCACTTTCCGCAGGCAGTTTCTACCGGCTTCAGCAGGTGGACCAGAACGGCTCGTTCGAGTACTCGAACATGGTGTCCGTCATCCGTTCGAGCACAGCGGATCTATTGGCATTCCCGAATCCGGCAAGCGCCAGTACCGAACTGCTTTTCCGCACCACGGTCGATGGATCGGCCCAAGTACAACTCCTTGACTCTCGAGGTTCGATCGTCCTGGCCTTCACGAAGGGAGCCACCGCAGGTGTCAATCGCTTCGTCCTTGATCTGGTGCGGGTCGAGCCCGGACCCTACCTGGTCCGCATCCTCACCGCGGACGGCGCGGTGCATCAGGGCCGATTGGTCCGCTTCAGGTAACACGGGGGCAACCCAATCGGCCTTTTGCCGTCTAAGCCCCGAAAGGGGCTTAACCGACCGTATTTCCAGACACTTCTGTTAGCATATCGGGAACTTCCCCTCTCGACGAACGTTGTATGGCACCCTTATCTTTCCCCCGATCCAATCGACCAGTAACATGCTGAACCGTACTCTTTCAGTGTTCCTCGCTCTGGGCCTGGCCGTCGCTGTCCAAGCGCAAGCGCAAGCATACATCTTCTTCGAGGCGGAAAGCGCCTTCGATGCGGCGCAGATGAAGTTCATCATCCAGGAAGTGAAGGACGCTGACCCAACGGCCGATGTGTTCCCGTCCGATGATCTCACCATCCTGCAAGTGCGGCACTACGGCGGGCTTGCTGAAGCAGGCTATCGCCAGGCCATCGAGCGTGCAGGTATCACGCTGCGCCCCGGCACACGTTCGCGAGCCGATCTCGGGTTGGATGCAGTGGATCCGAACGCCCCGCCGGTGTATGTCGTAACGGGCGATGCCACTGCGGATGATCTGCGTTACCGTGCTGCCGTGGAGCAATGGAACGCGGCGCATGCCGACCAGCCCATGAGCACTACCCCACTCCACAACCGCTGATCGCTTACGAACATGAAACTACGCTACTCGCTTTCGTTCGCGGTCGTCCTGGGCTCATCCGCTGCGGTTCTGGCCCAGCCTCCCTGCCTGACAACCTTCGCGGCTCCCGCAGGTCAGACTCAGGTGGCCAACGCCAGTTGGAATCCACCCACTGTGCCGCCCAACATGAGCGTCAACTTGAACGTCAACTCGACCGCAGGCAACCCGGTGGCTTCCGTTACAGGTTGCAACGCAGTCCTCGTTGGCGCATCGATAGCGGGCCCAACTTCCTGCGGGCACCACGGTGCTGTCCACCGCCTGCACCAGCGTGACCTTCAGCCAGCCTGCCACCGTCACCGGTTCTGCGATCCACACGTTCACATCGCCCGCAGTACGCGAACAACTACCCCCCTGACTAACACGGGTATCCCAGCCACTTTGAACTGTTCCGTATGCCCAGCGGGGTGTCTCGGTGAACATGTGTGCTGGCCAATAGTTCTCCTACCAGATGCGCCCGGGCAACATCTACATGATAAGCATGCAGTGCAACAGCACCACTGGGACCAAGCCTATCACCCTGACTCACCACTGGTTGGCAATGGTAACAGTAGCTCGAACTTCGACATGACGGATGCGGCACCCGGAGGCCACGCGACCCTGTCGTTCGTTCCTACATCAACAGGAACCTATCGCGTAAGGCTATGGCAAGACCCCTGCACGGTGAACGGGGCGCTCTGCGGCACCATCCAGGTGGCCTGCAACCCTGTTCCAGCTCCCCCTGCCAATGACGAACCGCAGAATGCGGTTTCGTTCGGCAATGCACCCACTTCCTGCTCCTTCCTGCCGGGGACAACAGCATGGTCTACCCAGTCGGCGGGCACACCGACCGGTTGCAACGGTGCGGGTGGTTGTGCAACGGCTTCAGGCGGTTTCGTCGGCAGCGACGTATGGTACAGCGTGAACCTGGTGAACTCCGGGAACCTGGCGGTGATCCTGCAGACCATCAGCGCTGGAGCCACTGCCTTTGCCATCTATACCGGGGTGCCAGGAGCGTTGACCCAGGTGGCCAATAGCTGCAACTGCAACAACTTCACCTCGGTGAGCGGACTTGCTTTCCCCAGTACGGTGTACATACGCGTGTGGTCTGTTACCGGCTTGCCCAATACCGGGTCGTTCCAACTGTGCGCCTACGAACCGATCCCACCGCCCAACGATAATCCGTGCGGAGCGGTGTCGCTTACCGTGGGTGTTTCGTGCAGCCTTACGCCGTTCTCCACGCAGAACGCCACTTCGCTGGCCGCCAGCATCACTACCACCCCTGTCACACCCAGTTGCGGCACTCCGGTGGCCGGTGGCGATGTCTGGTTCTCGGCGATCATGCCAGGAACGGGCAGCATGACCTTCAACTCCCAGGCGGGAACACTGTCGGACATGGCTATGGCAGTGTATACCCTTACCAGTGGCACGATCTGCACCACGGCGACGCTCACCGAAGTGGCCTGCAATGACAACTTCGGGGCGAACACGATGCCTAGCGTGACCGTTGGTGGCGCGCCTGGCGGCCTGTACTACGTGCGCATGTGGAACAAGACCACCGCCTTCGGGACGGCGAGCATCTGCGCGGTGCAGAACGTGCCGCCACCGAACGACAACCCGTGCGGCGCCATTCCGCTCGCAGTCAATACCGGTTGCATCTTCCCGGCCCCGTTCTCGACCCAATTCGCGACCATCACGGGCGGTGTGCCGAACCCGTCGTGCAATGGCGGCCCATACAATAGTGATGTCTGGTTCTCAGCCGTGATCCCGGCCAGCGGCCAGTTGATCATCGATACCGATGACCTCGGCCTTACCGATGGAGGCATGGCCGTGTATACCGGCCCCTGCGCCGGGCCACTGGTGCAAGTACCGGCTGGCAACGGAGGGTGCGTGCTTGGTGGAAGCGGGAACAGCGCCGCCATGCCGATGACGACGATCACCGGTGTCCCTGCAGGCACCACGGTCTACATCCGCATCTGGCGCCAGACAGGCAACGATGGCACCTTCCTGATCTGTGCGCGGAACCCTGCGAATCCGAGCGGGTGCTACTTCACCTTGCGCATGGCCGATAGCGCAGGCGATGGTTGGAACGGTGGCTTCGTTACCGTTTGCGTGGACCCTGCCGGCCCGCCACCGGCGGTATGCACGAACTACACGGTGACCGGTTCATTGGCTTTCATCACGTTCGGTGCAGCCGTTACCGATCAAGTGACGCTCACCTATACACCCGCTGGGGGCTTCCAGAACCAGGTCTCGTTCAACTTGCAAGCAAGCAATAGCTTCAATCTCTTCGTCAGCACAAGTCCTCCCGCCACGGGCTTCAACTATGCGTTCACCGTCGACGCCGCCTGCAACGTTCCCGCCGCACCGATCTCCGATTGCATAGGAGCGTTCCAAGTGTGCAACAACCAGTCGATCAACCGCGCACCGGGCGGCTTCGGCAACACCCAGGACCTGAACGCGGGAAACCATGGTTGTCTGCTGACCAACGAACGACAAGGCGCGTGGTTCCGATTCACCACCAATGCTGCCGGCACCATCGCCTTCAGCATCAATGTGGGCGTTGGTACCGACTATGATTTCGGCGTGTGGGGACCACCCACTTGGAACGGCTCATGTCCGCTGAACGTGCCTCCGATGCGTTGCAACTGGTCGGCTGTTACGGGCCCTACAGGCTTGAACTACACGGCTATCAATACCACCGAGCCTGCAGGCGGACCACCCTTCAGCCGCTGGATCGACGTGTTGGCGGGTCAGACGTACTTGTTGTACATCGACAACTACACGATGAACGGCCTCGCTTTCACGCTGGTCTGGAACAACGTGCCCAATACCATCCTCGATTGCGTGCTTCCCGTTGAGTTCCTCGATTTCCAGGCATTCCCGAAGGCCCGTCAGGTCGATCTCGCCTGGACCACTGCGAGCGAGTTCAATTCGGCCTACTTCAATGTTGAACGGTCCGAGAACGGCTCCGACTTCAAAGTGCTCGGCACGGTAGCGGCCATGGGCAACTCGCAATCGCTCACGGAATATTCCTTCATCGACCGCGAGCCGGTGAAAGGCGTCAACTACTATCGCCTGGACCAGGTGGACGCCAATGGTGATCGCGGCTACTCCGATGTGGTGACCGCCGTGTACCGATGGGGCAATGTGCCGCTCACGGTCTACCCCAATCCTGCGGGCGAGAGCTTATGGGCCAATTTCGAATTGCCGGCGGATGGCAACATCGGTTGGCGCATCCTCGATGCCAGCGGGCGGTTGGTGCTTTCGGGAACGGCCACCGTGGTACGCGGGGTGAACCAGATATCGCTCCCGCTTGATGTCGAAGCTGGCAGCTACACCCTCGAACTGAGCGACGACTCGGGTTCGCCCGTCGGCAACGCCCGATTTGTGCGCCAATGATCCTCTGATACCTCGTTGGAAAGGCCGGTGCATGCACCGGCCTTTCTCTTTCCAACGGCCGCCTGCATGCTCAACGACCGCCGGTACGCGCCGCTTGGGGGGCTTCCGGCCCAATGCCTGCCTTGGCGGCTGCAGTTATGCACAGGCGGAATTCGGCATGTGCGCCCGTTGGATCGGCAGGGGCCACTGCCGAAGGTGCTGAACGAGGACACGCAGCCCCCAAGGGGACAACTTGTGGAAAACCCCACCAAGGTTTTCGACAACCAGCTTATGATATCTTCGTCTCCGCTCACGGAAGGGTGAGGTATGCCCTTTCGTAAGCCACAAAATGCCGCGAACCATGGATCGATTCCATACGCCTGACCTCCTGAGCCTATCGAATTCAATGCGGATCCTGGCCGATGGCCTGAAACGCAGTGGCATTGTCTTCATCCTTCTTGCCGCTTGTGCTTTCAGAGCCGAAGCGCAATGCACCGGGACGGGCATGGGTGCAACAGTGGCACTCGCCAACGGCGCCTGGACCCCCAACAGTGTTCCGCCCAATATGACCGTGACGTTGACCATGACCACCACATCGGGCTCAACAGCCGCGACCGTTGCATCCTGCAACCCCGCCCTGGTTGGTGCTACGATCAGTGGCCCCAACGTACCCGGCGGAACCACCATCACGGCTACGGCATGCGCTACTGTTACCCTGAGCCAAGCCGCGACCGTCACGGGGTCCGCAGCGCACACCTTCATCATGGGCCCATACCCACTGAACTATCCCCCTGCGAACGCAGGCCTTCCTTCGACCACCTATTGCTCGGTATGCCCCTCTACGTTTACTGCGCCGGTTTGCGCGAACCAGTATTTCAACATCCAAGCCTGTGCAGGCAACCTGTACACCATCAGTCTCTGCGGTAGCGCCAGCAATGCAGATTTCAGCTTGAGCCTGACCACCACAGGATTCGCTGCAGTTGCGCCGGGGTATTACGGGCAAGCATTCGACAACGATGGTTGCGGCTTCGCCGGCGGTCCCAGCACCTTGCAGTTCAGCCCTCAAACTTCCGGCATCTACAGGTTCAGGGTCTTCCAGAACGCGTGCGTGGTCAATGCATCCCTCTGCGGCACCGTCACCGTCCAGTGCGCCGTACCTCCCCCGCCTCCGAATGATTCGCCTTGCTCGGCCACGGCGCTTCCAGTGCCCATACTGTGCAACTACCAATTGACCAATGTGCTCTGGGGTACGACTACAGCGGGTTACCCTAACCCCTCATGCGGCGCTTATGCCGGTCGTGATGTGTGGTACACTGCAGTGGTGCCTGCTAGCGGGAACTTGCAGGTGCAGGCCACCTTGGTAAGCGCTTCGAGCATCGGCATAGCTGCGTACACCACCCCTGCTTGCAATGCGGCCTCGGCCAGTTGGTCGCAACTCGCCTGCTCGGGCACCAATCCTTTGGTCTTGGCATTGAGCGGACTGGCCGCCCCTGGTTCCACCGTGTACATCCGCGTTTGGCCGCAGGGTAACATCAGCAATCAAGGGACATTCAACATCTGTGCGTTCGAGCCGACTCCGCCGTTCAACGATCTGCCCTGCGGGGCCTTCACGCTCACCACACCCACCACGTGCTCCCCGACTTCCTACAATACGGACTTCGCCGGTAACACCACGCCACCAGGGCTCACGGTCGGTGCGCCTTCCTGCGGCACACCCGTCAACAACGATGTGTGGTTCGAGGTGGTCGTGCCGCCGTCGGGCGCCTTCACCATCAACACGTTCGCAGAGAGCATCACCGACATGTCCATGGCGTGGTATCGTCTCTCGGTCGGTGGCCAGTTGTGCAATCCGCCGGGCTTCGCCGGCACCATGACCTTGATCGCCTGCAACGACGACCAGTTCGCGCCGACGAACAACATGCCGAGGATCAACAGCCAGACCACACTGCCAGCGATCGCTCCGGCCTTGGTACCGGGCGAGACGATCTACATCCGCGTCTGGCCCGAAGGGGCCACATTGAACGGCACCTTCAGCATTTGCGCCACAGAGAACGTACCTCCACCGAACGATGACCCTTGCGGTGCGATCCCGCTCAATACCTCGCTTACCTGCAATCTGGTGCCCACGACGAACGAAGGCGCGGGTGTTACTGCGGGCGTCGCCGCTCCAGCGTGCGGATTGCCCATCCAGAACGATGTGTGGTACTCTGTCGTCGTACCGCCGAACGGGCAGTTGGAGATCAATACGCAAGGCGTTGGGATGACGGATGCGGCACTGGCCCTGTACCAGACCAGCGGGGGGTGCGCACCAGCGAACCTCAGCTTGGTACCACCTACGAATTGCCAGGTAGGCGGCAGTTCCTTCGGCGCGAGCATGCCGCAACAGTTGTTCGGCGGCTTGGCGCCGGGCAGCACGGTGTACGTGCGCGTATGGCGGCAGACCGGCAATGTGGGGCCCTTCAACATCTGTGCGCGACAAACCGCAGCGGCACCGATCACAGGTTGCGACCTGAATACCTCGGATTCCGGCGGGCCCACGGGCAACTATAGCAACAACGAAGTCTTCGAGCAGACCTTCTGCCCGGTGAACCCCGGCGATGTGGTCGCCATCGACTTCATGGCTTTCAACACCCAAGCCAACAGCGATTTCCTCACCATTTACAATGGGCCCACCATTGGTTCACCGGTGCTGGGCGTGTTCTCCGGCGGAGCGCTTCCTCCTGGCTTCGTCTCGAGCCATCCGGGCGGCTGCCTCACCATCCGGTTCACCTCCAACGCCAGTATCGTTGCTCCGGGATTCCAGATCAGCGTATCGTGCGGACCACCCTTGCCTCCACAGCCGGCGCCATCCGGCATTTGCGGAACAACCACCTACGACAGCGGTGGTGCCAATGGTGTTTATGCCAACAATGAGGTCATCACGCAAACCTTCTGCCCGACCCTGCCTGGCGAGGTCGTTACGATGACGTTCAACATGTTCAGCGTGGAGCAGAATTTCGACTTCCTCACCGTGTTCAACGGCCCAACGACGGCCTCGCCGATCCTGGGAGGACCCTATACGGGCACGGTGAACCCGGGGACGTTCACCAGCACAGACCCTTCGGGCTGCCTGACGATCCGCTTCACTTCGGACTTCAGCATCGTTGGAGCGGGTTGGGCGGCTACCCTGCGTTGCGGCTTGCCTCAGCCGCCGCCGCCGCCGCCGCCGCCGCCTTCTGGCATTTGCGGTTCCACGGTATATGATCCGGGCGGACCGGGTGGTTCATTCACCACAGGAGCACCGCTGCCCGGCAATTACAGCAATGCGACGAACCAGAACCCGAACAACTTCGGAGGGTACAACTGCTGGCCGTACACATGCCTCGGTGGCGGAGCAACTGTGCCACCAGGCCAGCCGCTCTGGTCCCAGACCTATTGCCCGGTCATCGCAGGCGATGCGGTGACCTTGACCTTCATCAGCCTGAACATGGAGTTCGGTTGGGACAACGTGTACATCTACAACGGACCAGTTGTGTCCCCGAACAATGCGAACGGCACGCAGTTCCTTAGCGGGAACGGCCTGCCCACATGCGGGGGTCCTGCCGGTTGGTGCAACCAGACACTGGGCGCGGGCGGCTTTACGGGCACAGCCAACCCAGGGTCTTTCACCTCCACCCACCCGAGCGGCTGCCTCACCATTGCTATGACCAGCGATGACATCTACAACAGTGCGGGTTGGGAGGCCACCATCTCCTGCCAGTCCGGGTTCAACCCAAGCGCACAGTGCATCTATGCCCTGCGCATGTACGATGCCTTCGGCGACGGTTGGGCCGGATCAACGATTACCGTGGTGATCAACGGCGGAACGCCCAGCTACTACACGGTGCAATCGGGCTCCTTCGATCAGGTGCTCATCAGCGCCAACAACGGCGACAACATCTCCATCACGTACAGCGGCCTTGGCTATTTCGCCGGCGACAACTCCTGGACCTTCGACTTGGTGGGGGCACAATACCCCCAATACAACAGCGCCATACCAGCGGTTTCTGGCAACTACACCTTCACGGTCAACTGCTCCACTCCTCCTCGCCCCACAGCAGGATTGCCCTGGCGCGACCGTGCTGTGCAATGGCAATGCGGTGGTCATGCAATCGAACAACATAGGCAGCGTGGGCGACCTCACCTCCACCAGCGGCGGTTGCTTGAGCATCTACGAAGAGCAAGGCAAGTGGTACACCTTCACTGCGGGCACCACCGGCAGCATGGGCTTCACCATCGTTCCCACTGGTGCCACGGACATCAACTTCGCTGTCTGGGGTCCGTTCACGAACCAATCGTTGCCCGCAACCATCTGCGCTCCGTTGGGGGCGCCCATCCGTTGCTCGTTCGCTTCCGCAGCCAGCACCTTCGCTGCTACGGGCAGCTACAATACGGGCATGGGATCGCTCGCCTATTCGGCTCCACAGTTCAACCCGCCCGGCACGGTCACCTCGCAGCCGATTGGCGGCAATGGATGGGTACCTGGCATCAACCCGGCCGTCGGCGATGTGTATCTGCTCTATGTGAGCAACGCCACGAGCAACAGCACGGCCGCGACGATCAACTGGACCGGTACCGGCGTGGTGGATTGCGTGATCCTGCCGGTGGAGCTCCTGAGCTTCGATGCAGAAGCTGTCCAGTCGCACGTCGATGTAAAGTGGACCACCGGTTCAGAGCAGAACAGCGCCTGGTTCAATGTCCAGCGTTCCGCCGATGGCATCTCGTTCTTCACCATCGGTCGCGTGAACGCGGCAGGCCACAGCAACTCTGCGGTGGACTACCTGTACAAGGACCTCTCGCCGCTCCCCGGCTTGAGCTACTACCGCCTGGAGCAGGTGGACGTGAACAGCAGCACGGAACTCTCGCACATGGTGCCGGTCTTCTTCAAGGGAGGTGGCGCACTGCACGTGTATCCGAACCCGGCCAGGGACGAACTGAACGTGACCGTCGAACTTCAGAACAGCGGCTACTACGACTGGCAGGTGCTCGATGCCTCCGGCCGGACCGTGCTGAAGGGAGGAAAAGCGTTCGAAGCAGGCACACAGCGTTTGGTGCTGGCTCTTCCTGGCCTCGAAGCCGGTGCTTACCAGCTGTTCTTGCGTCAAGCTGGAGCCGAGTGCGGCAGAGCACGCTTCGTGAAGCAGTAGGCGCACTGATCCTTGTCGGCACCCCGGTGCCGACGGTACCTTCGTGGCGATGACGCGCTGGCTTTCACGCTCGGGCCTTTTCGTGCTGCTCGCACTGCTTCCCCTACTGCGTGGCGTAGGCAGCAGCGTGCCTCCCGCGGCCACCTACACCTTCGGGCTGAGCCTGATGACCGGCATGAACAGCGAACTCTTCACGCTCTTCATCGTGAAGGAATTCGAGGGCGCCGTGATCGCAACCGAGCCGATAACGCGCGGCCAGTTCGTGCTGCAGGCGCAAGGCGCCGTAGCCAGCAAGGCCAATCCCGAAGGCATCAACCTGTTCCGGAAGTACCAGGTGAATTCGTGCCTGCCACCGGAGCACCTGGCGGATGGCCGCGTGGTGATGACCGATTGCGGCGTGTTCGACGAGCTCTGGAAGCTGCGATTCTGGGAATACCCGTTCCGGCTGAGCGAAGGACAGCACCCGGGCAAGGGCTGGTCCGAGGACCCGAACCGGCCATCGGCACGGCAGCAGCTCCTGCTTTCGGATTATGGCATCCTGTACATGCACAGCATGGCGAAAGGCGAGGATGCCTTCCGTTTGCTGCGCGATGTGAGCGATAGCAGCTGGGTAGACAACTACCGCAAAGGCTACTGAGCGCCATCCATGGAAGGCGCATCCGTTCTCTTCGATCAATTGCGCCAGGGCGATCGCGCGGCGTTGGGGCGCGCGATCACATTGATCGAGAGCGAACGCGATGCCGATGCACGACCAGCTCGCGAACTGGTGGAACGCTGCCTTCCACTGAGCGGGAAGAGCTTGCGGCTTGGCGTCACGGGCATACCCGGTGTGGGCAAAAGCACCTTAATCGATGCGCTCGGCACGTGGTTCATCGCAGAGGCGCATCATGTGGCCGTGCTGGCCATCGACCCCAGCAGTGCGCGCAGCGGCGGCAGCATCCTGGGCGACAAGACACGCATGGATAAGCTAGCGGTACACGACGCAGCCTTCATCCGTCCTTCTGCTGCCGCTGGCAACCTCGGCGGCGTGGCGCGCCGCACGCGTGAAGCGATCATCCTCTGCGAGGCGGCGGGATACGACCGCATCCTGGTGGAAACGGTGGGCACCGGGCAGAACGAGTTGGAAGTGGAGCGCATGACCGACCTGAACCTGCTGCTGATGATCGCCGGTGCCGGCGACGAGCTGCAAGGCATCAAACGCGGGATCATGGAAAGCGCCGACCTTATCGCATTCACCAAGGCCGATGGCGCAGCACGCGAACGCGCGGAAGCCGCCATGCGCGAACTGCGGAATGCCATCGGGTTGCTGCCCGTGCGGCCCAGCGGACGCGCCACTGAACTGATGCTCACCAGCGCACTGAGCGGAGAGGGCATTCCCGAACTGGGCCTTCGCATCGAAGCGTTGCATGAGCAGGACCGCCTGACGGGCTTGCTTCATCAGCATCGCAACGAACAAGGGCTCCACTGGATGCGGCAGGCGATCGACATGGGCTTGCGCGCGGCATTCGAGCGGGACGAGCATGTGGCAAGGGCCATGCGCGCCGTGCAGGATGAAGTGCGCGAAGGGAAGAAGAGCCCCTTTGCCGCAGCGGATGAACTGCTCGCCCTGTTCAGAAGAGGCGCCGCGCCTCTTCCTTGATCGCCACCAGCGCCTCCTGCGATGGCGTGTGAGAGAGGCGCGCGACATTCTCGAAGATCTTGCGACTGAGGTCGGTGGCCGATGGCCCGTCGCCCACCTGGTCGAAGCTGAGGTTCACCAAGCGTATCGTCTCCTCCTTGGCTTGCTTCACCCGCGCCCACGCCCGGTCGCTGACATATACCTGCTGCGTTATGTTGTGCTCGTACTCCTCACGGATGGTGGCTACCAGCGCCTGTTGCAGGTCGCGCGCATCCATGCTGCTCGCATGCACACGCAGCACGAGCGGGCCGGGCTGGATCCGCTCGAGCAACAAGGTGATGCGCTCGTAGGCCTGGAGCCGCAGCGGTAGTACCTGCTTGTGATCCTCCTTCTTCAGCTCGGCCAGCCGCTCGCTCATGCGTGCGCCCATGAACTGCTTGATCAGATAGAACGCGGTGAGGAAGACCACCACGCTGGGCAGCACGGCCACCAGGACTTGTACCACGGGATCGTTCATCGTGCAAAAAACGGTGGACGAATATCGGGAACCCGCACGGCAACGTGCGAAAACCGCTTCGTTAGCTTCGCGCCGTTGCCCATGCACCTCTCCCCTGTCGCCGCCGCCATCGTGGAACCAGCCACCCTGCTGATGGCACGGCGCTGCCGGGAGTTGCGGGCCCAGGGCAAGGATGTCATCGACCTCAGCCTGGGCGAACCCGACCATGACCCGCCTGCCTTCGCGCTCGAAGCGGCCCACGAAGCCCTGCGCGGGCCCTGGCACAAGTACACGCCGGTGAACGGCTACCTGGATGTGCGCCAGGCCATCGCGCACAAGTTCAAGCGCGACAACGGTCTCGAATACACTGCCGACCAGATCGTGATCAGCACCGGCGCCAAGCACAGTATCATGAATGCCGTCATGAGCCTGTGCGGACCAGGTGACGAGGTAGTGATCCCCGCGCCCTATTGGGTGAGCTACAGTGAGCAGGTGCGCCTCGCGGGTGCCACACCGGTGATCGTCACCAGCACGTTGGAGGAGGATTGGAAAGCACCGGTGGAACGGATCGCCGCAGCCATCACACCGCGCACGCGCCTGCTCATGTTCAGCTCGCCATGCAATCCGAGCGGTTCGGTAATGGCACGGCAGGAGCTTGAAGCGCTGGCCGACGTGGTGCGCGAGCACTCCGAGCTGTACGTGATCGCTGATGAGATCTACGAGCACATCGTCTTCGACGGCGAGCACGTGAGCTTCGCGTCGCTGCCCGGGATGTCGGAACGCACTATCACTGTGAACGGCCTGAGCAAGGCCTTCGCGCTCACCGGTTGGCGCATCGGATACATCGGCGCGCCCTTGTGGATCGCGCAGGCATGCACCAAGGTGCAGGGACAATTCACTTCTGGAGCCAACAGCATCGCGCAGCGGGTGGCAAAGGCTTGTGTCGAAGCGGATCCCGGTCAACTGACGCCGATGCGGGATGATTTCCTTCGTCGTCGCGACCTCACGCTCGCGGCGTTGGGTAAGATCCCCGGTTGGCGTTGCAATGTTCCGCAAGGCGCATTCTACCTGATGCCCGATGTGCGTGCCTCGATCGACGGCCGCACGATGAAAGGCTCGGTGGACCTGAGCCTCTACCTGCTCGATACCGCCGGTGTAAGCCTCGTTGAAGGACGCTCCTTCGGCGCCGAGGGAACCCTGCGGATCAGCTACGCCACCAGCGATACCAAGCTGGTTGAAGCCATGGACCGGGTGGCCAAGGCCATCGCACTGCTCGGTCGCGCATGAGCATCGACACCTTCCTGGAGAAAGCCGGACGCACCACGGTACTGGTGGTGGGCGATGTGATGGTGGATGCCTACCTCTGGGGACGGATCGACCGCATTTCACCGGAAGCACCCGTACCGGTCGTGCAGGTCACCGAACGCAGCGCACGACTTGGTGGTGCGGCGAACGTGGCCCTCAACCTGAAAGCGCTCGGCGCAACGCCCATCGTGGTGAGCGTGGTGGGCGATGACGACAACGCGACGCTGTTGTTGAAGCTCTTCGCTGAGCAAGGGCTCGATACCCGTGGCCTCATGCGATCGGCCACGCGTCGCACGACCGTGAAGACGCGCGTGATCAGCGCTCAACAGCATGTGGTGCGCGTGGACGAAGAGCAGGACGATGACCTCTCTCTGCCGCCGACGCGGGGCGCGTGGTGGATACGGTCGGCGCACTGATGAGAACCACCAGGCCCGGTGTGCTCGTCTTCGAGGATTACAACAAGGGCGTGCTCTCCGAAACAGTCATTTCAGGCGCCATCGCAGCTGCGAAGAACGCCGGTGTGCCCACGGCCGTGGACCCCAAGAAGAAGAACTTCTTCGCCTATCGCGGTGTTGACTTGTTCAAACCCAACCTGAAGGAATTGCGCGAAGGCCTCAAGACCGATGTGGAACCGACCGATACCGCGAGCGTGCAGCGTGCCGTTGAGGCGCTGGAGGAGAAGCTCGGCAACCGCATGTCCATGGTCACCATGAGCGAGCACGGCGCCTACATCCATGGAGCCGACGACGCGCATCGCGCAGCCGCGCACCCCCGCACCATCATCGACGTGAGCGGCGCGGGCGACACGGTGATCGCGGTCGCTGCGCTGGCACTGGCGCACGGCCTTTCGGCGCAGAACATCGTGGAGCTATCGAACCTCGCGGGCGGACTGGTGTGCGAAGAAGTGGGCGTGGCCCCCATCGATCGGGAACGCTTCCGCAGCGAGTGCGAACGACTGGGGCTGCCCGCATGACGGTGAAGCCCTACACGCCCGATGGCTCCAAGCGCGAGCAGGTCGAACATATGTTCGACGCCATCTCGCCCAAGTACGACCTGCTCAATCGCCTCTTCTCCATGGGCGTCGATCAGGGCTGGCGCCGCAAGGTGATCCGCCTCGTAGCGCAGGAACCCGTGGGGCATTTGCTCGACGTGGCCACCGGTACCGCCGACCTCGCCATCATGGCCGCAAAGCGCAAGGCCGCCGAGCGGATCACCGGTGTGGACATCAGCGAAGGCATGCTGGCCCACGGCCGCGAAAAGGTGAAGGCGCAAAAGCTGGACGAACGTATCACGCTCGTGCGCGGCGATTCCGCGGCCTTGCCCTTCGCCGATGCCAGCTTCGATGCCATCACCGTGGCCTTCGGTGTGCGCAACTTCGAGGACCTCGAACGCGGCATCGCCGACATGGTGCGCGTGCTCAAGCCCAACGGCCGCCTTTTCGTGCTGGAATTCAGCAAGCCACGCAATGCCCTCATGGGCGGGCTCTTCCGATTCTACTTCCACCGGGTGATGCCTTTCGTTGGCAAGCTCGTAAGCCGCGACAGTGCCGCCTACACCTACCTGCCCAAGAGCGTGGATGCATTCCCCGACGGCGATGCCTTCGTGCGCATCCTGGAGAAGTGCGGCTTGCGTGAGGCGAAGGCCCAACCGCTCACGGGCGGGATAGCGACACTGTATCTGTCGAGGAAGTGAACTCGTTGGTGCAGCTTCGTATAAGAATGGCCAGTCAAGAGTTGGGAATAGCGGTACATTCGATTCAAAATCTCCTGCCATGCTCCCGGTCCACCTCCCTGATGCATTCCCGACGATGCGCCGCAGAGCCAATGCTTGGAAAAGCCTAGGTCTGTTGACTCTTCTATTCTCCACAAGCCTGCGAGCGCAGCCTTATGTGGAGAACCTCACAACAGCAAACATCTCGGTCCAGTTCTACTTCGCCGTAGAGTGTGACGACGTGGTCTATTACACCGGTAGCTGCCAATACCTTGGGGCCAACGGCACTTACACATACCCTCCTCCTTTCGGGTATGTCTTTCATGGCCTGAAGATCTTCTGCGGAGAATGCGTTGGCGGGACCATCGTGGCCAGCGCCAGCTGCCTGGGTGGTTCGGAAGAGTTCTACTGCGGCACCGATCTGATCGTGCGAGGGGGCGACACCCGCGTAGTGATCGACTACAATTGAACGACCCATGCGCCGCTTTGAACTGACGAAGTCTTTGGCCGCCGCCATGGTGTGCATGCTTCTTTGGACGCCTGCGATCAGGGGACAGCACCGGAACATGAATTGGATGTTCAGGGGTCATTGGATCTCTTTTGGCTCAGGCGAGCCCGAACTGGTTGCCGAAACCCCGTTCGCGACAACCAGTTGCAGCATGAGCAACCCTGCAACCGGTGCATTGCGCGTGTATGTGGCGCACAATGGGGCTACGCAACTGGTCTCTGCCGACCACCAGCTACTGCCCACAAGCCCAGGATTCCCGCCGGGCAATTACAATGGGTCCCAAGAATCGCTCTTCGTTCCTCGCCCCGGCAATCCTGATGAGGTCTTTTTCGTCACCTTCTGGAGGGTACCCCCGCGCCTCATGAGACGCTGTACGGATTCCGACGTCTTTACGTGGGCGGAGAAGGCGAACTGCCCGCCTTGCTGGACACCGGCTACACCTGGTTCATGGACGATGCCTGCGAGAAGCGCATGGTGGTGCCCCACGCGAACGGCATCGACTACTGGTTCGTTGGGCAGGAGATCGGCACGAACATCTTCCAGGCCTACCCCATCACTGCCGATGGCATCGCCGAGCAACCAGTGGAAAGCCAGTCGGGGCCGTGCCCATCGCCGACGAGTGGGCGGGACAGCTATGCTCCACGGTGCAGGGTGATCGGTTCGTGAACGTTTCGGAGCAATGGCAATGGACTTCCGACGCGCAAGATGCTTCACTGATCGAGCTTTTCGGCCTCGATGCCGCCACAGGTGCCATCGCGCATCAGTTCACCTTCACGGACCTCGGTCGCGTAAGGGGAGTGGAGTTCAGTCCCAGCGGCCGCTTCCTCTACGTGGCCGACTGGCCGGTGAACGCCGCGCCGCAGACCTATGTCCGCCGCTTGTTCCAATACGACCTGTGGGCTGCTGATATTCAGGGAAGCCGCGTACTGCTCGATTCTGAATCAGGAACCAATTGGGCCTTGCCTTCGATCACCGCGCTGGGCTTGGCACCCGATGGCAGGATCTATATGGCGCGCGAGCCCTTCGTGCCGTACCTGAGCGTGATCGAACAACCCGATCTTTCTGCGCCAGCCTGCGGCTTTGTTCAGAAGGCTTCAACACCAGCACGCCAATGAGCTGGCTGCCGCACTTCATGAAGCGTTACCACGACGATGTTTCGCTGCTGGCTGCCAGCAGCGCCGCTCAGGTCACACCTCGTATCTCCCCGAACCCGATCGATACGCATTGTGCAGTGCTGCTGCCGGGCGTCGAGGGGCCATGCAGCTTCACATGGATCGATGCATTGGGGCGCACTGCTGGCATGGAGCAAGCCGTGCTCGTGCAAGGCCGTGCAACACTGGATGCATCGGGCCTCAGCTCTGGTCCTTATCTCTTGCATGCAGCGTTCGGCGATGGGCGAGCGCCGGTGATCCAACGCGCCTGGGTGCAGCCTTGAGCGCCTGTCGTCCGCTGCAACTTCATTCCCGGGATTCTTCCAACCCGCTTTCGGCCTCTGTGATCCATGGGTCCGGCGAGCCATGCCGCTGAGCCATTCGTTGTCCAATCGCCATGTGTCCCGTATGCCCCTGCATCCGCTGGATCGGGCACCCGTCCCCCGCACACTTTGCGCTCCCTAGTTTCGTTGCCGCATCCATGAGCCTTCGTCCACGCGCATTTCTTATCGGCCTCATCCTGCTAACGGGTTCCGTGGTCTCGGCCCAGGACCGCCGCATCGTCACCGAGAACCTCAGCCTCGGCAGGGTGTCCTAGACTTGCGCAGATTCTGTGTTACGATGGCGTGTTTTAGTTTTGATGCACGGTATTTTCCGAGAGCGGCTTCAAGCCAGCTCGTTCAGGGCAGCCTCCAGGGGCTGCCCTTTTTCGTTGTCCGTAGCAGGCGCCCGGTGCTGCCGATCGTAGGGTGTGTTGTTCTTCCAAAGGGTGTAGGCAAGCACTAGTGTTTTGCGTTGGACAGCGGCCACGGCTTTCATCTTCACGCCGTGCTTGGAGACGAGGCGCTTGAAGAACTCCTTGCTCTTGGCTTTAAGCCACCGCAGATTCTGTGTTACGTTGGGTTGATCTAGTTTTGGTGACGGATTAATTCCGAGAGCGGCTTCAAGCCAGCTCGTTCAGGGCGCCGGGGCGCCTTTCTTCGCCGCCTGCGCTGGCCTGGTACTGCTTGTCATAGGTGGCGTTGTTCTTCCACAGGTGTGGCAAGCGTTTTGCGCTGGACAGCGGCGACGGCTATCTTCACGCCGCTTGGAGACCAGGCGCTTGAAGAACTCCTTGCTCTTGGCTTCGCTGCGGATGCGCGAGAGCGCTGGCATGTACAGGGCTTTGCGGATGTGCCGATTGCCTTTCTTGGACAACCTGCCGGGCTTATGCACGGAGGTTCCTGAGTCATGCTTCTCCACGTCGAGCCCGGCGTACTTGGTCAGTTGGCGTTGGTTGCGCACCATGTGGAAGCCGTTGGTTTCCAGCCAGTATGATCGTCATGGTCAACCAACCGATACCCGGGGCGGTGCATACTCTTGCTATACGCTCTTCCAGTTCCTTCTCTCTCCTGATCAGTGCGCGCAGGTCGGTCTCCACCTCCTTTACCTGCCGCTCCAAGAAGCCGATACGACCCTTGAGCCGCTTGATCGTGTACGGGGTTGCTGAAGGCGCCGGCCTTTTCAGCGTGCAACTGGTTCTTTGCCGAGGCGAGTGCTTGCTGGATATCTCCCGCTCGCGCGTCAGGTGCTTCATCCGGATATAGACCTCCTGGGGCTTCTCCCAGGGATCGAGCTGGCGCTCCATGCCCATCAGGGCCAGGGTGCGCGCCGATGAGCCGTCGTCCACCGAACGCAGGTTGATGGACCTGGCGAATGCCTTGGCCTTGTTCGGCAAGACCACATGCCCGGCACCCGCCGTCGAAGAGCGCACATGCGAGTTGCTCGTGATAGACGCCTGTGGCCTCCATCACCATGGGTAATGCGATCTCTTCTTCACGCAGCTTGTTCTGCCAGGCCATGAACCTGGCGAAGCCCTGGCTTGTTGTTCTTGAACGCACGGGTCTGCTTGCAATCGCTTCCCCGCAGTTCCTTCGAGCAGCAGAAGGCTGCCACGAACTCGTCCTTTGCGCAATCGATGCCTATGGATTGGCGCACGGTCCCTGTCTTCATCGTTGACTTGGGTTTTAGATGTGTGCTCCCTGGCCAGGCACCTGAAGGAATTGCTCCCGTCGCACTTTTCTCATCTCGGTATTCGAGCTACTGGCTTCCTCAGGTCAGCGCTCTACATTCTGTTCTGGCTCAAAGGAGCAAGGAGAAGCATGAGGTAAGCTCTGCGAATCAGCATGTTCGTTGAACTGCTTAGGGTCTCCACAAACTCTCATGCCCCTTCCTTCAGGTCTTGCCCCTGGGTTCATGGGGCGAACATATGAGGGTCTCCGCCTCGGGTCCCTGCGTACCATGGCATTTGTAGTTTTGAGAAGCCCAGCGACCCCACCATCGCCGAGAAGTTCAACACCTACCGCTTCGCGGACTCTAAGGAGAAAGTGATAGACTTGTTGAGGAGTGTGACGACGGTGAGTGTGGGGACGATGGAAGTGGTGAGGGGGATGGCAGTTCAGATAAGATAAATCTCCAGAATGACCAAGGCACTCTGCCTGCGCTTGCAGAATCAACTCAATGCCGGACCATAAGTCTAGCCGAGTATCCCAAGACGCGCAGGACGAAAAGGCCTTCGCTCACCTGGGTTACATTGATACGGCCTTCGGCAAGTCCGCTCTGTACAAGCTTTCCGGTTGCATCGATGAGTTCATAATGGAAGTGCCTCTGGCTTCCATCCGGTAGCTGCACATGCACCACATCGTTCGCCGGGTTGGGGTAGCACTGTAGTCCTGCGCCGTTAAGCTCTTCGATCCCGACCACTTCGGTCACATCCCCTGGTACCCTGGGCTCTAGCCTATCTATGGGCCATACATGGTGCAGAATGCCCGTTACATTGTAGGTCCATCCCCCGGCAACGGCGCTTAGCGTAGAATAACACACCTACCCCCACATCGGCAGAACTGTTCACGATGCCATCCCAGGAACCATTGCCATTGACTTGCGCGCAGGTCACGTTCTCCTGACGGATGCCAGTACACCTTCCCAGGGTTCCAGGTCGGCCAAGGGCCATGCGAGCAACTCCGGTGCCGGCATCGGCTTGATCCGCTGGTAAGAAGTTGATATCCGTTCTGGCAAGAAATTATTGTCTGTGATCACCAGTCTCCCCAACGTTGCCAGTCACCCGCACAGAGTCGCCCATCTGTAGCGCTGCACCCGTGAACTCGCTCACGCACACACGCTGGGCCCGGTACCGTCCTGGTGTGAACTGATAGCCCCTAAATTGATGGCCGTGACAATGCCGCTTGTAACCACCATTGAGTCGAGGTAGGGAGGGTTGGCCGAGCCGCCCACTGGGGTCTGAATCTGCTGTGTGCTTAGGACGGGCGGCGGCGGTGGGTTATTCAGCACGAGCGATACATCATCGACATCAGATGGTCGGGCGGATACGTGATGGGCATGAAAAGGCAATCTCACCCATATCCGTGGTTTCACTTGCCAATTGAACTCAGCAGTAAAGTACTGCCACAGGTATCGCTGTCCACATCCACACAGGGCCAAGTGGTGGTCCGCCGTCACATTGATTAGGACAAACGGTCCCGGCGCCCTTGGCCCAATATCCGAGCAGGTAGTGATTGCCACTATCCAAATGCACCTGTTCCGAAGTGAAATGGGTGAGGCCATTCACCGGTTGCCATAAGCGCACCGCAAAGTCGCCGCTATTACCTGTCCAGTCACCTGTTGCCCAGGTTGTCGATGGAGAAGGTGGTCTGTGCACCCATCCAATGCATTGGTGCGTCAACGTTCCAATCCTCGAATCCATCGGAGAACACCTGCGCATAAGCCGTGCTCGTTAGCGCAACAAGGGTTAAGCCGTAAAGTGCATGCATGGTTCCTACTTGTGAGGGTCGCCTACCACCAACCCTGTAATAATCCGTTCCTCCCGGCTGGAAGACGAGCCAATAGCTGCGGCTCCCACCTGCGACAAAGTACAGTTCGCGATTGTGCCTATCGCCGGAGTGGTCAATGCGTGGCGTCCACTGGCATCCAGCAATTCCAAGGTGCCGCTGGGCACGGCGGCCGTGAAGGTGACCGTGGCCTGTTCGCCCGTCGGGTTGGGGAACACGTTCATGTGTATCGTCTCCAAAAGGCCCTTCGCTACAGTACCATCTGCAACGGTGCTCGGATCGGTGGTGGATTTCACTTCCTGGCCCCAGCTATACCAATCCCGCTGGATGCGGTTGCCGGCCGCATCGTATTGGTAGCGGATCATGCAGCCTTCTTCGGGTGGGTAGGTCTGCGCAATGGCCGGTAGCCATGCGCACAGTAAGAGCGACCAAGAGTGTTTTCATGGCGGCGGGGGGTAGTACCGTGAAAGGTAGGGAGCGCCGTGCAGCATTGTTCCCCAAAGAAAGCGGCCCGCTTTCGGGCCGCTCGCTTCCCCCTGGTTATCCGCGGGGGGCCGGGTGCGCTGAGCAACGCTTAGGCGTGTGCCGGTTGCTCTTCCAGGATCCGCTGTGCGATATCCAGGATGCGCGTATCATCCAATGCCACAATGCCGCCGTCGGGGCCGGCCTCCAGGTGTACACCCATCGGCTTGCCGTTCGGATGCGCGTAGCCGCCGAAATAATTCCATACCGTTTCCACGTTCAGGCCAAGCCCTCCCGAGCCATTCGGTGGATGCTCCCATCAGGCAGGTTGTCCTTGATGTTGTCGTAGCTCGTTGAAGGTGATGTCCATGATGGGAAGGGTTTGGTTGGCGCACTGAAGGTAACGTTATGAACAGGCCATTTCCAACACCTCAACGGCATGGCCTTTTGGGCGCGGGGCTATCTTTCAACCATGCGCCCCGCTCACGCCACGCTGCTCGTGGCGGCACCTTACCTAGCCCTGCGCTCAGGCGCCCAACAAACGATCTGCGCCCCTTCGCTGGAGGAAGGCTTGCCCAGTGCGGGCACCTTCGCCCTGTGCGAGGACCGCGACGGCTTCCTGTGGGTAGGCACCTTGCGGGGGCGGCACGCAGCGCCGGGCTTCGGTTCGAGGCGATGGTGACCGAACGCGGCCGGCGATGACCAGGTGACCGCGCTGGCCTGCGCACCGGATGGCGCGGTGTGGACCGGCAGCGGCAACGGGGCCGTGAGCGTCTGGCAACGGAACCCTTGCACCAACTGCGGCGCAACGGAGCGGTCATGCCGTTCGCGCCTTCGCCAGCACAGCGCACGGCACGTGGTGGGCCACGCTGGCGATGGCGTGCTCTTCAGCAACGACGGCGGCGCGCGGTGCGTGGCCCGCAATGCAGGCTTGCCAACGCTGGCGATACACGCACTGGTGGCCCAAGTGAAGGGACATTGATAGCCGGCACGGACAGCGGGCTCTTCGTGCTCCGCGGCGAGCGCTCTAAAATTATCGTCTTCCAACGCCCTGTTGCCGGGCGAGCCCGTGAACGCACTCTATGCCGACAGCCTCGGCGTGCTCGTGGGGACCCCTTCGGGCCCGTGGAGCTCGATCCCGCCTTTGCAACCGCTGCCGCTCCCAACGCTTCCTGGGCACCTCCCGCTGGCCTTGCCCGATGCACGCATCATGGCCCTGCTGCGCGCCCGCAACGGCGCGACATCTGGCTGGGCACGCCCGGCGGCACTTGCACCCTGTCACGCAACGCGGGCTTTCCCGCCGCTGCGCACTGTGCGCGAGGCGAACGGCCTGGGCACGATCACGCTGCGCGGGCCATCCTCCAGGACCGCAGCGGAGCCATTTGGATAGGTACCGGCTTCGGCGGCGTAGCCCGTTCCATTGGCGATGCCTTCTGCACTTCACCGACGCGATGGCCTGCGCTCCCGAACGGTAGCGCCGTGCAACGCACACCCGATGGGCTGCTGTGCCTGGGGCACCGTGGGCGGTGGCGTAGCGCGCTGGGATGGCAGCGACCGTGAAGGTGTTCGCCGAACGCGACGGGCTCACGCGAATCATCGTGCTGGCCCTGGGCGAGGATGCCCAAGGTACCTGCTCGTGGGCACCGCCGGCCAGGGTCTCTTCCGGCACACTGCCGACCGCTTCGTGCGCGTTACCAGCACCAACGGCATGGACGCGCAACGCATGAATGTCCATACAGCTCGACGGGGAAGGCCGCTGTTGGGTGGGCACCGAAAATGGGTCTGGCCGGTCTGGGCGATGGCGACTACCTGCGCATCGAGGTGTGGCATGGCGTGAACGGTGCTCGCAATGGCGATACGGTTTGGGCGGCCACCAGCGAAGGGTTGTTGCATCCCGCCACGCGAAGGCTGCCGTGGCGGTTGCACAAGCAATCGCAACTGCCCGATGTATCCCTGACCAGCATCGCGCGCGACAGCCCGGCAACCTGTGCATGGGTTCCGGATCGCACGGTCTGTACTGTCTGCACGCCAGCCACGTGGACAGTTTCGGCGTACACGACGGCTTAGCCAGCAATTCCGGTGGAGCAAGTGCTGCTGGATGCACTGGAGAACATAATGGGTGGGCACACGCCGGGGCATTGACATGCTGGAGTTGGATGTGCTGGGAGAGCGTCCTCAACGTGCAGCACTATGGCGCAGAGGAGGGCTTCATCGGCATCGAGTGCTTCCGCAACGCCTGCATGCTCGTCGCGACAGCGCGCTGTGGTTCGGCACCATGCGCGGCGCAACGCGCTCGACCCGCGACGCGTGCTCAATCCATGCAGGAACCCTGGTGCATCTCCACCGACATGCGCCTCTTCTACGAGAAGCCTGATTGGAAGCCTGGTGCAACGGTACCGATGCCCACGGCCTGCCAAAGAGCTCGAACTGCCCTACAACCAGAACCACCTCACCTTCACCTTCACCGGCATCGCTGGCCTACCCCGAGAAGGTGCGCTACCGGTCTGCATGCTCGAAGGGCACGACCCGGACTGGACCCCCATAACTGCCACCGACCGGGTCACCTACACCAACATACCGCCGGGCGATTACACCTTCAAGGTGATGGCGCGCAACGCCAGTGGCGTGTGGAACGAGCAACCCGTGAGCTACGCCTTCTCCATCGCCCCGCCTTCTGGAGCACCAACACCTTCAGGGTCGGCGGTGGAGCGCACCCCTGTTGCTGGGCTTCTTCGGTATCGTGGGCCTGCGCACGGCGGCTGCGCCTGGAGCGTGAGCGCCTGGAGCGCATCGTGCGGAACACCCGCGAGCTGGAGACCCCGAGAAGGGACGCAGCGACGACCTGTTGCGCAACATCCTGCCCCGGGCAGGTGGCCGATGAATTGAAGGCGAACGGACGTGCCGGCCCACCGCTTCGAGCATTGCACCGTGCTCTTCAGCGATTTCAAGGGCTTCACCTCCTTCAGCAGCAGCATGGACAGCGACACGCTGGTGAGCGAACTGCACCACTACTTCGGGCTGTTCGATCGCTTGTGCGATGCCCACCGCGTGGAGAAGATCAAGACCATCGGTGATGCCTACATGTGCGCGGCCGGCATCCCGGTGCCTTCCACCATCGCATGCGTCGATGCGGTGCCTCATGGGCCTGGCCATGATCGAAGCGCTTAGAGCGGAGCAACGCCGAGCGCCGTGCCAGAGGCCTCCAGCGGTGGCCCATTCGCATCGGATTGCCCAGCGGGCCCGTGGTGGCCGGTGTGGTGGGTGAGAAGAAGTTCGCCTACGACGTGTGGGGCGATACGGTGAACCTCGCCAGTCGCATGGAGAGCAACGGCGAA
>JADJTW010000037.1 GCA_016710965.1 Flavobacteriales bacterium
CCATGCCTTCATGGTCGAAAGGTATCGACCTCCACGGGCGTCACACCGGAAGTCGCGTGGGATGGATTGTGCGTGTCCCGCGATCCCCGACACGAGGTTTGCAGCAACGAAGAGGCCTCTCACGAAGAGCATGGCCGAAGTTATTCCACCACGACCGGCAAGTCCTTCGGATGCTTCACGGTATATGCGAAGCCCAGCTTCTTTGTGGCCTTGGGCTCCAGGCGGAAGTTCCACGTGAGCGAGCCCTTGTTCTCATCCACTACGGCGCCAGAGCCTGCACCGGCCCCCGAGCCGGTGTTCTCTTCCAGCTTCACCTCGATCTCGCTCTGGGGGCTCAGCGGGTACTGGTCGCGCACCTCCAGGTCGATGGCGGTGCCTTTGGTGTTGCGCACGGTGAGGTCCCAGCCGATCAGGAGCTTGCGCTTGCCACCGATGACGGCTTTCTCGTTGGTGCTCTTGCGTCGCACGCGTTCCACTACCACGCCCTTATCGCGGCCGAGCGAGATGTCCAGCGTGTCCTTGGGCATGTCCAGCTGCAGGTAGCTCTCGCCTACGAAGGTGCCTTCGAAGAACACATTGGCCTGGCCGGGCAGGAGGTTCAAGTCCTCCCAGCCGGTGGTGCGGGCGTAGAGGAAGGCGTCCTTGTCCAGCTTGGGCGTTGCGTAGTGCTTGTACACCGCCGCTATGCTATGCGTGTGTACGCCCACGGTGTGCTGCACGCCATCGCTGGGCACGGTGAATGGCGTCTCGATCGCGAACTCGACCGTCGTGGTGCGGAAGTTCACGGTGTTGGCCACGATGGCCGTGGCGTCCCGCTCTTCGTATTTGTACGCTTCGCCATCCGCAGCGCTGCTCGGCGCGGCCATCGTCGCATCCGCGTTACGGGTTCGCGCACCACGGATCGCAACGCTTTGCAACTGCATCGGTCGGTAGGTGTAAAGCGTCCAGGGGTTCAACGTGGGCATCACTCCGCCGAGCGTAGGGTTTCCGCTGCTCAGGCTCAGTGCCACCTTGTTCCAGTCCTCGCCGGTGTTGTTCGTCACCTGCGCTTTCATCAATAGCTCGATCGGCTGGCCGACCCCTTTCGCGCGGAGGTCGTACGCCGGGATCACCCGCCTCGCCCACGAAATAGGTGAGGGTGAACGTTGCGCCCACCTCCACCTCGCTGCTGATCTCCACCACCACTTCGCTGGTGGGGCGTGGCGCCTGCGCCTGCAATGTGCTCAGTTGTTGGCGCAGCTTGTCGGCCTCTTGTCCGATGGCGGTGAGCTTCTCCTGTTGCGCCAGCCAGTTGGTCTTGGTGGTGATCAGTCGCTGCCGGACGTAGTCGTTCACCGCCGTGAGCTGCGCGGCCGTGAGCCCGTTCTGCTGGCCACCGATCACGCTGTTCTTGTTCAGCAGCTGCTCTTCGTTCACCCACACATCCTGCATGGCCTTCTCGTAGGCCCAGTCCTTCTCCAGCTTCTTGATCTTCGCTTGCAAGTCCTCGATCTCCTTCTTCTTCGGGCTTTCGGTGAGGTAGTTGATCCGATGATTCACGCTCAGGATCGGTAGCCTCCTTTACCGGTGACCTGGATGCTCTGAGGGTCGAGGCCTTGTGCGAGTCCCGTGAAGACCAGCGTGCTCGTGCCTGGGCTGATGGTGGCGCTGGCCGTGCGCGATACCTGGGCACCGCTGAGGAAGACCTTGGCCTCGGTGAGCTTGCTGGTGATGGGCTTCTCGCCTTCGGCGGCGAACGATGGCAGCAGGATGAGAAGCGTGGCAATGGAGAGAAGGCCGCGTCGGCGCATGGGTTGGTTTTGAGTGGACGAAGGTATCCGGGATGTGCCCGATCGTCGGTACACGCTGAGGGGCAGTGCGTTCAACCTATCAGGAAGCAAAGAGGGCCGCCCCTCCCGGGACGGCCCTCCTTATCGGCGCGAAGGTCAAGGACCCTCGCACGGGGGATCTGCTTACGGCTGTATCACCAATCGCTCGCTGTAGATGCGTTCGCCAGCGGTGATCGTCACCTGGTACATGCCTGCGGCGATGGAGCCGTTCAGTTCGAGCGTGGTGCTGAGGAACCCGTCGTTCACCGCGATGGTGCTCGCGCTCACACGCTTGCCGAAGAGGTCATGCATCTCGATGCTCACGGTGCTCACGCCTTCTTCGATGGCACTGAGGTTGATCATCAGCTGGTCGCCACGGTTGGGGTTGGGGTAGAGACTAAGCTCAGGCGCACTGCTCATGGTTGTTCCGCTCTCTTCCAGCAGGAACTCCTGGTTGCATCCTGCGGTGTACAGGTCGCACACCTTGCCCCAAGGGGCCAGATCGGTATATGGGTCGGTGCCGTTGCACCATGTGGCGCCGTTGTCGAAGCTGGCACGCACCTCCACTTCGTACATGGCGCAGGGCTGAAGTACCGCACCACTAGGCACGGGCGTGCCCACCACGTTGGCCATGTTCAAGTAGGTCCATGGGTTTGCACCCACACCGTTCTTCACGATCACCACGCCCTCGGTGGGTATGCGGAAGCGGAACTGGTACTTGTTCGCGTTCTGCGATCTGCAGCTGGGATTGAATCGGCTTTGCGGTTTGGCGAAGACAAGGTTCTGTTGGCCGTTGCCCAAGGATTTGGTCTGTCCGCAGGTGAGGTGGCTGTTGTTCACCTCATCCTGCAAGCTGGTGCTGGGGCATTGGCCGGCGGTGTTATCGATCTTCATGCGGCAGGCAGGGCCCCACGAGCGCCATATCCCTGGGCTGATGCGAGTGCGTACACGCACATTGTAGAGCGTGCCCTCTGCGAGGCTGGGCAGGCTGGCCATGTTCACCTGGTTGTTGGTGCCTCCGTTCGCCGACGGATACACCAGGCTGAGCGTTCCGTTGGGATCGTAGAACCAGAACTGGTACACGTTGCCGCTGGTGCCATTGGGCGTATTGTCCGCTGTTAGCTTGTCGCTGCATGCGGCCGTTGCGCTACGACGAAGCTCCATGCGATCGCAACTGGCGCTGATCAAGCGGTCGTTGCCCAAGGGCAGGCAGAAGCCGCCGTTGTTGGCGATCGCGCTTTCATGGCCAGCGGCGAAGTTGCCCGTGTTATCGATGATGCGCGCGCCGCCGGATGTGCGTAGTACATAGCCGCCATCGGTGATGCCGTCATCGCCCGCGTCGAACACCTTCAGGTAGTAGCAGCCATTGGCGAGGCAGCACGCTTCGGCGAGCAGCGCCATGTCCGGGTACCCCGTGCCACTGCACGCGAGCGCATCGGTCCCTTGGTGCCGGATCTCAAAGCTGGTCTCCTCGCCGTTGTCATCCGTTCGAAGTTCGAGCACCAGGTTATTCGGTGCCGGCAGGAACTGGCAGATGCCATCGCCATCGCAGATATCCACGGTGCAAGGGTCGCCATCGTCGCAAACGATGGGAACGTTCTCGCAAAGGCCGGTTACGGGGTTGCACGAGTCGAGCGTGCATGGGTCATCGTCGCTGCAATCCAACGGCACGTAGAAGAACACCACGATGTAGTCATAACAGGTGGTGAAGTCATGTACCAATGTGCC
This sequence comes from Flavobacteriales bacterium, assembly GCA_016710965.1. Lineage (GTDB taxonomy): Bacteria > Bacteroidota > Bacteroidia > Flavobacteriales_F > PHOS-HE28 > PHOS-HE28. The sequence goes on from JADJTW010000037.1 coordinate 3,537, forward strand.
GGAGGTGAGGAGTTCCTGCCCGCCTTCCGGGTTCTCGTAGTCGAAGGGCAGCGTGGAGTTGGCTTCGTCCCAAACGAAGTTGCTTACGACATGCCGGCCCACGTACGTGAAGCACAGGATCGGCGGAGGATCGAGATAGCCTGCTGGTGGCGCGTAAGGTGTATGCACGCAGGCACCGTTGATGCACTCATCGAGCGTGCAGGGGTCACCATCGTCGCAGTCGATGCTATAGAAGTAGGTCACCTCGTAGGTCGCGCAGATATTGCCCGCGCCATCCAACTGGGAGCCGCTTTCCGTGATCGCGGCACCACCCGGCGGCGCCGTGTACCCTTCGGGGTGATCGGAGAGCCCCGCCGCATAGTACGCGTAAAGGATGACGACGCGCCCGGTGTACACCTGGCACGGCCCGGGCGGTGGTGGCGGATTGCTCACAAGGTCGGTATCGAACGGAACGGCGTCGTAATAGTAAACCACTTGATAGCGGTAGCACCAGCCGCCCACGCCATCGGGTTGTTCATAGTCTATGGTTTCTGAATCCCCATCGACGGGTAATTGGAAATCCTCCGGTAGCGTGCTCAGCAAGGGGTCATAGGTGTAGGTGCTCCCGTCCACCGAGTAGACGGTATGCCCAAGGGGCAGCATGCACTCCAGCGGCGGCGCGACGATGGAGGTTGGATCGAACACGATCGGATCGTAGTAGTGCGTGATGACGTACATGTAGCATGGTGTCGAGTTCCCGAAGACAGTGCCACTGTACCCGATCTCCAGTCCTCCAGGTGGGCTTTCGTGGTCGGCGGGCAGGTTGCTGTAGCTCGCGTCGTACGCGCCGTCGATCAGGTAAACGGAACCAGCATAGTAGTAGCAGGGTTCGTTCGGCGCATTGGTGTGCTCCTCCGGCATCGGGTTCGGGAAGTGAAAGCACGTGTTCTCCAGGCACCAATCGATCGTGCATGGATCACCGTCGTCGCAATTGAAGGGACAACCATCACAGGCATCACCCAGCCCATCACCGTCCACATCGACCTGGTCGTTGGGCACGAAGGGGCAATTGTCGCACACATTGCCGAAGCCGTCGCCGTCGGCATTCGCCTGATCGGGGTTCGGTACCAGCACGCAGTTGTCGCAGGCGTCTCCCACGCCATCCATGTCCGAATCGAGCTGGCCGGGATTCGGGGTGAGCGGACAGTTGTCGAACTGGTCGGGTGTACCATCGCCATCGCTGTCCTGGGCGAACAAGGATGTACAGGCGAGGCTCATAGCTGCGAACAGGAGAAGGTGGTGGATCGGGCGCATCATGGTGGGGGAATTGGCTTGTTCCAAGGGTTGGTCCCCGTACATGTGCAGCGCGTAACCACGCACCCGCATGTTCCGGTGGTTACGTCCGACGGAGCCAGCGGCACCAATGAGCGGTACGGCCCGGATCGGTCATCGTTGGACGGCGTAGCTTGGTCGGGCATGCGCCCGGTGCATTCTACCAATGATGAGGAGCTGATCGCCCGGCTCCGTAGCGGTACCGTGGAAGAGAACACGGCCTTGGCAACGATCTACCATACCCACTTCCCCACCGTGGCGGGCTATGTGCAACGCAATAGCGGCGATCGCGATGCCGCACGCGATGTGTTCCAGGACGGTGTGGTGGTGCTGTACCGCCACATCAAGCAGGGCCGCTTCCATGGAGAGAGCAGCATCGGCACTTATCTCTATTCCATCTGCCGCTTCCTATGGTTGAAGCAACTGCGTGCGCATGGCAGGCTCGCCCCGACCGAGCCCGATCCCGAACACCTCTCCGACGGGCCCATGGACCATGCGATGGAAGATGCGCCGCGCAAGGCGCTCCTCGCGATGTTCGACAGGCTCGGCGAAGCATGCAGGCAGATGCTGATGCTCAGTTTCTACGAGGGACTGGATATGCACACCATCGCGCAGCGTACCGGCTTCAAGGATGAGCAGAACGCGCGCAACAAGAAGTACAAATGCCTCAAATCCCTCCGTGAGCTGATCGACGGCGATCCCGAAGCGGCCCGATGGCTGGAGGAATTGCGCGGGTCATGACCGAGGAGAGCAGCACATACGAGTTCTACCTGAACGGTAGTTTGAGCGGAGAGGAGCGTCTGGCGTTCGATCGCCGCTTGCTTGCTGATCAGGTCTTCGCTGAGGATTTCAACCGATTCCGCGAGATGTGGCAATTGGTGCAGCTTGCCGGCGAGGCACAGCTGCGGCGAAGGTTGATGGACATCCACGCGGGAGCGGGTGCCGGTCGGGAGGGAGGGGGGAGGATCCGCCGAATACGCACATGGTCATGGCTCGCCGTGGCCGCATCGGTCATAGCCGCCATCGGCATCACCTGGTTCCTCTATGAGCGTAACGTTCGGCCTGCTGAACTCTACGCCGCGCACATGCAAGCCTACCCGGCGCCGGACATCGTGCGCAGCGAGGATGCCGCGGCTGATCCGTGGTCGCGGTTCGGCGAGTTGTACGCGGCCGGGCGCTACGATGAAGCGCACCGGTTGATCACCACCGTCACCGACGATCAGGCCCCGGCGTACATGGTCTCCTTCTATCGTGGCCAGTGCGAGCTGCTGCGCAACGGTGGTGATCCGGGGGCGGCCATCGCTGCCTTCGACGAAGTGCTGCGCTCGGATAACGACATGCACGCGCTTGCACATTGGTACACCGCGCTCGCTGCGCTGAAAGCCGATGATCCGGCGAAGGCGCGTATGCACTTGCACGCGCTGCTGGACGGCGATGGCTACAAACGCGAGCAGGCGAAGGCGCTACTGCGCGCGGTTCCGTGAGCGCAACCACCAGAGCGTTGGCACCACCAGGAGCAAGAGCAACCATGGTGAGCTGTACCATGGTCCTGCGAGATCCAATTCCCGCTCATCGCCCACCAGCACCAACGCGCTCCAGTAGTAGGGATGCGCGCGCAAGGGGTCGGCCTGTGCGAGGTGCTGCAACTTGGAGTCACGCAATGCACGGTCGAGCGGTGTTCCATCCTGCGCGGCGCCGAGGAATCCGGTGACGATCCCGCGCGTGGCATCGTCATCGCAGTTCCACAAGCTCATGACCAGGGCCGGGCAGCCCGCATGGGCGAAGCCGCGGGCGAGGCTCAGGATCCCTTCACCATTGAGCATGCGGCCTTCGCCCGTGCGACAGGCGCTGAGCACGGCCAGTTGCGTGGGCAGCAACAGGCCGAACAGCTCATGCGCGTGCAAGGTGCCATCCTCCGCACTATCACCCGGTGCAAAGGCCAATGATGAGCTCATGGGATCGAGATCGTCCACTACCGTGTGCATGGCCAAGTGCAGCACACCGGCATCGTTCACCGCACGCTTGAATGCAGCTTCGGTCGCCTGGCCGCCATGCAATGCCGTTCCGCCGAGCAGCGCGTGGGCGGCATCGATCTCCTGTGCAGCCGAACGCAGTTGCGCCGTTCCGCTTCGCGATACCGACATGCCCAGGTAGGCCGACTTCCGTTCTCGTGTACCACGCTCCATCATCCATGCGCGAATGCCGGGTGCGTAACCGATCACATGCGTGCGCAGCATGTACGGCAGCGTAGCGTAGTTGCGCCCTTCAGCCGGAGGAGCGGAGGTGAGCAGGGCCTCGAAAGGCAGATGGTGGAACGCGCCATCCGGAACAATGGTCAACTCCTCCGGAAGGGCGGACACGTGGTCGCCGAACAGCGAACGATGCACCGCCCAGGCTGCCGAGGCATAGTCATCGTAAGCCGACTGCGGATGGCGTTGATGAGCTTGCGGGTCGATGATAGCGGCCTGTACCCGCAAGGCCAGCGAGTCCGTGCCCGGCGCAAGGCGGACCAACCTCATCGCGCCGCTATGCACGAGAACAGCGAAATCATCTTGGGTACCATCGAATAGCGCCAACAGGGCACGATCGCCCAGCCTGCGTTGCAGTGCTTCCATGTCCACCTGTGCCGAACCGTATTTCAGTTCGTGGTAGGCCGGATACTCCTCGGCCATGCGCCGCACCAGACTGTCCAGTTGCACGGTCGCCGCATCCAATGCCCTTCTCCACAAGGAAAGCTTGTCCACATCCATGCGGTCGCACTTCTTCTCTTCCAGCAGCACGTAGCGGCCCATCTCGGCAATGCGCGATCGCAGCATGCGCTCTTCGGCAGCTATTCCTGGCGGTAGTCCGCCGGTACCGAGCGCCTCCAGCGATGCGAGCGCTTCGGAGAGCAGCGCGTTACGCCCCAGTTCCAGTAGCACGAGCGCGCACCGTACCCGGTCCTTGCCCTTGTCACGCTCCCACTGCCGCACGCAATGGCCCAACGCCGTTTCCACGAAGCCGCGCACATGCACCGTCCAGAACAATTTGCTGTCCTCCGTCAACGCCGCGGCACGCAAGCGCCCGGTGCATTGCACGACCAGGTCGATCAGTTCATCGGCGGATGCGGCGGCCGATTCCCCGGGCATGCGTTCGAGCAGGCGGAACTTGAGCACGAGCGCGTCATGCAGATGGCGCAGGCTGGTGGCTGCACCGATATCGTTTGGATTGGTGAAACGGTTCGTTGGCCGGAAGCCGGGCACGAGACGCACGATGGCTTCCTGTGCGCGCCCCAATGCTTCCTCCGGCCTGTGCATGCTGAGCAGCAGTTGCGCCAAGCCACTGTGCATGCACGCGGTGTTGGGGTGGTCCGCGCCGAAAGTGCGCTCGCGGAACTCCAGGGCCTGCTCGTACAGCCGCAGCGCCTCCTGATCCCGATCGCCTTCGGCCGACCGCCAGGCCTGATCGATGAGCGCATCGGCAGCATCGCTCGCCGGTGCATCTTTCAACTGGCGCTGCGCGGCCTTGTTGAAGTGGTCCAGCGCAGCGGTTTCGTCGCCACGTTCCCACGCGTAGGTGCCCAGCACTTCGTGCATGTACGCGATCAGCGGCGGACCGCCGCCGTCCATGGATCCCCAGATGCGCAAGGCCTCGTTATAGTGCGTTGTGCAGCTATCACGTTGATCGAGCCCCCAATAGTTGCTCCCGATATTGTAGTGCGCCCCGCCCAAGGCCCCTTTGGCGTTCGGGTCTTCGCGCAGCAGTATCCGCAGCAGTTCGCGTTGGTGGAGGAGTCCCTTGTGATAGTCCCCTTGCTCATAGGCGATATTGCCCAGCACCCGCAGGATACGGGCCCCGGTCTGCCATGGCGAGCCGGCCGTCAAGTAGAGCGCCTGTGACTTGAGCATGTGCTCCTCGGCCAAGGCCATGTTGCCCGTGGCGTAGGCGTACGATCCCTCGAGCGCGAGCAGATCGGCAGCAGCCCCCGGGTCGGTGGTTTGGCATGTGCGCTCAACGGTCTGTATGCATTGTGCCAAGGCCTTGAAGTCCCGCTTGTCGAAGAGGTCCCAGCATGGTTTGGTATCGCACGCCGAGGCAATGGGAGCGAAGAGCACGCCGAGTGCGAACCATGCCGTTCGGGAGGTGCTGCCGATCACTGTGGTGAGCGTGGGTTCCATGTCCGATCCAAAGGGAAGCACGATGCAAGGTGGTGGATCCGCATGGATAGGGATGAAATAGGAGCGGCCCCGCTTTGGCAGGGCCGCTCTCACTCGTGCAAGAAGCCTTACGGCTGTATCACCAAACGCTCGCTATAGCTGCGTTCGCCAGCGGTGATCGTTACCTGGTACATGCCTGCGGCGATGGTGCCGTTCAGTTCGAGCGTGGTGTTGAGGAACGCATCGTTCACCGCGATGGTGCTCGCGCTCACGCGTTTGCCGAAGAGGTCATGCATCTCGATGCTCACGGTGCTCACGCCCTCTTCGATGGCACTGAGGTTGATCATCAGCTGGTCGCCACGGTTGGGGTTGGGGTACATGCTCAGTTGGGCGGCCACTTCGGTGGTGCCTTCCTCTTGCATGTTTTGTCCGCCACCGAAGCCAGCGTTGCTATTGATCGTCAGGCTGCACACCACGCCCCATGGATCCACACTGGGCTGGATGAAGTCCGTACACCAGGTGGCTCCGTGATCGAAGCTGGCACGCACATCCACTAGGTAGGTGAGGCCGGGCTGGAGCGGATTGATGCCCCAGTTCAGTTGCAAGCCATAGTTGTTGCTGGTGCGGATCACGGCGATGGTCTCATCCTGCAGGCGGAAGCGGAACTGGTACTTGTTCGCGCTCTGCAGCACGTTGTTGGCGTTCACGCGCGTCACGGGCTTGGCCTGGATGTAGTTGCCGCCGCCCCAGTTGCGGGTGGCACCGCAGCTCAGGCTTGCACCAGCCACGTCGCTCAGTTGGGTGAGCGGGCATTGCGCGCGCAGCGGATCGAGGATGAAGCGGCAGGCCGTGCCCCACTCGGCGTTCACGCCGGCCACGCGGCTGCGCACCCGCACGTTGTAGAGCACGTTGTTCTGCAACTGGTTGCCGACCCAGCCGTTCACCCGGAAGTGGCAGGCGCGCGTGGCATTGGCCACCAAGCCGTTCGCGGTGGTATGGCTCTGGAAGCGCTTGAAGCTGAAGCCGCCGTTGGGGTTGTAGAACCAGATCTGGTAGCCGCTGGTGGCAGCGTTGGCTCCACCGAACTCGGCGCTCACGGCCGGGTTGGCGTTCACCACCACGTAGTCGCTGTTGCGCCAGTCGTACTTGTCACAGCTGCTTTGCACCAGGCGATCGATGCCCAAGGGCAGGCAGAAGCCTTCGTTATTCGCGATCTGGCTGGTGCTGCCGGTGCTGAAGTTGTCGGCGTTGTCGATGATGCGCTTGCCGCTCATGGTGCGCAGGATGTAGCCGCCGCCGGTGATGCCGTCGTTGTTGTCATCGGTCACCACCAGGTAGTAGCAGTCATCGGGCGGGCAGATGCTCTCGTTGAAGATGCCCGAGGGGTAGAGCTGGCCGCCGTTGGCCACCAACGCGTTCGAGCCTTGCAGGCGCACTTCCCACAGGGTGGTGCTCACGCCATCGGATTCGATCACCAGTTGCAGTTCGTTGGCCTGGCATCCGCCGCCGATGGGGGTGCCTGCGCACACGCAGTTGGCCGACCAGATGTCGTTGGTTGTGTTAGCGTTGTTGTCGTTGCATGCCGTACCGGGCAGAGCAGCCCCACCAGGAACACCTAGGCAGTCGATCACTTGACCGGCGCATACGCAGTTCGCGCTCCAGGTATCGTTACCGGTGAGCGGATTGTTGTCGTCGCAGGGCGTACCGGGCTGGGCAGGACCACCGGGAGTTCCTTCGCAATCATCGGCAAGGACGCCAGCGCATACGCAGTTCGCGCTCCAGGTATCGTTGCTCGTGTTCGGGTTGTTGTCGTTGCAAGCGGTGCCGGGCAGCGCAGCGCCACCGGGAGTTCCTTCGCAGTCGATCACTTGACCAGCGCACACGCAGTTCGCGCTCCAGGTATCGTTACCGGTGTTCGGGTTGTTGTCGTTGCAGGCAGTGCCGGGCAGCGCAGCGCCACCGGGAGTTCCTTCGCAATCGATCAGCTGACCAGCGCACACGCAGTTCGCGCTCCAGGTATCGTTACCGGTGTTCGGGTTGTTGTCGTCGCAGGGCGTACCGGGCTGGGCAGGACCACCGGGAGTTCCTTCGCAATCGTTCGCCAGGACGCCAGCGCAAACGCAGTTCGCGCTCCAGGTATCGTTGCTCGTGTTCGGGTTGTTGTCGTTGCAGGCAGTGCCGGGCAATGCAGCGCCACCGGGAGTTCCTTCGCAATCGATCAGCCGACCAGCGCACACGCAGTTGGCGCTCCAGGTATCGTTGCCGGTGTTCGGGTTGTTGTCGTTGCAGGCAGTACCGGGCAATGCAGCGCCACCGGGAGTTCCTTCGCAATCGATCACTTGACCGGCGCATACGCAGTTCGCGCTCCAGGTATCGTTACCGGTGGGCGGATTGTTGTCGTCGCAGGGCGGTACCGGGCTGGGCAGGACCACCGGGGTTCCTCCGCAATCATCGGCAAGGACGCCTGCGCATACGCAGTTGGCGCTCCAGGTATCGTTGCTCGTGTTCGGGTTGTTGTCGTTGCAAGCGGTGCCAGGCAGCGCAGCGCCGCCGGGTGTGCCTTCGCAGTCGATCACTTTGACCAGCGCACGCAGTTCGCGCTCCAGGTATCGTTACCGGTGTTCGGGTTGTTGTCGTTGCAAGCGGTGCCGGGCAGCGCAGCGCCACCGGGAGTTCCTTCGCAGCGCTTGACCAGCGCACACGCAGTTCGCGCTCCAGGTATCGTTGCCGGTGTTCGGGTTGTTGTCGTTGCAGGCAGTGCCGGGCAGCAGCGCCACCGGGAGTTCCTTCGCAGTCGATCAGCGGCACACGCAGTTCGCGCTCCAGGTATCGTTACCGGTGTTCGGGTTGTTGTCGTTGCAGGCAGTGCCGGGCAATGCAGCGCCACCGGGAGTTCCTTCCGCAGTCGATGCTTGACCAGCGCACACGCAGTTCGCGCTCCAGGTATCGTTGCCGGTGTTCGGGTTGTTGTCGTTGCAGGCAGTACCGGGCAATGCAGCGCCACCGGGAGTTCCTTCGCAATCGATCACTTGACCAGCGCACACGCAGTTCGCGCTCCAGGTATCGTTACCGGTGTTCGGGTTGTTGTCGTTGCAGGCAGTGCCGGGCTGGGCAGGTCCACCAGGGGTGCCTTCGCAATCCGGAGGAAGAACCAGCGGATAGGTGAGGTAGGGAGAGACGGTGCTTCCGCTCTCGCTGGTGCTGTGGGTGTAGAACTCAACCTGCTGCGCTGGGCTCTGCAAAGAGATGTTGATGTGGAAGCTGAAGGTGCCGGCCGTAGTGAACTGGACGATGAGAACACGATTCTCACCAGCGGCTTCAGGACCGTCCAACGGGGGAAGAAGCGCCCAGGAACCGGTTGTGGTGAACACGCTGCCGCCATCCACGTCGGAGAATGGTGCAAGCGTTGCAGCGGAGATGCCCACCAAGGTGGGGTCTGCGGATGCGCCGTTCACAGAACCGTCCTTGTCAGCGACACCGAAACCGGACCACAAGGTGGTGCAGTGCGTGGTGGTCGCATCTGGGTCAGCTGCGCGGGGCACACCCAGGGTCTCCAGGTTGCTTGTGCAACCAGCAGCACCGCCGGAACGCGAAGCGCGACCGATGGTGATCCAGCTGTCGAAGGCCGAGCCATCGTCGTGACGACTGGTCTGCGGAGGGAACTGCGTGCCGAATCCATCATCGTTCCAGAACACAGCGGTGCTGGTGACGTCCATCACGTTGCCAGCGGAGCCGAACACCGTGTTCAGCTTGTAGCCGGGCGCCATGTCGATGTAGACACGGTAGGTGGTCAGGCCGGGGGTCATTGTACCCGAGCCATTGCCGAGACCATTGTAGTAGTCGGCGTCGGCCTGGTTGGTCACGTGGAAGTTCTCCACCACCACGCCCTGCAGGCCCTGGGCGCTCACGCCCAGGCTACAAAGCGCCAGGCATGCCCCCAGAAGGGAATTTCGGAAGTTGCGTTTCATGTTTTGTGTGTTTCGATCGGGGGATCCACCGGCGCATGGCCGATGGATCCCCGACCGGGTTGATCAGAAGCAGTTGCCGCCGAAAGCGTTGGAGAACAAGCCGAAGTCGAAGCTGTCGATGTCGCCATCGTTGTCCAGGTCGCCTACGCAACCAGCAGCCGCGCTCACGTCCAGGCCCAGTTCATCAGCGAGTGTCCAGCCATTGAGCCAGCTCTTCTTCTTGCCGGGCTCGAAGGCGCCGCGGTACTTGGCGCCGCTGAAGAAACCGTCGGTCGGAGGGGTGAGCGTGGTGGTGGCCGTGCCGGCAGCGGGAACGGGATTCACGCGGTCCGTGACCACGTTGTTCGGCTGGGTCATCACGTAGGTGGCGTCGATCAGCGATTGCGCCGCCACGGCGAGGTTGCCGTCGGTGGTGAAGAACTTGGTGTGCGCAGCCGAGCCCGACACGGGGAAGGCACCGTTGATGCGGAGCGGGTTCGTGCATTCCTGGAAGGTGCAGTTCTTCACATTGAAGTTGCCAGCCGTCCAGTTGGTCTCCACGGCAGTGGTCATGTTCAAGCCCTGCTGGAAGCGCGCGAAGACGCTGTTGATGATGGAGCCGTAGGTGCGCTCCTTGCCTTCGATGCCTTCGTCGTTCAGGTTGCGGGCGATGATGGTGGCGTTGTAGACCACAGGATTCGAGGGGATGCCGCCATTCGCGAAATTGGTGGCCGCGTCATCCGCGTCGCACTCGAAGCCGTTGTCGCCCTGGTTGTTGGCACCACCGCTGTTGTCCGGGCCTTGTACGCCATAGATGAATTGCAGCTTGCCGGTGTAGCCCTGGTCCCAATCGATGTAGTCATCGTCGTTGTGCATGGCCACCAAGTGCTTGGCGTTCACCGTACCGCCGAACATCTCGAAGCCATCGTCCTTGTTCCCGATCACTTCGATGTGGTCGATGATGGTGCCGTTGCCGACACCGCCCATGGTGAGGCCGTTGATCTCGTTGTTCGCACCGATGATCTCGCCGCCGTGGCGAAGGCTCACGTAGCGCAGGACGCCGCTGTTGTCGTTGTTGATCTCCTGGCCCACTGGCATGCCGTAGAAGTGGCGGCTGTCGCCCGTAGCTAGGCCTTCGATCGTGCCCACACCATTGGTGGCGGTGGCCGTGGCGTCGCCGTCGGCCGTGCGCTTGTTGGTGTACGCCTTGCCGAGCAGGATGATGCTGCCCCACACCCCGCGGTTCGTTACGCTGTAGTTGCCGTCGAGGGCATCGGCCACGCTGGTCATGATGATCGGGCACTCCTCGGAGCCGTTGGCCCAGATCTGCCCACCTCGCGTGATGATGATGGCGTGTGCCACACCAGCGTTGTCCTGCGCCTTGATGACCGTGCCGGGTTCGATGTAGAGGTCCTGGCCATCGAGCACGTAGTAGCGCGTGTCCAGGATGTAGAGGTTTTTGCAGGTCAGCGTCTGGCTCGCGGCGATCTGGTCATCGTTGGCGTTGACCAACGTGCTCAGCAGCACCTGCGTGCGCGATGAAACGGCGGGACATCCGCAGGCCGATCCAACGGACTGCGCTTGGCTCCCCACGGTGCTCGCGAGTGCGAGGCCGGCCGCAAGGGATAGTTTGAATGGAGTTCTCATCGGGTAGGGTTTTGGGGTTGCTCTTCTTTGGTTTTTGAGCGCGACAAAACTCCTGCGACCCTTCCCGCTAGGCGGTTAGAGGAAGGCTAACCTTTGTTGATGATTGGTGTCGGATCGCGCCTATGATCCTGAGATCCGTGTTACGCCGTCGATGATCTTCGGCGGCTTCGGTAACGACGCGGTAACAGGGATCCGCCGATGCCGATACTTCAGCGACGGAGGCGCTGGGGCCGGTTGTCCAACGCTGGGTGCTGGATCTCATCCCCCTGCGGACCCATCGCTACGTACCGCACGAAACCACCGCCGGGCCTGCCGATCTGAAGGTTCAACTCGTACGAAAGCACGCCGGTGGTGGAGATCTGGGCGATGAGTACCATGTTGTCGGTTGTTACGCCTTTGGTTCCGCCCAGTACGCTCCACGCGCAATCCACGCATAGGATGGTCGTGCCCCGTATGTTGCCCAGATAGCCTGGTTGCATCTTGAAGTCGACCACTTGCTTCACATCAGCAGGAACGAGGCCATCGGCGCGCGCTAATGGACTTTTGCGGTAGCGCTTGCTGCGCAGCACGGATCCATCAGTGTCCTTGTCTAGCGGCAGGCCCGCATGGGCATCGCTCCCGGCGTTGATGGTGATCCAACTGTCAAGGGCCGTGAAGCCCTCAGCCAACCGGTCCGCGTCGATGCGATCGCCATACATGGCACCATTCAACGTATCGTTGAAGAATTCCGTGGTGGATTCGATCCTCAATGGATGGCCTGTACTGCCGAAGACCATCTGCAAGGTGTGCTCCGGCGCCAGGTCCACATAGATCCTGTACGTGGTGAGCGTGTCGGTCGAGCGCACGAGCTGGTGGTACTTCTCCACCACGATGCCCTCAAGGGCTTGTGCCTGAGCGGAGGCAGGGAGAAGGGTCGCGCACACCAGGAGCGCAAAGGGGTTGAAGTGCCTCACTGCCTTCCCAGGCGATCACCACGGCTCCAAGCGGATCGAGCAGTTCGTAGCGGACGCGCGCACCATGGGCTCCAGCGATGTTCACGGTAACTAGGTCGCGCGCCGGGTTCGGAGCGATCGAGATGGTGTGGGCTGCGAACTCCCTGATTCCCACCGTGCCTTCGCAAAGGCAACTGGCGATCCAGGTGTCGTTCGTAGTGGCGGCATTGCCGTCATCGCATGGGGTTCCGGGCAAGGCGGGGCCGCCGGGCGTTCCTTCGCAATCCTCGCCCAGGCAGTCGCAGTTTGCGGCATAGGTGTCGTTGCTGGTATCGGCGTTCCCATCGTCGCAGCCCGTGCCGGGCAATGCCGTTCCGCCCAGCACTCCTTCGCAATCGGGCAGTTGTGCCGAGGAGACATAGCAAAGCGTTGGATGCGTGAAGATGTTGTCGTTCGCGATGGATGTGCCGGAAGTGTCAGAAGGCAACAGGTTCGCGTAGTAGATGAGGAAATCGTGGCATGCCGGATCGTCGCATACGAGACTGTCAGGGATCTTCACGAAGAGATTCAGGCAGTAGCTCAGCACCCCGTCCGTGGTGAATTGGCCGACGAGGATGCGGTTGTTGGTATCCGGCGCGGTAATGCCACCGAGCACCGCCCAAGCGTAGTTCGCGCTCGAATACGTGTTCGATCCACCTGGGTCGAACAGATCGGGCGCAACGCCCACGGCATTCACTGTTGGAACGGGAGCGCCTGACCAAAGACCATCGGCTTGGTCGAGCGGGAGTCCCATCAATGCTGCATCATTGGCCATCAACGGCATGCCGGTGCTGCCCCCGTCGTTTGGGAAGAGCACCCCCGCGTTGCCATCGGGGTCCTCGGTCTTCAGCACGCCCCAATGCGCATCGCTGGCAGCGCCGATGGTGATCCAGGAATCGATCGCAACGGTATTCACGTCGAGGTGGATGTCGTTGATGGAATAGCCCCAGGCCTCACCGCGGTCCTCATTGTTGAAGAAGGCCGTCGATGCGCTCATTGTGATCGGGTGGTTCTCGAAGCCGCCAACGGTCAGCAGCTTGTAGCCGGCTTTCAAGTCGACGAACACGCGGTAGGTGGTGGCGCGCCTTCCACCAGTCCGGGGCCGCCATCGGTATCGGCGGCATCGTTCGCATCGGCGATGTAGTAGCGCTCCACGATCAGCCCCTGCAGCGCTGAACCATCGGGTGGTGCATATTGTGCGCCTAGCGCTGAGCAGAGGATGAGCGCGGTGAACAGTGAGGAGGTGCGATGCATGGTCTAGGAATGGAGCGCGCGAAACTACCGGGGCATGGAGGGGTGAGCCTTCAAGGCACTCTTGTCATTGTGTTTCCGCGCGGTTAAGGATTCACCTTTCTTCTTGCTCTGCGACAGCTATGTTGAACGACGCGGGCAGGAGGTTGAATACGATGCGATGCTTGTTGCGCAGTGACCACTCGATGAAGGTGGGGGTGGAGAAGCATGGCTGGTCTCGCACGATGAGCGCGATCGGGCGAATGGCCCTGGCGACCAAGCGCTCCATGAAGCGGATAATCAGGTCCTGGTCCGGGGCTCCATCATGGACGAGCCATTGCATGTGCCCGCGATTGGTCAGCGCGAACATGATGCGCAGCGCGGGGTTCGTCCAAAGCCGTCCTCCCGGTGCCGAACGGGCGCGATCGCGGGCCTTCACCGGCATGCTGCCCCACCAAGCGAGCACTGCAAAGACGTCGCGGGCCTGCATGGCGCATCACCAGGTCTCGGCGCATCCATTCGCGCATGGCGACGGGTTGCTGGCGGTACATGTTCCTTAAGGGCTTCTCCGGGGCGAAGCCCCAGCGTTCCATATAGGTGGTCAGTGTGCGCTGCGGAAGCGCGAAGCCGGTGCGCTGTTCGATCAGCGAAGCCAATGCATCGCGGTTCCAGAGCACGGCCTGCAGGCCCAGGTCGTCGGGCAAATGGCCGCGCACCAATGCATGCAGTTCCAATTCCTGCTCATGCGAGAGCTTGCGCCGCAGCAGTGCGGTGGCACGCGAGGTTCTCGATGCGGCACCAGTGGTGATGTTCCCGAGGTCGGGCTCTGCCAGAGCGCTTCTCAGCACATCCGCAGGCAAGCCGTGCCGCGCAGCGCAATCCTCCACGCTAGCCCCGGTATGCACCTCGTCCATGGCGGCGCGCAATGCCCGGCCTGCGGGCGTTCCCCGTCGATGGCTGCTTGCGTGCGTGATCAGATCCGCTTGATCGCCCCATCACATGCGTTGATGAATCGGTCTTTTCTCCATAGAGGCCGTCACGGTCCATGTCCCTGTCTATTCGATGATCAGCCGACGATGGAGCACGCTTCCATCCATGTCCAGCAGCAGGTGGTACAGGCCCACAGGCAGATGCGCGAAGTCCAATGCCAACGCACCACTACCCCTGATCCGCCCCAAGTCACGGCTCCGACGGCCAAGCGCATCGCGAAGCGTTCCGCGCAGGCGAACGCTGTTGCCCGTGGTGTATAGGATGTTGACGCTGCCGTGGGCGGGATTCGGACCGATGGAGATCGAGAACTCTTCGCTGGTTCCGGATACGCCCACATCCGGGCAGACCACCGTGATATCGAGCCCGTTGCAATCCGAAGGCCCGTAGCAGCAGAGCTGGGGCACGTTGAAGTTCGCGGCTGGATCATAGTTGCAGGCGTCGATGTCCAAACAGCCGAACACGATCGCCGTTGCACAGGACCCATCATCGCAACCTGCAGCAGGGTCGTACTCAAGGAAGTACGGGTCCGTGCAACCGCATTGAGGGGGGTAAACCAGCAGGCCGTTGGCGGTTTCATCCGATGCGAGCAGGGTATCGCGCGCTACGATGCGAACCAGAGCGCCGCCGCATTCCAGCTCCACGTTCAGTTCAAGCGTCAGTTCGCCTGCGGTCGTGATCTGCGCCACCAGGATGCGGTTCTCCGCAGCAGGCCCTCTTCTTACCCGGAGTGGAGCAGCCCAAGCGGAAGTTGGTGCTCGTGAAGGCGCTCACAAGGATGCTGTCCTTGAAGGCCGCGCTGGGATCGTCGCCGTTCTGGATGAAGCTGGGAGGAAGCGCGGCACCTCCATTCAGCGGGACGAGCCCATCGCGCGAGGTGAGCGCGTAGCCCATCGCCGGCGTGCTGTTGATCAACAGGCCACCAGCGATCGCAGCGCTCCCTCCATCGTTATTGGCGCCGCCGACGATGGAGCCGTCGGGATCCAGCTCCTTTTCGATACCGAACCGTTGGTTGCTCGCAGCGCCCATGGAGAGCCAGCCGTCCAGCGCGGCTGTGCCCTCATCCAATGCGCCGTTGTTGACTTCGTGCCCGTAGTTCCGGCCGCGATCGAGGTGGTTGAAGAGGAGCGCGGTGCTTTGCACCACGAGCGGATGCCCGTCGCTGCCATAGATCGCGCGCAGCGCGCAATCGGGGCCGAGGTCGAGGAAGACGCGGTAGGTGCGCGATCCTTCGGCCAAGCCACCGCCGATGGTATCCGTTGCGTCGTTCGCGTCGCTTACATAGTAGGTCTCCACGATCATGTTCTCGATCTGCTGCGCATGCAGGAGTTGCGGCGTGGCAAAGGCCATCGGCAGGATGAACAGGAAATGGAGACGGGTTGTCATCGTTCGCTTATCGGATGGTATAGCCGATCGTAAGCACGTACTCCGTACCATAGCGATAACTGTCGAAATCGAAGTCGTACCCGGAGTTGAACTTGTAGGACCGCTTGATTGGTGCGTTCAGAAGGTCACGCACACGGAAGGTCACGGCCCAGTGCTCGCCGAATCGCTTGTTCGCGGTGATGTCCACCAACTGCCGTGGCATTTCATAGGCCCGGATGCCAGTGGGGTCGAGCTCGGCGTTGGTCACGGCCAGCTTCGGTCCTTGCACGTTATAGGAAACGCTCAAGTTCGCCTTCAGGCTATCGAGCGCCCAGGTGAGCGTACTGTTCACGATGTAGGGTGCCTGGCCGAACATCGGTGTGCTGTAGTCCACGCGCTGGCCATCGAGCACGGTGTACAGTTCGGACCGGGACTCCATGATGGTGATGTTGCCCCTCCACTCAAGGCTTTGAAGGAGCTTGAACTTGCCTTCGACCTCCAGGCCGACTACGGTGCTGTGGTCCGCATTGCGCCAGGTGAATCCGCCTGCTGCCGTGCGCAGCAGTTCGATGTGGTTGGTGAACTGCTTGTAGAAGCCGCTCAGGGATGCATTGTTCCCGTTCGTGAAGAAGTGCTCGAAGCGCAGGTCGTAATTGTCCACGAGGGTCATCTTCAGGTCCGGGTTGCCGAAGACCGGTGCTTGCAACAGGTAATCGTAGTACTGCACCACGCTGAACTCGCGGAAGCTGGGGCGGCCGAGCGATCGGAAGTAGCCCAGGCGCAGGTTGGTGGGCCGGTTCTCCACCTCGCGCAGCTTGTGGATGAGGTTGATGCTGGGCAGCACATCCCAACGTTCGATGCCACCCGGCACGGCGGGCTTCGGCTCCGGCGAGCCGGCACCGTTGATGGACAGGTCGCCTACTGTGCCGCGGACGGGATCGTCCGGTGCGATCCCTTCATCGTGGAAGCGACGGATGTCGCTGAGCAGATCGGTGTGTTCCATGCGCAGGCCGCCCGCCAGTCGCAGCTTCTCCGTTACGGCGAAGTCGGTCATCAGGTAGCCGGCCATCACGTTCATGATCCCGATGTCGTTGTCCTTGAAGGAACCGAAGGGCGCGTAGCGCGAGGTGAAGCGGCCATCGGCCCGCATTCCGAAGCGGCCCGGCTCGTCCCATTGCGTGGGGCCGGGAGCATCTAGCACCACATAGTACTTCTGGTCGTTGGTGCGCTCGTTCCAGCGGTATGCACCACCGAACTTCAGTTTGCGCGGACGCTTCACATCATCTCCCAGTGGGAACTCGAGGCCCAAGCGCGCATCGAGCATTTGCTCGCTGAGGAAGCGATAGATGCGGCCCGGTGGGGTCAGCGCGCCATCCACATCGGTGATGGGCTGGCCTTCCGGCGGCATCACGTACTGGACGGTCTTCATGTCCAGCACATCGCGATCGCCGGTGGAGTAGGAGATGTCCGGGGTAACGGTGAGGTTGAAAGCCGGGATCAAGTGCTTGCTGGCGTACTGCACCGTCCACAACCTGCGCTGTTCCCAGAACTGGTCCTCGCTCACGAAGGTGGCGCCGCTGATGGTGGGGTCGAGGAAGACGAGGTAGCGCGCGTTGTTCTGGCCGAGCACGTTGCCCATGGCCATGAGCGAGAAGGAGTTGTTGCGATCGAGCTTGAAGGAGAGGTTGCCGAGCGCGTTCCATCCGTTGCTCACCTGGCTGATCCGTTGCTCGCCCTTGCGATTGAAGGTGTCCCCCGGGTTCTCGTCGTCAACTCGTTCGATGGTGCGCCCGATGGTGGAAGCACCGTCGTACTGGGTATCGGCGCTGTAACGCATGCCCGCAAGGAAGCCGAGCTGCTTGGGCGTCTTGCTCTTCCTGAACAGGTCCAGTTGGTTGCCGATGGAAAAGGCCATGTTGTAGTTGGGGTCGCCCATGGCCGAGCCCACGCGCCAGCGCGAGTTGTCCCACAGGCCATTGAGGCGCGCGACCTCGCCGTTCACGGTGGGCGAGAAGTAGGCGAGGTTGTATGCGTTGTTATAGGCGTTCACCGCGCCTTGGACAGCCGTGGCATTGTAGAGCAGCGCCGGAGCGAGCAGCCCCAATTCTGTTAGCGCAAGGTGCTGCAACGTGTTGTTCGTGCTCATCGCCGTAGCTGAGAAGCCCGGCGTGTTCGCATTGATCCCATAGCTGGCCAGGTAGCTGCTCAAGCCCAGTAATCCCAGTTGTTGATAGAGGTTCGGATCGACGAAGGAGGGGTAGTCTTCCACGTTCTCCGGTACGCCATCGGGTATGGCGCGCATGCCATCATCGCGGCCCCATCGGTCAGTGCTGCTGGCGCCGACGCTCACGATCTCCCTACCCGTACTATTGGCATTGTAGCCCACGCTGGTGCTCACTGTCACTTGCAGGCGGTCGGGGTAGTCGCTCGTGTTCATGCTCAGGAAGGCACCGCTCCAGTCGCCGGGCAGGTCCGGTGTGGCAGCCTTCGCGATGATGATATTGTCCATGAGGCCCGTCGGGAAGAGGTCGAGCCGCAGGTTGTTTGTGAAGGGGTCCAGTGTCGGTACGCGACCGTTGTTGATGGTGGTGACGAGGTATCGGTCGGCCAGTCCACGCACCGTGACGAAGGCACCAACCGTGCTTACACCGCTGATGCGTTTCACGGCGGCGGCGGCATCGGGATCACCGGTGAGGAGCATGGCATCCCGAGAGATGCTGTTCAACGCACCGGGGGCGTTCATCTGCATGTGGTCCAGGTAACCATCGGAGCGTTTGTTGGCCTTTCCCTCCACTTCGAATTCGCCTAGCGCCACCGGCTGGGAACCGAGTACGACATCCACCACAAGCACTTCATTGTTCCGCGGGTTCACGGTGACCTCCTTCGGCTCATAGCCAACGAAACGGAACACGAGGATGGCAGGGGTGGCGGAAGCGATGGCCAGCGAATAGCGACCGTCCAGGTCGGTGGTGACGCCCACGCCGGGATCGCTCTTGAGCACCACCGCCGCGCCGATCAGCGTCTCGCCTTTGTTGTCGCTCACTGTTCCGCGCACGGTGCCCTGAGCCTGTGCGACGCAAGCGCAGAACAACATCAGCATAAGCAAGAGGGGACCGCGCATCGGTGAGGCCGCGAAGGTTCGACAGCACCTTTGCGGCCGTGTTAGGTCGGCATGACCAATGATCTAGATGTTCGGTGCATGTGCGATCCCCAGGTTATGCGGCCGGTCAAAAGGCATTATGCGATCGGTTGGAATGAAGAAAGCCGCCCGTAGGCGGCCTTCCTCTTTGATATGGTCGTTCGTTGCGCTTACGGCTGTATCACCAATCGCTCGCTGTAGATGCGTTCGCCAGTGGTGATCGTTACCTGGTACATGCCTGCGGCGATGGTGCCGTTCAGTTCGAGCGTGGTGCTGAGGAACCCGTCGTTCACCGCGATGGTGCTCGCGCTCACACGCTTGCCGAAGAGGTCATGCATCTCGATGCTCACGGTGCTCACGCCTTCTTCGATGGCACTGAGGTTGATCATCAGCTGGTCGCCACGGTTGGGGTTGGGGTAGAGACTAAGCTCAGGCGCACTGCTCATGGTTGTTCCGCTCTCTTCCAGCAGGAACTCCTGGTTGCATCCTGCGGTGTACAGGTCGCACACCTTGCCCCAAGAGGTACAGATCGGTGTAAGGGTCGGTGCCGTTGCACCAGGTAGCGCCGCCGTCGAAGCTGGCACGCACCTCCACTTCGTACATGGCGCAGGGCTGAAGTACCGCACCACTTGGCAAGGGCGAACCCACCACGTTGGCCATGTTCAGGTAGGTCCAGGGATTGCTGCCCACACCGTTCTTCACGATCAGCACGCCCTCGGTGGGTATGCGGAAGCGGAACTGGTACTTGTTCGCGTTCTGCATCCGCAGCTGGGAGTGAATCGGCTCTTGGGTTTGGCGAAGACCAGGTTCTGCTGGCCGTTGCCCAAGGATTTGGTCTGTCCGCAGGTGAGGTGGCTGTTGTTCACCTCATCCTGCAAGCTGGTGCTCGGGCATTGTCCGGCGGTGTTATCGATCTTCATGCGGCAGGCAGGGCCCCACGAGCGCCATATACCTGGGCTGATGCGAGTGCGTACACGCACATTGTACAGGCGGCCTTCCACCAAGGTGGGCAGGCTGGCCATGTTGACCTGGTTGCTGGTGCCTCCGTTCGCCGACGGATACACCAGGCTGAGCGTGCCGTTGGGATCGTAGAACCAGAACTGGTACACGTTGCCGCTGGTGTTGTTGGGCGTGTTGTCGGCGGTGAGCCTGTCGTTGCACGAACCGTACACACCACGCCGCAATTGCAATTGATCGCAGCTGGCGGTGATCAGGCGATCATTGCCCATGGGCAGGCAGAAGCTGCCGTTGTTGGCGATTTGGCTGGTGAAGCCGCTGTGGAAGTTGTTCCGGTTGTCGATGACGCGGCGGCCGGGCGCTGTAGTGCGCAGGATATACCCACCACCGGTGATGCCATCGCCGCCATCGTCCGTGACCTTGAGGTAGAAGCAGCCGTCGGTGAGGCAGATGCTTTCATTGAACACGCCCGCCTGGTATAGTTGGCCACCACTGGCTACGAGCATGTTGGTTCCTTGGGCACGGACTTCCCACAAGGTGGTGCTTACGCCGTCAGTGGTGATCTCGAGATCCAGTTCATTGGTGGTGCATCCGCCGCCGATGGGTGTGCCGGCGCACAGGCAATTGGCACCGACAAGGTCATTCTCGGTATTCGCGTTACCATCGTCGCATGCAGTTCCCGGTTCCGGATTTCCGCATCCGCAAGATCCAGGCGCTGTCTTGTTCGGGTCCGCTGGGCAACCGTCGTTGCAGTCTGAGGTACCGTCGCTATCGGTGTCAACATCGCTCACGCCGCAGCCGCAGTTGCCGGGTGCGGTCTTGTTGGGGTCCTCCGGACAGCCGTCCTGCGCGTCGCAGGTCCCATCGCTGTCCATGTCTTGGAAGATATGGGACACACCGGTGATCGGGTCGCAACTATCCAGTGTGCAAGGATCTCCGTCGTCTGGATCGATCGGGGTGTGCATCACACCGAGGATCGGATCGCAACTGTCGATGGTGCAGGCATTGTCGTCATCCGTGCTCACGGGCGTTCCAGCGCAATCGCAGTTGGCCTGGTAAACGTCGTCGACGGTGCATGCGCTGTTGTCGTCGCAAGGTGTGCCGGGCAATGCGGGCCCGCCGGGTTCTCCGAGGCAGTCATTGTCCAACAAGGTGCCTGCGCAGAGACAGTTCGCGCCGATCACGTCGTTGATGGTGTTGTTGTCACCATCGTCGCACGTGGCACCGGGTTCCGGATTCCCGCAGCCGCAATTGCCGGGCGCGGTCTTGTCCGGATCGTTGGGACAGCCGTCCTGCGCGTCGCAGGTCCCATCGCTGTCCATGTCTTGGAAGATGTTGGAGACCCCGGTGATCGGATCGCAACTATCCAGTGTGCAAGGATTACCGTCATCAGGATCCACGGGCGTGTGGATAACACCGAGGATCGGATCGCAACTGTCGATGGTGCAGGCATCGTCGTCATCCGTGTTCACCGGTGTGCCAGCGCAATCGCAGTTGGCCTGGTAAACGTCGTCGACGGTGCATGCGCTGTTGTCGTCGCATGGTGTGCCGGGCAATGCGGGTCCGCCGGGTTCTCCGAGGCAGTCATTGTCCAGCAAGGTGCCTGCGCATGTGCAATCGGGTTGGATGATGTCATCGATCGTAGCATTGTTGTTGTCGTTGCATGGCGTGCCAGGCTCCGGTCCACCGGGGCAGAGGTCCTGGGCATCACAGGTGCCATCCCCGTCGTTGTCGGTGAACACACCCGCACATGTGCAATCCAACTGGATCACATCACTGGTGGTGCAGGCATCGCCGTCATCGCAGGGCGAACCGAAATTCGCTTGCAGGTCCTCGCAATCCCAGCTGGTAGTGGGAGTGCCCAGGCATTCGCAATTCGCCGTCACCACATCACCTGTAGTGGTGGGATCCCCATCGTCGCAGGTCGTTCCCGGCTCGGGCTCCCCGCATCCGCATACACCGGGCGCGATCTTGTTCGGATCGTTCGGGCAGCCGTCCGTTGCATCGCAGATGCCATCGCCATCGCCATCGGGTAGTGGTGTGAAGGTGCAGACATTGCCATCGCACTCGTCCAGGGTGCATGGGTCATTGTCGTCGCAATCACCGTTCACTATGCAGTTCACGGTGGTGCCGACGCATTGGCAATTGGCCCCGATCACATCATTGATCGTAAGCGGATCATTGTCGTCGCACGGCGTTCCGGGCTCGGGTCCTCCGGCGCACAGGTCGAGGCCGTTGCAGGTGCCATCGCCATCATCATCGTAGCACTTCAGCTGGTAGCTCACCCCGCAGAACGAGGGACTGTACAACTCGATGTAGTAGGTGCCGGCAGCCGCCGAGGCCAGGGTGGTGGTGTCAAGCGCGGGTGTGGAGTTGCCTCCGACCAGCACTGATGAGTTCGTCAGCTGGACGGTGCCGTTGATGTTACGGATGTACACGCTCATGGTGCCAGCGGCACCTGCCCGTTCGGCCAGGGTGTATACGTTGATTGGACCGCCCGGATGGACGATCCGGAAGTAGTCGTTGCCGTTGTCGTTGTAAAACGCGAGTCGGCCGAAGGCGGGCGCGGCGTTCAGATCGATATTCATGGCCTGCGCGGTGCTCTGGTTAGGCTCCGTGTCATCAGCGAAGAGCGGCGCGATCATGGTGTAGTTGAAGCGGTAGGAGACCCCGCAGACCGAAGGACTGTACGGCTCCAGGTAGTACACGTTCTCCGTACCGATGCAGCTGTAGGTGACCACGTTGGAGGCAGGTACACCATTGGCTCCCACGTTCACGGTCCACTGCTGCAGCACCGTACCGTTATGGTTCCTTAGGTAGAAGGACATGGTTCCAGGCGTGCCACCAACGTGCTCGGCCAGGAGGTTCACGCTCAACACCCCGTCGTTGGGCGGTTGGATCCTGAAGTAGTCGTAGTTGTTGTCGTTGTAGAAGTCCAGGTGTCCGTCATAGTCCGTGTTCGCATTGGCCACCAACGCCTGCGCGGTGCTCTGGTTCGGCTCGGTGTCATCAGCGAAAAGCGGCGCGATCATGGTGTAGTTGAAGCGGTAGGAGACACCGCAGACCGAAGGACTGTAAGGCTCCAGGTAGTACACGTTCTCCGTACCGATGCAGCTATAGGTGACCACGTTGGACGCAGGCACACCATTGGCTCCCACGTTCACGGTCCATAGCTGTAACGTCGTACCGTTATGGTTCCTCAAGTAGAAGGACATGGTTCCCGGCGTGGCACCAGCGTTCTCGGCCAGGATCGTCACGCTCAACACCCCGTCGTTGGGGACCTGAATGCGGAAGTAGTCGTAGTTGTTGTCGTTGTAGAAGTCCAGGTGCCCGTCATAATCCGTGTTCGCATTGGCAAGCAGCGCTTGCGCGGTGCTCTGGTTCGGCTCCGTGTCATCAGCAAAGAGCGGTGCGATCATGGTGTAGTTGAGACGGTAGGAGACTCCGCAGACCGAAGGAGCATACACCTCCAGGTAGTACACGTTCTCCGTACCGATGCAGCTGTAGGTGACCACGTTGGATGCAGGCACACCATTGGCTCCCACGTTCACGGTCCATAGCTGTAACGTCGTACCGTTATGGTTCCTCAAGTAGAAGGACATGGTTCCCGGCGTGGCACCAGCGTGCTCGGCCAGGAGGCTCACGCTCAACACCCCGTCATTGGGCGCTTGGATCCGGAAGTAGTCGTAGTTGTTGTCATAATCGAAACTCAAGTGCCCATCTGTGTCCATGCCCGCAGTTGCGAGCTGGGCAGCGGAAGTGCTTTGATTGGGTTCAACATCGTTGCCGAATGCCGGTGGGGTTACGGTGTAGCTGACCCTATACGATGTGAGGCAGGTGATTGAGCTGATGCGCAAATAGTAGGCAGCGGTATTGCCTGTGCAGGTCCTGCTGAATACGGTGCTCAACGGAATGGAACCAGCACCCACGGGCGCGGTCCAGGTCTGAATGACGGTGCCGCCACTGTTGAGCAGCTGTATGGTGACGGTCGCGGTCGTCCCTGGTCCGGCGTGCTCGGCCTCAATGAGGACGTTCAGTATCCCTTGGCCCGAGGTGTTCACGCGGTATAGGTCGAGATTGTCGCTGGAGAAATTCAAGTGGCCTTGCGCGGTCTGTGTCTCTGGCAAGATCAGGGCCTGGGCCGTGGTGTTGTTCGGCTCAGTGTCGGTGGTGAACGCCGGAGGCGTCAAGGTCCACTTCATCTTGTAGGAAGTGCCGCAGGTGGTCGTGGACAAGCGGAGATCATAGTTCGTACCACCCGTGCGACAGGTGATGCTCACCGTCGTGGTCACGGGCACACCGTTCGGTCCTATGGGAATGTTCCAGGTCTGCAGCGTGGTGACACCGCTGAGCATGACCAATTGGATGTTCCCCGGAGTTGCTCCTGTGTGCTCGGCCTGCACCTCGATGTTCACCATGCCGTTCGCCGAAGGCACGATGCGGTAGAAGTCGTAAGTGCTCTCCGCATCGAACTGGAGGTGGCCCTCGGTGTAGGTGCTGTGGGCCAGCGGCGTGCCCGGCGCAGCGTTGTTCGGTTCAACGTCCGTTGCGAAGAAGGGCGCCGTCATGGTGTAATTGAAGCGGTAGGAAACTCCACAGGTGGTAGCCGAGAGGCGTACGTTGTAGGGGCTCACGATGCTTCGGCAGGGAGTGCTAACCGTAGTGGTCGTGGGTATGCCATTGGCGCCCACAGGAATGCTCCAGAACTGGATGGTGGCGCCGGTGCTGGACAGCAGCCTCAGCTTCATGGTGCCGGTTGTGGCGCCCACATGTTCGGCCTCTACTTCGAAGGTCATCACGCCATTGCTCGGTGGAACAATGTTGAAGTGATCCATCGCGTCGCCATCGAATTGCACATGACCTTCCGTGTAGGTTTCGTGGGCCAGCGGCGTACCCGGTGTGGTATTGTTCGGCTCCAGGTCGTTCGCGAAGTGCGGCGCGGCCATCATGTACTTCCAGCGGTAGGAAACACCACAGGTGGCGGCTGAGAGCCGCACATCATAGCCGATGATGCTTCGGCAGGTGATGCTCATGGTGCTTGTGATCGGTGTGCTGTTGGCACCCACTTGAACGCTCCATGTTCCCACGACCGCCCCGGTGGTGCTGAGCAGATCAAGGGTCATCGTTCCGTTCGTTGCGCCCACGTGCTCGGCCTGCACTTCGAAGGTCATCACACCGTTCGTCGGAGGGAGAATGCGATAGTGGTCGTAGGTATCCCCGTCGAACTGCACCTGGCCTTCCGTGTAGGTGTCATGTGCCAGGGGTGAACCCGGGGTGTTGTTATTCGGCTCAGCGTCGGTCGCGAAGAGCGGCGCGGTCATGGTGTACTTGAACTTGTACGACGTTCCGCATGTGGCCGAAGAGAGCCGCACATCATAACCGGCGATGCTCCGGCAGGTGATGCTCATGGTGCTTGTGATCGGTGTGCTGCTGGCACCGACCGGAACGTTCCATGTGCCCACGACCGCACCGGTGGTGCTGAGCAGATCGAGGGTCATAGTGCCGTTCGTCGCGCCTACATGTTCGGCTTGCACTTCGAAGGACATCACACCATTGGTCGGTGGAAGGATGCGGTAGATGTCGTTGGCATTCTCCCCATCGAATTGGAGATGTCCTTCCTGATAGGTGTCATGGGCCAGGGACAAGCCTGGCTGCGTGTTGTTGGGCTCCGTATCGCTGGCGAACAATGGAGTGGTCACCGTGTACTTGAAACGGTAGGAGGTGCCGCACGCAGCGGAATTGATCCGAATGTGATAGGTGCTCACCGTGCTTCTACAGGTGATGCTGGCATTGGTGGTGACCGGTACTCCGTTGGCGCCTACTGCGGTGGACCAGGTCTGAATCACGGTGCCGCCGTTGGAGAGCAACGCGACGGCCATGGTGCCGGGTGTTGCGCCGGCGTGCTCCGCCTGGATCTCCAGGTTCAACACGCCGTTGCTTGGTAGCGTGATGCTGTAGTAGTCATAGGTGGTTTCCAGATCGAAGTTGTTCCGGCCATCGCGATCAGTGTTGTACGCCACCGGTGTTGCATTCACACCCACACCATCGTTGGGTTCGGGATCGTTCCCGAAGACCGGATCGAGGATCGTGTACGAGAGTGCGTAGTTGGTGCAGACCGTGGTGCTGGGGTTATCCACCGCGATGCGGTAGGACGTGATGCCCCTGCAAGGGAAAAGGAATTCTCCGGTGAGCGCAGCATTGTTCGCACCGGCTGGCAACACGAACGTGCCCAATGTGCCGCCGCTGGAGTTGAGAACCCGGAACGTCACATCCAGGTCAACTGGCCCCGTGTTGGACAGGCAGGCTTCCACGCGCAGTAAACCTTGAGCGCTGGTGGCGAAACTGAACACGTCCGGGGTATTGTCTGGAAGTGAGCAAGGGCCAGTGATGCCGCTTGATGGGGTATCATAGGTTAGCGCGTTCGCCGCGGCGGCGGTATTGTTCGCCTCGATCTCGGTTACGTCGGCGCATGTGCAGTTCGTTGTTGGGTTATTGATCGTCAGGTTCGTGCCGTTATCACTCCCTTCCACGACAGGGTTGCTGCCGACGACGCGTATGCGGTAACCTGTTCCCGGCGCAGTGCCGATAGGTATGCTCGCGCTGATGATCCCGTTCGTGGTGCCGCTTAAGGTGCCGATGACCATGGGGCTGGCGAAGCTGCCGGAGGCACTGGAGAGTTGCGCGGTGAATGTGTTGCCGGCATTGAAGGCGCCCGAAACCGTGAATGGCACATTCACAGCCTGGCCGGTACAGAGCGGGCCATTGATCAGACCCGTGATGATCGATCGATCCTCGAACTTGACGAGGAAGCCATCGTGATCGCCTGCGAATGAGTTCTGGTGACCATTGAGTGATATACCGTTGAGGGATGTGGTGACTCCTGTTAGGATCACGCTCCCATTGGATTGCAAGGCGCACCGGCCGCTTACGAAATAAGTCGGCTCCCAGAACCCACCCTCAAAGCCTTCCCCGCCATAGTATGTGCCCCAAGAGCGGTCACCACTTGGGCCGAATTTGGTCAGGAAGGCATCCGATCCACCTCCTCCGTAAGTATTCTGATGGCCATTGCTGGCGATATCGGTGGTCGAACTCGTGAATCCCGTCAAGTATGCGCTCCCAGCCGCGTCCACTGCGCAGGAATAGGCGAAATCCTCATTGCTCCCGCCGTAGTAGCTGCTCCACTCACGTGTTCCGTCCGCGTTGAACTTCGCGATGAAGCCATCGCTTACTCCGCCCCCGTAGGCATTCTGATGACCCCCGCTGGCGATACCGGTCGTGGAGGAGGTCGAACCGGCGAGGAAGACGCTTCCATCGGTGCTCACGGCGCACTGCCAGCCATTATCACCGCCAGAGCCACCGTAGTAGGAGGCCCAGACAAGGGCGCCGCCGGAGTGGAACTTGGCAAGGAAAGCGTCGAACCCACCCCCGATGGTGTTCTGGTGACCACCGCTGGCGATCGAAGCCGTGGAAGTTGTTTGTCCGCTAATTATCACGTACCCGCTGGGGTCAACGATGCAGGATTGTCCAGTATCGTAGTCGTTCCCACCGTAATAGGTGCCCCACAAGCGCGTACCAGTCGGACTGAATTTGACCAGGAAACCATCACGATCCCCGCCGCCGTATGTATTCTGGTGCCCGCCGGAAGCGATCGCCGAACTCGACGACGCTTCGCCGCACAGGAACACATTCCCGCTGGCTTCAACATCGCAATGCAGGCTGCGGTCATATCCGGTACCGCCATAATAGGTCGCCCATAGGCGCGTGCCTGCAGCGTTGAACTTGACCAGGAACGCGTCATTATCACCACCGATCGCGTTCTGGTGCCCTCCGCTCGCAATGCCCGTGGAGGAATTCGTCTCACCTGAGAGGAACACGTTCCCGTTCGCGTCCACAGCACATTGGAACCCCGAGTCACCTCCCGGCCCACCATAGTAAGTCCCCCAAAGCCTGGTGCCCGTTGCGGTGAACTTCACCAGGAAGGCGTCCCCGAAATCGGCATAGGTGTTCTGGTGTCCGCCAGCGGCGATGCCATTGCTGGATGCCGCTGATCCGGCCATGTACACATTCCCACTGGCATCCGTGGTACAAGACCAACCAAAGTCCTCGCCCTCCCCGCCATAGTAGGTGGCCCATAGGCGCGCTGGGTCGATGACGAGCGTTCGGTTTCGATCGTAATTCTCCAACGCGAAGCGCAGCGCATTGCCTTCCAAGACGAAGCTCGTCGCAACCTTATTTCCGTCCTGGAAGCTTACCGGCCGCTCTTCGGTGAACCGCCCCATGCGGTTTCCATGGATCAAGTTGCCCTCGGCGTCCAGGGATAGTTCTTCATGGTGAATGAAGCGCATGCGGATCTGATCGGGATCCGCACCGGGCCGCACGACGAAGTCGTACTTCATTCCCTTCGCCGTGGTGTACACCACCCAGTCGATGCCGGGATAGATCTCGTGATAGGTCACCTTGGTGTAGCTGCGTACATCCAGTGCGTCATGGTTGTAGTACTGCGTGTAGTCATCGCTTCGGCCTTCAGTGGTGATGCGTGAGTTGGGGTCTGCGCCCTCCAGGACCATGTCCATGCGATAGGTCTCCAGTCTGAGGTCCCCGCCCATTTGCTTTGCCCCCACGCGATCGGGACGTTCATGAGGAGCTGCCTCCTGGCTGCGTTGTGGATGGTGCAGTCGGCTGAACTGGTAGGCGATGCCGTTTTCAAGGAGGAAGAGTTGCGTGTTGCCCTGGCTCAGTCTGTAACGGACATATGGCGCAGGCTCACCTTCGGTGGTGCGCACCTGGCCCTTGTTCTCCTCGAAACCAGCGGGTGTGCTTGATAGGTTCTCCAGCATTGCCGGTGTTGGCGGCGTGCCGGCCATAGCGGTGGTGCCAAGCATGAGGCTGGCAAGGAGGAGCGGAGTTCTCATAGGATGGGATCGGAATTGGATGACGCTAAGGGCTGCCGAATGATCGGTGTGGAAGTGTTTTCGATCCGTCACGCTTTGACGATCCGCCTGCTCAGGTGCTTTTCACCTATTTGCAGGTCGATGATGTAAGTGCCCGGTGCGATACCATCCAGATGGACCAGGTAGCGTCCGACGCCATTGGTGGTGACCGGGCCTGGAACGGCGATGTTCCTGCCTTGGAGGTCGCGCACGATAAGCGTGGCCGGTCCGTTGGATGCTTCACCGATGTCGATCCATACCTCGTCCGTCGCAGGGTTCGGATAGAGCTGAACGTTCGTTGCATGGGGCTCCTCGCTCCCTGTCGGTACGTTCAACGTGTACAGTTCCTGGCCCACGGCCGTCATGTAGTTCGCGCGGAAGTACAGATCGCCGTTACAGCTAAGCATGGGCGCGGCCCCGGAGAAAGGAGAGATCACATCGCTGCCGGGAAAGAGGATCTCATTGGTGCCGGGGGCGGTCCCATCCGTACGCCAGAGCTGCCGGTTGAAGTCGCCGACAGCTGTGAAGTATAGCCATCCGTTATAGCTGATCAGGTTGGCGGCTTGGTCGTACTCGTAGGCCGGCATGGGCAGCGCTACGGTTCCAGCCAGTGTTCCATCGCTTTGCCAGATGTAGTTGCCGGTGAAGTCGTACGCACGGCAGTAGAGCAGGCCGTTGTGCTCGGCGAAATTGGATGGCAGCCCGTCATTCACACCAATGTAGAAGTCCTTCACCAGACCCGTCCCGGCCTCGGTGCCGTCAGTTGCCCACAGTTCGATCCCCGTTGCGCCGGTTGCGCCGCGGAAATAGACCAGGCCGCCGGCTGCGGCGAATTCGGCCGGACTGCTGCTCGCGGTCCCGATGGCAACGTCCGCGATCATGTGCGTGCCCGCCAGCGTGCCATCAGAGATCCACGGCTCGGCACCGTTGGTGCCATCAGACGCGCTGAAGAAGAGGTTGCCACCAAGGACCATAGGATTCTGGAAACCGCTGTTGGCTGTGCCAGGTTGGATGTCCATGAACAACTGGGTGCCGGCCACAGTGCCATCGGTGCTCCATAGTTCCCTCCCTGCCACGGCATCGTACCCGCGAAAGAAGATCCGATCGCCAAGCGCAGCGAACGTCATCCATTCCAGCAGGCCAGGCACATCGGTATGGACCATTACCAGCTGGGTGCCGCTCTCCGTGCCATCGGTGCGCCAGAGCCGCACGCCATTGGCTACATCGTTCGTTGTGAAGTAGATGAAGCCGTTGACTTCCATGAAGTCCTTCGGGAAGGAAGAGCCGGTGCCCGGATTGATGTCCTTGACCATGACGGTGCCTGCCTCCGTTCCATCGGTCTTCCAGAGTTCGGTGCCATTCACCCCATCCGTGGCTTGGAAGTAGACCACGTCCCCGAAACAGGTTAACGCGCTCACGTTCGAGTTGCCGGTCGGATTGATGTCCTTCAGCAGCGTGGGGACTTGAGCGGTGGTTGCGGCGATCGCGGCGGTGCAGGTCAGCAGGGTAAGGGTTCGTGCTCGCATGGGAGTAGGTGGTTGGCAGTCATCACATCGCGGCGGGTACCCCGACGCGAACGGCTCTCCAAAACTCTACGAACCTTCGCGATGGTTCAATCCCATGAACGGGGGATGGTCAGATGGGAAGGATGCGGATCAGGGGGCCAGTGCAGGACGCATCAGCCCTGAGGACATCTTCCAGCATCCAGCTCAACGAATCCGGTCAGCGCAACAGTCCGCCCTTCAGCGTCTTCGCCACGGCCTCCGCGCTGTTGTGTACATGCAGCTTCTCGTACACATGCTTGATGTGGCTGCGCACGGTCTCGAAGCTGATGCCGAGCCGGTCGGCGATCATCTTGTAGCTCAAGCCGTCAACGAGCGCTTGCAGCACGTCCTTTTCACGGCTGCTCAGGATCACAGCGGGCGCGTCGGTCGGTGTGCTTTCGCGTTGGAAGTGCAGCATCACCTTGCGGGCGACGCTCGGTGTCATCGGCGCGCCGCCGCTATGCACGTCCTGGATGGCATCGAGGACCGCGTTTGGATCATCGTTCTTCAGGAGGTACCCGACAGCTCCGGCGCGCAGGGAGTCGTACACGCGGTCCTCATCGCCGAAAACGGTGAGCATCATGATCGGCAATTCGGGCCGCTCCTGGTGCAAGGTGCGAACGGCATCGATCCCGTTGCCGCCGTTTGGGCCGGGCATGTCGATATCCATGAGCACCACATCGGGTTTGCATGCCGCCACTTTAGCCAGCACATTGACAGCATCCGGATAGCATCCGCACATGCCGATCCCGGGTGTGGTGCCCAGCAGCGTGCCGAGCGAATCGCGGATCGCCTTGCTGTCGTCAAAGAGCGCTACGTGGATGGTGCCGGTCATGGCTCGTGGTCTGCGCACAAAACTACCAGTGCGTGCGGCAGCATCAATCCCCCGAACGGGGGACGAACTCTTGCACCGGAAGTCGCAGGTTCACTTCCGTCCCGTTGCCGGGCGAAGTGGTGAGGGTGAATACCGCGTTGATCGCATTGGCGCGTGTCCGCATGTTCACGAGGCCATTGCCGTTGTAGCTGTCGGTATTGTCCGGGTCGAATCCGCAGCCATCGTCGTTCAGGATGATCGATAGGCCGCGGCCTTCAGCGTAAATGGCAATGGTCACTTTGCCCGCGTCAGCGTACTTCACGGTGTTGTAAAGCGCCTCTTTGCAAATGAGGAAGAGGTTGCGTCGTTGCTCGGCGCTGAGCTTGCGTTCCGCAAGGTCAGGATCGGCTCGGAAGTCGAGCGCGATGTCTTTCGCTGAGAGCAGGTCCTTCGCGAAGGACTGTAAGCGCTCGATCAGCGCACCCGCATCGTCATTCTTCGGGTCGACGCTCCAAACGATGTCGCTCATGCGGTCGATCATCTCGCGCGATGAGCTGCCGATCTTCTCCGCCACGTCCTGGGAAATGCCGTCGCTCGAGCCGGCCATTTTCCGCCGCAACGCCTCACTATAGAAACTGATGCTGCCCAGCGTGCTGCCGATATCGTCGTGCAGATCGCGTGCGATGCGGTCGCGTACGCCTTGGAGCTTGGCACGTTGCTTCGTGCGGAGCCGAGATACGAGGTACGTGCCCAGCGCACCGGCCGCGAGCACAAGGAGGAAGAACCACCACTGCTGCCAGAATGGACCGGCAATGGTGACGATGAGCAATGCATGTTCGGGCCCTTCACGACCAAAGGCATCCCGCACGCGCACCAGCAGGCGATGCGTTCCCACGGCCACTCCGGCATAGCGCAGGGGTTCACGCGCGGTCACCTCACGATAGCCCGTCCCCTCGTCATCCAACCTGCACAGGAAGGTGAGTGGTGCGGCACCCACGGGTTGCAACGCTGTGAGCATTACGTCGAACGCACTGTTCCGGTACTGCAGTTCAAGCTGGGCGTACGTGTCCGTCTCCAGTGCGCCCCATGTGTTGTTGATCTTTACGACCCACGGCACGGGGAGATCCGGCAACGTCCTATAGGCCGAGGGATCGAAGAGGAGCAGGTGATCATCCGCGCAAAGGGCGACACGCCCGTCGCGCAACGTAGTGATGCACTTGGTCAACTGCCGGAAGGCGCGTCCGTCGTTCACATCGACATGCAGCCAGCCGCCAGTTCTCGGGGCGTACCGTAGCAGGCCATTGCTCGTTGCGCACCATACCATGCCGGAGCGATCGACGGTCAAGCCAAGGACATCGTGCGGGAGATGCGCTGGGGGGGCGTGGGCACGCGTGCGATCGCCTACGATGCTCGCCACCCCCGCATCGCGAAGTGCCACCCAAACGGTATCGCTTTGCCTGGCCAACCCTTGCGCATCGTCACCAGGAAGCCGATGCTCTGCTTTCGCCTGCGTGCTGAACACTGTTCCGTTCGGTTCGCCTCCCGTGGCCACTGGTGTCCAACGGACAACTCCACCCAAGGTGGCGGACCAGCATGTGCCATGGGCATCCTGCATCGTGGACCGTAGCATCATTGTGCCACGCTCGTCCAGATAGTCGACCCACTCTTCGACATCCTCACTCGTGGCATGATCGATGGCGATGTGGCCATAGCCCAGAGCGCCCAGGAGCAACAGGTCGCGTCCACCGATCGAACTCGGCCACACAGCACGGGTCTGGAACATACTGCCCTCGTGATAGCTCGACCACTTTCTTGTTTCCGCCTCCGGCAGAATGCGTTCGCTTTCAGGATCGTATCGGAAGATGCCTGTCTCCGTACCGGCGAACCATTCCCCAGGCCCGGTCTTGAAAAGCCCGGTCACCTCCATATGCGCGCCGGCGTGGGATAATTCTACGATGCGGGATGTTCGGCTCACGGGATCGACGAGGATGAAGCCCTTGGATGTGGAGATGCGGATGGTACCATCATCATCCTGCTGCAAGGCGTGGAAGACCAGATCGCCGACGCGGTTTTCCGGCAGCAGAGGAATGGCACTTGTTCGCCACACCGGGGGTGCGTAAACTGACACTCCTTTCGAGGTGCCCACCCATAGGTTCCTTGCACGGTCGCGCATCAGGCACGTTGTGCGGTCACTCCCGAGCGAGGAGCGGTCGGACCGGGCATGCCGGTAGCGCTCGATGAGCGCACCGGCCTTGTCCAACAACACCAGACCGTTCACCTTGGTCGCAGCGAGCAGATGCCGATCATCCCACTCCACCATGCCGGTGACCTCGTCCTCGATGGGAAAGTGCGATACCACGTCCGGACGTCCGGGGTCGACGCGTTGGATGCCTGCGCTCCAACCGCCCATGTAGAGCATACCATCGAGATGCACCCCGTTGGTGCTAATACCACTCGTGGCCAGCCGTTCGATGAGATCGCCGGAACGCGCATCCACGACATGGGAGCCCGTGGTGCCCAGCATGGTCAGCCAGATTCTCCGGTCATCCAGCCTGAGCGCGGTGTGGCACCAGTTGTCCTCCGTGCGAGCGGTCGTATCGCCATGGGCGTTGACCTCCACGGGCCTGAAGCCAAGACGCCGAACTACGCCATGGCGCAGGTGATACCAGATCGCCCCCCCGCCACGTGAGCTCAACAGAAGCAGGGAATCATCCAACACCAGCACATGATTGAGCAGGTCGGTTGGCAGACCGCACGCATCAGTGCTATCGCGGCGCAAATGGGTGAATCTGCCAGTCGCCAGGTGTCGTCTGGCGAGTCCCCCACCCACAGATGTGATCCACAGGTCACCGCGTGCGTCCTCGGCGATGGAGCTGATGTAATCACCACCAGGGCCATTCGGTCCGGCCATGAACCGCTCCACGCGCTGGCCATCATAACGGTTCAGCCCCCGCTCAGTACCGATCCAGATGTACCCCGCGCGGTCCTCGAAGAGGCAGGTGACCGCGTTGTCGCTCAGACCGTCTTCGGCAGTCAGGTGTTGGAAGCGGAGGTCCTGGGCTCGCGTGATCGTTAGCCCAAGGAATGCGGCAGTGATCGTCCAGAGCCGCGCTTGCATGTTCGCAAAGTAGCTGGTTGGCATGATCGCTGCTTGATCACGGCTCTACCTTCATCCCATGAACCGGCCGCTATCGATATTGATGCTTGGGTTCGTCCCTTGCGTCAGCATTCACGCCCAACTGATCAACGGCAGCTTCGAAGATGGCCAGGGCAACTTCGACAATACGGGTTGGACCAGTACCTGCCCGATGGTCTGGGGACCAGCGGCGCCGGGCTACGGCGATTTCGGCGCTCTGGTGAACCACAGCAATGCCGGCTGCAACGGATGGAGCCGCGCGACGCATCTGGTGCCGGAGATCGCGAATGGAGAAACGTGGACCTTGGGCGGCTGGTGCGGCGTGTTCACCTTCCCGTTCTTCAGCCCTTACGTTGGCTTTGGGCTGGGTTGGAAGGAGGCCGACGGTACGCTCCACTTCTTCACGGCGCCTGTGACCAACAATGGCACCTATACTTACTTGCAGGTGACGAACACCTTCGCGCTCGCGCCGGGCGATACGGCATTCGTGGAGCTCGACCCCGGCACGGCCAGCGGTGGATCGGGCAATTCGCTGTTCGCCATGTACGATGGGCTTGAACTGGCCAACCTCACCACTGGAAGTGGTGTTACGTTCCCGTCGCGCGAACTCGCACTTAGGACGAATGTTGCCCAAGATCAATTGTGGTTGGGCTGCGACGAAGCCATCCTCGCGGTGCAGCTTGTCGAACTGGGCAGTGGTCGCTCGGTCGCCATGCCCATCTCCTCTGGCGGAACGACCATCGAGGTGGACCTTCGGGCGTTCGCCTCCGGTGCTTACGCTGTGATCGCAGGCACGGCCTCAGGCTCGCGCATCGCGCGTTTCGTGAAGTTCTGATCCCTATTGACGAACAAGCCCCGGCGTCGACCGGGGCTCGTTCTCATGGGTCTGAAAGGTTCACTCCAGCACCTCCAGCGAGTCGAACTTCACGCCTACGCGCAGCTCGTTGCGCACCACCAAGCGGCCGTTGATCGGGCGCAGGAAGTAGAGCGCGTCCACTTCGCTAACGGGCTCGGGTGCTGCTGTGATGGCCATGAAGCCCAGGTCGCGGCTCATGCGCAATACGGCGCCGCGGTTGGTGGCATCGAGGCTATGCACCTCATCGAGGAAGAAAGGAACGCGCGATAGCGGGGTATGCAGTTGCGCGTCCTCCTTGAGCATGCTGCGCAGCACGAGCAGGTTGAAGAGCACCTTGATGGTGATGGCCGTACCGTGCGATTCCACTTGAAGGTTGTCGTAGCTGTGAACACGGCCGTTGTTCACCGCCACGGTGAAGCGCAGCGTGAACAGGTCGCCGTAGTTGAGCGTGATGCGCTCGCTAAGGCGGTTGCGGAAGCTTTGGTAGGCGGCATCGAGCTTCTTGCTATCGTCGAAGAGGCCTGTGTGATCGGTCTCTGCCAGTTCTCGCAACGGCTCCACGAGGTCGCTTTGGTCGATCACTTCCATCTTCAAGCTCTCCAGATTCGATACGCTCACGTTGCTGAATCGACGGTTCAGCTTTTCGGCGGCGACCTTGATGTCGGCCAGGCCGTTGAGGACGTTGGCGAAATTGGCCCTCAGCAGGTGCAGGTAGTTGTCCCAGTCCTTGCGCAGCGCCTCCTCGAAGGTGGGCAGGCCATCGATCTGCTCGCGGATCAGGCGGATGGTGTCCTGCTCGGTGGCACCGATGATGTCGCTCTTGAGCACGTTCTCGATCTTGCTGCGGAGCTGGTCCATCTCGCGGCTCAGGTCCTTGTGCTCGATGGTAAGCCTGCGATAGAGCTCGATGGCGTCTTCCGCATCGTTCGGCACGCTCACCAATTCGCGGCCCTTGGCCTCGGGATCCGGTGGTGGGGTGCATTGCTCCAGCAAGCGCAGCAGGCGGTTGAAGCGCTCGTCCTCCTTGTTCAATGCCGTGCGCTGTTCGAACAGCTTCACACTGATCTCGTCGAGCTTCTCGCGCACATCCTTGCGTTCGCGCTCGGCGTTGCCTTTCTCCTTCGCCACCTCGTCGTGGCGTTTCTTCAAGCGCGGCTCTTCTTTGCGGTCCACTTGGAAGCGCTCCCAGCGGCCCAGCAGCTCCACCT
Source organism: Flavobacteriales bacterium (assembly GCA_016710965.1). Classification (GTDB taxonomy): domain Bacteria; phylum Bacteroidota; class Bacteroidia; order Flavobacteriales_F; family PHOS-HE28; genus PHOS-HE28. The sequence continues at coordinate 39,715 of JADJTW010000037.1, forward strand.
GCGCATCGCACTCGGCCTGCGCATTGGCGCGCTCCTTGGCCAGCGCTTCGCGGTTCTCAATGGCGTCCATCAACTGGCGCAGGCGCTCCTGCTCGGCCTTCAGGTCGGCAAGGGCCTTCTTCATGGCCTTCACGTCCACCAGCTCCTTCCACGCGCTGCTGTTGTCCGGTAGCGGCAGGCTCAGGATCGAGTCGCTGTACCTGTCGTCCTTGATGTTCTGCGCAATGCTCTTGAGGACCTCATCCACCTGCTTGCGCTTCTTCAGTTCGATGCCGCCTTTTTCCACAGGCAGTTTCAGGATGTCCAGGTTGAAGAGCTTCGAGAGTCCGCGGACCTGTTCGTCGTTGAGCGATTCACGCAACTCGGTGATCAGTGCCTTGTCGAAATTGGCGATCGCCTTCTCGGTGTTCGCCACGCGCTCGGTCACCTCGGCAAGGGCCCTTGCGGTGCGCTGGCGATCGGCTTCCTCGGCGTTGCCGAGCTGGCGGCCCAAAGCATGAAGGCGCTCCTTGGCGTTGTTCAAGGCTTCACGCGCCATGCCTTCGGCGAAATTCTCCAGGCCTCTGCCCAGGTCGGCAATGCGGGCGAGGTCGCCATCGGCGCGGCCCTTCTGCGCGGCCAGCTCGGCGATCTTCTCATCGAGGTCCTTGAGGATCTCCGCCGTGCTGATCTTCTCCTTCTCCAGCGCTTCCTGCTTGGCTACGATGGCCTCCTTCACATGCTTGTTGTGGTCGTGGGCCTTGCGCCGCTTCTCCATCAGATCGGCATGCACGGTGGCCAGGCGCGCCTCCAGGCTGAAGCGCACATCGCTCAGGTCGATGAACTTCTCCAGACGCTCGCGCTCGTTCTTCAGCGTGTTCAATTTCAGCCGGCGGTCGCGAATGCGCTCGAACTCCTCGGTCATGAGGCGGTTGGCCTCCAGCGCGGGCTTGTTCGGCGGGATGCTCGCCAGCATGAGCAGGCTCCGCTTCATCTCGTGCTGATCGATGCTGCGCAGGCTGAGCAGGTTCTTGAGCACCTCCTTGAAGTGCGAATAGCGGTCCGGTCTCGGTAAGGTGCACGATGCCCAGGCCGTTGCTCTCGCCTTTCGTGGCCACCAGGATGGCCTCGCGGTGCGATTGCGGTTCGCGCAACTCGCGGTAGCCGCGCCTCCAATTTCGCCAGCACCTCCTTTTGATCACGCACGCGGTCCTCCTCCGTGAGGTAATCGCTCATGTCGTAGCCGCCGTCGATAGGTGAAGCGAACGGGATCGCCTCCGCTGCTCTTGCTCTGCCCGCGCCAGCCGATCATGTAAGTGCCCTTCGGCCCCTGGCACTCGAAGAGCAGGTAACTGAACTGATCAGGGAAGTAGTATTGCCTAGTAGCCTCCTGATCATGGTCCCCGAACACCATCTGGTTCCGGTTGTCCAGGTATAGGAACTGCAGGGTGTTGATCAACGTGGTCTTGCCCGCGTTGTTCGGCCCTACGAGCTGGATGGAATTGCTCAAGTCCACTTCGGCGTAGTCGTAGCTGCCCGAGCGGATGGCGATGAGTTTGGTCGGTCCTAGTTGCATGCTTCAAATGCGATGTAACCGCAACAACGCAACGGCGTGGCCGAACTTGCCACGCTGCAATACGTTCATTGGGCTCGTCATCCTTGTTTTCGTTGCGTTAACGTGGCGTCTTTGCGTCGTTGCGGTTCAATTGAGCTCCGGGTCGATCATCGGCTCGTAGTTCTCAGCACGCTCCGCTTTTCTTGTTCGGCTGCCATGCTGATCTCCTCGCACTTGTCGAACATGCGGTGGAAGGGGCGCAGGAAGCGGAAGGTGTCATCGTTGAAGTATTCCACCCAGCCGAGGCGCACCATGCTCTTCACGAGCTTGCGCAGCGATGCTTCGTCGTCCACGCCCACGGCTTTCAAGTGCGCTTTGTAGCGATCGCTGTTCAGATGGGGGAGGCCTGCCACGCTGAAGCGCTCGGTGAGCAGGTACTCTTCCACGGGACGGCCTTCGTTCGCAGTGGATTCGATGAGGATGAAGCAGAACACGGCGATGGGAGGCAGCGCCTGCGAAGGTGGCGTGGCCTCGGCGGCTTCCGTCTGGAAGTAGAAGAAGTCGCGCGTGTGGCGCACGAGGTTGAGGCCAAGCGGCGCGAAATAGTCCCGGTACCCGTCGTAGTTCTCGGCGAGCGCGGTATGCAAGCTGCCCTGCTCGTGGGTGATGTACGCGCCCTGGCGCAGCTTGTCGAATACCTCCTTGATCTGGGTGAGGTTGCTCATGCTTTGGTGATGTAGATGGTGGTGGCCTCCAGCACGCCGTCGCTGGTGCGGTACAGTTTCGGTTTGCCGCCGTCGAAGCCCACTTCCAGCTTGGGGTCGAAGAGCAGTTTGCTAAGGCCCAGGAGCGCATCGGCGGTTCCCTTCTCGGGGAAGCTCTGCGTGAGCCACTCTGTGACGTCCTTCACGGGCAGTTCCTCATTGAGCGCATTGGGCAGGTCGTTGAGCCAGAGCAGTCGCACATAGTCCGGCGGCGTCTCCTGGTTCTCCACCCAGTTGAGCGAGGGCGGTGCAGCGGGCGGATGGCTCACCACCGCATCGATGATCTGATTGAGCACCGCTTCGGTGGGCGGGCTTTCGATGCGCGCGAAAGCGGCACTGGCCACGTAGGTCATGGCCCAATCCTCAAGGCGCATGGCACGAAGGCGGTTCAACGCCAGACCTGCACCGTGCGCAATGGCGCTGGCGCGACGCAGCACATCGTAAAGCGGCTGCAATTCCTTGCGGCTCTCGTTGAGGGTGTGTATGGCACGGCGGCGAAGCACGCGGATCGCACGTTCGTTGCGCTCTATGCTGTGCAGGTCCTTGTAGACGCCCTGCTCGCGAGCGGCGCGCAGGGCCATGTCCGTCTCGTTCAACGTGTTCACCAGCAGGCCGTCAACGCGTATGATCTCCACCAACGGATGCACGTACTGGTCCATCAGTGTCACGATGCGCAGGTAGCGTTCGCGCACGCTCACGCTACTGCGATCGGCGAGGTAGCGGGCCACCTCGGCCATCACGGCGCGGTGCGTCGCATCGAGATCGTCGCGCATGCGGCGTAGCGTGTGGTCGATCTCGTTGGCGGCCATGGCTACGCTCAGCACATCGCCTGCATCGGTGCCCAGCAGCACTCTCGCTTACGGGCGCTCTCCAATGCAGCGATGTAGCCCTGGATGATCTCCGGCGACTGGTAGGCAGCGCATCGTTGTACAGGAAGTTGAGCAGCTGCAGCAGCGGCTGCGACATCACGTAGTGCGAACTGCCTTCCTCGATGGGCACGATGATCTGCAGTTCGTTGAGGCGCTCCCACGTGGTCTCGGGCAGCTCTTCGGTGCCGTCGCTGAAGTTGCGGATGAGCTGGCGCACCTGCGCTTCGCTCACATCACCTGGCTTCATGGCGATGGCGTGCAGCAAGGGCACGTGCGTGGCGCAGAAGTCGAAGAAGCGTTTGGGGGTGACGTGCATGGGTTTCATCCCGCTGCGGCGGGGTGTGCTGCTTCGCCCGTCCCGCTAAGGCTGCGGGCTTTTCGGCGCGCGTGAAAGTAGGCGGGCCGGAACTCCCGTCTGGCGTTGAGTTCTCAACAGTTGTTAGTAACGGGAGTCCCTTCTCAGCCGCCCCGAGCAACGAACCCCAGCCTTTCGGCCGGGGTTCGCGCATTGAAGAGATGCGTTGGACGCGACTTACATCATGTCCATGCCGCCACCCATTCCACCATGACTGTGTGCCGGTGCCTTCTCTTCCTTCTCTTCGCTGATGACGCACTCGGTGGTGAGCAACATGCTGGCGATGCTGGCGGCGTTCTCCAGGGCGACGCGGGTCACCTTGGTGGGGTCGATGACCCCTGCTGCGAGCAGGTTCTCGTACACCTCGGTGCGGGCGTTGAAGCCGTAGTCGGCCTTGCCTTCACGCACTTTCTGCACGATGATGCTGCCCTCCAGGCCAGCGTTGGCAACGATCTGGCGCAACGGCTCTTCGAGCGCGCGCTTCACGATGCCCATGCCGGTGGTCTCGTCGGCGTTGATGCCTTCGGCCTTGTCCAGCACCTTCTGTGCGCGGATGTAGGCCACGCCACCGCCCGGCACGATGCCTTCTTCCACTGCAGCGCGGGTAGCGTGCAGGGCGTCATCCACGCGGTCCTTCTTCTCTTTCATCTCCACTTCCGTGGCAGCACCGATGTAGAGGACGGCAACACCGCCAGCCAATTTGGCCAGACGCTCTTGCAGCTTCTCCTTGTCGTAGTCGCTCGTAGTGGTTTCGATCTGTGCCTTGATCTGGTTCACACGGCCCGTGATGTCGGCCTTCTTCCCGGCACCGTTCACGATCGTGGTGTTGTCCTTGTCGATGTTGATCTTCTCGGCCTTGCCCAGCATGCTGAGGTCGGCGTTCTCCAGTTTGAAGCCGCGCTCCTCGCTGATGACGGTGCCACCCGTGAGGATAGCGATGTCCTCCAGCATGGCCTTGCGGCGGTCGCCGAAGCCAGGGGCCTTCACCGCGCACACTTTCAGGGCGCCACGGATCTTGTTCACCACCAAGGTGGCCAACGCCTCGCCGTCCACATCCTCGCTGATGATCAGCAGGGGCTTGCCGGTCTGCGCGCTCTTCTCCAGAACGGGGAGGAGTTCCTTCATGGTGCTGATCTTCTTGTCGTAGATCAGGATGTAGGCGCCTTCGAGGTCGGCCTCCATCTTCTCCGCGTTGGTCACGAAGTAGGGGCTGAGGTAGCCGCGGTCGAACTGCATGCCTTCCACCACTTCCACGGTGGTGTCGGTGCCTTTTGCTTCTTCTACGGTGATCACGCCTTCCTTCTTCACCTTGGCCATGGCCTCAGCGATCAAGGTGCCGATCGTGTCGTCGTTGTTCGAGCTGATCGAAGCCACTTGCTTGATCTTGGCGTTGTCGTCTCCAACGGACTTGCTCATCTTCTTGAGCTCTTCCACGACGGCGATCACGGCTTTGTCGATGCCGCGCTTCAGGTCCATGGGGTTGGCACCGGCGGCCACGTTCTTCAGGCCGGCGGTAACGATGGCTTGTGCGAGGACCGTAGCGGTCGTCGTGCCATCACCAGCGGCGTCAGCGGTCTTGCTGGCCACTTCCTTCAGCATCTGGGCGCCCATGTTCTCCACGGCGTCCTTCAGCTCGATCTCCTGGGCCACGGTAACGCCGTCCTTGGTCACCTGGGGCGCACCGAATTTCTTGTCGATGATCACGTTGCGGCCCCTTGGGACCGAGGGTCACCTTCACGGCGTTCGCGAGGTGGTCCACGCCACGCTTCAATCGGTCGCGAGCGTCAATGTCGAATTGGATGTTCTTGGCTGCCATT